>JARGOF010000059.1 GCA_029212415.1 Rhizobiaceae bacterium | reverse complement strand
GAAAGTCTCAAGAGCTTCTACATCTATGCCATTGTCTATGGCTTTGGTTATGCCGGTGTCATGACCGGTGTGCTTGTGTCCATCCGTGTTTTGACGCCGCCGTCACGCAGGGCCTTTGCACTTGGTATTGTCGGCATGTTTGGTTGGTTTGGGCACGCGATCGGCGGCTATCAGGGCGGCCTGCTCTATGACTACACCGGAAATTATACGGCTGCCTACGCGGTCGCAGCGGTGGCGGGGATTTTGAACCTGATCGTGGTCAGCGGCCTCTATCGCAAGACCCGCGCTCCGGCACAAATGATTGCGGCCTGAATGGTTGCTGATCCGATAGAGCATGTGCTTGCCGTATTATGAGAGGTTTCCCGAGGCGGCATAACCATTGACGGACAGAGATAATTCCTCCGGCGTGAGCAGCGCGCAGGCTTTTTCAAGGTCCATCGGTCGTCCCAGCAAGTAGCCCTGACCCTTGTGAACGCCAAGCATTTTAAGCGTATCAAGTTCGCCTTGTGTTTCAATGCCTTCGGCAACCAGTGATGTTCCTGTTTCGCGCGCGAAGAAAATCAGTGCAGTCGCCAGGGATCGCCGCGCCTTGTCTGTGTTGACGTCGCGGGTCAGCGTCATGTCGAGCTTGATAATGTCAGGTGCCAATTTGATGATATGGCGCAGACTTGCATATCCGGCCCCTGCATCGTCGACTGCCAGCTTCACGCCCGTAGCGCGGAGCCGCGCCAGCGAGGAGCACAGTAATTCATAGTCAGCCACCTGCGAATGCTCGGTGATCTCCAGTACGATCCGGTCCAGCGGCCATTCCGACAAAAGATCAGGAAGCCGGTCACTGGTTATGGCCTCTGGAGAAAGATTGAAGGAAAGACTACCCGTCAAGGGAAGGGTGTGAAAAGCCTGCAGGGCCTTTTTGACGACTGCCAATTCCAATTCGACACCCAGACCGGCCTCAGCCGCATCGCCAAACCAGAGATCCGGCGTGCGGTAAGGCTGTCCGTTGAAACGACAAAGGGTTTCAAATCCCACGGGGTCAGGCTGACTGAAATCCCAGATCGGCTGATAGACAAGCGTAAAATCACCCGTGTCGATTACATTTGCAATCCTGGCGCGTTTTTCTTCGAGTTCGCTTGAAATCTGCAGATTTTTGTTGACCTGATGAGACACCAGGTCTGCAAACAAACGCATGGTTTCCAGATCACGCTGGTTGAGAGTCTTGTTTGGTTTCGTGCTGAGACAGCAAAAAGAGCCATAGGGGCTTCCATCGCGACGCTTGATTGGAATGCTCACGTGTGAGCCAACCGGCAAATCGCTGGTAACGGGCATGGACATGGCCAGAGGAAAATCAGAGGTATCGGGCATCATTTCCGGCAAGCGGCCTTCAAGAATGTGCATGCAATACACTTCCTGGAGTGACATTTTATCACCAGGCTTGAGCAAACTTTCAAAACCAGGCGCATTGACCTGTCGAAAGACCGAGTCGCCGTCAACAAATTCAGTGAGATAGGCGATTTCCATCCCAAGATGGGCGCGGACTGTCTCAAGCGCCCTGTCAATGAGATAGGAATCTTCATCACCAGTAGAAATGGTATTAATGAGGGTCTCTGCGAAATTCTTCATGGTTTCGTTTCTGTAAGCCAATGGATTTGGTCGCAGAACAACAGAAACCGTTTAATATTTCGTATTCTCTATCATTAAGTTTATCTCAAACTGGATCACAACCAGTAAAACCCAATTTACCGGATTCAGGATAATTGGTTGTCCGGACCGAGGCCGCTGTCGTGCACGCTGTCAGCTGGCAAACGTTCAATCGCTTCGCCCGATATGGTCCAATTTTTTCTGCAATGACATTCTGTCGATGCTGCTCATCGGCAGGTTGAGGAATATCGATATGCGACTGTTGAGCGTCCGATAGGCTTCTGAAAAGGCCAGATGAATTTCGGCAGCTGTTCCTGTGGCTGCAGCAGGGTCAATTATACCCCAATGAGCTGTCATCGGCTGACCTGGCCATACTGGGCAGGCTTCGTTTGCGGCGTTGTCGCAAACGGTAAAGACAAAATCCATGTTGGGAGCGCCTGCAACAGCAAATTCATCCCAGTTTTTCGAGCGGGCGAAGTCTGTATTGTAATTCATCTTCTTCAGAAGTTCGATTGTGTTGGGGTGAACCGTTCCCTTGGGTTGGGAACCCGCCGAATAGGCTTTGAAACGGCCATTGCCCAACCGGTTCATGATTGCCTCGGCGATAATCGACCTTGCCGAGTTGCCGGTACAAAGAAACAGCACATTGTATATATCGTCGCTCAAAGGTTATCTCCTCATCTCAGGCGCCGGAATTGCAGACACGGTATTTTGACGACAATGCCTATGTCGCCCCGATCATTGGAAACCCGGTGATTTTCATCAATACATCATGAATAATAGATATAAATTTGGTCAGCAACGTCCTTTTTGTGAAGTTTTCGTGACAAGGCAGCAGGCGATGATCGGGACCGCAGGTGACTATCGGGGCTTCAGACTCAATGCGTTGCTGCGCTATTGCTAATTTCAACCTGCTGTCTGATCCATGAATAGGTACTTTCAAGGCCGGCACGCAGGGGCTGGCAGGGCGCCCACCCGAGTTTTTCGGCGATCAGACTGTTGTCGGAATTCCTGCCTCTGACGCCAAGTGGACCGTCAATATGAACCTTGTTCAAGGTCTTGCCGGCAATGGTGCACACCATATCCACCAGTTGATTGATGCTGACCATCTCATCAGAACCAATATTCACCGGACCTTCAAAGTTTGCGGATCGCATGAGCCGCAATGAGCCCTCGATACATTCATCGACATGCAGGAAAGAGCGTGTCTGCTGGCCATCTCCCCATATTTCAATGGCACCGTCATCCAGGGCTGAGGCCACCTTGCGGCATATGGCGGCGGGAACCTTTTCCTTGCCGCCGTCCCAGGTGCCCATAGGGCCAAAAATATTGTGGTAGCGCGCCACGCGGTTCTGCATGCCATGGTTTCGATTGTAAGCCAGATACAGCCGTTCGCTGAAAAGTTTTTCCCAGCCATATTCACTGTCGGGAGCAGCGGGATAGGCTGACGCCTCAGAGCAGTCCGGATTTTCAGGATCTTCCTGATTGTAGGCAGGGTATATGCAGGCTGACGAGGAATAGAAGATTTTTCTGACGCCCTTGTTGAGGCAGGCGTCGAGCATGTTCAGGTTGATTGTCGCTGAATTGTGCATGATATCGGCGTCATTATCGCCGGAGAATATGTAGCCGGCACCGCCCATATCTGCTGCCAGCTGGTAAACCTCGCAAAAGTCGTGTTCAACGATGGAGCGGCAGAAACCGGCGTCGCGCAGATCACCAATGACAAATTCGTCTGCCGCACTGGTGCAATGTTCGTGCGCCTTCAAATCGACGCCGCGCACCCAAAACCCCTCATCCTTGAGCCGCCTTGCGAGATGCCCTCCAATAAAGCCACCTGCACCACAGACCAATGCTTTTTTCATGCGCGCATATCCTACTTATGTTTCCAGCTAAGCGCCCCTCTTGCGAAAGGATTGCCATTTTCCATTGAGCATTGAACAATGTTGCTTGTCCGCCAAAGGGTGGACCTGACGGATTTCATACTCAATAACAACAGATCAATTGCGCACCGCTTCCTTCCAGAGCTTTCAGCCAACCATAATGACAGAGCACATGACAAGACTGATTATTCTGGAGAGCAATATATCTGTAAAGGGCGGTCATTATCAGACCACTCCTCTGGCAATTTCAACAATCTATCCGAAATACGAACATCATCTCCTATGCGATGCGGCGTTGCCGATGGCCTATCGTGGATCGATTCGATCGGTCAATACGTCACTGGCGCGGGTGGAATGGAAAACCGTGAATGATCCGAAGGCGACATGGTTTAACAAAATGAAGATCCATCTGCGACGCATTCTGGCTTTGAGAAGCGGTTTTCCAGAGGTGATGCAGGCCTATTGTCAATCCTTGAAGATTACGAGGGATGATCACCTGCTGGTTCCCAGCTGCTCGAAGAGGCTGATGCGCGCAATTGTTCAATGGTTACAGGCATCCGATGGCGCGGACCTTCCGACCGTCCACATCCGTTGTATCGCCGAGAGCGAGCCGTTCGAATATATGGAGGAATTTGGTGTTGATACGCTTCGTGAGCTGATCGATCAGAAACGGTTGTTTCTCTACACGGAGACGAGGGCCCATAGCGCCATCCTCTTGCAGCACTATGGCATCAAAGCCAGCAACACGCTCATTGTTCCATGCAATATATATCCAGACATGGAACGGCCTGCAGCATCATGCGTCGCCTCCGACTTGATCGGACCATTGACCGTAGGTGTCCTGGGGGGACCGCGCCCTGACAAGGGCAGCGACAGAATTGCGCCGATCGTCGAAGCGTTGCGGGCGCTTTATGCAACCGACACCGAAACCACACAGGTGGACGTGATGGTGCAGGTGTCCGCGGCGTTGGCCGCACAGGAAAATCATATCTGCAACCGGCTGCATAACCTTCCAGCCTATCAAAATGGCGTGAATCTTCGGTTTATTGAAACAGGCATTTCAAGGGATGACTATGTCAGGCAATTGTTTGCCTGTGACGTGCTTCTGATACCCTATCTTGCGGACAAGCGACGCTGCCAGGGCTCGGGAATCATATTGGATGCTGTGTTCGCCAAACGCCCGCTCATTCATACCAAAGGTATAGCCTTTGAAGAGTATCTTGAGCATGGCAACGCAATGGAAGCGGTCAGTGATGCTGAGTTTGCGCAAAGGATTTACGCCTTGGCCCGGGACCGAGGAGCGCTTTCGGAAGGCACCGAACGCGCCTACGGGGTTGCGCTTCAAAAGATACTGAACCCGCCTGTTCTGGAAAAGCCCCAGTAAAACGGACCGGTAAAACGGGCCAGTAAATTTGACAAGTGATTTGGACCAGACATCTGATGTGCGGTCATGAATCCTTCATGCCTCCCCAAGATTCCATGGGCTTGCTGCAGTGCAATGTTAACCGCGCATTGTGGATCTTCAAACTGCGGCTTTTGGGCTCTCGCATTGGCGGGGCAAATCACGTACATACGGTGCATGTCAATATTTGTACGTCTTGGAGAATTTGTGGCCATTGCGGCATCGGAAGCATTTTCCGGTGTTCTGGAAGCGGTGCGCACGCTTTTTGAAGGTGATCCGGAAACGCGACGGCGCGTGGCCTTTTCTGTCGCCATGATCGCCCTGTCGGCCAAGATGGCCAAGGCGGACGGCATCGTGACGCCTGACGAAGTGATCGCTTTTCAGGATCTTTTTGAAATGCCGGATTCGGAGGCGCGCAATGTGGCGCGGCTTTACAATCTCGCCAAACAGGATGTCGCAGGTTTTGAATCCTACGCTTCGAAAATGGCCGAGCTTTGTGGGTCGGGTGAAGACAATTGTCTCGTTCTGGAGGATATTCTGGACGGGCTGTTCCATATCGCCAAGGCTGACGGTGTCATTCATGAAAAGGAACAGGCATTTCTGGCGCGGGTGGCCGAGATTTTTCACGTCGATGAAGCGCATTTTGAAAGAATTGTTGCGCGCCACACCTATGAAACGGAGCGCGACCCTTACGCGGTTCTCGGCGTCCATGCTGATGCTTCACTTGCCGAAATCAAGAGACAATACAGAAAACTGGTCTCCGAGAGCCATCCGGATCGGCTGATTGCCCGTGGTGTTCCGGAGGAATTCCTGGCCATTGCCAATGATCGGATGGTGGTTTTGAATGCGGCCTTTGCGGCCATTGAAAAGGAACGCATGGCCAAATGACACTGGTCAGACCTGATTTTTCCGAGGCGGACGTCTGCCCGTCACCCAATTTTGGAGAGCGGCTGAACGGTACCGTCGATATGCTGGTTCTGCACTATACAGGCATGGACAGCGCCGATGAGGCGCTGCAATGGCTCTGTTCGCCGCAATCGCAGGTTTCTGCCCACTATTTTGTTTTCGAGGATGGCCGGGCAGTGCAGATGGTTGCCGAGGAAAAACGGGCCTGGCACGCGGGAAAGAGCATCTGGAAAGGTGAAAGCGACAGCAATTCGCGATCCATTGGAATCGAGATTGCCAATCCGGGGCATCAGGGCAACTACCCTGACTTTCCGCTGGCGCAGATGGAAACCGTCATCAATTTGTGTCAGAAATGCGCCAAGAGATGGGCAATTGCCCCGGAAATGGTCCTTGCTCACAGCGATATTGCACCGCAGCGCAAGGAGGATCCGGGCGAAAAGTTCCCCTGGCGATCACTTTTCGATTCCGGTGTCGGGCACTGGGTTGAACCATCAGGTGCGGCGGGGGGGCGTTTTTTTCAACGTGGTGACTCCGGCCAGCCAGTGGAAGCGCTGCAGGCAATGCTTGGGCTCTATGGTTATGGAGTTGAAATAACAGGAAATTTTGATGAACACCTGGAAATTGTCATCAAGGCGTTCCAGCGGCATTTTCGTCCAGAGAGGGTTGATGGAATAGCCGATGCCTCAACCATCGAGACCCTGCACAAGCTGTTGTCAGCCCTGCCGGTTCTCTCCAAATGAAGCGCATATTGCAGTGCAATATATGTGAATCTTACAGCGTGTAACAGAACGTTACACCGCTGCCACCATTCAATAAATTTCGAAACTAGGAATGAGACAGCAATTTTATTGATCGTCATGCGTGGTGCATTGGCGGCGTCTCGTTTGGAGTTATGGAATGAATAGAACTGGAACCTTCCTTTGCGCGGCACTGTGTGTCGGCATGGTTTCACTCAGTGGTCATGCGATCGCGGAAGAAGCAAAAGACAAGGCAGGCAATGGCATCGACCTTGGTGCAATCGCATCGGCGATCTTCAAGCCTGCAGAAACCGCCAAGGTCAGCACCGCACAAAAGAAGCGCAGCAGATATTCCCGACTGATCAATACCTATGCGCGCAAACATGGCATTCCCAGTTCATTGGCGCATGCCGTTGTACGGGTGGAAAGCAATTTCAACGCAAAGGCGCGGGGCCGTGCAGGGGAAGTCGGTCTCATGCAGATCAAGCTTGGAACGGCGCGCATGATGGGCTATCGCGGGTCGAAAAAGGGTCTGTATGATCCGGAAACCAATATCAAATACGGCATGAAATACCTGGGTGGCGCGCACAAGCTCAGCGGCGGCGACACCTGTGGGACGATTTTGCGCTACAATGCCGGCCATGCGGCCAAACGCATGAACCCGGTGTCTTCAAGATATTGTGCGAAAGTGCAAAAGATCACCGGCTAGCCGCATCTGTGCGGGCACAGACGCCTGGCCAGATGTGATTGTGCTGCGGTAGCCCTTTGACGAAACCGACCTGAAAGCCTCCCATTGAATTGCTCCACCATGGGCCATTTGAAGTGGGAGGCTTTTTCGGTCGTTGTCATCCTCTGCAATATCAGCGCGGATGTCGGAAGTGCTTTCAATTCCTCTCCGTCTCGGCTATCAGGGCGTGCCAGCTGGCCGGATAGCCGCTCTTTGCAATGTCGAAAGACAGCAGAGGGAGGAAAGTCCGGGCTCCACGGAAACACGGTGCCGGATAACGTCCGGCGGGGGTGACCCCAGGGAAAGTGCCACAGAAAGGAAACCGCCCCGCCTGCATTCCTGTCCTTTGTCTCAATGAATCGATTGGGCGGACAGGAATGCTGGCGGGGTAAGGGTGAAAGGGTGGGGTAAGAGCCCACCGCATTTCTGGCAACAGAAATGGCATTGTAAACCCCACCGGGAGCAAAACCGAATAGGGATGACGCGGAGCGCAAGCTCCAGCCTGTTTCCGGGTCAGTCATCCGGGTGGGTTGCTTGAGGCAGGATGCAAATTCTGTCCCAGAAGAATGGCTGTCACGTCTGTCAAGAAATTGGCAGGCCTTACAGAACCCGGCTTACAGGCCAGCTGGCATTTCAAACGACTGCAAAACAGTAATTTTCGGCAGATCCAAACCCGAGCGATGCTCCGGGATTGGATCGCTGTGTCTTTGAGCACGTCTTAAGTCTTGGTTAACCATGAATGCGCTTTAATGGCGGGCATGTAAGACATGTTTGATCGGCTGTATCCCATTGACGCCCAAAATCTCCCATGTTATCCCAAATGGACTGTTTGTAGGGTGTTCAGGCGCTACCCTTTGGTGGGTTCGGAGTGATTGTCGCAATGCGGCAGCAATCGGCTCGCGAGACTTGCAGTCGGTGATCTCCGGAGGCAGCATGTTATGGTATTCAGGTCTGGAAACGGCGGTTTTGCGTAATGAACCGGTTCCTGTCCAACGCGACGAACAAAGTGGATGCGAAAGGCAGGGTTTCTGTGCCCGCCCAGTTTCGCAACGTGCTTGCGCGCCTGGATATTCAAGAACTTTATGCAATTCAGGATTTCGTCTTTCCGGCCATCACGGTTGGAGGTCCGGATCTTCTGGATCGTTACGAACGTCAGATCGACGGCGAGGACCCGTTCTCGCCGGATGCCAACGATATGTCTCTACTCATTCACGGCGGTGGCATATTCGTGAAGCTGGATGGCGAAGGCCGCTTGATGATGAACGAATTTATGCGGGACTATACCGGGATAACCGACCAGGTCACCTTTGTCGGGCGGTCGGATCATTTTCAGCTTTGGGACCCTGTTTGCTACGAGGAAAAACGACAGGAAGCCCTGAGCCGGCGCTTGGCAGGCAGGCCAGCCCGCGCCGGGCAAGGAGAGACGGGATGACGGCGGATTCTGACGGCATGGAGCATGACGTCGGTGGCGGACCAATGCGCCACATCCCGGTTCTTCTTCAGCAGGTCATGGTGACGCTGGACCCGCAACCAGGGCAGATCATTATCGATGGCACATTTGGTGCCGGAGGTTACACAAGAGCCATTCTGGATGCCGGCGCGCAGGTGATTGCGCTTGACCGGGATCCGCAAGCCATCGCCGACGGCCAGAAGATGCTTGAGGCCTATCCGGGCAAGCTGCAATTGATCTGTTCGCGATTCAGTGATCTGGCCGACCATGCGCCAGAGGACGGGCTTGATGGTGTGGTGCTGGATATCGGTGTCTCATCCATGCAGATCGATCAGGCTGAGCGCGGGTTTTCCTTCCAGAAAGACGGGCCGCTGGATATGCGCATGTCCGGCAAGGGGCCAACCGCAGCGGACGTCGTCAATACGCTGAAGGTTTCCGACCTTACGCGTGTATTCGGGTTTCTGGGCGAGGAAAAGCAGTCGGGTCGCATCGCGCGGGCCATTGATGCGCGCCGCAAGGTTGAGCGTTTTCAGACAACGCTTGATCTGGTGACGCTGATCGAAAAGGTCAATCCGCGAAAAGCGCGTGACAAGATTCATCCGGCAACCCGTGTTTTTCAGGCGTTGAGAATTTTCGTCAATGAGGAATTGGGCGAGCTGGCTGATGCTCTATTCGCTGCCGAACGTGCGCTCAAGCCGGGCGGAAGACTGGTCGTCGTCAGCTTCCATTCGCTTGAGGACCGTATCGTCAAACGCTTTTTCCAGGATCGTTCCGGACGGGCCGGCGGCAGCTCTCGTCATTTGCCAGTGACCGAAGCGGTGCCGGTGACATTTGAAATCATAGGAAAGCCGATGACAGCTGCGACGGAGGCCGAGGCTGATGAAAACCCGCGGGCGCGTTCTGCGAAATTGCGTGCAGGAACGCGCACTGCACTCGCACCTCGGCCTGCTGACCGATCGATATTCGGATTGCCGGAATTGCCCTCTGTTTCGACGTTGGGGAGTTAACGCACATGCTCAGAACAATCGACCTTGTGATTATTGGCTTCATGGCTGCAGCTGCCGTCCTGACATTTCAAATCAAATATCAGGCTGAGGAGCAGTTGGATGAAATCAAGCATCTTGAGGCAGAAATACGACTTGAGAAAAATACGATCGACCTGCTCAAGGCTGACTGGAGCCTGTTGATACAGCCCGGAAGGTTGCAGGCGTTGGTGGAGCGCCATCAGGATGAACTGGGGCTTGAAATTACCGAAGCACATCAGATCGTGCGCCCACAGGAACTTCCCGCCCGCATTATCGACCTTCCGGAACGGGCACAGGAAATGATGGCGGAAGTGCCTGATTCAACCACCATAACCGGATCGGTGGGGCAATAATGTATCTGCTTCAACGCATGGGACTGGTGGCACGGGCCAAGACGACGGCAGGCAGCAATGCACGCGCCGGCAAAGCGCTTGTTGTCGATGGTGCGCGCAAGGCGTCCGGCCACAAGACCAGGCACCGTATCGTTTTGGTGATGATTGGTGTCTGTCTGGTCTATGGGGTGATAGCCGGTCGCCTGGTGCAATATGGTCTTCGCGACCTGACAACTGTCGCCAGTATTGCGCGTGGTGATGCCCTGATGGCATCGCGACCAGACCTTCTTGACCGCAACGGCCAGGTCCTCGCAACGGATATCAGGACGGTTTCGCTCTATGCCAAGCCGCACAAGATCACCGATCCGGATGAGGTCATCGAGCGGCTGGCAACGGTTTTGCCTGAACTGGATGTGCGCAGCGTCTATCGCAAACTGACATCCAAATCCCAGTTTCAGTGGCTGCGACGCCAGCTGACACCCAGACAGCAAAATGACATTCTGGCCCTTGGAATACCCGGCGTCGGCTTTCGCCCGGAGAAACGCCGCTTCTATCCGGGCGGTCCAACAGCCTCGCATATCGTCGGCCATGTCAATATTGACAACAAGGGCATTGCCGGGATGGAGAAATATGTTGATGGACAGGGACTTGCAGCCCTGGCCGCTGCAGGCATGACCATCGAACGGCAAATGGAACCGGTACGGCTGTCTCTGGATCTGCGTGTCCAGCATATTGTGCGTGATGAATTGGCGGCAGCCATGCAGCGCTATCAGGCCATTGCGGCCGGAGCCGTGGTTTTGAACGCAAAAACCGGTGAAGTGTTGGCGATGTCATCACTGCCGGACTATGACCCCAATATCGCAGCTCAGGCCCTGGAAAAGGACCGGCTTAACCGCATGTCGGCCGGTACCTATGAAATGGGATCGACGTTCAAGGCGTTTACCACGGCGATGGCTCTGGATTCCGGTCTGATCAACCTGGGTGACAGTTTTGATGCCTCCAAGCCGATCAGGATCGCCGGACACACGATCCACGATTTTCACGGCAAGCACCGGACATTGTCTGTTCCGGAGATTTTCATATATTCGTCCAATATCGGTACTGCAAAAATGGCCGATGTGGTGGGTGTGGAAGGTCATCAGGAATTTCTGACCCGTATCGGATTGTTGACACGGATGCGAACGGAATTGCCCGAAGTCGCCATGCCGAGTCAGCCGAAAAACTGGAAGAAAATCAATTCCGTCACGATTTCCTTTGGGCACGGTGTTGCAACCACGCCGTTGCAGACAGCCATGTCGGCGGCTGCCATGTTGAATGGTGGACTGCTCATTCCACCAACGTTCCTGCCGCGCAGTCAGGAAGATGCGCAGCGGGTTGCCACACGGGTGATCAAATCGGAAACCAGTGCTGCGATGCGCTATCTGATGCGCTTGAATGTCGAAAAGGGATCGGGCCGGCGGGCCGAGGTTCCGGGGTTTCGCATTGGCGGCAAGACCGGAACAGCGGAAAAAGTGGTCAATGGACGTTATTCTTCCGCCGTGCGCTTCAATGCGTTTCTGTCGGCCTTTCCCATTGAAGATCCGCAATATGTCGTTCTGGTCATTATTGACGAACCAAAGCCGGCGGAAGGACAGCACTCGGCGACTGCGGGTCTGAATGCAGCGCCTACAGTCAAGGCGATCATTCGTCGATCGGCTGCTCTTCTTGGGGTACGACCTTCTTTTGGAGAAGATGGCGCTGCCTTGCTTGTGTCATATTAAGTCTGACATAAGCATGTTGAGTCGTCATGTCTCAAGCACTGACACCGCAAGATAAAGGAATGGTAACGTAAAAACATGAAGCTGAATGTACTGGCTGGTGAATTTGCCAATATCCCCGCAATATACGCCGATCTGGAGATTGCAGGCCTGACGGCCAATAGTCAGGATGTGCAACCTGGATTTGTCTTTGCCGCTCTGGCGGGCAGCGCGAGGGATGGCGCGGAGTTCATCGCAGATGCGCGCGCGCGCGGCGCTGTGGCCATTTTCACATCAGAACACAATACATTCCCGGATCCCGGATTGCCGGTGATCCGAGTTGCCGATCCACGTGATCTTCTGGCCAGGGCCGCCGCACGGTTTTATGCCGCTCAACCCGAGACGATGGTTGCCGTTACCGGTACCGCAGGCAAAACGTCGGTTGCCTCCTTTACGCGGCAGATCTGGGAGCGCAGCGGCCGTCAGGCAGCGATGATCGGCACGACAGGTGTCGAGTCGCCGACACGCCAGGATTATGGACAATTGACGACGCCCGATCCCGTTGTGTTGCATCGGCTATTGAGTGAGCTTTCCAGTGAGGGTGTGACCCATTGCGCCATCGAGGCGTCCAGTCACGGCCTGCATCAGCACCGGCTTGACGGCGTTCGTCTGGCTGCGGGCGCATTTACCAATCTCGGCCGCGATCATCTCGACTACCACGCCGGGATAGATGACTATTTTGCTGCCAAGATGCGACTGTTCGACAGCCTGTTGCCGCGCGGAGCACCAGCCGTCATTTTCGCCGATGACGTGTGGTCTGATCAGGTGGTCGCGGTTGCGGCAAATGCCGGGCTGACTGTGCTGACTGTCGGTCGCAGAGGGACCTTTCTGACGCTCAAGAGGGTGGAGCACCAGCGCCACCGGCAATGTGCGGAAATTCATCATGAAGGCGCGATCTACCAGGTCAACATACCGCTTGCGGGGGACTTTCAACTGTCCAACGCTCTGGTTGCCGCCGGGCTAGCCATTGCAACGGGTGTTCCCGCCGGTGAGGCCATCGGGGCGCTTGAGCATCTTCGCGGTGCCTCTGGCCGACTGGAACTCGTGGGATCCACCGGCAAGGGTGTGCCCGCCTACGTCGATTATGCGCACAAGCCCGATGCGCTTGAACAGGTTTTGCAGTCGGTTCGTCCCTTTACCACCAATCGTATTGTGCTGGTTTTTGGGTGCGGTGGTGACCGTGATCGCGGCAAGCGACCGATTATGGGCGAAATTGCCACGCGGCTGGCCGATGTGGTGATCGTCACGGACGACAATCCGCGCAGTGAGGCCCCTGCAGCCATACGCGCCGAAATTCTTGCCGCCGCACCGGGAGCCATGGAGATTGGCGACCGTGCAGAAGCAATCCATGCAGCCATGGACATGCTTGAGGAAGGTGACACGCTGGTCGTTGCCGGCAAGGGGCACGAACAGGGGCAGACGTTCGGGGACCGCGTCTTGCCGTTTTCCGACCATGAGGAAATCAAGAAGGCGATCGCCGGACAGCAGGAGAGATCCTGGCTGTGGAGCAGTGCTGACATGGTCGAAGCCATGAATGGTCGGCCGGTCGGTGCTATGCCGGAAGGCATTGAGGGCATATCGATAGACAGTCGGGCAGTGCAGCCCGGTGATGTGTTTTTTGCAATCAAGGGTGACCGGGTGGATGGGCACGCTTTTGCCAGTACGGCTGTAGCAAATGGTGCAACTGTTCTGGTGGTATCTGAATCCAAGCTGCCGGCAATGGGCCATCTGCATGCGGCGATGATCGTTGTCGATGATGTCCTGGAGGCCATGACCCGCCTGGGCATCGCGGCACGCGCACGCACCAAGGCACGGATTATTGCTGTCACCGGTTCGGTCGGTAAAACCACCACCAAGGAAATGCTGCGGCATGTCCTGTCTGGCCAGGGCAGGGTGCATGCCTCTGTCGCGTCGTTCAACAACCATTGGGGTGTTCCGCTGTCGCTTGCCCGGATGCCGCAGGACGCCGACTACGGAATATTCGAAATTGGCATGAACCATGCGGATGAAATCAGGCCTTTGGTCAAGATGGTGCGTCCGCATATTGCCATCATCACGGCCATTGCGGATGCCCATCTGGGTCATTTCAAAAACCTGGGAGAGATTGCTGCGGCAAAGGCCGAGATTTTTGAGGGGGTGGTTTCGGGTGGCCATGTGCTGCTCAATCGCGACAGTGAAAAATACGCGCAGTTGAAAAAGGCTGCCAAAGCCTGCACGATTGCCCATATCCATAATTTTGGTGAGCACCAGCAGGCGGACATCAGGCTTCTGGACAATGAAACATTGCCAAATGGTTCCAGGATCAAGGCGACGATTCTGGGCGACGACTGCGAATTGGTCATCGGTGCTCCGGGCCGGCACATGGTGCAAAACGCTTTGGCGGTTGCCGGTGCTGCCAAACTTGCCGGTGCTGATCTGACCAAAATGGCGGGTGCCTTCGCCGAACTGACGCCCAGCGAAGGGCGCGGTTCGCGGCACATTCTGGAAACCGCAAACGGCACCTTTACGCTGATTGATGAGAGCTACAACGCCAATCCTGCATCCATGCAGGTGGGCATTGAGCTGTTGCGCGATACACCGACTCAAGGGGCCGGTCGCCGCATTGCCATTCTTGGCGACATGCTGGAATTGGGTTCCTTTGCAAAGAAGTTGCATCAGGAACTCAACAAGCCCCTGACCGAGGCCAAAATCGACATGGTGTTGATGGCGGGCCCGGAAATGGACGCACTGGAAGCCGTTCTGGGCGAGTCGGTGCTGCACGACCATTTTGCCTCAACCGAGGCTTTGCTGACGATGATTCTGGATACGGTTCGAGCCGGAGATGTGGTCATGATCAAATCATCCAAAGGCATGGGCTTTTCCAGGTTTGTGCCCGCCTTGCTCGCCAAATTTCCGCCGGTGGCGGATGCCAGGTCGGGTGAACCAAATCAGTTTGGGGGATCTGCCTGATGCTCATGTGGCTTGTTGACTATTCCGACCAGTTCCAGTTTTTCAATCTCTTCAGATACATTACCTTTCGCACCGGCGCCGCAACGCTGACTTCGGCCATTATTGTTTTTCTCTTCGGACCCCGGATTATTGCGGCGCTCAGCATTCGCCAGGGGCGAGGACAGCCCATTCGCGCTGACGGTCCGCAAACGCACTTCAAAAAAGCCGGCACGCCAACCATGGGCGGACTGATGATCCTGACCGGAATCGTTGTCAGTGCCCTGTTGTGGGCTGATCTGTCGAATGTTTATGTGGTGGTAACGCTGCTGGTAACGCTCGGTTTCGGGGTGATCGGTTTCTATGATGATTACCAGAAGGTGACGCAACAATCGCACAAGGGCATATCCGGGCGTTTGCGCCTGATAGGCGAATTCATCATTGCCGGATTGGCGGTCTATTTCATCATGCAGGCCTCGATGGCCGCTGCCGGCAGCAAGGGCGCCAGTTTCGGATCTTCACTGACGTTCCCGTTTTTCAAGGATCTGATCATTGATCTGGGCTGGTTCTACATTGCCTTTGGCGCCTTTGTTGTGGTTGGGGCAGGCAATGCGGTCAATCTGACGGATGGGCTTGATGGTCTTGCCATTGTCCCCGTGATGATTGCCGCGGCTTCATTTGGCGTCATATCCTATCTGGCGGGCAACGCCGTATTTGCGAATTATCTGCAGATCAATTTTGTGCCGGGAACGGGCGAATTGGCTGTGGTTCTTGGCGCCCTCATCGGGGCGGGTCTGGGTTTTCTCTGGTTTAACGCGCCGCCCGCAGCGATTTTCATGGGCGATACCGGTTCGCTGGCACTCGGCGGCTTGATCGGCACAGTTGCTGTTGCGACCAAGCATGAACTGGTCATGGCCATCATCGGCGGGCTCTTTGTTCTCGAAATGATGTCGGTGATCATTCAGGTGGCATCATTCAAACTGACCGGCAAGCGGGTTTTCCTGATGGCGCCCATACACCATCATTTTGAACGGCTGGGCTGGACCGAAAGTCAGGTTGTCATCCGTTTCTGGATCATTGCTGTCGGCCTTGCCATGCTGGGCCTTGCAACCCTGAAATTGCGGTGATGCGATGATTGCGGCAACAGCCTTTGCGGGGAAAAAGGTTGCCCTCTTCGGGTTGGGTGGATCCGGCATAGCGACGGCCCATTCGCTGCTTGCCGGCGGTGCAGAGCTTGTCGCCTGGGATGACAATCCCGATCGGGTAGCCGAAGCCCGGCATTGCGGAATACCTGTTGCCGATCTGCGTGGCATCGACTGGACCTTGCAGGCCGCACTGGTTCTGGCGCCAGGCGTGCCGCTCACACATCCCAAGGCTCATTGGAGCGTCGATCTGGCGCGTGCCTGCGGCGTTGAAATCATTGGTGACATCGAGCTGTTCGTTCGCCAAAGGCATTTGCTGGCGCCCGATTGCCCCTTCATTGCCATCACCGGCACCAATGGCAAATCAACAACGACGGCGTTGATTGCGCATATTCTGCAAGAGGCCGGTCGCGACACGCAACTGGGCGGCAACATAGGAACGGCCATCCTGACCCTGGAGCCGCCGGAAAAGAACCGTTTCTATGTGGTGGAATGTTCGTCTTACCAGATTGATCTTTCTCCAT
Organism: Rhizobiaceae bacterium; assembly: GCA_029212415.1. Classification (GTDB taxonomy): domain Bacteria; phylum Pseudomonadota; class Alphaproteobacteria; order Rhizobiales; family Rhizobiaceae; genus Hoeflea_A. Next base: position 14,879 of record JARGOF010000059.1, on the reverse strand, counting down.
CCATCAATCCGTCTGCGGGAATATTGCTCAACGTCAGTCCGGACCATCTCGAGCGTCACGGTACAATGCAGCACTACGCGGAGGTCAAGGAACGGCTTGTTGCCGGAAGCGATCTGGCGATTGTCGGCGTCGATGATACCTGGTGTGTGGCAATTGCCGATCGGCTCGAAAGCGCGGCGATACCGCTGACGCGCATCTCCAAGCACGACGTACTCGCACAGGGGTTTTACGCCGTCGGGACGCAGATCATCCATGCTGATGATGACGCAACGCAGTTGGTTGTCGATCTTGCAGATATATCCACGTTGCGCGGGGCTCATAATGCGCAAAACGCTGCGGCGGCCATCGCCGCCTGCACGGCCGTCGGACTTTCAGCAGATGAAATCATCTCCGGTTTGCAGAGCTTTGCCGGACTTCAACACAGAATGCAGCCCATTGCCCGGCGCGGGCATGTGCTGTTTGTCAATGATTCCAAGGCGACGAATGCGGATGCGGCCGCTCCGGCCCTGTCGAGTTTCCCGCGGATCTACTGGATTGCCGGCGGTTTGCCCAAGCAAGGCGGTATCGCGTCGCTTTCGAGCCTGTTTCCACATGTCGCAAAAGCCTATCTGATTGGTGAAGCCGCACCCGCCTTTGCCGCCGTGCTGGGCGAGAATGTGCCTTATGAAATTGCCGAAACGCTGGACCGGGCTGTCAGCCATGCAGCCGAGGATGCGCTTTTGGACAGCGATGACGAGCCGGTGGTGCTTCTGTCCCCGGCCTGCGCCAGTTTCGATCAGTACAAGAATTTTGAAATACGCGGCGACGCATTTGTTCAACAGGTCGGTGCTTTGCCGAATGTAACAATGCTTGTCGATCCAAAGGAGATTTGAGGATGGTGAGCAGAACCGAGCGAGGTCCGATTTCGGACTGGTTCTGGACGATAGACCGGTACCTTTTGGCGATATTTGTCGCGCTTCTTGGTCTGGGCTTCATGCTGTCCTTTGCAGCAAGTCCGGCAGTGGCCGAACGGCTGGATATCGACAGTCTGCATTTTGTCAAAAGGCATGCGCAATTCATTTTTCCTGCCCTTGCCCTGATGATTGGTTTGTCATTCCTGTCGCCGCGACAGGTGCGTCGCACCGCCATGCTGTTGCTTGCCCTGTCGATTGCCATGATGGTCTTCACACAGTTTTACGGATTTGAGGCAAAGGGGTCGCGGCGCTGGTTCTCCATTGCCGGCTTTTCCATTCAGCCATCGGAATTTCTGAAACCGTCATTCATCATCATCTGCGCCTGGCTGTTTTCCGAACATTCCCGGCGCCCGGATATTCCCGGCAATCTGTTTGCCATCATTCTCTACGGCATCGTTATCGCCCTGCTGGTGGCGCAACCGGATTTCGGCCAGACCATCCTGATTACCATCGCCTGGGGGACATTGTTCTTCATGGCCGGCATGCCCTGGTTCTGGATCATCTTGCTGGGCGCCATGGGCGTCGGGATGTTCGTTTCGGCCTATATCGTCTTCCCCCATGTGGCCGGACGTATCGACCGGTTTCTGACCGGCGAGGGGGATACACACCAGGTGGATACGGCGCGTGAAGCGATCATCCGGGGTGACTGGCTGGGACAGGGGCCGGGTGAAGGGACCATCAAACGGATTTTGCCAGACAGCCATACCGACTTCATCTTTTCTGTTGCAGCCGAGGAATTCGGCATAATCTTCTGCCTGGCGCTTGTTGCGATTTTTGCCTTTATCGTCTTGCGCGGATTGAGCCATGCAAACCGTGAGGGCGATGAATTCACCCGTCTGGCCATTGCCGGTCTGACCTTGCTGATCGGACTGCAATCGATGATTCATATCGGCGTCAATCTGGAGCTCTTGCCGGCCAAGGGCATGACCTTGCCGCTTATCTCCTATGGTGGGTCATCGATGCTGGCCATTGCAACAACGGCTGGCTTCCTGCTGGCACTGACGCGGCGCAATCCGGAAAAGCGTGCGACCGGCAGACAGAAAATCTATCAGGACGCGGCGATGCCCGCGGAGCGGGTGTGACGTGGTGGCCAAGTCTGTTCTGCTCTCCGCCGGCGGCACCGGTGGTCATCTTTTTCCGGCTCAGGCTCTGGCGCATGAATTGCGTGCCAGAGGGCTGACAGTCCATCTGGTCACCGATGCACGGGCGACCCGTTTTTCGACGGGGTTTCCTGCCGATGACATTCATGTCGTCCCATCCGCAACGGTGACGTCAAAGAACCCGGTTGCATTGGCGCGAACGGGTTGGTCGCTGTTTCAGGGGTTGCGCAAGTCCCGGCAATTGCTGGCCAGACTGAGACCCGATGTGGTCATTGGTTTTGGCGGCTATCCGACCTTGCCACCTCTTTGGGCAGCGTCGCGCGCCGGCATTGCCACCATTATTCATGAGCAGAATGCCGTCATGGGCCGCGCCAACAGTTTTCTGGCGAATAAGGTCAATGTCATCGCGGGTGGGTTTCTGGCCGCCGGCCAAGGCCCTTTTGGTGACAAGATTGTTTCGACCGGCAATCCGGTGCGTCCGGATGTGCTCAAGGCGGCAGAAACGCCGTACCAGGCTTCCGGCGAGGGGATGCCTTTCGAACTGCTGGTTTTTGGCGGCAGTCAGGGGGCGCGATTTTTTTCGGAGATCATGCCGCAAGCCATTGCTCTTTTGCCTGAACCAGTGCGCGCGCGGCTGCGCATCACGCAACAGGCGCGTCCCGAAGACATGGATAGCGTTTCGCAATATTATCGCGACAATGACATCAGTGCAGACGTGGCGTCCTTTTTTGATGACATGGCAGCGCGCATTGCAAAGGCGCATCTGGTGATCAGCCGTTCGGGAGCTTCGACCGTCTCGGAGGTTGCCGCGATCGGCAGACCAGCCATTCTCGTGCCGTTCCCCTATGCACTGGATCATGACCAGGCGGCCAATGCGGCAGCACTGGAGAAGAAGGGTGGCGCTCAGGTGATCCGACAGTCGGATCTGGATGCGGAAAAGCTCAGCGCATTGCTGATATCGCTGATGGAGCAGCCGGATCGGCTTGCACTGATGGCAAAAAACGCAAAGGCGGCCGGTCAGCCGGAGGCCACACGCTTGCTTGGCGATCTGGTAGAGGCTATTGCGGGTGGTGAAAATCCATTGAACGAACGGGGTGCGCACGCATGAAGATGCCGCAAAATATTGGTCTGGTGCATTTTGTCGGTATCGGCGGCATTGGTATGAGCGGCATTGCGGAGATGCTGCACAATCTGGGCCATGATGTTCAGGGCTCGGATATTTCCGACAATGCCAATGTGCAAAGGCTGCGCGCCAAGGGTATTGCAGTTCACATCGGCCATAGTGGCGATAATCTGGGTGAAGCGGAAGTGCTGGTCGTATCAACGGCAATTCGCAAGGATAATCCCGAACTGATTGCCGCGCGCGAACGCAATCTGCCGATCGTGCGGCGGGCTGAAATGCTGGCCGAACTCATGCGTTTTCGCAATGCAGTTGCCATTGGCGGCACCCATGGCAAAACAACCACGACCTCTTTGGTGGCCACACTTCTGGATGCCGGCGGGATGGATCCGACGGTCATCAACGGCGGCATCATCAATGCCTATGGCACCAATGCACGCATGGGCGACGGCGAATGGATGGTTGTGGAGGCGGATGAATCGGATGGCACATTTTTGAAGCTGCCTGCCGATGTCGCCGTGGTCACAAACATCGACCCGGAGCATCTGGATCACTACGGTAGTTTTGACAAGGTGCGCGAGGCCTTCGCACAATTTGTGGAAAATGTGCCCTTCTACGGTTTCGGCGTGATGTGTCTGGACCATCCGGAGGTGCAGGCACTGGTCAGCCAGATCCATGACCGGCGTATCGTCACCTATGGTCAAAATCCCCAGGCTGATGTGCGCTTTTCCAATCATCGCATGGATGGGGCTGTTTCGGTTTTCGATATTACAATTCGTCATCGCAAGAGCGGCGGCACCACGGAAATAAAGGACCTGCGTCTGCCGATGCCCGGCCAGCACAATGTGGCCAATGCAACGGCAGCCATAGCGGTTGCCCATGAACTGGGGCTGGATGCGGCGGCGATCGCCAAGGGGCTTGCTGCCTTCGGCGGCGTCAAGCGTCGATTCACCCATGTGGGCAATTGGCATGGCGTGAATATCTACGATGATTATGCCCATCACCCGGTGGAAATCAGGGCTGTTCTTTCAGCTGCCCGAGATGCCTGTTCAGGCCGCGTGATCGCCATAGCGCAGCCGCATCGCTACACCCGGCTGGAAAGCCTTTTCGATGATTTTGCCACCTGTTTCAATGATGCTGATATCGTCGCCATTGCACCGGTCTTTGCTGCGGGTGAAGAGCCGATGGAAGGCGTCAGTTCGGAAGAGCTTGTCTCGCGCATGAAAGCGGCGGGTCATCGTGATGCACGAACTCTGAGCGGACCGGATAATCTTGCGGCCCTGGTTTTTTCCGTGGCTGTTGAAGGTGATTTCGTTGTCTGCCTGGGCGCAGGCAGCATTACCAGTTGGGCGGCGGCGTTGCAGCAAAACCTGCAGACGCTCGACAAGGCAGAAACATGATCAGGCCAAGCGGCACGAATTTGCTGGAAACCAACCCGGAGCTGTTCGAAGGCCTGAGTGGACGCGTCAGTGCGGATACACCGATGGACGGTGTGACCTGGTTACAGGTCGGGGGGCCGGCGGAAGTGATGTACCAGCCAGCTGACCAAGACGATCTTGCGCATTTTCTAAAGAGGCTTCCTGCAAATATCCCGGTTCTGGTCGTCGGCATCGGCTCCAATATTCTGGTTCGCGACGGCGGTATTCCGGGTGTTGTCATACGCCTGTCAGCCAAGGGCTTCGGGCAGGTCAGGCAGGTATCGGACACACGCATGGAGGCTGGTGCCGCCTGTCCCGACAAGCGCCTTGCCGCTGCCGCACATGCGGCCGGGATCGGCGGATTTCATTTCTACCACGGTATACCCGGCGCCATCGGCGGTGCCTTGCGGATGAATGCAGGGGCCAATGGCACGGAAACCTGTGATCGGGTTGTCGAGATTCATGCGCTGGACCGCAGCGGCAACAGCCATGTGCTCTCTCAGGCGGATATGGGCTATGCCTATCGGCACAGTGACGCGTCGCCTGATCTGATTTTTACGCATGCCGTGTTTGAGGGCTACAGAGAAGATCAGGACGTCATCCGCAAGGAGATGGAGGCGGTGCAACAGCATCGCGAGAGCGTCCAGCCGATACGCGAAAAAACAGGTGGATCGACCTTCAAGAACCCGCCGGGCACTTCGGCCTGGAAGGAAATAGACAAAGCCGGATGCCGCGGATTGATGGTCGGTGCTGCGCAGATGTCACCGATGCACTGCAATTTCATGATCAATACGGGACATGCAACGGCCTATGATCTGGAAGTGCTGGGCGAAACCGTCCGCGCCAGAGTGCTGGAAAATTCCGGCATTCGGCTGGAGTGGGAAATCAAACGGTTGGGCCAGTTCCTGCCGGATCATATCGTGCAGGAATTCCTCGGCCAGATGCTTTGAAGCATGTCATCGTCCCGTGGGAATGATGACATGCTTCGATTGTATAATCTCTAAGCCGGATTCGGCCGTTGGTAGCCGGGTGTCGATTGCGATATTTCGATTTCATCGCTGTTCATTTCGGGCTCTATATCGGCAAACAGCGGCGTGCTGAGGTAGCGTTCTCCTGTATCAGGCAGCATGCACAGAACCGTTGAGCCTGCCGGAGCGCTCTCACATACTTTCAAGGCACCGGCAAAGGTTGCGCCCCCTGAAATGCCCACAAATATGCCTTCGCGGCGCGCCAGGTCGCGGCTGCATTTCATGGCATCGGGCCCGCTGATCTTGATGACGTCATCAATGAAGTTCTGATTGACCGCATCCTCGGTGATCTTGGGGATGAAATCGGGGCTCCAGCCCTGCATCGGGTGCGGCGTGAATGTCGGATGGCTGCTGGCAGCCGAACCATCGCTGTTTCTGTCCTGATCGATTTTGCTGGACAGCATGGCTGCGGTCTCCGGTTCGCAGACAATAATCTTCGTCTCCGGCCGTTTGTCTGCCAGAACGCTGCCCACACCCTTGAGCGTGCCGCCGGTGCCAAATCCGGTCACCCAGTAATCCAGCGCCTCTCCATCAAAGTCCCGCAGGATTTCCTGGGCCGTGGTGCGTGCATGGGTCTCGGGATTGGCTTCATTTTCGAACTGGCGGGTCAGGAACCAGCCATGCTTTTCGGCCAGTTCCAATGCCTTGCGCACCATGCCCGTCCCCTTTTCGGCGGCTGGGGTCAGGACAACCTTCGCCCCCAGAAAACGCATCAGCTTGCGGCGTTCGACGCTGAAGCTCTCAGCCATGGTAATCACCAGAGGATAGCCCTTTTGTGCGCAGACCATGGCAAGTCCGATACCGGTATTGCCACTGGTGGCCTCGACAACGGTCTGGCCGGGTTTCAGGGCACCGGATTTTTCCGCGGCCTCGATCACACCCAGCGCCAGCCGGTCCTTGACAGATCCCAGGGGGTTAAACGCTTCAATCTTGACGAACAGATTGATGCCTTCGGGTGCGAGTTTGTTGATCCGCACGACCGGCGTATTGCCGATCGTTCCGAGAATATTTTCGTATTTTCCAGCCATGATTGTCAGTCTCCCCAGGTTTTCATGATTTTTGCTTGCGTCCTTGTTGTCGTATCGACTTTACCGCGCAAGCGGGTTTGTTGCAAAGCTATGCCGCTGCAGCCTTCGGTCCTGTCAGCATATTCGGCGGTCATGTGGCTCGCTGAGCATCAGCCCAACTGACCGCCCAACTCTTCTTCAATATAGATGCGGATGATTTCATCCATCGAACTGTCCGCCGTGAAGCCAAGCGCCAGCGCGCGGGATGTATTGAAATTGCGCGGCCATCCATCGACGATCCGGGTGATTGTCTCGTCGGGTTCATGGCGGATGAGTGCAGCGCGTTCGGGGCCTGCGACACGCTCAAGCGCTTCAATCATTTCTCCCACTGTCACGGGAATTCCCGGCATGGAGAGCGCACGGCGGGCACCAAGCCTGTTGGTGTCCAGGTTTGCCGCATGAATGAGAAATCCTGCTGATCTTCTGGGGCTGGCCATCCAGTGACGCACATCAAGCGAGACGGGCAGAACAGCTTCCTGGCCATTCAGGGGTTCGCGCAGAATACTGGAGAAAAACCCTGATGCCGCCTTGTTTGGTTTGCCCGGTCTTATCACCACAGTGGGCAATCGAATGGCAATTCCGTCAATAAAGCCCTTGCGGGAATAGTCCATCAGCAAGAGTTCCGAGCAGGCCTTCTGTACACCATAGGAGGTGAGGGGCGCGCTCAGGAATTCATCGTCTATGGCGTCGGGAAAGGGGGCTCCGAAGACGGCGATGGATGAGGTGAAAACAACCTTTGGCCGGTAGTTCTGTTGGCGGATGGCTTCAAAAAGGTTGAGTGATCCATTGAGATTGACGGCATAACCCTTGTCAAAATCCATTTCTGCTTCGCCGGAAACAATGGCCGCAAGATTAAAAATGATATCCGGTTTGTGGGCAATCAGGGCGTCCACTTCAGAACGCACCGCCACATCGGCAGCAGCGGTCGAAACGGCCCAATTGATGGCGTGTTTACCTGCTGCAGGCCTTTCAGGCTCGATCACATCGACGAGTGTCATGGTGGTGATTTCGCGTCCGGCAAGGGAACCGGCCTCGCAAAGCTGATCAACGAGTTTGCGCCCGACCATTCCGGCCGCGCCCAGGATAAGCACGTGCATCAATTTCTCCTCTTGCCGCTGTTCAAATCGTCCGGCAATTCATTGTGGCATTTTGAAACGACCGTCAATATGGACCAGATGAGGAAAAGTTGCACCCCGTTTGCCGGCCCGAGTTACTTGTTACACAATGTTGATTTGGTGCGATGCAATCCGGCCCTTTGACAAATATCGCCATCAGTCACGGCGGGCGGAAACCTCATGCCGACCAATAAAGTCTGCCAGGGCCGCTATGATGCCCGGTGCCAGAGCTTGGGACGGGTCTGAATAGGTGGCAAAATTTGCCATCAGATCCTCGCTCTCGACCTGTTTGAGCACGTGGTTTGCGTCCTGCAATACAGTCAGTTCGCCATTTGGCAGGGCATCCATCAGGCGTTCGGCATCGCGCATTTTCACTTGAAGGTCGCGGTTTCCCTGGAGGACCAGCGCCGGACCATCATAGGTGGACGCCAGAGCTGCAGGGTCGTGGGAGAACAGATCGATCATGTAGCTTTGCAATCCTTCACTGAACAAGGGCTGCAACGCGTGGTGCATGGTTTGCGTGTCGGTTTTGTGGCCTTTCTCCAGAGAATCGATGATGGACATGGCTTCTTCCAGCACCGCCGCATTGGCGGGATTTGACTGCAATTGCTCCCGCAAGAGCGTTCCAATTGGTCGTCCCGGCGCTGCGACCAGCACAAGTCCGCATAGGCCGGAGGCGGCCTGTGCTGCCTTGAGTGAAACCAGTGCGCCTTCACTGTGTCCAAGTACCCAGACGCATTCAGACCCGCTCGTGCCCTTTGCGACATTGATCCAGGCTTGGACATCATCGGCATAGGCGCCAATCGTCACGTCGTTCGGATCATCGATTGCACCTTGACTTTCAAACATTCCGCGCTTGTCAATTCTGATCGTGCTGATGCCTTGCAGTGAAAGGCCTTCGGCCAGCAATTTGTACATATCCGTGCGCCATCCGATGGGCCCGTTGCCGTTCCGATCGATGGGCCCGCTGCCGGGAATGATGAGAACAACGGGCGCGGCAGAGGGACCTGCTTTCAGAATGCTGCCCTTCAGTGGCCCCTGTGGGCCAGGAGCTTCAATAGTGCTTTCTTGCGCAAGGGGTGATCCACTGAAGGCGTGGAAGCTGAGCAGAGAACACAAAGCCAGCAGGAAAGGTCGTTTACGGGCGGCACGCGACACGAGAGTAATCATAAAGCCTGTATAATCCTGATTATTTTTGTCAGGTTTAAGATAATCAGTTGGCCTGTGCGATGCAAGCCATTTTCAGGGTAAAATGAAGATTGGCGTGGCTCTCCTGCGCCCGCGCAACGTCAAAGGGCCATGCGTCTGCAGGGTTTCGATTGCTGTCGACGTTTCATCCGGACTTTCAAACCTTGCGGCCTCAACGAGATCAGTGCTTACAATGCAACGGCAATTGATTTCGCGGTTGGCTTTCTCCAGTCGGCTGGCAACATTGACCGTGTCACCCAGAACAGCAAATTCCAGCCGTCTGTTGACGCCGATATCGCCGATGATGACCGGTCCGTAATGCACGCCTATTGCCAGTTTCAATTCGCCCGCATCCGTATCTTTTCTGGCCTGCCGCCATGCTTCGAACGCGGCCACCATTTCAACCGCTGCCGAAAGCGCATTAATGGCATCGCGCCGCGAGGGTTCGGGCGTTCCGAATGTTGCCATCAGGCCATCGCCAATGAATTTGTCGAGGGTGCCGTCGTGCTTGAATATGGTTTCTGCGAGAAGTTGATGGACTTCGCGCAAGACGACAATGGTTTCGCGCGGCGAGCGGGTTTCGGCCCAGGCCGTAAAGGAAATGATATCAGCAAACAAAACTGCGGCATTGTGCTCACGAGGCCGCGATAGCGCATTGGTTCTGGTCGCCAGCATGTCGACCGTCTTTCTGGGGAAATACCGGGCAAGATTGGTTCTTTCACTGGCAAGATCGGCCTGTCGCAGGGCTATGGACCGGGTGCGCTGGACCGCCAGGGCAAGCAAGCCGGCTGTGATCAACAGGACGATGACTTCCTGCATTCTGATGCCAGGATCCACATAAAGCGGATTGCTCCAGGCCCGCATCAATCCGTCGAGATTGCCAATGGCGGGTTCGGTCATTGTAGCGTTTGTTACGCTCACCAGCCACACAACACCGACCAGCCAGCTGACAGCTGCCGACAGGCCGCCCCATAACACCAGGCGAGGTCGGTATAGGTAGGCAAGGCCGGCAAGCAGAACAAAATAGTAGATGAAGGTGCCGAACCGAAAGACAACTGTTGCAGGGTAGTCGAATGGTATCAGTGGATTTGGGTAAAGCAGCGTGAAGGTCAGCAGGATAAAATCGGCCGTGACAAAGGCGTAAATGTGCCAGGGCTTCTTCCAGCTTGCGTGTGCTGCAAGGTAGGAGCCGTAGCCAAGGGCGACGAAGAGAAGCAAAAGGAAATATATATAGAGAAAGCCGGGCCAGGGAGACAGGAACGTTGTCAGAACTGCAATAGCAGCCAGCGACAACAGCCGTCCCTTGAAGGCGGTTTTTTGTGCGGCCCGTTCTTCGGCTTCAAATGACATGTCAGAGGAGGATGCTCCATCAAGATCCTGGTTTTCAGTCATGTGCAATCGCTTTCGGGTCAAACAGAACCTTTGCCGGTGTTCTATAAGAAGGGAATTTTTGGCGCTATTACAAGGTCAGGACAGGCGATATCTCTGCAATGGATCGGCCATGTGGGCGGCATTGCCTTGCGCAAAAGCGCATGAAGAAGCCAAGTGAGGCAGGCGCAAACACGCCGCAGACGACAGCTGTTTTGAACGCAGATGGATGTACAGGATGAAGCCATAGTCTTGAGTGTATTTCTGCCTTTTTGAGGGGTTGTTACTTGCTGATCGGCGGGTCAACACACCCCATTGGAAACGAAATCGATTGACAATTGAGTGCAATATTTATGCAATACCCCGATGAATATTGAACTCGCCAAAACCTTCATTGCAATCGTGTCGACCGGAAGTTTCATCCGCGCATCCGAGCGTCTGAATGTCGCCCAGACAACCGTGAGCGCCCGCATTCACAATCTGGAACACTTGTTGGGACGCGATCTTTTTGTTCGGAACAAGGGCGGCGCAAGTCTGACGCCGGCGGGTCAACAGTTTCTGCGACACGCGCCAATGTTTATCCAGTTGTGGCAACGCACGCTGCATCAGGTTGCAGTGCCGCCGGGGCGCCGTGCAGTGCTGACCGTGGGCAGTGAGGTAAGTCTGGCGCAACCGCTGCTGCTTAACTGGGTTCAATGGATTCGCGAGTCATTGACCGACATAGCCCTTCGGGTGCGTGTCGATGTGCCGCAGGATCTGATCAAGCAGGTCGCATCGGGGGAGGTTGATCTGGCAATCATGTATGCACCACAGCATCTTCCGGGGTTGAAAATCGATCTTCTCAAGGAAGAAGAACTGGTGTTCGTGACAACAGATCCAGAGACACGGTTTCCCGATGGTCCGGACTATATTTACATGGATTGGGGGCCGGAATTTACGCTTCAGCATGAAATGAATTTTCCGGATATTACACCGGATATTCATATGGATCTTGGTCCTCTTGCGCTCAACTACATTCTTTCGGTTGGCGGGGCAGGCTATTTCAGATTGAGCTCGATACAGCCCTATGTCGCAGATGGCAGGCTCCATCTTGTCCCTGAAATGCCGATGTTTTCCTATCCTGTATATGCGGTGCAATCGGCCATTATTGCCGACAGGAGCGTATCAGACACAGCGCTGGCCGGACTTCACGCCATCGCAGGCGACAAATTGGAACCGTCGTCCGGGTCCTTTTAATGGTGGCAAACGGTTTCTGTCGCTTTATTTATTCAGCCGCCTGACAATGGTCAGTCTGTTCCTGTCGCAACCAGCACCCAGTTTTTGTACAAGGTATTTTTCCTTTTTCGGAAAGTCCATGTATCGACTGCGTTCAACATTTTTTGCGAACCTTGAGGGCAATCATCCGAACCAACATTCTGCGTGGTGACCAGAATGTCGGCTTCAAATCGAACCGTGTATTTGCAATGCGTTTTATCGAAGTCTCTTGCGACAATCTTTGCGTTTGCGAGAGTGACAATATCGAGAGACAGTCTTTCGCCCTTTGTCTCCCTGTCTTCGATATGTTCTGAGAACACCGCAAAAACATCAGGGTCAAGAAAGCCGACGAGTGCCTCCAGGTTTCCTGATGCATAGTTTTCCAGAACGTACTCATACATCTTCACAGCACCGGCCAGAAAATTTTCCTCATCAACGCTCTCTTGCCTGTTTGTCAGATCAGCCAACCAATTGGAGCTGTGTCCATGGGTTGTTCCATTCCCGTGCGAAAAGAGGTCGAAATTGAACAATGTCTTCACCCCGGTCCGCTTATGCTGTCGATATGTAACGACCAGATAGGCCCAGTAAATTGCAAAAGTTATGATGGGCCAAAGGCTGGTGCCGTTTTCTGCGGTCTCGGTCATTTGGATACTCCTATCGAATTTCGGCAAGAGTGACGTCTTCGGTGTTACTCGATGCGGGGCAGTGATTGAAATTGATGGTATGGTGGTGGCGACGACAGCGTCCATTCCAGGGTGGTTGCGCCGTCGCCCCAGGGATTGTCTTTTGCTGGCCGTCTCATCATGAAGGCTTCTGCCACGGTGACGAGAAAGACGATTATGCCAAGCGCAGAAATGTAGGAGCCAATCGAAGACACGAAATTCCACCCGGCAAAGGCATCGGGATAGTCGGCATAACGGCGTGGCATCCCCGCAATGCCCAGAAAATGCTGCGGAAAAAAGACAATATTGACACCGACAAACATCAGCCAGAAATGGGTCTTGGCGAGGGCGGAATTGTAGAGATAGCCAGACATTTTGGGAAACCAATAATACCAGGCAGCGAAAATCGCGAAGGCCGAGCCAAGCGATAAAACGTAGTGGAAATGTGCGACCACATAGTAGGTATCATGCATTGAACGATCGAGACCGGCACTGGCGACCTGGACGCCCGTTACGCCGCCGATGGTGAAAAGAAAAATAAATCCCATCGCCCATAGCATTGGTGTGCGAAAGGAGATGGACCCGCCCCACATGGTTGCCAGCCAGGAAAACACCTTTACGCCGGTCGGCACCGCAATGACCATTGAGGCGAACATGAAATAACGCTGGGAATCGATCGACAGGCCCACGGCAAACATATGATGCGCCCAGACGATAAAGCCAATCAGACCGATCGCAACCATCGCATAAACCATGCCAAGATAACCGAAGATCGGCTTGCGTGAGAAGGTCGACAGGATGTGGCTGACGATGCCGAATGCCGGCAGAATCATGATGTAGACTTCCGGATGTCCGAAGAACCAGAACAGATGCTGGTAGAGGATCGGATCACCGCCGCCATTGGGAGCAAAAAAGGTGGTGTCAAAATTACGATCCGTCAGAAGCATGGTGACAGCACCGGCAAGCACGGGCAATGCCAGCAGGAGCATGAAGGCGGTGACCAACATGGCCCAGGCAAACAGCGGCATTTTGTGCAGTGTCATGCCCGGTGCGCGCATGTTGAAAATTGTGGTGATGAAGTTGATCGCACCCAGGATCGAGGATGCACCTGACAGGTGTATGGACAGGATGACGAGGTCAACGGCCGGTCCGGGCTGCCCGGAGGTGGAATAGGGCGGGTACAAGGTCCACCCACCTCCATGCCCCAATGTCCCAGGTGCTCCTTCCACAAACATGGAGATGATGAAGAGCAAGAATGACACGATGAGAAGCCACAACGACAAATTGTTGAGGCGCGGAAAAGCCATGTCGGGTGCGCCAATCAGGATCGGCACGAACCAGTTGCCAAAGCCACCGATCAAAGCAGGCATGAGAACGAAAAAAATCATCACCAGCCCATGGGCGCTAACGACAACATTGTAGGTGCCGGGATCGTTGAATATCTGCATGCCCGGTTGCTGAAGCTCCATGCGAATCAAGATCGAAAGCACAGTCCCGAAAAGTCCGGTTATGATTGAGAACAGCAAATAGAGCGTTCCGATATCCTTGTGGTTGGTTGAAAATAACCAACGGGCAACAAATTTTGGTGTGTGGTCATCCTTTGAAGTGGTGACATCCCGTGATCTGTCGTGAGCGGTGGCCTTGTCGGACATCTTGAATTTCCTCATACGTCTGCAACACGGCAAAGGTGGTGCTGAAGGTCATTTGTAAAAAAATGAGCCGCACATGAGGATAAGGCAAACGGAAATAAATGTGATTTCAGTGCAATAATATTGCTAGAACGCAGGCATTCAGAATTTCTGGAAAGGCACCCGCTTTGCCGCTGCATCGGGATAAGACGCGCCTGCGGACAGACGACACGATTGATAGATTTTCCGTCGAGGTGCTCGGCTTGAGAATTCCATCTCGCATGATCCTCTTTTGCAATTTTGCCAAAACCGCCCTCTTTCCTGCAATGTGTCAATTTTTGTGACTGGGGAAGACGCTGGCAATGTGAAGATTTCCGTGTGGTTTACGGATTTACAGTTCCGACATAAGGTGCAGCAATGTTTTGCGGAGTTTCAATTTCATAAAATTCACAGGTCTTCCCTCCCAATTGGAACTGAATTGAGTTTGACAGATGATGCTGATGCGGACGAGATTTTTTCCCGGAAAGCGGAATGCGATAGCCAGGATTTTGAGGTCGCGGTTCCTCTTGATTGTCGCTGTTCAATTGGGTCTGATGATTTCGGTTACAGATCATGCCTATGCTGCCAAAACAAAGGTACCGCGCACCGTTCTGGCGCTATTTGACAGCACACAGGAAGGTAAGGCCGACCGTACGCGCATTCACCGTTACGCGGAGATGGTGCTGAATCATCTTGGCTATCATCTTGAATATGTCGATATATCGGCGGGACTTCCGCTGCTTTCAGAGGTGCCTGATCAAAGTCGGGTGATAACCTGGTTTGATGTGCCTGTTGCTGATGCAGGCACCTACCTTGATTGGGTTGTCGGCATGGTCGAATCCGGTGCCCGTTTCGCCATAATGGAGCATACAGGTATCGAGCAGGATCGTGTCCCGTGGCGTGGTGTAGCTTATTACATCCACGGCATCTCCGGGTTTT
>JARGOF010000058.1 GCA_029212415.1 Rhizobiaceae bacterium | reverse complement strand
TCCGCGACATGTTCGAGCAGGCGAAGAAAAACGCACCATGCATCATCTTCATCGATGAAATCGATGCCGTTGGTCGGCATCGTGGCGCCGGTCTTGGCGGTGGTAACGACGAGCGGGAACAGACCCTCAATCAGTTGCTGGTGGAGATGGATGGATTTGAGGCCAATGAAGGCGTTATCCTGATTGCTGCCACCAACCGTCCTGACGTGCTGGACCCGGCCCTGCTGCGGCCAGGTCGTTTTGACCGTCAGGTTGTTGTGCCTAATCCCGATATCATCGGCCGTGAGCGGATCTTGAAAGTGCATGTGCGCAATGTGCCACTTGCGCCCAATGTTGACCTGAAGGTCATCGCACGCGGCACGCCCGGATTTTCCGGTGCGGACCTGATGAACCTTGTCAATGAATCAGCTCTGATGGCAGCGCGTCGCAACAAGCGGCTCGTGACCATGCTGGAATTCGAGGATGCCAAGGACAAGGTCATGATGGGCGCGGAACGCCGCTCCAGTGCCATGACGCAGGAAGAGAAGAAGCTGACGGCCTATCACGAGGCTGGCCACGCCATCGTTGCAATGAATGTGCGATCCACCGATCCGGTTCACAAGGCGACAATTATTCCGCGTGGACGGGCTCTGGGCATGGTTATGCAATTGCCTGAAGGCGATCGCTACTCCATGAGTTACCTCTACATGATTTCACGTTTGGCGATCATGATGGGCGGACGCATTGCCGAGGAATTGACCTTTGGCAAGGAGAACATCACCTCCGGTGCATCTTCCGATATCGAGCAGGCCACGAAGCTTGCCCGTGCCATGGTAACGCAGTGGGGATTTTCAGACGAACTTGGTCTGGTGTCCTATGGCGAAAATCAGCAGGAAGTTTTCCTTGGTCATTCCGTTGCACAAACGAAAAATGTCTCTGAAGCCACGGCTCAGAAAATTGACAGCGAAGTGCATCGCCTGATTGACGAAGCCTATACGGCGGCGCGCAAGATCCTGGAAGAGAAGAATGACGATTTCAATACGCTGGCAGAAGGTCTTCTCGAATATGAAACCCTGTCCGGTGATGAGATAAAGGCGCTTCTGCGCGGTGAGAAACCGGCCAGAGATATGGGTGACGATACCCCGCCGTCAAGGGGATCGGCAGTGCCGAAAACCGGCGCCAAAAGCCAGGAAACAAAAGAAGAGTCAGGTGACAAACCTGATGAAGGCCTGGAGCCACAGCCTCAGTGATGGACGGAAAATAAATACAATTTTGACAATGGCCGCTTATTGCGGCCATTTTCAGTTGCAACAGGTCGTAACAATATCTGATCAACAACCGCTGGCAGAAATGCTAGAGGCTAGGGAAGCGAATGCGAATCGTGGATTTGACCTATTGTTGCCCCGTCACGTTAATCGGGTGGCAGGACACGTCATATTATAATTGATTGAACAAGCAAGCAGCCATTATTTCGGGGGACATGATGAAACGGCAGTATTTCGGAACCGATGGAATCCGCGGAAAATCCAATAAATTTCCAATGACCCCGGATGTTGCCATGCGTGTCGGCCTTGCCGCCGGCACGGTCTTCAGGCGCGGTGATCACCGGCATCGCGTGGTGATCGGCAAGGATACAAGGCTTTCGGGCTACATGATTGAAAATGCTCTGGTCGCCGGATTTACGGCAGCCGGGATGGATGTGTTTCTGCTCGGTCCCATTCCAACACCGGCCGTGGCGATGCTGACGCGCTCGCTTCGCTCCGATATCGGTGTAATGATTTCCGCTTCGCATAATCACTTTGAAGACAATGGCATCAAATTGTTTGGTCCCGATGGGTTCAAATTGTCCGATGAACTCGAATTGCAGATTGAGCGACTGATTGACGCTGATATCTCGGAACAATTGGCACCGGCCAAGGAAATCGGGCGGGCCAAGCGTATCGATGGTGTGCATGATCGCTATATCGAATTTGCCAAACGCACGATGCCACGTGATGTCTCACTGAGCGGTTTGCGTGTCGCCATAGATTGCGCCAACGGTGCTGCCTACAAAGTGGCGCCGGCGGCGCTGTGGGAGCTTGGTGCTGAGGTCATTGCCTTTGGCAATGAACCCAATGGCCACAATATCAACCTGAATTGCGGCTCTACCCATCCGGTGGCGCTGGCAAGAAAGGTCCATGAGGTGCGGGCCGATATCGGTATCGCGCTTGATGGCGATGCAGATCGCGTGCTGATCGTCGATGAAAAGGGCAACATTGTCGACGGTGATCAGTTGATGGCTGTCATAGCCGAATCGTGGGCCAGTGACGGGCGTTTGCAAGGTGGCGGTATCGTGGCAACCATCATGTCCAACCTCGGGCTGGAGCGGTTCCTGGCGGAACGTGACCTGACGCTGGCACGCACCAAGGTGGGCGATCGGCATGTTGTTGAACACATGCGTTCCAACGGCTTCAATGTCGGGGGCGAGCAGTCGGGGCATATTGTTCTGACCGATTTTGCGACCACCGGCGATGGATTGGTTGCAGCATTGCAGGTCATGGCCTGCGTGCAAAGGATGGACAGGCCTGTCAGTGAAGTATGCCGCCGGTTCGAGCCGGTACCGCAAATGTTGAAGAATGTACGTATCTCCGGTGGTAAGCCGCTGGAGGATGAATTCGTTCAGGAATCAATCAAGGACGCAACCAGTCAACTTGGCGCGTCCGGTCGGCTGGTGATCCGTCCGTCGGGCACAGAGCCCTTGATACGGGTCATGGCAGAGGGCGATGACCATCTGCTGGTTGAGCGCATTGTCAACAGCCTGGTGGACGTGATCTCGGGAGTGCGCAGCGCTGCTTGACGGCATTCTGCCCGAAAGTTTCGCCCTTCGTGAACGGCATTGCCGGATTTCCATGACGCGTCAGACGTACTGAGCGATGCCATTGTTTCGCTCGTTCCTGCCCGCGCGTCGGATGAGGCACTGAACCAGAACCGACTGTTGCATCAAAACAGACTGGTGCCGATGTTTGCCCGACCCTTCGTCTGATTGTCTGAATTGCGTCCGGCTTACCAGGCCGGAAGTCCCAAAATAGCCGCTAAAGATTGTGCGCAGAGTGGGTTTTCCCTCTGTTGTTGCAATTCATTGGGCATTTACCATTCCTGACTTTTCCTGTTGCGCATTGAAAATACAGAGTAAATTTTTGTCTTTCGGTAAATGGACATAGATAACACGCTCTTAACCATTTTGCTTCATTGTATCCATTGTGAATTAGATACATCGCAACTGGCGGGCAACGGTCTCGCAATATGAGTGGGGCGTGGAGCAATGAATATGAAATTATACACTTTGACAGCCATGACGGTGTTTATGGCGACACAGGCAATGGCTGCGGACGTTTACGTGGATCCGGTCGCAGAACCCATCCCGGTCTATGATGTCGACATGCGGGGGTCGACCGATGTTGCCGTCAATTCCTGGGATGGTCTCTATATTCGCGGTGATCTTGGATATTCATGGACGAAGCTGAGGGGGATCGACTATGCCCTTTACGGCGGGCCGGGCGACCGGGGATATTTTGACTCGCAGAAGCTGGACAACTCCTGGTCCATCGGTGGTGGCGTGGGTTATCAGATAAACCGCTATCTGCGCACTGATGTGACGCTCGACTACATGTTTGACGCAGACTTTACCGGATCAACATCCGGGTCCTGCGGTGTCGGCGATCCCTGTGTATCAACGGATATTGCCAGTATGAACGCCTTTTCGGTGCTGGCCAATGCCTATGTGGATTTCTGGAGCTACGGCAATTTCTCCGCCTATGTGGGTGGTGGTGTCGGTGGCACCTATGTCAAATGGGGTGATCTGGAAAATACCTCCTGTCTGGTTGGCGATCCAAGTGACTGCGACCCGACAATCACCCATGGCGGCAATGCCGAATGGCGCTTCAGTGCAGCTTTGATGGCTGGTGGCGCCTACCAGGTACGCTGTGACCTTGCCGTTGATGGTGGCTATCGCTACCGCTATGTCTCCGGTGGCAAAATGTTCGGTTACTCAACCGGCGGCGGCCCTGGCTATGACCATGATTTCAATGTGCATGAGGTGCGTGCCGGACTTCGCTACTATCCTGGCCGTGACTGTGAACCAGAGCCCTATGTTCCGCCCTATATCCCGCCTGTCTACAAATAAAATGTCAGACAGATGGATTAACAACCGCCCGGCTTGCCGGGCGGTTTTGCTTTGGGGCATTGCCTCAAAACGTCATGGAAAATGAAGTGTAAACAAATGTGGTGAACAAATATGCTTAACTGCACCTTAACCAGTTTGTCGGATATTGCCGATATAGAATTCGCTTCGGGTGACGGCAGGTCACGCGAAGCCAGGTAAAGGGACTGGTTGTATGTTCAAGAGTGTCATGTCTCGTTCCATGATCGCCGTGCTGTTGTCAGGCAGTGCAGGGGCTGCGCATTCAGCCGATCTGGACAATATTATATTTGCGCCGGAACTGCCGCGCACCGTTCCGGTGGAGGTCGGCAATGGCTGGTATCTGCGTGGCGATGTCGGTTATGATTTTTCAACAGATGGTTCAGCGACATCCTATCGGACGTTCAACACAACCACTTTGGTCTACGATACACAAAATTATGCCACATCAGACTTTGATACAGATGTCAGTGTCGGCTTTGGTGTCGGATATCAGCTGTCCGACTGGTTTCGTGCCGAAGGCGCATTGGACTATCAAAACGGTACATTCAGTGGCAGCAGTTTTTCCGGCAGCCAGCCGTGTACCAATGTCAATACGGCGACCGGCTGTTCGACAGCGGGCAGCGCGGATTTCAATGCCTATGGTCTGATGGCCAACGGCTATGTTGATCTTGGCACCTATGTCGGCTTCACACCCTATGTCGGGGCCGGTGCGGGCTACACGCTGATGGATTATGACAGTTATAATGCCCAGGAGACTTGCGTTGATGGCGGTGATCTCTGTGGCGTTGGTCCGGCCAATGTCCAGCATGGCGGCGAGCAGAGCTGGCGCTTTACCTATGCCTTGATGGCTGGTTTCTCCTATGAATTCATGCGCAATCTGAAGGCCGATCTGGGCTATCGCTACGTCAATATTGACGGCGGGGACACCTATGCCTTCGACAGTGCATCTCAGACAGCCGGTGCATCGGGTGTACAGGGCACGGACAATGGTTTCAGCAGGCATGAAATCAAGGCGACGCTGCGCTACGCACTCTGGTAGGAATAGCGGCACAATCCCTGAACTGGCGAGGCGGGCATTGCCCGCCTTTTGTATTCTGGATCCCTTTTAGAATGTCGTGGCCAGCTCGCGCGCTGCGTTGACGATATTGTCAACGGCCAATGTGGCCAGAATGATCCCCATGACCCGGCTGATGACGGCTGCGCCGGAGGTGCCGATGAAGCGGTGAATAGGCCCGGCAAGCAACAGCAGGATCAGTGTGATTGCAAGAACCGCAGCAAGCAGAACCGACGTCAGGGATTGCTCCAGAACGGATTTGCCATGATTGTCGGTCAAGGTCACAACAGCCAGCATGGGGCCGGGCCCTGCGATGGACGGAATGGCAATGGGAAAGGCGGCGATCTGTTTTATTTCATTGTCGCTGAGAACCTTGAGTTCATTTGCCGGCTTGCCATCACCAAATATCATCGTCATGGCAAACAGAAACAAGACAATGCCACCGGCCAACTGGAATGATGTCAGATCAACCTTGAGTGCTTCGATGATGAGCTGGCCGGCAACGATGAAGAAGCCAAGAATAACGGTGGCATAGATAATGGCGCGGATGGCCACCTTCCGGCTTTCCGAGGCGGACAGGCCTTGCGTGCAGGCGATGAATACCGGAATGGACCCGATGGGATCCACCACGACAAACAGCGTTATGAAATCATCCAGTGAACTATTGAAAAATGAAAGATCCATCCGTTGCCTGCTCTGTCAGAAGGTTTGCCTGTTTATCGTCGCAGCTTGAATCCATCTGATAAAGACAGGTAAATGTCTGTGAAGTAAAGAAATAGTTCCTGCCCCTTGCTTGGCAAAAGAGCGGTGAAATCTTTTTCAAAAGCAAGAAAGCATTTTGGGTCCTATTCTGAAATATAATTTCATGCGCCTCATGGGACTACGGCTTCATTTTTTGGACACCAAAAAGTTGGGAGCAGATTCACGCATGAATCGCCATTTCGCGCGCAGTTTCATCGCTGTGCTGCGGTCGCGGCGTGATCCCGGTGCCGACCAGATTGCCGACTAGGCTGGCGACAATGCGGGTGCCTTCCGGCGTGTTCATGGCCCAATGCGCTGCCCGCGCAGCAACGACGGCAGCACCGCCATGCACGGTGGAAACCTGATCCGTGCCGCGCCTGTCATCGCGCCAGCGACGGCCACCGGCTACAGCGTCGAGCGCGCGGGTCCTGTTTCTGCCGGAAAGGATATTGCGCAGACGATCAAACATCAGAGTTCAAACTCGATACCGTTCTCGGCTGCAAGCCTTTTGATTTCGCGAAATTCTTTCGACACATCGAGCCAGAAGAAGGAAAAGATCCTGTCCTCGGACATATGGCTTTTAACCACCTCCGCGACATGATCGGAATAACCGCCATATATCGAAACACCTTCGGATGATCCGAGCGTTTCGCTTTCAAAGCCAAGCAAAATCGGCTTGCCTTCGACCGAACCATTGATCTTGCTTTTCAGCGCGAACAGCTCGAGTCCTGTAAGCCGATGGTTGATCAGACGATACGCCAGGCGAACATCCAGATGATGTTGTTCGATGCATTGCCGCATGAGAGCAGTCTTGAGGACTAGGAAAGGCGTAAAGCGGCGAACCGAACCCTCTTCAACTTCCTCGCCATCGATGGCGTCCATCGGGGAAACAAGCTGTTCAATCGTTGCCTCCAGACGACGCCGCTATTCAGGTGACATCTGGATAAAGCTGTCCGGTTTACAAAAAGGGGTGCCGATTGCGTTGCTCCTGTGATATTCAACAGATTATGTTGATAGAATTGCCATCAACATAATATGTTGTCAATAGAAAATGTTGATTAGTACAAATGACCCCATCACAATGCCGAGCGGCACGCGCGATGATTGAATGGACACAGCCAAAACTGGCCGGATCGGCAAGGGTAGGTTTATCAACGGTAGTTGATTTTGAAAAAAGCAGGCGCGCGGTATCAGCGGATGCAATAAATGCGATGCGCACCGCGCTTGAGATCGCTGGCGTGGAATTTATGCCTGAAAACGGAGGGGGTGTCGGGGTTAGGCTCAGAAGACCAAAGTCCAAATAGTGCCAACCAACCCCATATAAAGTCGCATCATAACAAGTTGGTTTGGGTGAAAAGATGGCACGCAAAGATAACACAGCAGAGATGCATCACGTTGTCCCTAAGCACGCTCTTCTGAATAATTTTGCCTTTGGCAGCAAGCGCAACAAAGCGAAGAAAGTCCACTTGTACGACAAGTCTATCGGTAGCATCGTTCCTGGGGCCACCTCGGTGAACAATGTACTTGCGCAGCGCAATTTCTATTCAGTTCGTAAAGGTGAGTCTATTCTATCAATCGAACAGGAACTAGCCGTCATAGAAGATGCTGCCGCTCCAATTATCGCACAATTGACGAAAACCTTCAGCCTTTCGAGCTTAGATAACACGCAGCGGGCTACCCTTGCACATTTTGTTGCAGTGCAATATCTGCGTTCACCCAAAATCAGAGACGCTCACACTCTCGTGTCTAGAGCAGTCTTAGATAAAGCGAACAAATTGTATCCGGGCGCTTCAGACACTGCCGAGATAAGAGCGTTCTCGGAGAAAAATGCTGTCAAGCTACGTTCGCTAGGCACTATGAACAATGCCATGGTTAAGATTGCCGAAATGCTATTTTCCTATCGATGGACATTGCATAGCGCGCCCGATAACCAATTCTTTTGGATTTCAGATCACCCCGTTGCATTATACAATACCGAGGATCTAGGAGCGTATAGTAACCTGACCTTTGAGGCGTATGGGATACAGATAAGCATGCCCTTATCACCTTCGATAATTCTTTGCATTTGGCATCCCTCCCTCGTCCAAGAATTCAATTCTAGATACAAAAAGAAGCTCAATGAACTGGCGGAACTAAAGGGCAAAAAAGTGTTTGGCAACTATCGCAGTCAACTGATGCATGATGCCACCATTTCCCAACTGGATTTGTCGCTGAATAACATCAAGAAAATTATAGACAATTTGGACCACGGGGACGCACTGCCGGGAACCGTTGAGAATTTGGAGCATTTTAATTCGTTGCAGTTCGATTGGGCGCACCGATTTCTTGTAAGCCGCAAAAAGAACTTTGAACTGGCTGATCGTATGTTCGCAGACAATCCCGATGGACGGATAAAATTCACGACTGATTAGCAAGCAGCATGATTATTACGCTTCTGGAAACTGATTTTCATCATATCCGGGTCAGCAAACTTGCGGACCCTCTCTCACACCATCCAGCTTGATCGAATCACCCTATTGGACTTTCCAGCATCTGAGCGGCCTTCCACCTGACATAAATGATCGCGCCGCCGCAGCCAGTTCGCATGCACAAGCTGTCTGGCAGCAAATCCATAGACCACACAATCCAGCGCCTCGGCTTCGCGCCCTGGTATCCGTTCAAACAGGCGTGTTTGCTGGCCGCGTGAATAGCGCACAACCAAGCATTCGCTGGCCAATTGTTCAAACCAGACCAGCGGCAAGTCTTTCGAAAAGCGGATTGTGTGCCCGCGTGAAAGCCGTGCGATCAAATGGCTCTTGATCCCTTCAACAGCGACCATATGCAACCGCCCGCCGCGGCGTTGTCCGTGTCTTTGAGGCTTCCACCCATGGCGGTTTCCAGCAACGCCCTTGCCGGCCATGATCTTGAGCCTCAAGCGCGGGAAACAGAAGGCATAGACCCGCTCCATGGTCTTGCCATCGCTGGAATCGACAATAGACGCGTCCAGGCCGATCGTGTCGCGTAAGGCATGCTTCCAGCCCCATTGCAGCATTCCCTCCAATTCGCCTCTTGAATCCTCACACGACGCTATCGTCCGATATCCAACCAATCGTATTTTTAGCTAGCCTAAGTTTTTTATTGGGATTTGAGGTTATCGCCGCCACTTTTCCGCCAACCGTGTGGCCAGAACAGCCTGCGATGGCGGTCGCCGGGCGCAAAATGCGGGTGCGACATTTATTGTCTTGCGCTTTTGCAGGACTTTCGATATTTGCCGCTGTGGGACACCCCTCCCCAACGAGGGGCCACTATCTGGAAGGATAGCCACATGTTGAAAAATACCCAACCGGACATGCGTCCGGCAAATCCTCGTTTCTCTTCTGGTCCTTGCACCAAGCGTCCCGGTTGGACGCCAGATGCTCTGGACGATGCCGCTCTCGGGCGCTCGCACCGGGCAAAAATCGGCAAGGAAAAACTCAAACAGGCAATCGATCAGACCCGCACGCTGCTTGGCGTGCCTGATGATTATCGCATCGGCATTGTGCCGGCCTCCGACACCGGGGCTGTGGAAATGGCGCTGTGGTCAATGCTTGGCCAGCGCGGCGTGCACATGGTTTCGTGGGAATCCTTTGGCGCCGGATGGGTCTCGGATGTTGTCAAACAGCTGAAGCTCGACGATGTCAAAGTTCTGGAAGCAGACTACGGACTGTTGCCGGACCTTTCGAAAATTGAATTTGACCGCGATGTCGTCTTTACGTGGAACGGCACCACATCCGGTGTGCGTGTGCCCAATGGCGACTTTATCCCGGCAGACCGCGAAGGCCTGACCATCTGCGACGCCACATCGGCGGTATTTGCCCAGGAATTGCCATTCGACAAGCTGGATGTTGTTACCTTCTCCTGGCAAAAGGTGCTGGGTGGCGAAGGTGGCCACGGAATGCTGATCTTGAGCCCGCGCGCTGTTGAACGGCTGGAAAGCTACACGCCATCCTGGCCGCTGCCGAAGATTTTCCGCATGACCAAGGGCGGCAAGCTGATCGAGGGTATCTTTGAGGGTGCCACAATCAACACACCGTCCATGCTTTGTGTCGAAGACTATCTCGACGCGCTCGCCTGGGCCGAGAACGTTGGTGGGCTGGATGCGCTGGTGCACAGGGCCGACAGCAATGCGGCGATCATCAGCCGTTTTGTCGAACAGGCTGAGTGGATTGATTTTCTTGCCAGCGATGTTGCAACACGCTCCAATACATCGGTTTGCCTGAAAATTGTTGATCCAGAGATTGCCGCCGATGCACAGGCCAGCTTTGCCAAGGGCATGGTGGCGCTTCTGGACAAGGCAGGCATTGCCTTTGATATCGGCGCCTATCGTGACGCCCCTGCAGGTCTGCGCATATGGACGGGTGCAACCGTCGAGGCCTCGGACCTTGAAGCCCTGATGCCATGGCTCGAATGGGCTTACCAGCAGCAGCGTGCAACGCTTGCTGCGTCAGCCTGACCCCCGTGACCGGGCCGCGCTGAAGCGGCCCGTCCTTGCTCCATTTTTGAATATTTACAGGGAGGCCTTTCATGGCACCGCGCGTACTCGTTTCCGATAAACTCTCCGAAACTGCTGTCCAGATATTCCGTGATCGCGGCGTTGACGTCGATTTCATGCCGGATGTTGGCAAGGACAAGGACAAATTGCTGTCGATCATCGACCAATATGATGGCCTGGCCATACGCTCGGCCACCAAGGCCACGGCCAAGCTGATCGATGCGGCCAGCAAACTCAAGGTCATTGGTCGTGCGGGTATCGGTGTGGACAATGTCGACATTCCGGCCGCCTCACGGCGCGGTATCATTGTGATGAATACGCCCTTTGGCAATTCCATCACAACAGCCGAGCACGCGATTTCGCTGCTGATGGCCGTTGCCCGCCAGATTCCCGCTGCCGATGCCTCGACTCAGGCTGGCAAATGGGAAAAATCAAAATTCATGGGCGTCGAAATCACCGGCAAGACACTTGGCGTCATCGGTTGCGGCAATATCGGTTCGATTGCAGCGACACGCGGTATCGGCCTGAAGATGCGGGTCATTGCCTATGACCCATTCCTCTCGGAGGAAAAAGCCGAAGAACTGGGCGTTGAAAAAGTCGATCTTGACGAATTGCTTTCCCGGGCCGATTTCATCACCCTGCATGTGCCGTTGACCGACAAGACCCGCAATATCATCAATGCAGAAGCCATCACCAAAATGAAGACCGGTGTGCGCATCATCAATTGCGCTCGCGGTGGGCTGGTGGTCGAAGCCGATCTGGCCGAAGCCATCAAATCCGGCAAGGTCGCCGGTGCCGGGTTCGACGTTTTTGAAGTTGAACCTGCCGTCGACAGCCCGCTCTTTGGTCTTGAAAATGTGGTCTGTACACCGCACCTGGGCGCTTCGACGAGTGAAGCCCAGGAAAATGTTGCGCTCCATGTGGCCGAACAGATGTCCGACTATCTGATCAAGGGGGCGGTGACCAACGCCATCAATATGCCGTCGATCAGCGCCGAGGAAGCGCCGCGCCTCAAGCCATTTGTCAAGCTTGCCGATGTGCTGGGCTCCTTTGTCGGTCAGGTTACCGAAAGCGCCATCAAGGAAGTGGAAATCCTCTATGATGGTTCCACCGCACAGATGAATACCAAGGCCCTGACCAGCGCGCTTCTGGCCGGGCTCATTCGCCCGCAGGTGGGTGATGTCAATATGGTTTCGGCACCGATCATGGTGAAGGAGCGCGGCATCATACTGTCTGAAGCCCGGCGTGATAAATCCGGCGTCTTCGATGGCTACATCATGCTGACGGTGAAAACGGAGAACCAGACGCGGTCGATTGCGGGAACAGTATTTTCCGATGGAAAGCCGCGATTCATCCAGATCAAGGGAATCAATCTTGACGCCGAGGTCGGTGCCCACATGGTCTATACGACCAATGATGATGCACCGGGTATCATCGGCTTGCTGGGCACCGTTTTCGGCGAGGCTGGCGTCAATATCGCGAACTTCTCCCTGGGTCGAAACCACGCCGGTGGCGATGCCATCGCACTGCTTTACGTTGATGAGCGTGTTGATGAAAAGGTGCTTGATAAATTGCGCAGCAACAAAGACATCAAATCCGCCAAATCTCTGGTTTTTGACGTTCAGTAAAAGCCAACGAAAGCGCAGCAACAGCCGGTGGATTCTACTGCCGGCTAACAGACTGACACAATGACTGTGACGGATCGCGGTTCAGGACTGCGATCCGGGCGGATGATCCGTATTGCTTGCGATTCTGCGCCCGGTGGCCTTGTGTTCCGCCAGCATGATGCCGCCGATCACCAGGACCAGTGCGATCAGGTGAAAGACCCTGAGGTGTTCGCCCAGAAGGAGAACGGCGAAAAACGTTCCGAAGACCGGGACCAGATTGAAGAATAGACCGGCACGGTTGCCGCCGATCAATTGGTTGCCCATGATGTAGAACACCTGAGCCAGGATCGACGGAAAGATTGCTGCATAGAGCAGGGTAAGCCAGCCGCGCGTATCAGGCAGCAACAGATTGTCGGTGAGGCTTTCAGCCAGAGTGAACGGCAGGCTGCCGATGAAAGCTGCCGCCGCGAGGGTTGTGATAATGCTGAGCCAGTGGAGTTTTGGCATCCATCGCAGTGCAACCGTGTAGGCGCCATAAAAAACCACAGCCAGAAGCAACAGGGCATCACCATAACCGACATCAAGGCTGAGCAGATTGTAGAGGTTGCCGTTGCTTGCAACCGTGGCGACGCCAACAAGCGTCATCAGGAAACCCAGAATCTGTCCACGGCTGATACGTTGGCCAAACAGCAGAAAATTGGCAAGGAAGACCACCAGCGGCATGGAAGCCTGCTCAATTGTAACATTGATTGCGCTGGTATGGTTGAGGGCCAGATAAAGCAGGTTGTTGAATATGGTGAATCCGACAATGCCCATCACCAAGAGAAACGGCAGGTTTTTGGCAATAATTGGCCATTCCCGGCGCACGTGGGGAAGCGCAAAGGGCAACAGGACGACAAAGGCAACCAGCCATCGGCCACTGGTCAGCAGCGCCGGACTGATGTGGCCGGCGGCAAGCTTGCCGGCGATGGCATTTCCCGCCCAACTGATCGCGGTGATGGTGAGCAGCAAATAGGCGCGAATGGCCATTGATCATTCCATTCCTGTGCATGGCGGGAAAATGGGTGTCGTCATCATGATTGCCGACAGTTAATGATATTATTGGTCAAATCTATTTCGCCAAAGGGCCACATTTTCCCGATAGGCGATTTTACTTGAAATCAACATGCGCTATAGATGCGCGGGTTTGAAACAGTGGTAGCGATGTGCTGCCGTAACGACAAGGGGAAATCATGACGAATGTCGTGGTGGTCGGCTCTCAATGGGGCGACGAAGGCAAAGGCAAGATTGTTGACTGGTTGTCGGAGCGTGCCGATGTCATCGTGCGCTTTCAGGGTGGCCACAATGCAGGCCATACGCTTGTCGTTGATGGTGTGACCTACAAGCTTTCTCTGCTGCCTTCGGGTGTTGTGCGGGAAGGCAAGCTGTCGGTCATCGGCAATGGTGTGGTGATTGATCCTCACGCCCTGGTAGCCGAGATTGACCGATTGACCGGGCAGGGCGTTGCCGTCTCGCCGGAAAATCTGCGCATTGCCGACAATGCGACGCTGATTTTGTCCCTGCACCGCGAGCTTGATGCAATCCGGGAAGACGCCGCTTCGAATTCCGGCACCAAGATCGGCACGACAAGACGCGGTATTGGTCCTGCTTACGAAGACAAGGTCGGTCGCCGTGCCGTTCGTGTGATGGATCTTGCCAATATGGAATCTTTGCCGGCAAAGGTCGATCGGTTGCTGACGCATCACAATGCCTTGCGCCGTGGCCTCGGCCAAAAAGAAGTTGCGCATGAAACGATCATGAGCGAACTGACCGATGTCGCGGGCCGTGTGTTGCCCTATCGCGATACGGTCTGGCGTCTGCTTGATGAAAAGCGTCGCAGTGGCAAGCGGATTCTGTTTGAAGGCGCGCAAGGCACGCTTTTGGATATTGATCATGGAACCTACCCGTTTGTGACGTCGTCCAATACGGTCTCAGGGCAGGCCGCGGCCGGTTCCGGCATGGGCCCGGGTTCGCTCGGTTATGTGTTGGGAATCACCAAAGCCTATACCACGCGTGTGGGTGAGGGCCCTTTCCCGACCGAACAGCAAAATGATATCGGTCAGTTTCTTGGCGAGCGTGGCCATGAATTCGGAACCGTGACCGGCCGCAAACGGCGCTGCGGTTGGTTTGATGCGGTGCTGGTACGCCAGGCCGTTGCCACCAATGGCATTACCGGCATTGCCCTGACCAAACTTGACGTGCTTGACGGGCTGGACGAACTGAAAATTTGTGTCGGTTACACACTGGATGATCAGGAGCTGGATTTTTTCCCGGCAAGTCAGGGGCAGCAGGCAAGGGTCGTGCCTGTCTATGAGACGCTTGAAGGGTGGAAAGAGTCCACGGTCGGTGCGCGAAGCTGGAACGATCTTCCAGCTCAGGCGGTCAAATACGTTCGCCATATCGAAGAGCTGATTGGTGCGCCTGTGGCATTGTTGTCGACAAGTCCCGAACGCGACGACACAATCCTTGTTACGGACCCATTTGAAGATTAGATTAATTTATTAAAGGTTTCTGCACGTCTCCTTACTAACTTGTATAGGGTGCGTACAACAGTCTCAGGCGGAATATCCGCAACTCCATGACCTAGAATTGAGTCTGGTCCGGAAAACCAAAGTGTAGAGCGGTTCTATGGTGAATTTAGTTACAGTTATAGAAAAGGCTGTCGATGGTCTGAATGAAAACACGCCGGAGATGCGGGAAAAGGTCTATAGCAAAGCGCGTGCGGCGATCGGGCGTCAACTGGATAATATCAATCCGCCGATCAGTGAAACGGCCAGACAACGACAGATGCTCAGGCTTGAAGAAGCCATCACAGAGATTGAAAGCCGCAATGCGGATGCATTGCCGGAACTCGATGATGACATCTTCGCCGATATATTGGCCGATGAACCTGTTGAATATGCTGCTGACGAAACCTATTTCGGCGATGAGGAAGACGAGCCCGAAGAGCTGTTTTCCGAACCGGCAGTGCCTTTTGCCGAGCCCGAGGCACCGTTTTCCGAACCAGAGGCGCCGTTTGCTGAACAAGAGGACCCGTTTTACGCCGATGAGGAGCAAGAGCCGGTTTTCGGCCCGGAGATGGATTCCGGGGCTTTGGGCGGTGACATTGACCGAGGCCACAGGAATGGTGGAGACGGCGCCGGGCGCAATCTGAAAGGTGAGCATGTTTCGGATTATCTGCAGCCGCAGAAATCACGATCCGGTGGGCTCTTGATGATCGCGCTTGTCGTTCTTGCCATCGTGGCAATCCTGGCAATTGGCGGATTTCTTTTCCGTGACAGCATCAGCCAATTGGTTTTCGGGCCTTCAGGTTCTGAAACGCCCGCATCAATGCAGT
Organism: Rhizobiaceae bacterium; assembly: GCA_029212415.1. GTDB lineage: Bacteria > Pseudomonadota > Alphaproteobacteria > Rhizobiales > Rhizobiaceae > Hoeflea_A. Next base: position 15,919 of record JARGOF010000058.1, on the reverse strand, counting down.
CTTCCGCCGGTACCGACAGATCTGCCGCTTCCAATGCAACGGCATCGCGCAACAGTGCTGCTGGCAATGATGAAAATTCGAACCGCGCAAGCAATTCGCTTTCGGGGGCTGATGGCGATAATACGAAATTCACGCAGCGGCTGCTTTCGGATGGTACGGAAGTTCAAGGCAACTCGGGCACAGGGTCAGCCTTCAATAGTGGTGCGGAAGGTAAATCGACCGCAGTCCTGGACATCTCACCCAGCCAGACTGTTGTCGCCGACAATGAGATCGTCGTGGCGGACAACAGGCAACTGGAAAGCCGCGACGTGGCTTCGCCACCGATTGTCGGACAAAAAATGTTCCTTTACGAAGAACGCCTTGGTCAAGAGGCCCCGACGGCCGAACAGGGCACCGTGGTCTGGAGCATTGTCAGAGAATCGCCTGGCGACAATCTTCCTCCGGAACCGGCCATTCAGGCGCAGATCAATATTCCCGGAAAAAGCATGGGTGCGCTCATGACAATCAAGCGGAATGCTGATCAGTCACTGCCGGCCAGCCATCTGATCGAAATCCTGTTTGATCTGGGCGGCAATTTTACCGGCAATGGAATCAAATCCGTCCAGAATTTTGCATTGAAGCAGACAGAACAGGACACGGGTGATTCACTGATTGCTGTGCCGGCTCAAATTACCGACACGTTTTTCATGATCGCACTGAATGACTATGTGGAAGCGGTTCAGCTCAATCTGCGGCTCTTGCGGGAGCGCAACTGGATTGATCTGCCTGTGAGCTACGGCAATGGTCGACGCGCATTGCTGACGCTGGAGAAGGGCTCAACCGGGGCCGAGGTCTTTGATCAGGTGATCAGGGCCTGGGAGGCTCACAGCACCAGCGATTCGCAATAGAGCGAATCATTTTCAATATTCCCGTTTGATGAAATACTCCGGGATCCGTGTAAACGGATCCCGGAGTAGCTTTGTGTGGTCTATTGAATTTTAATCTGCGACCGTCTGCAGGCTTTTGCTGCGGTCATGGGCCTGTTTGCGCACGGCCTCCTGCACTTTTTCAAATGCCCGGACCTCAATCTGTCGCACCCTTTCACGACTGATGCCGAATTCTCCGGACAATTCTTCCAGCGTCAAAGGATCTTCCGACAGACGCCGCGCCTTGAATATCCGCTTTTCGCGGTCATTGAGCACATCCATGGCGGACGCCAGCATGTTGCGGCGGTCTTCCAGCTCATCCTGCTGGATGAGCATGGTTTCCTGATCTTCGCTGTCATCAACCAGCCAATCCTGCCACTGACCGGATTCGCCTTCGGCCGCCTTGATGGGCGCATTGAGTGACGCATCGCCTGAAAGGCGGCGATTCATGGAGATGACTTCTTCTTCGCTGACATTCAGCTTGGTGGCAATTTCAGCCACCTGTTCGGGACGAAGATCACCCTCTTCCAGAGCCTGGATCTTGCCCTTGAGCTTGCGCAGGTTGAAAAACAGCCGCTTCTGGTTGGCGGTCGTTCCCATTTTGACCAGCGACCAGGACCGCAGCACATATTCCTGAATCGACGCCTTTATCCACCACATGGCATAGGTTGCCAGGCGAAAGCCTCTTTCAGGGTCAAATTTCTTGACTGCCTGCATCAGACCGACATTGCCTTCGGAAATCACTTCGCCAATCGGCAGACCGTATCCGCGGTAGCCCATTGCGATCTTGGCAACCAAACGGAGATGGCTGGTCACAAGTTCATGCGCAGCACTGGTGTCCTGATGCTCATTGTAGCGTTTTGCAAGCATATATTCCTGCTGGGGCTCCAGCATGGGGAATCGACGGATTTCCTCGAGATAACGGTTCAGTCCGCCTTCTCCAGAGGAAATTGTGGGTAAGGTGTTTCGGGCCATAACAGCACCCCCCTTTCTTTGTTTGGGCTCCCTTGTAAAGGCAAGCCCACCGTGCCTCATCACGTCAAGGCACAATCGAATCTCAAGTAATTACGAAAGATGGCGATATCAAGCCATTTGCAAATAATTGGACCTAAAGCGCTTCAAAAGCGGCAATCACATTTTGCAGATCTTCCGGCAATGGTGCCTCGAAGCGCAGGGTTTTGCCGCTGCGGGGATGTTCGAATTGCAGCAGGTAGGCGTGCAGAGCCTGGCGGTCGAGTTGTGAGACGGTCGCTCTGGCAGCCTCCGGCAGTGTGTTGATCTTTGTCTTGAAGGCGGTGCCATATTCAGGATCACCGACAAGTGGATGGCCCAGATGTTCCATATGAACGCGTATCTGGTGTGTTCTGCCGGTTTCAAGCCTGCACTCGACCAGGCAGGCGAGCGCCTCGCCACCGTGTTTTTCGCCATAGCGCTGCCGGACCTGATAGTGGGTTATCGCGGTTCTGGCGTCTGCACTCTCGGCTTTCTTGACGGCGCGTTTGGTGCGATGCGACACAGCACGTCCCAACGGCGCATTGATGGTTCCCTTCAGACTTTCCGGCCGGCCCCACACGAGGGCCAGATAGGCCCGTTGCAAGGGGCCTGTGCGACCGTGATCGGCAAACTGATCCGCCAGATGACGATGGGCAAGGTCATTTTTTGCCGCGACCATGACGCCACTGGTGTTTTTGTCCAGCCGATGGACAATTCCGGGACGTTTGACCCCGCCGATGCCTGAAAGCGATGTGCCGCAATGATAGAGAAGGGCGTTGACCAGGGTTCCCGACCAGTTGCCGGCGCCAGGATGGACCACGAGCCCGGCCGGCTTGGCCAGTACGATCAGGTCATCATCCTCATAAAGCACGGTGAAGGGGATGTTCTCGGCCTGTGGCTCGGCTTCCGCCGGTTCAGGCATGGTGAATTCGATGCGATCGGCCGGCATGACCTTGTGTTTGGCCTCCCGCACGATCCTGCCGTTGACCGTCACGGCGCCTTCCTGCATCAGCGCCTTTATCCGGCTGCGCGAAATTTGCCCCTCAAAAGCCTCTGCCAGCCATGCGTCAAGTCGACCGGAGGCATTTTCATCTGCAGTCAGCTCTTTCATCTCGCCCGCGGCTTGGGTAAAGGGTTCAGTCATAAAGTCATCCGGATTGAATTGGGGCTGTCATGGCGAATGTGGAACTGGACCAGGAAGAAGATAAACCGCTTGATCCGGAGATGGAAAAAGTGCGGCGCAAGATGGTTCGGCTTCTGGGCATTTCCATTGCGATCATGTTGGTGGGTGTTATGGCGGTCCTGGCCGGTGTTGTCTACAAGGTCGTCGAGACAGATGAGGCGCCGCCCGTCGCAACACATGCACTCCTGGTGCCATCACAGGCACCGCTGCAACTGACCGCCCAACTCCCGGAAGGATTTTCGGTCGCACATGTGGCGCTGGATGGCAACCGGGTTCTTTTCCATGGACAGGGAGCTGATGGGGCGGCCCGTGTGATCATTTTCGATATGGCAACGGCGCGGATCATAGCGGAAATCGCTTTGCAGGGTTCCTGAATGATCCCGGACGCAGCAATGGCCCAAGACGCAGCAATGGCCCAAAACGCAGCAATGCAAGAGCTTTTGCAACGGCTGGTGAAAATCACAGATCCGGCTGATGGCAAAATTGCCGATTTTTGCAACATTCGTGAACGCGACCTTGTCGGGCGTGAAGGCCGTTTTGTAGCGGAAGGCACCGTCGTGTTGCGCATGCTGGCGCGCTCCAGCGCATTTCAGGCGCAAAAAATTCTGGTGCTGGAAAACCGCGTTGAGGGCATTGCCGATATTCTTTTGCAGTTTGATGCGTCGATACCGATCATGGTCTGCAGCCGCGACGTGATCGATGCGATTGCCGGATTTCCCATGCATCGCGGCGTTCTGGCAATTGGCGAGGCCCGCGCACCGGTTGATTTGCATCAGGCGATCCATCAGATGGATGCCAACGCTCTGGTGCTGGTGTGCAATGCGATATCAAATCACGACAATCTGGGTGGCCTGTTTCGCAACGCGGCGGCATTTTGTGCAGATCTGATCTGTCTGGATGAACAATGCTGCGATCCGCTCTACCGCAAGGCCATACGCGTGTCGGTCGGGGCAAGCCTGCGTGTTCCCTATACACGGCAGGGAAGCATTGAGGCGATCATTGCGGCGCTGGATCAGGCGGGCTTTGATATCTGGGCCCTGTCGCCTGCAGGCGACCTGCCCATTCAAGAGATCAAGCCGGGGCGCAGGGTTGCCCTGCTGGTCGGGACTGAAGGCGCAGGCCTGCCTGATGCCCTGATGAACAGTTTAAAGACGGCGCGTATTCCACAGGCCGCCGACCTCGACAGTCTGAACGTTGCCATGGCGGCGGGCATTGCCCTGTTTTCCATCGCCGCGGGACAGGGACGGATATAACGTTTCCGGAAAAGTGTGTGATGGTTTCCCGACTGGGAAAGCTTAGTTTTGCAGCTCTGATTTTGCACGGGCAGCGAGGCTCAAGCGTGCGCCGGATGGGCGTTTTTTGGGATCGGCATCGGAAAGTATTGCGTGAATGGGGGATTTTTTACCGTCGCGTTGTCCTGACAGGCCGACAATCGTCGCCGCAATGGCTGCGATTTCATCGCGCATGCTGGCATCCGTGCTGGAATCACGCGATTGCCTCAGTGATTCCACCAGTCGGGCGTGCCGCTGACGGATATCTTCGACGCGGGATTTCATCAGTCCGTTCAATTCTCTTTCAACGATCGGCAAAGGCGCATCCGGCTGGCTGTCGGGTTTCATGACCTCTGCTTTGGTCGTCGAGGCCTGGGGCGTGGACAATTGTCTGGCCGCAAGGTTTATTGTATCCAGCTGATTGTTGAATTCAGCTGATTGCTGATGGCTTTGCTCAAGCTCCAGTTTGAGGTGCCGGATCTGGCTTTCAAGCGCCGCGACGCGTTTTTCTTCTGCTTGAGCCCGTTTATTCTCGGTCACCGCTGCTTCATCCGAATTCCGGCTGTCAGTCGTGTTTTGCCGCATGCTTTTGGTGATCTCTGCGTTCTCAAGCCTGGTTTTGAGATTGGCCGCATTGCGCTGTTCCTCGGCAAAACGTTGTTCAATGTCCTCTGCCAGGTCGGTCGCCAATTTGATTTCCTTGCTCATCTGCCGGCTTTCGGCTCTGAGTTCGGTAATCTTGTTCTCCAGGTCGGCTTTTTCCGCATTGCTCTCGTCCAAAACCGCCTTCAGCGACTCGAGCTGCCCGGACAGCTCCTTGGCCTGCATTTCGGCTTCTTCGAGTTCGCGCATATGCAGCTGGTTTGCCTCTTCGCGCTCACGAAGCTGCTGCTGTTGATCGTCAATCAGCGCATTTGCCTGTTCGAGTTGCATTTCGCGGTCTGCAAGCATTGACTGGGCGGCGGCAAGCGCGATGCGTCTTTCGTCGTGGTCTTCCTGATGATCTTGAACGTCACGCTCCAGCGCTACCGCTGTGTCCGTTATTTCCCTGATATCACCGAGCAGCCTGTTTTTTTCCATGCGCAGCGTATCGATTTCCGAGCGCAGGCTCATGGTCTCCGTGCCACTGGTCGCAAGATCGATTTTCATGCTCTCGACGTCTGTCGATATGCTGGCAAGAACGTTGCGCAGATGGTTGATTTGCGCATCGTCCGACCGTTTGATCCGTTCCAGCTCCGCAACACTTCCCGATAGTTTTTCGACAATTTGCTCGTTCTTGCGCACATCCGATCTCAGCGTTGCGCATTGGGTCAACAATTCCTCGATTGTCTGCTCGGCCTGGCTTTTTTCGCCTGAAATGCGTGCAAGATCCGTTTGCAGCTGGTTCGCCTTCATGGTGTTGGCGGTGTTTTTTTCCCGCTCCATCCGCAACTGCGCTGACAGTTTCGCCGTTTCGCTTGCGAAACGCGCGCGCATCAGGTCGGCTTTGCTCTTGATTTCCGCATGGCTCGTCGGCACGGTCGCTTCGATGCGCTTTTCCGTGAGTTTCACGATCCTGCCGTAAATGGCAGGCGTTATGAGCATTGCCAGCATTGCCGCCGCCAGGAAGCCCAATGCAAATATGAGAATAAACCCGATCACTCTATACTTCCGCGAATTCTAACGGCCCATCCTGCGTATTGCGACGTCGCAAAACGCGCTTCGACCGGCATGGGAATGCCTGTCACGCATTAAACATGGCTGAGACGAGCGGTAAAGAGTGTTTGCGCTCTTCATGCCGTCACGATGCGAGGCTGGAAAGGCGCGAGCGGGCCGCAGGACTCAACTCAAAGCTGTCAAAAAGGATTCCAGGTGGGTCTTGAGGTCAGTTTGAGATAGCCGATATTGACACCAAGCCGTGCGCCGACGCCTGTGCGCACCGGTACCAGCACAATATGTCCGCCCTGAAGGACCGTCATGCCTGCGCCGGCAATCGCATAGGCCTGTCCGCTGACACCGCCAAAGCGCCCATAGACGTCATCGACGTTTTGCAGATTATAGACCAGCATCATCACGCGGCTGCCCTGGCCACCATAGTCAAAGCCGACAGAGGGGCCTTGCCAGAACAGCGGATGTTCACCGGCATTCTTGGTGTACATCTTTCCTTCGCCATAGGTCAGGCCGCCGATGAAGGCACCGGAGGCTTCTTCGCCCAGAACATAGCCGTTTGGCAGCCCGTAACTCTCAAAGGCATTTTCCATGACGCGGGCCAGACCATCGGTGGCGCTGCCGAATAACTGATGCCCCTGATCGATCATTTCCTGTGAGGTAAAGCCGTCCTGGCTCACCTGTTGCGCGGTCGCTGGAAAAAGCAGAGCAGCCATCAACAGCAGCGTCATCGAAACGTGCTTGAGTGCTGCCGAAAAGGCACTGTTGATGCGGTTCATTGGATTCTCCATCACGGGATTAATCTGATGTTCGTAATATCCCCATATCATGGGGGCAGGACATTAACAGTCGGTTTACCAAATGTGGTGTCTTTAAGGCGTTTCATGCATAAAGAAAATTGGACATTCCGCGAACAGGCGCAAAAGCCTGAAACGGTTTGCAAAGGAGCCGAAGATGTCTGTGAATCCAAATCTGACACTGTCCGGTAATGATCTGGCGGCGCTTTTGTGCAGCCGGGTGTGCCATGATATCATTTCCCCCGTTGGCGCGATCAACAACGGGCTTGAACTGCTGGATGAAGGTGGGGCCGATGATGATGCAATGGACCTGATCAGGACCAGTGCAAACAATGCCGCCATCCGTCTCAAATTTGCACGACTGGCCTTTGGAGCATCCGGCTCGGCCGGTGCCTCGATCGATACCGGTGAGGCGCAAAGAGCCATTCTTGATTTTGCCGGCGCTGACAACAAGACCGAGATCAACTGGCAGGGCGAGCGCGCCATCATGGCCAAGAACAAGGTCAAGCTTTTGCTGAACCTGTTTCTGATTGCCTATGGTGCCATTCCACGCGGCGGTTCCATTGATATTGTTCTCGAATCGCTGGACAGCAATCCGAAATTCACGCTGACAGCGCGGGGGAAAATGGTTCGGGTTTCACCGAAATTCCTGGAAATATACAGCGGTGAACTCAGCGAGCCCATCGATGCACATTCCATCCAGCCCTATTATACGGTGGTGCTTGCGGAGGCGGCCGGAATGGCTGTGAGCATGACAGCCGGTCCGGAAGAAGTGAAGTTCACGACCAGCTGAAAACGCCACTGATTGTTTGCGTATTGCTCAAATAGCATCAAATTAGTGAAAACTTAAGCCTGTTTGCTAACGCAATCTATCCAATTGCAACCTATGATAATTCCAGCATTGGTACATGAGCCCGATCGCCCCTTTCGGGTGATCGGAGGTCTTGTGACTTTGTGATACTAAGAAAGTTCTTCTGGAGAATTGATGATGAAAAGGCTAGTTCTCGTCGACGATTCGGTTGTCATTTGCAAGGTGGCAAAACGAATTCTTTCTGATCTGGGGTTTCTGGTTTCAGAAGCCCATGATGTCGATAGTGCTCTTACATTTTGCGAAGAATCGGTTCCGTCGGTTATGATCGTCGACGGGTGCATGGAGGGTGCAACAGATCTGATTAAATCGGTGCGCGGTATGCCCGGTGGTGCGAACGTTAAAATCTATTATTGCCTGATTGAGGCCAAGCTCAAATTGATGATGCAGGGCAAGCGGGCAGGGGCAGATGATTTTCTTCTCAAGCCCTTTGATCGACAGATATTGACAAAGACATTTACTCAGCCGGCTATGCCTGCGGGCTAAGATTTCTGGCAATTTAGTGCTGTTTTTGGCACGGCGGGCAAACCGCAATGTTCACTGTTTTATGAATCTGCGCGATTGCAGGATTTTACTGAACGCCGCTTCGGGCTGCAGTTTTTGAATTGCAGTCTTCGTGTTGCTGTGTTCGTGCTGCAGATCTGCCCATCTGGTCAGCAAAAACCCGCCTGAAACACATGTTCCGGACGGGTCGGGGAATTCGCAGGCTTGGCTATCGGTTGTTTGCCTGGCCAGGTATTTTATCAGGCCAGGTTTTGTCGGCCCAAGATTTGTCAGGCCAGCTTTTTCAGGCGCTTTCGCGTATTTCACTTTCTTCCGGCTCGCGCAGCACATATCCGCGTCCCCAGACCGTTTCAATATAGTTGCGACCATCCGCGGCTGTTGCCAGTTTCTTGCGCAGCTTGCAGATGAACACGTCAATGATCTTCAACTCGGGTTCATCCATGCCGCCGTATAGATGATTGAGGAACATTTCCTTGGTGAGCGTCGTGCCCTTGCGCAGGGAAAGCAATTCCAGCATCTGGTATTCCTTGCCGGTCAGATGGACGCGCTGGCCGCTGACTTCAACGGTTTTTGCGTCCAGGTTGACCAGCAGATCGCCCGTGGTGATGACGGATTGCGCATGACCTTTGGAGCGACGCACGATCGCATGAATGCGGGCGATCAGCTCATCCTTGTGAAAGGGCTTGGTCATGTAGTCATCGGCGCCGAAGCCGAGACCGCGAACCTTGTCTTCAATGCCAGCCATGCCGGAAAGGATCAGGATCGGTGTCTTTACCTTGGAAAGGCGAAGCGTGCGCAGAACCTCGTAACCGGACATGTCCGGCAGGTTCAGATCCAGAAGGATGATGTCGTAATCATACAACTTTCCAAGATCCACACCCTCTTCACCAAGATCCGTGGTGTAGATGTTGAAACTTTCTGATTTGAGCATCAGTTCGATGCTCTGCGCCGTGGCGCTGTCGTCTTCAATGAGTAATACCCGCATGAAATTCCCCTTTTCCGTTACGGATCTCCGCAACGGCATTTAAACTCACGGATCGAGTCGCTGTCTGTCAAAAACTTGCCATGAAATGGTTAACAAATTCTAATTCGGTATGGCAACCCTTAATTAGTTTCTCAGTAATTTTGCTTAAGTAGTTGAAATTAAATGTAAAAAAAAATTTCAGAAGTTAAGGTTTTACATTAATAATTCCTTGTAAACGACTCCTTTGACTCAAGAAAGAAATCTTCAGCCAATTTGATTTCGTTTACTCTGCTTTAAGCGATTGTCCCTATGATTAACGATGTCCGTAAACGAAACGTTACCAAAATGATCAAACAGGCTGAATTCCAGGCTTTGGACAGACGCAATTGCGATCATTGAACAGCGGGCAGGTAAACTGGCATGCCGAAATCTGGCATCACGGGAGTATTGCGTATGAAGTCTAGTGAGAGCCTTGTTCGTCTGAAACAATTTCAGGTCAACGATAAACGTCGTCAACTGGAGCAGATTCAGTTGATGATGTCCGAATTCGAACGCATGTCCGCCGAATTGGAATATCAGATTGCGGCCGAGGAGAAAAAATCGGGTATTTCCGATCCCACGCATTTTGCCTATCCCACATTTGCCAAGGCGGCACGCCAGCGTTCGGACAACCTGCAGGGGTCAATCCGGGAATTGCGTGTCCAGCAGGATGCCGCAGCGATTGCCGTGTCCGAAGCCGAGGCGGAATTGGAAAAGGCCGCGGCGCTTGAAGGTCGCGACGCCAGTGGCAGGCCTTCCAAGGTGGGTTGATCACAGACGCATTGTGTGGTGTGAACCTTTCTTGTAAAATCTGCAGTGAAAAATGACCGCGCCCGGCTTGCACGGGCGTGCGGGCCAGTGAGCTGGAACCAGTGGCTGGTTCTTCTGGCCTGAATATGCTTTGGGCCGGGATATGCTATGGTGCCGGCGGCCTGGTTGCGCCGGGCCCCTGAACGCTCCAACCTGTCAAGACCAAACCGGGACATTCCAAACGTGCTATACCGGCTGTTGCTGCCAATTTTGCTTTTTGCCGGCCCGTTTTGCCTGGCGCTGGGACTGACCCTGCCGCTGGTGCGGTTTGAAAAACTCTATTTTTTTGAAGAAACGCCGTCGCTGATACAGATCATCTGGACGCTTGGTCAGGATGGAAACCTGATGCTGGCGGTGCTGGTCGCGCTGTTTTCGGCGATCTTTCCGGTGGCAAAGCTGCTGACGGTGCTGTTTGAGGCCGCATCAAAACCGGATCGCGAAAAATCCGGACCAGCATTTTTGCGTGGCGTGTTTCCGCTTTTGTCCAAATGGTCGATGATGGATGTCATGCTGGTCGCGCTGGTCATTGTCGCGGCAAAAACCAGCGGCGTGGCGGACGCATTTACCCAGCCGGGCCTGTGGTTCTACGCCGCATCCGCACTGGCAGTGACCCTGAGCCATTTTTTGCTGCAAAAACGCGCATAGAAACGGGCAGGCGATCAGAATGCAAAGCAGCGGCATGCCTCGATGAGCACACGACAGCCGTATGCCACATCGATATAACCGCTATGTCTGATGATTGCTCAGACACGCCATGAGGGCGCGCCTTAAAGCACAGGGCAGGGCAACAGGTCGATTGGAACCTGCGCCATCAATGACGGTATTGCTGGATGCGCGTCGTGCGCAAGCCTGCAAGCCCATAGGCATCGATTGATGCCTGCCAGGACAGGAACTCCTCGACTGTCAGCGTGTAACGCTCACAGGCCTCTTCAAGGCTCAGCAGGCCACCTCTGACGGCGGCAACAACTTCGGCCTTGCGTCGGATCACCCATCGCCTGGTCGAGCTCGGAGGTAGATCGGCAATGGTCAACGGACTACCGTCGGGGCCGATCACGTATTTTATTCTTGGTCTCACCATCTCGGTCATTGGACTCTCTATACACACTCAAAGACCTTACTGAAGCCACCATACAGTTCGAGGTTTAAAGATTGTCTAAACAAACCCGGACAGTTTTATTTAACCCGAAAAGCGCCGTTTCAGGCCATTTGTGCAGGCAATCGCAAAGTGCGACGAGAAGGGAACTTGCTGTTGAAGTGGCAATTGCCTATATCAGGACCGCAAGCTTGATTGGCGCCTTTAACGCCTTTGAACGCGGAAATGAGACCTTGAACACATTAGATATCGACAAGAAGCCTGAAGACACGCGGGTTGTGGTTGCCATGTCGGGGGGCGTTGATTCCTCCGTCGTTGCCGGACTGCTCAAGCGCGAGGGCTATGACGTGGTTGGCGTAACGCTGCAGCTCTATGATCACGGCGCTGCCGTTCATCGTGCCGGCTCATGCTGCGCTGGACAGGATATTGATGACGCGCGGCGCGTGTCTGAAATCCTCGGCATTCCCCATTATGTGCTGGATTACGAGCAGCGGTTTCGCGAAGCGGTGATCAATCCCTTTGCCGCCAGCTATGTGGCGGGCGAAACGCCGATCCCCTGTGTGGCCTGCAATCAGACGGTGAAATTTGCCGATCTGTTGAAAACGGCGCAGGAATTGGGTGCCGATGCGCTGGCCACCGGCCATTATATCCGCTCGCGCAACAATGGTGCGCACCGGGCGCTCTTCCGGCCGGTCGATTCCGACAAGGATCAGAGCTATTTTCTGTTTGCCACCACCCAGGAACAGATCGACTATCTGCGGTTTCCGCTGGGCAATCTGTCGAAGGCGGAAACACGGGCGCTGGCGGCCAGCATGGACCTGAACGTCGCCAACAAGGCGGAAAGCCAGGATATCTGTTTTGTGCCGCAGGGAAAATACAGCGATATTATTGCCAAGCTGAGGCCGGAAGCGGCCCGCAAGGGCGATATTGTGCATATTGATGGCCGCGTGCTGGGTGAGCATGAGGGCATCATGCATTACACCATCGGACAGCGCCGTGGTATCGGCGTGGCTGTCGGCGAGCCGCTCTATGTGGTGCAGCTGGATGCGCGCGCCGCACGGGTCATTGTCGGCCCGCGGGAGGCGCTGGAGACCAACCGGCTGCATCTGCGCGATATCAACTGGCTGGGCGATGGCCCGCTGAGTGATCTGTCGGCGGATGGTTTTGAATGTTACGCAAAGGTTCGCTCAACGCGTCCGCCGCGCCCGGCCATCGCCTGGTACCGTGACGGTGCGCTGATGGTGGAACTGGTCGATGGCGAAGCCGGCGTTGCGCCGGGGCAGGCCTGTGTGCTTTATTCCAGCGACGGCGAAGACGCCCGCGTATTCGGTGGCGGCTTTATCAGCCGGACCGAGCGCAGCGATGAAGCGGAAAAACTGCTACAGGACTTGCTGGCAGGCAAGCGCGCTGAAGCTGACCTGCAACAATTGTAGGTCAGCCCAACAGTCTTAGGTCAGCCCCGCAATTTTGGGAAAGCCCGAAATCCTGGGTCAGCCCAAAATCTTGGGGCAGCCCAAAACCTCAGGTCAGCCCAAAACCCCAGGTAAGCCCAAAACACCAGGTCAGCAAAGTCGATGACCGGGCCGTGCAATCCAGATCAGGCCAATGTCATTCTGCAGCGACAACCTGACGGGCCGTGAGGAAGGTTCCGATGGTCTCGATGATGCGATCCTGATCTGAGCGTTCCAGATAGGGATGCATTGGCAGGCACAAAATGGTGTTTGGCAGATGTTCGGTCACTGTCAACGGGCCGGGACCCTTTGGATAATGCGCATAGGCCGGCTGCATGTGCAGCGGTTTGACATAATAGATCACTGACGGAATGTCATTTTCAGCCAGATGGGCCTTCAGCTCGTCGCGATGGGCTGTTTCAATGGCGAATTGCGCCCAGGCCGACTGCATGCCTTCGGGCACATGCGGCACACGCACAAAATCTTTCAGATTGTCGCAATACTAATCGGCCACAGTCTGCCGTGCTTCCAGTTCCTCGTCAAAGATGGCCAGTTTTTCCAGAAGAATGGCCGCCTGGATCGTATCCAGGCGCGAGTTCATGCCGATCTGCACATTGTCGTACTGGCTTTCGCCCTTGCCGTGAAAGGCGATGGAGCGCAATTTTTCCATCAGCGCATCGTCATCGGTGAACATGGCGCCGCCGTCGCCGTAGCAACCAAGCGGCTTTGCCGGATAGAAGCTGGTGCCCGCCACCTTGCCGAAGGCGCCGCAGCGCCCCTCAAGGGTCGAGCCGCCGATGCTCTGGGCGGCATCGGAGAGAATCAGCAGATCATGTTTGCGGGCGATGGCTTCGATCGCCGGATAATCGGCAGGGGTTCCAAACAGGTCGACCGGAATGATCGCCTTGATGTTCAGGCGGCCCTCGGCCTTGATGGCCGTTATGGCGTCTTCAAGATGCGACGGGCTGATATTGTAGGTCTGCTGGGAAACCTCGATAAAGACCGGTGTCGCGCCGGTCAGCGCCACAACTTCGGCTGTTGCGGCAAAGGTGAACGAGGGAACAAAGACCGCATCGCCCGGGCCGACGCCGCAGGCCATCAGCGGCATCAGCAATGCGTCGGTGCCATTGGCGCAGGCCACGGCGTGTTTTGCGCCGACATAAGCTGCAATCTTTTCCTCAAATTCGCTGACCTCCGGGCCAAGAATGTAACGGCCCTCGACCATGACTTTGGAAACGGCCTTTTCCAGCCGGTCTGCAATGCGCATTCTTTGTGCGGCGAGATCTATGAACTGCATATTTATGTCCCCTGCGGTCAATCGCTGTGGCGGGCGTACTGGCGGGTTGGTGCAAAAGCAGGAAAATCCTGTTGTGCGCCAAATCCCCGATAACCTGATCCCTCAATCCGGCTATTCCCGAATGCGAAGCGATTGTGCCCAAATAATCTTGAATTCAGCTAATAAGCTGTCATTCCACAGATTTCCAGCCCCGCGCTCTTCACACACGCACGCAGTTTGTAACCGCAGGTGATCGGCCTATGGGGCAGGCTCGGTCTCACAGGCCGGCCTCACAGGCATGACAAGCCACCTGCAAGGGGTTTGGCAGCCTTGCCGGTGGATGACATCAGCTGTGGGTAACCGTGCCCGCAGACAGGATCCTGATGACGGCCAGGCCCTCTTCGGCCGGCGTGCGCGATGGTTCGCCGCTTTGAATGCAATGGATGAAATGCATGCATTCCTTGGTCAGGGGCATGCCTTCGGGCGCGTCAATATAGCGCGGCTCAGCTGATTCGAACTGCAGGGACGTGCCGTCCTTCCAAACCTTGTGATCATAGATGGCCAGTTTTTCGTGCCACGGGGACACATCGTCGAAGACCGCCATTGCCTTGTCGCCAATGACCGTCAGGCGGCGTTCGCGATAGGGATTGAGCCGTGAGGCGAAGACATGCGAGCGGATGCCACCGGGAAAGGTCAGATGCAGATGGGCAAAATCGCTCAGGTGGTTGAGCACCGCCGTGCCTTCGCCGCGCACGGCTGAGGGCTCTTCACCGGTCAGCGCCAGGATCAGCGACAGATCATGGGGCGCAATGTCCCACAGGGCATCGTTCTCCGCGTGGAATTTGCCCAGCCCGACGCGGTGTGAATGGATATAGCGTATGGTGCCCAGATCACCCCTGGTCACCATGTCCGACAGGATCTCGAAGGCCGGGTGAAAGCGCAGCACATGGCCGGTCATCACCGTCAGGCCGGCAGCCTTGCCTGCCGCGACCACCTGCTCGGCGTCCGCGACATTCAGGGCAATGGGCTTTTCCACCAGCACATGTTTTCCGGCCGCAATGGCGCGCAGGGCGTTTTGTGCATGAAATTGCGGCGGCAGGGCCAGCACGATGGCATCAATGGCGGGATCTTCAAAAACCGCATCCGGTGACAGGGCGGCAACATTGAACTGCGCGCCAACGGCCTTCGCGCGGGCGCTATCGGCATCGGCAACAGCCGTCAGAGCGCCCAGCCCGCTCAAAGTCTTGATATGGTTGAGGCCCCAATATCCGCAGCCGATGACGGCAATTGCCGGATTGGTTTTCATGGTATCTGATCCGCCTGAAGTGATTGCATTGCCGTTGCAATATCGGCCAGCCTGCAGCCATGCAAGTGGCGCAGGGCATTTTCTCAAAGCTTTCGCTTGACACCAGCGATATCGCGCCATTATATCGCGCCGGTCTGGCGGGGTAGCTCAGGTGGTTAGAGCAGCGGAATCATAATCCGCGTGTCGGGGGTTCGAGTCCCTCTCCCGCTACCAGATTTTTCAATAGTTTTGAGTGATTGGACCCCGTGCGGGTCTTCGTCGAATCCGGGGGCGCTGTCCATGATTTGCCATTTTAGTATGGTTTTTCTTCCAGCTTGGATCCAGTCCTTTTCTTGTGCTTCAGGCGCATAAGACGCGCACACGTTTTCTATAATTTTCGAAGTTTCGGAAACCGAAGGCACGGCGTTGAATGAGCTTCATCTTGCGATGATATCCCTCGGTAATTCCGTTTGACCTGGAAAAGCGCCACATGCGTGCAATCTCTTCCTGCCAGCTCTCCAGCGTCTTTGCGAGCTTGCGGCACTCCTCAAGGCCGCTTTGCTTGAGCTGGGCGATGGCGTCCAGCAAGCGGCGCGCCCATGAACGGCATTGTTTTTTGGACTGATTTTTGGCGTTCAACACCTCCATCAGTTCTTCCTTGAAGCGGTAGATGCGCTCTATTGCCGGCCACCGCTCCAGATAAGCAGCAAGGCGTTGAGCCTGCCGGTCCGTGAGGTTTCTGGCATGCTTGTTCAGCAGCTTGCTCCCACCTTGCCGACCTTTCAACTGCGGATCGATTGAGCGGCAGGTTTTCAGAAGATGATGCAAAGCAA
>JARGOF010000057.1 GCA_029212415.1 Rhizobiaceae bacterium | reverse complement strand
CCTATATCTCTATTTGTATTCCTCGGTCGGTATCGTTGCAGGCCCAGCATCCGGGACTGGGGCGATTTCACAAGGATGAGAGCCATTTGCAGGCGCGTATCGAGATGCGCGCCTGCCGCGTTGCCCGGTTTGCCGCAATATTTTCAGCAATCAGCAACAATCCACCTTCCGGGTTTTGGGACCCGCAGTCAAAAGTCAGCTCCCGCCGCCGTTGACCGTCGCTACAGATACATGATGCATGGCCGGCCAGTTTTCCGCAGCTTTCGCCAGCACGCCGGCCTTGTCTTTCTCATAGGCCCTGAAAACATCGGCGTTGAGGAAGAGGAAGAGCTTGCCATCGACGATGTCGGCGAAACGGGGGCTGCCGTCGAGCTTCTTTCCCTTGGCAACCCCATAGGCGCAGTATCCGCCATATCTCGGCATGTATTTCTCCGGCGCTGATGCGAACTGTTTCTTCGTTGCTTCCGATCCGAAATAGTAAGCGACGCCGTCATGGACGTGGGTGTATGTGGCCTGGCCCGGCACGATCCCCAGACCGTTCACGAGAGCGACGACATCGTTGGCGCGAAAGGCCACGCCATGTCCATCAACTGTGGTTCCTTTCGAGACATTGTATTCATCAACGGCGAATGCCGACGTAGCGGTGAACAGTGCACCAACAAGCGTTGCTGCTGCGATCAGGTTTTTGTTGGTCTTCATCTTGATATTCCTTTCAGTTGTTGCCATTTTTCAGGCAGTTTGGGTGTATTTCGCTTGCCATAAAGTCAGCGAATGGAACCGCCGGAGACCGGCGGCATCGGAATGCTATCAAGGCTGCACCAGGCGATAGCATCGCCGAACTGGGTGATCCCGTCGCGCCTTGTCGCGGCCTGTATCAGGGGCGCAAGGCTTTCAGAGACCGGGTTTGCAGGATACCCACGCATTCCAGGCGCAATTGTGCGGCTGCTTTTGCTTCGGAGCCGGGGGCTGGTGATGGGCGGGGCATCCGTCAAATCCTTTTGTCTTCAAGGTCCGGTGAGTCTCCGACCAACCGGTCCGGAGGGAGCGGCCGGATGATCGGAGACCTGCGCGCCTGTCGGGCGGCGCGCCGGGGACGCGTGTTATGCGCGGGTGTCAGCGGGCGGCTGCGGCGTTGATTGCAGCGACGGCCATATCGGTGTTGGCAACATGGCTGGCGATCATGCGGAAATTGGTGACTGCCGCTGCAAAGCCGTCATAGCCGGGAACCTGGGCGGCGCCGGTCGCGTCGGGCACGACCATGACTTCGAAACCCTGTTCAACCAGTGCCCGCATGTGCGATTCGGTGCATAGATTTGCCGACATTCCGGCGATGATGACCTTGTCGATGCCTTGTTTGCGCATCTGCAGAACAAGGTCATTCGTTTCCGGCCCAAAAACCTTGTGTGGGCTGGTGACGACGGTTTCACCGTCGTCGATGTATTTCTTGTATTGATCGAGCCAGTCAGCCCCGGAGCCTTCAAAACCTTCCGTTGAAAGCGGTCCCTTGCGGTCGAACATGCCAATCTTGTGCATGAGGGCTTCCAGGGCCCCTTCGAATTTCCAGCCGTGATCATGGGGGTAATAATAGTGCGGGGAAATGAAGACCGGCATTCCTGTCTGTTTCGCCGCTGCGAACAAGCGGTCGATGTTCTCGACGGTGCCGTTGGCTTCGACGTTCTTTCCAACGACTCCCCATGTCACGCCTTCGGGGCTGAGGAAATCATTCTGCGGGTCCGTGACCAAAAGGGCGGTTCTGCCCTGAACGATCTCGAAGCCCGGATCGGGAAGTCCACTGTTGTCGGCCAGGGCGCCGCTGCTGACGACAGATGCTGTAAGCAAGGCTGCGCCTGCCAATGCCATGATGCTTTGACGGATCTGGTTTCCGGGGAACGATTTTGAATGGGCACTCATTATAACCTCCATTTGGCTGAGAGCGGGGTTTTGAACAATGCATAAGTTTACCGATCGGTACGCTTATGGTGGCGATTTATGTACCGATCGGTATTTTTTGTCAAGCGTAGGTAAAGCGGGATATGGAACGTCTGTGTCTCAATTTTTGTTATTTGATTGAAATCAATAGGAAAAAAATTGAAATATTTTTGTGAAATTAGGCGTTAAAAGATACCGATCTGTCATTATTGGTTTGCGTTGCTGGTCTCAAATAAGCAAAACGGTGCGTGGAAAATGCCGTCTTGCGATCCACCGGAACGGGTTCAATGCACCCTTTCGGGAGCGTTGATCACGACGCTGACGCAAGGCGCGTTCAGACTTATTCGCAGCTTCAAACCGTTGAGGCTCTGGTTTCGATGTGTTGATTTTGCGCGACGGGGGCCGCCAAGGGGGCGATGGCGCATGGCACGTTTTGCCGGGACAGCGGCAAGCCGTCGCGCGCGATGCAGGCTTCATTCAATGGCGCTTCAACATTTCATTCTATTTTCCAGAACGAATTGTGCCTTGCTGCGGAGTGCCGCGCACATCTGTGATCGCAGCGGGACGCCAATTTTGCGATTTCGGCGTTTGGGCTCCATGTGCCTGAATTCGGCAGAATTGCCTTTTGAATTTGTCACATATGCCTAATGGCACAGGCCATTTTATCCTCGTAAAGGGTGAAAGGCAGCCCGGACATTGAATGGGCGAAACCAGAGGGCTGTCCGCTTGGGGGGACGCAAACGCAGCCCATCACGCCATCCAGATCATTTTCCCGGCTGGGCTGCCATGTCCAAGGCAGGGTCATCTGTTGCCCAGGGGCTGAAGGGGGCGGGGATCAGAATCTTGTTTTCCTGGCTGATCTGCAAGGGGCGGGTTTTCTGCGCATAGGCTTTCCAGCGCGGATCGGCCAGCAGGATGGCGCGGCGCTCCGAGCGCTCGGCAAGATCCCTGTAGGCCCAAAGGTGGACGATCTGGTGCAGGGCGCCGATTTCCGATGAAAAATATCCGACCATGCGCCCGAGGATCGGACGCTGGATGGCCAGGCCCTCTTCTTCATAGAGTTTCAGATATTGTGGCGCCGCGCCGATCTGTAGCGTGTAGATGCGTTCTTCAACTATCATGGCCTGAATGGTCCCTGTTTCATGTCCCAAATTGTCAATCGGAAAGGGCGCGCTCGCCCTGTTCGCGGGCGGCCGATAGCGATTGCGCAGGCGTCAATGCTTCAGGATCGACCATGATTTCAATCATGTATCCCCCGCTGGCCTTGCGCGCCCGCTCCAGGGCCGGCGCAAAGGCCTCGGTGGTTTCAACCCGCTCTCCGGCAATGCCGAAAGATGCGGCATAGGCAACAAAGTCCGGGTTCACCAATCGGGTGGCAATGACGCGCCCCGGGTGATTGCGTTCCTGGTGCATGCGGATCGTGCCATACATGCCGTTGTTGACGACAATATAGATGGTGTCCGCACCGTATTGATGCGCCGTCGCCATTTCCTGGCTGGTCATCAGAAAGCAGCCGTCACCGGCAATGCAGATGACTTCGCGCTGCGGTTGGCACAGCTTGGCGGCGATTGCCGCCGGGACACCGTAGCCCATGGAACCGCTGGTCGGAGCCAGCTGTGTGCGATAGTGCCTGTGTTGATGGAAGCGATGCACCCAGACGGTATAATTGCCCGCGCCGCTTGCGATAATGGTCTCTTTCGGCATGACCTGCCTGATATGCTGGACCACTTCGCCCATATTGACCTTGCCGGGCACCTGCGTTGGCTCGAGGTAGGTGAGATAGTCCGCCCGCTGATCCTTGCGCCAGGATGACCATTTCTGCGGACCATCGGTCACCTCAATGTCCTTGATGGCGTCCAGGAAGGCTTCCGGATCGGATGCGATGGAAAGATCCGGTGCATAGACCTGCCCCAGCATTTCCGCGCCTGGATGAACGTGAACAAATGTCATTTGCGGGTTCGGAATATCCAGCAGCGTATAGCCCTGTGTCGTCATTTCGCCAAAGCGCGTTCCTATGGCAATCAGCAGATCGACCTCTTCCAGCATCCGCTGGCGCAGCCCGGGCGCGGGAGCGATGCCGATGACGCCAACATAATTTTCGCTGGCATTGTCAATGTAATCCTGGCAGCGGAAGGACGCAGCGACCGGCAGACCAGTGCGTTCAGCGAAGGCTTGAACCTTTTGGGCGCATTGAGCAGTCCACGACGGTCCACCGACCACAAGAAGCGGCTTTTTTGCCTGCCGTATCATGGTTTCGAGTTCGGTCATGGCGGCTGGTGTGGGCGCCGATTTCGGCAAAGGCGTCGCACGCAGATCCTCCACTGAAACGCGCTGCGAAAGCATATCCTCCGGAAGCGCCAGAACAACGGGCCCCGGGCGGCCTGAAAGTGCGACCTTCCAGGCTCTGGAGAGATATTCGGGAATGCGGCGCGGATCGTCGATCTGGGCGATCCATTTGGCCATTTCACCAAACACCCGGCGATAGTCCATCTCCTGGAAGGCTTCGCGATCACTCATGCCGCGCCCCACCTGGCCGATCAACACAATCATCGGCGTGGAATCCTGGAACGCCGTATGGATGCCGTTTGCGGCATTGGTGGCGCCAGGGCCGCGCGTCACCACGCAAATGCCGGGTTTGCCGGTCATCTTTCCATAGGCATCGGCCATATTCGACGCGCCGGATTCATGCCGGCAGGCGATGACCTTTATGTCGTCCTGATGGGCATAAAGCCCATCGAGCAGATCAAGAAAGCTCTCGCCTGGAACGCAGAAAACAGTATCGGCACCAAGGAGACGCAATTGGTCGGCGAGAATGCGGCCGCCGTGCCGGTCGGGTGTTGTCAACATGGTCGGGCAGGTCCTTTTCCAAGCGGTGTTCGTCCGATAAGGCGCATCAGATCTTTACGCAGACATTGCGCAGTTCCGTATAGAACTCCAACGAGTGCACGCCGCCCTCGCGGCCGATCCCCGACTGTTTGCTGCCGCCAAAGGGCGTCCTCAGATCCCGCAGGAACCAGCTGTTGACCCAGATGATCCCCGCTTCAACGCGGCGTACCATCCGGTGAACCCGCGAGGCGTCTGCCGTCCAGATGGCGCAGGCCAGGCCATAGGGCGTGTCATTGGCGAGCGCCACGACCTCCTCTTCCGTGTCAAAGGGGCGGATATGACAGCAGGGCCCGAAGATTTCGTCGCGCATCACGGCTGAATCGTCGGCAAGGCCGGTCCAGATGGTCGGTTCGATCCAATATCCATTGTCCAGGTCGCCGGGCATTTTGGGCACACCGCCACCGGTGACCACGCTCGCCCCGTCTTCGACGGCGCGGCGATAGTAGGACAGCACCTTTTCGCGATGCGCCTGGCTGATCAGTGGGCCGAGTTCCGTGCCTTTTTCATAGGGAGCACCGATCTTCATGGCCTCGGCGCCCGCCTTCATCCGGCTGACGAAGGCATCGAATATCGGTCGCTCGACATAGACGCGTTCGGTCGACAGGCATTGTTGGCCGCAATTGGAAAAGACCGAACGCAAGGTCCCTTCGACGGCCTTTTCGAAATCGCAATCGGCAAAGATGATGCTGGGATTCTTGCCGCCGAGTTCGAAGGACACGTCCCGCACTCCCTTGGCCGCTGCCTTCATGATCTCTTCGCCGGTTTTCGTTTCACCGGTAAAGGTGATCGCGTCAACGCCGGGGTGCCGGGTCAGATATTCGCCGGCGGAATCCGGGCCGAAGCCGTGGACGACATTGAAGACACCCTTCGGCATGCCGACAGCATTCATCACTTCGCCGAGCAGGGTCGTGGTGCTTGGTGTCTGCTCCGATGGCTTGACGACGACCGTATTGCCGCAGGTCAGCGCCGGTCCGACCTTCCAGGTCATCAGCAAAAGCGGCAGGTTCCAGGGGGCGATCACCCCGATGACACCCTTGGGAACCCGTACCGCGTAGTTGACGGCGCCTTCTCCATCGGGGGTATCCAGGTGGAAGGATTCTGTCGGTATCGTCTTGATGGTATCGGCGAAGACCTTGAAATTGGCAGCCCCACGGGGAATGTCAATCATCCGGGCCATGGCCGCCGGTTTGCCGGTATCGGCGATTTCGGCGTCCAGAAATGCGTCGAAACGGCGGTTGATCTCGTCGGCGACCTGATAGAGCAAATCGCATCGGTCCGCGACCGACAGCCGTCCCCACTCGCCGGACAGTGCGGCGCGGGCCGCCTTTACTGCGGCGTCGACTTCTGCGGGGCCGGCCTCATGGACCCGGCAGATTATCGACCCGTCGACCGGGTTGAAGACGTCATACATCTTGCCGCTGTTGCCGGCCGTGTAGGCACCGTCAATAAAATGAAGCCGCTCTGTTTTTGCGGTTGCCACCGGCGGCGCGCTGGCTGCTGTCATGGCGATTCTCCTCTTGCTTCTATCTGGGCGAGAGCGGGCCGCAGCGCCGCTCGACATGGTGCTGCGACTGCGCCTCGCAGGTCGCTCTTAGCTTCTGGGTGGCAGATCGATGGGTGAGATGAACTTGTTTTCCTGGTGGAGCAGCGCGTTCAGTGCTTCGACCTCGACCAGAAAGGCCTGCCATTCCGGATCCTTGGCGAGTTCAGCGCGGCTGCTTTGGAATTCACCCATGTCCTTGAGCTGCCAGAGCGTCACCACCTGATTGAGGGTGCCGACCTCGGTGCGATACATGGCCAGGGGCTGGCCGAGATACTTGTATTGCACCGGAAGGCCTTTTTCCTGATAGAGCTTGAGCCACTTGGCCATCTTCAACGGGTGGAATGTGTAGGTGCGGTGGTCGATGATCATTGTATTTCCTTCTCCAGGTTGAGTGGTGCGCCCGAAGGCGTTGCGGATTCGTCGCTGGTTGACTGAGGGCTGGACTCGACAGCCCCCGTGTCAGTCGACGATGCCTTGTGCGGGACGACCAGACCGGTCGTCACGTCAATCAGGTGCATGTGGTCCATCGCAGCCTGCAGTCTCTGCTGTTCGCCCGGTTGCCGGGTCACGAGCGGCTGGCCCTGGGCGATGTATTCATTGCCGTCATGCATGAATGAAATGAGGCTGCAGGCGCCGATCGGTTCGACCACATCAACGGTGACATCAAAAAACTCGGCATTGTGACCAGATGCCTGCGGTTCATCAGTCAGATGTTCGGGCCGCAGTCCCACTTCGATGTCGCGACCGATCATGCCGCGATAGGCGGGAACACGGTCTGCCGGAATGTTCAGGCTGACGCCACAGGCCAGTTCGGCCACAAGGCCGGAACCGCTTTCCAACAGTTTGCCGGGCAGCATATTCATGGCCGGCGAACCGATGAAGCTTGCCACGAACCGGTTGACCGGCTGGGCGTAAAGTTCTTGAGGGGACCCGACCTGCTCGATAATCCCCCTGTTCATGACGACGATGCGATCGGCAAGCGTCATCGCCTCGATCTGGTCATGGGTGACGTAAATCATGGTGGTGCGAAGCCGCTGGTGGATCTTCTTGATCTCCAGACGCATCTTGGTGCGCAGGGCCGCGTCCAGGTTGCTCAGCGGTTCGTCAAAAAGGAAGACAGCCGGTCGCCGGACCATGGCGCGCCCCATGGCAACGCGCTGGCGTTGACCACCCGAAAGGGTGCGCGGCCGGCGACCAAGAAGCTCGGTGATTCCGAGGAGTTCTGCAGCTTCGCGAACAGCGGTCTCGCGATCCGGTTTCGGTACGCCCTTCATTTTGAGACCGAAGGCCATATTGCCGCCGACCGTCAAGTTCGGGTAGAGCGCGTAGCTCTGGAATACCATGGCGATATCGCGCTCCTTGGGTGGCAGATCATTCATCACATTGCCGTCGAAGGAGATTGTGCCGCCGCTGATTTCCTCGAGGCCGGCAATCATCCTCAGCGTTGTCGACTTGCCACATCCGGAGGGGCCGACAAGCACTGTGAACTGGCCGTCCTCGATGCTCAGATCAATGCCATGCACGACGTCCAAAGCACCATACGATTTGATTAGCCCGCTCAGCTCAACACCCGCCATGTGAAGTCCTCCTCAATTCTTTTATTCGTGTCATTGTCATCCCTTCACACCGCCGGTTCCCCATCCGGCAACGAGGTACTTTTGCAGATAGCTGAAGACCACGACCACCGGGACAATGATCAGCACGCAGCCCGACATTATCATCCCCCAGTCGATGACACTGGAGTTGTAGAGATCCGCAATGCCGACCGAGAGGGTCTTGAGTTCATCCGACGAGATCAGGATGCGGACAAAAATGTAGTCGTTCCAAGCCAGGATGAAGGTGAAAATCGACGTCGCGACAACGCCCGGCAGGGCTGTCGGCAAGACGACGTAAAAGACTGCCTTGAGCCTGCTTGCCCCATCGGTAAGGGCGGCCTCTTCGAGGTCGAGCGGTATGCTCTGGAAGAAGGTGCGCAGCATCCACAGACTGAACGGCAGCGTGAACGCGGTGTAGGCCAGGATCAAAGCAAAATGCGTATTGACCAATCCGAGATAGCGGATGAGCACGTAGAACGGGATGATGATCATGATCGGCGAGAACATGTAGGTAAACAGGATCACTGTTGCGATCTTCTCGCGACCGAAGAAGCGGAATCGGGTCAGCGCATAGGCGCCCGGCGTGGCGATGATCAGGTTCAGGATGACCGTCATCGTCGAAACATAGACGCTGTTCTTGAAGTAGGTGACAAACCGGGTGTTTTCGAAGAGCCGCTGGACATTATCGAAGGTGAAGTCCTTCGGTATCAGATAGGGCGGATAAACAAAGATTTCCGCCGATGACTTGAACGCGGTTGCAGCCATCCAGATGAATGGGAAACCGGTGAACAGCAGCAACAGTGAGACGCTGACGAAGATCACCAGGGAGCGTGGGTTGAACATCGACTTGCGGCCCCTCATAGCGATTCTTCCCGGGTGAAGACATAGAGATAGATGGTCGTTGCAATGACCAGGATGGCGAACATGACCACGGCGATCGCTGAGCCGAGACCGGCCTCGTAGTAATTGAAGGTGCGCAAATAGGCGTAGACCGGCAGCGTGCGGATGTATTTCTCGGCGCCGCCGCCCTGGGCGAGCAGCCAGACCGTATCGAATTTGGTGAACATCCAGATGGTGCGCAGCAGGATCACGACAAACAGGATTCCGGCAAGTTGTGGCAGAGTGACGTAAATGAAGCGGCGGATCGGCCCTGCACCATCGACCTCGGCGGCCTCGTAGAGATCTTCGGGAATTGTCTGCAGCCGGGCCAGGATGGCCAGCATCACGAAGGGGAAGTATTGCCACACGCTGATCAGGATCAGCGAGGCCATGATGTAACTTCGCCCCATCCAGTTGATGCCTTCGTCGGCAAGCCCCAATTCAACCAGGCCGTAATTGATGATGCCAAACTGGCTGTTGAGCAGCCACTTCCAGACGATGACGGCAACGACGGTCGGCACCATATAGGGAAACAGGACAATGCCGCGCACCAGACTTCGGCCAGGGAAAAGCTCGTGGAGAACGAGCGCTGCGGCGACACCCAGAACGATCTGCAACACGATTGCGGAGACGGAATAGATGATCCCGTTCCACAGGCTGGTCCAGAAGTCAGGGTCCTGGAGAAGGTAGCTGTAATTGGAGAACCAGACAAAGCTCTGCGCGGGAAAGAACGAGTGTTTCTCGTGCAGGCTCAGCCAGATGCCGTAAAACACCGGATACAACGTCAGCGCGGCGAGCAACAGGACTGCTGGCGCGACCAACATAAGGCCAGTCGAATTGGTGGAAAGTCGCATGGGTAGGCTCGTTTGTTGGTGAGGTTCGTCGTTTCCGGCAAAGTTTTCGGGCAGGCACGGTCTCCGGCACCGTTTCGAAAGGTGCCGGAAACATGTGTTCCGAATGGTTCAGGCCGAATGGGCTATTGTGCCCGTTCGATCAGTTCCTCTGCCCGTTTTTGGGCGCGCGTCGTGGCATCGTCGATCGATACGCCTTCAACGGCGACCTCAAGCACCATGTCACTGAGAATGCCCGAACCCAGAACCTGCATCAGGTAGGGTTTGTTGTTGAGGTCTTCCCATTCGACGATCATCGTCGGCTTCACGAGATCATTGTCGAGATAATATTCCTGTGCCTCGAGCCAGCCGCCCCAGCGCTTGATCATCGGCGTTGCAAGGTAATCCTCGGAAGCGCGCAGCGATTTGGTGATGGGGAAGAAGTGGATTGGAACGGACTGGATGTATTCCAGGTAGTTCTCATCCGCATAGAAGAAGGCCAGGAACTTCTTGGCGGCTTCCGGATTGGCGGAATCCTTGAACAGCATCCAGGTCTCCTGGTCCACCTGAGCGGCCGGCTTGTCGCCGTTCGGTCCATGCGGCTTGACCCAGACGTCATAGAAATCCGTGCTGCGCATGTCCTCGGGTGCGTATTGTTCGATAAGGGATGCGCCGCGGCCATAGCCCTGGAACATGATGGCCGCCTTTTCGCCATACATGTTGGCGAAGGTTTCCAGATAGCCGTCGCCCTCCCAGCCCGGATGCATGTATTTGGTGAGCTCCTTGAAGAATTCGAGCACCCCGGCCATGTTTTCCGACTTGAACTGCGGTTTGTTGTCCTCGTCGAACAAAACGCCGCCATTGGCTTTGATCAACTCGCCCATCATGATGTTGAGGAAGAGCCGGTCGCCCGGAATGGTCACGCCATAGATGTCGATCTTGCCGTCGCCGTCCTTGTCCATCGTCAGAGCCTTGGCATTTGCCAACAGGTCATCCCACGTCTTGGGTGGCTCCAGGCCGAGTTCCTCTGCCAGATCCTTGCGGTAGACCAGCAAAGATGTGCCAGCCGCGTGGACCAGGCCGTAATAGCTGCCTTCCGAGCGGCACAATTTCTTGATCTGGTCCCAGATGTTGTCTTCGCCAATCGCCGCCACGACATCGTCGAGCGGAGCCAGCATGCCCTGCTGTTGAAGGGCGGAACAGGTGACCGGCTGGCCGTGGGCCAACTCCGGCGGCGAACCGGCGGCGAGCGAGGCCATGATTTTTCCTTCAAGGTCGCCCCATGCGAGCGCTTCTGCTTCCACCTTGATGTCAGGATTTCCCGCCTCAAACCGCGCGATGATCTTGGCCATCGCCTCTTGTGACTGGGGGTTTGTTTCTGTGTGCCAGACGCGAACCACGTCCTCGGCTGACGCCACGGGTACCGCGGCTGTCAACGCCGCACCCGCGACCAGCGCGGCTAAAAGCGACTTTCTCATATGCTCCTCCTTGCATTTTTACGATCGCGGCAGCGCATTGAACCCGCACTGCCTTTTTGCTTTCCTCACGGCTTTGTTGTATCCTTTTTGCATTTAGCATGCAATACGCTAAAAATATTACATGCGAAAGGCAAGAGGGTTTGCCTTTCGCGGCGAACAAACATAGGTTCCACAACCTGTGCAAAGGTTGCAGCCGCAGCAAAACAGCAAAGGGCTTTCTGGGTAAGTATGAACAACGTCCTCAACAGCAGTAGCGATCCAAGCCTGGCGGCGCTGCCCAAGAACGAACTGGTCTACCGCATTCTGCGTGATCACATTGTCCGCAGCGTTTTTCAGGATGGTCTGATCCTGCGTCAGGGGCCCGTCTCCAATACTTTCGGCGTCGGTCGCGAACCGGTTTCCAAGGCGCTGAGAAAGCTGGAAAGCAAGGGGCTGATTCGCAAGCGCGTCGGGCACGGTTTTCTGGTGGCCTCGAATGATCGCCCGGTCGAACCGATCGAGATGGATCTGGGGGATGCCGGGCTGCAGCTTCCAAAGGTGCTGCGAAAGGCGCTGTCCCAGCGCAAGCTGAAGGAGCCCATCTACCCGCAGGTCGAACAGGCTGTGGCTTCTGTCCTGGTTTTCGGGCGATTCCGGATCAACCAGTCGGCGCTTGCGGAGCACTATGGCGTCAGCCGTACGGTTGCGCATGAAATTCTGGACGGTCTGGAGAGTGTCGGTCTGGCCCGACTCGGTGCCAATGCACGCTGGTATGCCGGACCTTTGACCTATGAGATGATCGAGGAATCCTACGAATTGCGCTGGCTGCTCGAGCCGGTCGCCCTGCGTCAGGCGGCGCCGCTCATCACGCCACAACACTTGCGCCAGTTGCGCGACAATCTTCGCAACATACTCAAGCGCGGCCTTTTTGAACCGGAGGAGATGGGCCAGGCCGAGAAAGAGTTGCACAGTGATATTGTGCTGCGATGCGCCAACCAACAATTGCGCAATGTGCTTATCCGCTGCCAATTGCCGATCATTTCGACCTTCGACACGGTCGAACGGAACCTTGGCCTGCGCGAGCAGGGGTCAGGGCTGAGGGAGGCTGTGGAAGACCATGAGACGGTGATGAATTACCTTCTGCAAGGCGATATCGATGGCGCCGCCGTGGCGCTCGAGCGCCACCTGCACAGGGCCTTCGAACTCTGCGCCCCCCATTTCAAGGATCTGCGCGGACTGCCGGTCGACAAGATCCCGCCCTATATGACCCAGGAAGCGTAGGGCCTGCCGAACGGTCGGGTCGTTGCCAATCGCGACAATCCATGGCCCGTAAAGAACAATGATTTTGCGTCTATCGGTTCTTCCCAGCGTGGATAATCTCTTTTTGCAGGTCTGGGTCCGAAACCGAACGCGCCAGAATCAATGTTCCAATCATCTGAGCCATGGTGCGAAGTGCGGCTTGTCTCTTGTCGACGGGATCACCAAGCTTTTCAGCAATAGCAGAAGCCTGACGTTCGATGGCTGCGCCAAAAACCTGTTGCATCGCGTTGCCCTGGCGTGTTGCTTCGGCGCCAAGAGTTGCATAGGTGCACCCCTTTCCGACGGCAGAAATATGTTGCGGTGAAAGGTACCAGTCTTGCAGGGCCTGAACAGGATCCACAGCCGAATCCATGGTTTCGGACCATCTTTTGAAATTATCATCCAGTGCCAGCTGGGTGGCTTCAATTTCAAGCGTGTGCTTGCTTTCGAACTGCTTGTAAAAACCCCCCTGGGTCATTCCGGCAGCTTTCATCAGATTTGCGATGCCGATCCCGTCAAAGCCATGCGTGCGAAACAGCTCACTTGCGGTACGAACGACCCGCTTGCGGTTTTTTTCTGCGGTTTGCCTGCTCACTCTCATCTGTTTTCAACTTTCTATTTCGGGATACTGGCGATGCTGCGCGGTCTGTTTGCGACCAAATCTGAAGGCGATCTGAGGATGAAAATTTGACCAAACCCAATATTGACCTGATTAGAGTTCATTTGCAATCTTAATTGGCTTGCGCTGCATCGAACCTGTGCTTTGCAAAGCGTGATGGGAGATGCCTTTGCCGTGCTCTTCCATAAGAAGTCGATCAGGCCTTCGAAACGCTTTGTCTGTGCAGCTGTAATTAATATCGACAGATCGCCGGATCCATATTCCTATTGAATATATCTGCAGCATCGGGGAAAGCACATGGTCCTGTGCCATGGAGGATATCGTCGTTTACGAAGTGTCTGGGCGGGATATCTCGAAGTGGGTCTGCCGGGTGTGCGGTTCTGATCTGCCTTGAACGAGCCATGAGGGACGAAAGGTGTCTATTCCCGCCGATTCTTTCAATGGCACGCCTGAGGGTTCGGAACGGGTCAGAACATTCATAGCGAAACAATCTTCCTGGTCCCCGGAATTTGAGCCTGTCAATGCCCCTGCCGGATTCGCGAAATAGACCCGCCAAAGGGCACAGATGGCAAGGCGGCATTCCCATACGCGACCACTATGTGTTGGCCCTTGCTGAATATTAGATTGCATTCGTACTCTAATGTTGACATATTAGGATTACGATAATAATCTTAATGGCAACGCGGGCCATTGTGTGTGCCCGGAAAGCAACCATCGTCGTTCAGCGGCCCGCCAGTGTGCACAGGCGGGCAGACGATCAAGGAGTTACGCAATGCGGGGTATGACCACGAACGACGCTCTATTCAGCCCGACTCCGATGCCGGATGCGCCCATCGGCACAGCGCGTGCAGAACAATTGATGGCACTATCGGGTCTTGAGATCATACGTGCCATTATGTTGGGCAAGCTACCGGTTCCGCCCATGGCGCGCACAATGCAGCAGTGGATTGAGACCGCTGAAGAAGGGGTCGTGGAATTTCGTGGGGATCCTTCCGAGACCTATGTCAATCCGATGGGTTTGATCCATGGCGGTTGGAGTATGACTCTGCTGGACAGCGCGATGGGTTGTGCCGTCCAAACCATTCTTGAGGCCGGTGAGACCTATGTCACGCTCGGGATCGAAACAAAGTTTCTCCGGCCGATTACAGCCAGAACAGGTCAGGTCCGCGCGATCGGCAAGGTGATAGATCGCACCCGCAGAACGGCGACGGCCGAGGCCCGCATTGAAGACAGCTTGGGACGTATTCTTGCGACGGGAACGACAACCTGTTTTCTCGATCGCCCCGGCCACAGCTAACCTTGGTCAGTTTCCACATTTTTGACCGTGTCCCCGTGGCTGTTGCTGCCAAATGGATCGGGACAACGAGCCCAGACACCATGAAGCAAGGCAACCAGACAGGCGGCCGTCATATAGCAGCGGGTGGGAACCCATCGCCAGCGCTGTTGAGATTTACCAATGAATGACAGGAAGGAATAGTCATGTCACAGCAAACAAGACAGGCCTCAGTACCCACCATGACGCAGGTAAAGGGCGTACCCATAGCATGGTGTAGCGCTGGAGAGGGCCCTGCGCTGCTGATGATGAATCGGTTTCGTGCCACCATGGGTGACTGGGATCCAGCCCTGATCGACGCGCTGGCCTGTCATCATCGGGTTATCACCTTTGACAGCGCGGGTGTCGGCGAAAGCGGCGGAACCGTACCGGATACGCTTGAAGGTGCCGCCAATGTGACCATTGGACTGGTCGATGCTCTCAAGCTCGATAAACCCAATGTGCTTGGTTGGTCGATGGGCGGCATGACCGCGCAGATACTTGCCGCAAAGTATGGAGATCGATTGGGTGGGATCGTTTTGGCCGGGACCACGCCCAGCTTCGCCATCGATGGCACTGTTCCGATACCGCCGGAG
Organism: Rhizobiaceae bacterium; assembly: GCA_029212415.1. GTDB lineage: Bacteria > Pseudomonadota > Alphaproteobacteria > Rhizobiales > Rhizobiaceae > Hoeflea_A. The sequence goes on along the minus strand of JARGOF010000057.1, from coordinate 16,422 downwards.
TGGCTGGGCACAGCAACGAAAGAGTCGAACTCGCCCGAAGACATGATCTATCTTTTCTATGCCGATACTGAAGCAAGCAAGGCCGCAGGACTGGCCTCGCTCGCCCGGATCGGTGGTGGAGACGCGGTGGCAGGTGCTGCAGCCAAAACCACCATGCAGACGTTGATGGCTCAGGGAGAGGCGACGCGGAAATTCTTTTATGGGCAGGATGGTGCCTTTAAACGATTGGGTGAGATCAATGTACCGGTGCTGGTGGCCAATGGGGATCAGGACAGGGCTTTTGCGGTAGAAAACTCTGTCGCCCTTGTGGGGGCAATATCAGGCGCTCAGCTGGCGATCTATCCCGATTCCGGCCATGCATTTCACTTCCAGCATGCGGAACGCTTTACCCAAGACGTCACAGGGTTTCTGGCCACAAGGTAAAAGCGTATGCGAGACCGGAAAATCCCTACCATGGAAAGCAGGGCGCAAGATTGAACTGGATGACATGGATATCCAAAACAGCATGCCCCGTCGATCGAGCGGGTATCAAACGATACGCGGCCCGGCATGGCTTTTGGGTGGGAGATGCCCGGATAATTCCGACCATTGAAACAGGAGGAATTATCAATGCGTTCTCAAAGGAATTTAGTGACGCGCCGCACCGTCTTGAGGACTGCGGGTGCGGCAGGGGCCCTGGCTGCCATCAGCGGCTATCCGATGCCGGCCATCGCCAAACCGAAGACCATCAGGATCGGTTTTGTCACACCGCAGACCGGTCCATTGGCGATCTTCGCCGAACCGGATCGCTTCGTTCTCGAACAGTTCAAGACGGCTATCGGCAATGGGGTCATGATCAATGGGTCGAAGCACCCGGTTGAATTCATCGTCAAGGACAGTCAATCCAACTCCAACCGCGCGTCGTCCGTGGCACAGGAGCTGATCCTGTCCGACGAGGTCGACATCATCACTGCCACCTCGACGCCTGACACCACCAATCCGGTTGCCGACCAGGCCGAACTCAATGGTGTGCCCTGCATCACCAACGACACGCCCTGGCAGCCGCATTTCTTCGGTCGCCAGGGCGATCCGACGGTTGGCTTCGAGTGGACCTATCACTTCTTCTGGGGCCTTGAAGACGTGGTTTCCACCTTCACCGGGCTGTGGAGCCATCTCGACGCCAACAAGGTTGTCGGCGCGCTTTGGCCGAATGATCCCGACGGCAATGCCTGGGGCGATGCGGAACTGGGCTTTCCGCCGGTGCTCGACAAGCTTGGCTATCAGCTGGTCGATACAGGGCGCTTCCAGTCGATGTCCGACGATTTCACCGCGCAGATTTCGGCCTTCAAGAGCGCCGGTGTCGACATTGTCACCGGCGTGGTCATACCACCGGATCTGACGACATTCTGGACGCAGGCTGCCCAGCAGGGCTTTCACCCGAAGGTCGTGTCGGTTGCCAAGGCGAGCGAATTCCCGCAGGCGATGGCCGCCCTTGGAGACCGCGCCGACGGCCTGTCTGTCGAGGTCTGGTGGTCGCCACACCACCCCTTTGTCTCGGGCGCTACAGGGCAGAGTTCGGCGGAACTGGCGGCGGCCTATGAAGCGGAGACCGGCAATCCCTGGACCATGCCACTGGGATTCAAGCACTCTTTGTTCGAGGTTGCGCTTGATGCGCTGAAACGCACGCAGGACCCGACGGATCCGGCCAGCATTCGCGACGCCATTGCCGCCACGTCCTATGATTCTGTTGTCGGCACAATCGACTTCTCCAAGGGACCGGTGCCCAATATCGCCAAGACGCCGCTGGTCGGCGGGCAATGGTCGATGGCGAGTGGCAAGCCGGTGCTGGAGATCGTGGAAAACGCCGATCATCCCGATATCCCGACCACCGCGCAAATGCGGCCGATCGGCTGAATGGACCTCCGGTCGGATGCCAAAGTGTTCAGGGTTTCAAAAAAACCAAAAATGCTTCAGCGTCCGACCGGGCTTTTGCGGGCATAGCGTTTCACAATGTCGAGGAAGTTCACCACATGCGGCGAGCGATTGTCGAGCCGCGCATGCACGGTCAGCGACGTGCCGGGATTGTTGCCGACATATTTGCGATAGCACACGCCGGCCCTCTGGCTGCCGGAGACCGATTGCCGGAATGGGCGCCGACCTTGTGCACAAGCGCGGTATTGCTCTGGTGCCTGAGGGAAGGCGATTGTTTGCCTCCCTGTCGGTGGAGGAGAACCTGCTCATCGGCGCGTCCGGTGGTCGAGCCGGCCCGTGGACGTTGGACGCGGTCTACGGGCTTTTTCCTGACCTGACGACAAAGCGGCGCAATCCCGGCACGGCGCTATCGGGTGGGCAGCAGCAGATGGTGGCGATCGGCCGGTCGTTGATGTCCAATCCGAAACTGTTGCTATGCGACGAAATCAGCCTCGGACTGGCGCCGAAGATCATCAAGGATATCTACGCGGCAGTTTGCCAGATTCGCGATCTCGGCACCTCCATCGTCGTTGTCGAGCAGGATATTGGTCAGGCCATGGCGGTTGCCGACCGGATCTATTGCTTCCAGGAGGGGCATGTTTCGCTGACGGGTACGCCGCAGAGCCTGACGCGGGCCGATATTGCCAAAGCCTATTTCGGCATTGATCAAGAGGAAACTGTCTGATGGTGTGGTTGAATGCACTCTTGCAGGGCGTCCTGCTCGGCGGGCTCTACGCACTTTTCGCTGCGGGGCTTTCGCTGATGTTCGGCGTCATGCGCTTCGTCAATATCGCGCATGGCGATTTCATCGTGGTTGCGGCCTATCTGCTGATGTCGACTGTGGTGATGGCCGGGATGAACCCTTTCATCGGCATTGGTCTCGTCGTTGTGATCATGGGGATTGCCGGTTATCTCGGCCAACGGTTTGTGTTGAACCGGGTGCTCGGCAAGGACATCCTGCCGCCGATTCTGGTGACCTTCGGCATGTCGATCATCCTGCAGAATGCGCTGCTTGAAATCTTCAGCGCCGACAGCCGCCGCGTCCAGACCGGTTGGCTGGAAACGGTTTCGATCCAGTTCAACGATGTCGTCGCCATCGGTCTGCTGCCGCTGTTGATGTTCGTCGCTGCGCTGGCGATCCTCGGTGTCCTGCAGTGGATTTTCTATCACACGGCGCTCGGTCGGTTGCTGCGCGCGACGTCTGATGACGCGGAAATCGTGCCGCTGATGGGCGGCAACAATGCGCATATCTTCGGGCTTGCCACCATGCTGGCGAGCGGGGTTGTGGCGATCGCCGGCGTGCTCCTGGCGATGAAGACGAATTTTGACCCGACCGCTGGTCCATCGCGGCTGCTGTTTGCCTTCGAGGCTGTCATCATTGGTGGCCTTGGCAGCATCTGGGGCACGCTTGCCGGTGGGATTGTTCTGGGCGTCGCGCAGACGCTGGGTGCGCAGATCGACAGCGGATACCAGATGCTGGCCGGCCATATAGCCTTTCTCGCCGTGCTTGTTCTACGCCCGAAGGGGCTCTTTCCCAGGACGATCGGATGACATCGATGCCCCCCAAATCCCTGCCTTTCGACAAACCCGCGTTGCGTCACGGTCTTGGTGGCCTGCTGGCCGCGGCCATCCTTTTCCTCGCCTTTGCGCCCTATTGGGCCGGACGCGCCGATTTGCGTTTGCTGATGGAAGCCTTCGGTTTTCTTGCCCTGGCGCAAATGTGGAATCTGCTTGCCGGCTATACCGGGCTGGTCTCGGTCGGCCAGCAGGCGTTTGTCGGGCTTGGTGGATACGTCTTTTTCGGCCTTGCCATGTTCGCGGGTTTTCACCCGCTTGTCGCCATGCCGCTTGCCGGCGTTGCGGCGGCGCTCATCGCGGTTCCGACTGGCTGGATCGCGTTCCGTCTGCAGGGCGCCTATTTCGCCATTGGCACCTGGGTGATCGCAGAGGTTTTCCGGCTGATTGCCGCGCAATTTCCAGCGCTTGGTGGCGGCTCGGGAATTTCGCTGCCGGTTGCCATCGCCAAGTCGATCGGTTCGTCGACCGCCAGCCGTGAGATGAGCATGTATTATGTCGCCTTCACCATTGCACTGCTGGCGACGTTTGGCGTTTGGGCGCTTTTGCGGTCGCATTGGGGATTGGCGCTGACCGCCATTCGCGACTCCGAGCCGGCTGCCGAGAGCCTCGGCGTGCGCACCCGGCGCACAAAATTTCTCATCTATGTGTTGACGGCCGGGGTCACGGGGCTCACTGGCGCCTTCATCTTCCTGCAGAAGCTGCGTATCTCGCCGGAAGCCGCCTTCAGCGTCAACGAGTGGACCGCCTTCGTCATCTTCATCGTGGTTATCGGAGGCATCGGCACGATTGAGGGCCCGATCCTCGGCGTCATCATCTTTTTCGTTCTGCGCGGCCTCACGGCTGACTGGGGCACATGGTATTTGATGATGATGGGTGCCATTGCCATCGCCGTGATGCTGGTCGACAAACGGGGCGTGTGGGGCGCGTTGCAGGCGCGCGGCATGCCGTCGATCTTCACGACCAGCCGAAACCTTGAAAGCAAGGTCAAAAGCGCGCCGGTAGATACGTCTGCACACGCCGAGGCCGGCGATACTGTTGGCCGTTAGCGCGGTTCATGACCAAATAGTCCTATTTGGTCGAGAAGCGCTCAAGCATCTCAACAACGCTTTGCCTCAGCAGTGATTTTGCACCGGGCTGCCAGCCCAGTTGCGTCAGTTTTTCGGTGCTCATCGCGTTATAGGCGGTCGCATCGGTTCTGGCGGGCAGGGGGTGCGGGCAGCCACGGTGCTGTTTGACGATGTTCAGCAGATCATGGTGATCAAGCAGCAGGTCAGAGGCATTGAAACATTCGCCGGACAGGGCTTCTGCGGGTTGCTCCAGCAGAAGAATGACGGCTCTGGCCAGATCCCGCCCGTGTATTTCGGTGCCGCAGCGCGGTTCAATTGTCTTGCCGCTCAGATAATCGTCAAACAGACCGGACCATTTGTGTTTCTCCCCTGCCACAGACTGTCCATAGACGCCGGTTGCCCGCAGGGAGGCGATGGTCAACTGTGTTGTTGAGGAGAGGCTTGAAAGATGGCGTTCGCAGGCCAGTTTGACGGCGCCGTAATGGGTGTCGGGATGGCATTCCATTTTCTCATCAAGCCTGGTTCCGGGCGGCTGGACACCATAGACGGCGCGGCTTGACAGAAAAACGCCTCTGCGCAGGCCCGCCTGCCGGGCCGAGTGGAAGAGCAACAGGGTCGACAGGAAATTGCGGTCCCAGAACCCACGAATGTCGTCGCCTTCACCGCCGCGGTAGCGCCCCGGAACATGGTCGAAACCCGCATGAACAAGGCAGTCCATATTCTCGACGATTGGCCTGTAGGGCGTTTTTGGATCAAGGGTGAGCGGGCGAAAACCGACTGGTGATTGAAACATGCTTGCCGGCGGCGGGGTGCGGCCAGCCACGGTCACCTGATATTGGCGCTCCAGCAGACAGGTGACAATGAAACGGCCGACCGACCCGGTTCCGCCCGTGACAAGGATGCGTGTCACGCAGGTTTTACCGGGTTGGGAAGCGATGCAATGTCAGGAATGTTCTCACCGCTGAGATAAGCATGCCACAGGTCAATCAAGGGCATCAATTGCTGCGATCGCGGATGGCCGGTTTCCCAGGGCTTTTCATACTGATAGTGGAGCACGCCAATGGACGACCAATCCCACAATTCCGGCATGTTGAACCAGACATATTGCAGCATGTTGAAAAACACCGGTAGCCCATGCCAATTTGGAAAATAGGCTTGCAGGAATGTCTGGTCGGTGCGTCTCCAGAAGACATCAGGCTGGTCGAGCGCCCGCAACATGTCGGAAAAGGTCTCCAATGAGGGTTCAGCGACAAAGACACCGGAGTTCAGCCGGTGAAAATCGCTCAGCGATTCATAGACATTGGGCGCTGCGGAAAATTGCGGATAGAGGAACAATTGGTCGATGTTTTTCAGGACCAGCGCATCGGCATCAATAAAGATGCAGCGCTGGTATTCCACCAATTGCCACAGGCGCAATTTGGCAAAATTGTCGAGAGGCGTGTGGAATGTCGGCTTTCGTCCCTTGGTAAAGGGCGCATTTAGCAGGATTTTCGAACGCGCATGGCGCTGGTTGAAAGCATCGGATGTCGGCAGCAGATCGACCTCGATGAGACGCGCGCCGAGCTTTTGCACGGCCGACAGCGCATCTTTCGTCACCGCCTGCGTATATAGCACGACGATATCCGCAGATGTTGCGGTCAATTGGATCGAACGCACCAGGGCCAGCGCACCACGGGCGTAATCGCCATTGGTGACAAGGGTTACAAAAGCATGTTTTGCTGCGGGGCAGGGCGCCGCGCCCGGTTCGCCACTCGGCCCGGACGCTGCAGGTCTGTTCCTGTCAATCATCTTGACGTGACCATCAGGAAGCCGATTTCAGCTTCTTGCCTTCCGGATCGCGGTTGATGGTGGGTTCGATTTCCTTCGTCCAGGCCGAAACGGCAGGAATGCGGCTGCGGTCCACCCGATAGGCAAATTTTCTGGCCACATCCACGACTTCGGAAAGCAGGCCCTGTTCCAGGGTGATCGGGTCAAGGCCCAGTTCCAGGAACTGGTTGTTCTTGACGACCAGATCATTTTCGGCCGCTTCCTTGCGCGGATTTGGTAGATAGGCGATTTCCGTTCCGGTCAGGCCAGCCACCAGTGCGGCAAGATCCCTGACGCGGTGGGTCTCAGTCATCTGGTTGTAGATATTGACCTTGTCGCCGCTCTGCGGCGGATTTTGCAGGGCCAGATCGATACAGCGCACGGAATCCTGAATGTGGATGAAGGCGCGCGTCTGGCCTCCAGTGCCATGAACGGTCAAGGGATAGCCGATGGCTGCCTGGATGAGAAAGCGGTTCAGCACGGTTCCATAGTCACCGTCATAATCGAAACGATTGATCAATTGCGGGTGACGACGGGTCTGTTCGGTGTGGGTGCCCCATACAATACCCTGGTGCAGGTCGGTGATGCGTACGCTGTCATTCTTGGCGTAGAACTGGAACAACAATTGATCCAGGCATTTGGTCATGTGATAGACGGAGCCGGGATTGGCCGGATAGAGAATGTCCTGCTGGACGACATTGCCATCCATGGTTTCGATACCGACGGGCAGATAGCCTTCCGGGATGGCGGCGCCGACGGTGGAGTAGCCATAGACACCCATGGTGCCCAGATGAACCAGGTGGGCATCAAGGCCTGTCGCAACCATCGCATTGAGCAGATTGTGCGTCGCATTGACATTGTTGTTGACGGTGTAATTCTTGTGGCGGTCGGATTTCATCGAATAGGGGGCTGCACGCTGTTCGGCAAAATGCACAATGGCTTCAGGGCGGTTTTCGCCCAGCCACGACTTGAACAGGTCATAATCGCGGGCGATGTCGATCAGATGGAAATGGATGCGCCGTCCGGTTTCCTGATGCCAGATGCGGGTGCGCTCCTGAATGGAATCCATCGGCGTCAAAGACTGGACACCCAGTTCGGTGTCTATCCAGCGGCGTGACAGATTGTCTACGATGTGAACGTCGTGGCCCTGCTCCGACAGATGAAGTGCCGTGGGCCAGCCCACAAAGCCGTCACCACCAAGAATTGCGATTTTCATGGGAATCACCTCCAAATGCATCTATGCGGCGAGCGTTAGCGCGCGATTGTGACAGTATGACTATGCCAGAGGGGTCACTGGACCGCTGGCTGGTTGATATGGCATTGATTTGGCAACAGAATTGTGTTCCGTCAACCGCACGGGCAATCATAATTGTTGATGGAGGGTGCATTTGACTGATCCACTCGCAGGAATCCTTGACGGAAATGGCCACCGGCTCAGGCAGCGGGTGTACTACGAGGATACGGACTTTTCCACTGTTGTCTATCATGCACGCTATCTGCATTTCCTGGAGCGCGGACGCACAGATTATCTGCGCTGCCTCGGCATCCATCAAGGGCAAATGGCTTCGGATGGCGATCCTGATGGCCTGGCCTTTGTGGTGCGTCATATGGACATTGACTTCAAGGCCGCGGCTCGAATGGATGATGTGCTAGACATCGCCACGACGACCACAGCGATTACCGGTGCCCGGCTGATGCTCGATCAGAAGATTTTTTGCGATGGCAATGAGCTGATCAATGCGCACGTGACCATCGCTATCGTCAATCGTAGTGGCAGACCCAGGCGATTGCCCCGGGAGATAGCAATGCTGTTCAAGATCTGAACCTCATAATTTCAGGGGTATCCCGGTAAATGTCAGTGATGTCGGGGAAAAATCAAGAACCGTTATAATGTTTCACCACTGGGCCAAAGGTCTCATGCATTGTTGGAAACTTGCCCACGGAGATGATCTTTTCGCTCAAACTATTGTCATTCGTTTTGACTTGCCATATTCCCTAACCTGTCATTAACCATAATCATGTCTTAATGGGATCCTACGAGTTGGTTGACTCGCATACGCCATCCTTTCACCAAGATTTATCGCAACATGCAGGCTGGGTGAGCGAGACGGACAACAATTATAGCGAAATCGGTCTGCGTGTCAGGCAAGCGCCAAGGCAGGTGCTGCACACACGTCGGTATCGGGCGCACGGATTCAGGGATTAGGTATTTATGGAACAGGTAGGGTTGGCGGCCACGAATGAGGTAACTCTCTGGGCGCTTTTCATACAGGCCGGTTTTGTGGTCAAGCTGGTTATGGTTGGGCTGGTCGGCGCATCCATTTGGACCTGGGCCATCATTTTGGACAAGAGTTTCAATTATGTTCGGGCAAGACGACAGTTCGACAGGTTCGAACAGGTCTTCTGGTCAGGGCAGTCGCTTGAAGAGCTCTACCAGATGCTGACGGGTCGCAAAACAACCGGCCTCAGTTCGATCTTTGTAGCGGCCATGCGCGAATGGAAGAAATCCTATGAGCGCGGCGCCCGCTCCCCCATGGGGCTGCAAATGCGCATAGACAAATCAATGGATGTCACGCTGGCGCGGGAAGCTGAAAAGCTGGAAGCGCGCCTTGGTTCGCTGGCATCGATCGGTTCGGCAGCACCTTTCATCGGCCTGTTTGGAACCGTGATCGGTATCATGACATCGTTTCAGGCGATTGCAGGATCCAAATCCACCAATCTGGCGGTTGTCGCTCCGGGGATTGCCGAGGCGTTGCTTGCCACTGCCATTGGCTTGCTGGCCGCGATTCCGGCGGTGATTGCCTATAATAAATTCACCTCCGATGCGGGCAAGCTGACGGCCAGGATGGAAGGCTTCGCAGACGAATTCTCCGGTATTTTATCGCGTCAGATCGATGAGAAACTGCAGCCACGCCAAGCGGCAGAGTAGAGGCCGGTTCGATGGTGATGGGATCAGACAGCGCAACAGCCGGTGGCCGACGGCGCCAGGGCAACCACCGGCGTGGGCGCAAGAGACAGCCGATGAGCGAAATCAACGTGACGCCCTTCGTGGACGTCATGCTGGTATTGCTGATCATCTTCATGGTTGCCGCTCCCCTGCTGACTGTCGGCGTGCCGATCGACTTGCCGGAAACCCAGGCGGGCGCGCTCAGTTCGGACTCGCAGCCCATTACCGTGTCTGTCAGGCAGGATGGTCTGATATTCTTGCAGGAAACTGAAATTCCGCTGGAGGAGGTCGTGGCGAAGCTGCAAGCGATCGCAACAACCGGCTATCAGGAACGGATTTACGTGCGCGGCGATCGCAATGCAGATTACGGTACGGTCATGAAGGTCATGGCGCTTATCTCATCGGCAGGATACACGAATCTTGGTCTTGTTACGCTCCAGGAGCAGGATGGTTGATCGCAGACGATGAAACTGGGCATATTAATATCCGCACTGAGCCACGTCCTGCTATTGAGCTGGGGCCTGTTCTGGCTGTCCGCTCCGCCACCGCACGAGGCGGTGGAAATAGAGGCGTTGCCTGTTGCAATCGTTCCCTATTCATCCATCAGTCAGATTCAGCAGGGTGAACGCAAGGCTCCAGCGGCTGAAAAATCCGCGCCGGTTCCCACCAGCAAGCCGGTCCAGGTCAAGGATGCGCAAAATGTCGGCGACAACAAGATTGACCTGAAATCGGTCGAGAACGCAAAGCCTGCCCCGACAACCGTTGAGGCGACGGCATCGCCGGAGAAGGCCGAAACGCCCGTTCCTGTGCCGACAAGCGAACCGGATGTTGTGCCGCAGCCGGTCAAGGAACCTGAACCGGTTCCTGCGACGGAAGTGGCCGCCCTGCCTGAACCGCAACAGGCGGTGCTGCCTGATCCTGTTGCGGAGGCCATATCGCAGGCGGTTGATATCAAGCCGGAAGCTGAAACCGTGCCGGAGAATATTCCGGTGCCCACGGCCCGTCCGACACCACCCAAGGCCCAGACTGCCAAGACGCCTGAACGCAAGAACAACCAGGATCGCAAGGAAACCAGCAAACAGGCCTCGGCCAAGGAAAGTGATTTCAATGCCGATGAAGTTGCTGCCTTGTTGAACCGGCAGGATGCAGCGGGCGGCGGTGCCAGACAAAGCAACGACGAAGCGGCTCTGGGTGGACGTATCACCACTGAGGGATCGCAATTGTCGCAAAGTGAAATGGATGCATTGCGCGGCCAGATTCAACGTTGCTGGCAGATTGTGCCCGGATTGTCCGAGGCCGCTGACGTGCGTGTGAAGGTGACCATGCGCCTGGATCGTGACGGCGCCATAGATGGGCGCCCGAGCGTCGAAGCCAGCGGCGGTACGGAACAGACAAGACGCGTCTTGTCCGGTGGCGCACGAAGAGCAGTATTGCGTTGTGCGCCTTACAATCTTCCAAATGAGAAATATGATGCGTGGTCCGATGTTATTGTCAATTTCGACCCTAGCCAGATGTTCTGAGGAAAAAATCTTGAGCCTTTATCGCAAAGACAACCAGTTTCCTGCCTCTCGTGCTGTCATGGCCCATATCCGGCTCCGGCGTGCTGCCGTATTCTGGGCTGTATTCGGGCATGTATTGATGGCCAGTCTGACTTTGATGCCGGGCACAGCGCATGCGGTTGTCGAAATCGACATCACCAAGGGCAATGTCGAGGCTCTGCCTCTCGCCATTACCGACTTTGCCTCTAAGGATGATATCGGGGCAAAAATTGCAGGCGTGATTGCCGATGACCTGAAGCGATCCGGGTTGTTTGCGCCCATCAACAAGGCCGCCTTTATCCAGAAGATAACGGATCCCAATCTGTCGCCACGATTTGAAGACTGGCGCGTCATCAATGCTCAGGCACTGGTTGTCGGTCGGGTAACGGCCGAGGCCGATGGCCGGTTGCGCACCGAATTTCGCTTGTGGGATACGTTTGCCGCTGAACAATTGATCGGCCAGCAGTTTTTTACCCAGCCGGAAAACTGGCGCCGGGTTGCCCATATCATTGCAGACGCAATCTACGAAAAGCTGACGGGTGAAAAAGGCTATTTCGATACGCGTGTGGTTTTCGTCTCCGAGAGCGGGCCGCGCAATGATCGGAAAAAACGCCTGGCCATCATGGATCAGGACAGCGCGAATTTGCGTTTTCTGACACAGGGCGACGATCTTGTCCTGACCCCGCGCTTCTCGCCAAGCAGGCAGGAAGTAACCTATATGTCCTTTGCCAACGGTCAGCCACGGGTCTACCTGCTGCAGCTGGAAACAGGACAACGGGAAATTGTCGGCAATTTTCCCGGAATGACCTTCTCTCCGCGCTTTTCGCCAGACGGGCAGAAAGTGATCATGAGCCTGGAGCAGAACGGCGACGCCAATATCTACACGATGGATCTGCGTTCACGCAAAACAACGCGGTTGACCAATACAACGGCCATCGACACATCGCCTTCCTATTCTCCGGAAGGCCAGCAGATCGTGTTTGAATCGGATCGTGGCGGCAGACAGCAGCTTTATGTGATGAATGCCGATGGCAGCAATCAGAAGCGCATTTCCTTTGGTGATGGGTCCTATTCCACTCCGGTCTGGTCACCACGCGGCGATCTCATTGCCTTTACCAAGCAATCAGGTGGCAAGTTCTCGATCGGCGTGATGCGGCCTGATGGCTCCGGTGAACGTATCTTGACCACCGGATTTCACAATGAGGGGCCGACCTGGTCTCCCAACGGCCGGGTCATCATGTTCTTCCGCCAGCCGGCAGGGGCTGCCGGACCGCAACTCTACTCAATCGATCTGACCGGTTACAATGAAGAGCGGGTGCAGACGCCGGAGTTCGGTTCCGACCCGGCCTGGTCACCGCTTTTGAAATAACGGGTCTTTTGAAATAACGGGAAAAACTGTTATGGAGACCTGTCATGGTTAACAATTATGGCGTTCATAACCGTTTGCCCGTCGCAACCACGCCGCAATCTGCTGTATAAGGAATTTGCGGAAGTGTCAGAACCCGGTCGGATCGTGTATTCGGATATGGAAAAGATGCTGTGTTTCAGGCTTTAGTCAGCAGAACACAAAGATGTGGCAACAAATGAAACTGTTTCGTTAATTCGAGGAGACTGAGAATGAATCTGCTGATGAGCGTTTCGCGCAATCCACTTGTGCTGGGGCTGGCCGTTGCGCTCGCACTGTCAGGCTGCGCATCCAAAAATTCACTGCCCAACAGCCCGGGCGAACTGGGTCTTGCAGCAAACGGGGCCGTCCCCGGTTCGCAGCAGGATCTGACGCTGAATGTGGGCGACCGGATATTTTTTGATACCGATTCGTCCGCCATCAGGACCGATTCGGCCGCAACGCTTGATCGTCAGGCGCAATGGCTGGCTAAATATCCCAATGATGCAGTGCTGATTGAAGGCAATGCGGATGAGCGCGGCACGCGTGCCTATAACCTGGCGCTTGGTGCCCGGCGGGCAGCAGCAACGCGCAACTATCTGATCTCGAAAGGCGTGTCGGCTGCACGCATCAAAACCATATCATACGGCAAGGAACGTCCCGTCGCAGTGTGTGATGATATTTCCTGCTGGTCGCAAAACCGCCGTGCCGTTACGGTTGTGAGAGGTGCCAGCAGCTAATCCCGCTTTCGTGCGGCGGATGATCGCCATGCTGACACAGTCTTGTCTCGGCTTGCGATCGCCGCCTTCGAAGTGGAATGAAAACAGGTAAGAACAATATGAACGCCTATTCACGAACAATTGCCCTTTGTTTCGCAGTGTTTTTGATGCCGGGAACGGCACTGGCGGGTCTTTCGTCATCGCAAGACCGCAGCCCATCGGTGCAAAGCCAGCAGCACGCGGTGCCACTGGCTTTCAGTCTTCCCGGTTTCGGAAGAAAGAAGGTTGAAACCGCACCGGTTATCCTTGCCCAGTCTGGCGACGATGCCATCTTTCGCATCGGTCAGCTTGAGGAACGTATCCGCGAGCTCAATGGCCGTATTGAAGAGCTGGGATTTCAACTGCTGGAAGTGCAGGAGAATATGCGCCGGATGCAGGAAGACAATGAGTTCCGCTTTCAGGAGCTTGAAGGGGCCAGTGGCAAACGATCTGATGCAGGGTCCGGCGCTGCGGCAAATGACGGCAAGATAGTCGCCACAACGCAAAGCACTGTTCAGCCTTTGACCCGCAGCGCCGACACTGGCGTCAATCAGGGCGATGTCGCCACTGCGATTCAGCAGGCTGATCCGGCTTTGGAACAGCCGGCGCCAGCTGTTGCTCAGGATCTGACAAAAACCGCTTCCCTGCCGGATTCAGAGCCTGGTGGTCTTTATCAGGCAGCTTATGGCTATGTGCTTTCGGGGGATTACCCCCAGGCGGAAGTGGCGTTCAACCGCTATATTTCCCAATATCCCGATGGCAACAAGATTTCCGATGCCTATTTCTGGTTGGGTGAGGCACAATATTCTCAAGGGTCGTTTCATGAAGCGGCCAAAACACTTTTGACGGCCCATAAACAATTTCCCAATGCGCCAAAGGCGCCGGAAATGTTGCTGAAACTTGGTATGTCGCTGGCAGCACTGGATAATCGCGATACGGCCTGTGCGACCTATAGAGAAGTGCTGACCCGTTATCCCGGCTCCTCCGAGGCGGTGAAGAACAAGGTGGCTGTCGAACAAAGCCGCATGAGCTGCTAACGGACCGTGGCGTGAGCGACGTTTGTCCTGAATCTGCAATTGAAGACTTTCTGCAACGATTTGGCGAGACCGACAAGCTGTGTGTTGCGGTTTCCGGTGGCAGCGATTCCCTTGCTCTGCTGCATCTCCTGCACCATCATCTGGGCACCCGACATTCAAAAAGACTGACAGCCGTGACCGTTGATCACGGATTGCGCGCCGCTTCTGCAGGTGAGGCCGAAGCCGTTGCGCAGTTTTGCCGATCACGCGGTATTGATCACCGGACCATGACGTGGGTTGGACCCAAGCCGGCCAATGGCCTGCAGGATGCTGCCCGCAATGCGCGCTATGAACTGTTGTGCGAGGCCGCACGCAGTCTGGGCGCCAAGGCAATTGTCACCGCGCATAGCAGAGATGATCAGATTGAGACATTTGCCATGCGGCAGGCACGCGTTCCTGGCCCAGAGACTGGCCCAGAGACTGGCCCAGAGATTGGCCCAGAGATTGGCCCAGAGATTGGCAAGGCTGCGGCAAAGGGGGCGGGCAGAGGGCTTGCAGGCATGGCTGAAGCCGTATTGTACCGTCGCCAATGCTGGATATTGAGACCCTTGCTGCGGGTTTCGCGCGCCGCATTGAGGTCAAGACTTGCCGCCGCATCGATTGCATGGAGCGATGACCCGAGCAATGTGGACCGTCGGTTCGAGCGTGTGCGTATCCGTATGCGCGACCACGATGTGCAGGCCGATGAGCAAATGCTGCAGACGATGGCTGCGCGTGGGGAAGTGCGGCGCAGACAGGCCGAAACGCTGGCGCGGTTTCTGCGCGGCAATGTGGTTATCCATGGCGACATGATCGCCCAGTTGCCGCTGGCGCTTTCGGCGCATTGCGATGACCTGCAGCGGGCGATTGGACTTTTGGCTGCTTTGCTGGGGGGGCGTGCCTACCTGCCGGGTGCCAGCGCCCGGGATCAAATTGCACGGTTGGTTTCCGGTGCGGGACCTGCGAGAATCAATCTCAGTCGCTGCGTAATCGACCGGCGGGCCAAGGGCATTTTCCTCTATCGCGAAATGCGCGCGTTACCGACCCTGCAGGTGGCACCGGACTGTCAGGCCCTGTGGGACGAACGCTACTGCATCACGAACCGCCATCCCTCGCTGCCGCTGGTTGTTGGCCCGTTTGCACGCAATCAGCACCCTTCAAGGTCTGAACTGATCGAGAATTTACCTGCTGAATTGCCGCGCGGTGTGGTTTCGCGCGCAATAAAGGCCCAACCGGCAATTTTGGCCGGGCATGACGGGATGTCGACCGGCCAGCTCTGCCAGGGTATCAAGTCATCGGATGAATTGTCCCTATTGCGTTATTTTGCCCATTTCGACCTGTTTTTGCCTGAATTCGAATGCAATGTGGCCGACATATGTGCGACACTTTTCGGATTGCCACCCTATCCGCAATCACCTTTGTCAATGAACAGGCATGAAAAGTGGCAAACTAATTAAGCAAGTTGCCGTAACTGCAGGTGTGTGGCCTTGGCAAGCAGGACCTAGGTACCTATGTTAAGGACACATCAGTTCGCCCGCCAAATGACGGGCCATTAGTCGTTCCAGGGGACCGTATGAACCCGAATTTCAGAAATTTCGCCCTTTGGGCAATCATTGCGCTTTTGCTTATTGCGCTGTTTAACATGTTCCAGGGGCCCAGCGAGCGCAGCTCGTCGCGGGAGATTTCCTATTCTCAGTTCCTTTCGGACGTGGATAACGGCACAATCCGCAACGTCAAGATTGTCGGCGACACCATCTCCGGCGTCTATGCGGAGGGAGGCAAGACCTTCCAGACCTATTCGCCGGGTGATCCGGGTCTCGTGTCCCGCCTTGAAGACAAGGGCGTTGGCATTACGGCAGCCCCGGAAGTGGATGGATCAAACACATTCATGGGCTATCTGATCTCCTGGCTGCCTATCCTGCTCATTCTTGGTGTGTGGATTTTCTTCATGCGCCAGATGCAGGGTGGATCAAAAGGCGCCATGGGTTTTGGCAAGTCCAAGGCCAAGTTGCTGACGGAAGCCCACGGTCGCGTAACATTTGATGATGTTGCCGGTGTGGACGAAGCAAAGGAAGATCTGGAAGAAATTGTCGAGTTCCTCAGGGACCCGCAGAAGTTCCAGCGCCTTGGCGGACGCATTCCACGCGGCGTTCTTCTTGTTGGACCACCCGGAACCGGCAAGACCTTGCTGGCCCGTTCAGTGGCCGGCGAAGCGGCTGTGCCCTTCTTCACGATCTCCGGTTCGGATTTTGTTGAAATGTTTGTCGGTGTCGGTGCCAGCCGTGTCCGCGACATGTTCGAACAGGCCAAGAAGAACGCGCCCTGCATCATCTTCATCG
>JARGOF010000056.1 GCA_029212415.1 Rhizobiaceae bacterium | reverse complement strand
AGGCGTTGTGTTTTTCAGCTGGCTCAGCGGTCTCATCATCGTGCTGGCCTTCGAGTTCAGGCAATTATCGACCAGGACCGGCCGTGACAATATTGGTTCCCTCAGCATTTTGATGCTCGCATTAGCCGTCATTGGAACAACAGCAGGACTGTCAGGCTGAATGAGCCGAATAGGTGTGGTCGGCGATATCTGTCCGGCAGCACTGACCTTCGTCGGCGCGGGTGCCGCCTATCTGTTCGGCATTGACCGTACCCGTGGAACCATCGTTTCAGTGTGTGCCATAGTTTTCACCATCGGTCTGTTCTTTGGCTATAGCGCAGGCGCTGACAGGCGCAATGTCGGTGATGAAACGCGCGCATTGCGAAAAGTCTGCCTTGATGCTCTGACCGATGGGGATTTTGCCACAAATGAAGCGGCGTTCAACCGTTTCTGGTCGCTGATGCAAGCAGATCAGGTTCTTTCGGAAAAGCAGAAAGGGCAGCTGACTGCACAGGGTCTGAATCCCGATGATCCAAAATTGATTGAAAAACTGTTCCCTCACCCCTGTGCGTCCATGGTCAAAACATGGTCATTGCGGTGAGGCAATCGTCAGCTCGATCCGGGTTGTTGTCTTGACATAATGAGCGGTCGGCTGACCTGCCGACCGTCCTCACAGACCATCGCTCAGCTGTGCATGCGCCTTTCAAAATCGGCCATGTCGTGCTCGGTGATCTTCACCGCCAATGCAACGCTGCCGTCTTCGCGGTCTTCACGCTCAATCACCTCTGCATGCTCATAGAGCCAGGCAATCTGTGCCATTTGATCGGCCTTGAGGATGATGTCGCGCTCCAGCAACGTGCCTGACAGAACCTCCTCGATCAATTCCAGCAGCCGGTCCACACCCTGCCCCGTGACGGACGACACCACGGCCACCTTTTCGTTCTGTTCGGATCGCTCGCGCATGGACTGTGCTGCCGCTTCAGGCAGCAGGTCGATCTTGTTCCAGACTTCAATGATATTGGTGATCGGTCCATCAGGCTTGTTGACACCCAATTCGGTCAGAATGCGTATCACATCGGCACTGTGGGTCTGGTTGTCAGGATCAGAGACATCACGCACATGGAGGATGAGGTCAGCCTCCAGCACTTCTTCAAGCGTTGCGCGAAAGGAAGCAACAAGGTGCGTCGGCAGGTCGGATATGAAACCGACCGTGTCGGACAGAATAACCATGCGGCCATGTGGCAGCGTCATCTTGCGAAGCGTCGGATCAAGGGTGGCAAACAGCATGTCTTCGGCAAGAACATCCGCGCCGGTGATCCGGTTGAAGAGGGTTGACTTGCCAGCATTGGTGTAGCCCACCAGCGCAACAATCGGGTGAGGAACCTTCTTGCGCTTGGCGCGGTGCAAATGTCGTGTTCGCCGTACCTGTTCAAGCTCTTTTTCCAGCTTGATGATCTTGTCTTGAAGGCCACGCCTGTCGGCCTCGATCTGGGTTTCTCCAGGGCCGCCCATGAAGCCCGCGCCACCTCTCTGGCGCTCCAAATGGGTCCAGCTGCGAACGAGACGACCTTTCTGATAGTTCAGATGCGCCAATTCGACCTGCAGGACCCCTTCCCTGGTGGTTGCCCGTCTGCCGAATATTTCGAGGATCAGGCCCGTGCGGTCGATCACCTTGACCTGCCAGGCCTTTTCCAGATTTCGCTGCTGCACTGGGGTCAGCGGGTGATCAACCACCACCAGCCCCGCATCCTGCTCGAGCAGAATAGCAGCAATTTCCTCGACCTTGCCGGAACCGAACAGCGTAGAAGGTTTGGCGCCACTCAGCCCGACGCTGGCGGCATGAACCACCTCCAGTTCGATGGCCTCTGCAAGGCCAATGGCTTCTGCCAGGCGGATATCGGCGGATCGTTTCAGCCCGTCAGATATCTGCCGTCCACTGGTGGAACCGGAACTGCGAAGCACCGGCACGAGCACAACAGCGCGCGTGCTATCGCCCTGCCTGTCCGCTTCCATATCGGCATTGGCCTTGGCACTTTCCCTCTTTGATTTATCAGCCTTCACGAACTGGTTCTTCGCCCTCGAACATCTGGATGGGCTGGCCAGGCATGATTGTCGAGATGGCATGCTTGTAAACCAGTTGCGAATGTCCGTCGCGACGCAACAAAACGCAAAAATTATCAAATGAAGTAACCACTCCCGTCAATTTGACCCCATTGATGAGGAATATTGTGAGTGGGATTTTCTGTTTTCTGACTGTGTTGAGAAATTGGTCTTGCAAATTCTGAGAACGCTCCGCCATTGCGACAGTCTTCCTTATCCTTACCGGTTTTTTTCTTTTTGCACGGTTGTATAGCAACTCAATCGTCGAACCAAATTACAAGGCAAAAAACTGCCGACCGTGTGCGCAGTGTTTTGGTTACCAAATCGGCACTCCTTCCGCAATCTTTAAAACAATTCAAGGAGTCAATGTATTGCCGGTCGCATGGAAGACCGAACCTGTTTGGCCGATTGGCGTGCAGGAACAGACAGGCCGCACGACATCTTTAGCGATTATACCAGAATCTTATGTTGAGAACGGCGAAAATGACCAGAACTTCAAGCCTGCCGATCGTCATGATCAGAATACCCAGAAAATAGGTGACAGGGTTCGGCAGTTCGCGAAAGTGTGGCCAGGCTTCGATTGTGACGCCTGTCGGTGGTCTCAAAGCCTCATAGATCGGGCTGGCATTGGAGAACAAGGACACGGACATGAAGATGGCCGCCTCAAAGCCTGTCGCGGTCAGCGCGATGAGCATCGAGCCAAGCCCTATGACAAGCACTGCTATGATAAAATACGTCCAGATGGCCTGCATGGAATCGCGGTTGATTGCGAGATCGCCAAACCGCAATCGGTCAACGCTGTTGGGGTAAATCAGTCTGTTGAGTTCTGCTATGGCGTAAATCCACATGGCGCCGATCCGGTAGACCTTGACGCCACCAGTGGTCGAATAGACGCCCGCGCCGACGAAGACGATGGCCAGAACCACGATTTGCGGCAACAGGGCAATCACGCCAGGGCGTGTTTCAATGCCGCTGGTGGCAACAAGCGAGGAGGCCGTGAAAAAGCCTTCCTGCAGGGCGGAAAAGACACTCACCGGGAGAACGCCGCCGGAAACATCAAGGATACGCACAGCATAGGCAATCGTCAGTGCAATGATGATTGCAAAGACGATCTTTGTTTCAAGGTTGTTCTGAAATATCCGGATCGGTCGGCGCAATATCTGGCGGCGCCAAAAGACACTCATCGTACCGAAACACAGACCGATGGCCATCACGGTTGAAGCGCCATGGCTTATATGCTGTTCCAGCGGGTCGGCAAAAGGCAGAAATCCGCCTGTTGCCGCCGAGATCATGCCAAGCATGCCTGCTTCCAGCGGCTCAACGCCAAACAGAACCAGACCCAGAAAAATGACCGTGGTCATGATTGTATATTGCAGTGCCAAGGGATAGTAGGTTGCGACCCTGAACAGCCCCTCGTCTGGACCGGACGACAGCAGGCGGCTTCCGCGACCCTGCAAACCGCCAAACCCGGCCGGTGCCAGCACATGAATGATGGATGCGAGCGTCAGGAACCCGCCATACCATTCAAGCAGGGTTCGCCATACCAGCAACCCCTGCTGCGCATGTTCACGTGCCAGAACGGATGCACCGGAGGTCGTCAGGGCGCCCACCGCCTCGAACCAGGCAGGCATGAAATACAGATCAGCCAGCACCATGAAGAATAGGGCGCTCATCAGTGGTGTGACCGTCCAAACGCCGACCAGTGCAAGATAACTGAAGGCCCGCTCGGATTTTTTTGTCTTCCCGGAAAGCGCGATGAGGATCGCAAGGGCCGCAAAAATGCCCACAGCTGCCAGCAGGCCCATATTGGCGGCCAGCTCTATCTCGTTGTGCGCGATCGCAACGAGAACCGCAGGAATCAGCAGTACGAGAAGTCCTGCAGATGCCAGGGTAATGAGATAAAGCACGCCGGTCATGGCTGTTAAAAGAACTCAAGGCTGACGCGAAACAATTGTTCCACATGGCGCACGGATTCCGTTTTCGCCAGGAGCACGACGCGATCATTCGTCTTTATCTTGCTGTCGCCATCAGGCAGCAGGACATGGCCGTCGCGATAGATCGCCCCGATACGAATTCCCGGGGGCAAATCCAGCTCTCGCAGCACTTTTTCGACGATGGGTGAGGTATCCAGGGCCTGTGCTTCAATGATCTCGGCAGCACCCTGCTGGACACTGTGAACGGCCAGAATACGGCCGCGCCGCACATGCTGCAGGATGCGAGAAATCGTCACCGCCCTCGGATTGACATAGGCATCAATGCCAAGCGTCTTGGTGAAGTCCAGAAAAGCCGGGCTGTTGATCAGGGCGAGGTTGGATTTGCATCCCAGTCGTTTGGCCATGACGCTGGACAGAATATTGACCTGATCATCATTGGTCAGCGCGACCATCAGGTCAGCATCCTGAATATCGGCCTCGATCAGGATATCCTTGTCCAGGGAGGAACCGTTCAACACAACTGTGCGTTTCAGACTATCGGCAATATTGACGGCGCGCGCACGGTCATACTCAATGATCTTGATTTTGGTCTTCGGCTGGCGCTCTTCAATCATGTGGGCGACAAAATACCCAATATTGCCGCCGCCGGAAATAACGATGCGTGTCGCCTCTGGCTCCTCGTGACCAAAAAGACCCAATGTCCTTCGAACATGGTCCTTGTCACAGATCACATAGGCCAGGTCACCGGTCATCAATTGGTCAGTGGAGTGCGGTACGGTCAGAACGCCGTCGCGCCAAATCCCCGTGACTGTGGCAATCAGGTCGGGAAACAGGTCGCTGAGTTGATCAAGCGGCGTATTGACCACAGGACAATCTTCCAGGCATTCGATGGCAACCATGGCGATGCGATCATCGGAGAAGCGGACCACATCATTGGCGCCCGGCAAGGCTATCCGCCGCAAAACCATCTGGCCGACTTCCACTTCCGGCGAAATGATCACGTCGATCGGCATGTGTTCACGCGAGAACAGGTCCGAATAGTGCGAGCCGAGATAACTTTGCGCTCGAATGCGTGCGATTTTTGTCGGTACGTTGAACAGTGAATGGGCGACCTGGCAGGCAACCATATTGACTTCATCATAAAGCGTGACAGCAATGATCATGTCCGCCTGATCCGCGCCAGCCTGGGAAAGCACATCGGGATGCGCGCCATGACCGACATAGCCCCTGACGTCCAGTGAATCACGAATGGCCTGAATCAGCGAAGGCGATGTGTCGATCACCGAAACATCATTGTCCTCCGTCGACAGTCGCTCCGCTATGCCATAGCCAACGCGCCCTGCCCCGCAGATAATGACTTTCATACCGCCTGGTCCTTTATCATGTTACCCTTGCCCTGCTTCAAAACGCCTGTTCTTCACGCGGCAAACAATCACCCAAAGCGGTCTTCTATGCAGATTGCATCTATAGGCCAAGCGTTTTCAGCTTTCGATGCAATGCCGAGCGCTCCATACCGACAAATTCCGATGTTTTTGATATATTGCCGCCAAAGCGATTTATCTGGGCGACGAGATATTCACGTTCAAAAAGTTCCCGTGCCTCACGCAGGGGCAAAGTCATGATGTGATTGTCGCTTTGACCGGAAACATTCGGCAGCATCTCGGCAATTTCCTTTGGCAGCATGTCGGCGCTGATCGGGCCATTGGTTGAATCGCCACGGGTCAGGATCATCAATCTTTCGATATTGTTGCGCAACTGCCTGATATTGCCAGGCCAGTCATGGGCCTGCAGAACCGCCATCGCATCATCACCAATCGACCGCATCTTGATGCCGGCCTGTTCGCTGATCTGTTTCATGAACTGATCGACAAGGAAAGGAATGTCCTCGCGGCGTTCTGCCAGTGACGGTACCTTGACCGGAACCACCGCCAGCCGGTGATAAAGGTCCTGTCGAAACTGTCCATCGGCGATCAACTGTTCCAGATTGCTGGCTGTTGACGAGAGGACACGCACATCCACCCGGACACGTTTGGCGCCGCCCACGCGTTCAAATTGCTGGTCCACCAGTACGCGTAATATCTTGCTTTGGGTGCCTTTGGGCATGTCGGCGATCTCATCGAGATACAGGATGCCGCCGTGGGCTTCTTCCAGCGCCCCAACCTTGCGCTCCTGTCCGTTGCCACCTTCAGTGCCAAAGAGTGCGACCTCCATGCGGTCGGGTGTAATGGCCGCTGCATTGAGCGCCACAAAAGGACCTTCTGAACGCGCCGAATGTCTGTGGATCATTCGCGCGATCAGTTCCTTGCCCGAACCCGACGGTCCCAAAATCATCACGCGGCTGTTTGTCGGGGCAATCTTTTCAATCGTCTGGCGCAATTGGGAAATGGCGATTGAAGTACCGGTGAGATCAACCGGTTCACCTGAGCGTCGTTTGAGTTCATCGACCTCGCGTTTGAGGCTCGACGTCTCAAGCGCCCTTTCTGCGACTAGCACCAGCCGGTCCGCCTTGAAGGGTTTTTCGATAAAATCATAGGCGCCCCTGCGAATGGCAGAGACCGCGGTTTCAATATTGCCATGGCCGGAAATCATCACAACCGGCAGATGGGGATGACGGATCTTGATCTCGTCAAGCAATGCCAGGCCATCCAGCCTGCTCCCCTGCAACCAGATATCCAGAAAGACCAGTCTGGGGACGCGCTCCGCAATCGACTGCAGCGCGCTGTCGCTGCCGCTGGCTGTGCGGGTCTCGTGGCCCTCATCGGAAAGTATCCCCGAAACCAGTTCGCGGATATCTTCCTCATCATCGACAACCAATATGTCAGACGCCATAGGTTTCTTTCTCTCCCACTGCTTTGGTCACGTCCGCCACATTTCCTTCCGGTAGTCGTACGCGAATCATCGCGCCACCATTCGGATCGAAATCCGGGGGAACATCGTGCAGCTCTAGTATGCCGCCATGTTCATCTATGATTTTCTTCACGATTGCCAGACCAAGACCCGTGCCTTTTTCGCGCATGGTCATGTAGGGCTCAAAGATCCGGTTGCGGTTTTCAACCGGCAGCCCCTTGCCGTTGTCCATGACATCGACCACCAGTTCTCCGTCGGCCAGCCTGCCTGCACGAACCATGATCCTGTGTCCATTTCTCTTTTGATCTGGCGTCAGAGCATCAATGGCTTCGGAAGCATTTTTTATCAGATTCCCGAAGGCCTGTCCCAACATGCGTGAATCAAAATAGCCGATCAGCGGTCCATCGCTGAATTCCTGGGTAAATTCGATGTCATTGCGGCTGATTTTCCGCAAGAAAATTGCATCTTTCAAAATCTCGCGCAGATCATGTTTTTCCTTTGCCGGTTTGGGCATGCGGGCAAATGAGGAAAACTCGTCGACCATGCGGCCGATATCGCCAACCTGACGGACAATGGTGTCTGTGCACTGATCGAAGACCGCCCGGTCATCCTCTGCTATCTGCTTGCCATAACGCCGTTTGAGCCGTTCGGCGGACAGCTGTATGGGCGTCAAGGGGTTCTTGATCTCATGGGCGATGCGCCGCGCAACTTCAGCCCAGGCGGTGGATCGCTGGGCGATGACCAGATCAGTAATATCGTCCAGCGTCACAACAAAGGATTCATGCCCCTCATGCGGCACCTCCCTGGTGGCCTGGACATTCAGTGTGCTTTCCGAGCCGTTTCGCATGACTGTCACCTGCATGCGGTAGTCGCTGCGATGCGACTGCGAAGCCTGAGCAAGAACGGGCGCCACCTCCGGAGCAACATCCGACAGGAATTTCCCGATGAGCTGATCCGGTTCAACCCCAAGCATCATTTCGGCTGATCGGTTTGCAATGGAAATCATGCCGTCATCATGGACGCCGATAACGCCGGCGGAAACACCCGACAGGACCGCTTCGGTGAACCGGCGTCGTTCATCCATTTCATCTCGGGCATGTAGAATTTCATCACGTTGACCGCGAAGTTCCTCTATCATGTTATTGAATGTCATGGACAAATTACCAACATCGCCATCCGATGAACGGACCGGAACACTGACACCGAGATCACCGCTCGCAACATCATCCGCAGCACCAATCAACAAGCGAATGGGCCGCACGATCCGGTCTGCGACGGCAATGGCGGTCCATATGGCCGACAGCAAAACAATCAGCGCAAAACCCAGATACAGAATTGCAAACGCCAATTGGATAGGACGACGGTCTGCCTCGAGCGCACGATATTCGGCGGTATTTTCCTCCATCAATCGCATGGATTCAATGACATTGGGATCCACGGCTCTGATCGTGGAGAGAAAAACGCCCGGGATTTTCTGCAGTTTGATGACGGCGCCAACCAGGTTGGTAGCGCCGGGTGGGATCAATACGGGCTCCCCCTTTGCCGCGGCCTCAAACGCTTCTGACGGTGCAACGGGCAGCGGCTTGTCGGTCGGTATGTCTGCCCGCACCACAACGCGTCCATCCTGTCTGACGAGACTTGCAGCAAGCAGACCCCTGCCGATTGCCTGGCGGGTAACCAGTACATTGAAGCCCGTACGGTCGAGGCTGTAGAGCGATCTGGCAGCATCCAGATCATTGGCCATGGAAACGGTCTGACCCTGCAGGTAGCGGGCATTTTCATTCACATAGGCCTGAGCCACACTCAGGGATGAACTGACGATTTCCTTTGTGCGTATCGAAAACCAGCGATCCAGCCCGACATCCAGAGAGATGCTGGCGACGATGGCCACCAGAATGGCCGGCAATATGGCGACGACACTGAACAGACCAATGATCCGCACATGCAGCCTGGAGGCCGCGCGTCCCCGACGCCGTGCGGCAAGAATATTGACAATTTCCCGAACAATCAGACCGATCAGAGCCAGCACAAAAACAAGGTTGACGATGACCGCTGTCAGCACCACTTCATTGCGCGGTGCAATCGATGTCAGCCCCATCAGGATAGCGAATGACACAATGGCGCAAATCAGTGCGCAAACAACAATGATTACGCCGGGCAAAGCAAGCGTTTTGCGCCTGTCCGTATCCTCAGGCAATGGCGTTAATGTCTTCTTGTCCGCAGATGAAAAAGTTCCGCCGACTGTCATTGAACCCTCAGTTCCGCTCTGTCGTGATGCATTTACCCGGCCTGACGGGCAAAGTCGTTGCCATCATGCAACGCCATGTGGCGAAAATGCAAC
The DNA here is from genome assembly GCA_029212415.1 of Rhizobiaceae bacterium. Lineage (GTDB taxonomy): Bacteria > Pseudomonadota > Alphaproteobacteria > Rhizobiales > Rhizobiaceae > Hoeflea_A. The sequence goes on along the minus strand of JARGOF010000056.1, from coordinate 22,337 downwards.
GCCAATCCACTTTGGTCAAGCGGTTCGAGGAGAACGGTAGACAGAAACCCCAAGATCGCGGATTTTTTTGCGCAAGGTATTCCGATTGAGGCCAAGCAGTTCGGCCGCTTTGATCTGATTGCCATGGGTTGCCGTCAAAGCGGCAAGAACCAGTGGGTATTCAACCTCTTCCAGAATCCGATGGTAGAGCCCCGGCGGCGGCAGGTCTTCGCCGAATTCAGAGAAATAGCGCCGCATATTGTCCTCCACCGCCTGGGCGATGGAGATGGAGCCGGTCATATTCCCCAGCGGGCTGTCCTGGTCCTTGCCGCTCTCAGTGCGCAGTTCTGCCTCGACAATCTCGGAGGTGATGAAATCCTGCGGATAAAGCGCGGTGATTCGACGGACAAAATTTTCAAGTTCACGCACGTTGCCGGGCCAGGGATATTGCTTGAGCTGATCATAGGCCGAATTCTCGAAACGCTTTGCCTGGAGCCCTTCCTTTTCGGCCTCAATGTTGAAATGACGCACCAGATCGGGAATGTCTTCCGCCCTGTCCCTCAGTGGCGGCAGCCGCAGCGGAACGACATTGAGACGGTAGTAGAGGTCTTCGCGAAACAGGCCCTGATTGATGGATGATTTCAGTTCCTTGTTGGTGGCGGCGACAATACGAACATCGGTGCGGATCGGCGTTCTGCCGCCGACAGTGGTATATTCGCCCTGCTGCAATACGCGCAGCAAACGGGTCTGGGCATCCATCGGCATGTCGCCGATTTCGTCGAGAAACAGCGTGCCCCCTTCAGCCTGTTCAAAGCGTCCGCTGGACCTGCTTTGCGCGCCGGTAAAGGCCCCCTTTTCGTGGCCGAACAATTCCGATTCGATGAGGTCGCGAGGAATGGCGGCCATGTTGATGGCGACAAAGGGGCCGTTTCTGCGTTTGCCATAATCATGCAGCGCGCGGGCAACCAGTTCCTTGCCGGTTCCCGATTCACCCGTAATCATCAATGTCAGATCGGTTTGCATCAACCGGGCCAGCACCCGGTAGATTTCCTGCATCGCAGCCGACCGCCCGACCAGCGGCATTCCCTCGCTCAGATCTTCCTCGGCATCGTTTGGCAGTTTTTTCGGCTCTGACAGGGCGCGCCCCACAATGGCGATCATTTCTGTCAGGTCGAAGGGTTTGGGCAGATATTCATAGGCACCGCGTTCCGAAGCCTTGATGGCGGTCATGAATGTGTTTTGCGCACTCATCACCAGCACGGGAAGATCAGGCCTTGCTTTCTTGACGCGCGGCAGCAGATCAAAGGCGTTTTCATCCGGCATCACCACATCCGTGATGACGATGTCGCCCTCACCTGCCGAAATCCAGCGCCACAGGGTGGCAGCGTTTGAGGTGACGCGGACATCATAGCCAGCGCGCGACAATGCCTGATTGAGCACTGTGCGTATGGCCGCATCATCGTCAGCCACCAGGACAGTTGCTTTTTTCATTGGTGTGTCTCCCGGACTTTGTTCCTGGGTTCAGTGGAAGCCGGCATCAGGATCCGGAATATGGTCTTGTCGGCCTGGCTGTCGCATTCGACAATGCCGCCATGATCGCCGACGATCTTTGCAACCAGCGCCAGACCAAGCCCCGAACCATTGATTTTGGTGGTGATGAATGGGTCGAACAGATGGGGCAGGATATCGGCGGGAACACCCGGGCCATTATCCTGCACGCAGAATTCCAGTGGCAGCGACACTTTTTCATTGGAACCGGCAACCGATAACCGAATGCCGGGTCGAAAAGCCGTTGACAGGGTTATCTGACCGGCAGATTGCGAACCAAGCGCTTCACTGGCATTCTTGACCAGGTTGAGGAACACCTGAACAAGCTGATCGCGATTGGCAAAGACCGGCGGCAGGGATGGATCGTAGTTCTCGATGATCCTGACATTCCTGGCAAAACCAGCCAGAGCGACGGCCTTGACGTGATCCAGCACCGCATGAATGTTCACCGGTTCGCGATCAATGGGACGCTCATCGGAAAAGATCTCCATTCGGTCAACCAATGAAACGATGCGGTCTGTCTCATCCCGGATAAGGCGGGTGAGCGCGCGGTCTTCATCATTGACCGATGTCTCAAGCAATTGAGCCGCGCCGCGTATGCCTGAAAGCGGGTTCTTGATTTCATGGGCCAGCATCGACGCCAACCCTGTCACGGAGCGTGCTGCGGCCCTGTGGGTCAATTGCCGATCGATCTTGTCAGCCATGGTGCGTTCCTGAAACAGGATGACCACGGAGCCCGATTGTTCGGTGACCGGAGCAACATAGAGATCAACCAGCCGGTCTCCGCCCAATCGCGGCGAACTGACATCAACGCGGTATTCATTCACCGGCGCCCGGCGCTCCCTGACCTGCTCTATCAAGGCCAGCAATGGACTGCCAAAGGGAATATAGGAATCGATTTTCCGACGGGCCAAATGGCTTCCGCTGGCACCGAAAAACACCTCGGCTTCCCAGTTCGCAAAGGAAATGAAGCCCTCCTCATTGACCATGATGACCGGGTGACGGATGGCATTGAGGACGGTATTGGCCGCCTCATCTGCCGAGCCGATTTTTGGCAGTTCCTTTGGTATCATGCGGCTTTGAACTCTGCTTGTTGAACGCTGGATGTTTTCAGAAAGGCGCATTTGAGGTTTTCAATCACGCTTTGCGGATCAAGACTGGTCATGATTTGTGACTTCAAGGCACCGGGGCAATCGCTGACGGCGTGGGAAAGATACCATCCAAGGTGCTTGCGTGCATGCCGGGTGCCAATGGCAATTCCGTAATGGGAAAGGTTCATCTCGTAGTGTTCGAGGACAATGTCCAGAATATCGGCACGCTTTACCGGAATATCCTTGTTGCCGGCCATCTGACCAACGATCCACGGCCGTCCCTGCGCGGCTCGTCCGATCATGACGGCATCGGCGCCACTGGTTCGCAGGATGTTTGCGACATCAGCTGCTGTCTCGACATCACCATTGGCAACCAGAGGCACGGTAACGGCCGCGCGGACCTGCTTGATGGCATCCCAATCGGCACGCCCCTTGTAGAACTGGCAGCGTGTCCTGCCGTGTACGGTGATCATCTGCACACCAGCCGCTTCTGCCCGACGGGCGATTTCCGGTGCGTTGATGGTGTTTTCATCCCATCCCAGACGCATTTTCAGCGTCACAGGCACATTCACGGCTTTTACCGTTGCTTCGATGAGGCGCAGAGCATGATCAGGATCGCGCATCAGGGCAGACCCGGAATAGCCGCCTGTCACCTTCTTTGCCGGACATCCCATGTTGATATCGATGATGTCGGCACCATTGGCTTCGGCAATAATCGCCGCCTCACCCATCCATCTGGCTTCGCGTCCGGCCAGTTGCACCATATGCGGCGTGATTCCCTCACCGCGAAGTCGCACCCACGATTCACGGCTGTCGCATACCAGTTCGCGGCTGGCGACCATTTCCGTGACCACGAGACCCGCTCCGAACCGCCAGGCAAGGCGGCGAAATGGCAAATCGCTGATACCGGACATGGGCGCCAGAATTGCACGGTTGCGTATTCGCACCGATCCTATATTGAATGAGTCTTCAATCATGTTTCATCTGCACTAAATTAGGGCACATTACGTGCATGCATGCTTTTTATGCAATTGACATGGAAATGCAAGTCACTTTGTATATTTGCAGACGAACATTTCGAGGTGACAAGGGGATGGCGATCAAGCTGGAACCGGACATAGGGCGATCATGAGGGGAAACATGAAAATTGGTGCGCTCATTGTTGCTGCCGGTCGTGGCGAACGGGCCGGAAATCCCGATGATGGCCCCAAACAATACCGGCTTGTCGGTGGATCACCGGTTCTTTCCTGGACACTCGAAGCCTTCGCCTCACATCCGCTGATCGGACCGATTGCAGTTGTTATCCATGCCGATGATTACGCATTTTTTGACAAAGCGCGCTCCCGATTGGCCCCGTCAACATCCCTCATCACCGTCGATGGGGGCAAGGAGCGGCAACAGTCGGTTTTGCTGGGTCTTGAAGCGCTGGCGCACTGCAATCTTACCCATGTGCTGATCCACGACGGTGTTCGCCCCTTTGCCAATGGTGAATTGATCGACCGCGTGATCGACGCACTTACCACCGGTGCCAGAGGCGTGCTTCCCGCACTGCCGGTGACCGACACGTTGAAAAGAACCACCAGCGACAAGCTGGTCGAAGAGACGGTCGCGCGCGCCGACCTGTTCAGCGCCCAGACACCGCAAGGGTTTGCCTATGGTGCCATAAGAGAGGCACACAGGCAGGCAGCCAGTCAAAGCCTGGTGACCTTTACCGATGACTGCAGCATTGCAGAATGGGCAGGCATGGCGGTCTCTTTGGTTGAGGGCGATCAGGACAATATCAAGCTTACCACTGCACGGGATATCGCCATGGCGGATGACAAATTGACACGATTGAATGGCGGATTGAATGATCTGCCGGATGTGCGCACGGGTTCGGGGTATGATGTTCATGCGCTGGTGGACGGCGATTCGGTGGTCCTTTGTGGTCACACCATCCCGCATGATCAGGCGCTTTCCGGTCATTCCGATGCGGATGTTGCCTTGCATGCCCTGACGGACGCGCTTCTCGGCACCTGCGGCCAGGGAGATATAGGCGATCATTTTCCACCATCCGACCCGCAATGGAAGGGAGCTGATTCCCGCTTGTTTCTTGCCCATGCGGTGGAATTGGTGCGCTCTCTTGGTGGTACAATCACGAATGCCGACATAACCCTCATTTGTGAAGCACCAAAAATCGGACCGCATCGTACCGCCATGCGACAAATTCTTTCCGATCTTCTGGCCATCGACCTGCAACGGTGTTCGGTCAAGGCAACAACCAATGAAAAGATCGGTTTTATCGGCCGTGGTGAAGGCATAGCGGCAATTGCAACGGCCACTGTCGTCTATCAGGAGAATGCCCATGACTGACCTCGAGGATCTGGCCCAGGCGCTGGTGACCCAGATGACACAAAAGGAAAAGATGATTGCAACCGCAGAATCCTGCACAGGCGGTTTGATCGCGGCCGCCATCACGCAGATTGCCGGCTCGTCAGCGGTTCTCGATCGCGGGTTTGTCACCTATTCCAATGAGGCCAAACAGGAGATGATCGGCGTATCAGAGGAAACGCTGACATCCTTCGGTGCGGTCTCGCAGCAGACAGCCATCGAAATGGCCGAAGGTGCCCTCGCCCGCTCAAATGCCGATCTGACTGTCTCGGTCACCGGCATTGCCGGCCCCGGCGGTGGCTCTGAGCTCAAACCTGTCGGTCTGGTCCACATGGCTGTGGCACGATCGGATGGTGAGACTGTTCACAGCGAACTGCTCTTTGGTGACATTGGTCGTTCGGCTGTGCGTCAGGCGACTGTTTTTGCCGCGCTCAAGGCGCTTCTCAAGGAAGCGGACACATTTTGATCTGGTGCTGAAGGCAGGTTTACGTTTGGACCCGGTCAGGCCGATTTCTTGCCGTAAATCGTGTCGGCGCGTTTTTCAAAAGCCTCGGCAAACATGCGAAATGCCCGATCAAACATGGTGCCCATGACAATGCCAAGCATGCGGCTCTTGAACTCGTAGTCGATAAAAAACGAAACCGTGCAACCGCCATCGGGCTGCTCCGAGAATGTCCAGCGGTTGTTGAGATATCGGAAGGGTCCGTCGAGGTATTTGACATCGATGATGGACTCGGTCGGTTTCAGCAGCACCTGGCTGGTGAAGGTCTCGCGAATGGCCTTGTAGCCGATGGTCATGTCCGCAACCAGCAGCACCACATCCCCGCGCTCTTTTCTTGAGCGGATTTTCAGGTCCTCGCACAGCGGCAGGAATTCCGGATATTTTTCAATATTGGCCACCAGGTCAAACATCTGATCCGGCCTGTGGGCAACGATACGGGTCGTGTCAAATTTAGGCATGGGGTGTCAATGCGGTCGCGCTCATGTTCAGTGTCCGGACCGGGCAACCCTGGCCGCCTGCAGTTTTGCAAAATCATCTCCCGCATGATGCGAGGAACGCGTCAGCGGACTGGCCGATACCATCAGAAAGCCCTTCGAATAGGCAATGGTCTCATAGGATTTGAATTCATCCGGGGTGACAAATTTCATCACCGCATGATGTTTTTTCGTAGGTTGCAAATATTGCCCCATGGTCAGGAAATCAACCTCGGCAACGCGTAGATCATCCATCAGTTGCAGAACCTCGTTCCGCTCCTCACCCAGTCCGACCATGATGCCCGATTTGGTGAACATATTCGGATCAAGTTCCTTGACCCGTTGCAGCAGCCTGATCGAGTGAAAATACCGCGCGCCGGGGCGGACCGTCAGATAGTTGGACGGGACGGTTTCCAGATTGTGGTTGAAGACATCGGGTCTGGCGCTGACGACCTTTTCCAAAGCGCCGTCCTTGCGCAGGAAATCCGGTGTCAGAATCTCGATTGTCGTTTGCGGCGAGGCCTCACGAATGGCGGTGATCGTCTCGACAAAATGCTGCGCACCGCCATCGGCAAGATCATCACGATCCACCGAGGTCACCACAACATGTTTGAGCCCCATCTGGAAAACCGCACGGGCAACATTTTCCGGTTCATTGACATCAAGCGCCGTCGGCCTGCCGGTCGATACATTGCAAAAGGCACAGGCACGGGTACAAATCTCACCCATGATCATGAAACTGGCGTGTTTCTGCTGCCAGCAACTGCCGATATTCGGGCAGCCGGCTTCCTCGCATACGGTGACAAGATTGTTGCTCTTGACGATTTCGCGGGTTTCTTTGTAGCCCGCGGATGTGGGAGCCTTGACCCTTATCCAGTCCGGCTTGCGCAGCACCTCATTGTCAGGACGATGCGCCTTTTCGGGATGGCGCACGCGTTTGGTCTCGGATGAGACCGTATCAAGAACTGTGACCATGAATTGGTCCCTTTATGCTTTTGACAGTCAGCGGCCGGACAGCAGTGCAAACAGCCAAAGGACGACGATAGCGCCAACAGTGGCGACAATCAGATTGCCGGCGAAGCCATAAAAAACAATGCCCAGGCTATTGGCGAGAAATCCGCCGACGAAAGAGCCAATCACACCAACCGCAAGGTTCTTGATCAGCCCGTGATTGCGTTTCATGACCTTTTCAGCAATGAAACCGGCCAGCAATCCGATAAGAAGAAGTCCGAGAATACCCATTAAAAATACCTCTGTTCCGGTTGAAGCGGCACAAAGGCCGCAGACTTAAGCATTCAGTGCACGGCCGTAAGCGTCAAGCACACTTTCCTTCATCATTTCCGAAAGTGTTGGGTGCGGGAACACCGTATGCATCAATTCTTCTTCCGTCGTCTCCAGATTCATGGCAACTACAAAGCCCTGGATCAGTTCCGTCACTTCCGCCCCGATCATGTGAGCACCCAGCAGTTCGCCGGTCTTGCGGTCAAAGATAGTCTTGACCAGTCCCTTGTCTTCTCCAAGCGCAATGGCCTTGCCGTTGGCGCCGAACTGAAAACGCCCGACACGTATATCACGTCCGGCTTCCTTTGCCTTGGCCTCGGTGAGACCGACGCTGGCAACCTGCGGGTCGCAATAGGTACATCCCGGTATCATCGCCTTGTTGGTTGCATGAACACCCGGAACACCGGCGATTTTTTCCACACAGACGACGCCTTCATGCTCCGCCTTATGCGCCAGCATCGGAGGGCCGGCAACATCACCGATGGCATAGATGCCTTCGACATTGGTCTTGCCGTATCCATCAATGACGATACAGCCCCGTTCGGTTTTCACACCCAGTGTCTCAAGTCCGAGATTCTCCACATTGCCCTGGACACCCACCGCGGATATCAGCCGATCCGCCTTTATCAATTGGGTCTTGCCGTCCTTGGTTTCAACATGTGCAGTTACACTGTCCGAGCCTTTTTCGACCTTTGTCACCTTGGCTTGCGTGATGAACTTGAGTCCGTGTTTTTCCAGCGCCTTGCGAGCAAGACCGGAAATTTCGACATCCTCGACCGGCATGATGTTTTCCATCATTTCCACGACCGTGACATCAACGCCCAGAGCATTGTAAAAACTGGCAAATTCGATCCCGATGGCGCCCGATCCCATGACCACCATGGATTTTGGTTGTGCCTTTGGCACCATGGCCTCGAAATAGGTCCAGATCAGCTTTCCGTCCGGCTCGATTCCTGGCAGGACACGCGGCCGCGCACCGGTGGCGACAATGATGTTCTTGCCCTGATAGGTTCCCTCACCCAAGGTATTCTTCGGCGCTGGCGGTTGCGGTTCCATCGCCTTGCGCGAGGATTTCTTCACCACGATTTCAGCCGGCGCGCCAGCCTTTGCCGGTTTGCTGATCTGCGCTTCACCCCAGATCACATCGATCTTGTTCTTTTTCATCAAAAAACCGACACCGGAATTCAGGCGAAGCGATACACCTCTGGAGCGATCCACGACGGCGCCAATATCTGCCGTCATCTTGCCTTCCAGCTTCAGGCCGTAGCTTTCTGCGTTTTGAGAAAAATGCAGTATTTCGGCTGAACGCAGCAGCGCCTTGGTCGGCACGCATCCCCAGTTGAGACAGATGCCGCCCAGATGCTCGCGCTCGACAATAGCAGTTTTCAATCCAAGCTGTGCGGCCCGCACGGCAGCCACATAGCCGCCGGGACCAGAGCCGATGATGATGACATCGTAGATATTTGACACGTCTCGTCTCCTGATAGCGGCATGTTCCATGCCCTGTTCGTCTGCAGGCCGTTCAGCTGTTGCGCAAGGCAAGTCCTGTCAGCAGCAAGGCAACACCATTAAAAGTCAGTTCTACACCCAGAAACAGCCCCAGAACTGTGCCTGCCGCCCATGGGAAATTACCAAAAATGGCGGCGCCCAGAACGATGGACAACAGACCGGAAATGAGAACCCAGATCCATCCTGTTATGGGCTTCATGGCAAATGCATAGGCGATTTTTGCGCCACCCAGAAGGAAAAGCAAAAAGGCAACCAGAAGGGTCAGCGAGGCCGCGCCTTCTATCGGGTTTTTGATCATCACCGCCCCGACCAATATGGTCAGCGCACCAACTGCAACGGTCCACAGGAAGCCGCCCCAGTTGCGATAGGTGGAGGCCTGTGCAATTTGCGCTGCGCCAAGCACCAGGAAAAATATCGCCACCAGATAGTCAACCGTGATGGTTGCGCCCAGTGGATTGGAAAAGGACAAAAAGCCGCCAATAATGGATATGATCCCGAAAGCCACCAGCCAGCCCCAGGCCCGCTTGAGCCTTGCCAGAACAGCCGTGACGTCATTGCTGTCAAACTGATGTGTCATATCCGCATCCTCTTTGTGAACTGGCTGTCAACAGCTGGATCTAGACCAACATGCCGATCGGTTTTTCGATGTAGCCCTTGAAAGCACCCAGAAGCTGGGCCCCAAGTGCACCATCAACCGCACGGTGATCCGTTGAAAGGGTTACCGACATGATTGTTGCAATGGCCAGGGCACCATCCTTGACAACAGGACGCTGCTCTCCGGCGCCCACGGCAAGAATAGTGGCATGGGGCGGATTGATAACGGCGGAAAAATTCCGGATGCCAAACATGCCCAGGTTGGATACGGCGGTGGATCCGCCCTGATATTCCTGCGGTTGCAATTTGCGCTCGCGCGCCCGTGCAGCCATATCCTTCATTTCGTTTGAGATGACCGAGAGTGTTTTCAATTCAGCCTTGCGCACGATCGGTGTGATCAGGCCGCCCGGTATGGAAACCGCAACCCCGACATCCGAATGGTGGTGACGCACCATATTGCTGGAGGTCCAGGAGGCGTTGGCATCGGGAACATCACGCAGGGCCAGGGCCATTGCCTTGATGACAAAGTCATTGACCGACAATTTGAAGATCGGCTTGCCGTCGACCATCGGCGCTGAGCCATTGATCTGCGCGCGCAGGGCCAGCAGATCGTCCAGATCACAGTCAACCGTGAGGTAGAAATGCGGCACTGTCTGTTTTGATTCCACCAGACGTTTGGCGATTGTCTTGCGCATGCCATCATGCGGAATCAGATCGTAGGATCCTTCTTCAAACAGTTTGAGAGTTTGCTCGTCCGACGGCGCACTCGCGACCGGCGCAGCAGCGGCCGCGGTTGCCGGAGCTGCCTTGCCTGTTGCTGTTTCCGCGTTGGCAACAGCGGCTTCAATATCGCGTTTTACCACCCGGCCATGCGGCCCGGAGCCGCTCACCGATGCAAGATCAATACCCGCTTCCGCAGCAAGACGCCGGGCGAGCGGTGAGGAGAATATGCGCGAACCCTCAGAGCGCGTTTTATCCGGCGCATCTGATTGCACAGCAGCAGGCGCGGGCGCTGGTGAGGCCTCGGAAGGTGTCGGTGAAGCGGCCGGCGCAGGCGTTTCCGCCGATGCTGTTTCGGCGCTGCCCGTATCCGCAGCCGCGGCCGATACATCCTCGCCCTCTGCAGCAAGAATAGCGATCAAGGCGTTGACCTTGACGCCTTCCGTTCCCTCCGGAACCAGGATCTTGGCGACAACGCCCTCATCCACGGCCTCGACTTCCATGGTCGCCTTGTCGGTTTCGATTTCGGCAATGACGTCTCCGGGAGCGACACTGTCGCCCTCCTTGACCAGCCATTTTGACAGATTGCCTTCCTCCATCGTCGGGGAAAGCGCTGGCATGGTGATATGAATTGGCATTCTGATACCCTCCCCTTAAGCCGTATAGGTTACGGCTTTAACCGCAGCGATCACTTCGTCTACATTCGGCAATGCCAGCTTCTCCAGATTGGCGGCATAGGGCATCGGCACATCCTTGCCGGCAACGGTCAAGACCGGTGCGTCGAGATAGTCGAATGCCTGCTGCATCACGCGTGTGGCGATTTCCGTTCCAACGGAACTTTGCGGAAAGCCTTCCTCCACGGTGACCAATCGACCGGTTTTCCTGACCGATTCAATGATCGTCGGCAGGTCCATCGGCCTTATGGTGCGCAAATCGATGATCTCGGCATCGATGCCCATTCCGGCCAGTTCGTCCGCTGCCTTCACGGCATAATTCATGCCGATGCCGAAGGAAACGATCGTGACGTCCTTGCCGGCGCGGTGAATCCGTGCCTTGCCGATCGGCAGGACGAAATCATCCATTTTGGGCACATCAAATGTGTGTCCGTAGAGGATTTCGTTTTCCAGGAAGATAACCGGATTGGGGCTGCGAATGGCCGCTTTCAGCAGGCCCTTTGCGTCGGCTGCGCCGTAGGGTGCAATGACCGTCAGGCCTGGGATATGGCTGTACCAGGCGGCAAAACACTGGGAATGCTGGGCGCCGACCCGTGCCGCCGCTCCATTGGGACCGCGAAACACGATTGGAGCAGACATCTGGCCGCCGGACATATAATGGGTCTTGGCGGCGGAATTGATGATCTGGTCCATCGCCTGCATGGCAAAGTTGAAGGTCATGAATTCGACAATCGGCTTCAGTCCTGCCATGGCGGCGCCCACGCCGACGCCCGCAAAACCATGTTCGGTGATCGGCGTATCAACCACGCGGCGCGCGCCAAACTCCTGAAGCAGGCCCTGGGTTATCTTGTAGGCACCCTGATACTCGGCAACTTCCTCACCCATGATGAAGACATCGCCATCAGCGCGCATTTCCTCTGCCATCGCGTCACGAAGGGCTTCGCGCACGGTGGTCGGGACCATTTCTGTCCCTTCCGGAATATCCGGGTCGGAAGGCACGGAGGCTGCAACCGGCGCTGCGGGCACGGCAGCTGAAGCAGGCTGAGAATCCGCAGGGGCACTTGCAGGTTCGGACGGTTTGGGCTGTGCGGCCGGCGTTTCGGAGCCGATTGCATCTGCGCTTTCACCCTCGGTCAGCAATACGGCAATCACCGCATTGACCTTGACCCCTTCGCTGCCCTCGGGCACGACGAGTTTGCCGATGGTGCCTTCATCCACAGCTTCAACTTCCATCGTTGCCTTGTCTGTCTCTATTTCCGCAATGACGTCGCCGGCGGTGACCTGGTCACCTTCCTTTTTCAGCCATTTGGACAATGTTCCCTCTTCCATGGTGGGCGAGAGGGCTGGCATAAGAATATCAATAGGCATGTGATCTCCCCCGACCTTAAAGGACTATGTCCGTATAGAGTTCCGAAGGATCTGGCTCCGGCTCGTTTTGTGCATATTCTGCGCTGTCAGCAACAATCTCGCGGACGCTCTTGTCAATGGCCTTGAGCTCATCTTCACTCGCCCAGCCATTGTCCAGAAGCCGCACTTTCACCTGTTCGATGGGATCATGCTCGGAGCGCATTTTCTGGACTTCATCCTTGCTGCGGTATTTCGCAGGATCCGACATCGAGTGGCCGCGATAGCGATAGGTCAGCATTTCAAGGATGATGGGTCCCTTGCCGCTGCGGCTGTGTTCCAGGGCAGCTTCGGCTGCGGCCTTGACGGCGCGCACATCCATGCCATCAACCTGATGGCCGGGGATGTTGAAGGAGACACCGCGCTGGGAAAAATCCGTCTGAGCCGATGCCCGGGAAACCGATGTTCCCATGGCATAGCGGTTGTTCTCAACGATATAGACGACCGGCAAGTCCCAAAGCTCAGCCATATTGAAACTCTCATAGACCTGGCCCTGGTTGGACGCGCCGTCACCATAGAAAACAACGCTGACATTGCCATTATCTCTATAGCGATTGGCAAAACCCAGCCCCGTCCCCAGCGATACCTGTGCACCGACAATACCGTGGCCGCCGTAGAAATGCTTTTCCTTGGAGAACATGTGCATGGAGCCGCCCTTGCCGTGGGAGTAGCCACTCTGGCGCCCGGTCAATTCGGCCATGACGCCGCGCGGGGTCATGCCGCAGGCCAGCATGTGCCCGTGATCACGATAGGCGGTGATCATCTGATCGCCGTCCTTCATGGCAAGCTTGATACCCGAGACGACTGCTTCCTGTCCGATATAGAGATGGCAAAAGCCGCCGATGAAGCCCATGCCGTAGAGTTGGCCGGCCTTTTCTTCAAATCTGCGGATCAGCAGCATCTCGCGGTAGGCGGCAATTTCCTGATCGCGATCAAACTCGGCAATCTCGGTCCCAATGACCGGTTTGGCCGTTTTGGCACTTCGGGTTTTCGTTGTTTTCGCAGCCCCGGAACGGCTGGGTGACGCTGCACTTTTACGCGGAGCCATGGAGTCCTCCCTGAATGACATCTGTCACCAGTTTACGGAATAGCATTGCCCGCAGCAAGGCCAATAATGCATAGCTTATCTGAATTCTAGGGAATTGTTTTTATTCGATAATACTACAATTAACCGATTAACGGTTAATATAAGTTCTCGTCGAAAATTACAATCTCGTTGGGCCGGGAAAGACTTAACGCCTCACGGGCTCGCTCATCCAGCATATCACGCACCACTGGCCCGCCCTGAGGCAGAAGCTGAACCTGTTGCTGCAGAATCGTGCGCTCTTTCACCAGAGTTGCCAATTCCAGCTCAAGCGACGCTTTGCGCACCACAAATCGCTGCTTCGCATTCATGCCGCGATCACCATTGATGGCATGAAATCCGAAATAGCTGATAAAGGCAATGGCAATTGTGGGAACGATCAAACGTCCGGTATTTCTGATCTTTTTCTGCCGTGTCGACATGGATGAAGCTGCTTTGGTACGCGAACACCACCGCGCTCAAGATCAGCAGGTTTTGCTGGATACAGGGCTCGGCTAACCCTTTATCGTGCAACATATTTAATATCCGGTTATCGAAATCCTGTTTCGCGCGCTTTGAAACACATTCGCCCCTGAATCCATCTGGATGCAGGGGCGAATGTAAATTGTTCAGTTCGAAATCCTGTATGGACTTCAGTCCTTCAATATGCCGCGACCGGCATAGGCTGCCTGAAGGCCCAATTCTTCCTCGATGCGCATGAGCTGATTGTATTTCGCCAACCGGTCGGAACGCGCCAGCGAACCCGTCTTGATCTGCCCGCAATTTGTGGCAACCGCCAGGTCGGCAATTGTTGCATCTTCCGTTTCGCCGGACCGATGCGACATGACAGCCGTATAGCCTGCCCTGTGTGCCGTTTCGACAGCATCCAGGGTTTCGCTCAACGTGCCGATCTGGTTGACCTTGACCAGGATCGAATTGGCGACACCCATCTTGATACCGTCTCGCAAACGCGCGGTATTGGTGACAAACAGGTCGTCGCCGACCAACTGGCATTTGTCACCCGTCAGATCTGTCAGGACCTTCCAGCCATCCCAGTCATCTTCTGCCATGCCGTCTTCGACGGATATGATCGGATATTTTGCGACAAGCTCTGCCAGATATTCCGCCATGGCGCCCGGTTCCAGACTGCGCCCCTCGCCTTCCAGGACGTATAGACCATCCTTGAAGAATTCGGTTGCGGCACAATCAAGGGCCAGGAACATGTCTTCACCCGGCCTGTAACCGGCCTTCTCGATCGACTGCATGATGAAATCCAGCGCAGCAGGTGCGCTTGCAATGTTCGGCGCAAATCCGCCCTCGTCGCCGACATTGGTATTGTGTCCCTGTGCCGCCAGTTCCTTTTTCAACGTGTGAAAGACTTCCGAGCCCATCCGCACGGCATCGCGGATGGATGCAGCGCCAACCGGCATGATCATGAATTCCTGAAAGTCGATCGGATTATCGGCATGTTCGCCGCCATTGATGATGTTCATCATCGGAACGGGAAGCACATGGGCATTGGGACCACCGACATAGCGGTAAAGAGGCAGCCCGGCAGCTTCCGCCGAGGCTTTCGCAATCGCCAGGGACACACCGAGGATCGCATTGGCGCCCAGTTTTGCCTTGTTGGGCGTGCCGTCAAGTTCGATCATGATCTGGTCAATGTGGATCTGGTTTTCCGCATCCAGGCCGCCAATGGCCTCGAAAATCGGGCCATTGACCGCGTCGACGGCCCCTTGCACGCCTTTGCCCAGATAGCGCGGGCCGCCATCGCGCAATTCCACCGCCTCATGGGCGCCTGTGCTCGCACCGGAGGGAACCGCCGCGCGCCCGAAGGAGCCATCTTCAAGCACGATATCGACCTCGACGGTCGGATTGCCGCGGCTGTCCAGAATTTCACGGCCAATAATGTCGACGATAGCAGTCATGTCCAAGGGTCCTTTTGAAGCGGAAAAGTGGTTTTGCAAAACCTTTTAGGCCAACCGGCAAAAAACGCAATGTTGTGTGCCCGTCTTGGTTGATTTGCCTTTGTCCTGCATGATCAAAAAGGCAAGGGCTTTTGCATCGCCTTTTTAATCTGTTCCGGGCGGCAATCCTGTAAAAATTGCCGCGATCGACAAAGCAATGGTAACAAGGTCTGGCGCGTTTGGGCCGATGGTTGCGCATTGCACATGATTCGTCCTGCATTTCTTGTGAAGACACCGGAAACCATGCTGTCATTTTTCATCCAGATAGAGCCTTTGATTCACAAATACGGCATGACCGGCCTGTTCTTTGATGTCTTTCTGGAAGCATTGGGGATGCCCCTGCCCGGCGAGACATTGGTCATCGCCGCATCCGGATTGGCGGCGCTGGGGCAGTTGAACATCTATTCCGTGGCCGCAACCTGTTTTGCGGCGGCTGTGTTGGGCGACAATGTCGGCTACCTCATCGGTCGCAAGCTGGGGCGGCCTGTCATCGTCCATTATGGCAGCCGTATCGGCATAACCCATGAACGGCTGCTGCAGGTGGAAAATGTCCTGCAAAAACACGGCTCGCTCATCGTTGCCCTTGCCCGTTTTGTTGTGGTTCTGCGCCAGTTGAACGGCATTGCCGCAGGAACGGCCGGCATGCACTGGTTGAAATTTCTGATCGCCAATGCCGTCGGTGCAGCCCTTTGGGTCGGCCTTTGGACAAGCCTGGCCTACCATTTTGGCAAGGACATTGCCGTCCTGCCGCAGCTTTTGCACCATCTTTCCCTTACGGCCATGGCCATCATGGCTGCGCTCATCCTGTCGCTGGTCTGCCTGACATTCGGTCTGTGGAGACATAAAACAAGGAAAGCGACTTAAGGCGTATCAAAGGCGAAAAAGGCGCCCTGACCTTCTCCTGCGCCGACAACCAACTTGCCGCCGACTGAGGCATAATCCACTTCTGCCTGCTTGAATTGCTTTTCCACCCGTGAAAGATCCGCGACGGCAAAAACAATGCCGCGCAGCCGCAGGCCACGGGCGTGGGTTCCGCCATGCACACCAAAATAGCCTTCGAGACCGGCCGCATTCAGCACGGTGATTTCGGCATTGCCGGAGGCCAGGTCAATGCCGAAAGAATGAGCGTTGACCTCCCGCTGATTGACGACCTGCTGCAGCAGGTACTGGAAATCACTGGGGTTTTGCTCGGACATCACGATCTGCTTGATGCCAAGGACACCATTGGCGTGCTGTTCCAATGCGGACTTGTCGAGGCCTGGGGCCTTCTTTTTCTGGCAGGTGAAGAAAAACACATCCGGCGCCCGCAGATCTGCCGCAAAGGCCAGTTCGAAACCGGCAATCGCCTTCTCGCCCGCAGGCGTTTCAAAGGGACGGGAAAATTCCAGGTTCAAACCTGCGCTGATGCCGTCACGTTCGAATTGCAGCCGGTCTTCGGCAGCATTCTCCGTACCCATGACCAGCGCCGAAAATCCCTCGTCACCGCGGCGGAAGCGGTAGGCCTGATCACGGTTGACAAAGACATTGCCATTGCGCGCCGCATGTTCGCAGATCTCCCTTTCGGCAATGGCCAGGGGCTCCAGAAATGTGCCGTCGGAAAAGAAGACGCAGGCATTCTCGGTTCCAAAGGGATGCCGGGCCTCGGCGGCAACGGTGAAACCAAGTTCGGTGAGGCGCCTTCTGGCCACGGCGAGATCAGCCGTCGGCAGGACACAATGATCAACTGATCGCAGCATATTCAACCCTTTTCTATCACGTGTTCGGTTTGCATGAGATCGCAGCATTTTGCAAGCCGGCCGCAGACAGGCCCAAAGCGTTCAGGTCGGCGGCGATCAGGCGCTATGCCGAGCCGCTCTGTGCAGGGCAAAGGTGCAATGGGCGACAAGTTCCGCCTGATAGAATTGACGCAATTTTTCGTCACTCTCCAGCAGAACGACATCAACGAGAACGGAAATCAGGCCCACCACCACGGTGCGGGTAATGCGCATTTGCAAGGCATCAATATGGGGAATCTCTGCGCGCACGATGCTGCTGATCAGGTCTCCGGCAAATGCATCCGTCGCCGCCTCATGGTCGCCGGTGGATTTGTTCAGGGAAACAAATTTCAGCAAGGAAAGATAGCCGGGTTGCGAACGTGCACTTTCGATATAGGTCTCAACCAGTGCGGCGATCGGATCATCGCTATGGTCTGCCAGCACCCGATCCGCCTCACCGGCCAACTGGCCCGTCAGGCGCTCCAGCATTCGATCGTGGGCTGCAATCAGCAGTGCGGTACGGTTGCCAAAATATTGGTAGATGGTGCCGACCGCATAGCCGGCCTCATGAGCAACTTGCGTGGTGGTCAAAGCCTCCACCCCATGCCCGGAGACCAGCGTCTCCACGGCATCAAGGATCCGGCTGACTTTCTCAACAGCGCGTTTCTGTCGGGGTTGTCGCCGTGTTTGATCTGTCTGCATCTTGCCGTCGCCTGTCTGTCCATGGTCTCTTCAGGACAATAGTCTGACATAAATATGAAAATATTTCATGTTAATTGATAGCGGCAGAATTGGGTGCTATGGTTCGATCATTGGAAGAATGAAAACAGACTTTTCGGGGAGGATAAGTCGATGAGGAAATCAGCGCAGCGCGTCGGGATATTGCTGGTTGTTTTGACCTTTGGCACGGCTGCCATGGCCGCCGATAGCGTCACCGTCCTGCCGGGGCCGGATGCGGCCGAGCAACTGCAGGAAGCGCTGATTACAGCCGAACCCGGCAGCACGATCAATCTGGCCGAGGGCCGGTTTGAAATCATCGACGGGCTGTCGCTTGATATTGCCGATATCACTATCCGTGGCGTCGGCATGGATCAGACCATCCTCTCCTTCGACGGCCAGAAAGGCGGCGGCGAAGGTTTTCTCATTACGTCTGACAATGTGATTCTGGAGGATTTTGCGGTTGAAAACAGCAAGGGTGATGGCATCAAGTCGAAGGCTGCTGACCAGATCACCTATCGGCGTATCCGGGTGGAGTGGACCGGCGGTCCCGATGAAACAAACGGCGCCTATGGCATCTACCCGGTGGAATCGAAAAATGTCCTGATCGAAGACTGTGTCGTGCGCGGCGCCTCTGATGCCGGCATCTATGTGGGGCAAAGCGAAAATATCATCGTGCGAAACTCGACCGCCGCCTATAATGTGGCGGGCATCGAGATTGAAAACAGCAAATATGCCGATGTCTACGGCAACACGGTGACACACAATACGGGCGGCATTCTGGTTTTCGACCTGCCCAACCTGCCGGTCATGGGCGGCCATTCGGTTCGGGTATTCGACAACAGGGTTGTCGACAATGACACCGACAATTTTGCACCGGCGGGCAATATCTTGGGCATGGTCGGCAGAGGCACCGGCATCATGGTGATGGCCAACCGCAATGTGCATGTTTTCGCAAACACCTTGAAGAACAATGACACCGTCCATGTTCTCATTGCCACCTATCCGAATAATTTTGACGATGACAATTATATCCCCCATCCCCGCGCCGTGATGGTGCGCAAGAATATCTATGAAGAGGGTGGCGCACGACCGGCCGGCGACGTCGGGGACATCATCAGCAATGTCACCGGCACGCCGGTTCCCGATATCGTCTGGGATGGCGTCGTGCCGCTGACCGAATGGGTGACCTGGACGTCGGCAGAGGACAGGATCTACATCCAGGAGCCGGAAGGCACCACCTTCGCCAATCTGAAAATGATCCAGAACACGCTCTATCCCTGGGGCGCATCGCCGGACCGCGCCATCGCCGACTATGCCGGGACGCTGCCTGAACCCAAGGCCGTGACCTTGCCGCAACTGAAACCCGGCAATTGATACATGCGTGAAGGCCGAAAACCAAGCAACAGGGCCAATTGATGAGAGCCATGCGCGTTCCCCTGCTGCTGTGCCTTTTGGCTTTCTGCCTGCCCGGCGCCCGGTCCCTTGCCGCGGGTGTGAATGAGGCGGCGCTGTTGAATGAAAAGCCGGCGCGACTTCTGTCGGAATACAATCTGTTTTCCGATGGGCCGGCGCAAATTCCCGTTGACGGGGTCCTGCCCTATGATCTGGTCACGCCGCTCTTTTCCGATTACGCGTCCAAGTTCCGTTTCGTCCATGTTCCACCGGGCAAGACCGCCGCCTATGCCGACCCGGAGGTGTTCGACTTCCCCGTCGGCTCCGCGCTCATCAAGACATTCGCCTATCCGGCCGATCTGCGCGCGCCCGAAAAAGACGTCCGGCTGATTGAGACCCGCCTGCTGATCCGCCAGCCCGACGGCTGGAAGGCCTGGGCCTATGTCTGGAACGACGAGATGCGTGACGCGAGACTCAAACTGGCCGGCAAGCGATTGCACATCGAGACCATCGGTCTGGATGGCGGGCCGCTGGAGATAGACTATGCCGTGCCCAATGCCAATCAGTGCAAGGGATGCCACGCGCTCGGCAAGACCATCACCCCCATCGGCCCCACGGCGCGCCATCTCAACCGGGATTATGTCTACCGCGACGGCGTGGATAACCAGCTGCTGGCCTGGAGCAACAGACAAATCCTGTCTGCTGCGCCCCGGCCACAGGATGCCCCGCGTGCGGCCAATTGGCAGGACACCGCCGAGCCGATCGACCGGCGGGCAAGATCCTATCTCGATATCAATTGCGCCCATTGCCACCGCCTGGAGGGCCCGGCCAGCAATTCCGGCCTGTTCCTGACCTTTGGAGAAAGCGACAAGCGGCGCTGGGGCCACCGCAAGCGCCCCGTCGCCGCCGGTCGCGGCTCAGGCGGCTACACCTATGACATCGACCCCGGCAAAGCGACAAGCTCCATCCTCATCTTCCGCATGAAAAGCCAGGACCCCGGCATCATGATGCCGGAACTCGGACGCTCCCTGGTCCACAGTGAAGCTGTCACCATGCTGGAGGCCTGGATTGATCAGATGGAATGATGGTGCGGCGGTTTGATGCGAGGTCGGTGCTCATGAGAGGATGAATCGCCTGCGGGAACGTGTGAAGCGGCCTTGAAACCGTGAGGATTTCGAGCCTAACCATTTTGTTCGAAACAACTTGACCCGTGGTATCGTCTTTCACAATCAGGACACCTCCTATCCAGCCGCCTTGCACCGAATGAATGAATTTCGTCGAGACGTCTTTGGAATGGGAACAAATTGGAGGTTTCTTCAGGATCGGCAACCAGGATCGCTACTCCGGCATAAGGGGGATCAAATATTTGATTCTCAATGGATATTTAGTATCTTTGTAATATTCACATAGCCTTTCTATTATTTTTAAATAGCTCTCATGGCTGATGCGGCAACGGACATCACTGTTTATATCTACTTCTATCCCATCTATACCTTTCAAAACATATCCGCGTATTTCTTTGCTCATGTCTCGGATATACAAATTCATGATATCATCAGTCACATATTCAACTGTCAGCAATCTGGTGCAATCAAAAGAAAAGTATGTGATGCCATCCAAAATAGCGCGGTGCTCGGAAAAAAGATTAGAAATTTCCATTATTGTCTTAGGTAAATATGGGGCTCCATATTTTACTCCCTTATAACCGTTGTGAGCAACAAATAAGACAATCACGATTGCCAGAGTGATCAAAAAATAAACCATGTGTTATCTTTTACCTCCCTCGGCTGCTCGAAAATGCTTGTGAAATTGCCGCTACAGTAGCCGGTGCATTTGCTGCCGTATACGCTGTAACATAACCTGTGTAGTAGCCATTTTTGTAGCCGCAGTTCGATCAGCTGCATCTGACATATCCGTACCGACGACTGCATCTGTAGCGCCAGCAACCAATCCAGCAGTAAATTGCGCCGCTTGTGTTCCAGCTGTTGTGTATAATCCAGCCAAACCATCTGCTTTAGCCTTACTCGCCATCTGCGTTGTTTTCGCCGTTAAAGCCCCCGCATTGACCTGTACAGCCACACCAGCAGTCAAACTATAACGAGAAACAGCGCCTGTCACCGCACCGGCTACAGTGATTGCACCATCTACCGTGCCAGCAATCACTGCTGTTGGAGCCGCAACAACTGCTGCAGCTGCGCCAACAACTGCTACTGAGGCAATCACTCCAACTTTTTGCTGTTGCTCATATTTGTCCTCTCTGCCGAGGTCTCTCCCCAAAATGCCATTTCGCTCAGCCGTTGCAAGAGATGAATTATACAGCCCAACCTGATCTATCCCTCCATCCGGATCCTTATCTCCTCCTCCACGCAGCCCGTCGTCAGCCACCTGATGCCCGTTCGGATAACTCCTTTTCGCCGGATCGTTCTGGGCATAGGCATAACGGTTCGGCCCGACGCCTTCCTTGATCGGGTCCCAGTCATCGGGTGAGATGAACCTGCCGACTGAGGGGACATGGTGCGGGCGTTGAGATACATCAGTCCTGTTTCGGGATCATGCCGCTCGTTGATGGTGCCCTTCTGCGTGGTCATCGCCGCATTGGTCGGCTCGCCAGAGGCGGCATAGGCCGTCTCTTCGACGAGATTGCCCGACGCATCGGTGACAATGCGCACCGAGGACAGGTGATCGCGGTGTATGAAGGTGGGCACGGTGCCGACCAGCTTGATGTCCATATGCGGATAATGCGTATAGGCATCCATAGCGTAAACACCGGTCGAGACCGGCGTGCTCCCCCAGACATCAAAGGCGCATCGATCTCTGCATCGGCATCCGAGTAGAGCGCCTCGGTGCCGGCACCAAACTTCTTGACCCGCTTGCCGTCAGCTGTCCTATTGCCACCGTCATCATAGGCGAAGGTCTCGCTCAGGCTGGCCGGCAAGCGATTGCGTATCCAGACCATCGGCTTGGATGGTGGCTGGAGATACCGTGCCCAATGCCAATCTCGATATCAATTGCGCCCATTGCCACCGCCTGGAGGGCCGGCCAGCAATTCCGGCCTGTTTCTGACCTTCGGAGAAAGCGGCGCTGGGGCCACCGTAAGCGCTCCGTCGCCGCCGGTCGCGGCTCAGGCGGCTACACCTATGACATCGACCCCGGCAAAGCGACAAGCTCTATCCTCATCTTCCGCATGAAAAGCCAGGACCACGGCATCATGATGCCGGAACTCGGACGCTCCCTGGTCCACAGCGAGGCGGTCACCATGCTGGAGGCCTGGATTGATCAGATGGAATGATGGTGCG
>JARGOF010000009.1:18577-170065 GCA_029212415.1 Rhizobiaceae bacterium | reverse complement strand
GCCGTAAGACGATATCACTTCGGGTTTTCAAATTTTGACAGATCACACGAATCCATGTCTAATTTGACAACATTGAATTCGAGGACTTCAATCGGCTTCATCCCCCGCTCTCTGGTCCAATGATCATAAGCGTCAAGTTGTCTGATAATATCCGCGCAGGTCGGAGAATACGCATATCCGGGGACACGGTTTCCCGAATAGCCATTGAACGTGGGAACACCCAGTTTACGTGCCAGAAAAATGGCGTCGAGATCATTTACCCAGGAGGGAAGATTGGCATCCCCGCCATAGGCCAGCACCGAATTTTCCTCGATTGAATTTACATCAATTCTGGCGTGCAGATTTTCAATTCTGCTGCGTGCCTCATTGCTGGAAAAAGTACTCTTTTGCACCACGGCCAAATCATGAACAAGCCAGAGCGCAAGCAATGCAGTTGCCGAAAACTGCCATGCCCGGCTGCGCCCTGCACACAGGTGATCGCGTAACAGGCAGGCAACAGCCATGACGGTGAGAAACGCCAGAACCAGTTGAACGCGTGAAATCGCTCTCAGGGAATCAAACCCCGGAATTTTTGCGAAAAACCAGTAGAGGGATAGGTCTCCAAACGCGGTAACAATCAAAAAACTGACCAGAACCGAAACCGTAAATATCCGCAGAGAAAGTGATGCTCTTCGGCGAACAAGGAGATAGAGGCAAATCCCGAAAAGAATGCCAATAGGCACGCCCAGGAAAAGCTGGTGTTCATGGCGCATGGCAACCCCGGTGATGCTGCGCGATACCGGCTCCCAATAGGGAAGTGCGTCCATGAAAAAATATGATTGTACGCGCGGCAACATCGAGGCCATCTCCGACCAGTTGCGGCCGAGACCATAAAGGTCCGCCACATATTTGTGAAACCCCAGCACGATGGCACAAGATCCAATGCCAACAACCGTGACAATCAACAATGGAACTGCCGGTCGTTCATCCCGGATGCTTTGGCCAAAATCAGCCCATGCCCGGCCTATTGCTCTGGTATTCAGGCCATGGCGAAAGGCAACGGAGACAACAAGAAAAATGGTACTGATCAGAAGTGTAAAGATTCCGGAATAAATATTGATCAATATTTGTATGCACAAGGCAACAAGAAATTTCAGCAAATCACGTGAGGCGAATTTTTCTGAAAAACGACTGATATAGAGGAAACAAAAAGGTGTGGCTGCCATATTGATCAATTGCGCATGCCCCAACTGCGCTACAGATGGCAAGCTAAACGCAAATGCCAGCGCCGCAACGGATGCCAGCAAGGGCGAGAGCGAAAACCGCAGACCCACATAATAGGCGGAAAGATAAGTCAGCACATAACCTGCAGCAACCCAGCCCTTGTAAGCATCATAGGCATCAAGCCCCGCGATGCGAAACAGAGCATAGATCCACGCTGTCGCGGCATGGGTGTCACTGAAGGCCAACGTATAGGGAAATGGAAAGAACATGTCCGGCGAGAGCAGTGGCGATCCCGTTCCCGACATCCAGAGATAGACTGTCTCCAGAATGTAAATATTAAACCGCGCATCGCCAAGATCCCCGGGAAGGTCATTTGTTCCTGTAAAAAGCGGAATAAAAAACACCGCCGCAACCGCCAGCAGGATGGTGGCGGGCGCAAGGAAAAGCGCGAAACCAGAAGGCCTGCCATCAGAATCTGTATGGTGCAAATGCGTCGTTGTTTGGTTGTCGATCATTTTCCGCACATCTTACATTCCTAACCTATTGAAAATATACGAATATAAGCCATGCATTTGATTTCATCTTTCCTGCACGCGCGATACGCAACAAACGCAATTCAATCCGTCCCTCGCTTTGAGCGCATCAACAAAGCAAGAATTTGTGCCTTCGATCGTGGTTTCGCCGATAGTGCAACAACAGGTTATTTTGCCTGCCGGACGACGGCAAGGCATTTCCATTGCTGCGTTCCGATTGCAAGATCACCCAAGGGATCGCGCCTACTGTCGCTCGATGCCAAAACGATTGATGACAAAGGCCTTAACGACAAAAAGTTGAGACAGTTATCCATATGTTCCGGATTCGCCAGATTCGCCTGTCCGATGACGCTTTCTTCATTGCAACAACCTGTCTTTTCATTATGGCACTTTAACTGATGGTCTATTTTACCCATCCCATCAATCCGATTCTCGCCAGAGACGGCATTGGCTGGGGCCACTTGTATGATCAAGGACAATACCTGAGAAGCGTCCAAACCCTGGCGGACATCTTGGATGTGCAACCGGTTTCATTCACAATTGCGCTGGATTGGCCGTGGAGGAGGTCAGGCGCGGCACTGACTTCGCCGCAATAGGGCGTTTGCGCCAAGCATCAGGCTGCCACGCACTCAGGCAACTGCAAACCAAAAAAGCAACTGCCGATCTGCCGCTTCCCCTGTCAGCATTCGTAACCACGCTCAACGGCGTCGTCCTGCTTGAACGGATCAACCAGATCATCGGTATATTGGCCGCCAAGCAGGCGTTTTTTCGGCAGGAAATGACGTCGGAAATAATGGCTGAACGATGCCAGCCTTTGCCCTTTTTCAGTCAATCTCACACAGCCATCCTCAATGACGACGCTTCCCGACTCCAACTGTTCGGTCAAACGCACGTCAACCAGTCGAAATTCAGGTATATATTCATGAATAAAGACATCCGACATGGATGATTCCCGGATGCCGCCGCCGCGTTGTTGGAGTTTTTCCAATATGTAAAACGACAATGATCGGTCCAGAACAGTCGGAATGGATATTGCAAAGGCATAGCCCCCCAGCAGCCAGATCAGCAACACCAATGTCTTTTCAAAACCATTGAAAACCGGGGCCGCACGAAAAGCGACAAGAAACAGCAAGCCCGCCAACACAAGGGCAATGGCCGCATCGACAAGCGCGCTGTAAAGGACAACATCAACGCCGAAATAGTTGATATGAATCAGATAGATCGAAATCAACAGGATGATGAATATCAGCGTGCATGCCAGAGCATAGATATATTTCATTTGGCAAAAACCAGGTAGCGGTTTGCAAGATAGCTGAAACCGGTCTGCAGGGCGGTAGCAATCAGGAAACCAGGTCTGAAATCCAGCCCCAACCAGTCCGACCAGATGAGCATGAAAGTCCCGTGCATGACGAGCATGAAGGAATAGAGCGTGACGAAGGGGATCACCCGTCCCAGAAGCGGCCGTGTGTGATTTTGAAACACGAAAAAATAGTTGCCCAGAAACGAACTGCAAATGCCGACTGCCGCGCCCATCACACTTGCCAGGGCAACGGATTTCAGGCCAAAAATCTCCACGCCGGCATAAAGCACGCTGTAGTGAACTGCCGTCGCCACAAGACCATTGGCCACAAAGCGAATGAATTCACCCCTTCGCAACTGGTCAAACGTTGTCCGGGCGTTCAGCAGGACAGACTTCATCAATAAAATCCAAATAGTTGATGGACACCGAAATGCCATTGCGCACGATGCCGGTCAACATCAGGGTCATCAGGATCAGGGTTCCCGTCTGTATCAGGACCAGCACGAGAATTCCAAGCGCCATGGAAAACCAGCCTGGCGACGCCATTCCTGCCGACTTCAGCAAAATTGATAGTGATATGCCCATAATTGACACGGCCGCGATGGATGCACAGGCCACACCCACGCGCACCAGCACATCTTCCGCAAAGATCATGAAGGCGCGAAACCCATGCAAGATGAGCCCATGAAAATTCATCTTGCTTTGACCCGCATAACGTGGACCGCGATCAAGCGAAATATGGTGGATACGCAATTTCGAAACGAGAAGGCAGCCGGCTACATGAATCCACAATTCTGACATGGCCACCAGGCGCTTGACCGCAAACGGACTGAGAACCATGAAATTGCCGAAGCTGATGTTGCGCCCGGTCAAAAGCCGGAAGAGATGCCTGTAGAAGAAGTAAAATATCTTGAAGCTCGTCGTCTCAAGCCGTTTTTTACGCCGGGCGACAACAACATCAACCCCGGGCTGTGAAAGGCCTGTCAACAGTTCCTCTATCTGTTCAGGCAGATCCTCGCCGTCACAATCCATGACAATGGTTGTTGCGTCGGGAAAATGCTCGGCCGCATAACCAAGGCCGACTGCAATGGCTCTTTGGTGCCCGACGTTTCTTTTCAGACGAATGACAATCCCGTCGAGACCTGCCTTGCCGATACTTTCCTGACGCAATGGCTGCGCAACCGAACCGTCGTCAACTGCTATGACAAAAACATTGGAACCCATCGCCGCCGCCAGAGCATGAAACATCTGCCCGGCAGCCTCACTGTCTTCAAAAACAGGCGTAATCACGACATGAGCAGGGAGTGACGGCTCCATTTCATCGCCTCCTGAAAAAGGCAAACGTGTCGGAAACTTGTTGTTTCGACATGACGATCATCAAAATTCCTGCGCGCACAAGGTGTTTTCAGCTACCAGCCTCAACGCCTTTGTGCAAGTGGAAGGAACCAATCATTTAAACCGATACACACACCTGAACATGCCCTGGCCAACCGGAATTGAATGCATTTCGGGGTTTCACCAACTCACTGGCCGCGTATAAGGTCGGTTTGTCTACTGAATGGAGCAGGCTTGGCTTTTCCATCAGGGCTCCAGAGAACCACATGCGCATATTACACTTTTTCAAAACCTATTGGCCCGACACATTCGGCGGCGTGGAACGGTCCATCAATGCCATCGCCGAGACAACCGCTTCAGGCGGTGCTGTGCACCAGATTCTCGCCCTGAGTAACAATCCTCATGCCGATGCACTGCATTTCAACGGTCAGACTGTGCATCAGGCCAAAAGACACCTGGCAATTTCATCGACGGATATTTCCTTCA
Source organism: Rhizobiaceae bacterium (assembly GCA_029212415.1). Classification (GTDB taxonomy): domain Bacteria; phylum Pseudomonadota; class Alphaproteobacteria; order Rhizobiales; family Rhizobiaceae; genus Hoeflea_A. Next base: position 165,208 of record JARGOF010000009.1, on the reverse strand, counting down.
ACTGCCTCGGCGCATTAAAAAATCTGGCCGCTGAATCCGATCTGATACACCTGCATTTCCCCTGGCCGTTCATGGACATGATGTATTTCATGGCAAACACGGGTAAACCAACCATCGTGACCTACCATGCCGACGCCCTTGCAAACCCGCTCCTCGAAGCCTGCTATGCACCCTTAAGGAACAGGTTTTTGTCCAGTGTCGATGCCATCGTGCCTACATCTGAAAACTATCTGGCCTCGAGCACGGTTCTGCCGCGTTTTATTGACAAGATCCGGGTCATCCCGCTCGGCCTGGATCCGGCATCCTATCCTCAAGCTTCACAGGCGCGCATGCAGCTCTGGCAGCAACGCCTCGGCAACAGTTTTTTTCTGTTTGTCGGTGTTCTGCGTCATTACAAAGGTTTGAACATTCTGCTGGAAGCAGCAAGGCAGACCAAAGCCATTTTCGTCATTGCCGGTGCCGGCCCCAGCGAGGCCGAACTGATTGCGACCATGCAAAGGCTTGGACTGGATAATGTCCATTTTGTCGGATCGATTGATGAAGAGGACAAGATCGCGCTGCTCAGCCTTTGCAGCGGTTTCGTATTCCCTTCAAACAAGCGTTCTGAGGCTTATGGACTGTCGCTGATGGAGGCAGCCATGATGGGCAAGCCGATGATCAGCTGTGAGATTGGCACAGGTACCAGCTTCGTCAATCTGAACAATGTCACCGGGCTTGTCGTCCCGCCCAATGATCCGCGTGCCCTGGCCCATGCGGTCAACAGGCTGGACGGTGATGCCAGCTTGCGTCATCAATTCGGCAGTGCTGCACGCATGCGGTTCGACGCAGAACTCCAGGCCACGACGATGGGTGAACGCTATCTCGATCTTTACAGGAAGGTGCTCGGTGAAACGGCTCATTGACATCATCGTGGCAGCCCTCGCGCTTTTGCTGCTGTGGCCCCTGATTGCTTTGCTGGCATTGCTGATCCGTTTGGAAACCGCCGGCAATCCACTCTATTGCCAGATCAGGCTCGGGCGTGACCAAAGGCCTTTCACCATGTGGAAGTTGCGTTCGATGCGGCGAGGCACGCCTCTGTTGGGAACCCACGAGGTCTCAGCCGACCAGTTCACACGCATCGGCAGATTGATCCGCAGGACAAAGCTCGATGAATTGCCCCAGGCGTTCAATGTGCTGCGCGGTGATATGAGCCTGGTTGGCCCTCGCCCCTGCCTGCCTGGCCAGCATCAGGTCATTGAAGAGCGCCGCAAGCACGATGTCTTTCGCATCAGGCCCGGCATTACCGGCCTTGCCCAGATACGCGGTATCGACATGTCACGTCCGGCAGAATTGGCGCTTTGCGATCACACCTATATGAAAAAACAGTCGCTGCTGTTTGATCTGCGCATCTGCGCTGCAACGATCATCAACGTCGGGTCGAAGTCGTTTTGACGGTCACGCCGGGCAATTCCGGCAGGTTCGACAATGTGCTGAAAACGGCAACCATCCCCAAAAACAGGAAGTTGGCCGTGTCATGGTAGAATAAGAGATTGGTCATGCCATAAAACAGATAGGACAATGACAGACAGAGCACCCCGCCAAACACCACCGGCTGTGCATGGCGCAGCGCATAGAGCGGCACCAGTAAAACGGCCAGAAGCGACAGCAGCCCCGGCAATCCGGATGCAACCATGTCTGTCAAATAACCATTGTGCAGGTGGGTATAGGGAAATTGCGATGCGCGTTGAGGGTCGAATTTGGAGACCACAGCGATCACATTCTGACGGCCATATCCGGTCAAGGGCCGCTGCGCAAAGGCCCGCAAGCCGGCCTTGTAAAGCGCAAGCCGCATCAGGATGCTGTCCTCGGCAACATCAAGCCCGGACGGATTTTCCAGCCTTTCAACGACAAGCTCGACGCGTCCCGTTAATTCCGGATCGGATCCGATCATTGCCACACTGAATGCTGCAATCAAAAGGCCGCAAATCACCGCACGTTTGGCCATGAAGGCAAAACCGAAATAGCGCCACCCCATCACAATCGCGTAGAGTGTCAACGTGGCACCATAGGAAAGCAGTGGACCACGGCTGCCCGAACTGAGCAAAACAAACAATGCGGCCAGAGCACCCAGAGCCATCAGCCAGCGCATCGCGCCTTTGAAAAACAGCAGACCGTGGATACACAACAGTCCGGACACCATCGCTCCCAGTGCAAGTATCAACTCATTGCCGCTGAAAGCAGTTCTTGCGTAACCAGGAACATAGTGACCGGCGACCAATATGATCAATGCGGCCAGAATACCACCACAGGCATTGCCAGCGAAAAGCAACCCTATCCATCCCGGTTGCGCCGCCAGCCGCAAGACCGGCAGGATAAAAACAAGAAATAGAAATGGCAGGTTGGAAAACACGCTTCCCCAGCCGATCTCTTGCCCGGGCAGCGGTCCATGGAAAGCGGCCAGGCCCGCCATGATCAGAAAATAGAGCGTACACACCCCAGCCAGGATCTTTTCGTGTTGTACAAGCTTGCGGCAGTGCGGGTCGAAAATCCAGTAACCCAGGCTGGAAACGCAGATGGCAACCAGCCACCCGGTTCCGGCGCTGCCGATTCCCGGAAAAACAGCCAGCATGATGAAAAGAGCCGCTGCCCAGCGGAAATTTGCACAGGCATCACTGCGATGAAGATGTGTCCAGAAAAAATTGCTCAAGAATCCTGATCGTTCCAAAGATGATCCTTCCACCGCACAACGCATGCTCTGCATAGCGACCGGCCACATAATCTGGCAAGGCGTAAATCGACATATACCCGTGGGAGGCAGTTACCCTTGGAGAGGCAGTCCGCGTTTCCCGGCGACGCGGTGGTGCAACAAAGCCATTCTGCAACACAGCAATCCTGATGCGCACCTGTCTGCCCATAGTGCCAGAGACCCGCAAATATCTGTGTCACCCAAGGGAAAGGGCTTTATCTGTTCCCTCTCCTATGCGTATCAATACACTTGAACAAATGGAACGCGCATGACCGTTGAAGAATATGATTTCATTATCGTCGGTGCCGGATCAGCGGGCTGCGTTTTGGCCAACCGGCTGTCGGAAGACGGGCGTCATAAGGTGCTGCTGCTGGAAGCCGGTGGCTCAGACCGCAAATTGTCCATTCAAGTGCCCATCGGTTATGCCTTTACCTATCAAAACCCCTCGGTGAACTGGCGCTACAATGCGCAGCCCGATGCAGGTCTCAACAACAGAATCGCCTATTGGCCGCGCGGACGCGTTGTTGGTGGATCCAGCTCCATCAATGCCATGGTCTACTGCCGCGGATTGCCCCATGATTTTGATGATTGGGCAGCGTCCGGCGCAACCGGTTGGAACTGGAATTCCGTGCAACCAATCTTTGAGCGCACCGAGACAAAAGTGCGCCGCATCAATGGCCGGCAGGTCGTCACGGGCAAAGGCCCCCTATGGGTCACTGACGAGGCCGACCAGGCCCACAAGGTAACAGCACGTTTTCTGCAGGCCGGAACCCAGGCCGGCTGGCCGATGACAGATGATCTCAATGGGGCCAATCCCGAAGGCCTGAGCATTTACCACAACACGACACGCAATGGCTGGCGCTGTTCATCCGCTGATGCCTTCCTGCGTCCGGCCTTGCGGCGCGGCAATCTGCGGCTTGTCACCCATGCGACGGTGGAGCGATTGTTGTTCGAAGGCAGCAAAGCCACAGCAGTTTCCTACCGGCAGGACGATCAATCGAGGCAAGCCCGGGCCAGACGGGAAATTATCGTCAGTGGTGGAACAATCAATTCTCCCAAGCTGCTGCAGCACTCCGGCCTTGGTCCGGCCGCACTGCTTGGCGATCATGGCATTGATGTTGTTTGTGATCTGCCGGAAGTCGGCGGTGGTTTGCAGGACCATCTGGCCATCAGCTATCTTTATGATTGTACGCAACCGACAATCAACAGCCAATTGGGCCGCTTGCAGGGGCGCATGGCCGCCGCTTTCCAATACGCATTTACACGCCGCGGACTGTTCAGTCTCAGCGTCAACCAGTGCGGCGGCTTCATCCGCTCCTCGCCTGAGGCGCCACAGCCGGACATGCAAATCTACTGCAACCCGGTGACCTATTCCACCGGTGTCGATACACCACCGAAGGTCGGCCCGGAGCCAGGATTTATCCTGTCCTTTCAGCCGAGCCGCCCGACGAGCCGCGGACGCATTGATATCGCATCACCTGATATCCAGGAACCACCCGTAATCAAGCCCAACTCCCTGTCCAGCGAAGAAGACAGGGATGGCGTCCTGCGCGGTGTCCACCTGCTGCGCGCGCTGATTGAAACACCTGCGATGCAGGACCTGATCAAGGCTCGAAGGCAACCCGATCCCACCACCATGAATGATGCCGAAGCATTGCAGGATTTCAGGGAGCGCAGCGCCACGGTCTATCACCCGACCTGCACCTGCCGGATGGGAACAGGACCACAGAACGCGGTGCTCGATGCACGGTTACGGGTGCACGGCATTGAGGGATTGCGGGTCATTGATGCGTCGGCTTTCCCCAATGTGACATCCGGCAATACCAATGCCCCGACGATCATGCTGGCGCAAAAGGGCGCAGACATGATCATCGAGGACATGCAGACGGGCGGACGCTGAATCATGACGAACCATCGGCTGCAAGGGTGCAGTCACTCCTCCTTCAAAGAGATGTCACCATGAAGCTTCAATCCATAGAAACATTTGTTGTGGCCAATCCGCCGCCATCGCGTGGCGGGCGCTATTTCATCTTTGTCCAGTTGCGCACCTCTTGCGGCCTTATCGGCGTGGGCGAAATATACAGCGCCACATTCGGCCCGCATCTTGTCGCACAAATGGCAGAAGACGTGTTTGCACGCATCTTCGAAGGACAGGATCCACACCATATCGAGCGGCTCTGGCGGCGCACCTATGGCGCGGGCTACACCCTGCGCCCTGATGTCACGGTCATGGGCGTCCTGAGCGGTCTGGAAATGGCCTGCTGGGACATCATCGGCAAGGCGGCGGGCAAGCCGGTCTACGAATTGCTGGGTGGCAAGGTCCATGAGCGTTTGCGCAGCTATACCTATCTCTATCCGCCAGGAGACGAACATGTTTATCCTGACCCGGATACACCCAACGTCTACAATGATCCCGATATCGCCGCACAGGTTGCCCTTGATTGGGTCGACCAGGGTTTTACGGCGGTCAAATTCGATCCGGCAGGTCCCTACACCGTTTACGACGGACACCAGCCGCGCCTGGAGGATCTGGAACGCTCCGCGCTTTTCTGCAGGCAGATCAGGCAGGCCGTCGGAACGCGGGCCGACCTGTTGTTTGGAAGTCATGGACAATTCACCGTATCGGGCGCCAAACGCATGGCACGACGGCTGGAGGCCTATGATCCGCTGTGGTTCGAGGAACCCGTCCCGCCGGAAATGCCCGAACAGATGGCAGAGGTTGCGCGCTTCACCTCGATACCGATATCCACCGGTGAGCGCCTTTGCACCAAATACGAGTTCGCGCGGGTGCTGGATTGTGGAGCGGCGTCCATCCTGCAGATGAATCTCGGGCGGGTTGGCGGGCTGCTGGAGGCCAAGAAAATCGCCGCCATGGCAGAAAGCCGCTACGCCCAGATTGCGCCGCATCTCTATTGCGGCCCGGTTGTTGGCGCCGCCAATATCCAGTTGGCCACCTGCACGCCGAATTTCCTGATACTCGAAAGCATCCAGAAATGGGATGGTTTTCAGGCGGAAATTCTCAAGACTCCGATAGAATGGCAGGACGGCTACGTCATTCCCTCCATAGAGCCCGGCCTTGGAATTGAACTGGATGAGGATGTTGCACGCGCAAATCCCTATACGGACACGGCCCTGCATTTGACCATGGATTTGGACCCGATCGACTAAGCCTCACAGAGGAGATAATCATGAAAATCGGTTTTATCGGCCTTGGGAATGTCGGTGGCAAACTGGCTGGCAGTCTTTTGCGCAATGGACATGAGGTCACGGTGCGGGACCTGGACAGGTCTCTCGCCCGTCCCTTTCTTGACCAGGGTGCCCATTGGGCAGACAGCCCCAGGCAAATGGCCGAACAGTGCGACATGGTCATCACATGCCTTCCCAATCCGGCGGCTTCCGCAACCGTCATGGAAGCCGAAGACGGGCTGCTAGCGGGCATGAGCACAGGCAAGATCTGGGCAGAAATGTCGACGACGGACCAAGCGGAAGTGACCCGCCTTGGCGCCCTGGTCAGTGCCGCCGGCGGCGCGCCGGTCGATTGCCCGGTGTCCGGCGGCTGCCATCGCGCTGCCACCGGCAATATTGCCATATTTGCCGGATGCGATCGTCCCACATTTGAGCGGATCTTGCCGATTCTCAAAGCGATGGGCCGACGCATTCTCCATACGGGGCCGCTTGGTTCGGCGTCGGTGCTCAAGGTGGTGACCAATTATCTGGCAACCGCCAACCTGCTGACATTGAGCGAGGCGCTGGTCACCTCAAAGGCTGCCGGAATGGACATGAACACGACCTATGAGGCGATCAGAATTTCCTCCGGCAATTCCTTCGTGCATGAAACCGAAAGCCAGGTCATCCTCAACGGTTCGCGTGACATCAACTTCACCATGGATCTTGTCTCGAAGGATATCGGCCTTTTCCAGCAGGTTGCTGATCGTTTCAATGTGCCGTTGGAAATCAACCCGCTGATGATCGACATTTTCAAGGATGGCGAAGAACGCTTTGGATCCCGCGCATTCTCCCCCGACATCATCCGGCGACTGGAAGATGCCACGGGCTGCAAGGTCCTGGCACAGGGATTTCCGGCGGAAATTGTCGATGATGAACCGGAAGCGTCGGGATATGAAGTGATCCCCAAAGGGTTGCAAGCGTGATCGGGGCATGATGACCTGATCGTGAAATCCAACACAATGAACCGAGCACAATCCAATGATGACATATCGACGTCTGCCCGCCCTCGCCGCCTGCCTTGTCATGCTCTGCTCCTTGCTGCCCGTCCTGTCATCGGCAAAGGCAAAAACAGCGAACCCTCCTGACGTTGTGCGCAACGCGGTGACGCAATTCATTGTCCCGGCACATCAAGAATTCAACGCTGCCGCAGCGCAGCTTGCAAACACCATGGAGGGTCTTTGCGTCACGCCATCCTCCGGACAACTGCAACAGGCCCGCAATGATTTCGACGCCATCATATTGGCCTGGTCGTCCATCAGCATCATTCGCATCGGGCCCATTCTGGAAGACAATCGGCTTGAACGCCTGTTGTTCTGGCCGGATCGACGCGGCATTGGACTGCGGCAGGTGCAGGCTCTGCTCGTGACCAAAGACCCAACGGCACTGGAACCCGAAAGCCTGGCAAAAAAGAGTGTTGCCACCCAAGGGTTGGCCGCTCTGGAATTTGTGCTGTTTGGCACCGGGGCCGAGACGTTGGCGCAGGAAACCCAGAGTTTTCGGTGTGGTTACGGGCGCGCCATCAGTGCAAATATCAACAGGATTTCAAAAGATTTACTGACCGAATGGCAGGCCAAGGAGGGCTTTGCAGCGCAATGGCAGAACCCCGATCCCGACCATCTGCACTTCCGCGACAGCAGCGAAGCCCTGAGCACGCTGGTCAGCCTCTTTGCCAATGGTCTTGCCTACTACGACACGGTCGAAATGGCGGCTTTTTTTGGCGAAACACCCGACAATGACCGGTCACGACAGGCCCTGTTCCGGCGCTCTGACAATACGCTTTCCCTGTTGCAGGCGGGCTTTTCCGGTTTCGAACGATTTTACAAGGTCTCAAACCTTGCAAGCCTCTTGCCCGAAGGCTCCGGCTGGATTGATGATGCCATCGGTTTTGGCTTCCATCATGGCGGTGCTGCGCTCGATAGGCTGAGTGGTCCGATTGCCGACATTCTGGCCGATCCGCCGCAACGTTCGAAACTTGCCTATGTCAGAACCGTTGTGCGCGGACTGGGTGACAATTTCGGCATGGACATGACCGGAGCGCTCGGCCTGACGTCCAACTTCTCCAGTCTGGACGGGGATTGAGTGTGGCCAGAAACCTCATTTCGCGACGTGATTTTCTGACAGCTGCCGGTGTTTCTTTCATTGCGTCATTGGCGCCTGCACAGGCCAGTCAGATCAATCGAAGCGAGGCCCTGTTTGCGGCCGCCTACCGGGACCGCTCAGGCGGCTACGGCTTTGCGTTGATGGCCGAAGATGGCCGCATCGTCATGCAGCACGCACTGCCGGTTCGCGGCCACGACATCGTCTGCCACCGGGAAACCGGCAATGCCGTGGTCTTCTCCCGGCGACCCGGCACCATTGCCGCTGCCTTCAACGTGAGAGAGAATAGACCACCACAGAGCATTCAGGCCGCACCCGACCGCCATTATTTTGGCCATGGCGTGTTCTCTGCCGACGGCAGATTGCTCTATGCGACAGAGAATGATTTTGCCAATGCAAATGGCATGATCGGCGTCTACGACGTCGGGCACCACTTCAGCAAAATTGGCGAATTTCCCTCCGGCGGTATCGGGCCCCATGACCTGATGATGCTGGCAGACGGACGGACGCTTGCCATCGCCAATGGCGGCATTGAAACCCACCCGGACTTCGGCCGGGCCAAGCTCAATCTTGCAACAATGGAGCCGTGCCTGTGTTTCGTGGACAGTGTTCACGGCACTCTGACAGAAAAACAGGTCCTGCCGCCATCCCTGCATCAATTGTCCATTCGCCATCTCGACTGCGATGGCGCCGGCGGTGTCTATTTCGCCTGCCAGCATGAGGGATCACCACGCGAGCAACCGCCCCTGTTTGGCCATGCCCAACCCGGCAAACCTGTGCGGCTTTTCCAGACCGACCCCGCACATTTGAAGACGCTGCGGAACTATGTGGGATCCATTACCGCAAACCCGCAAAACGGAACCTTCGCTGTCACCTCCCCCCGTGGCAACACGATGATGGTGCTGGACGGCCAGAGCGGAAACATCATTCTTCAGCGCGATCTGGCCAATGTCTGCGGCCTCACGGTGAACCGGGGCCACTTCGTGGCATCCACCGGAAACGGAACGCTTTTTGATGCGCAAACCGAGGCGTCGAGCACCGGTCCATACGGTTGGGACAACCATCTGCTCAACCTATCGGGATAGAGTATCCATTCGCACAACCCTGTGCGAATGGATCAATGCGTTTCCTATTGGGCGATGCCCAGGGCTTTCAGATGAGCAATCGATGCCGGTATACCCGCTTTGTCACGCAACTCGATAATGAGGCGCGGATTGCTTTCGAGTTTTGCCAAGGCACGGAAAACGGCCTGCCAGCGCACAGTCCCCTCACCCAGCGCCCAATGCCTGTCGGCATATCCATCCGCATCCTGCAGATGAATGTGCTGCAGACGGTTACCTGCCGCGGTCACGTAATAATCAACAGGAGGCGCACCGGTCGAACCATGCGCATAATGGGCGTGTCCCGTGTCGATGGAGACAGCAACAGCCGGTGAGTTGAAACTCTCGGCGAGCGCGACACGCACGGCTGGATCCTTGTCTTCGATGTTCTCGATAACCAGCACACAGCCCATGTCCTCGGTTCGTTTGACCACCTCGTCCAGCGTATCATGGGTGCGCTCGACCACGGATGACCGCGCATCGGGATAGAGATCAAGATTGTTGTAATCCCAGGTCGTATAGGGCGAATGAATGACCATCTGGTCTGCACCAATGGCAGCGCAGACGTCCAGGCCCTGCATCATGCGGCGGCGAATGACGGCTCGAATATCACAGTCATGGGACCCGATGTTGAAACCCCAGAAAGGTCCGTGGATGCCGATACGGCCGGAATGACCGTCCAGCAGTTTTTTTGCCCGGTCAGCAAGCGGTTGCCAATCGCTGTTGAGAACATCGGCCGTATGAAAGCTCTGCAGTTCCAGATCCCGCGGTTTTTCACGCATCAGATCACGATGGTTTTCATAGTCGTCAAGCGACATAGCGGCGCCGACAATAGGAAGTTCGCTCATTTTCTGTTCCTCGTTAAGTCCTTTGGATGTCGCCGCGATCTGGTCGTCCATCACCCTTCGATCCGCGATGGCAAGGGCTCAAATCTGCAGCAAACGAGGCAGACCATACGCTTGGTCCTGTGACAGGATCATTTCAATATGATCTCAGTGATGTGACACGAAACTGCAGGCCTGCAAGGCATAATTGAAGGCTTTTGCACGGTGGTCGCATGGCGAGTATTTGCTCAAGTGTGTCAACAAAAATTCACATTCCCTATATCCGGGCGTCACATTCGCGGGACTAGCATTGTGCAGCGCGGAACCAATCGGTTTCTCGCATGAAATCTTTGCAATCGAGCCCTCGAAGGACGGATCATGACACTTATTCGCAAGCACGCCGCAATGTTGGTGGGCGCCACATTTCTGGCCGCAGCAACATTCACCGCGCCGGCATTCTCACAGGACAGGCCTGACATCACGGTCGCCGTTCAGCAAATCGTCAATGCAGGGGCACTCGACGTCCTGCGCGAACAATCCAATGTCGGCGCCCGGGTCTTCTACTCCATTTTTGAAACCCTGATCGACTACGACCGCCAGAAGAAGGACCTGCCCCAGAAACCCGGCCTGGCCACCAGTTGGAAACGCATAGACGACAAAACCGTCGAACTGACGCTGCGTCCCGGCGTCAAGTTTCACAATGGCGATGTGATGACAGCCGACGATGTGGTTTTCACCTTTTCCAAGGAACGCTTTGGTCAACTGCCTGAACAGGAAGCCGCCCGTGCCGACGGCAAAACGCTGTTCACTGCGACTGCAAGCACTGCAACCGAAGGCAAGGTACCGCCGGCAGAAGTTGCCGCTGTCGCCAACCGCGCCTGGCCCAATCTTGACCGCGTTGAAAAAGTGGACGACATGACAGTGCGATTCATTTCCACTGTTGCCGACCCGACACTTGAAGGGCGTATCTCCCGCTACGGCGCAGAAATTCTGTCCAAGCGCGCCTATCAGGAAGCCGATAGCTGGCTTGACTTTGCCCGCAAACCCGTCGGCACAGGCCCCTATAAGGTGGTTGATTTCAAACCGGACAATGTTCTGGTTCTGGAAGCCCATGAAGATTACTGGGGTGGCAAGCCGCCGGTCAAAAACCTGCGTTTCGTTGTGGTTCCTGAAGTTGCCAGTCGCGTCAACGGCCTGCTTTCCGGCGAATATGATTTCATCACCGATGTGCCTCCCGACCAGATTGCCACTGTGGAATCCAACGCCAATTTCGAAGTCGTTGGCGGGCCGATCACCAATCACCGTCTGATGGTATTCGACAAGAACACCGGACCGATGAAAAACGCCAAGATCCGCCAGGCCATGACCCATGCCATCGACCGTGACACCATCGTCGAAGTGCTCTGGGGTGGTCGCACACAGGTTCCTGCCGGACTGCAGTGGGAATATTACAGCGACATGTATCTTGCAGACTGGAAAGTGCCGGAATACGACATGGATCTGGCACGCAAACTGGTCGAGGAATCGGGTTATAACGGCGAACCGATCACCATGCGCGTGCTCAACAACTATTATACAAATCAGGTCTCCACAGCGCAGATCAACGCGGAATCCTTCCGACAAATCGGCCTGAACATCCAGATCGAGATGAAGGAGAACTGGCAGCAGATCTTCGACAATACGAGCGGACCACGCATGGTGCGCGACTGGTCGAACTCCGCACCCTTCCCTGACCCGGTGGCCTCGATCGTCAATCAGCACTGCCAGAACGGCCAGCAGCAGCAGGTCGGTGAATGGACCAATGAAGAGTTCAATGCGCTTTGCATCAAGCTCGAAACCTCCACCGATCTGCAGCAACGCCGCGCTGCTTTCCGCCGTATGCTGGAAATTGCCGAACGCGAAGACCCGGCCTTCACGGTCCTGCACCAGAGCGCCATTTTCTATGGCAAACGCAAGGATATCGACTGGATGTGGTCTGGCCTGCAGTCGATGGATTTCCGGCCTGAGAACTTCATGATCTCAACACCAGCCAACTAGGTCCAATCGCAATGCGGCCGGGGCACACCATCCCGTGCCCCGGCTCGCTTTTTCAAGTGTATGCAACAAAGCCAACGCAAGATGGAGACCGCATGGAAACCCAGCTTTCAATCCGTGACCTGACCGTCGATTTTGATCAGGGCAGGCAATTTGTCCGAGCTCTGCATGGGGTGTCACTGGATATAGCCGTCGGTGAAACAATTGGTGTGGTGGGTGAATCGGGTTGCGGAAAATCCATCACCTGGCTGGCAGCGCTTGGCCTCCTGGGCAAACGCGCCACATTGTCCGGCTCTGTCAAACTGGCAGGCACAGAACTGATTGGCGCGTCCGAGAAACAACTTTCAAGCCTGCGCGGTGGCAAGATCGCCATGATTTTTCAGGATCCATCGAGTTCACTCAATCCCGTTCACCGCATCGGACATCAATTGGGCGAGTCGCTGCGCCTGCATCGCGGCATGATGGGCGAACAGGCCTCGGCGGAGACGATGCGCCTGTTGGACCGCGTCGGCATCGCCAATGCCCGCCAGCGTCTCAATGAATACCCCCATGAAATGTCCGGCGGCATGAACCAGCGTATCATGATTGCGATGGCTCTGGCCGGAGAGCCTGATATTCTCATAGCCGACGAGCCGACAACAGCGCTTGATGCAACAATCCAGGCACAGATACTGGACCTGTTGCGCGAATTGAGCCGCGAAAACGGCATGGCCCTGGTCTTGATATCGCATGATCTGGGCGTCGTGGCCGATATGGCAGAGCGCGTGGCCGTCATGTATTGCGGCCGCGTCATCGAGACAGCGCGCACCGATGCTATTTTTGACAACCCCACCCATCCCTATACGCGCGGACTGATTGCCGCCCTGCCCGATCTGGAAGGGCCAAAGCGCAGGCTTGCCTCCATTCCCGGAACCGTACCGCCACCAGACCAATTGCCGCCCGGATGCAGTTTCGCACCCCGCTGCACCCATGCGACACCGCTGTGCGATGTGGCGCTTCCTGCCTTGCTGCCAGTTGGTCCTGCTGCAGGTCATAGCGTGGCCTGCATCCATTCAGGACCGTTGCGTGTCGAAAAATCAAAGGCGCCAGCGCGCCAATCCCTGACAGCTGAATTGGAACCGGCATGAGACCGTTGCTGAGCGTCCGCGATATCAAACGACATTATCAGGTTCGTGTCCCTGGCGGCTTTTTTGGGCGCGATGCCCTGCTCAAGGCCGTGGACGGATTAACCTTCGACATCAAGAGAGGCGAAACGCTGGGTCTTGTTGGCGAATCGGGTTGTGGAAAATCGACCACCGCCAGGCTGGTGATGGGGCACATACCGCTGACTGCCGGTTCGGTTGCCTTTGACGGCCAGCCAGTTACCGCGCGTCATGACAGCGATTGGCGCGCGATGCGCAGACGCATGCAGATGGTCTATCAGGACACGCTGGGCGCGCTCGACCGCCGACTGACCATCAGCGACCAGATTGGCGAACCCTTTGCCATCCATGAACCGCTCATGACGGCCAGGCAGCGCCATGAGCGCGCCCTGTCGCTGATGGATTCCGTTGGCCTGCGCGCCGATATGGCCGGACGTTTTCCTCATGAATTGTCCGGTGGGCAACGCCAGCGCGTCGTTATCGCCAGGGCGCTGGCGCTCAGCCCTGATCTGCTGGTGTGCGATGAACCGGTATCGGCGCTTGATGTGTCCATTCAGGCCCAGGTGCTCAACCTGCTGGATGACCTGCGTGAACAAACCGGGTTTGCAGCCCTGTTCATCAGCCATGACCTGAAAGTCGTGCGCCAGATGTCTGATCGCGTTGCAGTCATGTATCTGGGTAAAATCGTCGAGACGGGTGCGCCGGAAGCCGTGTTCAAGCGCGCCCAGCATCCCTATACGAAGGCCTTGATCTCGGCCATCCCCACCCCGCGCAATCGAGGCCGCCGCGAGCGCATCGTGCTTGAGGGCGATCCGCCCAGCCCGGTTGATGTGCCACCCGGTTGCGCCTTCCATACCCGCTGCCCTCTGGCCATGGCCCAATGCAGACTGGATACGCCCCTGCTCAGCGGAGACGGTGACCACCTGGTTGCCTGCCACGCCATTCACCAGACGGCGCAATCAGCGCCACTAGCCGCGGAGTAATCCCATGCTGCGTTACGCCCTGTTGCGGATTGCCCGCGCGTTGGTGACTGTCTCACTCATTGTCTCGATCGCCTTCGTGATCCTGCGCCTGTCGGGTGACCCGGCGATCATTATTCTGGGGCCGGAAGCCCCACCCGAAGCCTTCAAGGCGTTCCGCCATGCCTGGGGCCTCGATCAGCCGATATGGGTGCAATATCTGAAGTATTTCAACGCCATATTTCACGGTGATCTCGGCAATTCCATGCGCGACGGTCGCTCCGCCCTGGAGGTTGTCGGCGAACGCATTCCGCTGACACTGGCGATCACGATTCCCGCCCTGTTCCTGAAGGTTCTGATCGGGCTTCCTGCAGGGGTTTATGCAGCTCTGCACCGCAATACGGCCATTGATCGTCTTATCATGACTCTATCAGTGTTCGGTTTCACCGTACCCAGTTTCGTGCTTGGTCTGGTCCTGGCGATGATCTTTGCCGTCAAACTTGGCTGGCTGCCGTCCGGTGGCTCAGACACCTGGTTGCATGCAGTGCTGCCGATCTTCACGATGGGCATGATCGGCGCCGCGGTCATTGCCCGCTTCACCCGATCCGCAATGCTGGAAGTGCTGGGGCAACCCTATATCAGAACGGCATCGGCCAAGGGGCTTGTCTGGCGTGATGTGGTGGTCGCTCATGCCCTGCCGAACGCCGCAATTCCCACACTGACCATCGTCGGTTTCATGGTCGGCTCACTGGTTGCCGGTGCGGTGGTTGTCGAGAGCGTATTTTCCTGGCCGGGCGTTGGCCGGCTTCTGGTTACTGCCGTCGCCAACCGTGATCTGGCCGTGGTCCAGGTGATCCTGCTGTTTGTCGGCTTCACCATGGTGCTCGCCAATCTCATTGTCGATCTCTTGTATGGCTGGGTTGATCCCCGGCTGAGAACCAAACGTTTGCAGGCAGGAACCTGATCCCATGACCATCGATAGCGGCAATTTGAACCCGACGACACAGGCCTCCCGACCATCCGGCGGTAGTTTCTTCACCAGCAAAGGCCGCTACAGGGCCTTTTTCGAAACCTGGCCGCCGATCGTCCTGATTGCCCTGTTCTTTATCGGGCTGGCGATCTTCGTGGTCGCCACCGCGCCACTGATTGCCCCCTATGACTTCATGGCCATGGACCTGCGCGACCGGTTGACACCACCGGCGCTGTTTGGCGGCACCTGGGCCCATCCACTGGGCACCGATGAGCTTGGACGAGACCTGCTGTCACGGCTGATCATATCCATCCGGGTCTCCATGATGATCGCCTTCCTGTCGACATTGATTGCAGGAACCCTGGGGATCACCCTGGGCTTTCTGGCTGCCTATTTCCGCGGACGGGTGGAGCAATTGATCATGATGTTGATCGACGCTCAGGCCTCCATGCCATTCATGATCATTGCCCTGGCTGTCCTGGCCTTTCTGGGCAATTCGCTGGTCCTGTTCATTGTGCTGATGGGCTTTTACGGGTGGGAACGCATTGCCCGCATTGCCCGGGGTCTGGCCATAGCCGCCACGGAGCAGGGTTATGCCACCTCCGTGCGCGATCTTGGCGCCTCACCCATGCGCATCTATGGACGTCACATTCTGCCCAATATCGCCTCCACTCTGATTGTCTCCATGACCCTCAATTTCCCAGAGGTGATCTTGCTCGAATCGGGACTGTCCTTCCTCGGTCTTGGTGTCCAGCCACCCATGACGTCACTCGGCAATATGGTGGGCTACGGCCGGGACTACATCCAGTCGGCGCCTTGGATCATGCTTGTACCAAGCGCGGCAATCGTCCTGACCACCCTGTCCATCTCCATTGTCGGCGACTGGATGCGTGACCGCTTTGACCCGACCCTGCGGTAAAAGTTGAGCCGAATGAGACGGGTCGGCTTGCCGCGGTCCCGCGTCAGACAAAAATGGTCTGCATGGCTGAAAACGCTTCGAAAATCGCAGATGTTCCTGCTACATAGCGGCTTTCATTGAGAAGAAAGCAGCAAAATCCATGACCTATCTCTTTTCACCGCCCAAACAGACGACACTGAAAGTGCGCGGTACAGATGACCTTTTCCCCGTCCACCGCATCTATTGCGTCGGGCGCAACTATGCTGCCCATGCGGTGGAAATGGGCCACGATCCGGACAAGGAGCCTCCCTTTTTCTTCCAGAAAAATCCGGACAATCTCCTGCCCGCAGGTCAGGATTTCCCCTACCCGCCAAAAAGTGATGACGTCCATCATGAGATTGAAATGGTTGTGGCCTTGAAATCCGGTGGCGAGAATATCCCGGTCGAGCAGGCTTTGAACTGCGTTTACGGTTACGGCGTCGCGCTGGACATGACCCGGCGTGACCTGCAGGCCAAAATGAAGGAACAGGGGCGCCCCTGGGAAATCGGCAAGGCTTTCGAACATTCTGCACCCTGCACGCACCTGGTGCCTGCCGAGACGATCGGACATCCGCAACAAGGCGCCATCTGGCTCAAGGTCAACGGTGAATTCACCCAGCAGGGAGATATCAACCAGATGATCTGGAAAGTTGCCGAGATGATCTCGACCCTGTCCGAATTGTTCACCCTGCAGGCGGGCGACATCATCATGACAGGCACGCCCTCGGGCGTTGGACCGGTAAAGCGCGGTGACAGGCTGCATGGCCATGTGGACGGTGTGGGTGACCTTGAGGTAAAGGTGGTATAGGGCCACAAAACAGCCATCACGTAAGAATGCAGCAAATGCCTGCCTGGTGCGAGGGGACGCAAACCATGAAAACAATCTTTGACATCGTCAATGCACAGCAATCCGAAAGTCCGGCGATCGGTGCACCCGATCGCGTCAGCCTGTCCTATGGAGAATTGGGCCTTTTGCTGCAGCAAATTGCCGATGCTCTCAATGGCTGCGGCATTGGACGGGGTGATCGCGTCGCCATCGTTTTGCCCAATGGCCCGGAAATGGCCACGGCTTTTCTCGGCGTCAGCGCCTGCGCATCGGCGGCGCCGCTCAATCCTGCCTACAAGAGCAACGAGTTTTCATTCTATCTCGATGACCTGAAAGCAAAAGCCGTGATTGTCGAGGCGGGGAGCACCTCCCCGGTGATAGAGGCGGCCAATGAACTTGGCATTCCGGTTTTGCCCATTCAGTGGGCACAGCCGGATGCGGCCGGGTTCTTCTTTTTTGCTGACAATGCATTGCACGGAACGCCTGCCAAACCCGGATGGTCCGTTGCGACAGACGAAGCACTGGTTCTGCATACGTCAGGAACCACGTCGCGCCCGAAAGTTGTCCCGTTGAGCACTGACAATGTTCTGGCATCGGGCAGCAATGTCGCCAAGACACTCAGACTGGACGAGACGGATGTCGGCCTCAATATCATGCCGCTTTTCCATATCCACGGGTTGATCGCCTCATTGCTGTCCTCCATGACCGCAGGCGCTCATGTTGTGTGCACACCGGGCTTCAATGCGCTGAAATTCTTTCAGTGGTTCGATGCGGTCAGACCAACCTGGTATACGGCTGTTCCCACCATGCATCAGGCGATCCTCAGCCGCGCGGCGCGCAACGCAGCCGCCATTGGCCATTCCAGGCTGCGTTTTGTGCGCTCGTCGTCGTCCTCATTGCCGCCTCCGGTCATGGAGGAACTGGAAGCAACCTTCCAGTGCCCGGTCGTCGAGGCCTACGGCATGACCGAGGCTGCGCACCAGATGGCGTCAAACCCACTGCCGCCAAAGGCCCGCAAATCCGGTACAGTCGGAATGGCCGCAGGACCGGAGGTTGCCATCATGGCCGAGGATGGCGCGTTGAAGGCACCGGGCGAGAATGGCGAAATCGTCATTCGCGGCCCCAATGTCTTCGCAGCCTATGAGAACAATCCGCAGGCAAATGCCAGCGCCTTTACCGATGGCTGGTTCCGCACCGGCGATCTGGGCAAACTCGATGCGGAAGGTTATCTGACCATATCGGGCCGCCTCAAGGAGATCATCAATCGCGGCGGTGAAAAGATCGCGCCGCGCGAAGTTGACGATGTGCTTCAGGCCCATCCGGCCATTGATCAGGTTGTGACCTTTGCCATGCCGCACGACAAGCTGGGTGAAGCGGTGGCTGCGGTTGTCGTGTTCAAGGAGGGCGCCTCGGCAGAGGTGTCGGATATCCGGGCCTTTGCATCCGAGCGGCTTGCGGCCTTCAAGGTTCCTGCCACCATCATCATCATGGATGAAATCCCCAAGGGCGCCACCGGCAAATTGCAGCGCATTGGCCTTGCCGAAAAACTGGGACTGGTATGATGCCGAGCATTTGCATTTATGGCGCCGGGGCCATTGGTGGCTATCTCGGCGCCAAACTGGCAACAACACAGGCCGACGTATCGCTGATTGCACGCGGCCCGCATCTTGCCGCCATTCGCGACAAGGGACTGACCCTGATTGAAGAGGGGCAGACACACAATGCCACGATCACAGCAACAGACAACCCGGCGGAACTGGGTGTGCAGGACTATGTGATCGTCACCCTGAAAGCCCATTCCCTGCCCGCAGTCGTCAAACCCATGCAGCATTTGCTGGGTCCCAAAACGGCTGTCGTCTTTGCGGTCAATGGCATGCCCTGGTGGTATTTCCATGGTCTGGAAGGCCCCTATGGCGAACGCCGTCTGGAAAGCGTCGATCCTGAAGGCGGCATCTGGGCGGGGATCGGACCGCAACGGGCCATCGGTTGCGTTGTCTATCCGGCGACCGAAATTGCCGAGCCGGGCGTTGTGATGCATCGCTCGGGCAACCGGTTTTCACTGGGTGAACCCGATGGAGAGCGCAGTGAGCGGATCGTGGCACTCGCATCCCTGTTGAATGAAGCCGGACTGAAAGCGCCCGTGCGTCCGCGCATTCGCGACGAAATCTGGATCAAACTGTGGGGCAATGCGTCCTTCAACCCGATCAGTGCACTGACCGGTGCAACACTCGCCCAGATCGCCAATGATCCGCAGACACGTGCACTGGTCGCCACGATCATGGCCGAATGTCAGGCTGTCGGCGAAAGGCTTGGTGCCCGCTTCGCGGTGGATATTGACAAGCGTATCGCCGGCGCAGAAGCCGTCGGTGAACATCGCACCAGCATGCTGCAGGATCTGGATGCGGGCCGACCGATGGAAATCGATGCGCTTGTCGGCGCCATTCAGGAACTGGGTGTTCTGGTCGACCTTCCGACACCGTCGCTGGATACGGTTCTGGCGCTGGTCAAGCAGCGTGCCCGACTGGCCGGCTGCTATGGTTGACATGGCAAGACGCGATCAACACTTCGGCACAATTGTCTGCTGAAATTCGGTTGCGTCTTAACCATGTTTTTGATGACAATTTTAACGAATTTCCGCCATCGTGAACACCTGCTCGAAAACCATGACCAGGTGTTCCATGATGCGTATGAAAATTCTGCCAGCGGTTCTGATAATGGCCTTTGGCCTGACGCTTGGAGGGTGCTCCAGCCTGACGGGTCTCGGCGGAATGTCGTCTTCCGTTTCCTACAATGACACCAAGTGGTGTGTGCCGCGCAGCCTGAAGCGCGTGCTCAATCGCGTCGCCGACCGATATGGTCCGGTCACCGTCCATTCAACCAAGCGCTGGTGGCTGGAAAACTGGTGGAAGGGCGGCGCAAGCAAATCCATGCACCTGAAATGCAAGGCCGTCGATTTCACGGTCCGGGGCGACCCGGCGTCCGTCGTCGCTTTCCTGAAATCCCAAAGAGGTGTCGGTGGATACAAACATTACACCTCCGGCCACTACCATATTGATACCGGACCGCGCCGCACCTGGTAAAACACACGCATGGAGATCATGTTCTTCAACCTATGGATTGGCATGATCAAGACCCCGTGTCATAAGGATGTGGTATAAGTTCATCAATCTGGCCCTGGAGCCCGATCATCCGGGTTGCCTGTAAACGTGAGCCAGACGCCGCCAACCGTCAAAGATCAAACATGTCCACCAGCAAGCCCGCGCCATCGTCAACCCTGTCGAGTCTGTTCATGGCGCTTCTGGCATTCGGCGTTTTTTCCAGCCACGATGCTTTGGTCAAATTGCTGGGATCGGATTATTCGATCTTCCAGATTATTTTCTTTTCAGGCCTCTTTGCTTTTGTCCCCATGACGGTGATGATGAGCGCCGACAAGAAACTGGGCAATTTTCGACCGCATCACCCCTGGCAGGTTGGCATCCGCACCTTGGCTTCGCTGGTTTCGATGTCCTGCGCCTTCTATGCATTCACCACCCTGCCCCTTGCAGAAGTCTACGCGCTTTTGTTTGTCACACCTTTGCTGATCACCGCGCTTTCTGTGCCCATGCTGGGTGAAACGGTGCGCATGCGCAGGTGGATCGCCGTTTTTGTCGGGATACTCGGCATGTTGGTGGTTTTGCGTCCGGGTTATTCGGAATTTTCACTTGGTCACCTCGCAGCGCTCCTGGCGGCCTGTGGCAGCGCGCTCGCCTCGATCATTGTGCGTCGTATCGGCTCTGAGGAAAGAACCGCCGTGCTGATCTTCTACCCCATGCTGGCAAGCCTGCTGGTCATGGCCTGTATATTGCCTTTCGTCTACAAACCCGTCGTGCTTTCCGACCTCGGCCTGATGGCGCTGATCGGCTTTCTGGTGATTGCGGCTCAATTGGCGATCATTGCGGCCTATCGCGGGGCACCGGCGGTTTTCGTCGCGCCCATTCAATATTCCCAGATCCTCTGGGCTACGTTCTTTGGCTACATGTTTTTCAACGACATACCCGATAAGTGGGTCGGCATTGGTGCGGCCATCATCATCGGCAGTGGCCTCTTTGTCGTCTGGCGCGAAAGCCGCGAAAACGTCTCGAAGAAAAGCCCCGTCCTCAGTAGCCCGAACTACCGGCCTGACGCCGGGCCATCCCCTGACCCGATGGCTCCTGCAGAGAATATCAAGTCACGCCCTTAGTGCCTGTCTTGCAATGGCGAGATTGCGTCATTTCAGGCGCAAAGCCGGATTTTCGGCGCTGTAGCGCTCGTGTCATCGGACCACGTCAAACTTGAAGCCCCTCGTCCTGCTGACAACAATTCTGCTCTTTGTGCGGCGGATTTGTGAGGTTCACCCTGTGAAATCAGGCAAATTTCACCCTTCCCCGTTGCCGGTAAGCTGCCCATAAGTAAACAGATGGAGGATGAGGATATCCGGGGATGGTTCGAACCCCGTGAAGTGCATCCAGGAAAGCCATAATGGCGCCAGGGAGGACCAATCCATGACATTCGAAGGCAAGTCAGTCGTGATTACCGGTGGATCAACCGGCATAGGCCGCGCCACAGCCATCGCTTTTGCCCGCGCCGGAGCCTGCGTCACAATCGGCGACATTGATGCCAAGGCCAATGAGACGGTCGCGGCAATTGTATCGGCGGGTGGCCGGGCTCAATTCATCCAATGCAACGTGGCAGATGCACAACAAACCTCCGCGTTGATCGGAGCGGCTGTCGAGGCCTATGGCGGTTTGCACGCAGCTTTCAACAACGCGGGAATATTGCCCGACCCCGTTGCCTTTCACGAGGTAGAGGCAAGCGCATTTGATCGGATCATCGACGTTGATGTCAAAGGCGTTTTCAATGCGATGCAGGCACAGATTCGGCATTTTCTGACGTCCGGCGGCGGTGCCATTGTCAACACGGCATCGGTCGCCGGGGTTATCGCCGATCCGAACATGTCATCCTATGTCGCCGCCAAACATGCCGTCGTGGGTTTAAGCCGCGCAGCTGCTGTCGAATATGCCCAACGGGGTATACGCGTAAACGCCATCGCCCCCGGTCTGGTCAATACGCCGATGACCGGCCGCTGGCTGGCGGATCCTGAATTTACCAAAGCAATGTATGCGCACAATGTAATCGGCCGCGCCGCGCAACCTGAAGAGATTGCCGGAACCGTTCTGCATCTGTGTTCGGATGCCGCAAGTTTTACCAATGGCTCGGTGGTTGTGGTCGACGGAGGACAGACCGCACACTAAAGTCGATCACCAAAAGGGAAGAGAACCATGACAAATATTCTACTGATCGTTACGCAGGATACAAAACAGGAAGAGGCGGCGTTTCTGCGTGCATGCCTCGAGGATGCCGGCTGCAATGTTATTCATCTGGATCCCAGCGTCCGCAAGACGATTGGCGGCGCCGAAATTTCACCCGAGGATGTTGCTGCTGCAGCAGGAACGACACTGGAAGAAATCCGGGCGATCGGCCACGAAGGCAAAATTCAGGGGGTGATGATCCAGGGATCGGTCAAACTTGCGCTCGAGGCCCATGAAAAATTCGGTCTGCAGGGTGTGCTTTCGGTTGGCGGCTCCATGGGAACCACGCTGAGTACACAGGTCATGCAAGCACTGCCCTATGGTATTCCAAAAATCATGATTTCAACGCTGGCCTCAGGCATGACAGCCGGTTTTGTTGGTGTGAAAGACATCACCATGATGAATTCCGTTTGTGACATTTCGGGATTGAACAGCATCTCCCGCGAGGTTTTCCGCAACGGCGCTTACGGCGTGGCAGGCATGGCCAAACATTACAAACCCGCAGGTAAAAGCGACAAACCGCTGATTCTGATGGGCACTTTGGGAACGACTGAAAACGCCTCCCGTTCGGTCCGTGAAGCGCTGGAAGCAGACGGCTGTGAAGTGATGGTTTTCCACACCACCGGCAACGGCGGACGGACGCTGGAAGCCCTTGCAGCAGAACGCGATGTTGCGGCAATCGTCGACATGTCTCTGGTCGAGATCAATGACTTTCTGCACAATGGCATCTGTGCGGTCGGCCCCGAACGCGGGACCACGGGTCTGAAGCGGGGAATTCCGACGATATTTGCGCCTGGAAACGTGGATTTCTTTATCATGCCGTCCGAATTGGCCACAGGCGATGCGCCATTCGAAGGGCGACGCTATCATATCCACAACCTTGCATTGACCGCCGTTCGTACAACCGAAGCCGACCTCGACCTTCTGGCAGAACATTTGGCCGGTCTGATGAAAGAAACGGACAAGCCGATCTCCCTGTTTGTCCCGCTGCAAGGATTTTCCAGCCACGACAGTCCGGAAGGCAATCTTTATGAGCCCAGCCTTCCGCCAAAATTTGCCGAGAAATGCAAAGCCGTCATGCCTGACAATGTGACCGTGACGGCCGTTGATGCCCATATCAATGACGCGGCATTTGCCGACGCCATGGTCGCAGCGGTTCGCGCTGCAATTCATTGAATGCAAATTCAATAGCTTCGCCGGACCAGATCCGTGTCTGGCGAAGCTCTTCCTGCTGTAATCTGCAATTGAATCGCTGATCAGAAAACAATCGTGTGGGTTCCGGCGGTGTCTCAACGCCCTGAATCAACGACAGGCAGGCACTGTTTGCAGAAGGCCAAACGGCCCGATTTGGCATTTCACTCAGTGAAATCGCTACACTTCGCGGCTTACGAATGGAGACAAAAAATCTATTTTGTGTGGTGCTGATGGTGCGCGTATCAGTTAGAACATATTGCGCGATGAGAATTGGTCGGAGGAGGATTTCGCTAATTTCATGTACCAACACCGGTTTGCCGGACCATTGGCTGGGCCAGATCATCAAGCCGCGTCTATCGCTGGTTTAACAGATGAGCGATCCCTTCCCTGGTTCGACCGACCGTTCAAAAGGTCAATTCATTTGGGAGAGAATCATGAATTCCACTGAAAAATACAGGAATACGGTATCGAATATCAGACTGCCACGGCGTCAGTTCCTGCAGGGCGCTGCAACGGTTGGCGCTTTCACGGCATTTGGTATGCGCGCTGCAAATGCACAATCCAGTGAAACGCTGAAGATTGGTTTCATATCGCCACGTTCCGGCCCGCTGGCCGGTTTTGGTGAAGGTGACGCCTATGTCTTGGCGCAGGCACGCAAAGCGCTTGCTGATGGTTTGAGTATCGGTGGAAAAACCTATGCGGTCGAAATTCTGGATCGCGACACCCAGTCTGACCCTTCGCGTGCCGCACAATTGGCCAATAGTCTGATCAATGACGACAATGTCGACATGATCCTGGCGTCCAGTACGCCGGAAACCATCAACCCGGTTGCCGACGCCTGCGAAGCGGCTGGTGTGCCCTGCATATCGACCGTGATGCCCTGGGAAGCCTGGTATTTTGGCCGTGGCGCAAAGCCCAATGAGCCTTCACCCTTCAAATACAGCTATCACTTCGGATTTGGCGTTGGTGAATTCGTCAAAGCCTATACGGCTCAATGGAATCTCATCGAAACCAACAAGAAGGTCGGTGTTCTCTACCCCAATGATGCTGACGGCAATGCCGTGCGCGCTGTCATGGTGCCGCAGCTCGAAGCCGCCGGATTTACCGTCGTTGATCCGGGTGCCTATGAGAACTTCACAACGGACTATTCCAGCCAGATTGCTATCTTCAAAGAAGAAGGCTGTGAAATATTCAATTCCTTCGCCTTGCCACCGGATTTCATCACTTTCTGGCGTCAGGCAACCCAACAGGGCTTCACCCGCACCGTCAAGATTGCACAGGTCGCCAAAATGGGACTGTTCCCATCGGATATCGAAGCGATGGGGTCTCTCGGTCCCAAGCTGGCAAGCGCCGCCTATTGGCACCGGGCCATGCCCTACACGTCACCCTTGACCGGTGTTTCTGCTGATCAATTCGCTGCCGATTACGAAACAACTGAAGGACGTCAGTGGATTCAGCAACTGGGCGCAAGCATGTCATTGATCGAGGTGGGCATTGCCGCACTTGAAGCCAGTGGCAATCCGAAGGATCGCGACGGTGTGGCCGCTGCCATTGCCGGTCTGAAGACCGACACGATCGGTGGGGTCGTCGATTTTTCCAGCGGACCTGTGCCAAACGTTGCCCATGGTCCGATTTTCGGAACACAATGGGTTGAAGCCTCAGGCGGCGACTATCCTCTGGACTATGTCGTGACGGAAAACACGACGGATCCCAATGTACCGGTTCAGGCAAAGTTGATCCCTTACGATGGTTGATAGGAACATTGGGGGCGGTGGAGACACCACCGCCCCTATTCTGACAGCACATGATCTGGGCAAGTCGTTTGGCGCTCTGGCCGCCTTGAGCGAGGTCAACCTGGACGTTGCTGCCGGAGAAGCAATCGGCATAGTCGGACCGAACGGCGCTGGAAAGTCCACTCTCCTTGCCTGCCTGTCCGGCGCCTACAAGCCGACCTTCGGCACGATCTGGTTTGACGGACAGGAAGTGACGGCAACCGACGCGCCAGGCATGTGCCGGGCCGGATTGGTGCGCACCCATCAGGTGCCAAAGCCCTTCAGCGGACTTTCGACATTTGAAAACGTCTACATAGGCGCATCATTCGGAGAAAATATCTCCAACGATGAGGCCTATGATCGCACAGTGGATGCCCTGAGGCTTTGCGATATGCTTCATCTGGCCAATCGCCGGGCGGAAACCCTTGGCCTTCTCGACCGAAAACGCCTCGAAGTTGCGCGCGCAGTGGCAACAAAACCCAAAGTGATCCTGCTGGACGAGGTCGGGGGTGGACTGACGGATGCCGAGGCTGATGCACTGGTCGACATTATCAGGAACATTCGCGCCCGTGGCACATCAATCATCTGGATTGAACATATCGTTCACGTGCTGTTGCAGGTGGCGGAGCGTTTGATTTGCATGGATGCAGGAAAAATCATTGCAGACGGAATACCTGACGCTGTCATGTCCGATGCAGCCGTTGTTGAAGCCTATATGGGACACGGCGTAGAATGACACAGCTGGAGATCAGAAATCTGGAAGTATGCCACGGTCTGCTCAAGGCGGTTCGCGGTGTTGATCTTGATGTGAATGCCGGCGAAGTCCTGGCCATTGTTGGCGCCAATGGGGCGGGGAAAACCACCTTGATGCGTGCCATTGCAGGCAGCCACCGGGCGAGCAAGGGCAGCATCCACTTCAATGGACAGGATATCGGGGCGCTTCCCGCGCACCAACGGGTCAAGCGCGGCTTAAGCCTCGTCCCCGAGGGGCGCCGTTTGTTTCCCAAGATGACTGTGCAGGAAAATCTTGCCGTCAGCGCACAAATCGGGCGCAGTGGAAACTGGAGCATCGACAGTATCTTTGAGGTTTTTGAAAACCTCGTGAAGCGACGCCACGCCAAGGCCGAAACCCTGTCCGGCGGCGAGCAACAGGCCACGGCCATTGGTCGCGCATTGGTCGCAAATCCCGAAATTATTCTGCTGGACGAAGTGTCGCTCGGCCTTTCGCCGGCAATTGTCGACCGCGTCTATTCAATTCTCCCCAAGCTGCGCGCGACAGCGACAACGGTTGTTCTGGTTGAACAGGATCTGGGCCGCGTCCTGAAGGTTTCCGACCGGATCATCTGTATGCTGGAGGGTCAGGTGGTTCTGCAGGGTCCGACCGCCGAGCTGACCCGCGAACAGATCGTCGAAGCCTATTTCGGATTGAAAACATCCAGAAAGGAAAAGGTGCAACCATGATGGGGCTTCTTGTTCAGGGTGTTTTACTGGGTGGTTATTACGCCATACTCGCCGCCGGGCTGGCGTTTCTCTACTCGGTGATGGGGATTATCAACCTGGCACATGGCGCCCTGGCAGTGGTCGCTGCCTATATGTTGCTGCTGTTCTCACAGATGACGGGCATGTCGCCATTTGTTGGCCTGTTGCTCGTATTGCCGGCCATGGCTGTGATCGGCGTGATCGTCGAACGCGGCATTTTCGAACCCTCCAGCCGCGGCGGGCCATTGCTGGCGGTTCTGGCAACATTCGGCATGTCTGTGGTAATCGACAATCTGCTGTTCCAGCAATTTGGCGCCAACACCCAATCCCTGGCAAATTTCATCGGCGATCTGTCATGGGATTCATGGGATCTTGGCGGCGGTCTCTATGTCGGAAAGATCTCCGTTTACACCTTCCTGACCGCGGTCTTCGTCCTGGGTGGACTGCAACTCCTGCTGACCTTCACCCCCGTAGGACGCGCAATCAGAGCCACAGCGCAAGACAGCGACACCGCTGGCCTGATCGGGCTCGATGCCCGCCGTATTCGCATGATTTCATCAGCAATTGCATTCATCACCATCGGCATTGCGGGCGCGGCGCTGGGCATGCGCTCGAGCTTTAGCCCCTATGCCGGCGGCGCACTCCTGCTGTTTGCATTTCAGGCCACTGTCATCGGCGGAACGGCGACAATTTGGGGAACGCTTATCGGCGGTATCATTCTCGGGCTGGCCCAAACGCTGGGCGCACAGATTGCGCCTCAGGGCTTTCTGATCGGCGGGAACCTGGTGTTCTTTGCAGTGCTCTTCATACGGCTGCTGCGTGGCGATATGAACTGGCGGAGTGTACTCAGACTAAATCGGAAGGCTACACAATGAACCCTTCATATCGCATTGAACGTTGGACAACGGCATCGCGCATCAGCGTCTGGGTCTTTGCCTTGCTTTTTCTTGCTGCCTGCTTTCTTTCGCAAAGTGGCAACGACAGCCTGCTCAGCCGCGGCGTCGTCCTGTTTGTTTACGTCCTGCTTGCCGCAACATGGAATGCGCTGGCCGGGTTTGCAGGTCTCATGTCCGTGGGCCAACAGGCGTTCTTCGGTCTTGGCGCCTATTTCGCAATTCGGCTTTCAGACAGCGGCGTGCCCGTATTTGCAGCCATGGGCCTGTCGGCAATCATTGTTGCTGCCTTGTCCTGGCCGATGAGCATTGTCATGCTGCGCCTCAAGGATGGCGAGTTCGCCATCGGCATGTGGGTGCTGGCATCGCTTTGTCATCTGCTCGTCAATCTTGATCCGCTGATCCAGGGTGAAACGGGCATCTCGCTGATCGCCTTGAACGCTTACGATCCCGAGACAAGACGGGTGATCCTGTTCACGTTTGCCCTTGTGTCGACCACAGCCGTTCTGGGGTTTCTGTTTTTTCTGCTGCAAAGCAGGTTTGGCACCGCATTGCAGGCCATTCGGGACAATGACGAAGCCGCAGGTTCGCTGGGTGTCAACGTCCTCAAGGCCAAACGGCTGATCTTTGTATTTGCAGCCTTTGGAGGCGCAATTGCCGGCGCTCTTTGGCTCGGTGCGAATATCAGCTTCCAGCCGAAAACCTACTTTGGCGTGCAATGGTCAGCATACATGATATTCATGGTTCTGGTCGGCGGGATCGGAACCTTTGAAGGCGCCATACTGGGTGCGATCGTGTTCTTCATAATCGAAACGTTTTTTGCGGCCTTTGGCGTTTGGTATCTCATCGGGCTGGGCACTGCAGCGATCGTATTTTCACTTGTATTTCCGCAAGGCATCTGGGGCACTGTCGTCCGCAAATGGAATCTGCATCTGCTGCCAATTGGACGGCGTCTGTCGATCAGCAATGAAAAATAGGAGCCCTTGCCCGTTACCGGCACCGAAGCGTCCCTTTGAAAGCGAAGAAAGAGTATGGCCGAGCTGCAAGTCAAATCCATCAGATCGCTGGCGCGCGGGTTGGAAATACTGAAACTCATTCAAAACGCCGGAGCGCTCAGTCTCGCCGATTTGCACCGCATCACCGGCTATCCGAAAGCCTCGCTGCTGCGCATCCTCAAGACGATGATGGAAGAAGGGGTTGTCTGGCAGCGCATTGCAGATGCTGCCTATCTGGCAAGTTATGCGCTGCAGGATCGCGCCAGTCTGATGAACCGCGAACAGGAATTGATTGAAATAGCATCACCCATCATGCGTGACCTTTCCAACAAGATAATGTGGCCTTCCGTACTGGCCATGCCCCGGTTGACCTATATGGAAGTGGTCGAAACGAATGCACCCAAGTCCAACTTTCCCAATATTCCGCTTGGCCCCATCGGCTTCCAGATAAACATGCTGCGGTCAGCCACAGGACGGGCCTATATTGCCTATTGTGACGACAGCAAACGCAACGCGATCCTCCAACGGCTGAAGCTGAGCAACCGCAAGGGAGACCGTATCGCGCAAAATGACGCCTATATCCGCAAAATGATCGAGGGTGTCAGGGCGCAGGGATATGCCATGCGCGATCCTGCCTTCGGCGGTGATTTCGATGAGTCCCGCAATGTCGTTGATGACCGGCGTGATTCAATAGCAATGCCCATTCGCATTGGTCCCTATGTGCCCGCTTCCGTCAATATTACCTGGTCGGCTCAGGCGATGAACCGTCAAAAGGCGGTTGAGAATTGTCTGTCTGCACTTAAAGAAGCCGTTGAGAACATAGCTGTTGCGCTGCAAAAGGAAAAATTGAGTTTCACTTGGTGACATGAAGCTCTGCAAGGCATTGTCTGGGCAACTCTTTACTGAATAATGCCAATAGATTTGGACGGCACTTTTTCTCCATCTCGCCAGCGGTTTGAAATCAAACAGCTGGCGATTGATGCTGATGCATTGGATGTGAGGAACCCGGCCAAAATTGATCCAGGGAGGATCGAATGAGAAAAGCTTTGGCCTTGGCAGCGGTGCGGCTGGATTCACCAGCCGGCTCCGGTTCTTCCTTCACGACAAAACCGATTGAGGGTGATCATGAGTGAAAAGCTGACGCATTCCGACATTGAAGAAATCATGGCCCTGATCGACGGGTCTTCATTTGATCAATTGTCATTGGAGATGGGAGATCTGAAATTGTCGTTGCGGCGCACTGCGCCTCAAAGCCAGGCTGCAGCACCCGCAATGGAACCCGTTGTCACAGCACCTGCGGCCTCGACAAATGTGCCTCCTGCACAGCCGGCTTTGCCCGCAACCGAACCGGCAACAAACGCCAACCTGATTGATGTCCCCTCACCCATGCTCGGAACCTTCTACAAGGCAGGCAAGCCGGGCGCCGAACCGTTTGTTACAATTGGCTCAAAGGTCAACCCCGACACGGTCATCGGCATTATCGAGGTGATGAAATTGATGAATTCTGTTCCAGCCGGCATCAGCGGGACAGTGGCCGAACTGGTGGCGCCCGACGGTGAACTTGTGGAACACGGCCAGGTTCTGATCCGCGTGCAGCAGGACTGAACCATGGCCGCGATCAAACGCATCCTGATAGCAAACCGCGGTGAAATCGCTGTTCGCATTATTCGCACCTGCCGAACCCTGGGGATTGAAACAGTTCTGGCCGTTTCCGAGGCCGATCGGGACACTCTGGGCGCAAAATTGGCGACGCGCGCCGTCTGCATTGGTCCAGCCCGCTCTACCGACAGCTATCTGAAGGTCGGAACCATTGTCGAAGCTGCCATCGGCACCGGTTGCGACGCCATCCATCCGGGATATGGGTTTCTGTCGGAAAATGAGAAGCTGGCCGAGGCTTGCAGCGAAAACCAGATCATCTTCATTGGTCCGCAAACCGCGCATCTGAAAGCCGTCGGTGACAAGTTGACCGCACGTCGCCATGCCGTGGACGCAAAGGTACCCTTGGTGCCCGGCGGAAATGTTTCGAACCCGCAGGAAGCCATCGCGCTTGCCCCGGATATCGGCTTTCCCTTGCTGATCAAGGCCGTTTCAGGGGGCGGCGGACGTGGCATGAAACGCGTCGACCGCGTGGAAGATCTGGCAACAATGTTTGACATGGCCGTTTCCGAAGCGACCGCCGCATTCGGTGACGGCCGCGTCTACATGGAACGCCTGATCACGGTTGGCCGCCATGTCGAGGTGCAAATCCTGAGTGACGGCGAGACAGTGCTGCACGTGGGCGAGCGCGATTGTTCCGTTCAACGTCGCTATCAAAAGGTGATCGAAGAAGCACCCGCGCCCGGCCTGCCGGAAAAAATGCGCCATGAGATTCTCGATGCGGCCCTGCGGTTTGCCCGCCATATTGGATACAAGAGCCTGGGGACTGTGGAATTTCTCGTCGATTGCGAGCGCGACGCATTCTACTTCCTGGAAATGAATGCGCGCATCCAGGTTGAGCACCCGGTGACCGAGGCGATCTCGGGCCTGGATCTCGTTGCAGCACAAATCGCGATTGCCGAAGGCAAGCCGTTGAAACTGACCCAGGACGATATCAGGCTGCAGGGTCATTCTTTTGAGTGCCGGATCAACGCCGAAGATATCGAGGCTGATTTCAGGCCAAGCCCGGGTCGGGTTGGGGACGTCTGGTTCCCCTCGGCAACCGGTCTGCGCGTCGATACCCATATTCAGTCCGGCGCAATGATTTCACCCCACTACGACAGCATGATCGCCAAAGTCATCACCTGGGGCGAGACCCGTCCCATTGCCCTTCAACGCATGCGCGACATCCTTGCAATCTGCGTATTGGACGGCGTCAAGACCAACATAGCGCTGCACCGCGCCATTCTTGATGATGATGCATTTATCGAAGGCGGCATAGACACCAATTATCTGGGGCAACTGTTGGCCAAAAGGCCTGCCGCTTTGGCAATTGAGAAAGAGGCTTGAGATGGCTGCGATAGACCTGATCGATACAAGTGTACGCGACGGCAACCAAAGCCTGTGGGGCGCGACGGGGCTCGATAGCGGAATGATGCTGCAGATCGCGCCGGTGATGGACCGCATCGGCTTCAAGGCAATCGATTTCAGCACTTCGACCCATATGGCCGTTGCCGTGCGCTTCAAACAGGAAAACCCATGGGAGCGCACGCGGCTGATGCGCGATGCCATGCCAAACACGCCGCTCAGTTTTCTGACAACCGGCATGCGCTTCATTTCCTGGGAAGTGGCCAGTCACGAAGTCATGTCCCTGTCCTTCCGGTTGCTGGTCAATGCCGGAATTCGCCGCTTCGCGGTGATGGATCCGATGAACAACATCGACGCAATGCTGACGATGGCCGAACTGACGCGCAAGGCCGGAGGCGAACAGATCGTCGCTGCGCTGACCTATACGCTGAGCCCCATGCACGATGACAAGATCTTCGCAGACTGCACCAGAAAGCTGGCCGCTTCCGGTCGTTTTGACCGCATCTATCTCAAAGATCCCGGCGGGTTGCTGACACCGGAGCGTGCCGCCACGCTCATTCCTGCGCTCCGGAAGGTCATGGGCAAGACGCCGCTGGAGGTGCACTCCCATTGCACCATCGCGCTGGCGCAATTCTCCTATCTGGAGGCCGCCAATCACGGCGCCGAAACCTTGCATACAGCGACGCGTGTTCTTGCAAACGGCACCTCGCAGCCTCCGTCGGACCTGGTGGTGCGCAATCTGCGCGACATGGGACACAGCGTCGACATTGACGATGCTGCAATGGCCGAAATGGATCGCTATTTTTCGGAACTGGCGCAGGCGGAAGGTTTGGCACCGGGTCAGCCACAGGAGTTCGACCGCAGTTATTTCCGACACCAGATGCCAGGTGGCATGATGGGCACTTTGAAACGCCAACTCGCCGAATCCAAACGCCTGCATCTTATGCCGCAGGTACTGGAAGAGGTCGAACAGGTGCGTGCGGATCTTGGCTATCCGATCATGGTCACGCCATTCAGTCAGGTTGTGGCCACAGTGGCAGCACTCAATGTCATCAATGGAGAGCGGTATAAAACCCTTCCTGATGAGGTTGTACGCTATGTTCTTGGGCGTTTCGGTGCGCCGACAATGCCGCTCAATGGCGAACTGGAAGACCGCATTCGCAGCACAAAACGGGCCAAGGAACTCGAAGAAGAACCGCATATGGCATCAATCGACGAACTGCGAAGCAAACTGGGCAAGCACCTGTCGGATGAAGAGTTTTTGCTGCGGGCCGTGATGCCGGCAGATCAGGTCGATGCGATGATTGCTGCGGGGCCTGCCCGACGCACCTATGATCCTGCCTACAGGCCGGTCAAAACACTGATCGCCAAATTGGCGGCGCGCAAGGATCTGCACTCTATCAAAATCGAAAAAGCGGGCGTCAAGCTTGAACTTACCGGTCCGGGCGCTTGACCTGCAAAGAGGAAACCGAGATGAAAATCGAAAACACCATCAACGGTGCGATTTTTGATATCGATGGCACATTGGCCATGATGGACGAAACCAAGCGCACATTCAAAGCACTTCCCGGTGCAATCGAAGCACTCGATAAATTCCGCAGCGCCGGTATTCCTGTGGTTGCCTATACCAATGGAACATTCTTTCCGCCGGCCCATTACTATCCGCTTCTGGCCGATGCCGGACTGGTGATCGAGCCAGGTTTCATTGTGACCCCCGCCAGCGTCGCAGCACACTATTTTACTGTCCAGGGATACAAGCGCATAATGGTCCTTGGTGAATCCGGCACACAGGTGCCGATGGAAGAGGCCGGATTTGATGTCGTGGAGCCTGCCGCCGGTCAAGACCCCGTCGAAGCGGTGATGATCGGTTGGACGCGCCACTTCGGGCTGCCGGAACTTGAAGCTTTGTGTGAGGCTGTCTGGGCAGGCGCTTTGCCGTTTACAGCGTCGGACGCACCCTTCTTTGCCTCTTCAAAGGGCAGGATGTTGGGTGTTTCAAGTGCCATTGCTGCAATGATTGGCCATGTTACAGGTCAACAGGCCGTTGTTTTGGGCAAACCCTCCACGCTTGGCATGGATATGGCTGCAAATCTGATGCAGCTTTCACCATCGGAAATTGTCGTCATCGGGGATGATCCAAAACTCGAAATAGCCATGGCCCGAAAAAGCGGTGCGCACACGGTCGGCGTGACAACCGGCATCAGCGATGCGGCTGCCTTTGAGAAGATTGCACCGGATCTACGCGCCCATACGGTTCTGTCGACATTGGAGGATCTGCCGATCAACCAGTGGATTGCCAACAGAGCCGCCTGAATGACCAATCGTTGCACATGCTGACATGACCGGAGGAGATAGACGATGATAAAGGAAGGCCAATTTCTTTGGCGCGCGCCTCGCGATGTCGCAAAACGGGCCAATATTACAAAATACAGTGCATGGCTGAAGTCCCATCACGGCCTGGATATGACGCAATATCAGGACCTTTGGGATTGGTCGGTGAAAGAGCCGGAAGCCTTCTGGCAGACCATCTGGGACTATTTCGACATTCAGGCAACCGGCAAGATCGATGCGGTTCGCACCGACGATCCAATGCCCGATACCCGGTGGTTCACAGGCACCCGGCTGAATTACGCCGAACACGTTCTGCGTCACGAAACGACGGGCGACCCTGCCCGCACCGTTATCAAACACAGCTCGGAAATTCGCGCGTTGTCGCAGATGAGCTGGGGGGAACTGGGAACCCAGGTGCGCCGTTTGGCGACAAACCTGCGTGAGATGGGGATTGAACCCGGTGACCGCGTGGCAGCCTATGTGCCGAATATTGCCGAGGCAGTCGTGGCAATGTTGGCAACCACAGCCGTCGGCGCTGTCTGGTCCTCGGCTGCGCCGGAGTTTGGCGCACAAACAGTGATCGACCGCTTCAGTCAGATCGCCCCCAAACTGATATTCGGGGTCAATGGCTATCGCTACGGCGGCAAGAATTTTGATCGCTCCGCGCAATTTCAGGACATCGTTGCTGCTCTGCCATCGCTCGAAAACGTCATCATGCTCGATTACCTGCCCGACACCGACGGCAAACCCATATTCAATTGCCCGGTAACCTCCTGGGCAGATGCCGTGAGCGGCGGCGCTATTGCGCCCGAGGCGTTTCAATACGAGCGCGTTGGCTCGGATCATCCACTCTGGATCCTGTTTTCCTCCGGCACGACCGGACTGCCCAAACCGATTGTTCACGGACACCACGGCATCGTCGTTGAGCACTATAAATCCGCGGCATTCCATTTCGACATCAAGGAAAATGACTGCCTGTATTTTTATTCAACAACCGGATGGATGGTCTGGAACACCCTCATGTGGGGCCCGTTGATGAACGCACAGGTGGTTCTCTACGATGGCCATCCCGCCTACCCGGACGCAACACTGCTGTTTTCCTTGGCCGATAAAACCGGCGCGACCGTCTTCGGCACCAACCCGACCTTCACGCAGATCGTGCGCCAGCAAGGCTATGTGCCGGAAGATCACTTTGCCTTTGACCGGCTGCAAAGTGTCCTGCTGGTCGGTTCTCCCGCCACCCCG
This sequence comes from Rhizobiaceae bacterium, assembly GCA_029212415.1. Lineage (GTDB taxonomy): Bacteria > Pseudomonadota > Alphaproteobacteria > Rhizobiales > Rhizobiaceae > Hoeflea_A. The sequence continues at coordinate 130,127 of JARGOF010000009.1, read as the reverse complement.
GAAGCCTTTGACTGGGTCTACAAAAACGTCAAAGACAACGTCTGGGTCACCTCCCAGTCCGGCGGAACCGAGTTCTGCAGCGGTCTTTTGGCCGGTACGCCAACATTACCGGTTCAGGCAGGCGTCATCCAGGCAGCAGCACTGGGCGTCGATGTTTGTGCCTTTGACGACCATGGCAATGTCGTCACCGGTCAAATCGGAGAGCTGGTCCTGCGTCAGCCGATGCCCTCCATGCCCCTGTTCTTCTGGGGAGATGAGGGCAACACACGATACAAGAGCTCCTATTTTGAGGACTACCCGGGCATCTGGAAACACGGCGATCGCGTCAAGTTCAACGCCGACGGAAGCTGTTTTGTCTATGGCCGTTCGGACGCCACCCTGAACCGATTTGGGGTTCGCATTGGATCGGCGGAAATTTACCGCACGGTGGATACGTTTCCAGAGATTGCCGACAGTCTGATCGTCTGCATTGAAGACAAATCCGGTGGGTTTTACATGCCGCTCTTTGTCGAAATGGTGCCGGGCAAGACGCTGGACCAGACGCTGATCGCTGAAATTCGGTCCCGCCTGCGCAAAGAACGCAGCCCGCGCCATGTTCCCGACGAGATCGTTGCCACACCCGCTGTTCCCATCACTTTGACGGGCAAGAAGATGGAGGTTCCGGTGCGAAAGCTGCTGATGGGCGCCGCAGTTGAAGATGTGGTCAGCAAGGGTGCCATGAAGGATCCGGATATTATCGACTGGTACGCCAAGTTCGCCAAAAATCGGCAAACGTCACCCCTGTCGGATACATGATGATGCCCTTCGCAGCCGTCGTGTGCCGGCTGCGAAGGATACTATGCGGGGTGATCCATGGCAAAAACTGGTCTCGATGAAAGGGGAGTAAAGCCGCCTCATTTATGTAAAATGGCCTTAGACTTTGGGATGAGAGAGCCACTGGATCTGTTGTGATTTCGCCATGCACTCGAGCATGAGAAGGTCAATCATTACCGGGCAATATGCGAACATTGACCACAAAAATCATACCCATCACGTCTCCATAAATCTTCCACAAAAAACTAATCGCTCCTGTTGAGCCTTAGCGGAATTGACGCGCCTTGCAGTTGTGTTAACAATTGGTGCGTGGTTTCCGGAGCGCGCATTCCTGCTGTGCGTCTCTGGTGCCCGAGCGTCCGGAGTGTGCATGCCAGAAAAGCGTCCTGCCGTATTGGATGTCAAAGATATTGAGACGGTGTTCAATACCCGTCGCGGAACGATTCACGCTGTCAATTCAGTCAGTTTTTCTCTCGAGCCAGGTGAATTGCTCGGTGTGGTCGGTGAGAGCGGCTCAGGCAAATCCGTCACGATGATGTCGCTGATCGGGCTGCTTCCAACACCACCGGCCCGCGTCACCGGCGGCTACGTCAAATTCGACAACATCGATCTTCTCAAGGCAGATGCACAGCAATTGCGGGCCGTTCGCGGTGCCAAGATCGGTTTCATCTTTCAAGACCCGATGACATCGCTCAATCCTGTGCTGACCATCGGTTTTCAACTGATGGAACCCCTGCGCACCCATATGGGTATGAAAAAGGCCGCAGCAAAAAAACGCGCCGTGGAACTTCTGGACCTTGTCGGCATGCCGGACGCCGAGCGTCGCCTGTCGGATTTCCCCCATCAATTCTCCGGTGGCATGCGGCAACGTGTGGTGATTGCAATGGCCCTGGCCTGCGATCCAAAGGTGCTGATTGCCGACGAGCCGACCACAGCTCTGGACGTGACCATTCAGGCGCAGATTCTGGAACTGGTCAAGGATCTGCGCCGCAAGCTTGGCATGGCCATTATCTGGATTACCCATGATCTGGGTGTGGTTGCCGGCATCGCTGACCGGGTCATGGTCATGTATGGCGGGCAGATTGTCGAACAGGCGCCGGTGCGCGAATTGTTCGAAAATCCGCAGCATCCCTACACCCGGGCACTGATCGAAACAGTGCCGGATATTGGCGCCGAACGGCCCGAAAGATTGCGAACGGTCGAAGGTCAACCCTCCATTCTCTACGCGCGGCCATCGGCATGCTCCTTCCGTACCCGCTGCGCCCATGCCTTTGAGCGGTGCGGCAAGGAAAACCCTCCGCTTCTGGTCACTGACAAGGCGCACCATGTGGCCTGTTTCTGGGACAGCGCGACGGGAGAGCCGCGCAATGTCTGAAACCAGTGCCGCCCCTCTGGTCTCCATCGAAGGCCTTAAAATGTACTTTCCCATACATGCCGGGCTGTTTCGCCGGCATGTCGGCGATATCAAAGCGGTCGACGACATTTCCCTGGAAATTTTCGAAGGTGAAACGCTTGGACTTGTCGGTGAATCAGGTTGCGGCAAGTCGACGGTGGGAAGAGCCACCTTGCGTCTTTATGATATCACGGCAGGCTCCATAACGATTGACGGCACCAACACCAGCAAGATCAACCAGGCAGACCTGCGCCGGTTTCGCCCCAGAATGCAGATGATCTTTCAGGATCCGCAGGGCAGCCTCAATCCCAGAATGAACGTCGCCGACATTGTCGGGGAGCCGCTGGACGAACATATGTCACTGTCGCGTGACGAACGTCTTGCGCGCATTCACGAGTTGCTGGATGCCGTGGGGCTGAACCGTTCCTTTGCCAACCGCTACCCGCATGAATTTTCCGGCGGGCAACGCCAGCGCATCGGCATTGCCCGCGCACTTGCCCTCAACCCCAAATTCATCGTCTGCGATGAACCGATTTCAGCGCTCGATGTGTCCATTCAGGCGCAGGTGGTCAACCTCCTGGAAGACCTGCAAAAGAAATTCGGCCTGACCTATCTTTTCATCAGCCATGACCTGTCCATGGTGCACCACATCGCCGACCGGGTGGCGGTCATGTATCTGGGCAAGATTGTGGAACTGGCACCGCGCGACCAGCTCTTCAACAGCCCGCTGCATCCCTATACGCAAGCGCTTCTGTCAGCCGTGCCCGAACCCAATCCCGCGCGGCAGAATACCCGCGTTCATATCGTCCTGAAGGGCGATGTCCCCTCACCTTCTGATCCGCCCGCCGGATGCAATTTCTGCACCCGTTGCCCGAAGGCAATCGACATTTGCCATCATCTGGAACCGCAGACAATTGAGATCGAACCGGGCAGATTTGCAGCCTGCCATTTGCTGGAATCAGCAACCAAAGTGGCGTGAACAAGCCATGGCCAACAGGGTGACAAGCCCGACAAACTGAGCACAAACTGAAAAGGAGAACAAAATGAAGGCACTTTTACTGGGAGCGGCAGCCATTATGGCAATGGCTTCACCGACACTTGCCGAACGAGGGTCGGACGGCGAACTGAAGATTATCTATTGGCAGGCGCCGTCCACCATGAACCCCTATCTTTCAGGCGGCACCAAGGAGCTGGAAGCTGCCTCGCTGGTGCTTGAGCCACTGGCGCGATACGACGAAGGCGGCAATATGGTTGCCTGGCTGGCAGAAGACATTCCCACTGTTGGCAATGGTGGCGTGTCAGCCGACCTGAAAACCATCACCTGGAAATTGAAAGAAGGCTTGCTGTGGTCAGATGGCAGCAAGGTCACGGCAGATGACGCCGTCTTTACCTGGAAGTATTGCTCTCATCCCGAGGGCGGCTGCGCCCAGAGTGAAAAATACAATGATGTGACAAATGTCGAAGCTCTGGACGCGCTTACGGTGAAAGTCACCTTTGGCGTATCCAAGCCCTTTCCCTATGGTCCATTTGTCGGCGCACAGGCACCGCTCCTGCAGGCCGCCCAATTTGCTGATTGCCTGGGCACCAAGGCACCCGAATGCACCGATGCCAATTTTGGCCCCATAGGAACCGGCGCCTACAAGGTTACGGAATTTCGCCCCAACGACGTGATTTCTCTGGCCGCCAACACGCATTATCGCGACCCTGCAAAACCGGCCTTTGCCACGGTCACCTTCAAGGGTGGCGGCGATGCAGCAGCGGCAGGACGATCTGTCCTGGAGACCGGAGAGTTCGATTACGCCTGGAACATGCAGCTTGCACCGGAAGTGCTTGCCGGCATGCAGGCTGGCGGCAAGGGCGAGACCGTTTCCGCCTTCGGCACGCTGGTTGAACGCATCATGATCAACATGACCAACCCCGATCCTGCCCTTGGCGACGAACGCGCCACTGCAAAACATCCACATCCCTTCCTGTCGGACATCAATGTGCGCAAGGCGCTTTCAATGGCGATAGACCGCGATTTGCTGGTGGAGATCGGTTACGGGGACACCGGAAAGCCAAGCTGCAATGTTCTGCCCGCACCCGAGATTTACAAATCCACAGCCAATGACGGATGTCTGGTTCAGGATGTCGAAGGGGCCAAAAAACTTTTGACAGAGGCTGGATGGGTTCCCGGTGCGGATGGTATCCGCCAGAAGGATGGCGTGCGCCTTTCGCTGCTGTTTCAGTCCTCAACCAATGCAGTGCGCCAGGATTTCCAGGCATTGATCAAACAATGGTGGGGTGATATCGGCGTCGAAACGGAACTGCGCAATATCGATGCCTCCGTCTTCTTCGGCGGCGACCCCGGAAGCCCCGATACATTCCAGAAATTTTTTGCCGACGTTGAAATGTATGCAAACAATTTCGATGGAACGGACCCCGAATCCTATATGGCCAACTGGGAATGCAAACAGGCACCGCGCCCTGAAACACAGTGGCAGGGCAACAACATGCCGCGCTACTGCAGCGAAGACTATGATGCTCTGGTTGCCGAAATGGCAAAAACAGGCGACCTTCAGGAACGCGCCCGTCTGGCCAAGGCCATGAATGACAAGCTGATGCAGGAATACATCATTCTGCCGCTTGTTGATCGCGGTCGTGTATCGGCAAGATCCAATGCCCTGGGTGGTGTGGTGATGAATGCCTGGGATTCCGAACTGTGGAATGCCGCTGACTGGTACCGCGTGAAATAGCAATCGATGCCGCCCCGGTCTCCGGGGCGGCACTCTATTCTGCCAGAGCTGCACAGGTCATAGATCAATGTTCAACTATACCATCCGCAGATTGCTGCTTGCGGTCCCGACATTGCTGCTCATCAGTTTTTTGATTTTTCTGTTGCTGGATCTTGCGCCAAGCGATCCAACGGCCAACCTGCCCTTGACCATTCCGCCGGAAGTCCGGGAAAAAATCCGTATTTCACTGGGGCTCGGGGAAGCTTTCCACATCCGCTTCCTGCTGTGGTGCAAGCAGTTCTTCTACAATGAAACCCTGAATATTCTCGAGCAATGGTGGGGATGGGATTTCGGCGGTGACCGGTTGCGGGTTCTGAGCTGGCAAACCCGCTCGCCCGTCGTCGACACGATCGTTCAACGTATTCCGCAGACCCTCTGGGTTGTCGGCATGTCCTATGTCGTCGGCATTCTGATCGCCGTGCCCATCGGCATTGTTTCGGCCTACAAACAATATAGCTGGTTTGATCAGGTGGGCACCTTCGTCTCCATGGTCGGCTATTCTGTCCCGACGTTTTTTACCGGGGTTTTGGTCATTGTGATCTTTTCGGTCTGGCTGGGCTGGTTTCCATCGATTTACGACACAACACTGGTCGTCAATGACTGGAGCAGCTTTGTCCAGCAGGTCAAACAAATGATCATGCCGGTCTCTGTTCTGGCGCTTTACAATGCCGCACAGATCAGCCGGTTCATGCGCGCCTCCATGCTCGACAATCTCAATCAGGATTATGTGCGCACAGCCCGAGCCAAGGGCATTCGCGAACGCAGCGTCATCCTGGTACACGTGCTGCGCAACTCGCTCATTCCAGTCGTCACGGTCATCGCGCTTGGTGTGCCACAGGTCTTTGGCGGGGCCATCATTACCGAGCAGGTTTTCAAGGTGAACGGGCTTGGCCAATTGCTGATCATTGCCATTCAGGCAGGCGATGTTCCAACGGTGCAGACACTGACCTTCATCTTTGCCTTTCTGATCGTCTTTTTCAATCTCATTGCAGACGTCCTCTATGGCATCCTGGATCCAAGGATCAGATATGACTGAGACCACGCTTCATTCACTGCAGGGCGATCAGGACCCAAGTTCCCCCGGCCGCGACATCTGGGATCAGTTCAAGACCCATCGGGGCGCAGTCCTGGGGCTGGGCTTTTTCATATTCATCATTCTGGCTGTCGCTTTCGGCCCCTATTTGTGGGGCCTTGATGCGCAATTCATCGACATCCGCGCGCGCAACCAGGGGCCAAGCCTGCTGCACCCCCTGGGCACGGATCAACTGGGGCGCGATACTTTGGCCCGATTGCTGGTCGGTGGACGCGTGTCGCTTTCCGTCGGGATTGTGGCGATGGTGCTCTCGTTGTTCCTCGGCACGCTCATCGGTGTTGTCGCCGGGTTTTTCTCATGGATCGACGGCTTGCTGATGCGCCTGACAGATCTTTTCCTTGCCTTGCCGCTGCTGCCTCTGCTGCTCGTCATCATCATGCTGTTCCGTGACACGCTGCGCACCGCCTTTGGTCCAGAAACGGGCATCTTCATCCTGATCGTCTTTGTCATCGGCATCACATCCTGGATGCAGGCTGCGCGGATCGTCAGGGGCGATGTGCTGGCTTTGAAGGAACAGGAATTTGTCCTGGCGTCGCGGTCGGTCGGCACGCCGTCCCGGCGCATGATTACCCGGCACATCCTGCCCAATATTCTCTCACCCATCCTGGTGTCGGCAACGCTGGGCATTGCCAATGCGATCATCACCGAATCCGTGCTCTCCTTCCTTGGCCTGGGTTTCCCCTCGGACTTTCCCACCTGGGGACGATTGCTGTTTGATTCAACAGACTATCTGCAACAATACCCCGAGCGGGTGATCTGGCCGGGACTGGCCATCTCCCTGACCGTGCTCAGTGTGAATTATATCGGCGACGGCCTTCGCGACGCACTTGATCCGCGCATTCGCGGACGTTGAGTGAGGCGGCATTGGTCTTGCTTCGGGCATGCGCTATGATAGCGGATGATGAGAACTGGAGGATGCCTGATGAACCGCATTGTCTTTCTGCTTGTCCTATTGACCACACTCACCTGCGCGCTGCCCCATGCGCAGGCCAGTGAAGTCGAGGTCGATGTGGAACTCGTTCTTGCCGTGGACGTCTCGCGCTCCATGACGCCGAACGAGCTGGAAATTCAGCGGCGTGGATATGCTGAAGCCATTGTCAGCGATCCGGTCATCAATGCCATTCGCCAGGGTCTGCTAGGCCAAATAGCCATCACCTATGTGGAGTGGGCCGGCACGGTCTCCCAGAATATCATCATCGACTGGACGCTGATCAGCAACCGCAGCGAGGCGGAGGCATTTGCCGCCCGGCTCACCGCACAATTTGAAAATTCGATGCGCAGAACATCGATTTCGGGTGCAATGGATTTCAGCTCACGGCTTTTTGAAGACAACACTTATATTTCAAACCGCCAGGTTATCGACATTTCCGGTGATGGCCCCAACAACAATGGCAGGCCAGTGCTGGCCGCCCGGGCCGATACGCTTGCCAGAGGCATTGTCATCAATGGCCTGCCGTTGATGACCCGTGAGGGCATGGGAAGCCAGTGGCATCTCGAAGACCTCGACGTCTACTATCGCCATTGCGTTATCGGTGGTCCCGGGTCCTTTGTCATACCGGTCCTTGAATGGGCACAATTTCCAGCGGCAGTCCGGCAAAAGCTGGTGCTGGAACTGGCCGGTCGGGAACAGGCCCCCCAGAAAGCGGCGCACCAAAAAGCTGCCCACCAGAAAACTGTTAGAGCGCGCGACCTGGTGATGAAAACGGCAATGCAGGCCGATTATGATTGTATGGTCGGGGAAAAAATCTGGAACAGCATGCGAGACCTCTGGTCTGATCAATGAACCGGTTCCAAGCGTCCCCAAGGCATCGACCGCTCAAGGCAGCCATTGTTGAAAACCTTCCCTTGATGCATTTGGCGGCTGCCTACCAGTCTGTGCCGTCCGGGTAGACCGCCGGTCCCTTGATCTCGATCTTGTTCCCGAAGGGATCACGGATATAGAAGGAATCGCCCATCCCGCGTGCACCGCCGTGAAGCGCCTCACGCTCGATCTCGATGTCATTGGCCTTCAGATGGGCACGCAATGCATCATGGTCGAATGGGCTTGTGGCGATGCAGACATGATCGACATTGCGTCCGCCGGAGACAGGAGGAACAGCATCCTTCGCGCCGGGATGGGTCGTATCCCACAAGACAATCAGCGCAGAGCCGCACCAGACCTGCTCCATGCCCAGGGTCGGGTAGGAATAGCCGGCACTGCACCCCAGTACATCATTGTAGAAATGCAACGCTGATTTCATGTCATCGACGAGGAAGACCACATGGTCAATGCCCACAAGAGTGAATGGTACTGTTGTCATGGGAACGGCCTTTCTGTGAATTTTCAATCGGTCAAAGTGTCATTCTTCCAGACTTACGACAGATTTTTCCCGGGTGTCCATTGCAGCGCCAGAGCAGGCAGCCAGCAAAAGACGATTGGTGGCATCCGACGCCTCGAATTGAACCCAATGGCCGGCACCCTCGATGAGGTGGAATCCGGCGCCAGGATCAACGGCCAGCATAGCCTTGCGGCGCTCATCGAAATGACCACCGATAAAAGCGTCACGCGTGCCCCACAGGGCTGTCAATTTCACCGGCCAGCGTTCGACACAATCCTTCAGCATCATCTTTTCACTGACAGCACGGTGGCGAAAGCGGCAGGCTTCAGCGCTGCGGCTTTGCACTTCAATCGCCAGCGCATCCACACTGTCGGGATCGGCCAGCATGATGTGCTCGAGATTTTGCCGGTGCGCCTGGCGGCGTGCTGATGCCTCGGGCAACCTGCGCCAACTGCGCAATCCTGCACTCAGTGGCAATGTCCTGCCAAGGCCGGCAGCTCCGACCAAAACCAGACGATCGATCCGTTCCTGATGATGGGCAAGCAGAAGGCCGCCAATCCAGGTACCGAAGGAAAAACCCGCGATGCAATAATGCGGGTCAATCGGCAGTCGTTCCAGATCATCAGCGATCGACCGGGCAAGCAGCGTCACCGAGTTGCTGGCCAGACTGTCTGAATCTCCAAATCCCGGCATATCCGGAACAAAGACACGGAAGTGCTGCGCCAATACCGCGATATTTCGGACCCAGTGCAGCCACGAGCCAGAGCCGCCATGCAGCAGGACCAGCGAAGGCCCCTCGCCCCAGACTCGCCATACGGTCTGGCCATCGGCGTGTGGCAGGCGGATAGTCTCCGCACAAGCCTCCAATGCGGCAATTGCCGTTTTCGCTTTTTTCATGTTTCTTTCAGACCCAATCCGTTGTGTTTTCCGCAAGACCCCAGGTTTTGATTGCACCGGAACACACTGCTTGCCTGTATTGCCTGAGCGGTGCAACCCGCGTCAAGCCAATCGCAACTGTTGATAACAGCACCTGGTCACAGTGTGGGTTCCCACAAGGCTCAAGCCAGTCTAAGGGTACTTATACCCATGCGATGTGCTTCGGTACAGAAAGACTCAAGGGACGCATCCGTGAGGCATCAGGAGACGGACTTGCCGAGAAGACAAGCCATCTCACGTCAATAATGAATCAACCGGTCAAAGCTGCCCTCCATGAACCTTCCACGCAAACCACACATCATGACACTGATCGGCGCCACTGCGTTGGGATCCGTGTCAATGACACTTTTGCTGCCATCCCTGCCCGCAATGGCAGCCCATTTCTCAACCAACAGCGCGGTCATTCAACTGCTTGTCCAGATCTACCTGGCTACGTCTTCTGTGGTTCAGCTGATTGTTGGACCACTGTCGGACCGTTATGGGCGCAGAAGTGTCATGCTGGTTGCCATGGTCATATTTCTTGCTGGAACCCTGCTTTGTCTGTTTGCACCAAATATCGAAATTTTGATCCTGGGTCGAATTATTCAATCAACTGCCGTGACCGGAATGGTTGTGAGCCGGGCGATCATTCGTGATCTTTATGAACCCGATCAGGCCGCAAGCCAGATTGGTTATCTGACAATGGGCATGGCGCTGGGGCCGATGATTGCGCCAACCATGGGCGGCTTCCTCGATGAGCATTTTGGCTGGCAATCCAATTTCATAGCAATGTTTGCCTTGGGAAGTCTCATTACGATTGCAGTGTTTCTGACACTCAAGGAGACCAACACACAGGGATACAGCAGTTTCCGCGAGCAAATCGCACATTATCCAACGCTGTTTCGTTCCCGCCGTTTCTGGGGATACTCGGCAACTGCAGCCTTCAGCGTCGGGACCTTTTATGCCTTGCTCGCGGGGGCGCCTTTTGTTGCCTATGACGTCTATCATCTGACCCCGACCCAATTCGGGCTTTATTTCATCATTGTCACCTTCGGCTATATTCTCGGCAATTTCACCTCCGGTCGTTTCGCGACCAAAATGGGTATAAATACGATGTCACTGGCCGGTGCCGTCATCGCGACACTGGGTGTGCTGCTGGCCATTATCCTGTTCGAGCTTGGATTTCAGCATCCGCTGAGTATTTTCGGGCCGATGGTTTTCGTTGGCCTCGGAAACGGCATTACCCTTCCCAGCGTCGTTGCCGGCATCGTCAGCGTCCGTCCCAATCTCGCAGGCACCGCCTCCGGACTTGGGGGCTGCATACAAATGGGCGGCGGCGCCTTGATTTCAGCGGCAGCCGCTTCCCTGGTGGCTGCGACAGGCGCATCGTCAACCCTGCTGTTTGTGATGTTTACCGTCTCTGCAATCAGTATCTTCACCGCGCTCTATGTCATCCATATAGGCCGCACTGCAGCCAAGGCGGACCAGAGTTAATCGCTCAAGACGCAGAAATCACCGATTTGAAAAGCCCGTTTAAGACTTGCGAGGCCTGCCACGCGGCAAGCCGGCAGTCGTCTGGCTGAATTCAGGCATCTGCCGATCCGCAGCGTCGTGGACGATGGCCGGGAGATTGTTGATGTCCGTTTCCAGTTCCTTGAGCAAATCCTGCAGCAGCTTCATTTTCTCTTCGCCAAAGGCCTGGGTAATTTCGGAGTAGATCCTCTCCGAATGCGGCGCGACCGCATCAATCAGTTTAAGTCCATCAGGCGTTACCGATACCAGCGAACGACGCAGATCACTGGGCACCGGTGTCTTGATCACCAGATGACGTTCCTCCAGATCCTTCAGGATACGCGACAGGGATGGAGCCAGCAGAAACGTGGCCTTCGCCAATACGGTCACTTCAATACTTTCCACTGAACTCAAAGCGCGCAAAACACGCCATTGCTGTTCGGTGATGTTGAAAAGGCGAAGCGATGAGCGAAAACGCTGCATTACCGATTCACGCGCCTTGAGCAGAGACATCGGCAGTGAATTGGAAAAACTGCGCAGGCGCACTTTCATTTTCCCATTGCCAGCAGGCGTGTCCATGGAGCTGTCTCGTTCCAGATCTGTTCTTAATCCTTACAGGATGGCACAGAAAGCGGAACAACTGCAACTCGCATGCGTCGCCTTTGACACACAAAACGGGCAATAATGAACATGTTATGTAAAAACGCTCCGCTTCGGTTCACGCAGATGCATTGGTAGGGGGTATAAACCTCCTATCTGTTTATCAGGCAGTTGAACGATCAGCCCTTCCAGATCCTCTGTGATGATCAATTGGCAACCGAGTCGGCTTTGCGCCGTGCGTTCGCTGGCTGTAGCGTCCAGCATCGCGCCCTCATTTTCATCAATCGGCGGCAAAGCCGGAAAAGCTTGTGCATCAACCAAACCATGTCAGGTTGCACACATGGCAGAACCCCACCATGCCAAGCACATCATTGTCGACGGCCGCTTGCATGACACTGGTGCCCAGGGTCACATCAACAGCCCGAGTTTCGCCGCTATGCGTGATGAATGAAATCTTTGGCATTCGGCTTCTTCCCGGTGGCAGGTCTCTGAAAAGACGATGTCTCGGCGTTCTAATGCTCCCAGTGTACGGGCAGATTGAGCACGCCACGAAAGGCCCAGCCGCCGCAACGCACCGGATCATCCTCATCAAGCGTCAGTCCCTTGAGCCGCGCGAACAGCATGGGAACGGCAATATTGGCAACCTGCATCCGTGCCACCCATGCCCCCGCGCAAAAATGCGGCCCCGAACCAAATGCCAGATGTTGCTTCTTTTCGCGATGAAGATCAAATATGTCGGCCTGCTCGAATTTGGCTTCGTCCCGGTTGGCCGAGCCAACAAGCAGGAAAAGGCGGTCATCCGGTTGAAGCATGACGCCGCCGAGTTCTGTAGGCTTGTCAACGGTGCGCGGATACATGCCGATAGGAGAAATCCAGCGCACATATTCTTCAAAACCGCGCATCCACAATGCATCATCCGCGCGAACTGCGGCAAGCTGATCAGGATTGGACAGCAAGCCCCAGATCAGGCCCGCATTGGCATCACGCGGCTCATTCTGACCACCGCCGATAATGACCTTCAGATTGGCGCGAACAGAGTCCAGCGGCATGCCGCCGGCGTCCATCATCGCCAGCAGGCTCTTGTCTTCATCCGCACGTCTGGCCCCGATCATCTCGTCAATGGCGGCATCAATGCCATCGCTGGCTTCCCGTCCAAGACGGGCGATTTCCGCATCGCCCGCATAGTTCTGAACAGCATCCATCATGGCCTGTGACCAGCGTGCAATGTCCCGCCAATCGACATTTGTCAGCCCGGTCACCTCGCATAGGCAGCGCGCCGCCATCGGTGTCGCATAGTCGACGAACAGGTCGGCTTTGCCTTTGCCTTCAATCTGGTCAAGCAGATCCGTGGCAATCAATCTGAACTTCTCCGCCCAGATTTTCTTTGCAGCAGCGGGGCTGAAACTCGGGAATACAATCTTCCGCTCTGCAAGCTGCGCATCGCCATCCTTGCGCATGAAACTGTGCCCCATCACTTTATGAACAAGCGAGCGCGGCTCCAGAGACCGGAAGATGTCCTGGTTGCGCTCGACGTGGACGATGTCATCAAAGCGTGTCACCATGAAATGATTGGCCTGCGGCACCCATGCGACAGGATTGTTGGCGCGCAAGTGTGTGAACAGCGGATAGGGGTCGTGCCACATTTTTTCAAAGTCAACGGTCTCCGCCGTCATTTCTTGTGCTTCAGCAGGCATCTTTGTTACTCCCGTCTATAAAATGGGAGATTACTGTTCACTGCTTGCATTTATCAATCAGATGAACTCAATAGGTAATATGCATGAATTCGATATAACCAGTCTTGATATACGCACCCTGAAAACGCTCAAACTGGTCCATGACCTTGGTTCCTTTTCCCGGGCGGCAGAACAACTGGGACAGAACCAGTCAACCGTCTCCTATGCCATCGATCGCCTGCGCACAGCGTTCAATGATCCGCTATTCGTGCGGCAGGGGCGTGGTGTCTCACCCACTTTGCGGTGCACCGAACTTGTCGCCCGTGTCGAGATGATCCTCGATCAGATCGCCGCCATGGTCGAACCGACGGCGTTTGACGCAAGCCAGGCCCGCACCGACATCACCCTGTCATGCAATCACTACGAGCGCGCCGTGGTCCTGCCATCCATATTGCGTCGCCTGCGCAAAGACGCGCCGGGCATCCGGCTGAAGATCATGCAGTCAGGTGTGGACGGTCACCGGCAATTGCACCGTGGTGCGTGTGACCTGCTGCTTTCACCGGTCCTGCAGGGCAGTGAACGCCTGTTCCGGCGCCTGCTGCTGGAAGACCGGTATGTCTGTGTTGTCCATGCGGACCATCCACTATGTGGAAAAACAATGAGCCCTGCAGACTATGGGGCGGCGCAGCATGTGCTGATTTCCTATCAGGGAGGATGGTCACCGGGACACCGACAGGCAGCCGAGGCCGAAGGCATCAGCACCGATGTGATTATTGACCTGCCAAGCACAAGCGAAGTGGGAAGGCTGATCGAAGGCACTGATCTTGTGGCCACGATACCGCTGCTACTCGCCAACACCCTGGGCGACAATATCGTCATACTGGAGAGCCCGTTTACCGGTAACCTGCCTGTTTATCAGTACTGGACGATACGCACCAATCTGTCGCCCACCCACAGATGGCTGCGCGACATGATCGGCGAAGAGGCGCGCAGGGTCACTCAAGACCATGCGCCGGGTACCCGCTGAAGAAACGGGTCGCATTCATTCAGCTGGGTTTTTCATGCGAAGAAGGACGCCGCTTTTCAGAATAAAATGGTGAAACAGCGAAGCCAGAATATGGATCGCCACCAGCACAAGCATGAATATCCGCATGATTTCATGCGCCTCGGCCGCCGCCTCGACACCAAGGAACCAGGCTGCCATGCCCGAGAGCGGCATCAGGATCATCAGCGCATAAAGCGACCAGTGAACGATATGGGCCATCAGCTGCAATAATGCAGGTTCATTCTCCGGTGGCAGCGGTACGCCCCGCCTGAAACGCAGGACAAGACGCCAAACGACAAGAAGCAGGACCGCGATACCGCCAAACACATGCGATGCAACAAGGGGGCTAAAGGCGACAGTGCCGCCCTTTTCGATAATGTCCCAGGCTTCGACCATCCACTCATGGAAGACAAACTGGATAACGATCAACGCCGCTATGATCCAATGCAGACGAATCTGCGTCACCGAAAATCCCGTGCGTGCCGACATCACAGTCTCCAAAAACCGAATCCCATTCCCTTATATATGAATCTCCGCATGTTTAATACGCCCGGCACTGTGCCCACTGGTCGCAGCGTCTCGTTCACTCAGCACTTTACAGGACGTGAGCCCTTTCGGGTTTTATGACCTGCATTCTCCAACCAGCCTGCTTTCATGTCACTCCTGCCGGACCACGCCATCGGCGACCTGTTCATCGCCTTCGTGGGACACCAGGTGCTTGCGCGATATGAATGTGTAGAACATGGGCACCACAAAGAGGGTGAACATGGTGCCGACCAGAATACCGGTGAAGATCACAAGGCCCATCGAATAGCGCGCTGCAGCGCCCGCGCCCTCTGCCGTGATCAACGGCACGACACCCAGCGCCATGGCCGCTGTGGTCATCAGGATGGGACGCAAACGCACCTTGGCCGATGCAATGATCGCTTCACGCCGTGACAGCCCCTGCTCCTCGCGCAATTGATTTGCGAATTCCACCAGCAAAATACCATGTTTGGTAATCAGCCCGATCAGTGTGATCAACCCGACCTGCGTATAGATATTGAGCGTACCAAGCCCGAGATTGAGCGGGATGATCGCACCAAAGATCGACAATGGCACCGACATCATGATGATAAGCGGATCACGAAAGCTTTCGAACTGGGCTGCCAGCACCAGATAGATGATCACCAGTGCAAGCGCAAAGGCGATCACGATCGTATTGCCTTGTGTTTTCTCCAGCCTCGACTGGCCCGAATATTCGATAAAGAAGCCAGCCGGCAACAAGGGACGGGCAATATCTTCAATCGTCTTGAGGCCATCTCCGGTTGTCACTCCGGGCAGCGGCAAGGCGGAAATCGTCGCCGAATTGAGCTGATTGAACTGCTCGATTGCAGCAGGTGAGGCATTAGTCGAAATGGTCACGACAGCAGAAAGCGGCACCATCTCCCCGCTGATGCTGCGAACAAAGAATTCCCCCAGCCTCTCCGGATTATTACGATAGCGCTGCGGCACCTGCATGATAATGTCGTAACTGTTGGAATCCCTGTCGAACTGAGCGATCGATCCACCGCCGACCATAAGCCCCAGCGTGGTGCCGATGTCGCGGATCGGCAGGCTGAGCGCAGCTGCCCGGTCCCGGTCAATGGTGATTGTCACCTGCGGTGCATCATAGGCCAGCGAATTCTGCACAATGATGAACCGACCGGAGGCCTGCGCCTGTTGCCGAATCTGCTCTGCCACCTCATAGACCTGACTCGGGTCGCCGGTCGCCTGAATGACCAGTGATATCGGCAGTCCGCCACCGGCACCCGGAAGGGACGGAGGTGCGAAAACGAAGGCCTGAACACCGGCAACCTTGGAAATGCGGCCCTGAATATCGGCTTGCAATTCCTTCTGCGAACGGTCCCGCTCACCCCAGTCCTTGAATGCCCAAAGTGCGATGGCCGAATTGGTGCCTCCGCCGAAACCAACGATCTGGAAGTCGGCCTCCAGTTCGGGAATGTCCTCGGTCAATTCGCGCATTTGTTTGGTATAAAGCGCCGTATATTCGCTGGTTGCGTAACGCGGCGCGGTGACCAGCGAGAACAATGCTCCGGAATCTTCCTCAGGCGCCAGTTCTCCCGACGTCTTGGTAAACATGAAAGCGGTCACCCCAACCAGCGCAATCACGATCATCAGCGTAACCGGGCGATACTTCAGCGATCCGGAAACCATTCGCTCATAAAGATTGGCGAACCGGTCGAACGTGCGGTCGACGAAAGCGGCAAAGCGGCTTGGTTCGCCAGCTTTGAGCAGCCGCGCACTCATCATGGGAGTGATGGTCAGTGCAACAAAACCCGAGATGACCACAGCGCCGGCAAGAGTCAGAGCAAACTCCCGAAACAGAGATCCCGTCAGACCACCGGTGAAGGCCAATGGTGCAAAAACCGCAGCCAGGGTGATCGTCATGGCTACAACAGCCGATGATATTTCCTTCATGCCGGCGAAGGAGGCCTCCATCGGCTTCATACCCTCCTGGATATGTCGGTGGATATTCTCGACCACGACAATGGCGTCATCCACCACAAGTCCAATCGCCAGCACCATGGCAAGCAAGGACAGAAGGTTGATTGAATAACCCATCATCAACAGCATGAAACACACGCCGATCAATGACAGCGGTATGGTCACAACCGGCATCAGCACCGACCGGAATGACCCCAGGAAGAGCAAGATGACGACGATGACGATGGCAACCGCCTCTGCTATGGTCTTGAAAACCTCTTCGATCGAAGCGCTGATGGTTTCTGTGGCATCATAGACAAGTGTGATTTTCATGCCATCAGGCAGGCTCGCCTGAATGGCCGGCAATTCGGCTGCCACAGCTGCTGCCGTGTCAAGCGGATTGGCCGCCGGTGTCTGGAATATGCCGATGAAGGTGCCGGGATCGCCATTGAAACTGACAATGGTATCATTGCTCTCGGCGCCCAGTTCCACCGTGGCGACATCGCGCAGCCGTATCACATTGCCGTTCTCAGATTTCAAAGGCAATTGCGAAAAAGCTTCAGCCGTTTGCAGGGTCGAGCGCAGGGTGATGGAATAGGCAACAAATTGATTTTCAGTCTTGCCCGGTGCGGAAAGAAAATTCGACGCATTGATGGCGGCAAGGGTTTCGGCCGCAGTAATGCCGCGCGCTGCCAGTTTGATCGGATCGATCCAGACCCGCATGGAATAGTTGGCAGCACCCAATATCTGGATCTCCGCCACGCCCTGGATCGTTGAAACGCGCGGACGGATGACCCGCTTGATGTATTCCGTCAATTGCTCCGACGTCATGTTCGGGTTCTGCATCGCCAGATACATGATCGCGAACTGGCGTCCCGTTCCCTTGACGATCGTCGGGTCCTTGGCTTCGCTGGGCAATTCACCCCTGACCTGCTGGACCTTGGACATCACCTCGGTGAGCGCCACATCCGGGTTCGAGCCAAGCTTCATCTGAACCGTGACGACACTGGTCGAGGGACGGCTTTGTGAGGTCACATAGTCAATATTCTCGGTGGTGGCGACAGCCGCAGCAATCGGCGTGGTGATGAAGCCCTGAATGAGGTCCGGACTGGCGCCGGGATAGACCGTCGTGATCGTGATGACAGTCTCGTCGACCTCCGGATATTGACGCACCGAGAGATTGAAAATGCCCTGGAAACCGAGCAGCAGGATCAGCAGACCAACCACCGTCGAAAGGACGGGTCGGCGAATGAAAATGTCTGAAAAACTCATTGTGCAACCGCCTCGGACGTATTGCCGACATCGGGAACAACCGAATTGTCGATGACCACGGAAGCACCATTATACAGGCGGTTCTGACCGGCTGTAACAACCTGATCACCTGCCGACAGGCCTTTACTGATCTCCACCATGCCGTCTGCCCGACGTCCCGCCGTGACAAAAATCTGGCGCGCAATCAGCGCTTCTGCCTCAGACTTTTCAGCAACATCGGCGTCCGGCTCCGCAGGTGCAGCCGCGTTTTCATCCGCTGCAGGTGCAGCGCTCTCGGCTTTGCGCACGACATAGATGAAATCGCCATAGAGGCTGCTGACCAAAGCCGTTTGCGGCACCGACAGCACCCCTTCTTCCGTTGGCAGTTCAACCCGTACCTGCAGGAATTGGCCTGGATTGAGATGCCCCTCGGCGTTGTTGATTTCCGCCCGCACAGAGACCAGCCGGCTGACAGAGTCGACCTTCGGATCAATACCGGTGATCAGCCCGAAAAACGGCATGGTGTCCGTGGTCAAGCCCAGGACAACCCTTTGGCCAATTTTCAGATCATCAAACCTTTGTTCCGGAACCGTGAAATCGATCCGCATGGTCTCAAGATCCTGCAGCGTCGCAATGACCTTGCCCGGTGATATATATTGGCCCGTATCGATCCGCGGGATACCCATGGTACCCGAAAACGGCGCGCGCACCTGCTTTTGATCCAGCACAGCCTGATACTTCACCGCCAGAGACTTCGAGGCTGAAGCAGCTGCTTGCGCCGTATCGACACTAACCTCGGTTCCAACACCACGCGCCTTCAATTCCCGCGCACGATCCAATGTCTGCTGGTCAAGCGCCGCCTGTGTGGTGGCTGCTGCAAGATCAGCTTTTTGCACCCCGTCATCAAGCTGCACCAGAACCTTGTCCTGGCTGACGCGCTCATTGGCAGAAAACAGGATTTCCTTGACGATGCCAGATGTTTCCACGGTCAGATCAACGCCCTGCGCCGCGCCGACGGTCCCCAGTGCATCAATTCCCGGTGTCCAAGTGATTGGCTCCACAACCATGGTGGAAACCGTCGAGGCAGGCGCCTTGCGGTTGGCAAAGAATTGCTCGATTGCCTGGTCACGAAAAAGATTGAAACCGACAATGCCGCCACAAACCAGTACAAGCAGAACGAAGGCGATAATAAAGCGCTTGATCACGGAAAGCCCCTGTGAAGTGTATGAAGTGCGTTCTCGGAAAATACGAAATAGCCTTCCGAGAGGCAATTTGAACACCAAATACATGCAGCAGGCAATCGATTCAATAAAACGAAGGCCTGTTGCACGGTTAAGATTGCACAGCCATCCCCTGACAGGAATGACGATTTAATATTTCAATTCTTTACTGTACCGTCTGGACGGTATTGTCAATTGGAATTATGATGGTGGCAACAGGGCATTGCCACCGATACCACTCGGAAACAGCAAGACACCCCGGGAGGTAAGCTATGGCCAAAAAACGGCCCAGTTCCAAACACAAGATACTCGCTGCCGCCGTTGAACTGGCGCACGACAGCGGACCTGGAAGCCTGTCACTGGAAGCGGTTGCCAAACGCGCTGGCATATCAAAGGGCGGACTGCTCTATCACTTTCCCAGCAAGGCAAAATTGATGCAGGGACTGGTCGAGGCATATCTCAAGGATTTCGAGGCGGCGCTGGACGCTGCCACCAATCCTGCCAAGGGCAAGGGTGAAGACCTGATGAGCGCCTATGTCAGGCTGTCGTTGATAGCCTGCGACGAAACCCATCCCCCGGCCGCATGGATATTTTCCGCCATGGCAGAGGACCCCGACTTCCTCAATCCGCTCAACGAATTCAGGCGCAGGTTGCTCGACAGGCTGAAAGCCCACACGCCTGACCTGGCGAATGTCCTGACAGTGTTTTTCGTGATTGAGGGGCTGCACAGCATGAAGCTCTTCGGTGCGAACCTGGTGAGCGATGATGAGCGAAAACTGATCGATCAAAACCTGCTTGCAATGGCGCAGGGAAGGAAACCCGTGATCCGATGATCACCGACGCCTTCATCATCCAAAGCCAAATTCATTTCTGTGGCCAATTCTCAGCGCTGCGCAAGTGTGTGACCTCCATCCAATCCGCCGTTCGATCAAAGGGCGGCGATTTCGCATTGGAACAAGGCGCCGGCCCGCGCGGCGATCCGGCAGGGTTGAAATACGGATCCGTCAGGACACGGTCACGGCGCCAGTGCTACGACATTGCCTGTTTCCAGTGACAAAGCCGCCGCGTCAGCCATAAGCTGGGCGCGCAGCCCGTCTTCAACCGTTGGCGCCGGCCTGTCTCCCGCCTCCAGACAGTCGGCAAAATATTTCAACTCGGCAACATAGGCCCCATGATAGCGCTCGAGGAAAAAGTGCTGCGCAGGCGCACGCGCGAAGCCGCCGCCTGTCGCGATCTCCACGCTGTTTTCCAACTGGTTGTCGGCTCGCAACATGCCCTTCGAACCATGCACTTCCAGACGCTGATCATAACCATAGGATGCGCGGCGCGAATTCGATATCTGGCATAGGCGTCCCGAAACGGTTTTCAATGTCACCGCAGCGGTATCAACATCCCCCGCCTCGCCGATAGCCGGATCGACCAGCGCGGAGCCGACCGCGTAAACCGAAGCGACTTCCTCACCGAGCAGAAAACGGGCCATGTCAAAATCATGGATCATCATATCGCGGAAGATGCCGCCGGAGGTCTTGATATAGTCGATGGGCGGTGGCGCAGGGTCACGCGAGAGAATTGTCACCAACTCGACATCACCAATTTCACCGGAGGCGATGCGCGCCTGAACATTTGAAAAATTGCCGTCAAACCGGCGATTGAATCCGGTCATGAAGGGGACGCCGGTCTGCGAAATGACCTGCATGCAATCACGAATACGGTCCGCCGACATATCAATCGGCTTTTCGCAGAATATCGCTTTGCCCGCCCGCGCTGCAGCATGGATCAAATCGTAATGTGTGGTGGTCGGTGTCGCGATGATCACCGCATCAATATCGCGCGCAGCGATGATCTCATCGCTTGAGCGGACCTCAGCGCGCAATGTTTCAGCCAGCCGTTTCGCGCTTTCCGCGAATGGATCGCTTACCGCAACCGTTTGCGCATTGGCAAGCGCCTTGACCGAATGACCGTGCACAGCGCCAATACGGCCGCATCCGATAATGCCGATGTTCAACATGAAGACTCCTCAGGCTTTGGCGCCAAGCGCCGCAATCACCCGCCGCGTTGCCGCCACAACCGGGTCATGGGTATCTTTCAAAATCGACACGCGGTCAAAACGATCTAAATCGCTATTTACCGCCTCGCGCAAAGCGGCGCCAAACGCCATGCGTAGTTCGGTGCCAATGTTGAATTTGCAAATACTGGATGTCCGCGCCAGCGACGTGCGTTGCGCCACCGGAACCCCCGAGCCACCATGAATGACCAACGGCACAGTCGTCAAACTCTCTATGGCACGGATACGGGCCTCGTCCAGTCCGCCCTGCCTGTCCTGCTGCAAATGCACATTGCCAACCGATATCGCCATTGCATCAACTTGCGTTTGTTCCGCGAATTTCACCGCTTCTGCGGGATCGGTTCCTGCCGAATTTTCACCATCCGCGTAGCCCACGAAACCGATCTCGCCTTCGCAGGAAATGCCGGCCTTGTGCGCCATTTCAACGATTGCCGCGGTCTCTTCGATGTTCTGCTCGAGCGGCTTGCGCGAGCCGTCATACATCAAGGATGTGAAGCCACTGTCCAGCGCTTGCCTGCATTCCTCGACTGTGTAGCCGTGATCCAGATGGGCGACCACCGGCACCGATGCATTTTCCGCCAGATAGCGAAACATCTTGCCCAGTACAGGCAGTGGCGTATGGGCCCGGCATCCCGGTCCTGCTTGCAGAATGACGGCCGCATTTTCCGCTTCCGCAGCGGCCACATAGGCGCGCATATCTTCCCAGCCCAAAGTAACAAGACCAGCGACCGCATAGTTGCCTTTGAGGGCGGGCTGCAAAACATCAGCCAAAGTAACGAGGCTCATTTGAACTTTGCCACCATGTCCAGAATGCCAGGGATTGTGTGCAATTGATCGGCGTGCGTGGGCTGGAAATACTGCACCAGACTGCGCTGCGAAAGGCCACCGAGTATTGTAAAATAGTACATCTCATAGCCCGGCAAAACGCAGCAGGGGTGGTATCCCTTGTCAATGCACACCGTTGAACCATTGACGATGTGGTAGGCGTCGCCTGGCTCATTGTCGATGCGCTGAAGCATCTGTACGCCGGAACCATGATCTGGACGGAAGCGGAAATTGTAAGTCTCGTCATGGCGCGTTTCATTCGGCAGACGGTCCGTGTCGTGCTTGTGCGAGGGAAAACCCGACCAGCCTCCCTGCCCCACCGTGTAAAGCTCGCTGACAAGCAAACGGCCGACCTTGTCTTTCTGTTTCTGGCCCAGAACATGTTTGATTTTACGATGGGTCTTGGTCTCATCGGACCCGTACTGCACAAGATCAAGCTCATCCTTGCGCACTGCAAAGGCTTCCAGTTGCTTTTCATAGAGCGCCCCTGCGATGAAAATCTCGGCTTCGTCGGACGTACATACGAATTCAGATTTTGCGCCTGCCGGCACATAAACGCCTTCAGGCTCGCCATCCCACACATCCACACCGCGCCCGCCCAGATCGTCTGCCTTGAAACCCTCGATATTCACATCGATCATGCCGGTTGCCGGCACGATACAGGATTCATAGCGCGGCACCTCATAGGCAAAGGCCTCGCCCTTTTTCAGTTTGACGATATTGAAATAGTTCAGCGGCACGCGACTGTCGTCGACATCCACGATGGGCTTGTTCTGATTGTCATAGGGTGGAATATGCATATCGTTTCTCCTACGTTTCCTTCGGGCCGGGATGGCCTGCCAAAAACGTCTCCAATTCTTCCCGGTTGGGCATCGCGGGCGCGCAGCCCGGTTTTGCCACGACGATCGCCGCGCAAGCCGAACCGCGCAAGATTGCCGTTTTCATATCCATATCGTCGGCGAGCGCGGCCAGAAAACCTGCCATGAAACTGTCGCCAGCGCCCGTCGGCTTGACGGCCTCGACCTGGTAGACGCCGGTGCGCATTTCGTCCCCGCCAACGAATGTCATGGCGCCCTGATGGCCCATTTTGTAGACGACTATGGCTGCAGAGGTTGCCGCCAATTCGCGTGCCTTGGCTTCGCCCTTGTCAATTCCGCCAGCCATGAATCCGAATTCTTCGTCATTGGCGACAATCACTTCGGACAAGGCACCGGCGCGCGAAAGCACCGCTTCTGCTTCTGCGGCCGATGGCCATGAGTAAGGACGGTAATCAACATCAAAGATGATTGGAATGCCGGCCTCGCGCGCAAGCTCGAACGCACGGAAGGCAGCGCTGCGCGACGGTTCTGCGGCAAAGACCGTGCCAGCCGTCACAAGCGCGCCGAAACCTCTGTAATCCACCGCTTCGACATCTTCGATGGACATCTCGAAATCGGCTGCGCCGTTGCGATAGATGACCGATTGATGGTTTTCCACCCGCGTCTCGTAGAGTGCGAGCGAATTGCGGAATTCACCGCCGACGGCACGCACATGATCGCGGTTGATACCGTAGTGATCGAGCTTGTTGCAGCAAAACCGCCCCACGGCATCATCCGACACGCAGGTCACAAGCGCCGCCTTTGCGCCGAGCTTCACAAGTCCTGCAGCGATATTGGCCGACGATCCGCCCATATCCGCATGGAAGACCGAAGCGTCCTGCGTCGCAGTGCCCGGCGGGTCCGGAAACAGATCCATGCCGACCCTGCCCACCACAACAAAATTGTTGCGGGCGATACCCTTCAAGACCTGTGACAGACTGCTCATTTGCGCCCCTCGGCATTGCCTGCTTTGGCGGCGTCCAAGACTTCCGGATAGGGATAGTTCAAGCCGATAAGCTGGCGCAGATCAGCACTTGCATTATCGATAAACGCCTGTGGCAGCGCCGCTGGCATGTCTTCCATCGGCTTTACCCATTTGGGCAAATACTGGATCAGGATTGCATTGCGATCATGGTGCGACCTGTTGGGCATCGCGCAATGCCAGGTGACGCCATAGAACAGCGCGACATCGCCCGGTTCGCCGGCCATGCGCTCGCATCTGTCATAAAAGCGATCCGCTTCGGTCGGATAGCGCAACTCCTTCTGGCTGCCCGGCACAAAGGCGGTCGCTCCGCTTTCCTCGGTAAAGGGATCAAGAATGATGGACACCTGCGCATTCATCGGGAACGATCCGTTCAGGCCAATTGGATGAGTCTCCGGCGAATGAAAATCCCAATAGGGGTAATCCACATGCGGCTCCTGGCCCGGCCCACCCGGCAGGAGGCGGTTGGCGGCGATGGACCCCATGATGAATTCGCTGCCGAGAAACCTGCGCAGAATGTTCATCAGAACCGGCTGCGTCGCCATGCGCGAGAACACTTCGCCCTTGGCCAGCAGATTCCACACCCGCCGCTGCAGATTGATGGAGCCATCCTGCTGTGCCGCACCCTGAAAATGCGTCACCGTGTCGGCTTCCTTGGAATTTTCCATGACAATGTCACGCGCTTCGGCAATGTCTTCGGCCGAAAACAGACCACTGATCAGCACGGCTCCATCACCGTTGAGGAGTTCGTCAACAATGACCTCCGGCTTTGCCGAATCTGCGGTAAAACGCTTCAACCTAAACACCCTTTCGTTGACGCGCGCGTGCGCTTTCAACGTCCCTGTGCGCAGCATTGACCTTGTCATGGGCCGAAACATGCGGGGTACCGACTTCCCACCAGGCGTGGCCTTCGTCTGTCCACCCCTCATAGGGATCCACATTCATGACGATCACGGTGGTCTTGTCACTGGCCTTCGCCCGCTTGAAAGCCTCTCCCAGCTCTGCAGGGTTTTCCACCCGTTCGGCAATTGCGCCCATCGCTGCCGCATGCGCAACAAAGTCCACTGCAAACGGTGCCTCCACTGTCGGCGTGTCGGCAATGAGATTGTTGAAGCTTTCATTGCCGGTGTTGTTCTGCAGCTTGTTGATGACCGCAAAGCCGCCATTGTCGAGCACAATGACAATGAGCTTGCGACCGGTCAGAACAGATGAATAGATATCGGAATTCATCAGCAGATAGGATCCGTCACCGGTGAAGACAATCGTGTCCTGTTCGGGCTCGTTTTCGGCCTGGGCGATGCGTGCGCCCCATCCACCGGCGATCTCGTAACCCATGCAGGAAAAGCCGAACTCCACATCCACTGTACCAGGCTCAAGGGTGCGCCAGTTCGCCGTCACCTCCGCGGGCAAACCGCCAGCAGATGCGACAATGCGGTCGTTACTGTCGCAAAGCGCATTGATCGCGCCGATAGCCTGCGCATAGGAATTTGGCCGGTTGGAACCGTCTTTCGCAGTCATACTCACATTCTCAGCGACATATTCGTTCCATTTGGCGCGTTCGGCCTGCGCCGATTTCAACCAGCCCTCCGGCGCCTGATGCTTGCCCAGCGCTTCACCCAGCAGATCAAGACCCAGCCTGGCATCGCCAACCACTGATGTGGACATGTGTTTGAGCGCATCATGGCGCGCCACATTCAGGCTGATAATCGTGGCGTCCTGGGCAAAGGCCGTCCAGGAACCTGTAGTGAAATCCTGAAGCCGCGTGCCGAGAGCCAAAATGACGTCAGCCTGCTCTGCGATCGCGTTGGCGCTGTTTGAGCCGGTTACGCCGATCGGGCCGATATTGTTAGGATCGCCATTGCGAAGATTTGCCCGGCCCGCAATGGTCTCCACAACAGGGATATTGTGCCTTTCGGCAAAAGACTGCAGTTCACCTGTCGCGCCCGAATATTGAACGCCGCCACCGGCGATGATCATGGGGCGCTCGGCACCTTTCAGCAGCTTGGCCGCATCCTCGATTTCGCGCCTATCCGGTGTTTGACGGCGAATGCGATGCACCCGCTTTTCGAACATCGACAGCGGGTAATCAAACGTCCAGCCCTGCACATCCTGCGGCAGGCCGATAAAGGCCGGTCCGCAATCGGCCGGATCAAGCATTGTGGCAATGGCCGCAGGCAGGCTTTGAATGATCTGCGCCGGATGCGTGATCCGGTCCCAGTAGCGGCATACAGCCCTGAAGCCGTCATTCACGCCAAGTGAGGGATCGCCAAAATGTTCAAGCTGCTGCAGCACCGGATCGGGCAGACGCGTAACAAAAGCATCGCCGCACAACAGCAACACCGGTAGGCGATTGGCATGCGCGAGCGCTGCCGAGGTAAAGAGATTGGCCGTTCCGGGACCGGCCGATGCCGTGCAGAACATGAAGCGCCGGCGCAAATGGTATTTTGCATAGGCAGCCGCCGCAAAGCCCATCGACTGTTCATTTTGCCCGCGATACAGCGGCAATTCCTCTTGATGATCGTAGAGCGCCTCGCCAAGACAGGTGACATTCCCGTGACCGAAAATGCCGAAACCACCGCCGCAATAGCGCGTTTCCTTGCCATCGATCTCGATATATTGCGCCGCCAGATAGCGCACGATCGCCTGCGCTGTGGTAAGCATAACGGTCTTCTGCTTGCTGGTCATTTCCTGCCCGTTCATTCTCGTTTATGCATCAAAGACAAAACAATGATGATTGCGACTTGACTAGTTTTCACTTCTAAGGATACAAAATTTGCAACCGGTTGCAAACTGAATCTGACACGAAAGCGAAAATGACTGATATTGGCATCGGAATCATTGGCGGCGGTTATATGGGCAAAGCGCATGCCGTTGCCTATGCGTCGGTTGGCGCCGTGTTCAACACAGGGTTGCGCCCGCGCCTTGAAATGATCTGCGCCAGCAATGACACGTCTGCTGACAGATACCGCACCGCCTATGGCTTCGCACGCGCCACATCCGACTGGGCCGCGCTTGTCAGTGACGCGCGCGTTGACGCCATTATCATCGCCTGTCCGCAGGAATTGCATCGCGAAATAGCACTCGCTGCATTCAAGCGCGGCAAGCCGGTCTTCTGCGAGAAGCCGCTCGGCGCATCCCTGGAAGACGCGAAATCCATGATGAAAGCTGCCGAAGCGGCTGGCGCCATCAACATGGTAGGCTTCAACTACATCCGGACGCCTGCCTCACAATTTGCTCGAAAGCTGATTGCCGACGGCTCGATCGGTGAGGTGACCTGCTTTCGAGGCGAACATACCGAAGATTTTTATGCCGATCCCGATGCGTCGGCAAGTTGGCGCACTCAGGGAATGGCCAATGGCACCATGGGCGATCTGGCGCCGCATATGATCAATGCCGCGCTGGCGCTTGTCGGCCCCATTGAAACGCTCAGCGCCTCGGTTGAAACAGTCCACAAGACCCGGCCCGACGGCAAAGGCGGCAGGGCTGACGTATCCAATGACGATCAGGCGCAATTCATGTGCCGATTTGAAAATGGCGCGATGGGTCACCTGTTCTTCAGCCGTATCGCAACCGGCCGGAAAATGGGCTATGCCTATGAAGTCACCGGCACCAGGGGGGCGATACGCTTTGATCAGGAAGACCAGAACGCTGTCTGGCTGTATCGGGCCGATGGCCCCGAAGCCGGGCGCGGTTTCACAAAAATACTGACGGGCCCCGAACATCCCGATTACCTGCCATTTTGCCAGGGCCCTGGTCATGGCACGGGTTATCAGGACCAGATCATCATAGAGGCGCGCGACTTTCTGGCCGCCATCGAGACCGGAAAAAACCTTTGGCCGGCTTTCAAGGATGGCGTCGAAGTCAGCCGAATCGTGGCGGCGGCACTTTATTCCAACAACACAAAAGGCTGGGTTTCAGTCAAAGACTGTTAACCGGGGCGCCTGAATTGAAAGGTCATTTGCATGAGCATCCGAATTGGAAATGCGCCCTGCTCGTGGGGCGTTGAATTTGCCGACGACGCGCGCAATCCGGCATGGGAGACCGTGCTCGATGAATGCGCCAGAGCGGGCTACAAGGGCATCGAACTGGGGCCGGTCGGCTTCATGCCTGAGGACCCGTCCCTGCTCGGTGATGCATTGGCCAGGCGTGATCTCGAGTTGATCGGCGGGGTGGTGTTTCGCCCCTTTCACGATCCCGCCGCCTGGGACGATGTGATGAATGGGGCGGTGCGCACGTGTAAGGCGCTTGTGGCGCATGGCGCGAGAAATCTCGTCTTGATCGACAGTATATCGCCGCGCCGCGCATCAACCGCAGGACGGCCCGGCGAAGCCGAGCAGATGGATGCAGCGGAATGGGCCTCCTATCGCGAGCGCATTGGCGCCATCGCCAGAATGGGCGCCGAGGAGTATGGTCTGACAGTCGGCATTCACGCCCATGCAGGAGGCTTCATGGATTTTGAACCGGAACTGGAGCGCCTGCTTTGCGAAATCGACGCAGACACGCTCAAAATCTGCTTCGACACTGGCCATCACTCCTATGCCGGCTTTGATCCCGTGGCCTTCATGATGCGCCATATGGATCGTATTTCCTACATGCATTTCAAGGATATCGATCCGCTCGTCAAAGCCAGGGTCGTAGCTGAACGAACAGATTTCTACGATGCCTGCGGCCAGGGCATCTTCTGCAATCTCGGCCAGGGCGACGTCGATTTCGAAGCCGTGCGCAAAGTGCTGCTCGACAACGGTTTTGAGGGCTGGTGTACCGTTGAGCAGGACTGCGATCCCACGCTTGACGTGCGTCCGATGGACGATGCGCTCGCCAACCGGAAATATCTTGAATCAATCGGTTTTAGGTGAGGAAAACCAGAATGGCGAAACTGAAATGGGGCATGATCGGCGGCGGTGAAGGCAGTCAGATTGGTCCGGCACACCGTCTTGGTGCAGGTCTTGACGGCCTGTTTGCTTTTTCCGCAGGCGCACTTGATCACAACCCCGCTGCGGGCCGTGACTTCGCACAGCGCCTTGGCATCACGCAGGATCGGGCCTATGGCGACTGGAAGGAAATGCTTGCCGGTGAAAGGTCGCGCGACGACCGCATTGATCTGGTGACGGTCGCGACACCCAATGCAACCCACTTTGAAATCACCAGGGCATTTCTCGAAGCGGGTTTCAATGTGCTGTGCGAAAAACCCATGACGATGACCGTCGAGGAAGGCGAGGAAATTGTCAGACTCGCCGAAAGGAAAGGCCGTATTTGCGCGGTCAATTATGGCTATACGGGCTATTCGCTGGTGCGCCACATGCGCGCCATGGTGGCACGCGGCGACCTTGGCGCAATCCGCCTTGTCATGGCGGAATTCGCTCATGGACACCATGCCGACGCTGCCGATGCGGACAATCCGCGCGTGCGCTGGCGCTATGATCCCAAGCAGGCTGGCGTATCGGCCCAATTTGCCGATTGCGGCATCCACGCCATGCATATGGCGAGTTTTGTCACCGGACAGGAAGTCGTGAGACTGTCTGCCGATACGGTTTCATGTCTCAAGAGCCGTGAACTGGAAGACGATGCGATGGTCAACTTCCGCATGGATGGCGGCACCGTGGGCCGACTTTGGACATCGTCGGTGGCCATCGGCCGCCAGCATGGATTGGGCCTGCAGGTTTTCGGAGAAAAGGGCGGCCTGCGCTGGAGCCAGGAACAACCCAACCAGCTCTATTACATGCCGCTTGGAGAACGGCTGCAAATTATCGAGCGTGGCGCCGGCAATCTGTCGCCGGAGGCGGATCGCTCGAGCCGCGTCACGGTTGGTCACGCCGAGGGCATGCCCTTGGCCTTCGCCAATATATATACGGATCTGGCAGAGGCGATAGCTGCCCAGAAAGAAGATCGCGAGATCGATCCGGCTGCCAATCTCTATCCCCGCGCACAGGATGGGCTCCGATCTATGGCGGCGGTCTTTGCCGTTGCAGAATCCGGCAAGGCCGAAGGAAAATGGGTGGACGCTCGTCCGCCAATGTTCAGGTGATTCACCTGTCCGTCAAGGGGCGCAGGGTACTGCGCTCCATGATGCGACAGGGAAACAGCCGCGCCTCAGGATACCGTTCCGGATCATCCAGCATGGCAACAATCAGCTCGATGGATGAATTGATAATCTGCCGGATTGGCTGGTGGATCGTCGTCAGGGCAATGTTCTCCCAACGCGACATTTCCATATCATTAAGGCCCAGAATGCCGATGTCCTCGGGCACATGCAAACCGGCCTCGCTGATCGCGCTCATTGCGCCGATAGACAGAACATCATCACCGCAAAAATAAGCCTCCATCGGACCGGCATCCAGAAGACGTTGCATTTCTCGGCGGCCCGCTTCAAATGAATAGGCCTGTGCAAAGCTGAAGCTGCATGCGATCGCGCTGTGCCGCGCCATTTCCGAGGTGAATCCGGAAAAGCGGTCCTGCGTGGATGTGGCCTCTTGTGGCCCGCCCATGAATGCCACCCGTCGATAGCCGCGTTTGACGAATTCACGCGCTGCCATGCGGCCGGCTTCCACATTGTCGATGCCGACAACATGCACTTCAAGCGACGATGCATGGCGTCCGAAACAGTGAACGACCGGCACTTTTGCATCGCGAAATGTCTTGGCAAAGCTGGGTGGCAGGGTGGATGAGGCGACGACGACGCCATCCACAGAATATTGCTGCAGCATTCTGACTGATTGCTCCGGATCCTGATTATCCGACAAATTTACGATCAGCGGACGAAGGCCGCGTTCCTGCAGACCACGTGTGAAAAGATCAAATACTTCCAGAAAAATCGGATTGTGAAAATTGTTTGACACAAGACCGACCAGCTTCGTCCGGCCCGTTGTCAGACTGGAAGCCAACGCATTGGGGCGGTAGCCGAGATCTGCAGCGGCCTTCTCGACTTTCTTGCGCATTTTTCCGGAAACAGAAGCACCATCTGTAAACGCACGCGATACAGCCGAGCGCGAAACACCCGCTCGAATTGCAACATCTTTGAGCGTTACTGCCATCTTGTCCATCCGCTACTGTCATTTGTGCATAGCCGTGTTTGTGATCATAGCGCAATCGTAAAAATTTTTGCAACCGGTTGCAAAATTCTCCTTCATGTGATTTTCTGAAATACGGAAAGATGGATTGGCCATCATTTCCGCTGAAATTTGACGTTCCTGGGAGGAATTCATGAAAAAGATTTTGACAGCATTTGCTGCTGTTGCCCTTGCTGCAACAGGTGTGATCGCGCCCGCTTCCGCTGAGGGTGAGAGATATGTTCTGGTAAGCCACGCGCCAGATTCCGACAGCTGGTGGAACACAATCAAGAACGGTATCGCGCTTGCCGGCGAGCAAGTTGGTGTCGAGGTGGAATACCGCAACCCGCCAACCGGCGACATTGCTGACATGGCCCGCATCATCGAGCAGGCTGCAGCGTCCAATCCTGACGGCATCATCACCACACTTGCTGACTTCGATGTGCTCAGCGGCCCTATCAGGGCGGCTGTAGATCAGGGCATCGATGTGATTATCATGAACACCGGCACACCGGAGCAAGCACGTGAAGTGGGCGCGCTGATGTATGTCGGCCAACCCGAGTATGATGCAGGCCTTGCGGCCGGCATGCGTGCAAAAGGTGAAGGCGTTACGAATTTTCTTTGCGTGAACCATGCAATTCAACAGCCAACCGTTGGTGAACGTTGCCGGGGCTATGCTGAGGGTTTGGGCATTGAGCTCGGCGATTCCATGATGGATTCAGGCACTGACCCCAGTGAGATCAAGAACAAGGTTCTTGCTTACCTGACTGCGCATCCGGAGGTTGACGGCATCCTGACATTGGGACCGGTTTCAGCAGATCCGACAATTGCCGCGCTCAAACAAAACGGCATGGCCGGTACACTTCATTTCGGCACATTTGACTTGGGTACAGAAATTGTGAACGCCATCAAAGATGGCACGATCAAATGGGGTATCGACCAACAGCCGTTCCTGCAAGCCTATTTGCCGGTTATCGTTCTTGCCAATTATGACCGCTACGGCGTTCTTCCCGGCAACAACATCAATTCAGGTCCAGGCTTTGTGACTGCCGACGGCCTCACAAAGGTGGAAGAGTTTGCTGGCGAATATCGCTAGGTAAATTGGAATGGGGGCGCCGGAAATCATGGCGCCCTTTTTTCGTTTACATGAACCGACAATTCAAGGGAACGCGCCATGAATGATACTGCGCAAGCGCCTGCCAACGACGAACGCGTCAAGGAAATTTCGTCATTCAGAAAAGCACTGATCCGTCCTGAGCTTGGTGGTATAATAGGAACAATCGCCGTATTCACTGTCTTTCTGCTCGTTGCCCATGACAGTGGCATGTTCAACAGCCAGGGCGTGATGAACTGGTCAATTGTATCGGCTCAGTTCGCAGTCATTGCCGTTGGCGCCTGTCTTTTGATGATTGCCGGCGAGTTTGATCTCTCGGTAGGCTCGATGATCGGCTTTGCCAGTATGATCATCGCCATCTTTGTGGTTTCGCTGGAATGGCCCGTATGGTTGGCCATATTGGTCACGTTTGCCGTATGTATCACCATTGGTGCGATCAACGGTTACGTCGTCGTCAAAACAGGATTGCCGAGCTTTATTGTAACGCTTGCATTTCTCTTCATTCTGCGCGGCTTTTCGATTTATCTGCCGCAGGCAATTGAACGCAAGACAACGATTGGCGGCATCAAAGCATTTGCCGAGGACGACTGGTTGGCACCTGTCTTCGGTGGCAAAGTCCTCAAAGGATTTTTCCAGTGGATGGGCGATGTTGGAATCATCGGCACCTTCCAAAACGGTTCACGGGCCGGGCAACCGCTGGTCGATGGTATTCCCATGTTGATCGTCTGGGCGGTCGCATTGATCATTTTCGGCCATGTGCTGTTGACCAAAACAAAATTCGGCAACTGGATATTTGCAGCCGGCGGCGACGCGCAGGCAGCGCGTTATGTCGGTGTTCCTGTAAACCGCGTCAAAGTGCTCATGTTCATGTTTACCGCCTTCTGTGCGACCGTATTCGCGACCTGTCAGGTTATGGAGTTCGGGTCAGCGGATGCCGGACGTGGCTTGCTTAAAGAGTTCGAAGCCATCATTGCCGTGGTTATCGGCGGCGCACTTCTGACCGGCGGCTACGGGTCAGTGCTCGGCGCCGCACTGGGCGCGCTGATTTTCGGCGTGGTGCAACAGGGCCTGTTTTTCGCCGGTGTGGAAAATTCTCTGTTCCGTGTATTCCTCGGCGTCATTCTTCTTTTTGCGGTGATCCTGAACACTTACATCCGCCGCATTATCACCGGGGAGCGCTGAGATGGCTGATCCGATCATCCGCATGGAAAATATTGAAAAGCACTTCGGTTCCGTCATCGCACTTGCCGGTGTCACACTGGAGGTCTTTCCCGGTGAATGCCATTGCCTGCTTGGTGACAATGGCGCCGGCAAGTCCACCTTCATCAAAACCATGTCCGGTGTGCACAAGCCGACCGCGGGGACGATCCAGTTCGAAGGCGAGGTCATGAACTTTGAAAATCCGCGCGATGCAATCGCCGCCGGCATTGCAACCGTCTATCAGGATCTCGCCATGATCCCGCTTATGAGCGTGTCTCGCAATTTTTTCATGGGAAATGAACCGACCAAAAAAATTGCCGGCATTTCATTCTATGACAAGGATCACGCAGATCGCGTGACAATGGAAGAAATGAAGCAAATGGGTATCAACCTGCGTGGCGCAGACCAGGCCGTCGGAACCCTCTCGGGCGGCGAACGCCAAACGGTTGCGATTGCCCGCGCTGTTCATTTCGGCGCAAAGGTGCTTATTCTCGATGAACCCACGTCGGCTCTGGGCGTTCGGCAGACAGCCAACGTTTTGGCAACAGTCGACAGGGTGCGCAAACAAGGCATTGCGGTTGTCTTCATCACCCACAATGTGCGCCACGCGATGGCCATTGGCGACCGCTTCACGGTTCTCAACCGTGGCAAAACGCTTGGCACTGCAGATCGTGGGCACATCACGCCAGAAGAGTTGCAGGACCTGATGGCTGGCGGTCAGGAAATGGCGCAATTGGAAGGCTCGCTGGGCGGCACAGTCTAAATCGGTATATAACTGCCAGGATAAAATTGCGCCAAGGCGTGCTCAGGAACGCCAAGGCCACCGGTCAGGCGGATTGCGCGCCAAGGTTTCTAACTGCCAAAAGCGCAGGTCAATGGCGCCGGCGGACAAAATTCATCCGGCCCATTCTTCGTTGAATTTCAACAATGCTGCCTGTTGAAGTGGAAAAATCGGCCCATCAGCGTCGTTACCCCGCTTGCCCGATGAAGCACATCGCGACGCGCCTTGCTGACTGGACCGATTTTCCGCCATCAAATGACTAACATTAATGACAAACCCCTCTAGTGACGGACCATTCCGGCGTCGACATTCAGCGTCTGGCCGGTGACCCAGCGTGCATCATTGGACGCCAGGAAGGCAACCACATCGGCTATATGCTCAGGCTGTCCCCTGCCCTTGACTGCCTGCAGCATCTCGACGAAATCGAAGGCATCATTATGCGGACTGGCCTTGACCCCATCGCTCTCGATAAGCCCCGGTGTCACGGCATTGACGGTTATATTGTATTGGCCAAGCTCTGTTGCCAGCGCACGGGTGAAACCGATCACGCCGCCCTTGGCCGCCACATAGGCTGCCATATTGGGCGTTCCGGCCATAAAGGTATTCGAAGCAATAGAGATCACCCGTCCCTGTTTGCCATTGGCCCGCATCTGGTCGGTTCCGGCGCGTGTCACCAAAAAGGTACCCGTCAGATTTGTGCCAATGATTTTCTGCCAATGGGCCAGGTCAACATCATCCCAGGCAACGAAGGGCACAATGCTGGCATTATTGACCAGAATATCAATGCCGCCGGTGCTCTTTGATATCTCATCATAAAGCGCCTTGACGGATGCCTCATCGGAGATGTCAGCAGCAATGGCGATGGCCTTGCCACCAATCTCGTCAGCCACGGCCTTGCCACCTGCCGCATTGATGTCACTGACCACCACGGTTGCTCCATCTGCCGCCAGACGCTTGGCAATGGACTTTCCGATGCCCTGGGCGGCGCCCGTTACCAGTGCAGTCATTCCACTCAGTCGATCTGTCATTTTGCATTCCCCTTATGAATTTTATTGTGTCACGCTGCAGCGTCTATCACGGCCATTGCCGCATCTATTCCCTTGCCGATGTCCACCCGATGGCCAAGCGCATTCAGCGCCCCGCCATAGGCCGTCAATGCGGCAATGGAATAGATCGGCTGTGCTGTTGGCCCCATATGTCCGATACGGGTGAGTTTGCCCATTGTCTCACCGCGACCGGAAGAAAACACCACACCGTAGTGGCCTCGCGCCGTCTGGCGCAGGCTGTTCTCGTCAATGCCCTGCGGCGTGCGGACAGCCGTTGTCGTAGGTGAGGCAATGGATTCACTGGCAGCCCAAAGCGACAGCCCCATCGCAACAGCGCCGACCCGTGTGGCCTTTGCCGTCAATGCGTGTCGCTCCCAGACATTTTCAGGCCCCTCATTCAAATAGAGGTCCAGCGCCACATCCAGACCATTCATTTCAGCCACCGAGGGCGTGAATGGAAAAGGTTCCTCCTTCGACCAGGCATTCTCCCAGTCGAGGATACTCAGCATCGAGGCGCGCGGCGCGGCATTGTTGGCCTTCATCTTTTCCCAGGCCCGTGGGCTGACGCCCAACATGGTAAGTCCGGGTGGTGCGCCCAGGCACTTGTTGGGCCCGGTCACATAAATATCCGCCTGGCAATCCTCGGGATGGGTGTTCATGCCGCCGAAGGACGAGACCGCATCGACAATCAGATAGGCACCGTGAGCCGCAACCAAAGCCCCGATTTCATTGATCGGATTGATGGTGCCTGAAGGTGTGTCGTGGTGGCAGACCGCGACCACGCTGATTTCGGGATGGGCCTTCAGCATGTCGGCGACGGCTTGCGGATCAATCGCCTCATTGTAGGCTGTTTCAATCTCAAGCAGGTTGGGCGAATAGCGTTTGGCCCAATAGCCAAACCCTTTGCCGTAGACGCCTGAGGCCAGATTGAGCACCGTGTCCCCGGGCGCAATCAGCGAGGCGGCAGCCGCCTCCAGTCCCAAAACCGGCTCTCCCTGCAGGATGACCGGCTTTGTCGACAGCCGCATGGCCGCCTGGCATTTTTCGACGGTCTTTTCATAGAACAACTGAAAAGCCGGATCATAGTCGTAAAGGACGGTGCGGCTGAGACCGCGAAGCACATCAGCATAGGCGTTGACGGGCCCCGAGGTCAGCGTGATGACCGGTTCCGTATCATTTGGATAACGCATGAAAATCTCCTTAAAACCGGGATCAGGTGTAAAACTGCGTTCCGGTCCTGTATGTTTTGAAGTTCTCCATGTCGTGCGAGTAAATCAGCTCCGCATTGTTGTCCTCGGCCAATTGCCTGACACGATGCATGGATCTGACACCCGCCACGGGATCAATATGGAAGGATGCCTGACACAGGGTTTCAAGACTTTGCTGCGTATAGGCCGCATCGATGGTGAAGACGATCGGCCGGCGATTGGCAAAATTGACCATCAGGCTGTAGTGGCCAATGGAGTGGCCGGGCGTGAAGTAGAGATTGACCCCCTTGGCAAGCTCGATATCGCCTTCGACGCCTTCAAAGGTGGAGTTGGCATGGGTCGTTCCAGCCAGCAATTGATCGGTCATGCCCCGCGCTTCAGCCGCTTCCGCCGAAAAACTCAGGTCAGAATAGCCCAGATGCTCGAATGCCTCAGGATTGCAGGCCTGCGGCACCTCGGATTTGTGGCAGATTTTTTTGGCGTCCGGCAGAAATTTATTGCCGCCGCAATGGTCAAAATGAAAATGTGAATTGAAGACCACATCGATATCTTTCGGCTCCAGGCCGATGAGCCCCAAGGCACCCGGGATCGTCTGATCCTTCGTTTGCATCGGTTTTTCGAAAGGCAGCACTTTCATGACATGATCATAGTCATAGCCGGTATCGATGAGAAAGCGGCCTTCCGCATGTTCGATGAGGATCGAGTAGACCGGAAAACGCACCTCGCCACCTGGGCCGCGATTCCAGAACACATGGTATCCATCAAGAACCAGTGAACCGCCATCCAGCAGATATACCTTGGTATCAGACATATTCATTCTCCTTTGTAGGCCGGCACCCCTCGTAATCCGGCGTGTTGCTTTTCTTTCTCAGCGTGCCCCCCGCTCATAGGGTATTCCCAGCGCCGCTGGCAGACTCGATTTGCGCCCAAACATGATCAGCATCGCCATGACGGCAAGGAAAGGGATCATCTGGATCACATCGGTGGGTATATTGATGCCGGCGACCTGAAGCGCGGTCGTGAGCGACAGACACACACCGAACAGCAGGGCACCGCAAAGCACCCAGAACGGTCGTCCACGCGCCAGCATGGCCAGGACAATACCCAGGAAACCGGCGCCATTTGTGATAAAGGGGACAAAGATACCGGCACCGATATTTGCCAGATAGGCGCCGCCCAGTCCTGCCAGTGCGCCTGTTGTGAAGACGGCAAATGCGCGCGTACGCACCACATCGACCCCCGCCACGTCAAGCGCAGCGGGCTTGTCGCCGGCAGCCTGCAGATTGAGGCCCAGTTGCATGCGCCGATAAACGAAGGCCAGCACGAAAACCAGCAAAACAGCCAGATAGACAACAAGGTGATGCTTGAACAACGCCGGCCCAAGGATCGGAATGTCGGACAGATAGGGCACGACTGTGACATCGGCTGCGGGAAGGCGCGGATAGGTACGTGAAAACTGGAAATGATGCAGCAGCGCCGTCAGCCCTTCAAACCCGAGTGTAAGCCCAATGCCGATGACAATCTGATTGAGCCCAAAACGAACACACAGCAAGACCATGATAGAGGCAACGACAATGCCGCCGAAAGCACCGGTAGCAAATCCGAGCCACAAAGATTCCGAGTAGTAGGCGCCAAGAAAGCCTGCATAGGCCCCGGCAATCATCATGCCTTCAATGCCGATATTCAGCACGCCAGCCTTTTCGGACATCTGTTCGCCAAGTCCCGCCAGAAGCAGCGGGATCGCAGCTGTTACGGCGCCAAAGAACAGCGCGCCGAGGAATACATCACTGAAAAGGTCACTCATCGCCTCATGCCTTTGCAGCCTGGTTGTGACGGTGGTCGATATATTCCGCAATCGCCAGGACGATCAGAACAATGGCGACCAGCAAAAGGGTAAAGACTGTCGGAACACCCAGACGCCTGGCAGCACTTTCCCCACCAATGGAAAGCACCGACAAAAGCAGCACAAAGGCTATGGAAGCAAACCCGTTGAACCGCGCAAGAAAGACCATCGGAATGACAGTCAGACCGTAAGCGGGATTCCAGTCAGCGCGCACATTGCCCTGCACGCCGAGAATATCGATGGCGCCGGCCATGCCACACAAGCCGGCCGATAGGGCAAAGACGGCAACCGTCAAATGCGGCACACTGAGACCGGAATGGATCGCTGCGCGTGTATTGGCGCCGACAATGCGCAGCTTCAGGCCGAATGCCGTGCGGGTCATCATCAGATGCACGGCGACGATGGCAATCAGCCCGAAAATGAGTCCGCTGCTGATGGTCGTATCAAACAGGCGCGGCAGCCGATCCGCCACCGGCAGGGTACGGGTCTGCGGAACGGTCGTTGACGGATCGAGAAACACCAGCTTCACCAGCACATTGGCAAGCGATACGCCGAGGAACGTCATCATCAGGGTCGTGATGATTTCATTGACGCCCTGATAGGCCCGCAGCAGGGCCGGCACCAGCGACCAGATGACCGCAACGGCTGTCGACAGCACGAACGCGATGATCACCGCAAGCCAGGATGGCATGAAATCCGCCAGATAGGGCGCACTTGCCGCCGCGATCACTGCGGCGAGAAGAAATTGTCCGTCGGCACCAAGGTTCCATACACCGGCACGAAAGGCAACGATGAGACCGGCGGCCAGGAACAGAAGTGGCGCCATGCGGGTCAGAGTCTGCTGGATGCCGGTGGGCGACAGCAATCCGCGCTGGATCACGTAACCATAATATTTTATCGGATCGACGCCCAGCGCCAGAAGAATGAGACCACCCAGGATCAGCGCAATCAGGATCGGCCCGATTGTCAGGACAAGCCTGTGTGCGATGGCGCTTCCCGGTTTTTTCAAAGGCATCTGCCCATGGGTTGCGGACCCCGTTTCACTGCTCATGCTGCCAGTCCGATCATCAGTCGTCCGACATCTGTGCGCGCTGTAGGACTATTGTCCACGATACCGGTCAATTTACCGGCGTCCATCACGGCAATACGATCACAAATTCCAAGCAGTTCTTCCAGGTCTGTAGAGATCAACAAAACACCTTTTCCCTCTGCGGCAATATCCAGGATACGCTGTCGGATCGCCAATGTATTGGCCAGATCGAGCCCATAGGTCGGCTTGTTGAAAATCACCACCTTTGCGCCTCCGGCCAGTTCGCGCGCCAGCAGCACTTTCTGGATATTGCCTCCCGACAGCCGCCCAACTGGCGTTTGACTGCCTGGAGCACGCACATCATATTCACTCATCAGCTGCACCGCATGCCGCTCAATAAGGCCGCTTTGTTCAATGCCCTTTTTCCAGAAAGGCGGGTGGTCAATCTGCTTCAGCAGAAAATTGACCGATACGGCGAAAGTGCCAACCGTCCCCTCACCAAGCCGGTCATCGGTCAGATAGCGCAACCCAAGGTCACGGCGCTCGCCGACAGAAAGCCTTTCGATCGGCCGGTTCTCCAGCAATATCCTGCCGCCTGAAGCCTTTTCCTGTCCGGAAAGGACCTCCGCCAATTGCTTTTGCCCATTGCCGTCAATACCGGCGATCCCCAAAAGTTCGCCTGGCCGCAATTCAAAGGATATGCCTGCCAGCCCTGGCGTTGTGGCGCTGGGTGCAAGGGTGAGATTGTCAACGGACAGAATTGCTGGCGTCTCAACGGGAAAGATATTCGGGCTGCGGTTTGCCGCGTCCGGATCATCATGCTGCTTGCCAAACATGGCTTCAACGATTTCACCGATGAGTTCGTCCTCGCCCACGCTGCGGAAGCGTTCGGGCGAAATCTCACTGACCTTGCGGCCGAGTTTCAGCACCGATATGCGATCGCCAAACGCGGCAGCCTCGCGCAGCTTGTGGGTAATAAAGACGATCGCCAGGCCACGCTCGACCAGACGGCGCATCAAAGCGCCCAGTTCCTCGACACCCGATGGCGTGAGCATGGATGTGGATTCATCAAGGATCAGCACGCGACTGTCGCGCAGCAGCGCGCGCAGGATTTCTACAAATTGTTGTTCGCCCAGTGAAAGTTGTGAAGCGACGGCATCGAGATCAATGCGCACCCCAAGGGAGTCAGCAAGCGCCGTTACTTTTTCACGCAAAGCTTCTTTTTTCGGAAGCCGCCACCAGGGTTCGCCCAGCAGAAGGTTTTCCGCGACTGTCAAACCCGGAACAAGCATGGCATGTTGAAAGACGGTGCCAATGCCCAGGGAAAGCGCATGACGCGGCGACAGGATGGGTGTTGGCTTGCCATCAATCAATATCCGACCGGCATCAGGTTGCTGAAGTCCCGACAGCATGCCAATCAGCGTTGACTTGCCCGCGCCGTTTTCGCCGAGCAGGACATGAACCTCTCCAGGTCGGATTTCCAGGTTGACACTATCGTTGGCAATCACACCAGGGAACCGCTTGGTAACACCCTCCAAGGAGATGATAGCCGGCTGTTCGGCCTGATTTGACGCGCTGGGAGGTACCAAGATCAACTCCAAAATATGCAGTAAGACGTCAGGAGGGGCAGCAAACCGCCCCTCCCCTCAATGAACTATTCCTTCACGTCGCCC
Organism: Rhizobiaceae bacterium; assembly: GCA_029212415.1. Classification (GTDB taxonomy): domain Bacteria; phylum Pseudomonadota; class Alphaproteobacteria; order Rhizobiales; family Rhizobiaceae; genus Hoeflea_A. Next base: position 89,384 of record JARGOF010000009.1, on the reverse strand, counting down.
ATCAGGGCGCGAACAGCCGTCGCATCGAAGACGGGTTCCACGGGAATCTTGCCGGAGATGACATCGTCACGCAGTGCCTGCACGTCGCTCCAGACATTGTCCGGAATCTGAGGTGTTTTCAAAAGCATGACAGAATCGTCCTCAAGTCCGATGGCATAGCTCTTTGTACCATAGGTATCGGCTTTCAGATCATTGATCATGGCCGTGTAGACAGGCTCAATGTTCCAGACGACCGAAGACAGAAGGAAACCCTTGTCAATCGGTGACTTGTCGCCGATGACATCAATGAACAGCACTTTGCCGCCATCGACAGCCTTGGTCGTTTCAACAGCCTGCAGCATGCCGAAGCTCGAACCATTACCCTGACCAAAGATGATGTCCGCACCAGCGGCAATCACACTTTCTGTCACACGCTTGCCACCGGCTGCATCGCTATAGGCTGCCGGCCCAATCACCGCATAGATGACCTTGGTATCGGCATTCTCTGCCTTGACGCCCTGCGCGAAACCGGCTGACTGCGAGTTCCATGAGGGTGGCTCACCGGATACGACGATACCGACGGTGTTTGTACGGCTCATTTTGGCGGCCATGCGACCGGCAAGATAGGCGCCCTGATGGCCCGACAGCGTATAGTCGCCAATCAGTCCTGCTTTCAGTGCCGATGGTGTATCAACAATAGCGACCGGAACATTGAGTTCATTGGCAATTTCCGGTGCTGCCGTGTTGTAGCCACTGGCATGGGCGATCATCAGGCTTGCGCCTTCTTCAGCCAGTTCGCGAAGCGTCGGACGCACGTCTCCATAGCCCAGCCCCTGCGCCACGATGACTTCAATACCAGCTGCTTTCGCTGCTGCCTTGGCTGCATCGACACCCTGCTGATTCCAGCCGTAGTCGGTGCCTTCTTCAGGTGTCAGGATCGCAATCGATTTGACCTCTGCTGAAACCGCACTTCCAAGCATCCAGCCCGATAGAAGGATGGCGCTTAACGTTGGTGTAATGTATTTTCTCATTGTAGCCTCCATATTGGCAGTTTGAATATGATTATTCCTGCTCTATGATCTCATCAGCTTTGAGCCATTCGGCTTTCTTGGATGAGGCATTCCCGTGAAATTCTCCTGTTGCTTGTTTATGACGATTGTTATGTTTGCCGGGTCGGCAAATGCGGTTGAACTGCGCCCCATCAAAGTCAAGACCGGGACCGAAGGATTGATCAATGCCCCATTGTCCGTTGCCAACAAAGGCACGGAACCAATGGCCTGCCACGCGGATCTGGCCCATTGGTACTCAACACAACTGGCGACGGTTTCACCCGGCACACAATCATTGGTTGACCTTTGGTTCGACCCGCAGGACGGCACATTTTCTCTGCTCAATGACAAGCAGGTGCAAATGGCGGTTGAAAGCCTGTGGTGCGGCATAGACGGCCGTGCATATGAAACCCGCGCTGCCCTGCTGCTCGACCGATCAGCCGTACCGACGCCGCGCCTTGTGGAATGCGCCGCGGACAATGGTAAAATGGTCTGCAGATAGGCGTTCATATCTCAGTCCCGCCCTTCAAGAATACGCCGGATTGCAATCAGCTTGTTGGCACGGTCAACCTGCAATTCCCCAATCTCCTTGGGTGAATAGCTGTACATGCCTTCACCCGATTTTATACCCAGTTTGGATGCCTCGGCCTTTGCCTTGATGATCGGTGATACATCATCACGATTGGCCAGATCCGCATTGAGAAATGACGAGACGGAAGAATAGATATCCAGGCCCGCCATATCGAGCAGCGCCATCGGGCCGATCACGGCGATCTTGTAGCCGATCCCCCATGATACACAGGTATCCAGATCTTCAGGCTCAATCACACCACGCTCAACGAGATCCACCGCCTCACGCAGCAAAGCATAAAGAACACGGTTTTCGACAAACCCGGGCACATCCTTCTTTACCACGACCGGCAGCAGTCCCAGCGAGCGGATGAGTTCGCGGATGGTCGACACGGTCTCTGGCGCGGTCTTTTCGCCGGCAATGACCTCGATCATCGGTATGATGTGCGGCGGATTGGACCAGTGCATCCCGACAAAGCGACCGGGATGCGAAATATGCGCCTGCAGCTTGCTGATGGGGATACCCGACGTATCACTGGCGACAATGACATCAGAGGCGATCAAAGGATCAATCTCACGATAGGTTGCAGCCTTGATTTCCAGGTTTTCCGGAACATTCTCGATGACAAGGTCGGCACCCGCTACGGCGGCAGCAATAGAGTCCACCATTTCGACGGTGCCTTTGCCCGCCGCCGGTGCCTCGATGTCAAGACGATCAAGAACACCCTCGGCAACCCCAAGCATGCCCTTCGCCCGGTCCATTGCTTCCGCCGAGATGTCATGGGCAGCAACGTTGAGGCCGCCATAGGCAAGCCGCGCGGCAATCCCCGGGCCCATCGTCCCAAGGCCAATGAGTGCAACCCGGCGAATGGTCATTACGACACCTTGTTTGCTGGCGCTGCAGGGGCAAGCGCAGCCTGCATGGCCGGCCGTTGCTCCATCTTGCCCAGCCAGCTTTCCAGCGCTGGCAAGGCCGGACGATCAATCTTGAAACCAAGGCAACGCTTGACGATGGGGGCACAGGCAATATCGGCGATCGTCAGCTTGTCCAATGCAAGATAATCCTTGCCGTTGAGATGCCTGTCCATGATCGTCAGTTGAGCCACCAGATCCTTGACCTGATCCCTGTAGGCATCAGTATGCTCCTCGGGGCTCAGCTTGGCGCCTTTGAAAGCGGCCAGATAACCCGGGTTCACTGCAGCCAGAAGGAAGTCCATCCATGGCTCGACCTGGGTCTTTTCAGCGGCTGTTGCTCCAGTGAGATCACCGGCCCCTGAATTGGCAAGATAGCGCAGGATCGTATTGGACTCCCATACGACCGTTTCCCCATCAACCAGAGTGGGGACCTTGGAGGTCGGGTTCATGCTCTTATATTCGGCGGATTGGGTGTTTTCAAAAATCCGACCGTAATCCTCCCGCTCATAATCAGCGCCCATCTCCTCCAGCATGAAGAGAATTTTCTGAACGTTTCCGGACGTTTGTCTACCCAGCAGTCTGTACATATCTTGCAACTCCGTAATCTTGAAAAGCCTCAGGTCTTGTCGACCGAAAGAGGCAGGTAAACGATCGCATCCATTTCGATCTTGGTATTGATGACAGCCCGCGCCTCGACGGTCGTTCGCGCCAGCACGGCATCGCCGATACCAGCCTGGAAAGCCCTGTTGTAGCGCCCGAAATCCCGTGTATCCTCGAGATAGGTCGTTATGCGCACAATATCGGCAAGTGTCGCACCCTCATGGGCAATGACGCGCTCTATGGTTTTCAAGGTCGCCAGCGTCTCTTCCTCGATCGTGCCACTGATAACATCGTTGTTTTCGTCCTTCGGGACCTGCCCGGAAACGAAGATATAATCACCGGCACGCACGGCCGGGTGGAATGGCAAATTCGGGTTCTTGTTGCCGATCGCATAGTGCGCTTTTGATCTTTTGACTTCGTCTGTCACGTCATGCTCCTAAAGGACATTTGTTTCGATGATGTCGACACCGCGAATGCGGTCAATCAGGTAAACAATGCCGCGATGGTCGATGGTCACATCGTTGGATGAGGACCGATCCGCCCCTTCAGGCGCATCGGGCATGTAATGCCCCACTTCCTTCGGTGCGAAAGGATCAGCAATATCAACCAGTCGCAGTCCCTGAGCGAACCAGGCGAAGGGAATGATTGATCCGTCAAATCGCTCGGATGGCTGGTGGCAACCGGTCATGGGTGGCTGCGGCGCGCCATCGGTATCGAGGCCGGGCACCTGAAAGGTCGAAATCGGCAGCGGATTTGTTTCATCCGTTATATCATAGACCCAGGTAAATGCCGGCGGGGATGGCCTGAGTTTCGCCACGTCCTCATCGGCAACCACCATGATTTTCCTGCCCTTCAGCAATTGCGGAATCGGCAGGCATGTATGCGTGGGATGCGGAAAGCTCGGGCTGGAATTCATATGGGCGATGGCGCGTGGTTTGGTCATGTCTGAAATGTCCAGAATGAACAAACCATGATGCCAATAGCTGACATAGAGCCTGTTGCCCATGCGCAGAGGATGATGGCAGCGCGGCGGTACGTAATTGTGCCAGGGATATTCCTCGCCGCCTGCCGCCCATTGGCCAGGTATCCACCAACTGCCAACCTCAACCGGATTGGCAGGGTCGATCAGGTCCAGGATTTTGACAATATTGCCGACATAGCCCTCAGCCGTCGGTGAAATAAAGGCATAGCGTCCGTCATAATCGTAGCGATGAACCCCTCGGCCACCTGTCATCCATTTGGAAATCTGCTTCGGCGCGGAAGGACGTGTCGTGTCGTAAAGGGCAAGGCCGCCGCCGAACTCTTCCGAACCCTCATTGCCCAGACGTTCGTGGTTGACGATCATCAATCCATCCTTGGCACGCACCTTGTGCGAGTGCCACCCGACCGGAACGTCTATCGTGCATATTTTTTTCGGATTGTGTGGGTCGGCAATATCGACCAGCGTCGTGCCGCTTGGCGCGCGCATATGGCCAATATAAAGAATGTTTCCGTCAACCCAGACCTGCCCGCCGCCGGGGCAGTCGATGTGTCCGATCAGTTTCGTGTTCAATGCGCTGACCAATTGATTTTCGCTTTCTTGACTTGGGGCCGGTAAAGCCCGTCACAACCCCGCAGAAGCTTTGCGACCCCGCGGAAAATGCGCCCGCGGAGCGGGTCTTGAAATTGCGCTGCGGTCAGGCGAAACGGAGCAAGTCCCCGGCCTGATTGCGACCATAACGTTTGTAGAGAAGCAGATGTTTTTGCGTCGGTGCGTCGGTGGCCCCAAAGAATATCACCGGCTCAGTTGCCGAATCATTGACATGTTCGACCCAGCATCCACCGGGTACGGCGAGTGTATCGAACTGGTTCCAATCGAAGCGTTCACCATCAATGATGGAATGTCCCTTGCCACGGAATGGCGCCAGCAACAGGCTGGCCGTCTCGCGCTGGGGCAGGGTTTTTTCACCGGGGCGCAACATCTGCACATAGAAATTGATCGTCTGGAAAACCGGGCCACCTGTGGTCGGATCGACATAATCAATGACAATGCCTTCATGCGGATCGCCGTCCCAGTCCATGTGCGCGTCCAGAAGTGCCTGCATTTTTTCCCAGCGATAGACCCACATGGGAGAAGACAGGCCACCGCCGCGCTTGTGATCGACAAAACGCGGCATCATGCCGCCTTCGCCATAGATGCTCTGGGAATAATCTGAAGGGTAGCGGGCCGTCTGAACCTTCTTCTCGATTTCCTTGCCATTCTCGATCTCTGTATATTTATGATCGAAATGAACGGCGTGCAGGGTTTCCACCAGCGGCAGATCAAGCACCGAAAGATTGACGGCCTGCTCGCCGCCAACCGTGCCATGGTTGTGCCAGGCATCATTCGGAGTCAGAACCATGTCACCCGGTCCGAAGACAACATCCTCACCTTCCACACCGGTGAAATTACCTTCACCCGTCAGCCCGAAGCGAATGGCGCTGGGGGAATGTTTGTGCGGCGGCATGATTTCGTCGGGGTCGTTGAGCCTGTAGGCCGTATACATGGTCGATACAGAGGCGCGCTTGGGCGAAAGGCCCGGATTGCACAAAATGAGCGACCGGCGCTCACTGTCATCCATCGTCACCAATTGCGCGGCCCGCTGCAGCAATGGTTCTATGTCGGAATATTTCCAGACGAAAGGCACGGCCTTCGACGTGGCCATCAGCTGTTTGACTTCGTCGTGGTCGACACCTTCGGACGTCGCCCAGAAAGGAAACATGTTTTTCGAATAGAGATCGTCATACAGGCCGGTCAAGGCAGCTTTCTTGTTGCTCATTGCATCATTCGAAGTCTGCTTTACTGACATATCAACCACCTGTGAATCTGGGAAATATTCAAAACCAACTCAACCGTATTATACTGGTTGCGCCTGTCAAGACAATAAACATGGAAATTGACTCATTTGGTTGTGTATTTGCAGCAGGGTACCCACGAAATAATGCAAATCCCAAAAATATTTAATAAATAATTTCAATAGCTTACAAAATTGCTGCACGCGAAATGACTGCTCACGCCCGACTCAACCAAGCAAAATCCACAGCCAACCGAAGCTGTTTGGTTGGAAATACCCTTCCCCTAAGCCGCAACAGGCTGCCCTGCCTGAGAACGGATCAGGTCAGATGCTTTCTCGGCAATCATGATAACTGCGGCATTGATATTGCCGCTGACGAGATCAGGCATGACCGAAGCGTCAACCACACGGAGGCCATCCACGCCGCGCACGCGCAACTGTGGATCGACCACGGAAGCAGCATCCACACCCATGCGGCATGTCCCGGCCGGATGATGCACGGTGATGGATGTATTGCGTATGTGCATGTCGATTTCTTCGTCACTCTGGCAATCATTGCCGGGGAAAAACTCGGCTTCGACAAAAGGCTCCATGGACGGCTGGGCGGCCAGTTCACGCGCCACGCGGAAACCGGCACGAAGCGTTGCCCAGTCCTGCGGTGAGGAAAGAAAATTCTGGTGGATAAGGGGCGCTGCATGCGGGTCGCTTGATGCAAGAGCGACAAAACCGCGACTTTCGGGCTGGACGGCAACGATACGTGTCGCAAACCCGTCGGTGAACGGTTTCTTGAAGGGAGAAAAATAGGGCCAGGCGGCCAGCGGCGCAGCTGTAAACAATATCTGCAGATCCGGTACCTTGCGCTCGGCATCGGTTTTCAGGAAGGCAACAACGCCACCCGGCACATCGGCAGAAAACCCCCGCCCGGTCAAAAAGGTCTTTGCGAAATCCAGACCGATGCGATCAGCCCGCATCATCTTTAAAAACGGCCCGGGCTTTTTGCGGCGATACATCAGGATCACGGAAACATGATCATGCAGATTCATCCCGACATCGGGTGATGAAACCAAGGGTTCAATGCCCAGTGCATTCAGTTTTTCGCCATCACCAATACCCGACAACATAAGCAGTTGCGGCGTATTGATAACACCACCCGCAAGCAAAACCTCGCGCCGCGCCGAGACCCTATGCGAGGATCCTTCACGCATATAGTCGATACCCGTGGCGCGACCGTCTGAAATGTGAATTTTTGTCGCCATTGCCTTGGTCAGAACCTTGAGGTTTTTGCGACGCAGGGCAGGACGCAGATAGGCGGAGGCTGTCGAACTGCGACGACCTTTGGCAATGGTCATTTGCAACTGGCCAAAGCCCTCCTGCTGGGCACCATTATAATCATCTGTCTGGTCAAAGCCCGCCGATCTGCTTGCCTCGGCAAAGGCGTCGATGAGCGCGTCCTTGTATCGGCAGAATTGAACGTTCAATGGGCCGCCATTGCCACGGTAGCGATCACTGCCGCCTTCCCAATTTTCCTGTTTGCGAAAATACGGCAGTGTCTTTTCATAGGACCAATCGGTCAGCCCCTGCTCAGCCCAGCGATCGTAATCGCCTGGATTTCCGCGCACATAGGCCATGGCATTGGTTGACGAACACCCCCCGATAACCTTGCCTCGTGCGCATTCGACACGCCGGCCTCCGACATTGTCCTCAGGCTCACAAAAATACATCCAGTCGTGCCGGCGCTCAGTCAGCAACTTGCCCCATCCAAGCGGAATATGGATCATCGGATCGCGATCCCAATCACCGGCTTCGATCAGAAGAACACTTACCTCAGGATCTTCACTCAGCCGGTTTGCCAGAACACATCCGGCAGACCCCGCACCAACGATGACGTAGTCAAATGTCTCCGCAAACGTCATCGTCTATCCCCTCATTGATGCAATGATTGCCCTGATCGAAGAGTACGAACATGCTCGCAATAGTCAACCACTCATCACGTAATATTGTCAACCAAGGCAGAACCAGTTATAGTGGTTGACAATTGCATGGTTGGATACGAGCATGATAGGTCATTCCGGAGGGCGTAGTTTGCCATCTCGCGGAAGAACTGTCCGCTTTACCCGATTTTTGGGCCCGATTTTGGGCCTGATTTTTGGGCCTGATATCTGGGACCGATATTTGGACCCGGCAATTGAGCCAGACAAGTCGCCCAGCCAGATGGGCCAATACGTGGAAATGAGGAGAACCGGACTTGACCGCGCCAGACGACACGGACAAGCTGAATGGTATCGACGACATTGTCGCTGCTGTCCGGCAATTGCAGAACGAAGACAAAAAACTTCCCTCTGAGCGTGCCCTTGCAGAGCAACTCAATGTAAAACGGCACCAGTTGCGCAAGGCCCTGGAGGTTTTGCGCCAGAAGGGCGATCTGGACCCGGTTCGCGCACGGCGTTCATCGACGTCGCACCCTCGCTACAGCGAAGAATTGGTGCGCATGACAAATCCGCTGGAAGTGCTGGAACTGCGTCTGTTGATGGAACCCGGCCTGGCGCGCCTGGCTTCCCTGCGTGCCTCTGCGCTGGAGATCGCCCAGATCACGGAAATGGCGACAACGCCTAAAAATGCCGAGTCCGGTGAAATAGATCTGGGTTTTCATCTGGCAATCGTGCGTGGTGCCCGAAACCATCTGGCCGGTGGATTCTATAAGATGTTGCGGCAGGTCGGCGTTGACGCCCGTGTGCGCGTTGCCCAAAACACGCCGCCCAGTTGCCCCAAACGTGTGGCCCAGCGCGATGCTGAACATCAAAAAATCGCCAATGCCATTGCCAGACGCGATCCCGAGGCTGCAGAAGCGGCGATGCGCGCCCATCTGATGTCCGTGCAGCGGCAGATCAACGAGCGATCAAACGCCGGATCCTTTGCCGCATAGATCATCACACTTCCCCACCACGACTGCGGACTTTGCCATGACACAGAATTTCGATGTTCTCATCATCGGCGCAGGGTCTGCCGGTTGTGTAATCGCCAATCGCATGAGCGCAGACCCGAACTGCAGTGTCGGCCTGATCGAGGCCGGAGAGTTCCCCAGCGATCCGGATATCAAGGATCCGCTGAAATGGCCCGCGCTTGCCGGCCGGGATTTCGATTGGGCCTATCAGACCACGCCACAGGCCTTCACCGCCGATCGCATTCATGACTGGCCGCGCGGCCGGATTGTGGGCGGCTCCAGTTGCATGCATGCCATGGCCCATGTGCGTGGCCACCGGGATGACTATCTGGCCTGGCATCAGGCCGGGGGTGATCAATGGTCCTTTGACACTATGCTTGAAGCCTTCAAGCGCAGCGAAAAATTCCCCATTCCCGAGGCCGTCGGCCACGGCTATGACGGCCCGCTGGATATTTACCTGCCATCCGATGACGTCAGCCCTGTTGCCCGCGCGTTCATGGCGGCTGGCAATGCACTGGGCGTTTCCCAATTGCGCGATCACAACAGCGGTCCATTGGCTGGCACAGCGCCCAATTCACTGTCCCTGCGCAATGGGCAAAGACTGAGCGTGGCAGATGCCTATCTTACGCCCGAAATACGAGCGCGCCAAAACCTCACATTGATCACCGGCTGGGAAATCGATCGTCTGCGCATCGACGGCCGCCAAGCGGTGGAGGTCGTCGCGACACGCGACAATGAAACCCGGGCACTTTCGGCCAATCAGATTGTTCTGTGCGCCGGTACGGTGTCGACGCCTTTGCTTTTGATGCGTTCGGGAATCGGCGATCCTACTGTGCTCGCGCAGGCCGGCATCACGTGCAGGGTCGACAATGCGCAGATTGGCGCCAATCTTCAGGACCACCTGCTTGCCCTTGGCAATGTTTACAGATCCGCAAAACCGGTTCCACCGTCGCGGCTGCAGCATTCGGAATCACTGATGTATCTCAACAGCGAAGACCTGACACGCTCCGACGCAAGTCCCGACGTCGTTCTGGCCTGTGTGGTTGCGCCCAGTGTCGCTCCGGGTCTAGCCGCGCCACCCTATGGCGCCGCCTACACGATCCTGTGCGGCGTCACCCACCCGTCCAGCAGAGGCCGGATAATCCCCGGCGGTCCGGATCGCCGGACGGCACCGCTGATTGATCCCCATTACCTGGAAACCGAATATGACCGCACGACCTTTCGCAAGGCATTGAAATTGGCACGAACGATCGGGCACCATTCGGCAATGGACGAATGGCGCGATGTGGAAGTCCTGCCGGGTGTCGACATCACGTCAGACGAGGCCATGGATGCTTTCATTGCACGCGCCGCTTCCACCCACCATCATCCCTGTGGCACCTGCCGGATGGGCAATGATGCCGCAGCGGTCGTTGACCCCGATCTCAGGCTGAATGGCCTGGAGAATGTCTTTGTCGTCGACGCCTCAATCATCCCGCGCATTCCAAGCGGTCCGATCAATGCATTGGTTGTGGCGATTGCCGAAAACTGGGCTGCGCATCAACACGCGTGATGCTTCTGCTGGCCCCTCACAACAGGCCTCATTGGCTCTCCATATATTTCATCTTGATTTACAATTATTGAGTTCCAGGGGACATGATTTCTGCTATTCAGGATCGGCTGAAAATTGACTTGAAGCATCCCGAAAATCGGCGTCAGGAATGCCCTGACCTGTGATCGAACAGCATGTTTGACGGCCCCACCCGAAGTTTTTACAAAAATTACATTTGTCGCCTCGAATACTTTCGAAGATTCACCCTAAAATACTGATTTAAATAGATTTAATTTAACGACCTATTGCTCAAAAAAATGTCGATTTATTGAACGGATGTTCAATAATTTGCGATTAAACGGCTTGTTGGACTTGCTAAACGCCAAGTTCATCAGTAGCCTTTTGGCGAAGATCGTCGCAAATGGAGTGCGTTTGAAACAGGTACCAAATTCGTACATCAACATCTTCAGGAGAACGAATCCTTGATCATTGGCGACGCGGTTGCGGACCCGGCAAAATCCACCGGCCAGCCGGATGCAATAGCCGCAACTTCACTCATTAAAGTGTTTGGTGCAGGTGACAGTGCCTTCAAGGCTCTGGACAATGTTTCGATCAATATCCGGCAGAATGAGTTTTTCACCCTTCTCGGGCCTTCCGGATGCGGCAAGACGACCCTGCTGCGGCTGATCGCAGGGTTTGAACAACCCACCAGCGGCACAATATTGCTCAATGGTGAAAACATCATCGACCTGCCCCCCTTCAAACGCCCCGTCAACACGGTCTTCCAGAACTATGCCCTGTTTCCGCATATGACTGTTGCCCAGAATATTTCCTTTGGTCTGGAAATGCAGAATAGACCAAAAGCGGAAATCAAAACGAACGTTGACGAGATGCTGAGCCTGGTTCGCATGGAAAGCATGGCTGGCCGGCGCATCACCGAGATCTCCGGCGGTCAGCAACAACGCGTCGCTCTGGCCCGAGCCCTGGCGCCAAAACCAAAACTGCTTCTGCTCGATGAACCGCTTTCAGCGCTTGACCTGCAATTGCGCAAGGACATGCAACTGGAGTTGAAACGCCTGCAGCTTGAAACCGGCATCACCTTCATATTCGTGACCCACGACCAGGAAGAAGCGCTGACAATGTCCGACCGGATTGCGGTCATGGACAAGGGGCAAATTCTCCAGGTGGGAACCCCGAGAGATATCTATGATCGTCCGCAGCACCGTTTTGTTGCCGGCTTCATCGGGGAAATCAATCTGCTGCAAGCAGGCCCGTCCGGTTCCGCAGGTGAGCCCGGTGACTATGCCATCGATCAGACCGGCCCCATTCGTGTTCAGGATGGCAAGGTGGCTCAGCAAGGTCAAAGCGTCACACTGGCCATCCGGCCGGAATGCATCAGCCTGAGCCTGCCTGCAGAGGGCAAGCTGCCCGGTACGATTTCAAATGTCGTCTATCACGGCACGGATACGATCTATCATTATACCTTGCCAAATGGCGCCGCCATGCGGGCCAGATGCCAGAACTCCACCATGACAACCCTGCCCTTTGTTGCCGGTGATGCGATCGGGTGGTCTGTCGATCCCCGCTCAGTCTCCGTGCTGGAGGACAAATAGAGGTGAGAGCAAGCACGCGGCCACTTATGTTCCGTATACTGCTGATTGGCCCGGCTGCGCTGGCCATATGCATATTCATGGTCATTCCGCTCATGCTGATGGCCTGGATTTCCATACAGGGACGCGATTACTCCGGCGGCGTGATTTGGGGGCAGTTCAGTTTCGACGCCTATACGCGGCTGTTCTTTGAACGCGAACTGGACGGGACAATTGCGCTGAATCTTAGTTATTTCAAAATCATATTGAGATCCATCTGGCTGTCCGCGCTGACCATGACCATTTCATTGATCGTGGGCTTTCCCGTCGCGCTTTTCATGGCAACCCGCAGCCAACGCTGGCGTGCGGTGCTGATCTTCATGGTGACACTTCCATTCTGGACAAATCTTCTGGTGCGCAACTATGCCTGGATCCTGCTGCTGCGCGATCACGGCACCATCAACAACACCCTGTTGTGGCTTGGCGTCATTTCCGAACCATTGCCTTTGCTCCACACGCAATTGGCCGTCGCAATCGGCCTGACCTATTCCTTCATGCCCTTCATGGTGTTGCCGATCTATTCCAGCCTGGAAAAAATTGATTTCCGGCTGGTGGAAGCCTCTTTTGACCTCTATGCCAGCCGCTGGCATACCCTCAAACGGGTCATTTTTCCCCTCGCCGTCCCCGGCATGGTTGCCGGCTGCATTCTGGTATTCGTGCCGTCTCTGGGTTCCTATGTCACCCCGGAATTGCTGGGTGGCGGCAAGACCCTGATGATCGGCAATCTGATCGGCCTGCAGTTTGGCGCCGCCCGCAATTGGCCATTTGGCGCTGCGCTCGGCCTGTTCCTGCTGTTGCTGGTGATGATCGCGCTGACCAGCTACGCACGGAGCTACCGGACAAATGCACAGGTGGGCAAATGAGCCTGCCCGGTTTCAAAAAACCCTACAAGGGCGATGCGCGTCACTGGCCCGGACTTTTCATCGCCACGGGCTGCTTCTTTGCCTATGTCTATTTGCCGATCATTATCCTGATTATATTGTCCTTTAACGAAAATCGCACCGTGACCGTATGGACCGGGTTTTCGCTGGACTGGTACGCCATGGCTTTCGAAAACCGTGACATCATCCGGGCGGCAACAAATTCCCTGATCATTGCATCCATTGCTTCGATCAGTGCCACCATTCTGGCAACGCTGGCGGCAACCCGGATGGCAACCGACAAGTTCAAAGGCAAAACGGCTTTCAACGCCATGATCGCCCTGCCCATCACCGTTCCGGAGATCGTGCCAGCCGTCGCAACCCTGATGTTTTTCGCCAGCCTTGGTTTCACGCTCGGTCTTGGCACCGTCATCATCGGGCACACCATTTTCTGCATCCCCTTTGCCTATCTGCCAATCCGGGCTCGGCTGGAAGGAATGGACCCACGTATGGCAGAAGCGGCTGCCGACCTTTATGCCAATCCGATCAGAGCCTTCTACCGAGTGACTTTGCCGCAGATCCTGCCGGGGATTCTATCCGGGCTCATCCTCGCTTTCATCATTTCCCTTGATGATTTTGTCACCACATTCTTTCTCGGCGGTGCCGGCTCGACCACTTTGCCAATCTACATTTTTGGCCTTGTGCGCACGGGTGTAACCCCGGAAGTCAATGCCATTTGCTCACTGATGCTGTTGCTTTCATTGGTGCTCGTATCCCTGTCCCTCTTTTTGGGACGAGAACAGAGCCGGTAAATCAGGCCCGGCGGAAATTCATTCCAATGCCTGAAAACAAGACGGAGGTTCACAATGTCAAATCAATACAAGCGCAAGACCATCAAGTTGCTTGCGACCACAGCCCTCATCCTGGGTGGTTTTGCAGGCAGTGCATCGGCTGAGGGAGAACTCAGATTATACAATTGGTCGAATTATTTTGCACCAGCGCTGATTGAAAAATTCGAGAAGGAAACCGGCACCAAGATAACCGTTGACAATTATGCTTCCGAAGACGATCTGCTCGCCAAATTGCAGGCCGGCGGTGGCGGCTACGACGTCATCTTCCCGGGTACCACGACCCTTGGAATCATGGTCGACAAGGGCATGCTGGCCAAGATCGACGTCAGCCAGATGGAAAATTTCAAGAACCTGCTGCCAGCCTTCACCTCGATCGCCGGCGATGAGAAACGCGAATATTCCGCGCCCTACATGTGGGGCACAACCGGCTTCACCTATGATCCTGCAATGGTTCCCGGCGGCAAACTGGAAGAGAGCTGGAAAGAGATTTTCGAGCCCCAGGAAGAGCTGAAGGGCAAAATTGCCATGCTCAATGAAATGTCCGATGTCTGGAATGCCGCGGCCTATTACACCGGCATCGACAAGTGCACGGAAGATCCCGCCGAAGCACAGAAAATTCTCGATGTCCTCATGGCCCAGAAGCCCTTTGTGAAACTCTACTCCAATGACGGCACCATTGACCGTATGGTTGCCGGTGAGGTGCCCGTCCACATGCAGTGGAACGGCGCGGCACACCGCGTGAAGGCCAAGAAGGCCGATGTTGTCTATGTCTATCCAAAAGAGGGCACCACCTTCTGGACCGATGTGATTGCTGTGCCAAAAGACGCACCGAACATGGAAGCGGCAAAAGTTTTCGTCAACTGGATGATGTCACCGGAAGTTGCTGCGGAAGCCTCGAACTATACAGGTTATTCCAACGCGGTGAATGGCTCGGGCGCGTTCCTCAAGGAGGATTTGAAAGCCGATCCGGCCGTCAATACACCGGCTGAATATGACGAGCGACTGAGAGCTTTCAAAGCCTGTTCGCCCGCATCAAAGGACCTTCGCGAGAAAGTCTGGACCAAACTCAAGTCTTAAGAACAATGGCCAGGGGCTCAATGCAGCCCCTGGCGCTTTGAAAAGGCAGGCATGGAACACTTTCAAAAGAAATATGGATTTGCCCGTAGCGATGTTGGTTTGCAAAATTGGCGGGAACGCCCCTACAGCCAATGGGCATTTGAAAATGTAGTTGAACTTGTCCCATCGTCGATCATACGTGCCTGCGCGCCACCCGCAGATGCGCTCAAAGCAGACAATTCAGACGCGTTTTTTTCGCAAATGGTCCGCCTTTCCGACAGGCCCGAGACCGTTTCGTCGTTTCTTCAGCGCTCCCAAACGGATCATTTCCTCGTTGCCAAGGCGGGAAAACCGATCCTTTGCTGGCAGGGAGCCTGTTCCACAGCCGATCGTCCGCACATCGTCTTCTCCGTTTCCAAGTCCTTCACCGGTATCCTTGCCGGCCTGTTGCAGAATTCGGGCGCACTCGATTTTCAAAGGCCGGTGTCCCACTATGTGCCGCAGGCCCTGTCAGGTGGCTATGGCGATTGCGCCTTGCAGCATCTGCTGGATATGCGTGCCAACGTTGATTTCAGCGAAGAATATCTCAACGAAGACGGCGATTATGCCCGTTATCGAAGAGCAACCCTGTGGAATCCCCCGCTGGCCGGCAGGCCGAATGAAGCACTCGAAGACATGCTTCTCTCCATTGCGAAAGGCCCCGGGCCACATGGCGGTCCGTTCCGATATCTCTCGCCCAATTCGGATTTGCTCGGGATCATTCTGGAGCGTTGCACGGGCGCCAATTATGCGCAGATCATGGAGGAACTGTTGTGGCATCCCATGGGCGCCAGTTCCGATGCCCTGATCACGGTTGACCAAAAGGGGACGCCGCGCAGTGCAGGCGGCATCAGCGTCACGGCGCGCGACCTGCTGAAGCTTGGAAACCTGCTGCTCGATCATGGCGCGGCAAATGGTGTTCAGGTCATTCCCGAAGCATGGATACATGACATGCGCCACAATGGTGATGAAGCGGCCTGGAACAATGGCAATTTCGCCACTTTTCTGCCCGGCGGGCGCTATCGCAACAAGTGGTATCAATTGGCAAGACCGTCATTGGCCTTTCTGGCAATCGGCATTCATGGACAATGGCTCTTTGTTGATCCGGAAACGCAAATTGTCATCGTCAAACTGTCGTCTCAGGCTTTGCCGCAGGACGATCTGCTGGATGTGCAAGGCGTCGCCTTTCTCAAGCAGATTTCCAGAATGGCCGGACAATGACCTTCAAGCAATCACTCCTTCGAGCCGTGCAACCCTTATCGGATCCTCATGATCCAGTTTGCAGCAGATGCGATAGATCTCGAGAAGCTCTGCGGAAAGCTTGCCGTTCTGATAAAAATGCATGGCGGCCGAATAACGCTCAACGCCGGACTGTGCTGGACCGGGTGGTGTGTTCAACAGGCGCTTTTGGGCCTCGTCTTCATGGGTCTCGCAAACGATCTGCAGCATGGCAACGCTCTCCGTTTGCACTGATTACATCAGAGCACGGCGCATCATGCAATTTGGAAATGCGGGTGCGATAGTGGCGCAGGAAACCACCCAGGGTCCGGAATATGACGATAAGGCCATCCGTTTCCTCGAGTCTTTGTGGGGAGAGGGTTTTCTGTCTCCCGGTGGTTCAAAAGAGGTTGACCGGATCGTCTCCAATCTCGACTTTGCCGGTGCACGCGCATTGGACCTGGGCTGCGGTGCAGGCGGAGCCACGCTTCATCTGGCAAAAACATACCCCCTGGCGCATATTGTCGGGTTTGATGTCGAAGACCCTGTCATAAATCGGGCAAAAGCGCGCAATATCGCCAACGGGCTGACGGAGCGTGCATCTTTCGTTTTGGGAGAACCTGGTCCCCTGCCCTTTGAGGACGGGACATTCGACATCGTGTTTTCCAAGGACGCGCTGGTTCATGTGGCAGACAAGGAAGCCCTGTTTGCGGAGATCTTCCGGATCATCAGGCCGGGAGGCTCGTTTGCCGCCAGTGACTGGTTGACCTCCCATAATGGCCAGCCTTCAGCGGCCATGCGCGCCTATCTGAAGGCGGAAGGTTTGAGTTTTGGCATGGCTTCGCCCGAACGCACCAAACGCGCCATGCAACTGGCGGGCCTTGCCGAAATCAAACGCGTCAACCGCAATGCCTGGTATCGCAAGACGGCAAGGGCTGAACTGGAGCAATTGAAAGGGCCCCTCTACGAACCTGCCTGCGAAGCCGTCGGCAAATCCTATGTCGACAAGAACATTCAAACATGGGCCGCCATGCTGGTGGTGCTGGAGAGCGGCGAGCATCGCCCGACCCATCTGTTTGCAACGAAACCGCCTTTGGCCAAAGCGGGCAGCGCACCGTCCCTTCCCGCAGAGCAAAAACAGCACAGCAGCAACGCCGTGCCGGCGCGTAGCAGGGCATCCAGGGAATTCAGGCAACAACAACTGATCGGTGCGACCATCGATTCCATCGCCACGCGCGGTTATGCGGAAACGACCATGGCCCATGTGACCAAGGGCGCCGGCTTGTCGCGCGGAATTGCCAATTTCCATTTTGAAAGCAAGGAACGGCTGTTCATCGAAACATTGCAGTTCATGGCGGATGATTACGCCCTTCACTGGAAAACCGCCATAGAAAAGGCCGCGGACAATCCGGCAGCGCAACTGCGGGCCATGATTGTCGCCGATTTTGACAACCACGTTTGCAACACCCGCAAGATTGCCACCTGGTTTGCCTTCCTGTCCGAGGCAAAAACACGCCCGGCCTACCGCAAACTGTGCTGGGCACGTGACGATGATTTTCTGGGGACCCTGCGCGATCTGTGCCAGGGATTGAAAACCGAAGCCGGATACAATTTCGAACCGAAGGCCATAGCAACGTCCATCTATGCACTGCAGGAAGGATTGTGGTTGCGGCTGATGCTGGCAGGCAGGGATTTCAAGCGCAAAACGGCTTTGGAGACCTCCCTGAAAACACTTGGAACGCTGTTCCCGAAGCATTTTCACGAGGACGGAACCCTGATTGAACAAAAGGACCGCCGATGACCAGCATTTCCAAAGATGGACCGCAGCCGGAAAACCTTGTCCAGCCATGGCCTTGCGCCGGTTCGATCGGTCGTGCAAAGCAAGGCATCATAGGCGCTGGCAGCGGTGTCTATGTGCGTGATGATAAGGATAATTGGCTGATCGACGGTCCGGCCGGCATGTGGTGTACCAATGTCGGCCATCGCAATGAGGAAATGGCCGATACGCTCTACAGACAGGCGATGGAACTGTCCTATAATTCGCCTTGGTATACCAGCAATGAACCCGCCATCGAACTGGCTTCGAGACTGGCAGAGCATGCACCCGGTGACCTTGAACATGTGTTCTTCACCACCGGCGGCTCAACAGCCATTGAAAGCGCCCTTCGCTTCGCACAATTTTACAACAATGTCAGAGGCAGGCCATCAAAGAAGAAGATCCTGTGCCGAGAAGGCGGCTATCATGGCAGCACCTATCTTTCGGCCTCGCTCAACGGCAGCCAAAGAAACCGGGACTGGATGGACTATGCAGACGATCTGTTCATCAAACTGTCCAACCCGGATCCCTTCAGGCGGCCTGAAGGGATGGATATGGCGGTTTTTGCTGACCATCTGGTTGCGGAATTCGAACAGGCGATCACCGATCATGGCGCGGAAAATATTGCGGCCTTTGTGGGAGAACCCATCTTGGCATCGGGCGGCGTCATCGTGCCGCCGGAGGGCTATTTCAAGCGCATCCGAGACATCTGCAGCCAGAACGAAATCCTCTTCATCGCAGATGAAGTCGTCACCGCCTTCGGCAGGCTGGGTCACATTTTTGCGTCGCGGGAAATGTTTGATGTGGTGCCGGATATCATCACCTTCGCAAAGGGCGTGACCTCGGGCTATTTTCCCCTGGGCGGCATGATGGTCTCTGCCGCACTGATGGAGGATTTGCGGGCCTCAAACCACCCGGAAGCCATGTACGCCCATGGACTGACCTATTCCAGCCATCCCGTCGGATGCGCTGTGGCACTGAAAAACCTTGATCTGCTGGAAGGCGGCATTATCGACAACGCCAGATCCGTTTCGCCCCATTTCCAGGACAGGCTCAAGTCGCTGGAAGAATTGTCGCTTGTCGGCGAGGTCCGCGGCATGGGGCTGATGGCCTGTATTGAGTGCGTGGCCGACAAGGAGAGCAGAAATCCGCTTCGTCTTGATACCGAAGTGGGCGCGCGCATCGATCGTCATTGCCAGGAATTGGGCCTGCTGGTGCGACCCCTCATCCATATGTGTGTCATGTCGCCCCCTCTCATCATTGCGCAAGAACAGATTGATGACATGGCCGGCATTTTGCATGAGGGCATTTCGCGCACCATGGATGATCTGCGATCAGAAGGGATCTGGAACGGATAATTCTCAGTCCACGGCTGTCTCATGCAACAGCATTTGATCGTTCAATGGTCCGATTGCATCCTCACCAGGCTGCTGATCAAGCGTTGAGACCGGCAGCGCGCGCCGGATCAGGTCATGATGCGTTTTTACCCCATATTCCAGATCAGACAGGTAGAAGCCCTCAAAACCGCTGGAGGTCATGGCTTCATTGGACCATTGGGTCAGTTGCACGTCTTCGGCCATCGTATCGCGGTCAATGCGATAGGCCAGGTAGCGGGCAAGCCTTTGCTGCCTTGTCTCATCGGGGTTTTTGTAGATTGCTCCGCGCAGCAGGGTCTCACCGGTGGACAGGGGAAACTCCTGATAGAACTGAACCAGTTCCGGTGTGACCGCAATGACGGCATTGGGAAACAATGTGTAATAGATCCACGATCGTTTCATTGTTTCCGGCAGGCTTTCACCAGGCGCAAGAAGCCTGGTGTAATGCTTGACACTCCAGCGTCGTCCGCCGTTGCTGTTGCATTCGGCATAGGAACGACAAACACCATCGATGAATGGCTCATCGTAGTAACTGGAACCATAAAGATCCTGAAGCGCCGGGTGGGCAAGCGCCACATGATAGCCCTCATTGTCGACATCACGCACCGATTTCCAGTTCACCGGTGAAGTCTGCGACCACATTCCATCCGTTGGCAGAATATCGGCCATGCGATAATGCGACATTTCTTCGGCAAAGGGCTGCATCAGATCACGGACGGAGGGCTGCGGGCCCTTGGCGAACCGTATGAAAATGAAACCGTTCCATATCTCCAGTTCAAGCGGCTTCAGGCCAAACATGCTTTTATCAAAAGCCGGAAAACTTTCAGGTCGGGCGGCCCCCCGCAATGTGCCATCCAGATTGTAAACCCATCCGTGGAAAGGGCAAACAAGCGCACTCTTGCATTGGCCGGCCTCATCTGAAACCAGCCGCGAGCCGCGATGTCGGCACAGGTTGTGAAAAGCCCGGACCTCATCATCCTGGCCGCGCACAATCAGTGCGCGTTCATCACAAACGTCAAATGCAAGATAGCTGCCCCTTTCCGCAATGTCGGAAACATGGCAGGCAATCTGCCAGTGATTGCCAAAGATCGCCTGCTTTTCCAGCTTAAGGAACACATCACTGTGGTAGGTCCATCCAGGAAGGCCGCCCCTGTTCCAGTCCTTTGGAATAGACGTTTTTCTCTTGGATTCCGGGTGTTTCATGACCTTACCAACATTTGCTACTATTGAACGCTTGTTCAATAGTAGCAAATGTGAAGCGCTTTAGGAACCGCTCAGGTCGAGATTGCGATTTTCGCGTCATTGCCTGCGAATCCCAAAGATTGATCCGGATGAACGCGGCTACGGATCACTCCCATTCCATTTCCGAATACACCTGCTGCGCATTGCGTTTGGACAAAAGGTCAAATTGCTCCAGCCCGGCAAATGCCGACTGATCCACTCCAACCGAACCGATCATGTCGCCGCCATCTTCAATGTGTTGGGCAATTTTTTCGCGCAGATTGACCAGATAGTCGTGGGTATCGAACTGAGCCCGTTGCATGTTCGTGGCATGGCCATGGCCTGGAACCACATGGGCGGGATTGAGCGCCGCCATCGCTTCAAAGGCCGCAATCCAGCTTTTCGCATTTGACTGCGGCAGTACGCCCAGCAACCGTTCGACAAAAACAATATCGCCGGCAAATACGGTGTCCTTCGCTGCCAGCCATACAAAACTGTCGCCTGGTGTATGGGCCGTTCCTGGATGGAAGATCTCGAAGGTCATGCCGCCAAGTTCGAAACTGTAGGAATCCTCAAAAACGATATCTGCCTGTGACGGTTCAGTCCCGCTCAATGCATCACCCAGCAATTGTTTGAGCATGGACAATTGCATCGATTGACGCTCCGCCTGATCATCCACTGCACGGGCGGACGCGATGATTTTGGCCCCCCGCAATTTCCAGTAGCCATTGCCCAGCCAGCGGTGGTCCTGCCCACCGGTATTGATGACGAATTTTACCGGTTCATCAGTGAGCGATCCTATGGCTGCGTGGATTTCCTGCGCACCCCTCCAACTGCCGCCGGCATCGATCAACACCACACCATCACCGGTTGCCACAACACCAAATGTAGCATTGTTGGCAAGGTTGGAGGCAGATCGCTGTTCATGCGGTCCGACCAGCGCCCAAACGCCGTCCGTGACCACCTGAACTTCGAGATTGCCCGCCAGGGCCGGTGGTGTTGTCATGAATATTACAAGTAAAAACAGGCGTAGCGTATTTCTGATCATGCCTTGCTCCAATAGCGTGCTGTTTCGCCTCATCCCGGATGCAAACAGTCCATCCGGCAATCGGCTGGAAACCCAATTGGTCAATGCCAGCCGAAGATGCATACTAACATATTCAATATTATCTATGTTTGACAATTCGTCGCGGTTTGCTTGATTGCAAAGATCATATGCATCCGTTCACGACTTGCGATTGATTCAAACCGTCCAATGGGCTAGACAAGCCATTCATCTGACGTTTTGCAACGAAGAAGCAACGCTCGGTCATCATCTGATCGGCTAACGTCAGTCAACGAAAACTGCATCGACATGAGCTGACATCATATGAAACAACCTATGGGAAGTGGCCTGGAAGACCGCCGCAAGGCTGCGGCTGAAGCCAAACTTGAACTGTTGAACAAATTCAAAGCCGCTCCGGATCCGGAAATGCTGGAAAAGCGCGCAGAAAGGGCCGCCGTTGCGGCCGCCCGTGAAGCGCGGCGCGCTGAGAACCTGCGCCTGAAGAAAGAAAAAGCCGAACGCGAGAAAATTGAAGCGGCTGAAAGAGCCAAGGCTGAAGAAGAAGCGCGTGCTGCCGCCCTCAGACTTGAAGCGGACAAAGCCGTCGCTGAAGAGGCCGAGCGCAAGGCGGAACGGGATCGGCGATACGCGGCTCGAAAAGCCCGCAAACGCTGATTGCACCGATCATTTTTGAAAGCTGATCCTGTTCAAATGGGCACATTTGAAAAGGATCAGTCCTGCCTTTTGGTTGCAAACCAGATGACGTGACGGGCACCACGGCCTTTTTTATTGGCGCATACACTCACCTCTTCGACAACAAAGCCAGCCTTACCCAGGCGGCGGGTAAATTGACTGTTCGGCCCCGATGACCAGACAGCAAGAATCCCGCCTGGCCGCAAAGCCCACCCCGCAGCCCGCAGTCCCTCGATGCTGTAGATGTCGTCATTGGCTTTGCGCGTGAGCCCTTCAGGTCCGTTATCAACGTCAAGAAGGATGGCATCATAGGCTGCCTTGCGGGCACCGATGGATCGCCCGACATCCTCTTCCATCAATGTGACGCGCGGATCATCCAGGCATGCGCCGAATATCCCGGCCATGGGACCCCGCGCCCATGCAACGACGGACGGCACCAATTCCGCAACCGAGATACGCGCATCATTGCCCAATGCGGCAAGGCTGGCACGCAGGGTAAAGCCCATGCCAAGCCCGCCAATCAGAATATGTGGTCGTTTCAGGCCAGCAATCCGTTCACAGGACATGGTGGCAAGTGCCTCTTCAGACCCGTTCAGGCGGCTGTTCATCAGCTCGATGGAGCCCAGCATGATGGAAAATTCGCTGCCCCTTTGCTTGAGGCGAAGTTCCCCGCCGCCGGGCATTTCTGCGGAATCAAGATGGATCCAGGGTATCACAGGCAAAACCTTCAAATAGCGGAGACTATTTCGCGAAATACCATGCCTGCCCATGAACACCAAGCACAGTCAGGCAGACCACCGAATTTCAGGATATGCCCACAACTATGGGTTATGGTAAGCACGACCGTTGACACTTTGAATACGTTAACCAAGTATCATCAAAACACCCTATGAGGGTATATATTTACGAATACTCAAAATACTTGAGACATGGTGATAAATTCGCGCAAACAAGGAACGAGAACGCAGTGGCCGACAACGATGGTATCAATGAATTTCTCTCCGCAGCAGATTTCTGGGCGTGGGAATCAGATGCGTCGCATGTACTCACTTCTGTAAGCGATCAATTTACAAACCTGACCAGCCTTGAGAAGACCGAGTTTGTCAATCGATCGCGTTTTAATATCATTGATTCTTCGATTGATGCCGATTTCTGGGCGGAACATCGCAAACTTCTTGAACGACGGGAAAACTTCGGTCATTTCAGATATCCGTTGAGGCCAAACGACGGCAGGATCCGTTGGTTTGAATCAAGTGGATCGCCGCGGTTTGACGCTGCCGGTGTTTTCCTGGGCTATCGTGGCGTTGCCCGTGATGTCACCATGGAAGTCGCAGCCAAGGAACGCCTCGAAGTCATCGACCGGGAAGCACGCCTGCAGCGCACCCTGTTGGCGCAAGTCGAGCGTGTGGCAAAGATTGGCGCCTGGCGCTGGTCGTTGGCCGACAATCTGGTTGAATGGACGGATGAAATCTACAACATCTGCGGTATTCCAATCGGCACCGTCCTGGACTTTGAACTGGCAAGCAGCGTCTACAAGGGCGAAGCTCTGGTTAAACTGACAGCTGCGATTGACCATACGATCGAAACTGGAAAACCCTTCGACATAGTTATCCCGATGGTAACGGATGCGGGCATTTCACGATGGGTTCGGGCCATCGGCGAGGCTGAGTTCGTCGACAACGAGCTGAGCCGCCTGTTCGGGACCTATCAGGACGTCACCCATGAACGCGAGCAACATCTGGAACTGGAAAGATTGGCGCTGGTCGATCCATTGACGGGGATTGCCAATCGCTCGGGTTTTCACAAGCAGTTTGCAATGTTGCTGGATCAACCTGTCAACAGCCCGAACAGAGTGGCGCTCTGTGTGGTGGACTTGAACAATTTTAAGGAAATCAACGATCAATTTGGCCATGACCTGGGTGATACCGTCCTGGTGCGCTTTACTGAATGGTTCAGCAAAAGGATGGGTGACCGGTGCCATTTCTCGCGGCTGGGAGGAGACGAATTTGCTGTTTTGATAGAACATTCCGATGAACCCAAATCGCTCGAAAAAGAACTGACCAGATTGTTTTCAAAATTCAAATTCGATGTCGTGGTCGAGAATTTCAGTTTCAATATTTCAGCATGCGCAGGCTATGCAGTGTTTCCCACGGACAGCACCGAGAGTACGGAACTCATGCGATACGCTGATCTTGCACTCTACGCGGCCAAACGCGATGACAGTGCTATCCTGCAAAATTACAACCCTGCAATGATGGAAAATTTCCGCAGGCGCGTGGTCGTCACACAGGAATTCCGTCGCGCTTTATCGCACGATCAGGTTGTTCCCTTCTATCAACCGATTGTAGATCTGCAGACTGGCGAAGTCAGCGGTGTGGAGGCACTGGCCAGATGGGTTCACCCGCAGCAGGGAATCCTTTCACCCGAAGCATTCATGGAAATCTTCGACGACCCGAAGACATGTGTTGAACTGTGCAAGAACATGCTGGAACAGATTTGCAGCGACATGATCAAATGGGACAAGGCAGGTTTTGAAGTCGGACGGATTGGCTGCAACGTGACAGCCGCTGATCTGCGGCAACCGGGGTTCTCGCTTGAGATCATCAACATGCTTTCACGCTATGGTCTGCATCCCAACAGGCTGGTCCTTGAGGTAACGGAAACCACGGTCTTCGGGGCGTCGGTACGTGTCATCACTGACCAGCTCAAGCATTTGCTGGATGCCGGCGTACGCGTCGCCCTGGATGATTTCGGTATCGGTTATTCGTCGCTGACCCACTTGAAAAGCCTGCCCTTCTCAATCCTGAAAATCGACAAATCCTTCGTCAAGGACATGATGAAATCCCGTTCCGATCGTGCAATCGTTCAGTCCCTTGTTCAGTTGGGGCGTGAAATTGGATACTCGACAGTTGCAGAAGGTATTGAAAGCAAAACCGAAGCAGATCACCTCAGAACGCTCGGCTGCGAAAGGGGCCAGGGCTACTTTTTCTACCGGCCAATGCCAAGCGAGGAAGTCCTGAAGCAATTCAGCGGAAAGATAATAACGCAACATCCAAAACTGTCGAACGGCTATTAAAGCATGTCTGGCTTTGATTGAGCCTCTCTGTTCGTGATCCAGTGAGTCGATCCGCCATGAAGGCGGTAAAGAGCGATGTTTTCGCATAGGTCAAGACGTCTGACGCTGCGGGCGGCCACTGGGCGCGAACCCTTCGCTGCAGAAGGCCGGAGTGGAGTCCTCCTGCATATAAAGGACCAGCGGCTTGAAATGCGCGCTTCAAGCCGCTGGTCAATTCAGCAATCAACTTTCACAGTTTGCCCCGCATCAGACCCATTTTGACCTGACACAGGTTGCCGGTTGATCATCAACGCCCAGGTTCGCGCAACAGGTTTGTGATGTTGCGCACTGCCACGCGGCGGTTGCTGCGCTCGGCTTCCAGCGTCGGCACCTTGAGATAGGCCTCACCATAGCCCTGGGTGATCAGGTTCTCTGGTGGAATGTTGAAATACTCCGACAGGGCGATTGCAATGGATTCGGCACGCCGGTCCGAGAGCGCAAGATTGGAAATTTCTGATCCAATCGCATCCGTATGACCTTCAATGAGAAAGATCGTGTCGGGATCCTGATCGAGGATCGCTTCCATGGCGAGCGCGAGACGGTCCAGTGTCGGAATCTCCTGTGGGGATATTGCCGCACTGCCGCTGTCAAAGGTAACCGGCGTATCAATGCGACGCAGTTTGTCCCGCAACCGTTCCGAATAGCGCACCTCTTCCAGCGAATAGGCCCGTTCAACGCTTTCCACCGGCGGTGCCGTCAGAGCAGAACGGATGGCGTTCTGATTGACCCTGTTGCCCATTTCAATGACATAGTCGCTCTGCGGAATCTCCAGCCGGATAGGTGGCAGATTGATCTCCACTCCGCCGCGCGGGCGCCGCTCCTCATAAAGAGGACGATTATCGATCAGTACGAGTTCGCGACCATTGCGCTGCTTGCGCACCCGGTAGATGATATCGCCGTTTGCATCGCGGATCGTGATGATCTGCGATCCATTGGGGCGCGTGACAGTCGTTTGACTGCGTCCGCGTGGCAAATTGGTGACTTCAATATCGTTGGCGCCGCGCAAAATGCGATCGGTTTCACTGTCACTGCGAATGATGACCCGATCACCCAATTTGAAGATCGTCCGATTGTCGCCACCACGCACTTCGGATTCGTCCCCACGGTCCTTTCGATCCTTGCGATCTTTGCGATCCTTCTGATTGCTCTGCCGGGATTCCAGTTTGCGCACTTTATCGCGCTCAGCAGCGAGCTTCTTGCGCAATTTGTCGACCTGAGGATCGGCCTCCTCGCCCTGAATGCCCGTTGATTCCGGGGCAGCAGGCTTGGCTTTGGGCTGTTCCTTCTTCGCTTCTTCGCCGCCAGTGGCAGATTCAGCTTCCGCCCTCGCCTTTTCACGTTTCTGCTTTTTCGTCAGTTTATCCTCGGCATTGCGTTTGTTGGGCTTTTTCTCCTCGGCAGTTGCTGCAGCTGCCTTGCCCTTCTTTCCATTGCCATCGTCATTTGCGATAGCTGCTGGTGCGATAGCTGCCGGCTTTTCTTCCGGTTTGGGTACATCCGCAACAGCAGGTGCAGTTTCGACAGAGTTTTCCTGTGGCTGCGCTTCTTCAACCTGCTTTGGCGTTGCCTCAACGGGCTGTTCGGCAGCGACGTCGGCCTGCACAGAAGCCTCCGGCGCCTTTTCGGGTGTAACAGCTTCGGCTTCTGCTTTTTCAGCAGACTGCCCGGCAAGCGGCAGTCCCGCGTCAGCCAGCGCCTGTGCCAAACCGCGACGGGCCTTTTTCACAGACTTTCGTGCGGCATCAACGTCACCATTGTCGGTTTCGGCAATGCGTAGAGCTTCCTCGGACGCCAACAGGTTGGCACGCGCATTGAGAACGCTTTCGGGCTCGCCGGCCTGTACCAGCAGGACATGGCCTGTGTCATGCCCACGCGTTTCCTGGCTCACAGTGCCGAGGGAACCCGGCGAAAAATAGGCAGCCATCGTAGGCGAGTTGGCCAACGGAAACAACGACGCCAAAGCGACGACATAGTGCGGACGAATAATTTTCATACCAATGCTCCTCAAAGCGATAAGACCGCAAACCCTTTGGCGCGCGATCAAACAAGTCATATGGGGGACAACGCGCGCCACGCCTTCTAGTTCCGCACAATCACGGCTTATCCATGTCAAATGGAGCGGCGACATCGAATATTTTTGATGGGAGAAACGGTCTCAAAAAAACCCGGGGAACAGATTTGCAGCCAGCGCGCATCACCATGACAAGGCACGCGTCGCCTCTCCATCCAACCGTTTCGGCGCGCGCCTATTTCCGCACCTGTATCCATGGCGGTCTTTTTCGCAAAGTGCGACAGAGCACGCTTTTGCTCATGTCTCAAGAATCTGATGATGGTGAATAGTTTCGCCGCAATCGCCGGCAGAAGTGACTTCTACACTCGTCATCGGCAACGGCTTGGGAAAATTGACCGGGTAACATCACGGTCGTAGGCTGTGTGTCAGGCTACGTTGCAGTAACCGTCGCCCGACAGCAAGGTGGCAAAGGCTTCGCGACTGATTGGCCGCGAAAAATAGTAGCCCTGAAGACAGGTCACACCCAGATCGCGCAGCGCCAGTGCCTGCTCTTCAGTTTCTATACCTTCGGCGATCGTGCGAAATCCGAGATTTTCACCCATGTCCACAAGAGCCTTGACGATGGCATCGGCCCAAACGACCTTACCGACATCCTGAACAAAACTGCGATCAATTTTGACCGCATCGAAAGGCAGGTCCTTCAGCAGGGAAAGTGATGAATAGCCGGTTCCGAAATCATCAATCTGGACCCCCACACCGTAGTGCCGGATCATCTCCAGATTGGTCTGCACCACATCAATGCTATGGACAAAGCTGGATTCAGTCAGTTCGATATTGATATATTGCGGTGGTATCGCATGACGCTCGATGGTGTTGATGAACCGAACAGCAAACCCCGGATCACGGGCCTGAATCGGCGATACATTGATGGAAATCGGTATGACGACGTTTTTCTGGTCAGAAAAACGTTTGCTGATGCAGGCGCAAAGGTCCTCAAACAATCGGCCTCCCAATGTGGCGATCATGCCGCTCTCTTCTGCAATGGGAATGAAGGTAACCGGACCGACCAGAGCACCGTCTTCGCCACGCCAGCGCGCGAGGCCCTCTGCTGCGACAATTGAATGATTTCCGGCGTCGACGATTGGCTGGAAATCAAGATAGAAGCGGTTTTGCTGAATGTCGGCTGCCATCTTCTGCTTGAGCACCTGCTTCTCGTTGAAAGAAGCGTCCATCTGCGCGTCATAGAGGACGACGGCGGTGTCTTTTGTTTGTTTGGATTTGTAAAGCGCATGGTCGGCACGCGAAATCAGGGTGCTCGTTTCTGTCTCTCCATAGGAGATCAGCGAGACACCAACGCTGAAATGTACGCCGAACCGACCGTCATTGAGCATGCATATTGCTTTCAGTGCTGCAAGAATCTCATCGGTTCTGCGAAACGCTGCTTCTTCTGTTGCAACATTACGCAAAAGCACGGCGAATTCATCGCCACCAATTCTGGCGGCACTGTCATTCTCGGACAGAACTGTCTTGATGGCATCGGCAATTGCGACCAGAACCTCATCGCCCGTTTGATGCCCGAAGAGGTCATTGATATCCTTGAAGCGGTCAAGATCGATCAACAATATCGCGCTTTCCGACAGGCCTTCTGCAGCCTGAAGGCGCGCCACCTCCACGTTTGCAAGAAAGGCACGACGGTTCAGCAGGCCGGTAAGCGAATCCGTCTCGGCAAGCTCAACCAGACGACACTCCATAGCCTTGCGCTCTATGGCGTATCGCAGTGTTCGCAGCAATGCCTTGGGCCGCATATCCGATTTTTCAAGATAATCACCTGCGCCGGCTTCCAGCACACCCATGGTCAGCGATTGGTCAGAAAGGCCGGTCAGGACAACAATGGGAATATCAGGATAGGCCGCATGCAACCTTCGCACACCATCCAGCCCCTTGGCGTCGGGAAGATCGAGATCAATCAAAATCACACCGCAGGTCGCTTCTTGCAGGCAGGCCAACCCTTCAGCAAGGGTACCGGCCGTCCGCAAATCACAGATCATATGACCTTCCATCGCAGCTTCATCGAGGGCAATCTCCGCCAGACGTCTGTCTGCCGGGTTGTCTTCAATGAGCAATATGGACAGTGTTTTTGGACTGTTGTGTATCATAGTCATTCCGCTGCATCGGTTCAGCCTATGGTAGCACAACAACAGTGAACCAAAAGTTATCGATCGCTTTTACCACCGACATCAGGCCCTCGAAAGTAACGGGCTTTACTATATAGCAGTTTGCTTGCAGTTGATATGACTTGGCAATATCGTTTTCGGCCTCCGAGGAGGTCAATACAACGGTCGGTATTGTCTTCAGATCTGGATCGCCTTTGATTTGCTTTAGCACTTCATGCCCGCTGAGCCCCGGGAGATTGAGGTCGAGAACAATAAGGTCAGGCCGCACTGCATCGACGTGGTCGGCGCGCTTGTAGAGAAAGTCGAGCGCCTCCTGACCGTTCATGACGGCTGTGAGATTGTTGGCGATCTTCGCTTCCTTGAACCCTTCGATCGTCAGCCGAATATCAGCCGGATTGTCTTCCACCAATAGTATTTCGATTGGTCCTGGTCCTCTAGCTGCTTGCATGTCGAGCTCCCGTTGGGTTCACAGTTCTAATTACTTTGGCCTTTCGGCAGGGTAAATCTGAAAATGGATCCGCCGCCAGGGACCTGTTCGACCGTAATCTCTCCCCCATGGCGTTCAACAATGCGGCGGCATGATGCCAGCCCTATACCCGTTCCTGCATAGGCATCGCGGCCATGCAGTCGCGTGAATATACCAAATACCTTATCTTTGAACTGAGGGTCAATTCCAATACCATTGTCACGAATTGAAAACGCCCATCGATCACCCTGTGAATTCGCCTCAATATGAATTGATAGTGGATTTTTTGATCTGTACTTGATGGCATTGTCAATCAGGTTGCGAAAAAGTCGCTCAACCTGAACGCTATCGGCAAGCACCACAGGAAGCGTTCCGTGCTCCAATTTTCCGTCCGCCTCCTCGATGCGACTGGCCAGGGATCGCTCAATGCGTGCCAGAACAGCGCTGGTATCGACCTGCTCCTGGCTGATCGGATTGTGGCTGACCCGCGAATAGCCCAAGATATCATTGATCAGGGCCTTCATGCGCGTCACACCATCGACGGCGTAGGCAATGAATTCATCAGCTTCGGCGTCCAGTTTGCCCTGATAGCGGCGCGCCAGCAAATCCACATAACTGCCAACGACCCGCAGCGGCTCCTGCAGGTCATGGCTGGCCACATAGGCAAATTGGCTCAATTCTTCGTTGGAACGCCGCAGGTCTTCAATAAACCTCTGCTCCTTCTGTCGCTCGATTGCCTTGCGCCTCGAAAGGTCACTGGTCATGCCCAGGAACATTCGTTTTTTGCCGACAAACATCGGCGAGATTCCCAACTCTATCGGAAATTCCGTACCGTCCTTTCGACGCGCCAAAACTTCACGACCGACTGCAAACATACTTGCATCATTGGCTGAAAGAAGTTCCTGAAGGTAGTTCTCGTTTCTGGTATGGAAACGCTCCGGCACCAACAAAGAAGCATGCTCGCCGATGACTTCCTTGGCTGTGTAGCCGAACATGTGACAGGCCGCCGGATTGAAACTTTGAATGATAGCCTTTTCATCAATGACAATCAGACCATCAAGAGCATTTTCCATGACAGCAGAGAGCTGCGTATTCAGAAGGCTCAATCCGCTGTTGGATTGTGAAAGCGCCTCAGCCTGCTCAAGCAATTGGGTTTCTCGAGCATGTATTTTATCAACCATCTGAACAAATGACTGCGCCAGATCGCCGATTTCATCGTCGCGTTTTTGCAGATTTGACAAATCAATGTCCTGCGCGCCCTGCCCCAGCCGCCTAGCCGCCGCTGCAAGTTCTTTCAAGGACCGAACCAGATGTCCTGTCCTGAATGCGGAAAAAACGGCTCCAAGCAGCACCCAGGCGGCTGTAATGAAAATAACAAGTCCGTTGTATTTGCCAAAAATCTGGTTGAATGGGCTGTGAACCGGCGACAGCACGCCAATGGTGAGAAAACGATCCGGTTGGTCCCGATCAAAGGCGACCTGTTGCGAAAACAGATGCTGCTCGCCATCTTCGCCTTGCACTTTGCCCGTGAAATCAAACCCGGAGCCGGCAAGCGCCGGGAACTGGTCCTGGATACGGTGTCGCTGGCCGCGTTGGAAGCCGAATGTAAGGCCTTCGTCGGGGTGATACAGATAGTCGCCTGCATCATTGGCCAGCAGCAGGCTTTGGCCCTTTTGAAGGACCGCAGCTATGCGCGAAAAAAACACGCCGGCATCGGCATTGATGACAATCATTCCGACGAATTTACCCGCATCAGAATAGATTGGTGTCGCAGCCCGGATCGTTGGACGGTAAGGCGTTTCCAGGACACCGAATTCCTTGTTCAGATTAATTCTGCTGAGATAGACCTTCCCCTCTGCCAATCCCGCGGTTGCCCTGTAGTACGGCTCGACGGCCTTCTCCTGCAAATCTTCAGCCGGAGAACGCCGAATAACATCGCCTGATTGTTCGACGCGAACGATTTCCATCCCGCCACCGGCATCAGCAATGAAACGCACCTGCAAATATTCCTGCCTGGTCTCAAGAAAACTTTCAAAGATCTGCGCCAGACGATCTTGCCAGAGCTGCCTGCTGGATCCATCAAATGGATCAATGCCGTCATTGCTGATTGAACGCAGAATTCCCTGTATGGGTGGCGTTTTTGAAAGGATCAGTGCATCCTGCCGAAATTGTTCAGTGGTGGCATTCAGCCGAACGGCTACCCGTTGCATGGCTTCCGTATTGGCAAGGGTCTCGATCTCGGAAATCGTCCTCGCACTTGTATTGTACATCAAAATAACAACGCCGATGGCCGTAACGAAGCCGAAGAGCATCGTCCAGATGCTGATTTTGGCGGATAGACCGAAGCGGTGCTTCTGACCACGTCCTCTCCCGGCCTGTAATGCGTCTTCGACAGGCGGCTGCGAATTGGGCGCGACTTCAATCGTCAAAACAATCTCCAATTTTGCAATGCTTGCAACTGCCGTTCACATCGTTGGCTTCTAAAGTTTTGAAGGATATTTTTCACCTGGGTTTGCACGGAGACGAAACCACAGAACCAATCATCGGCTGCATGGCGCGATAATTGGTCCCAAGTCCACATGGAGTGTTGTTTCGGGTCATTGTGATTGGTGAAATTGCTCACCATAGAAAACCACGAGAAATTTCAACCTTCGCATAAACTGGTATCGACGAGGGTTTGGCAAAATGTATCTTTGCCAGTTGATTGCGGTCACGCGGTTTGAACGTATTTTGAAATTCTTCCGGAAGCGCTTCTGAAAAGGGCAGAATCTCAGTGATGATCCCGTTTTCTGAATGTCTCCCGCTGTTCAAGCGGACACGCATTCCCTTGCGGATCGGGAAAAGGTATTTGGTCGGCAAATAGGCCAGAATATAGGGCTCACCGGAGTAAATCGAAAGGATCGGTTCGCCAGCGCGGTAGACGTCACCGACGGAAGGGACCTTTCCCCCGATCGTGCCCGAAATCGGGGCGCGGACAATCCCGCTGGCATAATAACCCTTCAGGTCTTCCAGAGCTCTGGCCGCATCCTGATGCGCCAACTCAAAGGCCGATATTTCGGATTTGAGTGTCGACGTTTCATTGACCAGCAGAACAAGCTCTTTTTGCGCATCAAAATTCGCGCGCATGGCCTCTTCCTGTCGCGCTGTCGTGACAAGACCTCGAAGCGCCATATTGTCAAATCTGACCAGCACATCGCTGGCCTCGTTCGAACGGCGACGCGCCAGTGGCAGGAGTTCACTGGCCAGTTCGGAGCGTGAAAACAGTGACGCTCTTCTCTGAGAAAGCTCGGCGATGCGCGTAGACAAATCGGCTATGCGATCAAGGGTTTCGATGGAACCAACACGAAACAATATGTCGTCTTTTTCAACCGTCTCTCCCTGATCAACGCTGGCATCCTCCACCCGCACAATGGAGGTCGCAGCCACAAGATTGCGCTCGCGAATGACAAGACCATCCGCGTGAAGCCTCACGGCATCGCCCCACAGATAGTTCAATACGGTCACGCAGACGACAGCAAGGATCAGCAGATAGATGCGACGGCCCCAGTTGCCACCACCGCGTCTTCTCTGATTGACAAGCGTATCAGGCCTTTGGCGTTTGTTCAGATTACGGATCAACGATCAACCTCTCACTCGATGGACTTTGTCGGGCACATAGGTGTCTTTGTAGGACGCCTTGAAAACCCATTCCTGCATATAGGCAGCAATGCGAATGAACCGCATCAGGAAGCCATTGAAGATACTGTAGCCGAGCAGGTAGGGCAGCAGGGTTCTGCTTCGAACCTTCGGCGTTGCAATGGCCGCCAGGGAAAACGTGAACACATCCATCACCACAAGACCGGCCTGAGCGGCCACCAGAACGATTGGGGCCAGATCTCCATAGGTAAAAAACAGCCAGACCAGGTAGATTGGCAGCGCAATCGCGGCGACGATGTGAAAAAAGAAAAACTCCACCTCATGGACCAGTTCCACCCAGTTGAATTGCGGTGAAAACGGGTTCATGAGATCAATGTGCTTGCGGTAGCGCAGACGGACCGCATCCCGTTCCCAGCGAAATCGCTGCCGGGTAAGCGCCGTCAATGTGTCAGGCACATCCGTGTAACAGATGGCAGATTCAGCAAAGTCGATTTTCCAGCCAGCCTGCCGCAACCTCAAAGTCACATCAAGATCCTCGCCGCCACCGGCATCCATGCCGCCAACGCCGTGCAAAGCAGTCTGACGAAAGGCACTGAAAGCGCCTGAGGCGCACGTGACCTGCCCGAGTTGCGCCGCCGCCTGTTTGCCCATCGATACACTGATCAGATATTCTATCGCCTGGAACGCGGTCACCAGGCTTTTTTGCGGATTGCGGACCAGGATATTTCCTGAGACGGCCCCTATATCAGGGTCCACAAACGGCTTGACGATGTTTCTGAAAGCATGTCGATCAAACGAACAGTCACAATCAATGTTGATCATGATCTCCCCGGTAACCGAGCGGTCTGCAAGATTGACAGCAGCGGATTTGCCAGCACGCAATTCAGTCGCATGGGCACTGTCAATCAGGCCGTGCCTCAGCAAAGTGCCGATTTTTTCCGCCATGCGATCTGTTGAACCATCGCTGACAACGATAATCTCATCAGGCGGGCGGCTTTGCTCATGAAGAGCAAGCACACACCGCTCAATGGCGTCTTCCTCGTTGTGGCCAGCAACAATGACACTGATCCGCTCACCGTCAATCAGGTCAGGCGCCATATCTCCAGGATGTTTCCTGAAAAGCAAAGCAATCGCAAAATTGACCGTGTAACGCGGAATTTCGAAAATGAAGACATACCAAAACAGCAACAGCAAACTCAGACCACTTTGGGACTGGAGATAGCTGAACCCGTCGGCGATGAGCGCATACATCAGCCAAAGTCCTTCGGGCCGAATACGGTCATCGACGCTCCAATATCCAGACGGATATGCGCATTGGCCTGACTGAGGATGCCTGTCATATCGCGACGGACATCGTCCGGACTGCTCTGGTTGATGAGCGCATAGTCGTAACCTCTGCCCCTGAATACCTTGCTGTGAGGGCCCAGCGCCGCGCGCAGGTTCTCGAGAAACAGGTCTCTGGCTTGCGTAAACTTGCGCGGACCGTGTTCAATATCGATTTCGCGTTCGTTTTCATAGGCAATATTCAAGAGAGCAAAGCTTGTCTGATCCTGATTGTATCGACGGGCTTCCTCATTCAGGGCAACAACAAGATCGAATGGCAAGTCTGAGAACCGCAAGGATTTTTGTGTAAAGCCGAGAAACGCCTCTCCTGCCTCCAGATAGCCAACGGCTTTTTCAGTCAACGCATAGGAAAAGACATCCCGCGTACGAACCGCCTCACCATCGGATCTGGCGGCGCAGTCAACACATACAAAGCCGACGGTCGGCTCCGATGTCGATGTTCCGCAGGTTGCGCAGGAAACCATGATACCCGGCTTGTCGTAATCCCTGCCGAAATGCGACAATTCCCGACGGCATTTGGGACAGATCAGATCATCGCCGCTGCGAAAATCAGACTCAGGCCCCTGATAGGCGCATCTGAAATGATGAAGATAGGGTTCTTCGCTGAGATTCGCCGAATGGCATTCCGGGCATTCCTCACGCACGTTCAGACGTGCAGAACCGCAGTGCCCACATTCATGCAACCGATCGAAGAAAATGGGACGCAAAAGCCCGTTTTCTGTCAGCTTTGTCGCTTCAAGACCAACCGTGGCAGCATCTACAATGGTGTTAAAAGCAATGAAGCCGGTGTCTGCACCGTCGTACCGGGCGATCAGATCCTTGCCACTCGTGAACATTCGACCCAGCAGCTTGTCGCCAAAATCATCCGATTGCAGAAGATCGTCATGAATACAGGCGCGCCGATCATGAAAAGCCTCAATGACATCCCTGATCTTGCCGGTTTCCCCATAGGACAGGGTCACACCGCTGACATCGGTTCCAGCGCTTCTTTCGCCTGTGAGATCGATAATTGGCAGAAGATGCAAATCATGGCTCTGCAAGAGTTCTGACAGATCCTCCATGCGCACCGCCTCACACAACAAAATGGCATCGGCTTCACCCGGCTGTGGCGTTGCCAGCAATGATCGGGCTGATTGCTGCATCGGATCAAAATCATCGGGCCAACGCAGGAATGTGTAACCCAGATCCTCAATCGCTGAGCGCACAGGACTAACTGTCTTTTGAGTCTCTCTCGATGGGCTCACCGGTGTCTGGGTGTCCGGTGTCTGGGTGTCCGGTGTCTGGGTGACCGGTCTCTCGGCAGCTGATCTCTTTGTGGCCGGTCTCTGAATGATTTCTCGTTGCGCGTGAGCTGTTCTGGCGGGCGGCAGAGGCTCGGCTGGAGCTGCCTTCACCATCTCGACAACATTGGGTTGCGCCGCATCACCGGTCCCGGAAGTTTCAGTCCCGTTTTCCACAATCCCGCAGACCACATCAATATTCAGCGGCTTGGGAACAACCTCATCGAAATGTTCACAATTCTCCGGGTGCTTCAGCAAGCCTTCCACATCACCGGTAATGGCCACAAACAATGGCCGCGAAAGACCTTGGCGTCCCGCCAGAAACTGCGTAGCAACCTGCAGACCATCCATTTTGGGCAGATGAAAATCGAGCAGAGCCACATCGTAACTGCTGCTCCTCAGCGCGTGAAGGGCTTCCTGTCCGTCATTGGCAATGTCCACCTGATGCCCGCGCTGCGTTAACACAAGCTTCAACAGGTCCTGGGTAATGGAACTGTCCTCAGCAACCAGAACACGCCTTCCGGCAGCCTGTTGTCCTGCAAATTCTACCTGCGCCTGGGCCACACTGAACCCCTCCTGTTTATTCTGCCGGGCAGCGCCCGATTACCTAAACGTCCAAAACCGTTTCATCGTGCTTCGGGCCGCATTTATCCCGTATCACGGCAATTGCACTTTATAGGTGTCGCAAATTAATACTTAATGAAACGACGCCAGTGAACCTGACAATGGCAAAACTAAGTGTTCAAAATTTTAATTATTCCGCTCTTTCAGAAACATAACGGATGGTTTTGCGCAAAAACAGCTATTTGATTTAAGAATATATTATATTTACAGAACAAATAGATGGCGTTAAAAAAAGTTGCTCACGCGCGCCGGAGGCGTGATGTCCAAAATGGCACACACGTTTCAACAGCATGAAATTATTGTTATATTTCAGGAAACGTCGATTTTACCGAAAACCCCGAACCGGTAAAAATCATCCAATGGTTGCATTGCGGTGACCGAAATGTGCTTTTGCGATTAATACTTTATTTAGCGGCGGCCTTCTTAAGTACCAGATAACGCGCCAACTCCGTCAGCAATTTCCGACACAGGAAGTGCCGCCACGTGGCCAAGGGACAATGGAAAATGAAAAAACTGACACGGATTACCTACATTGAAGATGACCCCGACATCCGCGCTGTAACCGAAATGGTTCTGGAGAACCTCGGAGGCTTTACCTTGAATGTCTGTAACGGCGGTCTTTCCGCTTTGCAAAGCGCCCCGCTGTTCAAGCCTGATCTCATTTTGCTGGACGTCATGATGCCGGGCATGGACGGAATCGAAGTACTCAACAAGTTCAAGAATATACCCGAACTTGCGGCAACACCTGTCATCTTCATGACAGCCAAGGCCCAAAGACATGAGGTTGAAGGCTACAAAAAATTGGGCGCTGCCGATGTCATCTCCAAGCCCTACGATCCCATGAAGCTCGTCGACAGAATAGTGGAAATCTGGAATCACTATCAGTCGGAGAAGGCCGCATGAGCCATCAGGACCAGCTCAGAGCCCTGATAAAACACCATTGCGTTACCTTGATCACTGAAGCAGACGCCATTGGAACGCACATACGGCAGTTGGAAGATGCTTCAATTGACGGTTCCGAGGCCATTTCCAATGCGATTGCAATGGCGCACAAAATCAAGGGAAGCAGCGGCTCGATCGGATTTGCAGCGATCAGTTCTGCCGCTGGATCGCTCGAGAGCTATTTGAGCGCGCTTGCCAGCACCGGCATGGATCCTACCGCCGCACAGATAAATACAGTCGCAGGGCTTTTTGACGAGTTGAATACTTTGGTGCGCACTGTATCTCCTGAGAGTTCCACACTCTACAATGCTGGAATTCCCGGCTTGACAGATCGCGTTACGGCGTCCTGAATTGCCCTGTCGCCACCCGTCAGACTGTAAAACTGTAAAACAACCTGCCCCAAGCAGTACGGCTTCAGCAACAGAACCAGGGTAGCCAACAAGGTCAGATCATATGAATTACCGCTCCCTGCTCAAATTTGACAAGAATTACTTATTTGTAGCCGTGATGCTTTCAATATTGCTGGCGCTTACGTTCTACGCCTGGAGAGTCACCCTCGATAATATTGATGCCACCAATCAGACAAGATTTGAATCTCTTGCAAATGAAAGTGACAGAGCGCTCGATTTCAGAATAAAGACCTACGAGCAGGCGCTGCTGGGTGGCAAGGGCTTTTTCCAGGGGTCGAGTCACGTCGAGCGGCGTGAATGGAAGGCCTATTCACAGTCTGTCGATATTCTCAACAATTTTCCAGGCATAAGCGGCATCGGCAAAATCGACAATGTCGAGGATGGGTCCCTTGAGGCTTTCCAACAAAACGCCCGCGCTGATGGTTACCCCCACTTCACCATTCATCCCGAGGGTGAATTTCCGGCAAACTTCATCATCACATTGATTGAACCGGTCGTCACCAATGCCCAGGCAGTCGGTCTGAACATAGCCTTCGAAGCCAACAGATATGAGGCCGCCACCCTGTCACGGGACACCGGAAATGCAGCCATCACACGAAGAATCCTTCTGGTTCAGGACGCGGAAAAAACACCCGGGTTTCTGCTGTTGCTTCCCATGTATCGACAGGGCATGCCGACTGAAACCATCGAGCAACGCAGACAAGCTTTGACCGGCTGGATTTACGCGCCCTTCATCGGCAAGAATTTCATGCGGGGTCTCACCAGCAGCCAGGGAGACACCCTGCATTTGGCCGTTTATGACGGCACCAAGGAATCCCCGGACGATCTCATTTTTGACAGCAACGTGGATGCATCCGAGGCTCGTCAGCCAAAATATGTGATCCGCAAGGAAATGGATATCCTGCAAAAAAAATGGTTGCTGGTCTGGTCAAGTTCGACAAAATTTGAAGAGCTTGAAAAAAGCAATGAACCGCTGCTTATACTTGTCTCCGGCCTTTTGTTTACGGCGCTTTTCGGCGCTTTCATGATCGTCATGCTGATTGGCAACAGCCAGAAAGGCAGTTTGACGAGAAACTACTATATTTTACCCATTGCCGGGTTCTGCATCGTGTTGATCGGCGCCTACTTTTTACATGAGAAAATTGCGCTGAAAGAAACAGCGCTCGTTGCCAACGCAACAAAAATCGAAGCAAACACGATCAAGGAAAACATACTCCGTACTGTGGAAAGCCGTATGCTGGCACTCAATCGTATGGCCGAACGCGCCGGCTTACGGGAGACCATGCAACAGGAGGAATGGCGAAATGATGCCAAAAACTATATCGGGGACCAGCCGGGTCTCAAAGCGGTTGAGCGAATAGAAAGCAACGGTCAGGTAAGATGGATTGAACCCCAGGAGACCAACCTTTTGGCTGTCGGGCTGACAGAACAGTTCCTGAAAAACAGTATCCGGGAAAATGCCGATGGCCTTAAGCTGCCGACAATAACCCCTCCGATCGATTCCGCGCGTGGATACAAGGCATTCCTGTCTTACTCCCCCATCTATATCGGGGAGCGGCTTGATGGCTACATTGTCGGCCTGTTCGGCATCAAGGACACCGTCCTTTCTTCAATGCCGCGCGCCGAGGACCAATATTATGATCTCCGCCTGCAGGCAAATGGCTCGACACTCTTCAAATCGACCAACTTCAACGATCCCATCGACAACCAATGGATCGTCGAGGACACGATCAAATTGTTTGGTCAGCCCTGGACTTTGACACTGTCGCCCAATCAGCAATTTCTTGAAGAGAACATATCCTTTCTTCCAAAGCTGACCCTCGTCATCGGCATCATTTTGGCCGTCATGGCCGGTCTGATTATCAATTTTGCCCAGCGTTTCAAGAACAAATCAGACCTTTTTGCACAGCATCAGAACCTGCTTTCCACCTTCGTCAAACATGTCCCGGCTGCCGTTGCCATGTTTGACGAAAAGATGCGCTACGTTGCCGTCAGTGATCGCTGGTACCAGGACTACCGGCTATCACAGCCCGATGTGACGGGCATGAGCCACTACGAAGTGTTCCCGGAGATTGAACAAAACCATCCCGATTGGGTTGAGCAGTACCAGCAAGCAATGAAGGGAGCCGTTATCAGGGTCAAAGAGGATATATTTGTCCGCGAAGATCACGAGAGGGAATGGCTGCGCTATGAGCTTCATCCATGGAAAAACGTACAGAATGAAACCGGTGGGATTATCGTTTTTACCGAGAACATTACTGCGCGCAAGGAAATGGACATCATGAAGGATGGCTTCATTTCAACCGTGAACCATGAATTGCGGACACCACTGACCGCCATTCAGGCTTCGCTCGGCATGTTGAAGGCAGCATGGAACAACAATGCCGATGAAAAGAGCACCAAATTGCTGGATATTTCCTACCGCAATTGCGAGCGCCTGACCGATCTCGTCAACGATATCCTCGATATGGAAAAAATTGCCGCCGGCAAAATGTATTATGATTTTGAATCGACCGATATCAGCGGACTGGTTGAGGAAATCATTGTACAAAATCAAAGCTACGCGGATAAATACGGCGTCCGCTACGTGCCCGGAAAAATTCAGGAGAATTTGCGCGTTCAGGTCGACAAGAGCCGTTTCAATCAGGCCCTGGTCAATCTTCTCTCCAATGCAGCCAAATTCTCGCCGGAAGGTAGCCAGGTGACAATATCGGTTGCCTTGGCGCGAAACCATCTGGTGAAAATATCGGTGAGCGACAACGGATCAGGCATCCCCGCGGATTTCCATGACAAAATCTTTCAGAGATTTGCCCAGGCAGACGATTCCTCTACCCGCCACAGGCACGGCACCGGATTGGGGCTGAACATAACGAAATCAATTATTGAAGCTTTTGGCGGCACCATCAATTTCGAAGCAAACCCGGGCGGCGGAACAACCTTCTATTTCCTGCTGCCCATCAGCGACGGCAGAAAAAAGTTACTGGACGCCTGAACTGCAAACCGAGAGGAGCGTTTCGAGTGCCGTGTTGTATGACTGGCAAGACAGCAGGACACCTGCTATCACCAGCCAAAGACAATCAATCCGCATTGGTACACGATGACACTCTACTCACTCCTTGACCTCGCCCCCATTCCAGAAGGCGGCACCGCACAAACCGCCCTGCGCAACATGGCCGAGCTGGCCCAACATGCGGAGGCCTGTGGCTATAACCGCTACTGGCTCGCAGAACATCACAATATGAGTGGCATTGCCAGCGCAGCCACATCCGTGCTGATCGGGCACGTGGCAGGCGTTACGAAAACCATGCGGGTTGGTGCCGGTGGCGTGATGCTGCCGAACCACGCACCACTGGTGATTGCGGAACAGTTCGGAACCCTGGCCACGCTCTTTCCCGATCGCATTGACCTGGGCCTGGGCCGTGCGCCGGGAACAGACATGGCGACCGCCAGAGCACTGCGCCGCAATTTGCAATCGGGAGACAACTTTCCCCAGGATGTTGTCGAACTTCTCGGCTATTTCGCCAATGCGCAGCAAGGCGCACAGGTAAAGGCCATACCGGGTGTCGGCACACATGTTCCCGTCTGGATTCTCGGATCAAGCCTCTATGGCGCGCAACTGGCCGCACATCTTGGCCTTCCCTATGCATTTGCCTCGCATTTCGCGCCCGCCGCACTTGAACAGGCCATCGCAGTTTATCGCGAGACATTTCAACCTTCCGACTATCTGAAAAAGCCCTATTTCATGCTGGCCATCAATGTGTTTGCCGGATCTGACGACACGGAGGCGCATTACCTCATGTCGTCCATGCAGCAGGCATTCGCCAATCTGCGCAGCGGACGTCCAGGCCCGCTGCCACGGCCGGTTGAGGATATCAAAGCGCATCTCGATCCTGCCCTGCTGGCCGGGGTCAATGAGGCGCTTTCCTGCTCGGCAGTCGGATCGAAGGATTCGGTCCGCAGCGCAATTGCATCGCTTTTGAAGCGCTATGAACCCAATGAAGTGATTGTGACCGGTCAGATCCACGATCACACAGCGCGCATGAGGTCCTTCGAAATTGCAGCGGAAGCCTTGCAGTCCCTGACAGTTTGAAAACCGCCGACCCCTGATTACAATTGATAAAAATTGGAGGACAGCAAATGCATCAGGCAATTCACCAAGGTCATGTGGCAGTGATTACCGGAGGCGCATCCGGCATAGGCCTGGCCGCAGCGCACCATCTTGCAGCGCAGGGCCTGAAGGTCTGCATCGCCGATCTGCCGGGGGAAAAACTGCAAAGGGCGCAGGAGATCCTACTGAAGGCAGGCACCGCAAAAAGCAATGTGATGGCGATCTCTACCGATGTGGCCGACGCGGACCAATTGACAGCGCTCGAAGCCCGCGTGACGACAGATTTCGGCCCGGTCAATGTCCTGATGAACAATGCCGGGATGCAGAGCGGGAGCAGCATTTTTGACGAGGAAAAAAACTGGCGCCGCATCGTGGATGTCAATATGTGGGGCATCATTCAGGGTTCGCAGATCTTCGCGCCGGGCATGGTACGATCCGGGCAACCGGGCCTGATCATCAATACCGGTTCCAAGCAGGGGATCACCACTCCGCCGGGCGATCCCGCCTATAATATCTCAAAGGCAGGCGTAAAGGCATTCACCGAAGCGCTGCAACATGAATTGCGCAATACGCCGGACTGCAAGGTCGAGGCTCGATTGTTCATCCCGGGTTTCGTATTTACGCCGCTGACCGCTGGTAACCGAACGGAAAAACCACAAGGTGCCTGGACTGCCGAGCAAACCGTCAGCTATCTCTTTGAGGCTGTCGAGCGCGAAGATTTCTACATTCTATGCCCGGATAATGACGTTGACCGTGCAACGGACGCCAAACGAATTCTGTGGGCAGCCGGCGATATCGCCGAAAATCGCCCTCCCCTGTCTCGCTGGCATCCGGACTTTGCCGATGCCTTCGCCGATTGGCTGAAACACTAGAGTATGTCTTGGCAGCCCTGCGCTTGTCCGCGTGACCAGTGCTGCATCAGAATGTCGTGAATACCAATGCCTGTTAAAGATTGGTTGCCGGCTAGCGCCTACTTGTACGGACAAAGCCGGCAGAAACACAACAGGTTGTCTTGACCATAATCCTGCTTTCTATGTATCGTTCTGCCAATGTGATGCGGGGCGGGAATTTCGATCCCGTAAAACGAACGGAACTGCTCCGATGCAGCCCCCAATCAA
Organism: Rhizobiaceae bacterium; assembly: GCA_029212415.1. Classification (GTDB taxonomy): domain Bacteria; phylum Pseudomonadota; class Alphaproteobacteria; order Rhizobiales; family Rhizobiaceae; genus Hoeflea_A. The sequence goes on along the minus strand of JARGOF010000009.1, from coordinate 45,934 downwards.
CAAAGGAAGAACAATGACCAAACCCAGCCTTCGCAAGGCCCTTGATGCAGGAGAATTTGTCTGCGCCCCCGGCATCCACGACATGATCGCCGCCGTGATCGGCAATCATGTCGGTCTGGATTTTGTCTATTCGTCGGGCTACTGGGGCACCGCCTCGGCACAGGGCATTCCCGATGCCGGCATCACCACCTATTCGGAAATGCTGACACGGTTGCAAACCCTTTGTGCCACTTCACAAGCCAGCGTCATTGCTGATGCAGACACCGGCTTTGGCGGATTGCTGAATGTGGACCACACGGTGCGCGGCTATGAACAGGCCGGTGCCGTTGGAATACAGATCGAAGACCAGGAATTTCCAAAGAAATGCGGCCATACGCCGAACAAACGCGTGGTGGCGACATCAGATATGGTGGAGAAGATCAAGGTGGCCTGTGCCGCACGGGAAAACCCCAGCGAAACATTGATCATAGCGCGCACCGATGCACGCCAGATCGAGGGCTTTGATGGTGCCGTTGAACGCGGACTGGCCTTTCGTGATGCAGGTGCCGATGTGGTCTTTCTCGAGGCGCTTCAGAGCGAAGATGAAATGCGCCTGGCATGCGAAAGAATAGACGCACCGATGATGGCCAATATGGCTGATGGTGGCCAGACCCCCATCCTGCCCACAGCAAAACTGCAGGAAATCGGCTATAGCATGGCAATTTTCCCGGCGATGACGGGTCTTGCGGCGGCGGCAGCAATTGAAAAATCACTGCGACTGCTCAAAAATGAAGGCACATCGCAATCACCCGATCTCGACCTCTTCAGTTTCGCAACCTTCAATGAGCTCATCGGCTTTCCCAAGATCTGGGAATTTGAGAAAAAGTGGTCAGCGCCCAAATAATCCTGACTTTCCATTCCGCAACAGCATGAAGGCCGCCCCATCGACGGAGGCGGCCTTTTTCATGGGATGAGAGACTGCGGATAAGCCGCTTTATTCCTCAATCTGCAGATCAAGCAGACATTGCGTCCCACCGGCAACGGCCGCGAGCGCCTGGTCGATAGCGGCCGGAAGGGCGGATATATCCTTGACCGTAATGCCCTGCCCGCCGTGCGCCCGGGCAATTGCTGCATAATCGGGCGAAGGGGACAGATCCGCAAGCAACATGCCATCGTCGCTTGCCGCTGCGCCCTGCGGATACATGGCAAGGGTCGAATTGCGCACTGCGCCCCAACGACGATTGTTGAAGATGACGGACAGGACCGGCAGCTTATGGGCGGCCGAGGCCCAATGGCAGGCAACCGGATTGTTGAACATATAGGCACCATCACCCAACATGGCGACAACCGGACCGCTGGCCTCAGTGCTGCGCGCGTTCGCTGCCGCGACACCCAAAGCGGCACCGAAACCGAACCCAAGCCCACCAGCCGGTGTAAAGCCATAAAACTGACCTGGTCGTTCAAATCGCGCCAGCGCGGTGCGGAAGGAGTATTCATTCACCACCACCGCATCACCGGGCAATTGTGCCGCCAGGACCGCACTTGCAGATTCGGCTGTGAACCGGCTCATATCAATCATCTCTGGTGTCAGGCGGAACGCCCTTTGGCGCGCAACCGCCATGCGACGACGGTCGATCCGTGTCGTGTCATCGCGACCTGGCTCACCCAAAGCCAGAGCCAGTGATGTCAGGGCAGCTGTCGGCCCGGCGATAATCGATTCAACCGCTGGAAAGCTGCGCAAAGGATAGCGTGTAAACAGCGGATCGTGATCAATCTCCCATAGCTGGGCAGTGGGGCGGGGTCTGGTGACACTTGGAACCCATGGCACATCACAGGCAATGGAGATGATCAGGTCGGCCGGTGCCAGCAGGTCCCTGGTGTCAAACCCAACAGCCATCGGATGGTCAAAGGGAAGATTGACCGAGCGGGCATTGTACTGGATCACCGGCAAGGCCCATAATTCCGCCAGCGCGGCAAGTGCCTCGGTTGCGCCCGGATCACGTCCGCTATTGCTGGTAACGATCATCGGATATTCGGCCTTGCGGATCGCATCGGCCAACCGGTCAATGGCCGCCGCCTCAGGTGTCGAAACGGATACATGCGAACGTCGACGCGCTGTATCATTGGGGCTGACCTCACGCGCCAGCAACTCCCGCGGCAGCGAAAGATAGACGGGTCCCGGCGGCGGTGCCTGTGCAATATCCAGCGCACGAATGGCCACATCTTCGACTTGCTCGGAGTCGCGCAACTCATAGTCCCATTTGACCGCCTCGCGGATCATGCCGCCCTGGTCAAACATCTCCTGCGCCCAATGAATGAAACGCGACCGGGTACCCGGCGCGCCATCCTCGGTCAGCGGCGTACGTCCGGCACTGAGAATGACAGGCACGCCATCGCGGATCGCGTTGAGTGCGCCGCAGACCATATTCGCTGTTCCGACACTGACATGCACCATCGCTGTCTGCGGGCGACCCGTGTGCAAGGCGTCACCATGAGCCATGGAGACAGCCAGGTTTTCATGGGGTACAGTATAGGGCCGCGGCAATTTTGCACCTGTTTCGGGCGCACGGGCATAGGCTTCTATGACGGATGGAAAATCGGTACCGGCAACGGCGTAAAGCGCATCAACGCCGCCATTGGTCAGTGCTGTCAGATATTTCTCGGCAGCCAAAATCGGAGGCTTGGTTTCGGGGCGTGCTGTCAAGTCAAATTCTCCTTCGATGAGTTGTCCAAACAATATGTGGAGTAATGACCTGCAGCAAGTCCCAAGATCGAACAATCAAGTAAAAATTGTACGAGACACCGCAGAATTTTGCAGAAAAAACCCTACATAATGGGGAATTTTTGTCGATTAATCACCAATAGAGTTTGTCAGGACAAATCAGGCGGTCTAGGATATGATCAGCTCCGCACGGCAATGTACGGACAGACGGCAAACAATATCTGGCCAATGATATGTGGCCAACATAATTTGGAAGGACACACATCGATGACAAACTTCTTCGCATACGGCAAGACGACCCTGGCTGCCGCCTTGGTTCTGGGAGCCGCCGCATTCTCCGCACCAGCCTCTGCCCAGGTATTGGGACTGGGCACGACGAAGGGTGGCGCGACCGCGCAGATCAGCACGGCACTTGCCCAGGTGATCGCGCTCAATTCCGACCTGCAGGTAATCCCGCAGGTCAGCGCAAACTCTTCGCAATATATTCCGCAGGTTGATTCAGGTCGGCTGGAAATGGCAATTGCCAACTATCCCCAGACCTACTTCGCAGTCACTGGCACGGGCATGTCTACCAAACCTTCAGAAAACCTGCGCCTTGTGGCAACATTGTTCCCGTTCAAGATTGCCTTGGTTGCAGCCGAAGCGGACGGCATCAAAAGCTACGCCGACATCAAGGGACATAATGTGCCCCGTTATGCAGAGAACTCACTGGGTGATTTCATTGTGCAGGCCGCACTTGCCGCCGGCGGTTTGACCTATGACGATGTGACAAGTGTACCGGTTGCGAATTTCCCGCAGCAGTATGAGGCGTTCAAGGACAAACGGATTGACGTCTCCATTGCCACGATCGGCTCGCAGGCTGGCTTTGATCTGGAAGCCTCACGCGGCGACATTCAGTTTCTTCCGGTTCCCGAAAGCGGGCTTGCCGGGGTTCAGAAATTCCTGCCCGGTGCCTATCTCGAGGATGTTCCAGCCGATGACGTTCTGCCTGGCCTTGACGAAGCCACGACCATTATTGCCTATGACTATCTGCTGTTTGCCAACGCCGGCGTATCAGACGAAATCATCGGCAAAGTCACCGAAGCTATCTATAACGGCACGGAGTTTCTGAAAGGCACGGGTCCGCTTTGGAAAGAATTCAATCCGCAAACGATCGGCAAGAAGGGCGACATCGCCTATCATCCCGGCGCAATTGCCTTTTTCGACAAGGCCGGTGTCCCACACTGACCTGAAAACACATTTTTGCTGAATGCAACCGGGGCTATCGCGCCCCGGTTTTTCTTTTCGGTTTTGTCAGATCCGCTGCTTTCAATTGAAAACTCTTGTGATCGAAAAATTCGTGGTCAAAAGACCACCGACTTTTTGCCAGCGTACATCGCGGGGCAAACGAAAAACCTCACTGGTCAATGTTGAACCTACAAATCAGTCAGCCTCACGTCACCTCACAGATCGGTTGCACCTATCAAAAGTGCGGGCGCAATCTGCAAAGGCAATCTATCGTGCGATGCAACTGTGACCGCGGAGCGCCTTGCCCCTGCAAACCGCAGGGACGCATTGCGGTAATTTCCGGATACCATTCAGGATCAAGCGGAATGCACTTTCATTGATCAGCCTGTACGCACATGGTCTGAAGCGGCAGTGGCGCGTGCCACCCAGTAATAGGCGCCCAGAACAGCCGCTCCAAAAACCGAAACGGCAAATTCCAGCCCGACCGGACCAAATTCGTGCAGCGGCGCAATGATCAGCAACCCCGTTACCACCCAGAGAACCCGTGAAGCACTGCCAAGGCGCACCCGCGCAAAACCGATCAACCCGCCAGAAACCAGGATCAAGGCAACCACCGCACTGATGAAGACATAGGCAATATCCTGCCATGTGCCGATCATCAGCAAGGCGGGTTTGTAGATGAACAGGAAAGGCAGAAAATATGCGATCCAGCCGAACCTGAACGCCTGCACGCCGGTCTGGAATTGCCCGCCACCCGAGATCGAGGCTGCAGCGAAGGCTGCCATCGCTATGGGCGGCGTGATCATCGAAAGCATGCCAAAATAGAAAACGAACATATGGGCAGCCAGTGGCCTGATTCCCAATTGAACCAGCGCAGGCGCTGCCAGCGAAGCCAGCAACAGGTAGACACCGGTGGTGGGCAGACCAAGTCCCAGCAGTATGCCGACCAGGGCAGTGACAATCAGCAGCGCAAACAGATTCTGCCCGCCAAAACTGATCAGGAAGAAGGAGAGGGAAAAGCCCAGGCCTGTCATGGAGAGGAGACCAATGATCATGCCTGCAGCAGCCGTGATCAGCAGCACGTCGCAGGTTGAACTGCCCGCCCGCGCAATGCTGGCAGCAATATTTCCAACACTCTGCCGGGGCTTGCCACGACCCAGAATATTCAAAAGAAGCGGCGCGAAGATGAGCGCGCCCATGCCCCAGATGACAGCAATCTCCGGACGCAGATTAAAGGCAAATATGCCGCCCAGAAGAAAAACGAATGCGACCATCGGCAACCAGCCTTTTGACAGCACTTCACGAAATTGCTCACGTTTCATCCATCCGGCGGCGCCATGTCCGTCGCGCCGCGCGATGAAGTCGATCTGCGCATAGAGTGACAAATAATAAAGGCCCGCAGGCATGACGGCCGCCAGCAGGATTTCGCGGTAGGGTATCTGCAACAGTTCCGCCATGAGAAAGGCCGCCGCCCCCATGACGGGTGGCGCCAGTTGCCCCCCGGTGGAGGCCACCGCCTCAATCGCTCCGGCCTGCTCGGATTTGAAGCCCGAGCGCTTCATCATGGGTATCGTCAGAACGCCTGTCGACATGACATTGGAAACCGCGCTACCGGAAATGGAACCAAAAAGACCCGATGCGACCGTGGCGACCTTGGCCGTATTGCCCGGTCCGTTTCCAACGATCCGCATGGCGATCTGGGTAAAGAACTCGCCGCCGCCAACGGCCAGAAGCAAGCCCCCAAAAAGAACAAAAATCACGACAACGAAAGCTGCGATCTGCAGCGGAGCGCCCCAGGTTGCAGCGCTGTCGGTGCCCAAAAAGAGCATCACATCCGCAAAAGGCAGGCTGCGACCCCGAAGCGGACCGGGTACATGGCTGCCGAAAAGAGCATAGAGAAACATGGCCAGCGTGATGAACACCAATGTCAAGCCAACGACACGACGCAGCCCCTCAAGCACCAGGAACGACACGATGATCCCCAATATCAAACCTTCGGTGGGATGCAGATGAGCGCCCTCCGTCAGCACCGGAAAGCGCACAAAGACATAGAGGCCAAGTCCGATGGACGTGAGAGCAAACAGCGTGTCCAAACTGCGTTGCACGGGCCCCTTGTTGGCCATATTTCTGGCATAGACCACGCATAGTGCCAGCCCCAGCATGACGGCAGCCACCTGTTCGGGATAAATCAGAAATCCCATTCTCTGCGGCACGGCCAACACCCATGCGACGGCCAATAGCGGTACAAGGAAGGACAGGAAAGCGGCCAGCCGATCAAGATATGCCGGAGAGGAATTTGTCATCGTTCAAGGGTGTCCTAATCCGTTCTGGTAACGACCGCCCCCACCATGGCAGGGACGGCATTTCGTGTCTACTGAACCTTATTTACATTCATCGGCGGGTGCCGAAGCAAATTTGGTCCATTCGCCACCCTTGATTTCGATGACATAGCCTGGCAGTTCGGCATCATGTCCGTCGAAACAAATGTCATCGGCCAGAACGCCTGAAAAGCGAACGCCTTCCATGGCATCGACAATGGCTTCGCGTTCTTCCGCCAGCTTGGCCGGATCACCCGTTACACCAGCCGCTTCCATCACCTGCTTCAGCAGAAATACGGCGTCATAGGCCTGTGCATCAGAGTGATGCGCGCCGAGTTTGTGGATACCGCGTTCGGCCGCACGTTTGATGAACGCGTCGTCAAAGGCCTGACTTTCTGGTGTGCGTCCCTGCCAAAAGCCGGCAACAACAAGCGTCCCGTCACCGGTGTTACCCAAAAGCTCCACCAGGTTTGGATCGGCAAAAATCTGTGAACCGATAACCCGGCCTTCAAAGCCCTGACGGTCCAGTTCAGCGATCAGTTTGGATGCGGATTCCGGCAGTCCGGCCAGTGCGACAATATCCGGCTTCTTCTGCATGATCTTGGCAACCTGCGCCGACATGTCGAAGGTTTTATACTGAACCGGGATAGGGTCGCCAGCCTTGATACCGGCTTTCTCCAACAGTGCAGGATAGAGCTGCTTGCCTGCCGCATTGGACACGACTTCTTCCGAAACGAAGACGATCTCTGCAACATCGGACTTGATGCCCTTTTCTTTCATTGCTGCCAGCAAACGGCTGAATTGCTTGCTCTCGTCCTCGGTCAGGCGCCAGCCATACCGATGCCCCTCGGTCAGACCAGGCTTCGACGCTGCGGTTGGTATCATCAGAACCTTCAGACGATCCGCATCATTGAAGGCAACAGCCGATTCACCCGAGGAGAACGGTCCGAGAATGGCCAGAACACCTTCGTCCAGCGCCAATGTTCGTGTGCCGACAGATGCCTGTTTCGGGTCAGACGATGTTTCAAAGCGGATCAGTTCAATGGGCTTGCCATTGATGCCGCCAGCCGCATTGATTTTTTCAACGGCCATATCGAATGCCACAAGGCTGGGTTCTGAAACGCTTTTCAAAAATCCGGCCGTTGCGACAAGATTACCAATTTTAATGGTGTCCTGCGCCAGCGCAGTGGAGCAGCTGATGGCCAGCGCCGCTGCCGCGGCAAGCCATTTTGTTTTCATTGTTGTCATTGTCCGTCCCTCTTGGGTTCGTCTTGGTTTATCGGGCCGGAGCCCGCTCGTGTTCCGATCCTTCTTGATCGGTATTTTGCCCGCCGCCCAGATAGGCCTCGGTCAAGGCGGTATTGGATGAAAGCGCCTCGGCGGTATCTTCAAGCAGAACAGAGCCAAGTTCGAGGACATACCCCCGCGACGCAACGTCCAGAGCCATGCTGGTATTCTGTTCAACCAGCAATATGGCGATATCATCGCTGTTCAGTTCGGCCAGCAGATCAAACAGGCGCTCGACAAAAAGCGGCGACAGGCCCAGCGAAGGCTCGTCCAGCATGATCAGGCGCGGTCGACTGACCAGTGCACGACCGATGGCCAGCATCTGCTGTTCACCACCGGAAAGTGTTTTGGCGCTCATGTGCCGACGCTCGGCCAGATTCGGAAAGCGCTCATAGATCGCTTCGATATCACGCGCTATATCCGCATCGCTGCGCAGATAGGCACCCATCTGAAGGTTTTCATGAACGCTCATGGAGACAAATATCTGCCTGCCCTCGGGCACCAGCACCATGCCGGAGCGCACGCGCGCCGCCGAGCTTTGGTTTGTCATGTCCTTGCCGTCGAAACGGATTTTTCCACCAGATGGGCGAACCGCCCCCTGGAGTGCCCGAAGCAATGAGGTTTTCCCCGCACCATTGGCACCCAGCACGGCGACCACTTCACCCGCAGCAACGGTCAGGCTGACGCTCTTTACCGCCCGGGTTCGGCCATAGGTCACATCCAGATGACTGACTTCAAGCATGGGCATTCTCCTGCGCATGACGCGAGCCGAGATAGGCCTCGAGGACAAGCGGGTCCTCCTGAACGTCGCGGGTCAATCCATCATAGATCTTGCGGCCAAAGTTCAGCACGACTGCCTGGTCGCACAGGCTGCGCACCAGACCCATATCGTGTTCAACGATCAGGATGGTTGTGCCGGCCTCGGAAATGCCCATCAGAAAGTCGCGCAGACTGGCGGTTTCATTCGGATTCAACCCGGCGGCGGGCTCGTCCAGCATCAACAGCTTGGGATTTGATGCCAGGGCGCGCACCACTTCAATTTTCTTGCGGATACCATAGGGCAGCGTGGCAACCACCTCCCCCGGATAGGTCTCCAGATTCATCCGCGCCAGAAGATCCTCGGCCTCGCGCCGCCAGCGTGAACGGCCCATCAGCGGTGTCGCCATGCTGAGCAACCCGCCAGCCTGGGACTGTTGGCCAAGCATGATGTTCTCGACCACAGAAAGATGCGGCATCAGCCGAATGTTCTGGAAACTGCGCGCCAGCCCAAGGCCAATGCGTTTGCGCGAGGGCACCAGGCTGATCTCCTGCCCGGCGAAATTGATTTGGCCCTTGTCAGGCGTATAAACGCCTGAGATCAGATTGAATATCGTCGTCTTTCCGGCGCCATTCGGTCCGATCAAAGCCATGCGGGCGCCTGCAGCGATATCAAAACTGACATCTGTAATCACCTGCAGGCCAAAAAATCCCTTGGACACATCCTTGAGGGAGAGCAGCGGAGATTGCGCACTCATTGTGTCACCCCCCGGTTGGCAGGACGCCAGAATTGCAGTCGCTCGACCATCGTTCGGGTGACAAGCCCCTCCGGACGGAAGACCATCATCAACACCGTCAATGCCCCAAGAATGACAAAGCGCCAGGACTCATCGGGCGGTGCGACAATGCCCGTCTCGCCAAACAGCGTCACAAGGAAGTTTTTCGTTGCAGGAAGCACCGAACGCAGCGCCTCGGGAAGCAATGTGAAGAATGTCGCGCCAACCAGCGGGCCCCAGGCTGTCTGGGTGCCGCCGAGCAGAACATACAAAAGCACATAGATCGACACCAGCGCGTTGAAACCCTGAATCTCGATATAGGAGAATGAATGGGCGTAGAGACCGCCTGAAAGTCCGGTCAAGGCTGCACCGATACCAAAAGCGGCAACCTTCACATTGCGGACCGACACGCCCATCAGGTCCGACACGTCCTCATCATCATGTATGGCGCGTATGGTCAGGCCAAAGCGGGTCGCCATCAGATAGAAAACGAAGACAGTCACCAATCCGGCAAAGATCACCGACACATACCAGTCGATATAGCCGGGCACGGAAATTCCCATTGCGCCGCCAAGCGGCTCGGAACTCAGGATCGCACCGGCAATCACCTCGGCAAAGGCAAAGGTCGCAAGGACAAGATATACCCCTTTCGTCCGCAATATGGGAAAGGCGATCAGCACGCCGATCACTCCGGTCACGATAACGCCAAAGGCAATCGTCACCGAAACCGGCAATCCAAAACTGGCCGACAGCCAGCCGGCTGAATAGGCGCCAACGGCCTGGAAGCCCGCACCACCCAGATTCAGCTGACCCGATGCAACAGGAATGAAGATCCCGTAGGCGAAGATAATGTTGATTGCGAGGATCGAAAGGATCCCGGCCCAATAACCACTCATCTCAAAGTTTCCCTTTGCCAATGGTATTGTGGCCAAGCAATCCGCTTGGATAGGCAAGCAGCGTCAGCAAGAGGGCGCCCCAGACCATCACCTGCACGGTGTCAGCGCCAAAAAAGTGCACCGTCATCATTTCTATCAGCCCGACGATCAGGCCGCCGAGGACCGCGCCCCAGATGGAACCGAGCCCGCCAATCACCATGCCTGCGATGGCCTTGGTTCCGATATCCTCACCCATGGCAGGTGACACTTCGCCATAATTGATCGCGAACAATGCGCCCGCCAGACCACACAGAAGGCCGGTCAAAATGAAAACCACCGGCACGATACGCCGTGTATCAACGCCCAGAATATTGGCCGCATCCGGGTTCTCAGCGATGGCACGCAATCCGCGCCCGATGCGCGAATGCTTGATCATCATGGTCAGCCCCAGCACAATCACCACTGTGACAGCAAGACTGACAAGCTGCGGGACACGGACAAATATGCCGCCGATGTTCATGGTGAGGTCGGCGTCAGGCCCTTCAAAACGACGCGAGTCCGTGCCGTAGCCGATGCGCACCAGATTTTCGAGCACAAGCAGGAAACCCAGCGAACTGACCAGCGGAATCGCGTGTTCAGTCGAATCGCCATATTTGGTCTTCAGATAGCGAAAGGTGAACCGCTCAACGATCAACGAAGCAATGATTGTCAGTACAACAGCCCCCATCAGCGCAATCGGCCAGGGCAGCGGACCGGACAGACCCAGCGGCAGCCCATAATAGGAAAGCGCCCAGCCCATCATGCCCGCAATCATGAAGAGCGTCGGGATGGTAAAGTTCAGAAAATTCAGAATACCGATGGTCAGCGTAAAGGCTACGGCAACGGTCACATAGACACTGCCAAGCATGATGCTGTTCACGAACTGCTGCAACAGGAGCATTAAATCAGGTCCCCCATACGATATTTGTATACAAAGTCATGTCGATTGCGAGAATTTTTACACTTTGTCTGGTCAACCAGAATCGCAGCGCGATGGTCGGGCAATCGATACAGAACACACCTGTAGCGTACGTTTTCTGGAACCATTTTTGTATCCCCGTTATTATCAGGCGCTTCTTGTGAGGCCGTTTGACAAATTTTATTCACACATTTGGACAAAAGTCTATTGATTTGTCCGTATCACTTGTACACATTGAAAGCCGTTCAGTTGCTTGTCAAGAAAAATACATGGAGGTTCAACAAAGATGCCTGACGCCAAAGAACGCGTATTGATCGTTGGGGCAGGTCCCGTTGGACTGGTGGCCGCTGCAAATCTGGCGCAGGCGGGTATCCCGTCGATTGTGCTGGAATCAAGCGATGCCCTGCCGAAAGATCTCAGAGCATCAACCTTCCATCCGCCGACACTCGACATGCTCGATCGGTTCGGCATTTCGCAAAAACTCATCGACCGCGGGCTGATTTGCCCGCAGTGGCAGTTCCGCGACCGCAACGAAGGCGTTGTTGCTCAATTCGACATGGGCATGATTGCCGATGAGACAAACCACCCCTATCGCCTGCAGTGCGAACAATGGAAGCTGACAGAAGAACTGCGCGAGCAGATCGAAGCTTCCGACATGACCGAATTGGTCTATGGCGTCGAAGGCATATCGGTCGCACAGGATGATGACAGCGTCTCTCTTGGCCTGCGTCACGCCGATGGATCGGAAGAAATTGTCCAGGGCAAATATCTCATTGCTGCGGATGGCGCTCACAGTCAGGTGCGCCGTTCACTGGGCATCGACTTTGAGGGTCAGACGATCCCTGAAATCTTTCTTTCGATGTCCACGACCTTTGAATTCCCCGATGCCATTCCCGACCTTGCACCCATTGCCTACGTCACAGATCCGGACGAATGGGCCGTGCTGCTGCGCACACCGAGCCTCTGGCGTGTCCTGCTGCCGACCGACCCGACGCTGAGCGATGCACAGATCAAGGATCCGGACGTCATGGAACAGCGGCTGCAGAAACTGTGTCCCAAAGAGGGGCGTTATGATCTGGTTCATTCCACCGCCTATCGTGTGCAGGAACGGGTGGCCAAATCCTATGTTCGCGGGCGCATTTTCCTCGCCGGTGACGCAGCGCATGTCAACAATCCGCTGGGCGGCATGGGCATGAATGGCGGCATCCATGATGCCATCAACCTGTCCGAGAAGCTTGCCGAAGTCTGGTTTGGTGCACCTTTGACACTGATGGGCCGCTATGAGCGTCAGCGGCGGAAAGTTGCCATCGAAACCGTACAGGCCCAGACCTTGCGCAACCGCAAGATGATGGCAGAGGGCGACCCGGCAGCCCGCCAGGCCTACCACGACGAATTGCGTGCCGTTGTCACCGATGACAAGACACACAAGGCCTATCTCATGCGTTCTTCAATGCTTCAGTCACTCAAGGATATGGAAACGGTCGCTTGATGCGATCAAGGCCATAAGGGGATATATCATGACAGACAGTCTCGGCTATCGGATGAAATTCGGTGTTATCGCGCCATCAACCAACACATCGGTCCAGCCCGAATTTGATTCGATGCGCCCGGTGGGCATCACCAACCACTTTTCGCGCATTGTCATCCCGGACAATCCTGTTGGCAGTGATGATGATTTCAATGCATTGATCGCCGACATCCGCAAAACCATGATGGACGCCGTCGACTCTGTCATGAGCGCCAGCGTGGATTACCTGGTCATGGGCATGTCGGCCGAGACCTTCTGGGACGGCATGCAGGGGTCGATCGAGCTGCAAAAGCGGGTCGAAGAGCGCGCTGGCGTCAAGGTCGCCATGGGATCTGATGCCTGTCAGGCCGCCTTGAAAAATTACGGTGACATCAAACGGATTGCCGTCGTCACGCCCTATATGCCGGTGGGTGACGATCAGGTGAAACGGTTCTTTGCCGATTGCGGTTATGAGGTCGTCCATCTTATCGGGCTGAAATGCCCCAGCCCCATGCAGATCGCCCATGTGAGCGAAAGGGAACTGCGCGATACCTTGATCGAATTGAACGATCCTTCGGTCGAAGCCATTGTTCAGGTGGGCACAAACCTGGCCATGGCGCGCCTCGCCGGAATAGCGGAATTCTGGTTCGACAAACCGGTTATTGCCATCAACACGGCAACCTACTGGTGGGCTTTGCGCCAGAACGGCATCAATGACAAGATCCAGGGCTTCGGCTCACTCTTGTCGCATTATTGATCGGAACTGCCATGCATTACGATTTCACACCCATGCCGCAACGCAAACCGCTGGTTTGGCCGAACGGCAAACGCATGGCCGTCATTCTGACGATCAATTTTGAATTCTGGGACAAGGTCCAGGAATCGGACAAGCCCTATTATCCGGGCGGTCCCGGCATTGTCGGCGGTAATCTGCCCGGCAATGTCTATGACAACCCCAATTTTACCTGGCGTGAATACGGTCAGCGGGTCGGTGTCTGGAGGTTGTTCGATGTATTCGATGCCGAGGGCGTTCCGGCAAGTTGCACCATGAACGCAAAAATGGCGACTGAACGCAGTCAGGTGATCAACGCTGCACTGGAGCGTGGATGGGAGATCGTCGCCCACAACTACGTGCAGGATGAACTTCTGACTGACTATATGTTTGATGAGGCCACAGAGCGCGACGTCATCCGGCGCACGCTTGACACCTACGAACAGGCTGTCGGCAAAAAGGCCAAGGGCTGGCTTTCCAGTTCCTTGCGTTCAACCCTCAACACGATTGATATTCTGGCTGAAGAAGGGCTTATTTTTACCACCGACCTGCTCAATGATGACCAGCCCTATCTGATCAAGACCAGATCCGGCAAACCCATGGTTTCAGTCTCCTATACGTCTGAAGTCAATGATTTCAGTTTCCTCAGGCAGGGGCTGTCCGTGGATACGGGCTTGCAGATGTTCAAGGAACAATTCGACTGGCTCTATTCAGAAAGCGAGACCAGCGGCCGGTTCATGAACATCGGGCTGCACCCGCATGTGATCGGTCAACCTTTCCGCATCCGGGCAATCCGGGATTTCATCCGCTATGCCAAACAGTTCGATGATGTCTGGTTCGCAACCCGCGAAGAAATCGCCGAATGGTACCTGCAGACACATCAGGACCATATAGAGCCGCCGGCATGAGCCTGAACGAAGCAAATAGCGCCTTTCAGGACGCTGATTTTGCCGATGACCTTAAAATTGGCGACATCGAACGTCCTGCTGAACGGGCCTATCAGGGGATTCGACGCGCCATTTTGAAGGGCATATTGCCCAGTGGTGCGCATCTGCGCGAAGAAGCGCTGGCGCAGATGACCGGAACAAGCCGCACGCCGGTGCGCGAAGCATTGCGGCGCGTGGTGGCCGAGGGGCTTGCCCGCGCCGATAACCGCCACCGCTATGTCTCCGATTTTTCCTTCAAGGAAGTCAGCATTGTCTTTGATATCCGCATCCGGCTGGAGAGTTTTGCAGCGCGCGTTGCCGCCGAGAACATAACCGACAGCGAATTGGCGGAGCTCGACCATATCCTGGCCGAAATCGATCGGATCGAAAACGTCGGACAGCCGGCTGCCACCGAACGGTTTGCCGAACTCAACTCGCGTTTTCACAACACCATCATCAAGGCAACAAGGTCAATGCAGATGCAGACCCTGAGTGCCCAGGCCGTGTCGCTTCCGCTCGAAGTCATCAAGCAATTTGTCTGGGAACAGACGGTCAATATAGCGCAATCAAATGATCAGCACCGGGTTATCGTTACGGCTCTGAAACAGCGCAACCCCGATTGGGCGGAAAACGCCATGGCCGGTCATATTCTTTCCACCAAGCCACACCGACCGTCGATCATGCCGCGTGGATAAACCGAGGAATTCCCATTGAACCAATTTAGAGCTGATCTCGAGCGCGCACCCCGCCAGGTGACAGGCTATGTCGCCGGTTCTTTCGTTCCGACAGGTGGTACGGGAATTGACGTGATCGACCCGGCAACCGGTCGCATCGTTGCAATTCTCAACGAATCCACACCCGACGATGTCGACCGGGCCGTCGGCGCCGCGCGCAAAGCCTTTGAAACCGGCCCCTGGGGGCGCAGCACTGTGGCTGAGCGCCAGACCGCCCTGATGGCCATTCATGATGCCATCCTGGAAAACGTCGACGAACTGGCCGCGCTGGAGACGATCAATACCGGACTGCCGCTGAAGCAGACGCGGGCCATCCACATAACCCGGGCTGCCCAGAATTTTCGCTTCTTCTCCGAATTCATCAATCAGGATGGAGGTGATGTCTATACCCAGGAAAAGGGCTATATGAGCCTCGTCACCTACGATCCAATCGGGGTCTGCGCGCTGATAGGTCCGTGGAACATGCCTCTGGGCCTGACCGCCATGAAGATCGCCGGCGCCTTGGCTTTCGGCAATACCTGCGTGGTCAAACCCTCAGAGATTACCCCCTTGACCCTCGCCCGGCTCTTCCAAATCATCGATGAACGCGGCATCCTGCCTGAAGGCGTGCTGAACCTTGTCAATGGACGCGGTCAGGTCACCGGTGACGCCATTTCCAGCCACCCCGATATCGATATGATCTCTTTTACCGGCGGAACCGAAACCGGAGCACGCATTCTCAAGGCGCTGGCCCCCGGCATCAAGGGCGGCGCGATGGAACTGGGCGGCAAGTCTGCGTCCATTGTCTTTGCTGACGCTGATATCGAGCGCGCCCTGGACGGTGCCATGCTTGGCAGCTTCATGAACAATGGACAGATGTGCCTTGCCGGCAGCCGATTGTTTGTCGAACGCAAGGTTGCCGACCGTTTCATCGAACAATTCGTCGCCCGCACCCGTGCGCTGCGCATCGGTGATCCATTGCTCGAAGCAACTGAAATCGGCCCGATGATCAATCAGGCCCAGATGGACCGCGTCATGCGTTATGTCGACAGCGGCAGCGGCGAAGGCGCGCAACTTCTGGCAGGCGGGCGGCGCCATGGTGAATCAAATGATGGCCTCTACATTGAGCCGACGATCATGCAGGCCCCGTCCAACAGTCTTGCCATCTGCCAGGAGGAAATCTTTGCGCCATTTGCCACGCTGCAGATTTTCGACGACGAAGAGGACGTGATCGCCCGCGCCAATGACAGCGCCTTTGGGCTGGTTGGCTACGTGTGGAGTCAGAATCTTGAACGCGCCATGCGCAGCGCCGCGCGGCTTCGCACCGGCACTGTCATGGTCAACAGCCCGATCATGCGGGATCTGCGCACCGGTTTTGGCGGCGTGAAACAATCCGGGCTCGGCCGGGAAGGCGCCAAAGGCTCACGGGCCATGTTCACCGAAATGAAGTCCACCATCATCGCACTCGAAGCGCCCGCCCTTCCCCGCATGGGCATTGCAGACTAGGAGAGCAGCCTATGTTCAGACATCCTTCGCTTGAAGGCCGCGTGGTCATCATCACCGGTGGTGCCCGCGGGCTCGGCCGCGAAATGGCGCTTGAACTGGCTGAAGCCGGCGCAAGTCTGGTGTTGACGGCGGCCTCGCAAAGTGACGCCATGGACGAGACAGTGGCAGCCATTGCGCCTGACCGCGTACTGGCTCAGGTGGCCGATGTCACCGACTTTGCAGCCTGTCAGCGGGTTGTCGAAGCCACGGAGGTCAAATTCGGTCCCGCCGACGTATTGGTCAACAATGCCGGGCGGGGCATGCGGCTGATCAGCGAAACCTTCAACACGGTTCCCACGCCCTTCTGGGAAACGGACCCCGAGAGCTGGCGCTCGATCATCGACATCAACGTCAATGGCGCGTTTAACATGGCCCGCGCCCTGGCCCCGGGCATGGTGGCCCGTGGTTTTGGCAAGATCATCAATATTTCAACGTCGGATCAGACCATGGTGCGCCGTGGTTATTCTCCCTATGGGCCATCAAAAGCGGCTCTGGAAGCGGCGTCGCGCGTCTGGGCCCAGGATCTGAGCGGCACCGGCGTCGATCTCAATGTCTACCTGCCCGGTGGCGCTGCTGATACCGACTTGCTGCCGCCCAGCCCGCAAAAGAAGGGCGCGGACGGAAATCTGCTGCCTGCATCCATCATGCGCCGGGCCATCGGCTGGCTCTGCTCGGACGCGTCCAACGGGGTAAGCGGCGCCCGCTTCATCGCCCGTAACTGGGATCCGGAACGCGAACCGGAGATGGCCGCCAAAGCATCACAGAGCCAATCGGTCGAACGTCCGGCGATCATGTGATGGCTGCGCAGGCTCTAGGACGTGCGACACTCAGCAGGATCATCGATATTGATCCTTTTGCCCTGCCCTTCGCCTTTCTGCTGCCAGAGGGCAATATTGATGCACTGCGCCATGAAACCGCGCTGCTTTCGCCCCATCATGTGGATTTTGAAACGGACACAATCCTTTTGGGTCTGCACAGTTTCGTTCTGCGTGTCGGCGGACTGACGATCCTGATCGATACCTGTGTCGGCGAACACAAGCCACGCGCGCGCCGCGCCGATTGGCATGAGCGCCGCGCCAGCGGCTACATGGAACGGCTCGCCGCCGATGGCCTGACCCCGGCAGATATTGATATCGTCATGTGCACCCACCTTCACGCCGATCATGTCGGCTGGAACACGCGGCTGGAAAACGGCAAATGGGTGCCGACTTTTCCCAACGCGCGCTATGTCATGGGTCGCCATGAACTGGACCATTGGCTGGCCGAAGAAGCCGTCGCGCCGAACGTGCACAATCATGGCGCCTTTGCCGACAGCGTAAGGCCGGTGCTCGATGCCGGTCTGGCGGAACCCGTGGACGACGGCTTTGCCCTGTCGCGCGGCCTCGATATCTTGCCGCTGCCCGGTCATTCACCCGGGCAAATCGGGCTGTTGCTGGATTGTGGCGGCGGCGAGCAGGCGCTGTTTTGCGGCGATGCGATTCATTCGCCGGTCCAGGTTTTTCACCCCGGCTGGAACAGTGCTTTCTGCCATGATCCAGCACTTGCAGCTAGTCAGCGCCGTGACCTGGTCACCCGAGCCGCCAATGATGATCTGCTGCTGTTTCCGGCTCATCTGCGCATGGCCGATGGTATGCGGGTGCGCCGCGATGGCGACGCTTTCCGCCCAATATTCTCATGATGAAAACAAGAGAGCCGTTTACTCGGACGGCTGCCGATTGCGCTGGATGCGCATGGTGTAAGCCATACGTTCGGCCGGATGCCAATTGACCGAAACGATCAGAACACCAGAAGCGGTGAGATAACGGCGCATCAGCTGCAGCGACCAATCCCCGGGTCGAAGCCCCATCAGCCGGATGAATTCATTGGGCATCGGCATGGCCCGGATTTCCTGTTGAACCTCCTCGATCGCTTCATGCGATTCGCGTTCAAGCATCGCAAAGAACGGGCCCTTTGGTGCGGCAAATTCCGGTACAAGCTTTTCGAAGCGCTCGGGAATGTAACTTTGCACGAAACAAAGCGGTTGGCCGCCGGGCTCTGTCCAGCGCACACCATCAATCCTGATCCAGCGTTCTCCAGCCTGTCCGCCCACCAGCACGGCGAGTTTTTCATCCAGGGTGATCTTTTCGCTGTTCATCAGAACGTAATAGGTATCGACAGCAATCTGGAACAGCTCTTCCAGTGAATCGAATGACTGGAAAAAATTCGACTGCGGCTCGACCGAGATCACCCGTGTTCCAACGCCCTGGCGCCGTTCCACATAGCCCTGTTCGGTCAGATTGCGCAGTGCTTCGCGCACGGTGAAGCGGCTGGTATTGAATTCTGCGGCCAGTTCGACTTCCGTCGGCATCAGGCTCCCGACAGGAAATTTCCCTTCCATGATCCGTTCGACGAGGATCCGGTGAATGCGCGAATAACGCGGCTCCTGCAGACCTTGTGATGCATCGCCCTGTTGTCCCGCGTTCGAAGGCGGGACCTTGGAGCTTTTCACTTTTCGGCTCATGCATGTTTCCTTGGGATTGAGAACGCTTCCAGTTATCTATTAACAGTTCACCTGTTTGAGTCCAATCCACCCGAGGCTGTCGGTTCAGGGCATGAACCCTCCGCCGTTGATCCACAGCGTTTGTCCGGTCATGAAACCGCTGTCGGGGCCCAGCAGGAAGCGAATGGGTCCGGTGATGTCTTGCGGTTGCGCCAAGCGGGCAAGCGGCGTTGCCTTGCGGTAGGCTTCCAGATCGACAATCGACTGACCGTCTTCGTTTGAACGCCCGGTACCGCCGCGCAGAAAAGCGGTATCGACAAGGGCCGGCGCAACGACGTTGACGCGGATGTCCGGCGCGCACTCAAGAGCAAGTGTCTTGGTCATCGCGATGACGGCAGCCTTGGACGCCGCATAGGCCCCATACCCCGGACGCACATTGGTCGCCAGGCCAGAGGCGGTCATCACCATGCTGGCGCCCGGTCGCCCGCGCATCTTTGGCAGCGCGTAGCGTGCGGCAAGATAGGCGCCGCGCAGATTGCCTTCGACAACCTCATCAAAATAGCCGGTCTCCATCTCTGCCAAGGGTGTCAAAGCGGCATTGTAACCTGCAAGATTGACAAAGCCGTCAATGCCGCCAAGCTTTTCCATCGCTTGCCTGATGGACTCTTCATCACGAACATCACAGGCCAGGGCTTCGACATCGCTCATGTGACGTGCGAGCGAGACGGGCAGGTCGAGAACCACAGTTTCGTGTCCTAGCCCGCGCAATTCGGCGATCAGCACCCGGCCAATGCCACCGGCACCACCAAGCACTGCAATGCGTTGCAAACCATTCATGTCGGCTCCTCCATCAGTGCGACCCCAATCATTGCGATCCCAATCATTGCGATCCCAGACAGAAGGCCGATCATCACTCTTGTTGCATCAATCCTGTGCGAATTTTTTCTCAAATTCCCAGACATCCTTGAAACCAAGCAGCTCGTTGAATTCCTGGAAATTATAAAGATCGATCTTGTCGGTTGTTTCACCATGTTCTTTCAGATCGCCATAGGCTGAACGAAGCGCTGCGCCCATCGACAGGAACCCGATGGCGGGGTGTATGCCGATGGCATATCCCAGTTCCTTCAGCCGGTCGGCAGACAGCAGCGGCGTGCGGCCGCCATTGACCATATTGGCAAAGAGCGGCGCGTCGATGGCATCGGATACACGCTTCATTTCCTCTTCGGATTCCGGCGATTCGACAAACACCACATCAGCGCCTGCTTTTGCAAACGCCTGCCCGCGGCGGATCGCTTCATCCAGACCCAGGCCGGTGCGTGAATCGGTGCGGGCGATAATCAGGAAGTCATCGCTGCGACGGCTGTCGACGGCAACTTCGATCTTGCGAACCATGTCCTCCAGTGGAATGACCCGGCGGTTTGGCGTATGGCCACATTTCTTTGGAAATTCCTGATCTTCAAGCTGGATGGCGCTGACACCCGCCTGTTCGTAACCGCGCACCGTGTGACGCACATTGAGCAATCCGCCATAACCGGTGTCACCATCGGCGATGACAGGCGTCTTGGTGCGCTCGACAATGGTCGAGATACGATTGATCATGTCCGAATAGGTCGCGATGCCGGCATCCGGCAGGCCAAGATAGGACGCAACGGTGCCGTAACCGGTGACATAGAGCGCCTTGAAATCCATGCTGTCGGCAATCAATGCGGAAACCAGTTCGAATACGCCCGGTGCGAGAATAAAATCGCCTGAGGAAAGTGCGGATTTGAGTTTGGGATCGGCCATATGGGTATTTCCTTCGTTCTCTGATTGAAAGTGCTTTAATGGTCGGCCAGAAGACGGCCGAATGTTTCGAAACGATCATCCACCCCAGCCGCCCTGAGCATCGCCCAGAAGGTGGCCTGGTTCGAGGTGACAACGGGAACGCCGAGTTCAGCCTCGAGGCTTGCAATGAGGGTCAGCGCCGGGAAATCGGTGCAGGTGATCAGCAGCGCATCACTGCCGGGTACAAAGGCGGCGCGGGCATGGTCAGCAACCGCCTGTGACAACGTGCGGGCGATGCGGGGATATTCCTGCGGTCCACCGGCGCCGATACCAAGACCGATCAGCCTGAGCACCTCGAACCCATGCGCCTCCAGAAAATGCTTTTCATGGGCATTCAATGCATCGGCGTAGGGGGTGGCGACCGACAATTTGCGAACGCCCAGTGCGGTCAATGCGTCAATAATCGCCGCTGAAGTGGTGATGCAACATTGCCCTGTGCGAAGACTGAGTTCTTCGGGCAGCGACTTTGCCGGTGTCACCATTGAGCCTGCCGTGCACGCATAGGCCACGGCGTCGACATTGGCCTGCGCCAGCATGCCCACGGCGTCATCGAGATCGGCAAGAAGCGCAGCCCGCCCCGCAGTGCTCTCGGTATCGCCATGCAACGCCATGCGATGTGTATGAAATGTCACGCCATCGGGCACCATCCGCATCCATTCAGCTTCGTTCACCGTATTGGTTGGCGGTACGATCAATCCGAGCTTGGCACGCGCAGAATAGGTTGACTGGTGTTTTTGGAGCATCTGGGGTCGTTGTCCTGTGTAGATCAAGACCAATTGCCATGTAAGAGACCCATTTGTCCAGACCAATCAGCATTTAAAAGCCCTCTGCCCTCTTCAAGGGGCCGGTCATTGTTGGATATTTGAGGACAATTGGCACCCGGCGCATTGCCAGGACTGAAGACCGGGACTGACGACCAGAACTGAAGCAAAGACCGCCCGTGAGCAGAGACCTTGTCGGAGACGCATTTGCATTACGGTCCTGACTGCGGCATCATTCAATGCGGTCGCAGTCTTTTTCGGTATCACATCGCGATACGCATGGCTGTCAGACCTGGCAACGAGGAGTGTTGAAATGCCCGCTTCCACTGGTGTTTTCGGAATCTGTTCGACAGTTGATCGTAAATATGCAGATCCCGTGAAATGGCTCCAGCGAAGCGGAAGGATGTTCTCCTGCCTGCTTTTCAGCCTTTCTTTGGTCACAATTGCCAGCGCTCCAGCCAGCGCCCAGACGCCGGAAATATTGACCGGGGAAGCCATTGTCAGCCAGTTTTCAGGCACACGATTGCCGCCATCCGGCGGCACTGAGCCTGTCCTTGATCCGGACGGCATTGTCGCACAAGCCGTTGATTTGCGCGATCCCGCTTCGCCGCCAATGGGACGGCCATGGCGCGATGCGCCGAAAAAACTGCAGATCAGCGCTGCACAGGTGGGCCAGGTCTTTGGCATTACATTTGACGATCAATCGCCCCCCAATGTCTATTTGAGCGCCACATCGGCTTTCGGCCTGCATTGGGACGAAGCGGCGGGAACCTGGATGGAAGGCCAGTGGGGTCCTGGCGGCGATCCCGGTACAATTTACAAGCTTGACGCAGACAATGGCTACCAGCCTGCCATCTTTGCGTTGCTTGATGTGGACGGTCGGGCAAATTCCGGCGCCGGGCTTGGCAATATCGCCTTCGACCCGCAAAGCAGCAATCTTTATGTCAGCGATCTTGAATCCGGGCTGATTTTCCGGCTCGATCTGGACGGTAATATTGTCGGCACCTATGACCATGGCGTCGAAGGCCGAGCACAATTCACCGATATGGCCACCGGTCAGGCAAGCAGCCTGCCGCCAATTGCCTTTGATCCTGCTTCTGATGCGCAGGTGCAATCATGCAGCACAGGTGTCTTTTCCAATACACCGCAATGCTGGAATATTGCCGATTTCCGTCGGCGCATCTGGGGTCTGGCCCCGCACACGGATCCCGCCGATGGCCAGACGCGGCTCTATTACGCCCTGTGGGCCAGCCAGGGCTTTGGCAACCCGTTGTGGGACGTTGACCCGACCGAGCAACAAAACAGCATCTGGTCGGTCGGCCTTGCCGCAGATGGATCCTTCCTGACGGATGATGTCAGGCGGGAATTTTCCATGCCCGGATTTTTTGCCACTCAGGAAGATTATACACGCGCCGGCGGCAGCAATCCGGTGAGTGACATTGCCATTTCAGCAGATGGCGAAATGGCTCTTGCCGAACGTGGCGGCATGCGCAATCTGGGGCTTGCCGCAGACGATCCCTTTGCCTGGCCCGATGAGTCCCGCACCGTTCGGGCAAAAAAGAACGCGGATGGCATCTGGGTTCCAATCGGCCGGCACGACATCTCCTGGTACGATCGCAAGGACCTGGGGCACCCATTTTACAGGGCCGCCGGCAGTGGCGGTGTTGACTTCGGTTTCGGCTATTCCCCCACAGGAACCCTCGAAACGGATCAGCGTGATGCCTTTGTCTGGTCCTCCGGTGAACGCCTGTGTCGACCTGAAAGCCCCTGTGACGATGCATCCGGCGATGGCGCCGATATCCTCAACGGCCTGCAGGGCCAATACGCCGATATGATCGACGAACTCTACCCGAATGCTGCCTATGCTGATTATCCCGTTTCCGGGCCCGCTACACCGGCTGACGGTCCTGCCGGGTCCTATTTTGTGCACGTTTTATCCGATGAAATATCCAGTGGAATGGGCGACATTGAAATTTACAAGGGCGCAGGCTCTCCCCGCCTGCCAGGTGAGCCCGAACTTGCCATCTCCAAGGATATGCCGGAATTCTGCGCACGTGGCGGCCTGTGCACCGCCCGTATTGAAGTCACCAATCTGGGTGGCGGAGATTGGAATGGCCCGATTTATCTGCGAGACGTTACAGCCCCACAAGCGCTCGGCTTTGTCGCTGCCGGCGCGCCATGGGAATGCGCCGTCATCGGTGGCGAAACCATGTGTTACCACCCGCAGCTGACCTTGAAACCCGGCCAGAGCCTGCCTCTGGTTCTGGACATGGCCATTGGCGCTGCATTCCCCTATACCAATCTGACCAATTGTGCCGCCGTCGACTGGCCCATGTCCGATGCGGATAATCCGGCAAATGTTGTCAGAGCGGTTCAACACACACTGACGCTTTTTGGTTACGACCCGGGGCCGATTGATGGCGCAATGGGACCGAAAACAAGTGCGGCCATTGCCGAGATGCAATTCAATCTCGGCATGGACGAGACCGGTGTCATCGATGCCGATCTGCTCAATGTGCTCTATGCAGGAAATGCCTATTGGCCCGGCGATGCCAATGCCGAGAACGACGAGGCCTGCGACAGCACGGAAATCATCGGCACGCCTCCGACAGGCGGCATACACCTGCCGGTCGGATCGCGACCCGGTCATTTGGCGCCGGCTTCCATCCATCTGCCCTTGGGCTCGAACCCAGGACATCTGTTCCCCAATTCCGTGCATCAGCCCATCGGTTCGGGACCAGCCCATGTTTTCCCGAATTCCATCCACCTGCCGATCGGATCAAATCCGGGACATCTGTTCCCGCAATCCATTCATTTGCCGATCGGCTCCATTGGCGGGCATCAGTTCCCCAATTCCATACATTTGCCATTGGGATCGGGTGGCCATCTCTTCCCGCAATCCATCCATCTGCCCATCGGTTCTTTTGGCGGACACCAGTTCCCACAATCGATCCATCTGCCGATAGGATCCAATCCGGGACATCAGTTCCCGCAATCCATCCACCTGCCCATCGGCTCCAACCCGGGGCACCAGTTCCCGCAGTCCATCCATCTGCCCATCGGTTCTTTTGGCGGACACCAATTCCCGCAATCGCTGCATCTGCCAATCGGATCCAATCCGGGACATCAGTTCCCGCAATCCATCCACCTGCCGATCGGCTCCAACCCGGGACACAAGTTCCCGCAATCCATCCATCTGCCCATCGGCTCCAACCCGGGACACAAGTTCCCGCAATCCATCCACTTTCCACTGGGATCGAATTTCGGACACAAGTTCCCGCAATCGGTGCATCTGCCGATCGGCTCCAACCCCGGGCACAAATTCCCGCAATCGCTGCATCTGCCGCTGGGCTCCAACCCCGCGCATCAGTTCCCGCAATCAATCCATTTGCCCCTTGGTTCAAATGCCGGGCATAAATTCCCGCAATCGCTGCATCTGCCTCTGGGCTCAAACCCGGCGCATCAATTCCCGCAATCGGTCCATCTGCCGATCGGCTCCAACCCCGGGCACCAGTTCCCTGCATCTCTGCACCTGCCGCTCGGTTCGTTTGGCGGGCACAAATTTCCAAATTCAATCCACATGCCGGTCGGGTCGAATCCGCAGCATCAATTGCCCAAATCCATCCATTTGCCCATTGGCTCAGGTGGCGGACATCAATTCCCGCAATCAATTCACCTGCCATTGGGCTCGGCCGGACATTTCCCGGTCGGTTCCACCCACATGCCGGTCGGTTCGGCTTTCACCCCCGTGCCACCGAACCCAATACACAAACCTGTCGGCTCCAAACTGAAGCCAATCAAGCCACTGCAACCGGTTCACAAACCGGTCGGATCGAAAATCAAGCCCATCAAACCGCGGCCACCGATCCACAAACCGGCTGGCTCCATTCAGATTCATCAGCCAATCGGATCCAAACCGCTGGTCATCAAACCGCAGCCAGTGAAACCAAGACCACAGGTTCATAAGCCCCGTGGTTCAGTGCAGGTCATAAAACCGCAGCCGGTAAAACCAAGACCGCAGGTCCATAAGCCCCGTGGCTCAGTCCAGGTCATCAAACCGCAGCCGGTAAAACCAAGACCGCAGGTCCACAAGCCCCGTGGTTCAGTCCAGGTCATAAAACCGCAGCCGGTAAAACCAAGACCGCAGGTCCACAAGCCCCGTGGTTCAGTCCAGGTCATCAAACCTGTAAAACCCAGACCACAGGTTCAAAAACCAAAGCCGGTGAACCCCAGACCCCAGGTCCACCAACCCCGCGGATCTGTTCAGGTGATCAAGCCCCAGGTTTTGAAACCGCTGATTCTGCAACCCAAGCCGCAAAAAAAGCAGGATACGAAGCAGGAACCAATCATCTTGTTCGAGTTGAAAAAGAACTAGATCGGCCGACATCTTTGAGAACCGGTTTGGCCGGTCGGCAAACGCAACATATCGCAACTTGTCGACCGGCCCGCTCCGATCCTGAAAGCCGGAGTTCATGATTGTCTCACAGACAAGGATGGGCTTTGGTGAGATCAAGGAAAAATTGACCCCAATTGAACCTGCGATATAGTTGGTCGCAAGACCGGCTGGCTGCAACATGGACACAGTTCTGATGAAAGCATGGATAATCTCGGCAATGGCCCTTGGCCTTTTTCTTTGCGGATCGGGCAGTGCTGCCGCGCAGGCGCAAAGTGCCGATTCCGGACCAAAGATTGCAACCAATCAGCAGTTTCTGGAAAACCTGGGCATGGATTCAAACATGGATATCGATGATATCGGTGCGGTTTTTGGCCATATCCTGGCCGAACTGCCGGATCGGGTGCATGTTCTGCCTACAGAGAACTACTATTATTTCCGCTTTTTCCACAACGGCATTGAATATGCCGGCAACATCCGTCTGGCCGCCTCCGACCGTGATGAGGGGCTGGTGCATTTCGCCTATTTTCCGGCCGCAAATGCGGGGCGCCCGGAAGGAGAGATGAATTACAAGCTCCTCGGCGCGGATGATGGCGTGGCGATTGCCCGCCTCAACGATCTTTCCTATTCCATCAGCTACCAGGGACGAACTGTCGTTTTCGATCTGAACGACCTGTCAGACGTCACGCCACCGGCTGACAAGCTGGCCGATGCAGAGCTATATCTGGGGCCAGTCTATGATGAATCCGGCATTCAGTTTTATCTCGTCTACAATCCGCTTTTGAAAATATTCCATTATGTACTCAACGAAGCACAGACGGTCCCCGATCAATTGATCCCGGCCTCCTATACCGACCGCATCGTCATCGGCAGGCGCAGCGGTTTCGCCTTCTACGGCGATGCCCGACTGGATCGCAAAATCCTTATTGGTGTTCTGGGCGCCAATGTGGCTATCAACAATTATTATGACGGCCCGTTTGACCAATTGCCCGACAATTTCAACCACGACGACAAATTGCAGATGGCGATAGAGGAATCAGACCCTTCAACAGCTGGCCTGATCGACCATTTCGGCTATTACAAGAGCGGCATTGGGCGCTACCTTATCGGGCCCTATACGCAATATTCCAACGAACAGGAGCTGGTGAATTTTCACCTGTGCGCCACCAATCCGGAACTGGATGAAAGCCTATATTACAGCTGCTTCGCCATTCAGGGCGGCGGCGGGCGCTAACGCGCCCTGCCCGAGATCTCAATGCTTATTTTCTTTGACTGTCATCAGAAAGACAAGCAAAGCCCGCGCAGACCCTGTAAGCTGCCGACAACCTGATTCACGTAGGCAAAAGGCCATTGTTTGCATAGAGCGCTTCATGATCAAATGATTCCATTTGATCATGAAGCGCTCTATTATCCTGCAGGAAGCCTGGCGACAGGAAACAACGTGTACGCGCTATTGGTTTGATGAGGCAACGGAATGACGACCACATTGAGATCCTGCCTGTCGGTCCTGTGCGGATCGCTCTTGCTGAGCGGCTGCAC
>JARGOF010000009.1:0-18567 GCA_029212415.1 Rhizobiaceae bacterium | reverse complement strand
CTGCACAAAAAGCCCGCAGTCCATCCAACCGGCTCAGGTCGCACCATCGATCTATGCCGACCGGGACTGCGCTTGGCTGGATGCCGAGGCAAGACAAGTCAGTGATAAACTTGCTGCAGCCTCGCAACAGCAACAGCGCGCCCATGATAATGAACGGGACGGTTTTCTTCTGTCCGGCTGGCCGATCTCGACCCTCAGCGGCGACGACATCGCCCCGCAGATTGCCCGCCTCAAGGGTGAGCAACAGGCCGTACAGCGGGCACGGGAACGCAATGGCTGTGAAATCGCCCCACCGGGATGATTGCCATCATCCGCTCATCGGGTGATTAATCCAATCGTCAAACCTCCAGAGCATTCACACCAAACCGCGGCATTGCCCTATCCGGCGCGGACCATGGCGTCTGCACCCAAAATTCGCCCACGCCAGCCGGCTTTCCGCTCGTTACAGGCCATGCAGGATATAACATTTTGTTATGGCAGTTGCAGGATTACTCATTGGATCGCGACAATCTGCCCGGCTAAGCTAAAGCACAATGTTTGAAAAGATAACGTTTTGGCATGCCTGCTTGGCAGCACAGAGCGAGAAAAAGGCGAGGGACGAGACAGGATGGCGCGCAGCCCCAACGAAAATATTGTCATTATTGGCGGCGGCCCGATAGGCATGAGCCTGGCTCTCGATCTGGCCTATCGCGGTGTATCCAGCACGATTATTGAAAAAACAGACGGGCGAATTGAGACACCTAAACTGGGTCTCATCAGCGTGCGTACGATGGAAATCTTTCGTCGGCTGGGTCTCAATAATTATGTCAAGGATACGAAGTTCAAGCGAGACTACGGGCTTTCCATGGTCTATTGCACCTCGATCGCGACACATTTTTTGGGGAAAATACCCTACCCGTCTCTTCAGGATGAACCATCCTACCCCGGCAGCCCGGAAACCAAATGGCGCTGCTCCCAAATTTTTCTCAATCCGATGCTCGAAGAGCGGGTCAATGCCTGTCCGCAGATAGATTACCGGACGATGACACAGTTCGAGCGCTTTGAAGACACGGGCGACAAGGTCATCGTTCATGTGCGCGATCTGGAGAATGACACCACCAGCGCCCTTTCCACACCCTATCTCATTGGCTGTGATGGCGCCGGGAGCCGCGTACGCCGCCAACTCGAAATCGACATGCTGGGCGAAGGCGCACTTGATCATTCAGTGGCCATTTTCTTTCGCTCTTCAGCCCTGGCATCCGACCACAAAATGGGTGAAGCCGAACGCTATTTCTTTGTTGATGACAATGGATGGTGGGGCAACATCAGCGCCATGGACGGCTATGAGTTGTGGCGCTTGACCGTTTCTGGCGCAGACGGAAAATCAGAAAGTGTCGTCAAGGACGCAGCCTCCTGGGTGCGCCGGGCGCTTGGGTCGGACGATATCCCCTTTGAGCTCATTTCCGCCCTGCCGTGGAGGCGGAGCCAATTGACCGCCGCCGAATTCAGCAAGGGACGCGTGTTCATAGCCGGTGATTCAGCCCATACGATGTCGCCAACCGGCGGGTTGGGCATGAACACAGGCATGGGTGATGTGAATAATCTGGCGTGGAAAATAACCGCCAGCCTGGAAGGCTGGGGCGGAGACACCTTGTTGAATTCCTACACCATTGAGCGTCGCCCGATCGCTGAGAGAAATGCCTCCGTATCAACGCATAACTTCAACCAGCTCAAATCGGTCATCAATTGCACCGGCATCCTGGAAGAAACACCCGAGGGTGAGCGTATCCGTGAAAAGATCGGTGCGCAGATTACCGGCGCGACAAAAACCGAATGGGAAACCATGGGCGTGCATCTGGGCTACCGCTACGAGGCCTCACCCATTCTGGCCTCCGATGGCACGGACGAACCCTATGATGATCACCGCTACTATGTCCCGACAGCCCGTCCCGGCCATCGCGCGCCGCACGTCTGGCTGGGTGGGGGGCCGCCCAACGGCCTGTCGACACTGGACCTCTTTGGTCCCGGCTTTGTTCTGCTGCGGCTGGGGACGTCACCCCAATCCTGTGACACATTCGAAAGGTCTGCACGCAAGCGCAACATACCTCTGCGCGTGATCGACCTGGATCAAGCCGATATTCTGGAGCTCTATGAATCGCCGCTGGTATTGGTGCGACCGGATGGACATGTGGCGTGGCGCGGGCAGACGCCACCCGAAGATGCAGAAAAATTATGGGACATTGTCACCGGCGCTTGAGGTTTCGCAATCTGGAACCGAGCGAACGGAAACACCCTGAACAACAGCAAAGCAGAATTCAGCAAAACGAAACAAATACCCAAATGAAACCCTGGAGGAGGACGAAATGAAACAATCAATCAAAATGGGCCTTGGCATCATCGCTGCCCTGAGCATGACAGCGGGTATCGCTGCGACAAGTCTTGCCGACGATTATCCCTCATCAGCAGTGACGATGGTTGTGCCTTTCCCGCCTGGCGGCGGCGCCGACATCATCATGCGCGCGATGGGCAAGGAGCTGGCAACCCAGACCGGCCAGTCTGTCATTATTGACAACCGACCCGGAGCAGGCGGCACCATTGCAGCCATCCATGCCAAAAACGCCAAGCCGGACGGCTATACGCTGTTTTTTGGCAACACCAGCACGCACGCCACCAACCAGCACATCATGGCGATGAAATATGATCCGATTGCCGACTTCAAGCCCGTCAGCAGTCTGCTCACCATTCCACACGTTCTCGTGGTCCCCGCAGACAGTCCGGCAAACTCCGTTGAGGAGCTTGTGGCGCTGGCTGACACCAAGCCGAATGGCCTGAGTTTTGCAACCCAGGGCCTGGGTGCCGGTGGCCAGATTCTCGGCGAGCAATTCAGCAAGGCATCAGGCAAGAACATGCTTGCCATTCCCTACAAGGGCGGCGGCCCGGCTCTGCTTGATACATCCGCCGGCAGAACCGATTTCATGTTCAGTGGCCTGGCGCCGGTGCGTTCCTTTCTGGCAGACGGCACATTGCGCATTCTTGCCGTTGCCGGACCGGACCGCCTGAGCATCCTGCCTGATGTCAAATCAATGGGCGAGCTTGGTTATCCCGACGTCAATCTGAACTTCTGGATGGCCGTTTTTGCCCCAGCCGGTACACCGGACGAGATCACGGACAATATCTACAAGGAACTGGTTACGGCTGCCAATTCCGAAGCAATGACGGAATTGGTCAACAAGAGCGCCATGCAGCTTCATGTCAATGGCCCCGCAGCGCTCGCCGAACAGATCAAGGCCGATTCTCAGGAAGTGGGCGAACTTCTAAAAGGCGTCGGTTTGAAAAAATAGTGCCTGAACAATGACACGCGGCTACTTCCGGCTATTGTCGGAAGTAGCCATTTTTTTAAGAATTGACGGATTGGTATTGTGGATCAAGGTTTCCAGATCAAGAGACCCGATCTTGTATTGGGATTGGCGCTGATAGGCATTGGAGCAGGCGCAGCCGCACTCAGTGCAAGCTACGATATTGGCCATCTCAATGATGTTGGGGCAGGCTTTTTCCCGCTTATAGTCTCTGCCTGTCTGATGTTTTGCGGCCTGCTCATTGGGCTTTTCAGCTTCACCTCCGAGCAAACGACACTGGTGCTGCCAAAAAATGGTGTGCGTGCACTCTTTGCGATCCTGTGCGCCATCTTTGCCTTCGCAATGACCATTGAACCCCTGGGCCTCGTGCCGGCAATCATCCTGACCGTGGTTGTCAGCGCCTTCGGGTCTCACGAGGTGGTGGGAAAACACATTCTTCTTGTCGCCATCGTTCTTCCCATCCTGTGTTATCTGACCTTCATTCTGGGACTCGACATGCGCGTTCCCGCTTTCCAATTGGGGCGCTAGATCCATGTTCAGTGATTTTCAGCTGGGACTTCAGGTTGCCCTATCCTGGGATGGATTGCTCATGTGCGCCCTGGGCGTGACCCTTGGCACATTTATCGGCGTTCTGCCGGGCGTTGGCGTTCTGGCAACCATCGCGATGCTGCTGCCCGTGACATTCGGCATGGAACCGGCCATCGGACTGATCATGCTTGCCGGGGTGTTCTATGGCGCTGCCTATGGCGGCTCTACCGCGAGCATTCTGCTCAATCTGCCCGGCACGGCCAATACGGCAGTAACCTGTCTGGACGGCTTTCCTCTGAACCAGCAGGGCCGCGGTTCAATGGCACTCTTCGTTACAGCCATCGCATCGTTCATCGGCAGCATGTCCGGTGCCATTATTCTGGCGGTGCTGTCGCACCCGCTTGCGGAACTGGCGAGAGGTTTTGGCTCCCAGGAATATTTCGCATTGCTGCTGTTGGGTATTGTCGCCGCCTCCAGTTTTTCCACCGTGGGTCTGGTGCGCGCCATTGCGATGACGTTCCTCGGCATTCTCATCGGCCTTATCGGCGTTGATATCAACACCGGCACCGAGCGCTTCACCTTCGGTTCCCAATTTCTCTATGATGGCATGCCGCTTGTGGCGCTGGCGATCGGCCTGTTCGGCATACCCGAAGTCATCAAGAATCTGGCGGACAAGAGCACACCCGAAAATATTCAGCCGCATCTGTCCTACCGCGCCATGCTGCCCAGCTTTGCAGAATGGAAACGGGCGCTTCCGGCCATGGGTCGTGGTGCCGGGGTTGGCTCTGTTCTTGGTGTCCTGCCGGGGGCTGGAAGCCTGATTGCCTCCTTCGTTTCCTATGCGATCGAACGCAACATCTCCAAAACGCCGGAGGCTTTTGGCAAGGGCGCGATAGAGGGCATATCCTCCCCGGAAGCTGCCAACAATGCGGCAATCCAGACCGCTTTCGTGCCGACGCTGACCCTTGGCGTGCCCGGAGATTCCACAATGGCCATCGTGCTGGCGGCATTGCTGGTGCACGGCATCAATCCCGGTCCGGAATTTGCCAGTCAGCATCCCGACATTTTCTGGGGCCTGATTGTCAGCTTTCTGATCGGCAACTTTCTTCTGCTCATCATCAATATTCCATTGATTGGAATATGGGTGCGCCTGCTGTCGATTCCCTACACGGTTCTGTTCCCCAGTATCGTCGTGTTTTCCTGCGTTGGCGTCTACAGCGTCAGGTATGAAATCATAGATGTTCTGTTCATCGGCGGTTTCGCTGCCCTGGGATATGCCTTGCGCCTCTTCAGACTGGAGGCTGCGCCACTGCTCCTGGGCTTTGTCCTCGGCCCCATGCTGGAGGAGCATTTCCGACGAACCCTGCTCCTGTCGCGCGGTGACCTCGGCGCCTTTGTTGAGCAGCCCATCAGCATCGCGCTCTATCTGGCCTCGGCCGGCATGGTCCTGTGGGTCGCAAGGAACGCTTTGAAGAAGCGTTATCGTTAGAGCATTCTCAAGATTTGATGACCGAAGGTCTGGTCTGCAGTGCGGCGCGCACCATCGCGGTAAAACTGCGCAAAGCGGGCAATGTCTTGGTGGAGCGGCGGCGCACGATACCTGCCTCAAAATCCCAGAATGTCCCCTCGGAATCGATACCGATAATGCCCATTTCCTTGAGGGTTGTCAGGCCCTGCTCCGCATAGGTCGCCAGGAAATCTGTCTTGCGCAGAAAGGCGACACCACCCAGAGTGCTTGTCTCAATGGCAATCTTCGGTGGCTCAAGGCCATGAAAGGCAAAATAGGCGCCGATCCGGCTGGTGCTTTGAACGTGATTTGCATGCACCAGCCATGGATAGGAAGCAAGGTCCTGAGGTGTCACGCGCTTGAGCGATGACAAGGGATGTCCCTCGCGAGCGATCACCGTGTGGCGAATCCTGAGAATGGACTCCTTGATGATTTCAGAGTGGTCCGGAAAATCCAGCGTGCCGCAAACCGCATCCAGTTCGCCAGACAGCAATTGCTCCAATTGCCCGGCGTAGCCGCCGGAAACAACCGAAATACGCACATTGGGAAATTGCTCGTGAAATTCCCTGATCACCGGCGGCAAAAATTCCAGTATCCACACAGGACCGGCGGCAATGCGCAGGCGTCCACCAATCCCCTGGTTGAGGTCGACCATCTCGGCCAATGCGTGTTGATATTCAATGTTCATCAATTTGACACGACGCGCAAGGACCCTGCCTTCGGGGGTCAGGATGACACCGTTCGCCCGGCGCTCGAGCAGCTTGACACCGAGACTTTCCTCAAGCTGTTTTATGCTTCGGCTGATCGCAGGCTGGGTAATCCCAAGCTCGCGTGCCGCCGCAGAAATTGACCGTGTTTCAGTGATGGTCAGGAAATGAAAAAGTTGCCTGGTATGCATCATGCGTTGGTTTATCTCCTCACAGCGCAGTCTACACGCGCTTTGCAGCGATAGAATTTTTTTCGGCCTGCCGGTCAAATGTTCAATTGAACCCTTCGCCTGTCGCCCTTCAGAACAGGTTGCTATGCGCCATTTCCAAAGCGCAGCGGCGCAGATCGTCGATCATTGTTTGCTGGGCGTCACTGTTTTGAAAAAACGCTGTCGTGTCGGAAATTCCCAGAACAGCCTTGACGTCGCCTTCTGCCTTGAGTGGCACCGCCACCCCTGTCACACCGGCTTCAAATTCACCATGAACCACCGAGAACATGTCGTTGGCGCAGGTGCGTACGATGGCGCGCAGCGCATCAGGGTCAACCACTGTCTGCGGCGTATGTTTCTCAACATCTGCACTGGCAAGGATGGTCGCTGCCACATCGGGATTTTCGCAAGCAAGAAGCATGCGCCCGATGGCTGTTTGAAAAAGAGGCAGCCGGCTGCCGACCGTAAAGCCGAAGGAGACATTGGACGTATCCAGGGTCGATTGAGCAACGATCAAGGCGCGTTCCTCATCGCGTATGGCCAATACAATGGCCTTGCCGATAAGCGCGGCATGCCGGTTCAAGACAGGCTGAACCAGACGGCCAAACTGGTTGGCGCCCAGAAAGCTGCCGGCCAGGACAAGAACCAGCGGGCTCAATGAAAAGGTCCTGCCCGTCTTTCGCACGTAGCCGATATGCACCAGGGTCAGCAACAGCCTGCGCGTTGTCGCAGCATCCAGATTGGTTTTGCGCGACAGGTCGGCGATTGTCATATGCCTTTGGGAATCATCGAAAGCCTTGAGCACCGACAATCCCTTGAGAAACGTCGTTGATATATTGCGATTCTGTTCCATCATGCTCCTCCCGGCCTTGTCCTGCGGTCGCTTGATCAAATTCCCTGCAAAGAGAATGACGCTATAGCGCAAATCCGCCGACAAGGATAAAGCAATTGTTGAATAGTCCCAATTTGTGCGTTATACGAGATATCTATCAAATAACGCAAATATGAAGATTCTGCAAAACCATGTTCAAGGATGTTTTACTGGCCCTGTCTACCAAAGCCCCGGTTGTGACAAACACCCGCAAGGACTGGACCGATGCTCTGTGGCAAGACGATAGCGCCGTCGATGCGATGCCCAAGGCGACCGCTTCACCGCGCAGCAATCGCACGCGCTTAGGCAGTCGGCTGCATGCACCGGCACGCATGGAAAATGCAGCGGCCCGGGTGCCGGACGACCAATGAGATGGACGAAAACAACTGAATTGGGCAGTGCCGTCTGGCAAATCCCGCAGGCTCGTCGCTGCCGGCCACAGGCCGCAATATCCATCAACCTGTCTTTCGCCGGTCCCATCGCGCCACATCTCCCGATACGCGATCATGCCGTCTTTGCCATAACGTCCTATCACCGATTGAAAACCTCTCTGAAATAATTGGGGTTTGACCCGTCAAGCGAACCAACGAGATTGAAAGGTAGCCAGATGATCAGCCAGGAAATGAACGACAAACTCACCCTCACCGGCCCCAAGGCCCCGGCGGGAAAGGTGCTGCGCCGATATTGGCAGCCGGCTGCGCTCTCCGACGAATTGCAGGTCAAACGGCCCGTCGTTCCTGTCAAATTGCTGGGAGAAGACCTGGTGCTCTTTCGTGACAGTGACGGAGAACTCGGATTGATCGATCGCGGCTGTCCGCATCGCGGCGCCGACCTTTGTTATGGACGCCTGGAAGACAATGGCCTGCGCTGTCCGTTTCATGGCTGGCACTTCAATCGGGACGGCCAATGTGTCGAGCAACCAGGTGAGCCCGAAGGCTCCAGGATGCACGAGAACATCAAGACAAAAAGCTATCCGGTGGTAGAAAAAAACGGCATCATCTTTGCCTATATGGGGCCTGGCGAACCGCCGGAATTCCCCAATTTTGATTGTTTCCGTGCCCCTGAAACCCACGTTTTTGCCTTCAAGGGACTGTGGGAGTGCAATTGGCTGCAGGCCATGGAGGTCGGCATCGATCCGGCGCATGCCTCTTTCCTTCACCGCTTCCTGCAGGATGAGGATCCGGCCGACAGCTATGGCAAACAGTTCCGCGACAAGGCAGCCGATACCGACATTCCCATGACCAAATTGCTCCGCGACTACCCGCGTCCGGAGATCAGTGTCGAAGAGACCGAATACGGTATGCGGTTGATTGCCTTGCGCCACCTGGACAATGGAAAAACCCACGTGCGCATCACCAATCAGATATTCCCGGAAACCATCAGCATTCCGATGTCCCGTGAGATGATCATCACTCAGTGGCACGTGCCGATCGATGACACGCATTGCTATTGGTATGCGATGTTCACCAGCTTTGACAAACCGGTCAACAAGCAGCTGATGCGCGAACAGCGTTTGAAAGAACACCGGTTGCCCGATTACGCACCACTCAAGAGCAAGCGCAACGGCTATGGCTTCAATCCGGAAGAGCAGGAAACCGAAACCTACACAGGCATGGGCCTGGACATCAACGTCCATGACCAATGGGCGGTGGAAAGTCCCGGACCGATATTCGACCGAACCAAGGAACATCTGGGCAAAACCGATGTGGCGATCATCAAATACCGCCGGATCATGCGTGCAGCGATTGATTCACTTGATGCCGGTACAAGTGATGGCCTGCCGATGCTCAATGGCATCGATGTAAAAACCATTTACGGGCCGATTTCCAATGATACGATTGGTGGCCGGGAGAGCTGGCGGCAGGATTTTGAGGAAAATGACGCCAGCCGGCGGGCAGCCTGTGCGGGCTGGGATGCAAAGGTGTAGATGCGGTGAACAACACAGCAGACAAGATTTCCCGGGGCGCGCTTGCCAAGGCAGGCCTGCTGGATGCACAGACCATAAAGGCCGCTACCGAACTGATCGCACGCGTCGAGGGCAGCGAGCTTGAAACGCTGCGTGTACTGTTTGCCGATCAACATGGCGTACTGCGTGGCAAAACCATTGTGGCCGGAGCGATTGACTCCATTTTCAGCTCTGGTATCGCCGTGCCGTCGACATTGCTGTTGAAAGATACCTCGCACCGCACGGTCTTTCCCGTCTGGTCATCAAGCCCGGGCGTTGACGGTGACGCGATGGTCGGGGCCAGCGATATCCTGATGGTACCGGATCCGGCGACGTTTCGCGTGCTGCCCTGGTCACCCCATTCTGCCTGGATATTCTGTGACACACGCTATAAATCAGGCGAGCCCATGCCGTTCTCTCCACGGGACATGCTGAAAAAGGCCATTGCCCGCCTTGATGGGCTGGACATGAAAATGCTGGTCGGGCTGGAAGTCGAATTCCATGTGTTCGACATTGTCGATCCGAGCCTCGAGCATGGGCAGGCGACCATGCCGGGGCAACCGGTTCGCACCCGCAATCTGGCGCAGGGATACCAGCTGTTGACCAATGAACGTTATGGCGCCCTGGAAAACGTCATGGATGATCTCAGACGCAATTGTCAGGCCCTGGGCCTGCCCATCCGGTCAATGGAAGTGGAGATGGGCCCAAGCCAGTTCGAATTCACCTTCGACCCGGCAGATCCGTTGACCCATGCGGACAACATGATGATGCTGCGCGCCATGGTCAAAGAGGTCTGCGCAAAAAAGGGTCTGCATGCCACATTTATGTGCCGACCCAATATCGACAATGTTGCCGCCAGCGGCTGGCACCTGCATCAATCGCTTGTCAGCACCACGACCGGCGAAAACCTGATGATGCCGCTGGCCGATGGCAGCCTGAGCGATACGGCGCATGGCTGGATCGCCGGCCTGCTGGAACACGCCTCGGAAAGCTGTTTGCTGACGACCCCGACGGTCAACGGTTACAAGCGCTATCGTCCGCATCAACTTGCCCCCGACCGCATACAATGGGCCCGGGACAATCGCGGCGCCATGATCCGCGGCCTGATGACGCCCGGCGACACGGCCAGCCGCATCGAGAACCGGGTGGCCGAAACAACCGCCAATCCCTATTACTTCTTCACCAGCCAGATAGTGTCTGGCCTGGACGGGCTGGAGCGCGGCCTTCGTGCACCGGAAGCCGTTGAAACCCCCTATGACAGCAACGCTATCGCCCTGCCCGAGAGCCTGCTCAGCGCCATTCAGTCCTTCGAGCGCTCGGACTTCTACCGGGCAGCGCTGGGCGATGTCTTTGTCGACTACCTGTCGCGCATCCGCCGAGCCGAATGGGACCGTTACCATCTGACCGTCTCGGAGTGGGAACAGGCCGAATATTTCGGTCTCTATTGAGATGCCGCATTTCATCATTGAGCATGGCAACGCTTTGCTGACTCAGGCGGACATGCGGGAGGCAATGGAGATTGCCGCCGCCTGCGGCGCGCAATGCGGCTTCATTCAGCCCGACGACATCAAGGTGCGCCTGACACCCTGCGCGCATTTTCTGGCGCTGGATGGACGCGCCAGTTTTGTCCATATGACGGTGCGACTGCTTGCCGGACGCACCGGCGCGCAGAAGGAAGCCCTGGCAATTGCCTTGCGCGCTGCCATGGTCGCCCGGTTCCCACAGATTGAAAGCATCAGCGTTGAAATCTGTGACATGGATCCGGTCAGCTACAAGAAGCATCTGGCCTGACGTCAAAGCCCTCTGTCGATCAATCAGTTTTGCGCCACCACAGCGCGTGCACGTAACCGATTGAGCACACCCAGAGCAACCGCCGCTGCGATTGCGATCCAATGAACCGTTGCGACAGGCGAAATCAATGCAGCTGCAATGGCCAGTCGCAGAGCGGTTTCCGGCCAACCCAGCCGTTGCGCATCAAAACGATTGGCCGCCGACATCAGCATCCAGATCAGCATCAGGGTGCGGATCATCACCATCACGACACCAAAGAATCCAGCCTCTGAGGCCGCTTCCGTCAGCAGCAGCATTTCCGGATTATAGGCGAACATGAAGGGCAACGCGAAAATGGCAGCGCCAATCCGCACAGAGGCAACGCCGGTGGATATCGGATTTCCGCCGGAGATTGATGCGGCCGCATAGGCAGCGATCGCCACCGGCGGCGTGATCGCCGAGGCCACACCGAAGTAGAATACGAAAAAATGCGCTGTCAGCGGCGCAAGACCCAACGTCATCATGGCGCTGCCGCTGATCACTATGATGGTGAGATAGGCCGGAAGGGTCGGCATGCCCAAGCCCAATGCAATGCAGCCTATGGCCGCCATGATCAGGGTCAGGAGCAGGCTATGGGATGCAAAGGCATCCAATTGCAGGGCCAGCATGGTTGGCAGTCCTGTCGACGACAGGGATGCAACAACGATGCCGATGGCACCGACAGCCATCATCAGTTGCGCAAAGCTCAGACCACCGCGGGCAAAAGCCTCGATGAGAGCAAAAGGCCTTTGCCGAACAGCAGGATTCATGAAGCTCATGGGGATCAGCACGGCAAGCGCCGTCAAGGCTGCGCCCGAGGGTGATGCTCCCTGTATAAGTGCCACGATGACCACGGCGAGCGGCGCGCCCACCAGCACAAGATTGCGCCAGTCCTGAGGCGTGACCTTCATGTCTTCTTCGACAACATCCACGACATCGACATCGAGACGGCGGCATTCAAAAACGACCGATGCAAAGAGCGCCGCATAATAGGCGAGCGCCGGAATAAGTGCAGCCACGATCACCGTGAGATAACTGACGCCAACGAGATCCGCCATGACCAGGGCCGCGGCACCCATGACCGGCGGCATGATTTGCCCACCGGTTGAGGCCGCCGCCTCCACGCCACCGGCAAAGGCTGGTGAAAAACCGCGTTTCTTGATCAGTGGAATGGTGATGACGCCGGTGCCGACAACATTGGCAACCGCCGATCCGGAAACCGCACCGAACAGGCTGGAGGCAAGAATGGCCGCATGCGCCGGGCCGCCGCGAAACCGCCGCATGGCATGCAGGGAGACACGGATCAGCGAACCGCCTGCCCCGCAGCCCTCAAGCATGGCGCCAAGGATGATGAAGGGGAACACGGTGCTCAGCACGATGTCCATGATATTGCCCAGCACGCCGTCGTCCAGAACCATCCAAAGGTTCTCGGTCGTCGCCTGAACGAAATCGCCACGAAAATCCCAGAGAAACCATGCCAAAGCCACACCGGCAACCAGTGCCAGCGGCGCGCCCCATATCCGCCAGGTCATGATCAGGATGACCATGCAGCCGGCCATCGATGTCCAGGCCTGTGATGGCTCGAAAAAAACGATACTGGTGTGCATCGCCCTGACATCAACATAGAAGCGCCAGCACGCCCAGGCGCCAACGGCAACCAGGGTGATATCAGCCAGTCCGCCGAGCCATCTTGCCTTGCCTTTTGCCTGTAGTCCGAATGAGGCCCACAGGACGCAAATCAGGATGCTCAATGCGAGCACACCACCTCTGAGTGGTTCAGCCTCAAAGGGACCGATGCTTGGCAGCGGCCCGAAGGACGGCATCTTGTGGCCAAGCGGTATCAGCGCCATGAAAAAGGCCAGGACAAGAGCAACCCGCCTGGCAAAAGCCAGGCGGGTATTTTCTAAGACTGTGTTGTGCATGACGGTCAGGTCCGTACTGGCTTCTAGACTACTCGCTCGGTGCTAGTGATGCGGGAATGGCAATGCCCATTTCCGTATAATAGCGCGCCGCGCCGGGATGCAATACGATATTGTTGCCCGCCATCGGCTGATCGGTGGGAAGCTGCGCCAATACCGCCACGGACTTTTTGTAGCCCTCGACATTGTCCCAAAAGGTTTTGGTGATTTTATAGGCCAGATCGTCGTCCATCGCCTTGTTCACGGCAAAGACCATCGCATAGGCGGCGGCATGGACGTCCATGTCGTTATTGACCTGCCCATCATAGGTTCCTGCGGCAACAGTCGCATTGGTTTCGCCCATCCGGTCGAGATAGTCGGCCCATGCGTCTGTTGAAAGCACATCTTCAGGTACGCTGATCAGCCTGATCTTGCGCTGCAGGCTAAGCTGCTGGACAGCCGCCGCACCAATCGGGAAAGCCCCGATAAAGACATCGAATTGACCATCCTGGAAGGCCTGAACGCCTGCGCCCCAACCCAAACGGACCGGATCGTAATCCGTGTCGACCTCCAGATTGCTGGAAAGTTTGATCAGGCCGGTGATCTGGCGGTTGGCGGCACCAGCCGGTGGGCCGATGTATATCCGCTTGCCCTTCATGTCCTCCCAGGACTCAATGCCTGAATCGGCCCAGACGATCGGCTGAAAGACACCACCGGCGAAAGGAAAGAGAGAGCGAATATTGGCCGCTGCCTTTGTCGCCTGTTCTCCGGCTTTCTTGTAGGGGCCGGCCGCGTGGACCATGGCATTATAGGCGGGCGGCGGGACGATCGCCGCATCGATGCGCCCCGTTCCAAGGCTCAAGGCCGAGCGTGTCAGCGTCTGGTCGGCGTTGATCTGCAACTCGACATCCATGGGCGCCAGAGATTTCGCCATGAGTTGGGGGATGAGTGTTGTCAGTCCGGCGGCATTGCCGGTTTCGATTTTCAATGATTGTGCTATGGCGCTTCCGGCACTGACGGAGAGCGCAACTGCAGCCAGGACACCCAGGGTGCCACGATAAATACGATTCATGTTTTCCTCCACGTAACGCGGTCTGTCTTCGACCGATGCGATCAACGAAGCGTGGCACAGGATTGCACGCAATTCAATTGTTTTTTGTTGCAAAACCCTCAGATATCAGCAAAATTGGGCTCTACAAGATTACAAACTGAGAACATTGCATGCAATCTATGGAAAGCCGCGCATCAAACAACACTGAAACCGTGACATCGCGTCTGCGGGCACTCATCATGGATGGCACGCTTCCGCAGGGCGAAAAAATAACGGAAACGGGTCTTGCAGCGCTGCTTCAGGTCTCGCGCACGCCCGTGCGGCTGGCGCTCGCTGCACTCGAACAGGAAGACCTGGTCAGAGGTGCGCCGAACCGGGGTTTCCATGTCCGCCGTTTTACCATCGACGATATGCGCGAAATTCTTGACGTGCGTGCCACGCTGGAAGGCATGGCGGCGCGCCTTGCGGCGGAAAAAGGCCTGACCGGAGACGAAGAGTCGCTGCTGCGCAGCTGCATAGAAGAACTCGCCGCGCTGATTGCCACGGGGCAGCACGATCAGGCGGCATTCCGCACATTCTCATCAATCAACATACGCTTTCACACACATATCGCCCGCATCGCCGGCAATGCCGAACTCATCCGGCTCATGGAGCGCAACCCGTTCCGCTCGGCTCCGCTTTTGCATATTCTTCCCGCCGAAGAGGCCCTTCAGGTGCTCCGGGAATCCCAGCGCGACCATATCCGATTGTTGGAGGCGATTTTGCAGGGACAAGGAACCCGGGCCGAATTTCTGATGCGCGAACACGCACTTCTACCGCTTTCGAAGGCAACACAGCTTTTTGACCATATCAATACAAATACAGCTATGCGCTCCATTCAACAGGCGGGCTGACACTTGAAGGAGCAGGCAATGCGCAAGCCGAATTTTCTGGTATTCGTGACCGATCAGCAACGGGCTGACTGGCTGGGCTGTTATGGCCATCCGGTGGTGAAAACACCCAATATCGACGCACTTGCCGCGCGCGGCACCCGTTTCGACGAGTTCCACACGGCCATGCCCGTATGCATGCCAAACCGGGCTTCCCTGCTCACCGGACGTTACCCCTCTGTGCACGGCCTGCGCCACAACGGCTGTGTTTTGTC
This sequence comes from Rhizobiaceae bacterium, assembly GCA_029212415.1. GTDB lineage: Bacteria > Pseudomonadota > Alphaproteobacteria > Rhizobiales > Rhizobiaceae > Hoeflea_A. The sequence goes on along the minus strand of JARGOF010000009.1, from coordinate 3,563 downwards.
GGAGCGGGCCAATACGTTTGTCGATGTATTGGCAGCCGGTGGTTATCGCACGGCTGCCATCGGCAAAAGCCACCTCCAGCCCTTTACCGACTTGCCGCCGAAAGGTCGACCGGTCTTCGAGACCGGCCCCATCGCAGAAGCATGGAAACCCGAAACATCCGCCTACAGCCAGGAGCAACCGGCAAGCTATGCGGACGACAAACCCTATGCCGTCGACACGCCCTACTATGGCTACCAGCATGTGGAAATGGTAACCGGCCATGGTGACCGTTGCGGCGGGCACTATGGCCAATGGTTCCGCCGTAACCATCCGGACTGGAAAGAACTGCATGATCCGGCCAATGCCCTGCCACACAATTACACCTGCCCGCAGGCCTATCGAACACCGGTTCCTGAAGCCAGCTATCCGACCACATGGATCGGCGATCGCGCCGCTGCATGGATTGGCCAGCAGGAGAGCGCCGAAGAACCGTTTTTTGCCTTCGTCTCATTTCCAGACCCACACCATCCGTTCAATCCGCCGGGCCGCTATTGGTCAATGTACGATCCGGAGCAGTTCGAGGTATCGCTGCCCTATGACGCACACAACAACCCGCCACCGCCACTGCGCCACATGCGGGAAAAATGGGAACGGCAGGAGGTTGAAGCCACCTCACAGGCCGCCTTTTACGCGGATGATCAGGCCTTGCGCGAGGCCATGGCGCTGACTGCCGGCATGATCACCATGATTGATGATGAAATCGGCAAAGTGCTCGCGGCACTCGACGCATCCGGTCAGGCCGACAATACCGTGGTGATTTTCACCTCCGATCATGGCGATTATCTCGGCGACTTCAATCTCCTGCTGAAAGGCTGCGTACCGACCCGTGCACTGACACGTGTGCCCTTCATCTGGGCAGAACCGAAAGCCTCACAGGCAAAGACCTGTAATGCCCTGGCCTCGACAATCGACATTTCGTCCACCGTGCTGGACCGGGCGGGTCTGCTTCCCTATTGGGGTATGCAGGGACGCAGCCTGAAGGATTGCGTGGAGGCCGGCAGCGCTGCAGAGAGCGCCCCTCGTGATGCACTTCTGGTCGAGCACCACGACGGCGGACCGCGCATGGGTTTTGAAAAAGCCGCACGGGTGCGTTGCCTGCTGACCAATCGCTGGCGCCTGACCATCTACAAAGACCAGGATTGGGGTGAACTCTATGATCGTGAAACCGATCCGGGCGAGACCCTCAATCTTTGGGACAGCCCGGAGCATGCAACCATACGCGCCGAATTGACTGAACGACTGCTTCAGGAAATGATCGCCACGATGGAAGAAAGCCCGAGAGCCGACCTGCTTGCCTGACCCTGGCCATTCAACCGGTACGGGGCAGCCGGTACGGGCCAGCAGATACGGGGCTAAAGATAGGTGATCGGGGAAGGTGAAGCGGTGAACTGCCCATCAATTGCGTGAGGGGCAGTTCAATTGCGTCGACGCATCCTCAAACTACAATATGGTCTTTACCTTCTCGGCAATCGCCCTGCCCAGATCGGCATTGTTCTGTTCTGTGAAATGGATGCCGTCGCAGCCATCCGTGGTGACAAAATCACCGGCGTTGAGAAACGCGCACTTCATGAAATCAGCCATATCCCGGTATTGCTGACCGAGTTCTGCTGATTTTTCATGGCCCCCGCCAAACATGCCCTGAAAGTATGGATGCTGCATGGGTGTCAAGGGCGGCGGCGCGACGACAAGGGCCTTTGGTGCTGGATAGGGCGTACCGATGCCGCCAGCGCTGGTGGCGATCTGACCAACCAGCTTGGACATGCCATAGGCGATATCATAGGGCGTACGGTTGAAAAACGGCTTGGTATCATTGGTACCCAGCATGACGATCACCAAATCGAGCGGCAGGTGACTGGCCAATGCAGTCGGCAGATATTCACTGCCGTTCAATCGCGGATCATTGGGATCATCAGCGCTCGTTGTACGCGCGCTCAGCCCCTCTTCAATGATATGGAAGCCATCGCCAAGATGGGACGCCATTTGACCGGTCCAGCGCTTCTCATAGGGGTATCGATAGGTGGGCGCCCCCTCGACAACGGGGATCCAGCCCCAGGTCAGTGAATCTCCAAAGCAGAGAATTGATTTTTTCTCAGACATTCCTATCTCCTCGATGTTAAAGCGTTCAAGTTCTGGATTTTGCGGTTCGCAGACCATAGAAAATGGCTGCCAGCAGAATGATAAGCCCCTGCGTGATCAGCTTTCCCGATTCGCCGATACCAAAGGTCGTCATGACGACGAAAAGCAGGGCGAAGGAAAGAACCCCGAAGAAGGGACCCCAGACACCGCCCTCGCCTCTGCCGAAGACCACGCCGCCCAGAATGGTCGCAGCAACGGCCAGAATGGGCAGTTCATGACCCACCCTGACACTGCCCACGGCAATTGATGCCGTCTGGACGAGCGATGCCAGTGCGGTCATCAAGCCGGCGATCGTGTGGGCGACAATGACTGTTCTTTCGACAGGCACGCCCGAAAACTGAGCTGCAACCGGATTTGCACCAACCGATGACACATAGCGACCATAGACAAATCGCGACAGGAACAGCGACATGATGAGCGCCAAAGCCACCCAGAACAGCACCGGTGTCGGTATCATCCAGAGTTTGGTATTGTAGATGTCACTGAATATCGACGGCACGTCGCCTGGCGGTTTGCCACTTGCCAGAAATTGCACAATGCCAACCAGCACGATGTTCACTGCCAGGGTTACGATGACAGCCGAGACCCGTCGCTTTCCAACCATGTAGCCGTTGAACAGCCCTACAGCCAGGCCGGTTGCCAATGAGATTGCCACGAAAAAGGGCAGTGAGGCGCCCGGGAACATACTGGACGAGATATAGAAGTTGATCAGAAGCAGAACGCCTGCCCCCGACAGATCGATCGAGTTCACCCGGATCACCAGCATCTGTCCAAGCACCAGAATGCCTAAAGGCACGACCTGCCGGATGAATATGCCCATGATGTTGATATTGAGCATATGCGGCCGCGAGATCCACAGCACGACCAGAAGAACAGCAAACACGAAATAGGCGGGCGGTATTCTGGAAATACGATTGAAATTGGTCCTGTTGAATACAGCTGCCATGTCACAGCCCCATCTTTTTGCGTGACTGCAATCCGACAACCAGCAGGAGGATTACACCCTTGATCGCTGTCTGTACGAAGGCCGAGATATTGGCGCTGTTCATGCCGTTTGCCAGCAAGGCCATGACCAATGCGCCAATGACTGTTCCATGAAGACTGCCGACGCCGCCGGAAAGCTGCGTGCCGCCAATGGCCACTGCCGTTATGGCATCCATCTCGAACAGAAGGCCGACATTCGGATCGCCGGAAACAATCCGGCCAGCCAGGAATATGCCGGCCAGCGCTGCAAAGCAGGAGCAACCCACATAGGCCAGCAGGATCTTTTGCTTGTCTGCGACACCAAAATTGTGCGTGGCCTCATCCGTGCCGGAAGCGATACCACCGCCAATAGCGAAGAGATGCAGCCCGAAACGCGAACCGTGGATGATTTTCCAGGCGATCA
>JARGOF010000084.1 GCA_029212415.1 Rhizobiaceae bacterium | reverse complement strand
TGATACTTGGCGATCAGCATCGGATCGAAGGTGCCGTTCCGGTCGCGGGGGATGTCCAGAACAACCTTGCCGCTGTCGGTGGTCACGGTCTTCTGGCTGCTGCCGTTTCGCCGATTGGGGGGCTGATTACGGCCCTCGGGCGCCTCCTCGGCGCGCTCCTCGTCAAGATGGACTTCCATCTCCGTGCTCAGCGCACGTTCCGCCAGCGCCTTTGTCAGCTCCGACAGAATGCCGTCCTTGCCAAACAAATCACCAGGCGCGCGGCCTTCCATCAATCGGTCCAAAATGTCTTTGTCGATGCTCATACGTGGGTCTCCTCTTCGAGCAGTTACCACGTCAGCGCACAAAATTCAGGATAGTCCCGGACTGGATGTTGATTGTCACTGAGAACTGACCCGGTATTTTCACCGAGAATTGACCCACCCTCAATTATGCGTCGTTGTCTATGACGCGGTCAATGTTTGGGTCTCCTTTCCTATTTTCTTTGCAGCGTCCGAACTGGCTTTGAAGCGATAGCTTTCGTTGCCTGTTTCGAGGATGTGGCATCTGTGCGTCAGCCTATCGAGAAGAGCGGTAGTCATCTTTGCGTCTCCAAAGACTTGCGCCCATTCTGAGAAGCTGAGGTTGGTTGTGATGATCACGCTGGTGCGCTCATAGAGCTTGCTGAGCAGATGGAAGAGAAGCGCGCCGCCAGACGCGCTGAACGGCAAGTAGCCGAGCTCGTCCAGGATGACCAAGTCAACTTTGGTCAGCGTCTCAGCCAGTTTTCCTGCCTTGCCGAGTGCCTTTTCCTGCTCCAGCGCATTGACCAATTCTACGGTGGAGAAGAAGCGGACCTTGCGCCTGTGGTGCTCGATAGCTTGTACCCCGATTGCGGTGGCCGTGTGGCTTTTGCCCGTTCCGGGACCGCCGATCAGCACGACATTCTCGGCCGCTTCGATAAACTCGCAGCGGTGCAACTGCCGCACTGTCGCTTCGTTGATCTCACTGGACGCAAAATCGAAGCCGGTGAGATCTTTGTATGCGGGGAAGCGGGCGACTTTGGTGTGGTAAGCAATGGACCGCACCTCCCGTTCTGCGATCTCGGCCTTGAGCAGTTGTGATAGAAGCGGTGTCGCCGCTTCGAACGCTGGCGCTCCTTGGGCGACCAAGTCTTCGACCGCATTTGCCATGCCATAGAGCTTGAGGCTGCGCAGCATGATGACGATGGACGCTCCGGCTGGATCATGACGCATGGCGCTTCTCCCCAGTCTGTCTCAGGTCGTCATAGCGATCTACATTGGCCTCTGGCGTCGTCTGCAATGCCAGCGCATCCGGCGGATCGACCTCTGGATGATCTGTCGGTCTGCGGTCGATCAATCGGTGCAGCAGGTTCAGGATATGTGTCTTGGTGGGGACGCCTGCTTCAAGTGCCAGCTCCACTGCGCACAAAACGTCCTCTTCATTGTGCTGGAGAACCAAAGACAGGATGTCGACCATTTCCCGGTCGCCACCGTCCTTCCGCAGCATGTGATCCTGCAGTTGCCGGAATGCTGCGGGCATCTCTGTGAATGGCGCACCGTTGCGAAGCGCACCTGGTTTACGTTGGATGACAGCGAGATAGTGCCGCCAGTCATAAATGACCTTGCCGGGTTTGCGGTGAGAACGGTCAATGATCCGCGCATGCTCGCAAACCGTTTGCCCTTCGGCGACGATCACCAAGCGTTCTGGGTAGACATGCAGGCTCACCCGGCGGTTCGCAAAGCTGGCAGGCACGCTGTAGCGATTGCGCTCGAAGGTGATCAGACACGTTGGAGATACGCGTTTGCTGTGTTCTATAAAGCCGTCAAATGCTGGCGGCAGCGCCATCAGCATGGGTCTCTCGGCCTCCCATACATCGGCGATGGAACCAGGTAAGGCCTTGTGCGGTGTCTCCGCCCACAGGGCAATGCAGCGATCTTCAAGCCACTGGTTCAGCTCTGCCAGATCGGCAAAGACCGGCATGATCTGCCACATGCGGTTGCGGGCGTCTTGAACGTTCTTCTCAACCTGACCCTTCTCCCAACCCGCAGCAGGATTGCAAAACTCAGGCTCAAAAACGTAGTGGCTGGCCATCGCCTTGAAGCGCGCATTGATGTCGCGTTGTTTGCCTTTGCCAACGCGGTCCACAGCTGTCTTCATATTATCGTAGATGCCCCGGCCTGGAACGCCACCAAACACCCTGAACGCATGCCAATGGGCATCAAACAGCATCTCATGGGTTTGCAGCGGGTAAGCCCGAACCAAAAACGCCCGACTGTGCGACAGCTTGATATGGGCGACCTGAAGCTTGACCCGTTCGCCGCCAATATTGGCCCAATCTTCGCTCCAGTCGAATTGGAAAGCTTCGCCCGGCTGGAATATCAAAGGAACAAATGTTCCCCGACCGGTTGTCTGCTCAGCACGATGTCGATCGTCACGCCAAGCCCGGGCAAAAGCCGCAACGCGTTCATAGGATCCGTCGTACCCCAGCTTCACCAGATCAGCGTGCATTTGCTTGACCGTGCGCCGCTCTTTACGCGACTTGCGGGTCTGGATCAAAAGCCAAGCGGACAACCGATCCGCATATGGGTCCAGCTTGCTTGGCCGTTTTGGCGTCTTGAACTGCGGCTCTACAGCGCCTTCGCGCAGATACTTCTTGATTGTATTCCGAGACAAACCCGTCCGCCGGGCAATCTCTCTAATTGGCATTTTGTCACGTAATGCCCAACGTCGAATGACACTCAAAAATCCCATGTCGATCACTCCATGTCTCCCTGACTAAAACCGTCAGGGCAATGTGTTCACATGGGTCAATTCTCAGTGACAATTTATGGGGCTACCGGGTCAGTTCTCAGTGACAATCAACAGACACGGGACCGGATCAAACCGCTGAACTCATTGGAGGATAAATTCCGTCGGGGAGCCGTTGCAGCCGCCTCGGAAAGAGCAAAGGATGCGGCATGACAACGATCCAACAGAGGAGAGATCAATGTTGCACCATCTCAAGACCGCCCTGCTTGCGGCGGCTCTGACCTGTGGCTCGATGGCCACGGCGCAGGACATGAGCTTCTTCCGCATCGGCACC
>JARGOF010000083.1 GCA_029212415.1 Rhizobiaceae bacterium | reverse complement strand
CAAAGCAACGTTCGATGATTATGCCATATACTTCCATATAACATAATGGTCGCAATTCAGATTTCAATCAGTACCAGCCCACTGCAATTTGCGCTTCTTCAGACATGCGGTCCGGTGTCCAGGGCGGATCAAAGGTCATATTGATCTCCACGCCGGAGATACCCTCAACCGTATTGACCGCATTTTCCACCCAACCGGGCATTTCGCCTGCAACGGGGCAGCCCGGCGCAGTCAGGGTCATGTCGATCTTGACGCTGCGATCATCCTCGATATCAATCTTGTAAATCAGACCGAGTTCGTAGATATCTGCCGGTATTTCAGGATCATAGACCGTTTTCACAGCAGCAATGATGTCGTCGGTCAAGCGCGCAAGTTCATCGCGCGGTATGGTCGTCGCTGAAAAGGTGGCCGGTTGCGAAGTTTCGCCTGTGTTCACTTCATCGTTCATTGAACTCATCCCGATTGTCGCTGTTTCGTCAGGCAAAAAACGCCCGTGCCTTCAACAGCGCATTGTAAAGTGCGTCAACTTCCGCACGTGTATTATACATGCCAAATGAGGCACGACATGTCGATGTCACACCAAAACGCTTGAGCAGAGGCTGCGCGCAATGGGTGCCCGCACGCACAGCCACCCCTGAACGATCAATGACCATTGAAATATCATGTGCATGAATGCCTTCGATCTCAAAGGACACAATCGCGCCCTTGCCCGGTGCATCACCGAATATGCGCAGGGAATTGATCTGACGAAGCCTCTCATGTGCATAGGCGCACAAATCGGCCTCATGAGCGGCGATCGCTTCTCTGCCCACACTGTTCATATAGTCAATCGCAACGCCCAATCCAATGGCCTGAACGATTGGCGGAGTACCGGCTTCGAAACGGTGCGGCGGCGCATTATAGCTGACCGCGTCTTCGCTGACATCGAGGATCATCTCACCGCCACCCTGAAACGGCCGCATCTTCTCCAGCATGTCCTTCTTGCCGTAGAGAATACCGATACCCGTCGGGCCATAGAGCTTGTGTCCGGTAAAAACATACCAATCACAATCAATATCGCGCACATCAACGTGCGTGTGCACGGCGGCCTGACTGCCGTCGATCAAGACAGGAATGCCGCGTGCCCGGGCAATGCGACAGATTTCCTTGACAGGCACGACCGTGCCCAGAACATTGGACATATGGGTAATGGCAATGAGCTTGGTACGATCGCTCAATTGCGCTTCAAAATCGGCCAGGTGGAAAACACCCTGCTCGTCTACGGGAACCCATTTCAGCTTGGCGCCCTGGCGTTCTCTGATGAAATGCCACGGCACGATATTGGAGTGATGCTCCATGAGACTGACGACAATTTCGTCCCCCTCACCGATTTCCGGCATACCATAGCCATAGGCCACCGTATTGATCGCCTCGGTCGCTGATTTGGTAAAGACGATTTCGTCTACCGAGCCGGCATTGATAAAGCCCCGCACCTTTTCACGGGCAGCCTCATAGGCATCTGTGGCAGCATTCGACATGAAATGCAGACCGCGATGCACATTGGCGTAGCCGGTCTCATAGGTATGCGAAACCGCGTCAATCACCGCCTGCGGCTTTTGAGCCGATGCGCCATTGTCGAGGTAGACGAGCGGTTTGCCATAGACCTGCTGGGCAAGGATCGGAAAATCCTTGCGGATAGCGTCCACGTCATAGGGGCGAAGCTGCCCAGCGGTTGCCTGTGACGAATCAGCCATGATTGTTCAGCCATGTTTCAAACTGTTTTTCCAGCGCTTCGATCAGCACCTCATTGTCGAGTTCTTCAACAACTTCGACAATAAAGGCCTTAACCAGCAAACTGCGGGCCCGTTTTTCGCCTATACCGCGTGCTTTCAGATAGAAAAGCTGATTTTTATCGATATCCGTAACCGTGGCGCCATGACCACATTGCACATCATCGGCAAAAATCTCCAGTTCCGGCTTGGCGGAAAAATCGCAAAAATCAGACAGCAACAGCGTGTTGCAGGCCATCTTTGCATCCGTCTTTTGTGCAATCTGAGCCACTTTGATCTGGCCCTGGAATACGCCCTTTGCGCGGTCCAGCACAACGTTGCGGAATATCTGGCCCGAAACACAATTGGGCACAATATGTTCAAGCGTCATCGTCACATCCGTGTGGCTCTCGTCGCCCAACAGATTGACCCCGCGCAGGGTCAGCTCAGATCCTTCGCCACGTGCCACAATGTGAATTTCCTGACGGACAAGTTTTCCACCGGCATTGGCAACAAAAAGCAGCAGTCTGGCGTCAGCGCCAAGCCGAATGTTGATCTGCCCCAGGTGCGTGTCGGAGGCACCCTGCTCCTGATTGATGACCCAGACAACATCGGCACCTTCGCCAACATCGAGATCCGTGATCGACGAGACCAGGGCCTCATCATCTGAACAAAACGCATGCCGCTCGACAAACAGGCCCTTCACGCCTTTGCCGATCGCTACGGGAAACCGCGTATGGGCCTGACCACCATTATGCAGAACTTGTATTTCCAGCGGATTGTCCAGAACGACATCGTCTTCAACCTGCAGCTTTATTCCGTCGGTAACAAAGGCGCCGTTGACCCGACCGATCAGATCGTCGCTGTTTCGAAGAGCCATATGATCTGCGGCTGAACCGTCAGAAAGATCGTTGCGATAGGATGTAGCGTTCACGCCAGGCAGGTCGGCAATATTGCCTGTATGCCCATCCACCACCGACATGACATTTGAACCGGCAATCAGACTGTCCAGTGGTTCAACATCGGCCACCTTGCCGTTGGAAGGAACCGTTTTCAGCAGATTTCTGAGATCCGTATAGTGCCAGGATTCAACCCGGCGCGTCGGCAGGCCATTTTGTTTGATATCTTCGATATAGCCATCACGGATGGTCAATATGCCACCGTCACCGGGCAAATTGCCAACATTTTGAACAAAGCTGTCGACCAGCAATTGTTCAGCGGCAGTGATCGGCTTTTTGCTCTGCATATTCATCACAAAACCTTTTTACCCCGGCCGTTTTCAGGCGGCATTCTTGATGACATTTGCATAACCGTCGTTCTCAAGCTCGAGAGCCAATTGCCGATCACCCGACTTGATGACCTGACCCTTGTAGAGAACATGCACGCTGTCAGGGACAATATACTCCAGCAGGCGCTGGTAGGGC
>JARGOF010000055.1 GCA_029212415.1 Rhizobiaceae bacterium | reverse complement strand
GGCCAGCGTTGCAACAAAGGCCCATTTCTGTCGCTCGTTCAATGTATGGAAACTGGCCCCCGGAGATCCGAACTTGAAGGGCGCCAAGGGACCATCAACATCAATGCAGACGGTTTCGGCAGCGACAGGGACTGCCAAATTCAGTCCGAGTGCCACAGCGATAATTGCAGTCTTGAAATATTTTGACATCACAGGTCCTCGGCTTTGGGGCGCCTCAGTCAGGGCCATCCGTGCGCGGCTGGAGAAACGCACGGATGGCAGCGATGCTTGGGAGGCGCCGCATAAATTTGGGACTTGCAACATCGCTTGGCCGCCAGATAATCACAGGCATCGTGATTTGAGCGTGAATCCGGAATTCTCACCTGGCCGAGCCACCAATGTCGTTAAGGTCCGGTCTGCAGAGGCACCACAAAATTTGTATAGTTTTCCTTTGCCCTACAGGCACCCCCCAGAATTGCATAGGTTTTACTAAAATGCTCTAATATGGTCTGGTAGGCGTGGGGGCGGTTTTCATATGATTGAGATTGGCTTGATCGGGAGATTTCGATTGGCCGGGGCACAGGGAGAAAAGTGTGCACCGCGTTCTCAGAAGGCATCATGCATTCTTGCCTATCTGGCCCTGTCCAAAAAACCCATCGCGCGCCGGGAGGTATTGACCAGCCTTCTGTGGAGTGAAAGTGACGAGGAACGCGGTCGGGCCTCACTACGTCAGGCCTTACGGGAATTGCGCACCCTTTCGCATGACCAACCGAAAGCTTTCATACTAACCAGCAGAAATACGGTTGAACTTGATGAAGGCGCATACCAGACTGATCTTACCAAAATTACGCAGGCGTTGGAAAACAATGACATAGATACATTCCAAACATTGATGTCCCATCCTGAACCCGAACTTCTAGCTGGTATGGATGCCATTGACCCATTGTTCGACAGTTGGTTACGCGTTGAAAGAGAGCGGGTTGTCAGCGGCATTGCCCGTTCAGCTTTGGATCTGCTTGAATCTGGCGGGTTATCGTTCAATCAACAATGCAAACTGGCGGACATTGTTCTATCCATTGATCCGTTTGCGGAAAACGCCGTACAGGTGCAGATGGAAGCGTTGGAGGCGCGGGGCAGAACCAGCGACGCCCTTTCGTTATTTGAAAACTATCGCAAACGTCTGAGAGAAGAATTCGAAATTGATGAAAGTGCGGAGTTGCGCGCTTATGCTCAGATGATTCGTCAGAACTCCGACCAAAAAAGTCTTGCCAAAGCGGCTGAGGGATTTGCAGAAGACGAGGAACTCACATCTTTCGCAAACATTTCAGGCAGCTACGCTGTAGAGAAAAAACAGGTGACGAGCAGCAGTCCGTCGATCGCTATCATGCCCCTCAGGTCGCCGTCTGATAACAACGGCTCGGACTTTATGTCTGAGGCCTTCGCCAATGATCTTGTGTCGACCTTGTCACGATTCAGCGAATGGATGGTCGTCAATCCAAATTTGCGTTCAGGCCCGCTGGAAAATTCAAAATTGGCAGACCTGCAAAAACAACTGCATCGCGGCGGCATCGAATACCTTCTGGAGTGCGAACTGAAAACACGAGGAGAAAGCAAGCTCCATGTCAATGTTCGTCTCTACGATTGCATTCTGGAAAAACTGGAATTCAGTCAGGAATACATGGTTGAAACCTATGAACGCCTTGCCCTGCTGAACGAGATCAGCTGCAAGGTTGCATCCAGTGTACAAATTGCAGTTGCAACCTCGCGTTTGCATAAAATCAGAATGGGTTCAAATAACCAGCGAGCAGCTTACGACTTCTGGCTGGAGGGACAGCATCTTTTGACACAATGGAACCAATCAACAGAATCTGAAAAGATCGTATTGTTTGAAAAGGCGCTTGCCTTGGATCCGGAATTCGCATCAGCTTATTCAGGATTGGCCGCTGTTCTCAATTCTCAATGGTTTGTACTCCCGGGCAAACCGCCAGAAGAAAAAACGATGGAGCGGGCATTTACATATGCTCGTCGGGCAGTCGAACTTGATCCGTTGGATAGCAGAAATCACGTAAATCTGGGCTGGAGTCATTTACTTGCCCACCGGTTCGAATGCGCCGAGCTGTATTTCACAAATGCAGTAAATCTGAATCCAGCCAATCCGAATGTGGCTATCGCTGCCGCGCTCGCCTATGCTTTTTGCGGTAACTATCTGCAGGCGAAAGCGCTCTGTGACCGCGCCTTTGATCTCAATCCAGGGCCGCCGGAATGGTATTTCGCCTACAAAGCGACGATTGCCTTTCTCAATGGTGATTTCGACGTCTGTGTGGAGGCTGTGACGCAGTCCAGAAACGTCTTCCCTGATATTCATGGCTGGTCAGCAGCAGCCAATTACAGGTTGGGCAGAATCTCACTGGCGCTGGATGATCTTGAACATTTTCATGCAAGCCTCTCATCAGAGTGGGCTGGCGAACGCTCACCTAGTAAAAAGCAGATCAGAGACTGGTTCGTCAGTATATTCCCTATTCGCGATCTTCAGCAACTTCAGGTGTTGCGAACCAGTATTGAGGCCCTTTCTTCAGGAGAAGAAATGGAGCGCCTTCAATCAAGCGCTCCATAATTCCCTTGTCATCCCATAAATGTCGGTCTGAAGTTCAATGCAGCCTTCAGACGCAGCGGGACATTACATAGTCGCCGACGCGAAAATCATAAGCCCGTTCGCGCTCGCTGAGATCAGAAGATTGTGGCTCCAAGCTGAAATAAAAGTTGGGAAAGCCGTAGTCGCCGACTTGTACCTTCGCTTCAGTCGCAAGAATATCCTGCTCCCAGGGTATGGCAATGTAAGTTTCTGTCGCCGTGTCGAAATTTGGGATGATTGTCACGCCAGCGGGGACAGGTGCGGCGAGAAACTGACCAATTTTTTCGTTTGGGTTGGCTTTTAGGGCTATCTGCTCGGCCGGGTCCTTGGCGACCATTCGCAAATATTTACCAAGCCCGATCGGATCTGCTACCATTAATTTTACCACGGTTTACTCTCCTTTGTTGCTCTTAGTTACTCTGCAAATTCCTGGCCTCTCTTCAGTCTTACGGAGCGCGCTTTTTCCGCGCCATCAGTAGAGGCACGCACCAAATCAGCCAGTTTTCCGCTATCCATTGACAATAGGTCGATGAATTTCTTCATAGTGTTTATGGCTTTTTCTGACTTTGCGGTTTCAAATTCATTTGCGTCAAAAACACCAATATTGTGAGTCTCAGTGGAACACTTCAGCGCGTCGGTAATTGTACGCGCAACAATTTCGGAACCAACGGGACCGAGATGCACACCATTGTTCCCTGCCAGAGCAGCCTCTTGAAGAACGTAATAGGAGAGGGGCGTTTCATCACGAAAATTGGGAACACTGTCCAACGCCAGGTCAAGTTGCCGTTTATCCTCGTCTCCACCAAACGGAATATTAACTGCCCGCATATCTGAAGATGACAGGATGTCGACGCCCAATTTCGCTGCGATTTGCTGGCCGGTTGGAAGTCTGAAACGAATACAACGTTCCATATCCAGATAGGGAATCGATTTCTGCACCGCTTCACCGGTGGCAAAATTGTCAAACCTTGCTGAGGTTAGCCGTGGCGCCAATAACGGAGAAATCCGTTGAGCGTAGGCCGGCTTTGTCTGGTCGAGCTTGAAAAACAGTCTCCAGTCCACAATCCAGTTCTGTGGAACGGGCAGTTTTTGGCTCAATGCGGGATTGCTTGATGACAGCATTTTATTAAAGCTGCTGAACGTCAGAATATTGTCGATAAATCCGGCTTCAATGATACCTTTGTCATTCAGGAACAGACTATTGACAGGATACTGGTTGCGAACCATGCCGTGCCCGATGCGCGAGACAGCAAAGACGAATTCGGCCGAGTGGCTGATTGTTTCTGTAGTCCCGTCTTCCATGATTTGATTGCCGCCGAAGAACCTTTCATGGACGTGTCCATCAATTATCCTGCGCATGACATCGTTGACAATAATATATCTGTAGCTGCGCACGATAAACTGTCTGGTCAGACGAAATATGTTTTCGGGTTTTTCGCCACTGTCGGCGATCGCATCTGCGACCTTGTTATGCACATGCATGAACAGAACGAGGATTTGGGATAGAAGAAGATGGGTATCGTTGCGCCAATCACTGATAATCGGATCAATTCCGCCGCCCGAAGGAGAGTGTCCTGCTGCATCGTCGACCGTGTCTGTGATCCGCGCCAAATCGTAGGGGCATGTATTTGAACCGTGAGCCAGATTGCCCAGCGAGGCCTTGGCAGGCCCCAGTTTGCCCATCCTGAAGCGATAACGGGCTGCAGCCCCTTTCCTGTGACGCTCATAGAGGCCGGGCGTGACTTCAATACCCCCGCCATAAAGCGTGTCGAGATCAAGTTGAGGTGAATTCAGATTGGACGCACTTGCCGTATTGTTTAAGCCCTGATTATGAGATGGGGCCGAGTTGAAGATCCGGCTGCGGGTCAGGTCGTGAAAAATGAATTGAAGCAGATAGGTGTACCCGGCGGGAATGCCATCGGGATCATCCATAACGGACATTTGATGTCCTGAATGTTTCATTCGGCTGGCTATGGTTTGCAGGTATTTTTCAGTAGCAGAATTCGGTTTGGTGTTGTCTTCGGTCATCTGTGCCCACGACAAATTGCTCACAAGCCCTTCAAACATTGGGCTGATTTGGTTCAGCGTCATGTCGGTCATGTTGCACAAATATCTGCTGTTTCCGTGCGCCACTTGCAGCCTCCTCAACGTCTTACAAGATCATCAATTTTTTGATTACTCAATCAGCTCCAGCGTGAAAGCATCGTGAATCGTCGCAATCATCGCCTGGCTGGAAAACCAAGACATATTTTTCTAATACTCTGCCTCAATGCCGTTTTACAAAATCAGATCGGTGACACAAATTCACCGCTGGTCATTGAAATGAGTTCGTCTTGACTGACATGCTCAAGCAATCTGTCTGAAATCCACGAAGGATCGTGTGATTGAAATCCGGGTACAATCACTCGAACCACTGCGATTCCTATTTCGCTTCGGGTAAGGTCTACAAAAAGTGGTTCATACCCCTTGCGCGCTATGCTGGTTATCAGAAATTCCAACGGATCGCGTTCCCCGCAGAATTTGTGTTTCACAAATGGCTTATGCTGCTTCAATTGCGGATAGTCAGACAGCGTGAGAGTTTTGGATCGTCTGATCCAAATGTGGTCCTGTTCATGCAGAGCCTGCGGACCCGCCTGCTGCAGTTTCAGAAATGCCAAATCCTGAGCGATTTCCATTTGGCACATTTCCAGAAAGGCATTGTGCATCGCATCCAGTATTTCTGTGCCAGCTGAAAAACCGGCTACCACTGCGCTACCGTCCGGAAGCGCCGACAAGGCCGCAACCACTGGAATATTCAGATCGCTGGTAATATCCAACAACCAGAATTCACGCTCGGTGTCGCCACGCAATTTCTTCACAAAATCGCTGAAGCCGGTTTTCCGCTGGACAGGTTCATCAATAAGCCCCGGAACCATGCGACCATACCACCAAAGTGCCGCGGCATCGCGCTCAATGGCTTCCTGCAAAGCCGACCGTATGGCCTGATATTTTGAGGTGCCCGCGCCAAGACCAGAACTATCCGTTTTTCTGGCAGTCGGGCATGGGCTGCGAAGTACCAATCCAACTGGCAGCAATCTGGCAGACTGATCAAGTAAAGATCTGGCCTCAATCCAATCAAGCTCATCAGGACTGGTGTTTTCCTGCCGCCCAACACCGCCCATTGCCCAGGCGTCGTGCAGTCTGTCAGCGGAACGATGGTCAGAACCAGTGGCAATCAGTGGATCATTATCTCGCTGCAAAAAGGAAAGATATTCAGCCACCTCTCCCAGGCAGCCCTCAAAGGCGGCTCGAAACGTAGTGCCGCGCCCCCCTGCACTGGCCGAACCATGACCATGGGCTGCCAAACCAAAAGTGACCGCAGCCATGGTCCCACCGAAAAAGGTTGCTCCAGGTGCGTGGGGCGAGGGCAATTGAAAAGCCCGGTTCATCTTCGACGCCAGTTTGAGAAGCGCATGGCGGTTCTCCGACGTGGATAGATTCAATGTCGCCGGAACCAATCCGCGACAGGTCTCATCATGTCCGAGGTAATTCAGTGCAAGCAGTAAATCCAAAGCATCCTTTTGTGAATCGTCAATCCCGGTCGCCGGTAAATGGACATCGCCCGATTGCAGAACTGTGCGCTCTGCATAGCGTAGGATATTTTCAGCATCAGCAAATATTTTCACAACGCCGTCCCCACTTCCACTGCCAAATATCAAATAGCAGACCAGGCACGGAACGACAAAAGCTCTGCGCGAAACCTCATTGCAGCGCAGGTGCATTTACTCTGCGCTCAGGTGCCTTTTGCTTCGAGCCCTTTGGCTTCGCCCCACAATTGCTCCATCCGCTCCAACGAGGCTTGTTGCAGGTCTTCGCCTTTGGCTTCGAGCGTCTTTTCAATGTGGGAAAAGCGTCTTCTGAACTTTTCATTGGTGCCACGCAGCGCCATTTCCGGCTCTGCTCCGACATGGCGACCGAGATTGACCAGGGCAAAGACGAGATCGCCGAACTCCTCCTGTACCTTGCCTTTGTCATCGCTCTCAAGCGCTTCACGCAATTCGGCCAGTTCCTCTTCGATCTTGGCCAGAACAGGTGCTGCTTCGTTCCAGTCAAAGCCGACGCGCGCGGCCTGCCGCTGGAGCTTGATGGCTTCCGTCAAGGCGGGCAGGGTGCGTGGCACCCCTTGCAGCCTGCCGCCATCGCCTTCCACTGCCTCACCACGCGCCTGGCGCCGTGAAGCGCGCTCTGCCTTCTCGGCAGCCTTGATGTCATCCCATTGCACTTTGATGCCTTCGGGCGTGTCTGCGCTGGCATTGGCGAAGACATGCGGGTGCCGACGGATCAATTTGCGCGTGATGGCCTCGACCACGTCGCCGAATTCAAAGTCTCCATTTTCCTGCGCCATGCGCGCATGGAACACCACCTGCAACAGGAGATCACCCAATTCATCGGTCAGATCGTCCATGTCATTGCGCTCTATGGCGTCGGCCACTTCATAGGCTTCTTCAATCGTATAGGGTTTGATCGACTGAAAATCCTGCTTGAGGTCCCAGGGGCAGCCTGTATGCGGGTCACGCAAAGCAGCCATGATCTCTATCAGTCGGGATATGTCTCTTGATGGTTCCATGAATTCAGCCTAGCGGAGATTGTGTGTGCAAATGCGGTTTACCGCGAAATCGGGATCGACTACCAAATTTAGCAGGATGCATGCAAATGCGTGCAAATATCAGGTGTTTTCATTGACCTGCAGAATGGACGCCCATCTTTCAAATTTCAACTTGGATCTCGCCTGCAGAACAACCAATTCCTATTTTTATCCATGGATTCGACCGCTGGGTCGCGGAGCTCTATTCCCAAGAGTTCATATCCACGAGGCGTTTCTTCATCCCAAGTCAAGGCTCAATTATTGGAGTGGATATCCGCAGCGCGGTCCGCGCAGCCGTTAGTTCAAGGTTCATACAAGTTGAGGCCAAGTGAGATCTGTTAAGGTCCCATCAAAAGACGCAGCGTTGCTGCTATTACCCGGATGGTCGATCATGCGTCGTTTCGTGTCGCGGTTATTGAGCCGAATAATGTGTTGGTCTACCATAATGCGGCAAGGGCGTTGCAACAAGCAAACGTGCGGAAAGGAAGAGCCACTATGATTGCCTATGTCACCGTCGGTGCTGATGACATGGCTCGCGCAAAGCGGTTTTACTCTGCGTTCCTGCCAGCCCTTGATTACGGGCTGGAGGAGGGACCAGAGGGCCTAAGCTACGTGCTGCCCCAGCAACCGGGTCAGTCTGTAGCTCTGCCGGATTTCTACGTCAAACCAACCTTCGATGGACGTCCGGCCTCCGCCGGGAACGGAACCATGATCGCCTTTGAGGCCCGCAGTCAAAAGCAGGTGCGTGACCTTCACGCCGCCGCGCTTGCCGCAGGCGGCTTTGACGAAGGCCAGCCCGGCTTTGGTGACGCCTATGGACCTCATTTTTATGTTGGCTACCTTCGCGATCCTCAAGGCAACAAGATCGCACTGTTCTCAAGCGATCCGGACGAACCTGGACGAGAGGGATAACGCGGGCGACAACAGCGCATTGTTTGCATGCCAGACCGAGATTCTCACCAGCTTCGAAGCCCCTCAAGCGGCACTCGATAACGGCGTTCACGCCGTTAAGCGTCAATGATACCCTACCTGCGCCCAATTATTCCCGATTGCCCAATCCCGAAGATACAGCCGGGTGACACTGGTATCGGGGTTCGCGATCATTTGAATGGCGAATTGACTGCGATGGACGGTATAATCTATTCTATCGTCGCAACTGGTACAGCAACAGTTGCCCCGGACGATTTGCAGGCCCCGTACATGTCAATGCTCACATTCGAGCCAACAAAGACCATCACGCCAACCAATATTGAGTGTTACAAATCGCTGCGGGAGGCGGCGATCTTACAAATCTCGTCGATCAACAGTTTTTATGCGTTCAGGGCTAAAGGCTCACACCTATGCCCATTTGGCGTCAGACCAAGGCGTTACGGATGAAGATGTCGGTTTTTTCGAATAGCTCGGCAGTCGGCAAATGTTCGATCTGACAAACACTGAAGGAACAATTGTTGGCATCCATATGCCGGATTGTCTGGGAATGATCAGCATACCGGATTTGCATTTCCATTTTGAAAACGGTGATAACACCGTTGGTGATCACCTCGAGGACATCCGGTTTGATTGTATGGATTTTGAAATAGAGGACTTTGACCGGATAGATCGGGTACTGCCAAGTGTTCCCGAATGTCGCAGCAATAATTTGCAGATCTTCCAGCCCCCGTCAGGTGCCGGATCGAGTGGGAATGCCGCTTCCAGATAAGATGCACATCCAAGCGCCGCGCGATTGCGGGTTTGGCAATTTCAGAGGAATCAAAATGTCCAAGAACATCCCCGATAGTTTCAACGCAGCCGTCATTCGTCAGAAGGGCGGACCGTTTGAGATCGAGCAGGTAAAGCGCCTATCAATGAACGATGACGAAGTGCTTGCGCGCGTTGTTGCGACCGGCATGTGTCACACCGACATGATCGCCCGCGATCAGGTGTTTCCGGTGCCGCATCCGATCGTTCTGGGACACGAAGGTTCTGGCGTAGTTGAAGCAGTGGGCAGCAGGGTGCGCAATATTGTGCCCGGTGATCATGTGGTCCTGACCTTTCTGAATTGTGATGAATGTCATGCATGCCATGAAGGTCATCCAGCCTATTGCGAGAATTTCAATCCCCATAACTTTTCGGGTCAGCGGATCGACGGAACGCATGCGCTGGCCTCGGGCGATGGGAGCAAACTGAATGACAGGTTTTTTGGACAATCGTCCTTTGGTGAATATGCAGTGGCAAATGCGCGCAACGTGATCAAGGTACGCAAGGATGCGCCTCTTGAACTGCTTGGTCCGTTGGGGTGTGGTATTCAGACTGGCGCGGGCACCGTAATGAACGTTCTCAAAGTGACACCGGGTTCCAGCTTTGTCGCGTGGGGCGGCGGGGCGGTCGGCTTGTCTGCCGTCATGGCCGCGGCCGCTGTGGGGGCGACGACGATCATCTCTGTCGATATCGTTCCGTCGCGGCTTGAACTGGCAAAAAAGATCGGCGCGACCCATGTGATCAATAGCAAGGAAGAAGACCCGGTCGCCCGTATTCGTGAAATTACCGGAGGCGGGGCGCAGTTCGCGATGGATTCAACGGGTATTGCCCAGCTGGTTTCGAATATGGTCACTGCGTTGCGCCCGCGTGGTACAGCGGCCATCGTCGGAGCCTCCAATCCGGGTACAATGGCCGAACTTGATCTGACCGATTTCATGCAAAACTGCAAGAATCTGGTTGGCGTCGTCGAAGGTGACAGCGTGCCTGATCGATTGATTCCAACGCTTGTCGATCTCTTCATGGCTGACAAATTTCCCTTTGACAAATTGGTGAAGTTCTACGACCTCGCAGATATAAACCAGGCCGCCGAGGACAGCGAGAAGGGTATTACCCTTAAACCAGTGGTGAGGATGCAGCCAACCAATGGCGCCGCTTGACAAAGACGAATTATGAGGCCGAATTATAGGCCCGTTGCTGCGGCCAAATTGATATAAAAACTCGGTTATGAGGAGAACTCTGGAACAGAATTCTTGCTTTTCTCGGCATAGCCTCATAACTGGGTCCACTGATGTGGAAAATGGCAAAGGTTGGCGGACAGGCCGGCCACATCAACGCCCATTGTGAGTAAAGTGTAGATCAGGGCAGGGCATTGGCCCTGATCATTTGCCCAAACAAATTTCGGGCCCATTGCAGCCGTTCGCTTCATCTCTGGTATTCGCCCGGAACACTTAGCAGTCGTTTGATACCGCAGACAGTTTTGCGTTGTTGCGTCGAGGCGGTCGCAAATCAACTGCAGATATTGATTTGTGAATGCCATGGGTATCGAACTTGCGACGAAGAAAACGGCGCAGTCGATAGTTGGTGATTTCTACATTTCCTTTTGCCGCGGTGACTGATGATCTCGGAACAAGGGTTCAATGCCCGGACCATCCTTCAAACGATGCCGGGCAATGAACTCCGTGCTGCGGTCAAAGATATGGGCGCCGAGACGGCCAATGCATGATGCGCGTTCAGGTTCGGAATTTCCTCGTCGCGATGATTGTACCGCCTGATCTCGCCATGGAATGTCGAAGGTGTACGGCGCAGAATGTCGACGAGCTCATTGACAGGTTTCTATGCTGCAAACCTTTTTGGCCAGCATAGGACATTCGTCGCGGTTCTAACGATAAATCAACGCCATGATGAAACCATCCAGCTGCATCCAGTTATCGCATAAGATATATTATGGAACTTTTGTATTGGTGGATCTTCAGTTGTGGATGGTTTGGAGCCTGCAGTCAGCGCCATCTCTGATCGTTGCCCAAGTACACGCACAGGCGCATCTGACCGCCACACATTTGCCAAGCCTCAACACGATTTAATGTTGCCTCATGAAGTACGCGGCAGAAGCGATCCTGATTACCAATCATATCAACGTTGCCGTGCAGGTCATTGAAACCATTTGAAAACCTGTCGGCGCCCAAGGCGACATCGTCGCGACCGACAAACACCAGCGACGTCTTTGGAAGAACCACAATATCCGACTCGTAGTCATGGTTGAACACAAAATTTTCATCAGTCGCCAGGAATATCCAAAGGTCTGCGAACCGTACCTGTAGGCCTCAGGCGGATTGAACCGAATGGTTTCCAGTCCGTATTACACCATGGTCGGTGCGTCTGGTCCGTGGAATGGCGCAAGGATGGATGTTCGGCATTAAGACGTCTGCAACGTTCTGGCGCGCCGGTTAATCAGCCAATCATGCCATGATAGCCCGAGCCATGCAGCAGGATAACCTTGAGATCCGTTGCTGTCGTATAATGGGCGCAGGAGATCGCCTGTCCGTCACAGAGCTCAAACGGCTTGATTGAGACTGTCGGTTCCTTTGACCCGTGATGCAATCAGTGTCAACGCAGATCCTATCAACAGATAGATAACGGGAAACACCAGAAACAGAATGATCAGTTTCCATGCCATACAGATTGCCCGTTAAATCTCTGACCTTTATGGTTTAGGTACACCTCATATTTCTTTGTTTTTATTGGTTTTATTAAAATTGGTTGTATTTGCCTTTCAGGCTCACGAAGGCAATTCGAGGCTTTGTTCCAATACCAGCATGTCATAGGCCGGCTCCACATGAGCGGGCGTTTCGTTCAGCACGGTTTGATAATCCAGAGGTATATGCATGTGGGTCAGCAGAGCCCGTTTGGGCTGCAAGTGCTCAATCCAGTCCAGTGCCTGCTCAAGTGACAAATGGCTGGGATGGCGACGGTACTGGAGTGCGTCGATGATCAGCACATCGAGGTTTTGCAGCCTGGGGATCGCCCCGTCAGGAAAGTCGCTGACATCGCTGCAATAGGCAATATTGCCAATGCGGAAACCCAGCGACACGATATCGCCGTGTATTTGCTCATGGGGCCAAAGAGTAACCACGCCCCCTTCCCCATCAATGGTGATCGGTTCATCCAGGTTCGCGACGATCTGCGCATCGAGTATCGGCGGATAATTGCTGCCTTCCGGCTTGACGAAGCAATAGGCGAAAGCCTCACGCATATGCTGCATGGTCGGGCCATCGGCATGGACCGTAATACGTTTGCGCTGTTCAAGGACGAAGCCGCGCAGATCGTCAATGCCGTGAAGATGATCGGCATGGCGATGGGTATAGACCACGCCATCAAGCCGTCGGACTTTTGCACTGATCATCTGCTCGCGAAAGTCCGGCCCGGTATCGATGGCCACTGTCGTCTTGCCGCCATCTTGCCCGGTCTGCTCGATCAGCAGCGCAGCTCTGCGGCGCCGGTTTTTCGGATTGTCCGGATCGCAGGCGCCCCAGTCACCGGTGATCCGGGGCACGCCCGGAGACGACCCGCAACCCAAAATCGTGATGCGTTGCCTGACCTGCATTTACCGCTCGCTGCCTTGGATCTGGCGCCCGGAAACGTCCTGTGTCAGTTTCGGCACCTTGGAAAACAACCGGAAGAAATTCTCGCTTGTTTGCGCCCACAGGTCGTCCACAGTCATCTGCAATGTCTCGGCCAGGACCTGCGCCGTGTGGACGACATAGGATGGCTCATTGCGCCTGCCACGATGGGGAACGGGAGCAAGATAGGGTGCATCCGTCTCAACCAGCAAGCGGTCCTTGGGCAATTGCCGTGCGATATCGCGCAATTCCTCGGATTTCTTGAATGTCACTATGCCCGAAAAGGAGACATAGCCGCCAAGCTCAATGCCGACCTGCGCCAATGCGGCGCCGGAGGAAAAGCAATGCAGGACAAAGGGAAAAGCGCCCTTGGCCATTTCTTCACGCAACAGGGCCGCCATGTCATCGTCCGCGCTGCGGGCGTGGATGACGAGCGGCAGCTGCGTGATGCGGGCTGCTGCGATGTGATTGCGCAACCCGATTGCCTGGGCCTGCCGGGGGGCCTTGTCATAGAAATAATCCAGGCCGGCCTCGCCGATGGCAACGCACTTGGGATGCTCTGACAAACGCACCAGGTCGTCTACGGTGACATCCAGTTCTTCATCTGCATTGTGCGGATGGGTTCCGACAGAGCAATAGACGGAGGGGTATTTTTCGGCAATGGCGATGATGCCGGGAAATTTGACCACCCGGGTCGATATGGTGACCATGCAGCCAACGCCGGCGGACTCGGCCCGCCGCACCACGTCATCGCGCTCTTCCTCGAAATCCGGGAAATCAAGGTGGCAGTGACTGTCAACCAGGATAGGCAAGGGCCCTACTCCGTCTTTTCCGCTTCAACATAGCGTGGAAACACGCCCTGTGGTTTGGGAATGGCAGTGCCGCTTTTCAAGCGACCCGAAGCGCCCAGCTGGTCAAAGTCTCGCTCACCGGGATCGATCGACAGACCGTCCAGCAGCTTGGCGGCCGAACCCGGTATGAAGGGCTGGCACAGCAGCGCCACCTGGCGAATGATTTCAGCCGTCACATAAAGCACCGTTCCCATACGGGCCGGATCGGTTTTCTTCAAAGCCCAGGGCTCCTGGCCGGCAAAATACCGGTTGGCCTCGGATACAACGGCAAAGATGGAGCCCAGGGCCATGTGAATGGCTTGCTGATCCATGGATTCGCGGGTTTCCGCCAGCAGATTATCGGCCGCCTGCAGGATGGCCTTGTCCGCGTCGTCAAAGGCGCCTGGTTCGGGAACTTTTCCCTCGCAGTTTTTCGAAATCATCGACAGCGATCTTTGTGCCAGATTGCCCAGATCATTGGCAAGATCGGAGTTGATCCGCGCAACAATGGCCTCGTGATTGTAGTTTCCATCCTGGCCGAACGGCACTTCGCGCAACAGGAAGAAGCGAACCTGATCCAGCCCGTAATGGTCGACCATGGAAAATGGGTCGACAACATTGCCGACAGATTTCGACATTTTTTCTCCCCGGTTGAAGAGAAAACCATGGGCATAAATGCGCTTTGGCAGGGCGATGCCGGCGGACATCAGAAAGGCTGGCCAATAGACCGAGTGAAAGCGGATGATGTCCTTGCCGATAATGTGAACATTGGCTGGCCAATAGTCCCAGAGCGGGTTTTCCGTATCGGGATAACCAAGCGCCGTAATGTAGTTTGTCAGGGCATCAACCCAGACATACATGACGTGTTTGTCGTCACCTGGCACCTTGATTCCCCAATCGAAGGTGGTGCGCGACATGGACAGGTCTTTCAGACCGGAATTGACAAAGGAGACGACCTCGTTGCGGCGCGAATCCGGTCCGATGAAATCCGGGTTGCTCTGATAATGTTCCAGCAATGGATCCTGATAGGCTGACAGGCGGAAAAAGTAGCTGTCTTCCTCCACCCATTCGACCGGCGATCCCTGCGGGCCATAACGCACATTGTCGTCGCGCAGTTCGGTCTCGTTTTCCTGATAATAGGCTTCATCACGGACCGAATACCAACCGGCATAGCTGTCCTTGTAGATGTCACCGGCTTCCACCATCTTGTCCCAGATGGCCTGGCTTGAGCGATGATGACGCTCTTCGCTGGTGCGAATGAAATCATCATTGGACGCACCAAGCACCTCGGCCATACGCTGGAACTCGGCCGTGTTGCGGTCAGCAAGTTCTCGTGCCGTCAGACCCTGCGCACGGGCCGTCTGTAACATCTTCTGACCATGTTCATCGGTACCGGTCAGGAAATAGACATCCTTGCCGTCATGGCGTTGAAAGCGCGCCAGCGCATCGGTGGCGATCAGCTCATAGGCATGGCCGATATGCGGCTTGCCATTGGGATAGGAAATCGCAGTCGTTATGTAGAAGCGGTTTTGGTCGCTCATTATCAGGATCACTCATCTGTAAGGTGTTTGTGCCCTCTTAAGACACTTTGCCCGCAATGGCTAGTGTTTATCTGCTGATTGCCAATCGCCTATCCAGGGATATAATTGCGTATAAACAATATGTTAGTAGATATTTTGCCTTCAATGCAGCAGGGAATTTTCAGGCTGCCGACAGACGCGAAAGAGACGAAAACAACGATATGATCGTTTGCTTGCGGTCCAGATTGTAACTGGCGGCCGTGGCCAGACTTTCCTGCAGGCGACTGGACAGCAATGCCCAATGGTCTGCGGCGGCCAGATTTCCCCTCTCGGCTTCCTCACGCGCCATTTCCATCACCCGCTCTTCGGCATAATCGACGAAAAAGCCAAAGGCGGTTTCCCGGTCCCTCGCCGTCAATGTATCGGCCAGCGTGTGCACGACCCTGCGCGATTGCGCCGGTCCGTCACGCAGGATCTGCTCAAAGGCCTCGGCGATTTCCAAGCCGCCATAACGCAGCAGCAGCAAGGCGTTTGAAAGACTTCCCCTGGAATGGTGAACCACCGCTTCGAGAACCGCTGGATCCTGCCCGGCAAGTCCCAGATGGTCCAGCCCCTGCAGCAACTGCACATCGTTCAAAGGCTGCAATCGCAAAGGCATGCAGCGCGAGCGGATTGTCGGCAGCAATTTTCCCGGCGCATGGGACAGCACCAGAAACAGCGTTCTCTTGGGTGGCTCTTCAAGAATTTTCAGGATGGCATTGGCGGCCGATCGGTTCATGTCGTCTGCCGGATCGATGATGATGATACGCCAATTGCCGGTGCCCGATGTCTGGGCGAGAAAATGGCCTGCCCGGCGCACTTCATCAACAGTGATTGCCGATCTGACCTTGCCGGTCTTGGCGTCCACCGGACGCGCC
This sequence comes from Rhizobiaceae bacterium, assembly GCA_029212415.1. GTDB lineage: Bacteria > Pseudomonadota > Alphaproteobacteria > Rhizobiales > Rhizobiaceae > Hoeflea_A. Next base: position 18,611 of record JARGOF010000055.1, on the reverse strand, counting down.
AGATGCAGCAGATGGTGCGAAGCACCGCTGCCAAGTTGGCGCATAACGGGCGAATCGGGATCCGGGGCACCGATGGTTTCAGGCGCGCTATCGGGCTGCGGATGGCTCAGCACATGGGCCGCGAACCGGTAGGCCAGCGTCGCCTTGCCGATGCCTGCGGGACCTTCCAGAAGCAGGGCATGATGCAGGGTGCCGCTGCGATAGGCCATGGCGAGGAATTCCAGGGTCTCTTCATGTCCGAAGATTTTGGTATTTTGCGCCGGTGGAACAGCGCCATCGAGCACATTGTGGTCGCCGCTCATTGTGGCTCTGCCGTTATGTCGGATGATGCAGCTTTCGCGGAAGACCGCTTGCGTGTCCGTTTTTCCCTGGGGGGCTCATCCGGCAGCCTGGACAAGGCAAGCTGTTCGATAGCCAGTTTTTCTATCGTTTGCGCAATGGAATCGGCCGGTTGATTTGCATCCACCACCTTGCATCTCTCCGGCTCTTTTTGTGCGATTTCCAAAAAGGCCTCGCGGCGTTTTTCGTGGATCGACAGCGCCTCTTTCTCGTAGCGATCCGGATTTCCGGACCCGGCCCGTGCAGCAGCGCGGGCCAGACCGACTTCGGCAGGCAGATCAAGAATGATGGTGAGATCGGGCACCATGCCATTGATGGCAACCCGTTCCAGTGCCGTGACAAATTCCGGCTCCAGATTGCCGGTCACACCCTGGTAGACGCGCGAGGAATCCATGAAACGATCACACAGGACGATCTTGCCGGATTCGACTGCCGGCCGGATCAATTCTTCAACATGATCGCTGCGCGCGGCGGCAAACAGAATGGCCTCCATGCGCACGCCGAATTCTTCTGCGGCGCCTGAAAGCAACACGTGGCGGACGGCTTCCGCGCCAGGTGAACCACCGGGCTCCCGCGTCATGACGACATCATGGCCCAATGCGCGAAGCGCCTCGGCCAGGTATTGGATCTGGGTGGACTTGCCGGCCCCCTCACCGCCCTCAAATGTTATGAACCGTCCCTTCAAAGAAACCCTGTCCCCTCATCAACATTCAATATGGTGGACCGGTATCCAGACCGGCAACACACAAATCGACGCCCCGAAGCGTTCATCAATGATCTTGTTCATTCTCACGAGGTTTGACTGTGTTTGTAGGGGGCTTTTTATTGGCCGTCCAGACAATCCGAATGTATTGAGGCAATGTTTTGCGATTATAACCAGAACAATATCAATTCCTTGGCTGCATCGAATGCACGCCGGTGCAAAGGGCCCTTGTTCACTGATTCTGCGGCAAAAAGCTGGGTCTGCTGGCTCAGGGTGTCACCAATCCACACATTCAGGGTTCCGACGGCATCGCCCTCTTCGACCGGCGCATTCAGCGGCCAATCGTAGATGATGCGCGCCTTCAGCCGGTCGGCATTGGTAATGGGAACAAAAATGTCTATCGGCCCTTTCGCCTTGAGCGTGATGCTGGACTGGTCACCACCATAAACACTGGCATTGCCAACGATTTCATCGCTGGAAAAAAGCTGTCTCTTTTCAAAGGAGCGCAGTCCCCACTCAAGCATTCTGCGGCTTTCTTCGGCGCGCTCCTTGATGCTGCTCATGCCGCTCATGGCCAGAAAGAGCCGCCTGCCCTTGCGCTCGATCGAACTGACAATGGCGTAGCCTGATTCGTCCGTATAGCCGGTCTTCAGACCGTCGACACCGATATTGGCTGCCAGAAGCGGATTTCTGTTGCGCTGGTTGATGCCATTCCAGGTAAAATCCTCCTGCGCATAAAGCGGATAGAATTGCGGATAGGTCTGCTGGATATGGCGGGCCAGCAAGACCAGTTCCTTCATCGTCACCCGTGCATCTGGATGCGGCAAACCGGTTGCATTGGCAAAATTGGATTTGGTCAGGCCAAGTTCGCGGGCGCGCTCGTTCATCATGTCGGCAAAGACCTCTTCCGACCCGGCCATGCCTTCGGCGATGACAATACAGGCATCATTGCCGGACTGAACAATCACGCCCTGCATCAGATCCTGCAGGCTGACAGATGAATGGATTTCCGCAAACATGGTCGAGGTGCCGGAGACCGCGCCGCCTGTCCGCCAGGCGTTTTCAGAAACTTCGAAGGTGTCTTCGGGCGACAGGCGCCCGGACACGATGGCATCGAACACCAGTTCCATGGTCATCAGCTTGGCAAGGGAGGCCGGCGGTATCAGGTCGTCTTCATTTTTTGCAAAGAGCACCGAGCCGGTTTCCGCCTCGATCAGATAGGCCTGTTTTGCCTTGGTTTCAAACAGCTGAGCCATGGCAGGTGAAGGATTGATCGCCACCAGCAAAGTCCATGAAATGGCCAGCAGTGCGGCCTGGAACCTGTCGAACATGGGCTGTGATTTCCTCTTCATCTGACATGCATGCGGCAAGCCTAGCAATGGTCGACGGTTCAATCAATCCAATTGAGTTCACAACCGGACAACCGCCGATACCAACACGTCTGATCCGCACTGTCGCAACGATGCGAACAGCGTTCAAAGGTTCGTTGCCCTGTCAGAAACCGGCTACGCACGTTTCCGGAACCGCATTTTGCAGGCGCGTTGTCTTTTCAGAAATTGGCATCGCACTTTTCTGGAAACGCTAGTTACCCTGACGTTTCCATGAGGCAAGAATCATCGTGCCGGTAAGCTGCGGTTGAGACAGGACCAGAGCGAAAGGCGTGTCTGCCTGCTGTTCGACGCGCATTTGCGCATAGGACGACACGGTCGATGCCGGCAGGTCGTCGCCGCTGGCAAATGTGCGCACAAAGGACGGACGTTCTGTGGGAACCGGCCCCGTTTGCGGCAATGACCCGACGTCTGCGTCGATGGAAAACGCCGATTCGCTCATCGAGGCATCAGACGACAGGCGCGCCATTTTTATCCGTGGTTGTTTTTGTGAAAGACTTGCCGTTTCAACGCTGCGACCAAAGACGGTCGAAATGGCCCGTTGCGGTGCGCGCATGGCCAGCATGACTCCGGAGGCACCAGCGCTATCGTCCGGAACAACATCCGGCGTCAACGGGCTCGCTCTGCCATTCTTTTTGTAGGATGCCGACAGATAGGCCATATCATGGCCATCCATGCGGGCCCTGCCGACATATTGAACGCGAACCTTTGCCAGTCCGGCCTGCTTCATCTCCAGAACATCCGCCGCTTTGCTGGATACGTCGATAATCCGGCCCTTTTCGAAGGGGCCGCGATCATTGACGCGCACCACCACGGAATGGCCATTCTCGGTATTGGTGACGCGCGCGTAGCTTGGCAATGGAAATGTCGGATGGGCTGCGGACAGATGATACTGATCATAGATTTCGCCATTGGCGGTCTTGCGGCCATGGAAGTTCGGACCATACCAAGACGCCAGCCCCTTCTTGTCGTAATTCTTGTCCTCTTTGGGCGTATACCACCTGCCCCGCACCTTGTAGGGTTTGCCAAGCTTGAAACTACCGCCGCCCTTGGCCACCTTGCGCGATGTCGTGACACGCTTGCTGGCGCTGACCCCATAGGCCTTGCTGCTGAATTTCGTCTTGGTGTTGATATCGGCCGTGTCCATTTCCGATATGGTGCTGCCGCAGGCCGTCAATGCGATGCCGACGGAGGCAAACAGAGCGGCGCGGGCAAATGCGCTGACGATCGTCCTTCTATGCGCGCTTCCAGCGCGCGTCGATCCTGCAGGGGCCGAATTTACCGACACTGATCTTGCCAGTAATGATTTCGTCAGGTCTGAACCATATCGCATAGATAGATTAAATCCGAATTTGCTGATCATCAGGTTTTGACTATCCATACTACAATTGTGAAAATTTCCCAATGCCTTGCCCCTATGAAATTCTATTGCGACAAAAGCCCACTGGAAGAAGGCGATAAAACGCTGAATTTCACGCAATTCCAAGCATTTTAGTCGAATTGATTGTAATGTGGTTAATACGATATGAACGCTGCACCGGTCCGATTTGACGCCCCGATCGCCATCAACAGGCCCCGTCCTGGTGATTCAGTCAGTTTTTGGCAAACAACGGCTTGCAAAACAAAAGAACATATAGCAATAAGGCGGCGTCGGAGGAGTGGCCGAGCGGTTGAAGGCACCGGTCTTGAAAACCGGCGTGCGGGAGACCGTACCGTGGGTTCGAATCCCACCTCCTCCGCCATTTGCCCTTGCGTCTATAATGGCTGCACAAAATCCATTCTTTCAAAATATTTTGTGCCAAGGCAATTGCTTCCAGGAATAAAGATAATCTGATTTTGCGGTTTATCGGCAACTCATCAACATTTGCCCCCGGATTCGATTAAGACCCGACCCCAGCCCTGCCTCAACTTGGCCGCAGCACGCTTGAGGAATATTGCGGGAACAGACTGGTCCACAAAAAAATACAAGAATTTGAAACCGCTGTTCGCACGGCACACATCCACAACGGGAACCGTTGATGATGAAAAGTGCGGAAGATTTTAGATACTATCTGGATGTTCAAAACCGAACGCGCAAGGGACAAATGCACAAGCTCTATCCAAAGCCAGAACGCCAATCAAACCCGCAAATCAAAGAGTCGAATTCCCTGTGAATTGCTACTAGTTCACAGCCAAAAATGAAAAATGCTTTATGCCCTTCAAACGAGGAACGTAGTTTTGATTTATAATATCCAAATGGTGCTGGACCCCAGTACTCCCCTTCACAAATTTTTCATTGAAATATTTGATCCAAATCTCATCCGAAATTTCACCGAGTTGTTCGTCTTTGGCTGCATCCTTTCGGGTGAAAACCGTAATGCAAAGATCAAAATGAAAAAGAAAGGCCTTCTCCAAACTGGCATCAAATAAGACAAAACAATAATTGGCTCTTCCACAGGTGAGCGTATAAATAATATTCATATCAAATTTTTTGAAGCGCAAGGCTATTGGGTCATTTGGATGTCCACAAAATAAGTATTTTAGCTCAGAAAAACAGTTATTTACGTGATCCTCTAATATCAATTCAATTGCTTTTCCCTCTATGTCATAATCATCCAATTCGGTGATATCATAGGGAATTGGCACACTGCAAAATTTTGATTTTGGAAGACATTCATAACTCGCATAATTCTGACTGTGGGAGGTCCGAAGGCTGTCAAAGAAAGAGTCAAACCAGAACGCATTGGCTTCATCCAAACCCAGGATGGTTACGCCAAGTTGATTGAGGTCTCTTTTTTCTTCTTTGTTGCCGTATTTCGCTAAACTGTTGGTAGCGCCTTCATTATAGAACTTCCCGTTAGCGTCCACTACGTTTCCCTCACCTATATTCCGCAGATTTACTAGGTTTCATACTGATTCATGCCCCGAATGAAACGAGTGTAGCGCGAGCCGCGACGGAGAGGAAGTTTCTCGGCAATCAATCGTTTCATGTGGCGACACGGAGAAATTCCTTGCGACGACAAAAGGCGTTTTCGATCAGATGACGGTTCCTGCACCTCCGCCTGCCGCATCTGATGGTTCGTTTTCGTTTACTGCGTCCCGTAATGACCGGCACGCCCTCCACAGCGAAGAATACTCACCCACATGCTCCAGAACCATACCAACTGCTCGGGAAGGAATTTCCGGTTAAAACTTGTTCGTTGTCTTGTTTGTCACTGCTCAATCCTCCCTGGAATGTGAGCCTCCGACAATCCCGCAGCGGTTCAACATTCTATACGATAGATTTCCTAATCAAATTCAACCTCTATCAATTTGGCGGCAGCTTCCATGATCTCGACTTCGCGTTTGCGTCCATCAACATAATTATTGAGAAAACCTGGCTCATCTATCCACTCCCTGATCGCAATAAATGTGCTTGTGAAATGCTTGCCTAACGGGCCGCCAATATCTCTGTGCACATATTTATGTCTCATATGCCAATAGCTTGAAAGCCTGTTGTCAATCACATCAAAACAAACCGATGGAGCATGATATATTTCTCCAAAATCTGGATCTCTGATGTAGTAAAAAACATGACCACCTATTATCCTCAATGCATATACATGAGATTGGTAACCGATTATCCCAGGCCTATATTCTTTCTCTTTGGGAGGTGAATTGCGGTCATAGGATTGATCGAATAAGTTAAGCGCCGCTTTACTAATATCCATTCCGTATGGATTTTTCCGAACACATCTTACTTTCATAATCTCTACATTCTACTTTCCATCTGAATTTTTGTTATTATTATTTTGCTCACTATCTGTTTTGTTTTGATTTTCGGATTCTTTAGTACTTTGGTCTTTATACCGGGACTTGACTTTTCCATGATATCGATGCCTCCTTTTAGTATCTTCATAGAGGTGAATTCGAAGGCCACGTTTTTCGTCATCAACCCTAACTTTGTCTGCTATATCGGCATAGTCTGGATTGCTAAGTTCAAAATCAAACATTTCAATTCGCCCAGGATCATCTCCGTAGACTGCGTCCCGGATCGCTTGTGCTTCATCCTCATTTCTCGGATCTTCTTCTGGATTAGCATTGGGATCGAATACTTAATCAGCAACATCTTTTCGGTTGGAATATACCCCTTTTGATCATCATTATCGACATTCATGATAATCGCAATTATCCCGGCAGCTATTACAGCACCTAAAAAAGCTGTATCATTTTTGGGATCCATGAACCCTTTGGCCATACTGTATGCTTCGAAATCACTAAATGAACGAAATGAATTTGATCTATAGCTACCTGGTCCCAGCAGACCATAGCCAGCGCTGGACGTTTTATTTTGATGCCCATTGGGATCGCTTTTATTCACCGGATCGTTCTGCGCATAGGCGTATCTGTTCGACCCGACACCCTCGAGGATCCGATCCCAGTCATCGGGCGAGATGAACCGTCCAAATGATGGGACATGGTGGGGGCGTTGAGATACATCAGGCCTGTTTCGGGATCGAGGCGTTCGTTGATAGTGCCCTTCTGCGTGGTCATCACCGCATTGGTTGGCTCGCCAAAGGACGCATAGGCCGTCTCTGCGACGAGATTGCCGGCTGTATCCGTGACGATACGCACCGATGACAGGTGATCACGGTGGATGTAGGTGGGCGCAACGCCAAGCAACTTGATGTCCATATGCGGATAATGCCTATAGGCAATCATGGCATATACACCGGCTTTGACCGGCGCGCTCCCAGACATCGACCCCGGCAAAGCGACAAGCTCCATCCTCATCTTCCGCATGAAAAGCCAGGACCCCGGCATCATGATGCCGGAACTCGGACGCTCCCTGGTCCACAGCGAGGCAGTCACCATGCTGGAGGCCTGGATTGATCAGATGGAATGATGAAGCGGCGGGTTGATGTGAGGTCGGTGGTGAGAAGAGGAAGAGCACCTGAAGCGACTGTGATATGTCTTTGAGTTTGCTATAATTCCACATTTCATCATCACTGATACTGGGAAGAATTACAGCGGAATCGGAATCCATAGTCAGGTGAGTACTGTGTTTTTACCTTTCATTCTTCCAGATCAAGACGTTCAATGGATGAGAGCAGACGCTTGCCATGGATCACGGCCAATATGCTGACCGTTTCCGCCTCAATTTCATGAATCAATCTGTAAGAGTGGATGAAAATTTCTCTATTGGACGGATCGCCAATTTCGGGAACAATTCGCCCTCTCTCGGGAGACTCATCAAGGCTTCTTGAAGCGTCAATAATCTTTTCAACGATGACTTGGGCGTAAAATGGAGAATCCTTGGCGATAAAACCAGCTATTTCATCTATGTCGTTAAAAGCCTCGGGCGACCAGACTACTTGATAAGCCACTTTTGCAATCGTTTCTCAACGTCCGCTTGATCAATACCGCCTTCATTTGCCAGACGGCCCTTGCCCTTCTTGACTTTCTCAAGAACATAAAGATGATACTGAATATCCTCCAGGGATGCGTTTTCCGGCAACCCATCCAACATTTTGGCGACATCCTGTTTGGCATTCTGCATCAACATTGTTCCTTCACGCAGAGATCGTAACACGGTTGCTGTTCACATTTCTACAACGTCATTACCCTCGTGTTTGATCTCACCCCTCAAACTTGCAGGAAGCGTCAGCACCTATGCCATGCATCAACAGTATTCATCCCAGTTTCAGCGGGATCAATAACTCGGCTTCACCCGGCAAGCTCATGCAAAAAAAGATCGGAACATTGCAAAAACAAAGTACTCCCGATCGCCTCTGGGCCCATTGCCATCAACTGTCTTTCGCCGATGCCCATGTCTTTACGGATTTGACCCGTGGGAATTTGCTGCCTGTATAGGTCTGTATCAAGCGGTCGAGGGCCTGGCGGGTGATGTGCTTGTGGTCCTCGGACAGGCCCAGGGAAGCGACCATTTTCCAGTGGCCATACATCAGGCAGACAAACAGATAGGACAGTTCGTCGGCGCCCTCGCGGCCTATTTGCGGGTATCGCAGATGAATCTCATGGGAAACGACCTGCCCCAGGAGACTGTATTGTCCGCGCAGATTGTCACGGACCGTCGGGTTACCCGCCGCCAGCGACATCATGGCGTCATAGACCTGATCGTCACGTGGTTTTGCCGTTCCTTCCACCAGATCGAAATAGAAATCAAAGAAAAACTCCAGGCGATTATCCTGTTGCCTTGCCAGAACACCCTGGATCAGGGCTTCGCGGTAAAGCGCGGCAAGATGATCACAAAGCGCAATCATCAGGTCTTCAGGATCGGCGAAATAATAACGAACTAGCTGCCGCGAGACGCCCGATTCCTGCGCGATCAGGTCGTAAGACAACATGGGCAGGCCGTTTTTCAACAGAACAGAAAATGCTCCGGACACGATATCCAATTTTCGTTGGTCGTCTTTTTCCATGCCAATTCCAACCTATGATCAAAAATGAATAGAATATTGAAAGGGGTCTTCGCAATCAGGCAAATAGTTAGTCGACGTGGGACCCCTCGTCCAGACCTCTCTTTGAGGATTGAATGGCGGTGCCGGGACATGGCAGATCGCGCACTTACGGTCCGGGTGCGGAGAAGACGACGGAAACAGCGCATATTTGCTTGCGCGGATACTTCAAGAATATGGCTTCAGATTCAGTTTGCATCGGCCAAACGGCGCGCAAGCCGCTCGGCTGATCAAAACCTGACAAACTGCTAGAACAGGCGGGACTGTTCGAGTGCAGCCGCGATGAAGGAGGCAAACAGCGGGTGCGGTTCAAGCGGCCGGGATTTCAGTTCCGGGTGGTATTGAACGCCGATAAACCACGGATGGTCCCGGTATTCCACGGTCTCCGGCAGGACCCCATCGGGGGACATGCCGGAAAAGGTCAGGCCGGCTTCTTCGAGCCTTGCCACATAATCAAGATTGACCTCATAGCGATGGCGATGGCGCTCGGAAATCTCCGTACTCCCGTAAATTTCGGCAATACGCGTGCCCGCCTTGAGATGCGCATCGTAAGCACCCAGACGCATGGTGCCACCCAGATCGCCTGATTTGGTACGTTTTTCGAGCATGTTGCCCTTCAGCCATTCGGTCATCAGACCGACAACGGGTTCCGAGGTGTCACCAAATTCGGTCGACGAGGCTTTATCCAGCCCTGCCAGCGAACGCGCCGCATCAACCACAGCCATTTGCATGCCGAAGCAGATCCCGAAATAGGGCACTTTGTGCTCCCGGGCGAAACGTGCCGCCAATATCTTGCCTTCCGCACCGCGTTCGCCAAAGCCACCGGGTACAAGGATGCCATCGACTTTTTCCAGCCAGGGCGCGGGATCTTCCTTCTCGAAGATCTCCGATTCGATCCATTCCAGGTTCACCTTGACATGATTGGCAATGCCGCCGTGATGAAGCGCCTCGATCAATGACTTGTAGGCATCCTTCAGGCCGGTGTATTTTCCGACAACCGCAATGGTCACTTCGCCTTCCGGCGTGCGAATGCGCTCAGCCACCCGCTTCCATGGCTCTATTCGGGGTGCCGGCGCCGGTTCGATGCCGAATGCGGCAAGCACCTCCGTGTCGAGGCCTTCATGATGGTAGGAAATCGGTACATCATAGATGGAAACGACATCAAGCGCCTGAATCACCGCGCTGGAGCGCACATTGCAAAACAGTGACAATTTGCGACGTTCGTCTTCGGGGATCGGACGGTCGGCCCGCACCAGCAGAATATCAGGCGCAATGCCGATAGAGCGCAGTTCCTTGACCGAATGCTGCGTCGGTTTTGTTTTCAGCTCGCCGGCAGCCGATATCCACGGCATCAAAGTCAGATGGATGTAGACGGCATTGCCGCGCGGCAGATCATTGCCCAATTGGCGGATGGCTTCCAGAAAGGGCATCGCCTCGATATCGCCGACAGTGCCGCCGATCTCGCACAGGACAAAGTCAAAATTCTCATTGCCATCCAGAACGAAGTTCTTGATTTCATTGGTGACATGCGGAATCACCTGAACGGTGGCGCCCAGATAGTCGCCCCGGCGTTCCTTGTCGATAATGTCCTTGTAGATCCGTCCGGTGGTAATATTGTCGGCCTGAACGGCGGAGCGTCCGGTAAATCGCTCATAATGCCCCAGATCCAGATCGGTCTCCGCACCGTCGTCGGTAACAAAAACCTCGCCGTGCTGATAGGGACTCATCGTTCCCGGATCGACATTGAGATAAGGATCAAGCTTGCGTATCCGCACCCGGTAACCACGGGCCTGCAGCAACGCTCCCAGAGCGGCCGCAGCAATTCCTTTTCCAAGGGAAGAAACCACGCCGCCAGTGATGAATACGTATCGCGCCATGGGCTTATTCCGTTATCGCTTTGTCACTGATTCCACCAGCCCAAAATTTGTTCTGATGGCATTTTTCAGATGATATACACATCCACACGACAAATTGCTGCGCAACTTTGCGTCGTGCACAGCAAATACCGGCAACCATTGCCGGTATGTCATGGTATATCGTAAATTACTGACCTGTTGGAACCTGCGTTCCGTCCTGCGTGGGCGCAGGTATGTCAGCCGAACTGTCAGAACTCTCACTCGGTGACAATGAGCCGCCCAGCTGGTCCAGAATGTTCTGGCCACCAGGTGACGTCTGTTCAATCTGGTCGAGAATGTCAGTCGGGCGCGATTCGTAGCGGGCAAATATGCCAAGCGAAATCGACGTGATGAAAAAGGCGGCCGCCAGAATGCCTGTTGTCCGCGTCAATGCGTCGGCTGCGCCGCGTGCGGACATCATGCCCCCGCCGCTGCCACCGCCGCCCATGCCTAGCGCTCCGCCTTCAGAACGCTGCAACAAAACGACGCCCACGAGGGCGATGACGACCATGAGATGAATAACGATCAAAACCGTTTGCATAGATTTATGTTCCTGCCATCAAGGCACATTGGAATTTTTGCGGCTGTGTACACGAGGCTGGAACGCTTTCCAACCCCATACAGGCCAATTCAAACAAACAACCGTCGAACAGGACGGTCCGAGGCGGTTATTATCCGTATGCTTCACAGATGGCAAGGAAGTCTGTTGCTTTCAAGCTCGCACCACCAACCAAAGCACCATCCACATTGCGCACGGCCATCAATTCCGCCGCATTGGCGCCTTTGACGGAGCCGCCATAGAGCAGTCTCATTTGAGCCCCCTGCTCGCCATAACGTCCCTCAAGGTCGCGGCGCATGAAATCATGGGCTTCCTCCACATCCCTGGGCGTCGGCGTCATACCGGTGCCAATGGCCCAAACGGGTTCATAGGCAACAATTGTATTCCTGTGTGTCGCGTCGTCTGGCAGGGACTCATCCAGCTGTCGCTTCAGCACCGCCAATGTTATTCCGGCATCGCGTTCGGCCTTGGTTTCGCCAATGCAGATGATCGTCACCAGGCCCTCGGCATGGACCGCGATCGCCTTTTCACGCACCAGCGCATTGCTTTCGCCGTGATCGGCCCGCCGCTCCGAGTGCCCGACAATGATATGAGTCGCCATGGCGTCACGCAGCATGGTTGCGGAAATGTCACCCGTATGGGCGCCGGCCTGCTGCGTATGGCAATCCTGACCGCCAATGCTCAAATGCGTATCCTGAACGGCAGCGGCCGCCAGACACACGAGCGTCGCAGGCGGGCAGATCAAGGCATCGAAGGCTTCGCCTTTGAATGTTTCAAGCCCTGAGGCAATGGCCGTGATCTCGCGCAGGGAATCGCGAAGACCATTCATTTTCCAGTTGCCGGCGATCAGCGGCTTAATCCCAGGTGTCATTTCATATCCTCTCGCCATAGATTATCTGTCGAACAGGGACCTAGCAAACTGACCGGATAATGCAATGCGCCACGACGGCAACATGGTGGATTTGAACCCTCATGGGGCGACAATGGCGCAACACCTGTTATTCAGCCTTGCGGGGCGGGCAATGGATGCGTAAAACACCGTCCAATTGTATTAGCAAAATTCGCGGCGCTGCCTAGGCGCCAAAATCGGAAGTAATGGAGTTTTCATGCTCGACGTTCTACGCAATAGTGCCAAATCATGGGTTGCCAAATTTCTCCTGATACTTCTCGTTTTGTCCTTTGGCGTCTGGGGTATCAGCGGCACCATGTTCCAGGGCGCCGGAAATTCGGTCGTCTCCGTCGGCGAAACTGAGGTGACAACGACGGAATACCGCCTCGCCTTCGATCGGCAGATCGCCCTGCTTTCGCGGCAATTCGGAACCCGGCTGACTGCTGAGCAGGCGCGTGCGCTGGGCGTTGAAAACCAGGTTCTCACACAGGTTTCCATGAATGCCGCACTCGACGAGCAGTCGCGGCGGATGAATCTGGGCCTGTCGGAAGAGCGCCTGGCCGGGCTGATTGCCGAAGATCCGGCCTTCAAGGGTATCGATGGCCGCTTTGACCGTCTGACCTTCGCAAATCTCTTACGCAATATCGGCATGAGTGAAGAAGATTTCATCGTCAGTCAGGAAAATACCGCGATCCGTTCGCAGATCGTTGAAGCCGTTTCCGATGGCTACAAGGCACCCGCGACCCTGCTGGCAGCCGTCAACCAGTTTGAAAACGAAACGCGCACGTTCGATTATATTGTGCTGAACCCGCAGGACCTCAGCACAATAGAAGACCCCACGGAGGAGGTTCTCAAAACCTATTTCGAGTCCAACAAGGCCACCTACAGGGCGCCTGAATACCGCAAAATCACCTATGTCACATTGACCGCCAGTGACATTGTGGATGTGGCGAATATTTCCGATGCAACAGCGCGCAATGATTATGAATCACGCATTGATCGCTACACCACACCGGAAACGCGCACCATCGAACAATTGAATTTTGACGATGAAAAAGCCGCACAGGCAGCAGCGGAAAAATTGGCGGCCGGCGCAAGTTTTGAAGAAATTGTCAGCGCTGCAGGCAAGACCATGAGCGACGTTTCCCTTGGAACGCAACGGAAATCGACGGTGCCCGATCAGGTCATAGCGGATGCCGCTTTTGCGATCAGCTCCGCCGGGGCGACAAGCGGTGTTGTCAATGGCTCCTTTGGGCCAGTCATCCTGCGCGTTACGGCAATTACGCCGCAGTCGACCAGAAGTTTCGAAGAGGTGCGTGACGAGATACGCAACGAACTGGCGTTGCGCGAAGCAGAGACCATTCTGCTTGATGTGCATGATGCCTATGAGGATTCCCGCGCTGGCGGCGAAACATTGCGTGAAGCCGCAAGGAAGCAGAAACTGACGCCTGTCACCATAGATGCGGTTGATCGTTCTGCACGTACACCGGATGGAGAAGTCCTGCGTGACCTGCCACAGTCACAGGCTCTCCTGGCACAGGCATTTGATACCGAAATCAACATTGAAACCGCGCCGATCAATATTGGCGGAGATGGATTTCTATGGTTTGAGGTTGATGACATCATACCCGCACGTGACCGTACCCTGGACGAAGCAAGGAGCCAGGTCACGGAAGACTGGAAGCGCGAACAGGCTGCCATCGCTCTGGACAAACAGGCGACCGAATTGCGTGATCGCGTTGCAAAGGGTGAGGAATTGTCAGCCATCGCAGCCGAACTCGGCCTCGTGGCAGAAACCAAATATGACATGAAACGAAACGTCCAGGATGCTGTTCTCGGCGCATCGGCCATCAACGCTGCCTTTTCGGGACCGGAAGGCCTGGTTACCCTGGCAAGTGACGAAGCCGATACGGTCAAGATCCTGATGCAGGTGACATCCGTAACAACACCGGACCCATCCACAGTTGCCGCCTTACCTGCTGCAGCCAGCCAGAACCTGTCACGCAGAATGGGTGATGACATGCTGTCTCAGATGATCCGTCTGATGCAAACGGAATTCGGCGTCACCTTCAATCCAGCGGTCGCCGAACTGGCCGTTTCCTCACCCTCCTGACGCCGGAAAACAGATCGAGTTGCTGCCCGGGAGGCAAAGCTGACCATGTCCGACCTGAAAGACTATATCGCCATTGTGGCCAGTGGGCAGCCGCTGACCCGCACGCAGGCCCACGATGCCTTCAGCATCATGATGTCGGGCGAGGCAACCGCCGCGCAGATCGGCGGCTTCCTGATGGCGCTGCGTGTTCGAGGCGAAAGCGTCTCCGAACTGACCGGCGCTGTCAGCACCATGCGTGAAAAGATGCTGCGCGTGAAAGCCCCGGACGATGCGATTGATATCGTCGGAACCGGCGGTGATGCCTCAGGTTCCTATAATGTTTCGACCTGCACCGCCCTGGTGGCCGCCGGTGGCGGTCTCACCGTCGCCAAACACGGCAACCGCGCCCTCACCTCGAAATCCGGCGCTGCCGATACGTTGATGGCACTGGGTGTCGATATTGATCTGAAGCCGGAAGGCATCGAGGCCTGTATTCGCGAGGCGGGAATCGGTTTCATGTTTGCACCCGGCCATCATGCGGCCATGCGACATGTGGGCCCCGCGCGCGTCGAGCTTGGAACCCGCACGATCTTCAACCTGCTTGGGCCACTTGCCAATCCGGCCGGTGCAAAAAGACAATTGCTGGGGGTATTCGATCCTGCCTGGTGCGAACCGCTTGCCCATGTTCTGCATGACCTCGGATCTGAAACCGTCTGGGTTGTCCATGGTGACGGCCTAGACGAGATGACGACAACGGGCACAACGCAGATTGTCGCCTTGCAAAAGGGTGATATTCGCCGCTTTGACATCACGCCGGAAGAACTGGGTCTGCAGCGGGTTACCATGGACAAGTTGAAAGGCGGCAACGCTGAACACAATGCTGCGGCGCTGATGGAGGTTCTGCGGGGCACCAAAAATGCCTATCGCGACATTGTCCTGCTCAACAGCGCGGCTGCTTTCGTGATTGGCGGCAGCGCTGAAGACATGCGTGAGGGCATCAGCAAGGCCGAAAGCGCCATTGACAGCGGTGCAGCACTGGCAGCGCTCGTGACGCTGGCGAAAACATCCAAAACCCACGCAAAACAAGCCCGATAGCGAACAGGCAAGCAGGCATGGCCGATATTCTTCAAAAGATCGAAACATACAAGCGGGAAGAAATAGCCGCTGCGAAATCGGCGGTTCCCATGGCCGATCTGAAAGCCAGGCTCCAGGACGTGGATGCCCCCCGCGGTTTTCTTGCCTCTTTGCAGCAAAGGCAAAATGAGGGAAAATTCGGTCTGATTGCCGAAATCAAGAAGGCAAGCCCCTCAAAAGGTCTGATCCGAAAAGATTTTGACCCACCTGTCCTGGCCAGGGCCTACCAGACGGGCGGCGCAGCCTGTCTTTCGGTTCTCACGGACAGACCATCCTTTCAGGGCGCACCGGCGTTTCTCACCGAAGCACGCGCAGCAACTGATCTGCCGGCCCTGCGCAAGGATTTCATGTTTGAGCCCTATCAGGTCTATGAGGCCCGCGCCTGGGGTGGCGATGCCATCCTGATCATTATGGCGTCGCTGAATGATGATGATGCCCGCATGCTGGAAGACAGTGCTTTTGAGCTCGGCATGGACGCACTGATCGAAGTGCACGACGAAGCGGAAATGGAACGGGCGCTGCGGCTGCAGTCGAGGCTGATTGGCGTCAACAACCGCAACCTGCGAACCTTCGAGGTCAGTCTCGACACCAGCGAACGATTGGCTGAAATGGTGCCCGCAGACCGCTTGTTGGTTGGTGAGAGCGGCATTTCCAGCCACGAGGATTGCCTCAGGCTGGTAAAATCCAATATCAGGTCATTCCTTGTGGGTGAAAGCCTGATGCGCCAGGATGACGTTGAAATGGCCACCCGGCGGCTTTTGACCGGCAAGGACTGAAGCATGACAGGCACCGGCAAACTGACCCATATCGATGCAGGTGGTGAAGCCCATATGGTTGACGTGGGCGGCAAGCAGGAGACCGAGCGTATCGCCATTGCCGAAGGCTATATCCGCATGGCGCCTGAAACACTGGCGCTGATCCGTGCCGGTGATGCCAAAAAGGGCGATGTGATTGGCGTTGCGCGGATTGCCGGCATCATGGGTGCCAAGAGAACATCGGATCTCATTCCGCTTTGTCATCCCCTGATGCTGACCAAAGTCTCGGTCGACATATCGCAGGCACCGGAATTGCCGGGACTTCGCGTTGAGGCCATGGCGAAATTGTCCGGCAGGACCGGTGTCGAGATGGAAGCGCTGACAGCTGTCTCCGTGGCCTGTCTGACCCTCTACGACATGGCCAAGGCGGCGGACAAGTCGATGGAAATCACCGGCATCAAACTGCTCTCCAAGACCGGCGGAAAATGCGGCAACTGGCAACGCGATCAGGGGGGAGACGCGCTTTGAAGTCGCTGCTTCCCGTCGACGAGGCCCGCAGACGGATCTTGCAGGGTGCCGGGCCGATCAGTGACGTGGAAATGGTATCGCTGGTCGAGGCGCGCGGCCGCCTGTTGGCACACGACATCAGCGCCATGCGTTCGCAACCGCCCTTTGCCGCCTCAGCCATGGATGGTTATGCGGTTCGACATGAGGATGTGGCCAATGCGCCCTGCCGTCTGACAATCATCGGTGAAGCCCCCGCCGGTCACGGCTTTACCGGAACTGTCGGCCCCGGCCAGACGGTGCGTATCTTTACCGGTGCTCCGGTCCCCGTGGGCGCCGATGCAATCGTCATTCAGGAAGATACGGACAGGACAGACGACCAGCACGTGCTGATCAATATGGCCGTGCCGAAAGGCCACTACATTCGGCCGGAAGGTCTGGATTTTGCAGCAGGCGATCATGTCCTGCATGCGGGGCAACGGCTGGATGCAGGACGCATCACCGTGGCCGCAGCCATGAATCACCCCAAATTACCTGTTCGACGACGGCCGCATGTCGCCATTCTGGCCACTGGCGACGAACTGGTTCTGCCCGGACAGCAACCCGGCATCGACCAGATCATTGCCTCCAATGGCTTTGGTGTCCGCGCCATTGCCGAAGCCGACGGTGCCGTCGTGACGGATCTGGGTATTGCCGTTGATCGGCAGGATGTCATCGAGGCGGCGATCGAGCGTGCCCTGGCGGCGCGGGTCGACGTGTTGATCACCCTTGGCGGCGCTTCCGTTGGCGACCATGATCTGGTGCAGGCAGCCCTTGTGGCACGCGGCATGGACCTTGATTTCTGGCGCATCGCCATGCGCCCCGGCAAACCCCTGATGTATGGCCAGCTCAAGGGACTGCACGTCCTCGGCCTGCCCGGCAATCCGGTTTCCAGCCTCGTGTGTACCCATTTGTTTCTGCGTCCGCTGATTGCAAAGCTCTCTGGCATCGCCGAGGCGGACTTCGAATCCGATGCCGTGCTGGGTGCGGCGCTGCCGGCCAATGACCAGCGGCAGGATTATCTGCGTGCCCGCCTGATACGCGAGTCCGATGGAACGCTGACGGCGCTTGCCTTTGCGAAACAGGATTCGTCCATGACGCGCCACTTTGCCGATTCAGACGGTCTGGTCATTCGCCCGCCCCATGCGCCGGCAGCTGAAACCGGCAGTCCCTGCCGGGTTCTTGTCCTCAGGGAGCCGGACTGACCGATCGGATAGAGACAAGAAGGATGCCGATTGCTTGGGGGCGGCTGCAGGAGATTGCGAATGAAGACTGACCACCTGTTCTCTGATCCTTTCCTTGCCGGCATCTATGATGTTTGGAACCCCAGAAAGAAACGCAAGGATTACGACTTCTATCTTGGCCAGATTCTGGCAGCGGATGCGGTGCTCGATGTCGGATGCGGCACCGGCACACTGCTTCACGAGGCCCGTGATCGCGGCCATGCCGGACGGCTTTGCGGTCTTGATCCCGCACCGGCAATGCTGGAATACGCACAAAGACGCACGGATATTGAATGGTTTGCCGGCGATCTGCAATCGGCGGACCCGATTGCAGAATTCGATTTGATCGTCATGAGCGGTCACGCTTTCCAGGCCATTGTCAGCGACTCGGATCTGCGCGATTTCACCGCAAGTATAAGGCAGGCTTTGGTTCCGGGCGGTCAATTCATCTTTGAAACGCGAAATCCACTGGCTTGCGCATGGAAGGACTGGACATCGCAAAATGCTGAAACGGTTGAAGCGCCCGGCGGAGTCAATGTACGGATCACAACAGAACTGATCAAACCCTTCGATGGTCAAACGCTGACATTTGCCCATTCATTCAGCGGCGACCATCCGAGTCTTCCGCAAATCAGCCACAGCACGCTGCGTTTC
>JARGOF010000054.1 GCA_029212415.1 Rhizobiaceae bacterium | reverse complement strand
AACGTAGCCTTTGCCCTTGCCGGTAATTCTTTCCTTTACAATGATCGCCCATTTGACGACGCCGTCACAACAGTGAAATTTGTATTCAACCAATGGCTCAGGCATCATCCTTTCAGCAAAAACCAGCGGACTGATATGGAAATAGGCCCATTCACCGGTCAGAACGCCATAGGGTTTTTGAAGTTTCCTGCCGACGGCCTTCAACGCCCGTTGAAGATCGGGTTGATCATGAATATGGAAAACAGAGCCGGAATCATGGTTGGTTTTCAGCATGAAAGGCAATTTGATTTGTCCAAACTGCGGATCATCAATGTGTGTTGAAACATGATACAATTCGGGCAGGTATTCTTGGCCGATTCTTTCCGACACGAACGTTCTGGCCAGAATCTTGTTGCAACAAATGACTTGCTCCGTCATCTGGTCGTGCAGCTTCAGCCATTGAATTTTTTCTGAATAGGTATGGGGATTTTGCAACTCA
Organism: Rhizobiaceae bacterium; assembly: GCA_029212415.1. Classification (GTDB taxonomy): domain Bacteria; phylum Pseudomonadota; class Alphaproteobacteria; order Rhizobiales; family Rhizobiaceae; genus Hoeflea_A. The sequence continues at coordinate 34,191 of JARGOF010000054.1, read as the reverse complement.
GGCAGATGCCCCCGATTTTGCAGATGCAGGCAATCAATCATATTTTCAAGGCTGAAACGAAAGTCTCCAAGGGGAAGCAGATTTCGCAGCTCTTTTCCATTGCTCGGACTAATCAATTTTGACTCCGTATTCCCTGCATTTGTGCCAGATATAGCTTCCCTCGGGCGGTCGTTGCGTCTTGAGGGTCTTCAGGTTGTTGTTCCAAAGATGGATGGCAATGGTATCCGAGCGGATATAATCATTTAAATCGGCCTCAGCATCAAACGGTGCGTCAGCATCCAGGTAGTGCACCGGATAAAATACATGACTCTTCTGCGCATGCTTTTCCAACCTGTTCTTTTTGACGAAATGGGTCAGTGCCTGCGGGCCGAATATTCCCCAGGCAAGCATTTCAGGCGGTCTGGCAAGACCGACGACATGTCTTGCGCGCTGGCTTAATTTTTTACGTCGGGGCCACCATGGCGGAATGACCGGTCTGGTTTGCACATATTGAAGCAAATCTTCCACCAGTCGTGAATCCTTCGGAGCGTACAAGATGGCGTTGTTGATTATTTGACTGTTCTGGTATCCAAAGACAAAATCTCCGTTGGTTTCAATTTTTTTCAGTAACAATATGTCGGTATCAACCCAGCAGCCCAGTCCCAACTGCAGCATTTTGTATCTGAAAATGTTACTGCCCAAGGCCGGACTGGAGGTCGCACTGTTGATGAGCATCTGTTCGATGGGCATGATATCGGCCGCATCACCCAGAACTATTCCAGCGGGAACATCGTCCAGATGATTGTAAGAATATAGTGTCACTTTGTAGCGTTGCGCCAGCATGGATGTCAGGCACAATTTCTCAATGAAACCCAAGCTTTTTCCATGCCAGAATGTGACCAATTGATTATCAAAGTTTGCCAACACGAGTCCCTTGCAATTGCCTTCTGTCCACGTCAAGGCCGCCCCAAGTTGCCTCTTCATGGCATCTGGTTTGACAGTGGTAAGTAAATTGAAAAAGATACAGATATATACGTATTTTATATGTAAACAGTGGCTATATTAATATGTTTCCACAGTTATTGATTTCATTTTTACTTCTAGTGCCTGCGAGGCAGAGGCTTCAGTTCTGTGGCAGATTATTGCTTCTGTAAACGTTGCGTTAAAAACACCAGGCAAGACCATTTTGTGCCAGCACCAGAAAAATGCCGGGTGCGTGATTAAGCCAGCCGGCAAAGGCCAGGCCTGTGATAAGCGCAGCGACCAGGACCACCAGGCCCGCGATCACAGGGCCCTTGATTTTGGGGCCCTTGATTTTGGGGCTTTGCATGGCTGAGAGCATTTTAGAGCCTGTCTTGTTTTCATTGAACCAATGTGTTCGTGATCCAGTGAGCCGATCCGCCACAATGGCGGTAAAGAGCGATGCTCTCGCATCGGTCGATCCGCCAGACAAAACGGGTGACGCAGCGGGCGGCCACTGGTCGCGAACCCTTCGGGCCAGCTGTTTTTTCGCCACTATCTACGTCGTTTCGCTTGCCCGTACCTTCAGGTACGCGCTTCGCGAACCAACTTGATCCTGACAAAAAAACAACTGGCAGAGTGAATCAATGAAAGCAAGACAGGCTGGCTCTAATCACCCAGAACAACACCTTCTCTGCGTGGATCGGCACCACCGCGCAATGCCGTGCCATCCCATTCGATGGCATGCAGGCCCGAATTGAGATCCCTTATGCTGACCTTGTAACCAAGCGCTTCAAGCGGCGCTGCAAATGTTTCTGCATCGGTGCCTTTTTCCAGGTCATAGGTGCCGAAACGATTGACGAGATGCGGCAGGTTGATGGCCTGTTGAACATCCATGCCCCAGTCAATCCTTGCGATGATGGCGCTTGCCACATAGCCGATGATCCGGCTACCGCCGGGCGAACCGATGGCCATGAAGGGCTTGCCGTCCTTCATGATGATGGTTGGAGACATGGAGGAACGCGGACGTTTTCCCGGCTCGACGCGATTGGCAATGGGGATGCCATCGCGATGGGTTGCAAAGGAGAAATCGGTCAGCTCATTGTTCAGCAGGAAGCCGTTGGTCATGACCCGCGAACCAAAGCTGTTTTCGATCGTGGTGGTCATCGACACGACATTGCCCTGGCCATCGATGATGGAAAAATGGCTGGTGGAGGGCAGTTCGATGCTTTCATCATCAGCTTGCAACCGCGCATGATCCCAGGGTGGGGATCCCGGGGTCACCTGATCCCCGGTCAAAGCGACAGCGCCATCCAGCAGGCGTGATCGATCGGCCAGGTAGACCTTATCCAGCAAGCCCCTGGTGGGCATCGGCACAAAATCGCTGTCGGCCATGTATCGGCCACGGTCGGCAAAGGCCAGGCGGGATGCATCTGCGATCAGCCGCCAGTTGCGGACGCTCTGCGGGCCGCCGGCGGCGATATCAAAGGGCTCCAGAAGGCCGAGTATCTGTCCCACTGTCAGCGCGCCGGACGATGGCGGTCCCATGCCGCATACGTCATAGGTTCGATAGGTGATACAGACCGGCGGGCGTTCGACAATCTGATAGGACGCCAGATCCTCAAGCGCCAGAACGCCGGGATTGTCGCCGGCGCCGCGAACGGCATCAACCATGGCCTGGGCTATGGGGCCTGAATAGAATGCATTGCTTCCGCCGTCAGCAATTTTCTGAAGGGTTTTTGCGTAGGCGGGGTTCTTCAGCAGGGTGCCCTGCGGATGCGGTGTGCCATCGCCCGCAATGAAATAGCTCCGTGTGGCATCGTGGACCCCCAGTCTTTCCAGGTCCGCACTGATCGAGCTGAACAGACGCTCTGAGACTTCAAACCCCTCACGGGCGAGATCGATCGCCGGTTGCATCAGACTGTTCCAGGGGAGTTTTCCATGGGTCTTGTGGGTGTCAAAAAGCAGTTTCACCGTTCCCGGTGTGCCAACCGAACGTCCGCCGACAACGGCGTCAAAAAACTTCAGCGGCTTTCCGTCCTCACCCAGAAAAAGTGTCGGCTTTGCAGCCCTCGGCGCTGTTTCGCGCCCGTCATAGGTTGTCAGTCTTTCACCTTCTGCATCAAAGTAGACCAGAAATGCGCCACCCCCCAGACCCGAGGACTGGGGCTCCACCAGGCCAAGCACGAGCTGCACTGCAACCATGGCATCAATGGCGTTGCCACCTCTGGCGAGAATGTCGTAGCCGGCCTTTGATGCATGCGGATTGGCCGTTGCAATCATGTATTTTGAGGCCGTCACTGCGGTGCGCTCGGATATGGTGGTGGCAATCTCGGGCGCTATTGCATCTGTTGCCTGTTGTGCGAAGGCAGGCCGGGCCAATCCCAGCGCTGCACAAAGACCGATCAACAGGGCAATTCTTGTCGTGCCTGGGTAACCTGCGGTCATGATATCCTCCGTTGCATGCGCCTCACGCACACGATCCGTGAAGCTGAACATTCAAATGCCCATAATGGTCCATCTTGCGCGCATAATGGGTTGGCCGGTGGTCACCGTCCAGTGTTGGAAATTTGAAAAGTTGAATTTGGATACTCTAGTGATCATCAACAGGATAAGGACCCTGTTCAAAAACCTCCGAGTGATACCCCTTTTTGCCAATGCTGTGCGCCGTTGCGCTGAGGACTGGTTTATCGGCCTTGAGGCTTTCCAGGACCCAGCTGAAATCATGAAGGGGTTTCCAGCCAAGTTCCCCGCGGGCTTTTTCATTGACATAGACCCGGTCTATCAGCGGAAACATCTTCCAGCCCCGACGCGCATATTCCGCTTCATAGGCCGGCATGTGTCTTCGCAAGACGCTGGCAGCATCGCTGCGCAGTTCTGCAAGGTCATCCCTCGTGAACGGGGTGGTGGCGCTGATGATATAGCGGGCAAAGCCCTTTTTCGGCGGCCTTTCCACGGCATCCAGGTGCGCCTGGACTGCATCATGGATATCGACGCGGCGAAACAGAAACTCGTTGGCCTTGGCGTTTTCATCCGCATAGCCTGCGCGGATCGCCGTGCTGTCGTCTTCTTCGGGAAAAAAACGAGAAATTCGCAGCACGGTGACCGGCAGAGCATGTTTGCGGGCAAACAGTTCGCAAAGGTGCTCGCTGGCCAGTTTGGTGATGCCATAGATGTTTTTTGGCTGCGGTGCGGTGTCCTCGGTGATCCAGGCGGCTGGCTCTCCCGGTGGCGGCACCAGCGCATTTCCGAAGACGCTGGTGGTGCTGGTATAGGCGAAGGATCGAATGCCGGCTTTCTGCGATTCCTCAAGGAGGTTCAGCGTTCCGGAGATATTGGTATCAATAAAATCCTGTTTTGAATGGGTGGCGACATGCGGCTTGTGCAAGGTTGCTGTGTGAATGACGGCATCAACCTCTTCCAGGCAGTTCTCGACAAAGGCGCGCTGCGTGATGGAGCCGACAAAATCCGTGTAAGGGGAGGCAATGATATCGACGCCTGCAACCGCTCTGTTCGCATCCTTCAACGTACGAACAATGGCCTCACCGAGGTGCCCTGCGCTGCCTGTCACCAGAATTTTCATGGGGTAATATGACCACAGTTGGGAGCGTCAGGACAGGCGGTATCAAACCTCTCCACAGTTTAGATGCAGACCGAGACACAGGCGCTGCCCCGTGGGGTGCGCCTGTGCCGGATGTGCCCGAACTACATGGTGATCCGGTATTTTGCGAAGCCCTCTTCGCCATCTCCGGCCGCTTCAATCGTGACGCCCTTGACGTCTTTCATGAAGGCCTTGGCCTTTGGTCCGGTGTCAAAAACAACGCTCGCACCCTCAATGGGTTTGAAGGACCAGTTGCCGTCCGCTGAAGGGTTGATGGTGCCCTTGTCGACTATGTAGCGCACGATCACATCGCGATTGGTGTCGGGCGCCACAAAGATGACCACAGAATCATCAATGTCCGGGAAATTCCCACCGCCGCCGGCGCGATAATTGTTGGTTGCGACAACGAATTTCTGATTCGGATCAATCGGTTTTCCGTTGTACTTCAAGTCAACGATACGGTTTGCGCTGGCATCGAGCACGCCGCCCTTCTGGTCGTATTTGGACGGTTGTGTCAGGTCGATCTGGTAGGTCACGCCATCGATCACATCAAAGTTGTAGGATGGAAACTCATTGTTGATGAGAATCTGATCGGGTTTGCCGGGTTCAATCCTGTTGAAAATTCCGGCGGAGCGTTCCAGCCATTCCCTGACCTGCGCACCGGTGATTTCAACGGCCCGAACGGTGTTGGGATAGAGGTAGAGGTCAGACACATTCTTGATCGCCACGTCGCCGGGCGCGACATCGGTATAGTAGTCAGGACCGCCTCTGCCACCCGCCTTGAAGGGAGCCGCCGCCGAGAGGATCGGCAGGCCTTCCCACTGTGTGCCTTTCATCATCTGGTCGATGTACCAGGTCTGTGCCTGGCTGACGATCTGAACCGATGGATCGTCGGCGACCAGGGCAAAATAGGAATGCAGCGGCGCGGAGGTCTTGCCGACAGCCCGGCGCACATAGGCAAGCGTATCTTCATGTTCCTTCGTCACCGAAGCCAGAATGTCTTGATCGCTTTCGACAAGCGGCACGATCTTGCGTCCGTCACGTTCGTAAATGGAGGGAGCAGCCGTTGTGAAACCGGCAATCTTCCATGTGTTTCCGTCGCGCTCCAGCATCAGATCGATAATGCCCAGATGGGAGCCCCAGAAACCGCCCATGGCGGCCGGCTTGCCAAACAGGGTGCCCTTTTCGGCATCGATACCTGGCAATTCGGCATATTTTGGTCCGGGGAAAACCAGATGGTGATGCCCGGTGAAGAGCGCATCTATCCCGTCGACACCTGCCAGATGCAGGGAGGCATTCTCCATGCCTTCGCTGTGCTGTGATGCATCAATGCCCGAGTGTGAAAGGGCAATGATAAGGTCAGCGCCGGCTTCCTTCATTTCAGGCACCCAGGCCCTGGCGGTTTCAACAATGCCGCGCGTATTGGCATTGCCTTCCAGATGGCGCCGGTCCCAGGTCATGATCTGTGGCGGCACAAAGCCGATAAGGCCGATGCGGATCGGGTGCTCGTTGCCTGCTCCATCCTTGATCATCTTGTCGACAATCACATAGGGCTTGAGGAACAATTCATCATCGCGCGGACTGGCAGCCAGAGCACCCTTGGTAACATTGGCCGAGACGACCGGAAAATTGGCACCGTTGATGGTCTTGAGCAGGAAGTCGAGACCATAGTTGAATTCGTGATTGCCGAGCGTCGAGGCCTCATAGCCAAGCGTATTCATTGCCTGGATGATCGGATGCATGTCGCCATCCTTCATGCCGCGTTCATAGGCAATATAATCACCCATCGGATTGCCCTGCAGAAAGTCGCCATTGTCGACAAGCAGGGCGTTTGTTGCCTCATCACGGAAGCTTTGAATGAGCTTTGCAGTGCGTGCAAGACCGACGGCATCCGACGGACGGTCGGCATAATAATCATAGGGGAACACGTGCACGTGCAGATCCGTCGTCTCCATCAAACGCAGGTGCGCCTGATTGTCGGATGCAAATGCCGAATAGGGGTGGAGCAGCGCCAGCGAGCCGATGGCCGCGGTTCCTGCCAGAAAATCGCGGCGGTTAAGCGCGCGGCCTGAACGATTTTTCATGATTTTCTCCTTGCTGCAATCCGTCACAAACCTGCCGGATTCGGTTCCAGACCCTATGTGCCTCATCTGCCGGGAGTCCTGCCGGATGTCCTGACAAACAGTGTAATATGAGTGCCCATATGCGTCCAGCAAGGCTGCGCTTTTATGACGGTTTTGTCGATACGGAAAAAAATCGATTACAGGCTAAGCGAAAACCGGTCGTATCATTGCTTTTTGTCGACGAAATTGTCGAGAACGCGTTTTTGCCCGGCCTTGTCAAAATCGATCGTCAGCTTGTTGCCTTCTATTCCCGCTACATTGCCATTGCCGAACTTCATGTGAAAAACCCGGTCGCCGATGGTGAAGGACGATGGCTCGTCTGCGACAGATTTTGCCACCAGTTCGCCGTCGATCACCGGGCTTTTGACTGATGTTCGCCCGGCGCCAAAGCCGGAATCGGTTTCACCGTAGCCGACCCGTTCAACAGCATGTCCGGAGCGTGATCCCCAGTTCTGCCGCGTCGCATCATTGCGATTGGCCTGTGCCCTGCGCCAGCCCGGCGTGTCGTAACTGCCGGAAAAAGGCTCGGCCTTGTCGAAGCGGGACGCGCCATAGCCACCGCCAACGCTGGAGGTGCCGTATCCGCCATAGGAGGATTCCGGTTCTGCCACGTCGGCATGTTCGGAGGGCAATTCGTCGAGGAACCTGGACGGTATGGTCGATTGCCACATGCCGTGAATGCGTCGATTGGACACAAACCAGATGTGGCAGTTGACCTTGGCGCGGGTCAGGCCGACATAGGCCAGTCGCCGTTCCTCCTCCAGGGCAGAGCGCCCGCCCTCATCCAGTGCACGCTGATGGGGAAACAGTCCTTCTTCCCAGCCGGGCAGGAACACGGTCTCGAATTCCAGTCCCTTGGCCGAATGCAGGGTCATGATAGAGACCGCATCCAGGTTCTCGTTGCGGTCCGTGTCCATGACAAGACTGACATGCTCAAGGAAAGCGCGCATGGATTCGTAATCCTCCATGGAACGGATCAGTTCCTGAAGATTGTCGAGCCGTCCCGGTGCATCGGCCGAGCGGTCGTTCTGCCACATGGCCATATAGCCGCTTTCGTCGAGGATCTGCCCGGCGAGTTCCGTATGTGGCATGGTTTCCAGCAGCGATGACCAGCGTCTGAAGTTTTCAACGACATCGGTCAGTGACTTGCGCGGACGGGGCTTCATTTCTTCCGTCATGATCAGATCGCCAGCCGCCTGCAGCATCGGAATGTCGCGTGCCCGGGCATAGTCATGAACCTGGCGAATTGCTGCCTCACCAAGGCCACGCTTGGGCGTGTTGATGATGCGCTCGAGAGCAAGATCATCGGCCGGCTGACAGACCACCCGCAAATAGGCCATGGCATCGCGGATTTCGAGCCGCTCATAGAAGCGTGGGCCGCCGATGACGCGATAATTCAGACCAAGCGTCAGGAAACGTTCCTCAAATTCGCGCATCTGAAAGGAGGCGCGCACCAAAATGGCCATGTCGTTCAGCTTGTGGCCGCGCCTTTGGCTCTGCTCGATTTCCTCACCCAGGGCGCGGGCTTCTTCTTCAGAATCCCAGGCAGCATGCACAATGACCTTGTCGTGTTCATCATCGGCCAGTTCCGTATAGAGGGTTTTTCCCAGCCGTCCCTCATTGTGGGAAATCAGATGGGCAGCGGCACCCAGAATATGCGCCGTTGAGCGGTAATTGCGCTCCAGCCGGATGACGGCCGCCCCGGGGAAATCCTTTTCGAAGCGCAGGATATTATCCACTTCCGCGCCGCGCCAACCATAGATGGACTGGTCGTCGTCGCCGACGCAACAGACATTGTGCGAGCCTTGCGCAATCAGCCGCAGCCACATGTATTGTGCTGTATTGGTATCCTGATACTCATCGACGAGAATGTAGCGGAATTTCTTGTGATATTCCTTCAGGACATCCGGATGGGTACGGAAAATGCGGATCGGGTGGCAAAGAAGATCACCAAAATCCGCGGCATTGAGTGTTTTCAGGCGGTTTTGATAGGCCTCATAGAGTTGCCGCCCCTTGCCATTGGCAAAGGCTCGGGCGTCACCTTCCGGAATGTCGACAGGGCCCAGCCCCTTGTTCTTCCAGCCATCGATCATCATTGCAAACTGGCGGGCGGGCCAGCGTTTGTCATCCAGTCCCTCGGCCTTGATAAGCTGCTTCAAAAGCCTGATCTGGTCATCCGTATCGAGGATGGTGAAGTCTGAACGCAAACCGACCAGTTCGGCATGACGGCGCAATATTTTCACGCCAATGGAATGGAAGGTGCCCAGCCAGGGCATCCCTTCAACCGCTCCGCCGACAAGAACGCCAATGCGCTGCTTCATTTCCCGCGCCGCCTTGTTGGTAAAGGTAACGGACAGGATCTGGCTTGGATAGGCTTTGCCGACGGCCAATATATGGGCGATGCGGGTGGTCAGGACACGGGTCTTTCCGGTGCCCGCACCGGCCAGCACGAGTACTGGTCCATCGATTGTTTCGACGGCCCGTTTCTGCTCGGGATTGAGCCCGTTCAGATAGGTGGCTGGTTCGCTATGGCGATTACGAGCAGCAAGTGCACGCGCAGCAATGCCACCGCCTGCTGTCGCCATTTGAACCGGCTCTTCATTGTCTCCGAAAAACGGAATGTCATCTTCTGGGTTGACCATGCCTTCCAATGTAGTGATTCGGGCACGAAAGACCAGCAACCTTGTGGCCAAGACCACGCTTTTGTTCCTGTATCGTTCATCTGCCCGCATGGTGTGAACCGGTTATGATTGCTGCGAATGTGCCAGATTTGCTCCAGGCAGACGGTGCACAGAGCGGTCCGGGGAGCAGCATTAGGATATGGAACCGGGGATTTACCTGCTTTTGACCTTGATCAATGTGGCATCCCTGGCGTTGGTTTACCGGTAATCCGAGCAAAATTGGAGATGCCGATGAATACGAAGCAACAAGTGCGTGAGGCCGTGGCCGCCTTCTCGAAGTCTGAAGATCTGGAAGGGGCAATTGAGGAATTGCTGTCATCGGGTTTTGCCCGCGCAGAAATCAGCCTGCTGGCCGGCACTGAGGCCGTTGAGCAGAAACTGGGGCACTCTTTTACGTCGACCCGCGACCTTGAGGATGATCCGACAGTACCTGTCACCGCTTATGTCGCAAAGGAATCCATCGTTGAAGGCGAGGGCGCGGCAATCGGTGGTTTGATGTACCTGGGGGCCTTTATCGGATTCGCGCCCGTCGTTGCATCAGGCGGTGCCATCGGCGCGGCCATTCTGCGGCTGTTCTGGGCGGCGGCGGCGGGGCTGCGATCGGCAGTATCTTCGCGGGTCTCCTTGGCAAGAAACATGCAGATTATCTCAACGATCAGCTGGAACATGGTGGACTTCTGCTTTGGGTGCGTACCCGTGATGCAGAGCATGAAAAGCGGGCTGTGGAGATTCTGTCACGCCATAGCGGGCAGGATGTTCATGTGCATGGTGTTTCCGATCATGCAGATGACCTTCAGGCACATTACAATAGTGATCAGCTTGCCAAGTCCACGGACCTGGTCACGCTGAACTATCATGAAACGGAAATTCTTGTGGCGGGTGATGGTCATTGCTTTGCCGATGGACGCGTATTTGCAACGCAAGCAGACGCAAAACGCTTTATCACCGAGATCGAGCGGGAGGTATAGTCCGCAAACAAAGATCGGTGCCGGTCGCTCAGATGCCAAACGGAGTCGCTCAGATGCCAAACGGATAGGTGTCCGGCATGCCCTCTATCTGTCCGGCAGGCAGCGGCGCAATTGCGCTGGTTTCGTCGATCCAGATGTATTCGTTGAATTGCCCCGGCAAGTCAGCCTCGAAATAGTGGCTGGAAATTTCAGTTTCCGGCCGATAGATCACGCCAATGGCGCGTTCCAGCCGTGGTCTGGAAAGGCCTGCAGTCAAATCCACTTCGTGTCCGGCCCTGAGCGGCAGAATCAGACCCTTTTTGTTGGTCATGTGAAAAAGCTTCTCATAGCTCTGCGGATGGGCCGGTCGCACCTGCTTGATTTCCATCGGGCCATCCCAGGAGGATGCTGCTGCGACGGTTCCGTGATCGGTGCCAAATCCAATGCGATAGGATTGCCCTCCATAGGTCTGGCGGCAAAGTTCACCGATATTGTGTTCTCCCCGTGCCGACATTTCTGTCGCGGAGGCGTCGCCGATATGGGAATTATGCGCCCAGATCACTGCTTTGGAAGAGGGACCATGAAACTCCAGGATGTTTTGCAGCGTCTGGAACATATGGCTGTCGCGCAGATTCCATGAAGCGCGCGATCCATAGTACATGATGCGGTAATAGCGCTCTGCATTGGCAATGATGCGGGCGTTCTGGGAGGCATCCAGAAACCGCTCGCCATCATGCTGCATATAATCCTGCCGGTTTCTGTGCAGCTCAATCAACATGTGGGCGACATCATTTTCGCAGTTGCGATAGCTGCCTTTCAATGCCGCATGCCCATAGGCTGCAGGATCGGCTTCCCATGGACTGAGACAACCGTAACGCTGCCTGGCAACGGCTGCCATTTCCGGGTCTACATCTTCCAGATATGTGATGATTGCGCGGGTCGACTGGTAGAGACTGTAAAGATCAAGGCCGTAAAAGGCGGTTCTGAGTTCATAGGGTTTGCTGCTGTTATGGGCGTACAGCCAGTCGACAAATGCGCCCACCTCCTCATTGCGCCACATCCATGTCGGGAACCGTCCAAAAGCCTCCCACCCGGATGTGTCCGTTTCACGGTGGCGGACATGATTGTCTATGCGGGCTGCATCGGGCCAATCCGCTTCGACCGCGATGACGTTAAAGCCTTTTTCCTCAATAAGACGTTGGGTGATGCGGGCTCGCATGCGGTAAAATTCTGATGTGCCATGGCTTGCTTCACCGATCAGCACCAGCCGGCGTTCCCCAATGCGGTCCATCAGCGGTTGCAAATCAGCGTTCTCGACGGTGTCGAATTCTTCTGCGTATCTGGATATCAGGCCGGGCAGGGTTTGATTGATCTGCGGTTTTTTCAAAATCACGCGTGCACGCGACGTCGCCGTTTCGGTTGCTTCTTCTTTCCATCCGTTTTCGCCTATCGGGGGCACAAAACGCATGTCTGCCAAGTCTTCAGTTGAAAATTGGCCATTTTTCTCGCGGGTCAGGCAGACAAGTTCCTGCGCCCGCATGTTGCTTCCGACCGGCACGACCATGCGGCCCTTCGTTGCAAGTTGGCTCTTGAGCGATTCAGGAATGGATGGCACGGCATCGGCAACCAGGATGGCATCGAAGGGCGCTTCATCCAGCCATCCTCTGGTGCCGTCGGCATGCATGATATGGGCATTTTCATAACCCGCATCCATCAGATGTGATGCTGCTATCTCAGCCAGTTGGCCGATATGCTCCATGGCATAGACTTCGCCGGCAATCTCGGCGAGCACGGCCGTTGCGTATCCGGATCCGACGCCGATGACGAGAACCCGTTCGCCACCTTGAAGCGCCAGCGCTTCGATCATGTAGGCAATCACATAGGGTTGCGAGAACGTCTGTCCTTCGGCAATCGGCAGGGGACGGTCGTCATAGGCAGACAGCTGCAGATGGTTGGGAACGAATTTTTCCCGCGGCACTTTTCCCATGGCGTCAAGAACACGTTGATCCCGCACGCCCCGCGCGAGGATCTGCTGTAAAACCATTTGTTCGCGAAGTCTGGCAAAATTGTACATGGCGTGTTCCATCCTGTGCACGATATGACCCGTTGGGCACATGCCGCTTGGGCCATGATCTTCGCCGCTGATGGATTGTCTGCATTAATCCAGATCAAATCCGCAGATATCTTCACGGATATACTGTGGGTTTGCAAGTCTGGTCTTAAAAGAGGCTGAACCTATTTTTCCAGACTGGAAATACGTCGGTCCGTCCAGTTCAACCGCCCGTCAACAATGGCCCGTATGGTGGGTGCAAGCTCCGGTTCTCGCCTGAGAACATCATCCAGCTCGGTAATCTGGTTCATGGCGATCAGTCGAAGTATGTCGTCACGCACGTCACCGTTTTGCCTGCGGGGGATGGCGTGAACCGGTTGCGCCAGATCAATTTGAGCGTCCTGATCGTAGGCATGGACCGCATCATTGAGTTGCGCGATGTCGAGTGTCGGCTGGTCGGTTTCGACAAAAGCGTAGATACCCACACCTTTGCGCGGCAGGGGATAGAGCGCCAGGGCAATGTCGCGAATGGTCGGTTCGGAATGCAGGGCTTTCACGATCGCCGGTCCTTCGCGGTCAATCCGGTCTCCGGTTCCTTCGCCGTCGGACCAGGAAAACAGGCCACGGGTAATCAGATTGTAGACCTTCTTGCCGGTGGCCATCCAAATGCGGGAAGGCAGTGATTTACGTGCCAGAACGCGCGTTTCCGTGGCGGTCATCAGGTCAGGTGCAAAGGCGCGTTTCTGTTTGAGGCAATGGCGCAGGTCTTCATAGGCCATCAGGGTGAAGAGACGGCCCCTGCGGCGGTGGCAGGTCGCAAGCTGGAAATCAATGACAGCGGCTTTGCCGTCGGGCAACATCAGCCAGTTTTGCGGCTTGGCCAGATCATTATGGGTAATGCCGCGCCGACGCATGTCGCGCAGAATGCGCCGCGCGTCCTTGTACCATTCGACCTTGTCCGGCCGAGCCAGATGCAGGGGAGTTCCATCTGTCCAACTGCGAAACAATCCATCTGCATCGACCTTGATGATGAGCGGCGTTCCCTCAATTCCGGCGACAGCATGCAGGGCGCGAATTTCTCTTTTGGCGAGAATCCAGGCGAGTGGCCGTGACCACAGGGGGGACGCTGTAACAATGCGTCGCGCCACCCGGGTTTCCGGGTTGTCGTCAAAGTGGCCGGCACGTGTTTCAGAAAAAACATCGCGCTTGAACACTGTATCGGAAATGAATTCTGCCATCGTATCCTCGTTTTCCCCCTGTTAGAGCGTTTTCAAACCAAATGGAACCATTTGATGGCGCAAAACCGGCTGATATCGCCCTATGCATCTGGACCTGATCACTTGACCGCAAGCATTGTGCGGAGCAGGGCGGCGCAGCGGGCAGGCGGTGCAGGAGTGCGAAGGGGCTTCGTTCGGTATGGTTTTATCGGTGCTCTTCTTCAGAAGCATCAATAAGACGCTTGTTGAAATAGGCAAGAGCCTTGACCTGTTCAGCCCAGGCGATGATTTTCGTGCCGTCGACCTCATCGATCACCGGCAAACGCGTGTGCCCGCCTGCATCAAAGGTTCTCAATGCCGTATCCAGTGTGTCGGTCGGTCGCAGGCTGGAATTTCCAGGTTCCGGTTCAAAGGCTTCCGGTTCGATTTCCGGGTCGGGTGGTGTCATGAAATCCATCACCCTGGCATTTCGGACAACAGCGCGATGCGGACCTGCCTGCACAAATATCCCGCGCATTTCCAATTGCCAATGGAAATAGGAGTGGCCATGGATCGCCTGGTTGACGCCATAGGCTATGGCAACCGTCAGCAGCAGGGCGATGGACAGCTCATAGCCGCCGGTCAGTTCGAAGACAATGAGCGTGGTGGAGATCGGCGCGCCAAGGACTGCGCCGGCAACCGCCCCCATGCCGAGGATCGAATAGAGCGCCTGGCTGGAGGCGAGTGCGGGTAAAACGGCTGCTGCCATGATGCCGAAGGCGCCACCGGTCATCGCGCCGAGATACAGGGCGGGAGAAAATACCCCGCCGCCGAATCGCGATGCCAATGTGATGGCTGTTGCAAGGGTCTTGGCGACAATCAGGATAAGCATCAGTGAGAGCGGCAGGCTGCCCCAAAGCGCCAGATCGGTTGCTTCATATCCCACACCCAGCACCTGGGGTAGAAAAACGCCGATGCCGCCGACGGCCACGCCGCCGAGGACCGGACGCAGCCAAAGCGGCATGGTGATCTTGCGGGATAGAAAATCGGCTGAAAACAGCGAAAACTGGAAGGCAATGGCGACGATGGCTGAAACAAGCCCGAGCAGCGCGAAGGCTGGAAATTCCCAATAGGACGCAATGCTGTATTCGGGCACGAGAAAGGCTGCAGCCTCTCCGAACCAGGCGCGTGAGATGATGGCGGCACCGCTGGACGCAATGACAATGGGCACGAATGCCCGCAGAGCAAAATGTCCCAGTATCACTTCATGTGCAAAAAGAACGCCGGCCAGTGGCGCGTTGAAACTGGCTGAAATGGCGGCAGCGACACCGGCGCCCAGCAACGTGCGCTTTGACCATTCAGGCAGTCCGGAAAAATTGGCTAAGCTGCTGGCAAGGGTGGCGCCAAAATGAATGATCGGTCCTTCACGCCCGGCGCTGGCTCCCGATCCCAGCGATATGGCTGTGACAATGAGAGAGGTAAAACCCTCGCGCAAACCCAGTTTGCGGCCCGTCAGTGCGCGTGCTTCAATGACGTCCGCAACGGCCAGCGTGCGTCTTTGCGGCATCAGCGTCTGCAGCATGATGCCGACCACCAGCCCACCGCAAACGGGAGCAAGGAAAATATAGAGCCAATGGGTGTCGCGGGCAGCTGAAATGATGCGCTCGCTGCTGTCTTTAAGCCAGGGCATCTGCACCAGACCAATGAGTTCGCGAAACAGGATTGCCGCGATCGTTACAGCGATTCCGACAAACAGGGACATCAGCCAAAGGCGTGGCTGTTGATCACCCAGAAAGGCCCGGATGTTCGGAGCAACCCACAAACGGATATTGGTTGGCAGGGTGCGGATGAAATCAGGGATCATGGCGCTGGTTTTTTGTTTCCCTTGATCTTGATCTGTCGACCGGCCCTTTCAGGCCAGGCAAGGGTCTTATGGGAATCATACATGGCCTTGATCATTTCAGCCATGGGCGGTGGAATCGCAGCAACCTTCGGACCGGAAGCATCAATGTGGAGATACAATGTTTCGCATGTGGCGGCGACCCAGCCGTCTGAATGCAGCAATTCGTGATAGACATGCAACCGCTTTTCATCGAAGTCGAGCAATTGAAAGCTGGCCTGAACCGTGTCGCCCAGATGCAATTCACGCAGATAGCAGACATGAACCTCGGCCACGAAAAAACTCAAACCCTGTTCTTTCACGTAGTTTTCCGTCAGGCCAAAGGTTTCGAATGCCCGATCAGCGCCACGGTCGAAAAGGACGTTGTAATAGGCCATGTTCAAATGACCATTATAATCAATCCATGCCGATTCTATATCTGCTGGTGGCGCCATGAAAGGCGCTGTATGGGGCATTGCGGTCTCCGTCTGGCTGGTATTCAATCTGTGAACATATTCACCTGGCTTTCTGCGACACATTACCCTTTCAATCCGTCGCGACAAGGGGCATCCTGCCGGGAATCAAAATGGGAGTTTGTGATAAATGGCATTGTCTGATGTTGTCGCTGGTGCGCGCAATGAAGAGGGTATTGGCGCAGCCATCGGTATTTTGAAACAAAGGTTCGGTGAACGTTTCAGTACCGGAACAGCGTTGCGTGAACAACACGCCCATACAACAACCTATATTCCGTCGCAGATTCCGGACGCTGTGGTCTTTCCGGAAAATGCTGACGAAGTTCAGGAAATTGTCCAGGTCTGCGCCGCGCACAAGGTTCCGATGATTGCGTTTGGAACAGGCACTTCACTGGAGGGCCATGTCAATGCGCCGAATGGCGGGATCAGCGTCGATACATCCCGCATGAACCGCATTTTGAAGGTCAATGCAGAAGATCTCGATTGCGTCGTCGAACCGGGCGTGACACGTGAAGATCTCAACAAATACCTGCGTGACACGGGCCTGTTCTTTCCCATTGATCCAGGCGCCAATGCGTCCATCGGCGGCATGACTGCGACGCGTGCATCAGGCACCAACGCAGTGCGCTATGGTACGATGAAAGACAATGTTCTGTCGCTGACAGCCGTTACGGCCGATGGACGGCAGATCAATACCGGAACAAGAGCACGAAAATCGTCCACAGGTTATGATCTGACGCGTCTGTTTGTCGGTTCGGAAGGCACGCTGGGCATTCTCACCTCCATTACTTTGAAACTCTATGGGATCCCCGCATGCATTGCAGCGGGTGTGTGTCCTTTTCCAAGTGTCGATGCCGCTGTCAATGCTGTCATCATGACCATTCAGATGGGCATTCCGGTGGCGCGGATAGAGTTGCTCGACGCCTTGGCCATGAAGGCAACCAATCAATATTCCGGACTGAATTATCCTGAGGGGCCGGCCTTGTTTGTCGAGTTTCACGGCACGGACGATTTTGCCGCCGAGCAGGCGGGCCTGTTTGGCGAAATTGCCGGTGAATTGGGCGGGGGAGATTTTATCTGGGCGACAGAACAGGAAGAGCGCAACAAATTGTGGAAAGCCCGTCATGATGCCTATTGGGCCGGATTGACCCTCAGGCCGGGCGCATCCTGTTTTGCAACGGATGTTTGCGTACCGATATCGCGGCTGGCCGAATGTATTCATGAAACACAGGAAGACATTGCTGAACATGGTTTCCTGGCACCCATTGTCGGTCATGTCGGCGACGGCAATTTCCATGTGACCATGTTGTTTGATGAGAGCAGCAAGCAGGAGATCGAACAGGCTGAAGCATTTACAAGGCGCTTGAGTTCACGCGCC
Source organism: Rhizobiaceae bacterium (assembly GCA_029212415.1). Lineage (GTDB taxonomy): Bacteria > Pseudomonadota > Alphaproteobacteria > Rhizobiales > Rhizobiaceae > Hoeflea_A. The sequence continues at coordinate 16,924 of JARGOF010000054.1, read as the reverse complement.
CTTGCCATGGAAGGCACCTGCAGCGGTGAACATGGCATCGGTCAGGGCAAACAGTCGACGTTGCAGGAGGAATATGGCTGCGAGATCGATCTGATGCGTTCAATCAAGCGTGCCTTTGATCCCGACAATATCATGAATCCTGGCAAGATATTCTCCATGACATGAGACCTGAGGTGTCTTGCCAATATGCTACCAATTGCCCTGCTCGCGGGGATTTGTCATGACGATGCCTCAATAGCTGTATAGTGTACATATTGTTGCATCAGCCCGGGGGGTGCCATCGGCCATTCCGGGGATGCTGTGCAACGTTAAAAGGTCATGTGTATTTAAGAGGTTTGAACCCTGGTTCGGTTGTTCGTTTTTTTTGGTGGGCTGCTGGTATTGGTGCTTTTTGCCGCACTGATCGGGCCGTATTTTGTCGACTGGTCGAGTTATCGACATGATTTCGAACGGGAAGCGGGCCGAATACTCGGGCAGAAGGTCAGTGTTCTGGGGCGCGCAGACGCGCGATTGCTGCCTTTCCCTTCCGTGACATTCGAAGACGTGGTGGTCGGTGAGGGGCGCCATGGCGAACCCATGATGGCCATTGAACGGTTTTCAATGGATGCGGAACTTGCGCCCTTTCTCAGTGGCGAAATTCTGATTTTCGACATGCGCATCGAAAAACCGACGGTCACAGTTCGCCTCTCAACGGATGGCGCGCTCGATTGGGCGTTGAGAAACGACAAGGTCTTGAGCGAAACGCCGCTGGTTCTTGAAAACATCACGGTTACAGACGGTCAGGTGTTGATTGTCGATGATCAAAATGGCCGCGAGCACCTTTTGAGGTCTCTTGATATGAATATGTCAGCCAAGTCCATTATGGGACCCTGGCATATGGAGGGAACGGCTGACCTGAATGACCACAAGGGCGGTTTTTCGATCACTGCCGGTGCGCCGCATGACGATGGCAGCATTCGTCTGAGAGCGCGCCTTCAGCCCGACTCACTGCCATTTTCCATCGAAATGGATGGGGATGCCCGCATCGAAAAACTGAAACCCCAATACAAGGGCAATTTTACCGTACAGGCGCTCAACCCCTCTCCACCCAAAAGCGGAACTGTCATCAAGGGCAGCCGACGCAAACCGGCAACCTACGTTAAAGCCCAGGGGGTGTTTGAAGTTGATAATGAGCGGTTGCGGATTGACGACTACCGGCTTGAAACCGGCTCGGCGAATGACCCGTATATTATCTCCGGTGAAGCGACCTTTGATACGGGCCGGAACCCGGAATTTCTGCTGATTGCAGACGGCCAGCAGCTGAACATGAGCCGCATGGATTCGGATGAAGACGGCGCGCAGGTAGATGGCAGATATCAGTCGCTGGAACAACGCCTGGCTTCGATCCGCAGGTTGCTTTCGGCGCTGCCGGTACCGCAAATGCCCGGAAAGGTGGCCATTGGGCTGCCGGCAATTGTTACCGGGGATACGACGGTGCGCGATGTGGTGATTGATGCGCAGCCGAAGGGCCCGGCATGGGAGATCAAGCGACTGGAAGCCAAACTTCCCGGCCGAACCCTGTTTGAGGCACAGGGCCTTCTGGGTGTGGGTGCCGAATTCGGTTTTTCAGGAACGGTGACGGTTGCCTCCAGGCAGCCCTCGGGATTCGCCTCCTGGCTGACCAGCAGCGTTGATCCGGCCATTCGCAGGCTGGAAGCGGCCGGCATGTCGGCCCAGGTTGACCTTTCGACCCGGCTGCAACGGTTTGATGCGCTTGAAATTGCCGTGGGTACGGCCTTTTTGAAAGGCCGTCTGGAACGCAGCGTGCCTATTCAGGGCAGGCCGTCATTGTTTGTTGAACTTGAGGGCGCGGAGGTTGATGCGGATGCGTTGAAAGCATTTGTCGGTCTGGTGATCGGTGACGGACAGGCAAACAGGCTGGCCGGGCATGATGTGGATGCGCGCCTGAGTGCCGGGCGGTTCTCGGGTTTGGGTGTCACAGCGCGGGATGCGAAACTGAATGTGCGGCTCAAGGGGGGAACGCTGGATATTGATCAGTTCACGGTAAACGACCTGAGCGGTGCGTCGATTACCAGTGTGGGCCATCTTGAAAGCATCTTTGACGGGCCTCGCGGCGATGTCGACATCACGGTCATGAGTGAACGCAGCGGTCCGGCGCTGGCGCTTTTGTCAGAATTGGCTGGTGATCATCCTTTGCTCAACCAATTGCGTGACAATGCCGTCCTGTTTGATGAAACGAATATGGACATCAAATCACGGTTTTCGCCCGGCAAGCAAGGCCAGACAAAACTGAACGCAACAGTCAAGGGACGAACCGGCGGCAGTCGATTTTCGCTGACTTTGGAACGACCCGATGCGCTTGCGCCGCTCGATACGTCCACGATATCTCTGAAAGGTGATGTCACCAACAATTCACCCGGCGACCTGCTCGAACAGATGGGTATCAAAAGCCTGCCGGTTGACCTGAGCGGACCGGCTAAGCTTGACGTCAATATTGAAGGCATTCCGGCCGAAGACGTCGGATTTTCGATCGTCTACAAAGCGCCGGATACAGAGTTTTCCGCACGTGGCTCCGGTCGTCAGGATGAAAACCGGGCACTGCAGGGACATTTCAAGCTGGATCTGGAGTCTCAGGACCTTTCACCCTATTTGTCGATGAACGGCATCAATCTCATCGATCTCGGGTTCGGGCTTCCGGCGAAATTCGAAGCTGACATATCAACCGATGCCGAACACTACACATTGAGCGGCATGAGCGGTTATGCGGGTGATGTTACGTTCTCGGGAGACCTTTCTCTGGCGCGCGGTTCCGATATTGCCGCGATCAGTGGCTCCATCGACGTTTCCCAGGTCGATATGGCGTGGCTGGGTGAAGCAATGCTGGGGGCCGGCACAGTGCTGTCATCGCAAACGGGCTGGAGTGAGGTGGAGTTTTTGCAGCCGCTGCAGGGCGGTCTGGAACTGGATGTCGATGTCAAAGCCAGCAGCGCGCGGTTCCATGTCGCTCCGGATGCACGAAACCTGTCCGGCAAACTGGTCCTGAAAGACAATGAACTGCAATGGCGAAACCTTGTGGCAGAATGGTTCGGCGGTGATCTTGCGGGGCATATTGCACTGGCAAACCGTGATGCAACGGCGCTTTGGTCGGGGCAACTCCAGCTCAAGGATGCCGACCTGCAAACCATGGTCTGGAAGCGGGATGGCTTTGCCATTGCTGCAGGCGATCTTGATCTTTCCGCCTCATTCGAGGGTGCCGGAAAATCCATGCGCGCAATCATCGCTTCGCTGACCGGGTCGGGCATTCTGGAAACCAGGGGATTGGAGATCGAAGGGCTGGAGAATGAATCCCTGCCACAAATACTGAGCGCCTCAGATGATGAAAGCTTTGCTCTGAATAATGACAGCGTATCGGAAATGACGGCACGCATTTTGTCAAATGGCAGTTTTTATGCCGATGCGCTGACCGTACCCTTCACCATGGCGGCCGGAACCATCCGCATGCCCAATATTGTGCTTGAAGATGCTGGTGCCTCGGTTCGCGGAGGCGTGCGTATCGATCTGGTGGATGAAGCCGTCAATGCACGTTTTGACCTCGAGTTTGATGCGGAGGAAGATGCTTTGAGCGGGTCGGCTCCTGCGCTCGGGTTGATATTTGTGGGGCCGATTGCCGATCCGGCGCGCACGCTGGATGTGACGGAATTGAACAACTACCTGTCCATGAGGGCCTATGAAAGGGAGCGGCGGCGTGTCGAGATCCTGCAGGCCATCGTGCTTGAAAATCAGCGTATGCGCCGTGAGGCTTCACTGGCGGTCCAGCAGGATCGCACCCGCCGCGAGGCCGCGGCGGAACGAAAACGTCGGGAAGAAGAGCGGGCCGCCTATGAAAAACTGCGTCTTCAGCAGGAAATGGCTGCCCGCGCAGAGGCGCAACGGGCCGCAAGACTGGCTGCTGAAGAAGCAGCTCTAGAGGCTCGGGAAGCCGAACGAAAAGCCAGAGAAGAAAATAGAATGAAACGCCTGATTGCGGACCAGCAGCGCGCTGCACAGGCCTATGCCAACTCACTTGTCCGCCAGAGGCCGCGCAGGCCGGGTGATGAAGATGATTTTCTACGCCAGCTCGAGGAGGCTGTAAGCAGGGCAGGCGAGCAAGATCAGGTGGAACAACCGAATGCAACCCCGCCAATCGCACCCAATGGCAATACAGGTTCCAACGGCAGCGTCATCAGATTGCCGCTTCCAAAGGAGCGCGGCACACAAACCGGCGATACATTGCCGACGATCAATTTCGATGCTTTGAACAATTGAAGCTTGTCTGGCGTTCCAGCAAATACATGGGCTGTGTGCCCTTGTCTTTGTAAGCCGCTCTCATTCGGCCTGGTCGTCTTGAATGGTCACCTTTTGAAGGCGCTACCTGCTTTTCAGCCAGCGCAAAATATAGAGACGGACCGCAGACGACAGATTGTCGTCGGGGTCGCGGTGTTCATCGATTTCAGTGACAAGTGAAGCCAGCGGTTTTTGCTGTGCCTGTGCGATGGTGCGCAATTCCTGCCAAAAGGCGTCCTCCAGCGAAAAGCTGGTTCGGTGACCGCGAATCGTGATGGAATGTTTGGAGATCATTTTGGAGTGCGTGACGCCGGGTCGCTTTTATGGTCAGGCTCGCCATTGTCCAGACGCTGCTGCTCATGGGCTTTTGCGTCTTTCAGATTGAGGGCGTCAGTCAGCGATTTTTCTGCCTTGGTGCGACCATAGGCAATGCGGTTCGCCTGTGCCAACTTGTCCTTTTCCTGCCGAACAGCGCGTTTGCGGAACTGGCGCAAATTGACCGGTTCGGCACACATTCAGCTTTTCTTCCGAAAGGCATCCAGCGAGACAACCTGGGCACCGGACTTGTCATCCTCATCCGTATCGCTGGTCGCTACGTCCTGCTCGGTCGCATCGGGCTCATCAGCTTTTCTGATCTTTGGTGTCGACCTGGTTTTCCCGGCAGCCGTGTTGCTGTTTGTCTCACCGGTCGTCGCATCCTCTGGAACGATTTCTGCAATCTCGGCGGGCGCCACATCTTCATTGTCGGCAATCGCTGCGTCAAATTCGAGCTCGAAATTGACGGATGGGTCATAAAAACCGCGAATAGCGGCAAAGGGGACATGCAGTTTTTCAGCCTTGTCGGAGAATGACAGGGTGATTTCAAAATAGCTTTCCGTGACTTTCATGTCCCAGAATTGATGCTGGACAACAATCGTCATCTGTTCTGCATATTTCTCCCGGAGCTGGGCGGAAATGCGAACGCCGGGCGCGTTTGTCAGAAAGGTGATGAAAAAGTGGTGCTCACCGGGCAGGGAGCCCGTGGCAGCAACTTCCGACAGCACTTTGCGAATGACGCCTCGCAAGGCATCCTGAGCGAGAATATCGTATCTGATGTGGTCCTGCACTGCCGCTGTCCGCCTGTTGTTGTGATACCGTGATACACATCCTGGGTTTAACGTTCAACAATCTAAACAAAAATATCGGTCAATATAAATGGAAAGTGGAGGCTTCTGTTGCCAGGTGCCTCCGAACCCCGCCTGACCGTGCGACCGGTCGGGACTTAATTTGAAGCGGTCACACTGCCTTAAGCAGCGAGACGTGCCTCCGCATAGTTGTCATTTGCAACTACTGTACGGCCCGATAACGGCGGTACCATGCCGAGCAAAAAGTTGATCTTTACACCCTCGTCGATCCTGTTTCGCCCCCATCAAAACCGGTTCTTCTTTCAAAACCTGATATTGAAACTCCAACCGTTTTTGGTGGAGGCGCCGGGTACCGCCCCCGGGTCCGAATGGTTTATTGCATCTTCCGTTTATCGCCATAGCTGCCTAAGCAGCAATATTGATATAGGGCTTTGGCCATTGATTTGAAAGAGGCTGAATGAAATTCTGTTGTAGAGTTTTTTGCCCATTTTTTCCTATGGCCGTCTCATCGCTGGACGGGGCGACTCTGCTGAAGCCTGTGCCGCCATGTTTTCATTATTCCCAACGTACTGAATAAAGGATGTAATCCGCTGACCGGGCATGCGTTGCACTGTGGAATACTTGTCGAAAGCAGTATTGGCAATGTTGATTGTGAGAACTGCGACCGACAAGGGATTGACTCCTGTGCAGTGTCGTTCAAACTGCCCGGACGCTTGAAAAAACAGAGGATATGCCCCCATGAGTGATTATCTGGCCGATGTGCAGCGATATGATGCCGGAGCCGATGAAGCGATAGTCAAGAAAATTGTGAGACATCTGGGAATTGCTTTGCGAAATCGCGATTCATCTCTTGTTTCCTGTTCCGATCCAAAAGAACTGGACCGGGTGAAGGCAAGCTGGTGCGGCAAGAAACTGGGCGTAAGCGGTGATGCCGCTGATGAGGCCGTTGCCAATACCTGCGAAGCGATGAGCGGTGACCGCGCAAAGAACCGGGTAACCTTTTATTATCTTTGTGCCAAAGAACTCGGAAAACTCGCAGATCTCTGACCATTCGACGATCAGTGACGGCCCTTGTGCTGTTTCCGAGACCGTATGTTTTTTGATCCGGGCGCATTGGATCGCCCTGAAAGATTGCCTCGTCGTATCGACGGGGCATTGGCTTGTGTCCAGGTATGTGATGCAAGGGAAACGTTGACTTGAGGCGTTCGGTCGGAAAACCGGTTCCGACTTTTCAGGAAGCGCATTTATTGGCGCGCTGTCTTATCGGAAAACCAGTTCCCACTTTTCCGGAAGCGCTTTAGTATCCGCCGATACGAATCGCACCGGAGCACAGCATGCGACAATACCATGATCTTCTCAGGCTTGTTCTTGAAACCGGCACCGACCGCGACGATCGCACCGGTACCGGAACGCGGTCCGTTTTCGGCCACCAGATGCGCTTTGATCTGGGCGACGGATTTCCGGTTCTAACGACCAAGAAGCTGCATCTGCGTTCCATCATCATCGAATTGCTCTGGTTTTTGAAGGGCGACACCAATATTGCCTGGTTGAAGGAAAATGGTGTCTCCATCTGGGATGATTGGGCGGACGAAAAGGGTGATCTTGGTCCTGTCTATGGATATCAATGGCGATCCTGGCCCGGTCCGGATGGACAATCCGTGGACCAGATCAGTGACGTGATGCATGCGATCAGGACAAATCCGACGTCACGCCGGCTGATCGTGTCCGCCTGGAACCCCGCCCTGGTTGATGAAATGGCGCTGCCGCCATGTCATTGCCTGTTTCAATTCTATGTGGCTGATGGACGGTTGTCCTGCCAACTCTATCAACGCTCTGCCGATATCTTCCTTGGCGTGCCCTTCAATATCGCATCCTATGCCCTGCTGACGATGATGATGGCGCAGGTGACCGGTCTCAAGCCCGGTGAATTCATTCATACGCTGGGGGATGCGCATCTTTATTCCAATCATAGGGAACAGGCAGAACTGCAGTTGCAGCGCGCGTTGCGCCCGCTGCCCCAAATGCACATCAATCCGGATGTCGAGGATATTTTTGCCTTTTGTCTGGAAGACTTCACTCTGGAAAACTACGATCCCCATCCGCACATTGCGGCAAAGGTCGCCGTATGACCCGCCTTGCATCATCGGGTGATCCGCTGATCGTGCTGGTTGTTGCTGCGGCACGCAATGGTGTTATCGGCTCCGATGGGGCAATGCCATGGCGCTTGTCGACGGATTTGAAGCGCTTCAAGGCACTCACCATGGGAAAGCCCATCATCATGGGTCGCAAGACTTTCCAGTCCATCGGCAAGGCCTTGCCCGGGCGCAAGAATATCGTGATCACCCGCGACGCCAATTTTTCGGCTCCCGATGTGGAGGCCGTTGGCAGTATCGAAGCTGCACTGTCGCTTGGCCGAAACCATGCTTTGACGTTTGACGTCAATGAGATATGCGTGATCGGCGGCGGCGAGATCTATCGTCAGGCGCTGCCCGTTGCGGATCGCGTCTATTTGACCCGCGTCGAATGCGAGCCCGATGGTGACACGTATTTTCCACAGATTGACGAAAATATTTGGGTGATCGAAGAGGAGAGCACCCATGCGGCCGGTGCAAACGACGATGTTGCAACCCGTTTTGTCATCTATCGGCGAAAAGCGGCCTGATTTTCGACGCTTATAGTCCTCCACGCGTTGAAAGCGGACGTCCACATACCTATAACCACATATATGCGCATTTGCGTGCACGAGAATATGCCTTGACCATCAATGGTCACCATGCGTATCGAAGTGCCTGAATGAGAAAATGACAAGGATCAGCCCTATATCGCTGGACGCCTTTGCGGGCATCCGCACGATGACGCTGACGAAAGAATGAGGATTGTATGCCCTGGAGTAATCAAAACGGTGACGGCGGAGACAAGCAGGGCCCCTGGGGTCAAGGGCCACGTGGGCCACGCCGCCCTGGAGGCGGTGGTACGCCACCGGATCTTGAAGAAATTATTCGCCGAGGACAGGATCAACTGAAAAACGCTCTTCCTGGCGGTGGCGGCGGCAGCCCGATTTTTATTGCCTTGATCGCCATTGGTCTCATTGCGCTCTGGTTGTTCCAAGCGGTTTACACGGTGCAGCCGGATGAGCGCGGCGTCGTGATGTTGTTTGGTAAACCCAAAACCGAAGTTTCACAGTCCGGTCTTCATTTTCTCTGGTGGCCTGTCGAAAAGGTCGAGAAGGTCAGTATCGTCGAACGGCAGATCAACATCGGTGGCAATTCGCGCAGCGGCGCCACACAGGGTTTGATGCTTTCGGGTGATCAGAACATCGTGGATGTTCAATTCTCGGTGCTCTATTCGATTACCAATCCGCAGGATTATCTGTTCAATCTGGAATTGCCGCAGGATACGTTGCGCCAGGTGGCTGAAAGCGCCATGCGTGAGGTCGTTGGCAGACGTCCGGCGCAGGATATTTTCCGCGATAACCGTCAGGTCATTGCTGAAGATGTGAAAACCACGATCCAGTCGACCATGGATTCCTATGGTTCCGGCATGGCGATCAACACAGTGTCTATCGAGGATGCAGCGCCACCTCGTGAAGTGGCCGATGCATTTGATGAAGTGCAGCGTGCAGAACAGGACGAAGACCGTTTTGTTGAAGAGGCCAATCAGTATTCCAACCAGAAGCTGGGTCAGGCACGTGGTGAAGCAGCGCAGATTCGTGAAGAGGCGTCAGCCTACAAGGATCGCGTGGTCAATGAAGCTGAAGGTGAGGCGCAGCGCTTTACCTCCATCTATGATGAATATGCAAAGGCTCCTGAAGTGACCCGCAAGCGACTGTTTCTGGAAACCATGGAAGAAGTCTTCAAATCATCCAACAAATTCATTGTGGAACAAGGACAGGGCCAGGGTGTCGTGCCTTACCTGCCGTTAAATGAATTGAACAAGAACAACACTCAGGGAGGAACCAAGTAATGGGTAATCGTCTTCCTGCAATTGTTATTGCACTCGTTATTCTCGCCGGACTTGCCTACTCTTCATTCTTTGTCGTGCAGGCAGGTGAACAGGCCATCGTTCTCAGATTTGGCCAGATCCAATCGGTCAAGACAGAACCTGGTCTCTATTTCAAACTGCCGTTCGCTTTCATTGAAGCGGATAATATTCAGGTGGTTCAGAAACGCGCCATTCGCTTTGATCTGGATGATATTCGTGTGCAGGTCTCTGGTGGTAAATTCTATGAAGTGGACGCCTTTGTCGTCTACAAGATCACCAATGCGGAACGCTTTCGCGAGACCGTATCAGGCGATGTGGTTTCGGCTGAGGCACGGCTTAGAACCCGTCTCGATTCAGCCCTGCGTCGGGTCTATGGTCTACGAGGTTTTGAGGCTGCTTTGTCTGAATCGCGCGCTGCGATGATGACGGATGTGCGTGATCAGTTGCGCCCCGATGCCGAATCGCTTGGTCTGACCATCGAGGATGTTCGCATTCGCCGTACAGACCTGACCAAAGAGGTCTCACAGCAGACCTATGAACGGATGAAGGCCGAGCGTCTTGCCGAAGCCGAACTCATCCGTGCCCGTGGTCGTGAGGGTGGTCAACGCATTCGCGCCATTGCGGACAGACAGGTTGTGGAACTTGAATCAAAGGCCAGCCGTGATTCGGAAATCACGCGTGGTCTGGGTGATGCGGAACGAAACAAGATATTCGCTGAAGCCTTTTCCAAGGACGAAGACTTCTTTGATTTTTATCGTTCCATGGAAGCCTATCGTGCTGCTCTGACGGATTCGGATACAACGATGGTCGTTTCTCCGAACTCTGAATTCTTCAGGTTCTTCCGCGATGCCGGGGGTTCGGTTTCCGCAGGAACCGCCGCATCGAACGAACAGTAGTCGCTCAAGGGATGAGCGATCTGCTTGTGGCCTTTGGCCTGTTTTTTGTGATTGAGGGGCTGGTCTATGCACTGGCCCCTTCTTTCATTCGGAAGATGGCGGAGCAATTGCCGCTTATTTCCGACCAGCAAATGCGCGCCGCCGGATTGGCGGCGATTGGTCTGGGTGTTCTCTTTGTCTGGATGGTGCGGGGCTGACCCTGCGGGTTTGCTTGCTCAGCGGTTGCGGCCGTTGCGGGCTGCCCCTTGGCAGCGATCCGTCCGGCAAACCGGAGCCTGATCATGTCAGGGAATTGACACTTTGATGCAAGTGCCTGTTTTACGAGCCTTCATACCGAAAATAGGCTCTGTGGCTTGTCACAAAAGTCCAACTGGCCATCACATACGATAATTTGTATGGACGCGCCGGAATTTAGACATATCTATGCCCAATATGGCGAAACAGAAAATGAAATCGGGAGAGACACTGAAATGGTGCTGAATACAATCCTCAAACCGTTCCGTACGATCGCTTTTGTCGCAGCCCTGGGTGCCGCAATCGTGCCGGTCGGCTTTGGCGGCATTCAAACGTCCCATGCGGCTCAGGGACCTGATTCCGTTGCGGACCTTGCGGAGACCTTACTGGATGCGGTTGTCAATATTTCGACGTCACAGCGCGTCAGTGACAGCAACACGCGCATTCCGCGCCCGCGGATTCCTGACGGTTCTCCCTTTCAGGATTTCTTTGACGAATTTTTTGGTGAGAAAGACGGCAAGCAACAACAGCAGCCACGTTCGCGCCGGGTCAATTCGCTTGGTTCAGGGTTTGTGATCGACAAGGACGGCCTGATCGTCACAAACAATCATGTCATCGCGGATGCGGATGACATTGAAGTCAATTTTGCCGATGGTTCAAAGTTGCCAGCCGAGGTCGTCGGCGCGGATCCCAAGACCGATATTGCGGTCTTGCGGGTCAAGCCGGTTTCGCCTTTGACAGCCGTCTCCCTCGGCGAATCCGACAAGATGCGCATCGGCGACTGGGTCATGGCCATTGGCAACCCTTTCGGGTTGGGTGGTACAGTGACCACCGGTATCATTTCGGCGCGTGGACGCGACATCAACTCCGGACCCTATGACAATTTCATTCAAACCGATGCTGCGATCAACCGCGGCAATTCCGGCGGCCCGCTGTTCAACCAGCAGGGTGAAGTGATTGGCGTCAACACCGCCATTATTTCTCCTTCGGGGGGATCGATTGGTATCGGTTTTTCCGTGCCGTCAAATCTGGTGAATTCGGTTGTTGCGCAACTTGTCGAATTCGGCGAGACACGGCGCGGCTGGCTTGGAGTACGCATTCAGCCGGTGACCGACGATATCGCCGAGAGCCTCGGCATGGACGATGCGAAGGGTGCTCTCGTCGCCGGGATAATCAAGGGTGGGCCCGTGGATGATGGCTCGATCGAGCCGGGCGACGTGATCATCAGTTTTGATGGTCAGGACGTCAAGGAAATGCGCGATCTGCCCAGAATCGTTGCGGAAAGTCCCATTGGCAAGGAAGTCGATGTCGTTGTGGTCAGGAAGGGCAAGGAAATTACAGTTCCTGTCATGCTTGGTCGTCTTGAAGATGGCGAGCAATTGATCGCACAGGATGAGAAGAAGGACGAAAAACCCGAAACGGTCACGGTTCTTGGTATGGATATCGCTGAACTGGACGACGTATTGCGCGAGCAGTTCGAAATATCAGAAGATGTCGAAGGTGTTGTGATCGTCACGGTTGATGCGGAATCATCTGCCGCTGAGAAGCGGATTGCCGCCGGTGATGTGATTGTCGAAATCGCTCAGGAAACGGTTCGCACGCCTCAGGACGTCAGGGATCGTATCAAAGAGCTCAAGGAAGATGGTCGGCGCAATGCCTTGCTGATGATTGCCAATAAAACCGGTGAACTGCGCTTCGTCACTGTTCCGATGCGCTAAACCGAGACGCTCTTGCATATCTGCAAACAAAATATGGCGCCTTGTGCGCCATATTTTTTAGCTGGCTGAAGTTCCAGGGCTGATGGCATTGTCCTTCTGCTTTTTCCAATCGTCGGCTGACATGGAATAGAGGACGTGTCGTTTCAATTGGGGATGGGTATCGGGAACGCGCGGGTGATCAAAGTCGCGTTGCGGGTCCGGCAGCATTCCCAATCGTTTCATGACCGCCGTGGAGCGGGCATTGTCCGTAACGGCAAAGGATACAATCTCGTCAAGTCCCCGCTCGTCGAAACCTGTTGCCAGCAACGCATGGGCCGCTTCGCTGGCATAGCCGTTGCCCCAATATTGGTGCGCAAGGCGCCAACCGATTTCGACTGCGTTCTGCGGCAAGCAAGGATAGACATTGGCTTGTGCCAGACCGGCAAAACCAATGGGCTGGCAGTCAGATTTGCGTTCAACGGCAAAAAAGCCGAAGCCCGTATCTTCAATGATGCGGCACTGGGCCTGCATTTTTTCCTGTGCTTCGATGCGATTCAATCGAAAGGGAAAAAATTCCATGACCCGTTCATCGGAATTGATTAGGTGAAACAGGTCGAGATCATCGGTGCGCCAGTTTCGGATAATCAATCGTGGCGTCTCGGCAATCATTACGCCACCTTCACAAAGTCGCTTTGACAATAGCCCTGCAGGTACAGAAGAGCTGTCAGGTCACCATGGTCGATGCGGATTTTCGCCTCAGCGGCGACAATGGGCTTGGCGTGCAGGGCAGTGCCGCTGCCGGCAAGGCGCAACATGCCCAGATCATTGGCGCCATCGCCGACGGCAAGGGCGTCTTCAACCGAGAGGCCGCGCGCGCTGGTCAGTTCCATCAGGGCATCGACCTTGGCCTGTAACCCCAAAATGGGGTCGGCAAGCGTGCCGGTCAATTTGTCGTTTTCAAGATGCAGAATGTTTGCCCGGTTTTCCTCGAAGCCGAGCCATTGGGCAACTACGCTGGTAAAGAGTGTAAAACCACCTGATACCAATGCCGTATAGGCGCCATTTGCCTTCATTGTCGCCACCAGTTCACGCCCGCCGGGGGTCAATGTAATGCGCCGTGCCAGCACGGCCTTGACCACGGAGAGATCCAGCCCGCCGAGCAATGCAACACGCTCACGCAGCGCTGGTTCAAAGGCAATCTCGCCATTCATTGCGCGTCTTGTTATGGCCGCAACCTGCTCGTATACACCAGCCTCCGCCGCCAGTTCATCGACGCATTCCTGCTCGATCATGGTGGAATCCATATCGGCGATGAGAAGCTTTTTACGCCTCGATTGCAGGTCCTGAATGACAATGTCGACTGGCGCACCATCCAAAGTGGCCTTGATGATGGACCTGGCTTCGTTTGCGCTGGTGCCCGGCGCAAGTGTCAGATCGCAGGCAATGCCTTGCGCCAGCCATTCGTGAGACACGGCAGAAACGTGTCGTGCTGCCTGCTCGCCCAGGGCGACACTCAGGACAGGGTTTGACGGATTGGCAATAAGCGTGGCAACGAGTGACATTGGAAACCTGTATCTGGAGAAACGATGAATGCAATTCTGATAGCCGGACCGACAGCCAGCGGCAAGTCCGCTTTGGCGCTTGAATTGGCACGCAAGGCGGATGGTGTGGTCATCAATGCCGATTCGATGCAGGTTTATGATGCTTTGCATGTGTTGACTGCCCGCCCATCGCGCGAGGAGATGGATGGTGTGCCGCACGTCCTCTATGGCCATGTGGCTGCTGCACGGAAATATTCTGTCGGAGCCTGGTGCCACGATGTGCGCGCAATCCTGGCCGATGCCGCGATGGCTGAGCGTACAGCCATTTATGTCGGTGGTACCGGCCTCTATTTCAGGGCGCTGACGGATGGCCTGTCGGCCATGCCCGATATTCCGGATGTGATCAGGGACTACTGGCGGGAAGCATTGAAGCAAAGGGGCGCAGAGGCGCTGCATGCGGAATTGAAATCACGTGATCCGAAAAGTGCCGACATCCTGAATGCCAATGACAGTCAGCGCATCGTGCGGGCGTTGGAGGTTTTTGAGGCCTCGGGCCAATCCATCATAGATTTTCAGGGCAAATGCGGGACCGCTCTGATCGACGCGGATAAGGCGCGAAAGATCGTCTTGACGCCGGACCGGGCAAAGCTGAAAGCGCGGATCAATCAGCGCTTCGAAAGGATGATGGAAACGGGCGCTGTGGAAGAAGTGCGCGGGTTGCTGTCCATGGGGCTTTCGCCGGACCTTCCGGCCATGAAGGCGATAGGGGTGCGCGAAATATCAGCTCTGTTAAGCGGCTCCATGACGCGGGCGCAGGCTGTGGAACGGGCCAGCATTGCAACACGGCAATATGCCAAGCGACAGATGACCTGGTTTCGCAATCAACTGGACGACACCTGGGTGCGCACAGATCCGGAGTTTCGCTAGAGTGGTTTTTTCTTGTTCATCAGGGAGTCCTTGAACAGGGAACCGCGTCCATCGGGTGAGTGCACCGAACCCAGGGAGGCCTTCGGCGGTCTGGCGCCGTCTGCTGCGAGGCCGGCCGAAGATGCATAGGCCGCGACAGAATTGGCCTGGCCGGCCTGATGATGCGGCGGATCGGCCTGCGGCTCCTGCTGAGAAAGGTAGTCTTCCGGCTCAAGTGGTGCTTTCACACCGGGTGTGAAGACTTCACGCATATGTCTCATGTTCTGGATGATCTGGCGAATATCCGGCGAACCGCCCGGTTTGTTGCTTCTGGAGGCGTCGCTGCTGTGTCCGCTTGCGGTTTTCGGCAGATCAGCCTCGGAAATACGATCAAAGCACATGCGCATCGGCACAGCGACCGCCTCGCCAAAGGCAATGGCCTCGCCATTGCCGATGGAGGAAAGAAAGCTGACCGTGGAGCTGGACGAATTGGACAGGGCAGAACGAATGATGTCCTGGTCGTGTTCATTGGCCAGCCGCATGGCAAAGACTGTTGAGCATTGTGACAGGATCGTCGGATCAAGTTCGCCGGGTCTTTGGGTGATCACGCCCAGGCTGACCCCGTATTTGCGGCCCTCCTTGGCTATGCGTGCAACGGCTTGCCGGGTTGGCAAAAACCCCTGTTTGGGGTCTGAAGGGACATAACGATGGGCTTCTTCGCAAAGAACCAGAATACGGATCGCGCCATCGCTCCAAAGCGCGATTTCAAAAGCGATGCGGCACAGGACCGAGGCAACGGAATTGACGACCTCTGATGGAATGCCTGAAAGCTGGAAGGAGGTAATGGGCTTACCCTTACCGGGAATGCGGAAAATGTCACTGATGACCGTGGCAAACGTGTCGTTGATCGTCTTGCTGGAAAACATGAAATGAAAGCGCGGATCGTTGATTGCCGATGCAATCCTGACCTTCAATGAGCGCAGATGTGGTTTTTCCTGTCGTCCATCCAGATTGCCGATGCGTTCGTCAATCAGCGCCAACAGGTCGGCCACGCGATAGGGGACCGGTGTGTCGGAGGTAATGGAGGATTTCTCGGCCTGTTTTGAAAAGGATGGGCTGGTCGTGTCGCCCTTGAAATTTCGTTTTGCCTCGGCAACGAGATCGCGAAGGAGGTCGACCTCATCGGGAATGGTTGGCTGGCCGCGAAAAAGCACTTCGGAAAATTCTTCAAGGCGAAACATCCAGAAGGGCAAATCCAGGCTGTCGGCTTCGATCAGGTGCGCCCGCGATTTGAATGCGGCGGCATATTCGTTGTGCGGATCAAGGATGAGGACACGCAGATCCGGGCAGGCATCAACGATGCGATTGATCAGCAGCGAAACGGCGGTTGATTTGCCGACACCGGTTGTTCCGACAATGGCAAAGTGGCGATCGAGCAGCGCATCGGCTGAAATGCTGGCAGCAATATCGGCGTTCTGGGTCAGATGACCGATTGTGACCGGATTTGAGCCATTGACGGCGTAGACTTCGTTAAGATCCTTGAGGCGGATGGGATGGGCAATGGCACCCAGTGTGGGATAGTTGGAGATGCCGGCGCTGAAGCTTATCTGCTGACCGCCGTCGCGAATTTCACCGACAAGTTCGACCTCGAAATGCATCACGTTGATGGCATTTTCGGTCCAGGTGCGGGTCGGGCTGTGGATGGCGTAGACAAGTGCGACAATCCGGTTGTCACCAACCTTGATGGAAATCAGCCGCCCGACGGATAATTCTGCCGCCAGCGAGGTTTCACCGGAGAACTCGGTCGCTGATATGGTTGCCATTGCTCCATTGCAGCTAACCACATGACCCAATATGCGCGAATTGAAAGTGCGGTTGCGCCTTTCCTCGGTTTTCTGTTCAATGGTCATGTCGTTCTGCCTGGTGTGTCGTCAAAATATATGAATCGGGCCAAGAACAAACGTCCTTGTTATTGCTACCTGTAATAGCAATTTGTTAACGAATCGCGTTGACGTGGCGTTTTGCAGATTCAAAAATCCGCAATATTTTCCTGAGGCGCGGATGTGTTGGCGAATCGACAAACCTGCCATTGACGCATCAGCGCTTTGCCGCTAACGTTCGGCGCATGATCAAGATCGAACTTATTGTGGTGGGAACGCGCATGGGCAGGGTGGTGTAACCCTCCGGCGTTAGCCACCCATGCGCGACACGAGGCTCCGACA
>JARGOF010000008.1:73406-179401 GCA_029212415.1 Rhizobiaceae bacterium | reverse complement strand
GGTAGCGCAGGAAACCGGAAAGTTTCAGGCATGTTTCTGTACCAGGAATGTAGAAATAACCGGCACCGAAAGCGTCACAGACGCGAACGTATTCTACGGGCTCTGGCTCAGCAGCGATGATTGCGTCCGCAGCGGAAGCGCCAGATACTGCAAAGAGAGCTGCAGCGGAGCCGAGGAGAAGGCTCTTGATGTTCATTTGTTGACCTCCAGTCAATGTTCTTTAAATGGTCTGGGCAATTGGCTGCAGGCAGCGTTCCCTGTCCCAGTCCCCAACGAAAGAAGCTAAACGGTGACCCGTCCCTCTTCTGTGGTTGAAGATACGCATGGATTCGGGACGCGCAACAGGCATTCTGCCTTTGCCAATGGTCTCATGTACCGTTGCCCCATGGCTGTTGCACAAATGACACGATTTCCGCCATGATCCGGGCGCACCTGTTAAAATCCGTTAACCATTGGGCCAGATTTCTCCAACAATGCTCCATCATGACCCTCGTCCAGCACGCAGATTCGCCAAATGCACCAGCGTAATCAAATGAAGATTCGCCATGGGAATCAAAACGGGATTCGCCCATCGGATTTGCCCCGCCCAGCAGATACACCGCACTTCGCGGCATTGCCGCCTAACCCGCAGAAGCGTCTTTCCAGCGTCGTCAGGCCGCCAGCCAGCGTCTCAGCAGCGTTTTCAGCCTTTGCAGGCCAAGCCTTTCGAGCAGCGGGTTTGAAACATGGGTGCGAAAGGCGCGAAAGCCGTTCTGCACGGCCGCAACCATCCTGCCGAGCCTGCGCACCAGGGCATCGCGGCGGTATCCGTCATAAAGCCGGGCGAAATCTGCGTGGCTCAGCTGTGGCCGCCTGGCCAGGCCGGCGAGAAACGGCTTGTCATGCGGCAGATGCAGAATGGCGGCCTTTCCCAGATAGTCAAAGGAGCGTTGCGGATGTCTCAGCCGGCAGTTCCAGTAGCGCCCCACAATGCCCAGCGTGCCCGCATCCGCCACAGCCACGCCCTGGCGCGCCAGAACCTCGAAGGCAGCCGAGGTGATCGCCTCGTCGCCGACATGATGCAGAACATCAAGATGGGCGATGTAATTGTCATAGATCCGGTCAATCACATCCATCAGCTGCCCATAGAAGGCCGGCGGCGCGCAGATGAATTCGCCGCCATACCAGCGCCCCTCGGATTCCATCCCGTGGATGCGTTTCAGATCCGTGCGGATTGGCGCCTCCCCATAGGCCGGCAAGACCTGATCCGAAATGTCATAGGCCATCGGCTGGCCCAGCCGCACATTGGTCATGAAGGAGGCGGGCAGGGGGTTTGCGCAGATCGTGTCGATATCGATCAGCGCCGCAAAGGGCGCCGAATCGGCTGCTGAGAGCGTGGCGAAATAGCGATAGCAATCGAGCTTGAAATGCGCCGAGTAAAACCGCGTGCCCTGCGGCACCTTTGTGATGAAGGCAATCTCCTGCACGCTCAGCTGCCCGCCGACCGCCTCGGCCACAGCGCGAACACTGTCTTTCCTGTTGGTCAGCACCACCAGCTGCTGGTCTTCCAGGGCCAGGGAACGTGACAGGTTCACCGCACATCTTACATAGGTCTTTATCTGGTCATCGAAATCAAGGGCCTTGAAATTGACCGCCGAGTGCTCGTTTTCCTGCAGGTGCAATAGGCAGTAAAATGTCATGTCCAACTTTCTCCGGTCCGCCCACCAATGCACCTGCCACGCCATCCGGCGCAACATTTGCCGCACACTTGCACCAACATCGCCAGCCCCAACACCGGCAGCCCCAACATCGGCCGGCATGCCCACCGCTGGTGCCCCCCGCAAGCAACAATGCAATCATCACTGCATAAAACAAAGCTGCCGCACCGCGCGAAATCCGTTTCGCGCCCGGCCTTCAGCGTAAATGCGGGCCACCGCTCTGATACAGCAGGCCCCATGGGCTGGCAAGACAGCGCGCCATCTGCCCGTCAGTGCCCACCCATTCATACAGCCGGTTTACAATGCCCGTTCAGGCAGCCGGTTTAGGCGAACCAAAAGGCCAGAGGCCACTTTGTCCGGCAAAAACCGAAATCCCTTGAGAAAAGCCCTTGCACAAAAAACCAACTCCCGATATTCCGACCCTGACGGAGAGGTGGCCGAGTGGTCGAAGGCGCTCCCCTGCTAAGGGAGTAGACGGGGAACCGTCTCGAGGGTTCGAATCCCTTCCTCTCCGCCACTGGCGGTTTGTCCGGCCCGGAGGGGTGGAATTTTCAAAAGCACATGCCAATCCGCTCCCGCATCCGGCAGGGTTTTTACCAAGCTATCATGTCGGCATTCTCAGTAGAAATAGCCTGCAGAGGTGGGAAAGCCGAAGATCCAAGTCTGGTAGGGCACATAACACTGGTCGAAATGCCACGACAGCGATGTCCAAACCAGAAAAACCAGCCCAAGAGCCAGATAGGGCACAGCGGCATAGAGTGCCCTTGATTTACGAATGGGCAGATAGGGAATGCGCGCCAGAATCATCGTCTGGATGGGGATCATGTAATATCCTAATCTGTCTCCGATAACCGTCGATAGCGGCACAAGACCAATCATGGCTCCCATCATCAATGCTCCAATAGTTGCGAGCTTGTAGTCATGAGGAAAGCTGAATTTCCACGCTTTGCGCAATATGAAAAAATAGCCAAGCCCGGTGAGGACCAGCAGGCCGACCCGAAATGCCGACCCTGCGGCATCAACGCCGGAATCGATGTAACGGCTTGTCGCTACCTGAGCGGCATCGCCACTGAGCAACACAAATGCGCCTGGCAATGCCAGCAAGCCAGCCAGCGCCAGCCGTTTCGTTGAATATTTGCCGCCGACCAGGGGGGGCAGCAACATGAAGATGATGGCACTGTTGTGAATGCTGCTGGCCAGCAGGGTCCAGGCGACGAACCAGAAAAGTCGTCGGTCCATGAAGGCCGCGAAGGCGAAACACATAATACCGATGGCCGCGCCCTGACGAATGCCGGACATTGGCATGTTGATGATCAGAATCGGAAACAGCAACACCAAAAAGCCCAGCGGATCAGGTTGCCGGCGCGCCAGCACATGAACGCCCAGGAAAAAGACGGCGGACGACGCGACATTCAGCCACGGATAGGGAAGGCCAAGAAACTGCAGCCCTTGCATCATGGCCCACCATGTAGGCTCCACATTCTGCAAAGCCTCTTCGAATGTCGAATATTCCTGAACGTTCCATTGGTTCAAATAGCCGCTCCAGTCACAACCGACCTCAAAGCGGAAAGCAGAAAAAACAAAAAGCACAACGAGCAAGATTGCATACATCTGCCCACGGCCTTTCCTGCGCCCCTGCAGGGAATAGCGCAGCAGAACCATCAGGATGAACAGGGCAACGTAGATGATCATCGCGCCTGCGATTTTCCGGAGCGGGCGACATCAAGCAGCATGGCGGCAACCTTGGGGCCATAGACTTGCAATGAATAGTCCCGCTCCACCTTTTTGCGCCCTGCCATGCCCATGCGGCGGCGCAATTCGGCATCGCCCAGCAGCGCGTCAAGGGCGCTGACCCATTCCGATTCAGTTTCTGCCAGAAAACCGTTTACACCGTGTTCGACAATCTCGTTATTGACACCCACAGGCGAGGCCACGACCGGCAGGCCACACGCCATATACTGGATCAGCTTGTAGCCACATTTGCCGCGCGCCCAAGGCGTGTCGGTGAGGGGCATGACACCGATATCCATGCTTTGAATTGCGCGCACCTCGGTATCTTCGCTCCATGAAACGACATCAAGTTCTCCGGCGCTTTCCGGCTCAAGCTTCGCTCCTACCGCTTTAAAGCGTGCGCCTTGAGTCGCTAATGTGTCGTTGATTTGACTGTACAAATTTTTTCCAAACGCTTCCCATGTGTTTGGTGTCCCGATCCAGCCCACTTGGACTGAAGTATTTGTCGTCGGTTCGGAATTAACCGTGTATTGCGACAGGTCAACAACTGTGGGCACGATCTCGACCTGTCGCGCACCAGCATTGCGCGCGCGGCCCGCCAAGTAGTCGTTGCCCGCGGCGACGAACGTAGACCGTTGCATGATCCGATCAATCTTTCGGCCAAGCAGCCAACGGACCGCTGCGGCGCGATGCAGGTCATAACGATGAAAGACGGCGTCATCGTAATCACTTACAATAGGCACTCCTCGCGGAAGAAGGAAGCGTTCGATCATCCATGGTACCCATGGCAAGGCTTCATACTCGAGCCAGATCAAATCAGGCTGGGGGTGCGTCCGCATCTGCCTGATGCGTTGGCACACGTATCCCAGCTTTGATCCTTTTGCTCTTTGCCCGGAATAAAGTGCATGCAAATAGGTGTCATCGAAAAAAGGAGCGACCTGAACGTTAAAGCCTTCGCTCGTCAAAGCAGGCAAGTATTGCATCGTTCGCAACCGGCTGGACGCACCCATACGAGTGTAACGCGACAACAGCAGAATGTTCATGCGTGCGCCTGCGCCGCGTGCCATGCCTGGAACATCAAAATAGTCCAGAGCCGTGCCGACCAGTCCCGGTTTCCCGAAAGATGCTCAGACCATGTCTGGCGAATGATGTCGGGGTTGAACAGCCCTTCCTCAGCGAGGCGCTTGTGTGACAGCAGGTCTTCGGCCCAATCTCGCAATGGCCCGCGCAACCAAAGCCCGATCGGAATCGCAAAGCCCACCTTGGGGCGGTCAATGATCTCGCGGGGCACGTGCTGGTAAAGCACCTGCCGCAATGCCCATTTGCCTTGTCCATTGCGAATTTTCATGCCCATCGGCAGGCGTGTGGCGAGCGCGATAACATCCGGATCCAAGAAAGGCGTGCGGGTTTCCAGGCTGATCCCCATAGCGGCGCGGTCGACCTTGCAAAGAATATCGTCAGGCATATAGGTGCGCATGTCCTGCACCATCATCCGCATCGCAGGATCGTCGGCGCCGAATTCGGGCATAAGATCGTCGAGTTGTGAAGGTGGTTCGGTTACATCCCCCACGATCAACATTTCGGGCTCGATCCATGTGCTCGCCATATTGCGGTATAGATCATCAAGACTGTTCGTCAGGCGCAGCCTCTCGCCCAGTCGATGAATCTTGGTGCCTAAGTCAGAAATTCCCGTACCTCCAGTACTGATCCGATTATAAGCAGCCCCAACTTTGTTCCAGCCGTGCTCAGGCACCGCCTGGACGGCATGACCCGCAAGCCGTCTCATGGGGGGTGACACACTCGAGATACGCCGCCACAAACCGGGACCGCGAATGTAGCGATTGTAGCCGCCAAACAGCTCGTCACCACCATCCCCAGAAAGCGCGACAGTCACATGTTGGCGCGCAGCACGACAGACAAGATGAGTAGGAATTTGCGATGAATCCGCAAATGGCTCATCGTAAAGCTGCGGCAGATCTGGGATCACCTCGCGCGCATCGCCATCGGTCACGCGTAATTTGGTATGATCAGTGCCCAGATGCCGAGCTACGGCGGCGGCATGAGGGGACTCGTCAAAAGCAGCTTCATCAAATCCTATGGTAAAGGTTTGCACCGGCCGTGTGCTTTGAGTTTGCATCAGCGCGACGATGGCCGAACTGTCCACACCGCCGGACAGGAATGCGCCAAGAGGCACGTCCGACAACATCTGCCGCTGGACAGACTTGCCCAGAACTTGGCCCAGTGTTGAAACCGCCTCTGCCTCGTCTTCGATCAGGTTGCGTGCACCAATCTCGATCTCTGTGTTCAGGTTCCAGTAGCGACGGATGCTGATACTGCCATGACGCTCGCCAGGCCTGATTGGGGCTTTGGGTGGCCAGGCAGGTGGCGCGCTGTCGACCGTCAGGATAGTGCCAGGTTCCATTTTGTAGACGCCGGTATGGATGCTGCGCGGCGATGGAACACACATGAAGCGCAGATATTGAGCCAGGGCTTCATGACAAATTTCCCGTGGACAGTCAGGATGCGCGCGCAGCGCCTTGAGTTCGGACCCGAATACCAGATCCTTTTCCGCCCAACCCCAGTAGAGTGGCTTTTCCCCCATCCGGTCACGCGCAAGGCTCAGCCGCGTCTCAGCCCGATCCCAGAGTGCCAGTGCAAACATGCCATGAGCGCGGCAGAGCGTGTCGTCCAGCCCCCAATGCGCAATCGCGGCCAGCAGCGTTTCGGTATCGGAATGTCCAATCCAAGCCTGCGCGGTCTCAGCCTTGACCAATGATTGTCGCAGTTCCATGTGATTGTAAATTTCGCCGTTGAATACAATGACGAAACGGCCGCAAGCCGACAGCATTGGCTGCGCTCCTGCGTTCGACAGATCTACGATTGCGAGACGGCGATGTGACAATGCTACCCCGTCCTCGGCCCACACGTCGCCTGCATCCGGACCACGATGTACGAGCCGATCTGCCATTCGCAGGGCAAGCTTGCGCACATCGCACGACGATGACGCCTTGAGTCTAATTATCCCAGAAATGCCACACATGGCTAATTTCTTTCAAAGATCAATGCGCTCAGACAGCGGCGGAAAGTTTCAGGGGAGAATGTCTGCATCACACGCGTGCGCCCAGCAATGCCAATCTTGGCCGCGAAGTCTGGGTCATCGCAAAGCGCGCGCATTGCCGCCACGCAGGCAGTAACGTCCCCCACCGGTATCATCAGCCCTGTTTCGCCATCAACAATGATCTCGGCAGGGCCGCCGCTCCGGGTGGCGATGAGCGGTAGGCCGCAAGCACTTGCCTCAAGCACGGTGCGCGAGAAGGATTCCGACCGCGACAGATTCAGCGCAGCAAACGCCCCTGCCAGTACCACGCGGGGTTCAGCGGCGAATTCACCGAAAGTCACCTCATCGGCGATGCCAAGGCTAACTGCCTGCGCTTCCAGCGCACGGCGATAGGCGCGGTTGCGATCAAGCCCCATATCGCCCCCATGAAACCTCAGCCGCGCCTCCGGGACATCGGGCAGCAGTCGGGCGAAGGCCTCCAGTGCCACATCTTGACCTTTGCCTTCGATGTAATTGCCAAGAAAGACGAACTCACGGGTCCCAGTGGCCCGAGGCAAGGCATCTGCCAGGAATTCCTCGCTTATAGGGTCATAAAGCAGGCAGGAGGCCATGCCAGCAGGTAGCAGCCCCTGAATGTGGCGCGATACAGCGACGATGCTATCGGATTGCCGCGCAGAGAGCGACAGCCAGATGCGGCCCATCCGCCCGAATGCCACAGGATCGATGCGGACCCACGTCAGGATCGATCCACGGTGGCGAAGACCGCGCAGGAGCGGCCCCTGAATCAGATAGAAATCGTTCACCAGAAGTGCTGCGTTGGGATGTCCCTCCATCAGACGACGGAGCTGCCACGTAGCGCGCACCAAGTTAGGCAGATAGAGCGCAACCTCGCTCAGGCTGCGCCGCAATGGACGGATGGGCAGGCGGTGCACTGCAGCAAAATCGGCGAGATCCTTCTCGGCGATGCGAGCCGCGTCGGGCATGATCAAGATCACATCAGCCTCGCCGCGAAGGGCACGGGCCATGTCACGGGCGGAGATGAAGGCGCCTGTAACTGCCACCGAACCATCGAGAACAAAAATGGTGGAACGCAGAGCTTTCATCGTGGGCCAGCCTCCTGTGTCATGCTGCGAGCGAGGTCTAGCCAGCGCGGACCAGTCCGGGCGATATCATAGCGCGCGACGGCGGCAAGACGGTCGGCGCGGCACAGGCGCGGCCGGGCCGGCGTGCCAAGCGCGCGGGCGATCTCTTCCGTCCAGACCTGCACCGCGTTGGGGGCATCGGGCAGCGGCATTAGGACGCCATGGGGCAGTGCGAGTGGCAGGTCGGGCGCGAGGCCTTCATAGGGAAGTCCACCCGCAGAAAGAATGGATCTTGGCCCCCAAGGACAATCAGAGGCAAGTATGTCTACCCCTGATGCAAGCGCCTCAATCAAAGCATTGGGTAGGCCCTCAAATCGAGAAGGCAGCACAAAAACGCGCCCCACCTGCAGATAGCGCAGCGGATTAGGCTGCAAACCCGGTAGGATAACATCGGCCTCGGCACCGGCCGTATCAACACGCAGCCCAAGGTTTCCCGCAAGAATGCGCAGCCGCGCCTCTTCCGGCCCCGCTCCGATCACCAGAAGCCGAGCCGAAGGCCTCTGGGCCCGAACACGCGAGAAAGCAGACAGGAGAACGTCGTAGCCCTTTTGCACATGCAGTCGCCCGAACGTGACCACTGTCTCGCAGTCCATAAGCGCCTGAAGCTCACGTTCCACCGGCAGCTCTGCAGCCTCGACTAACGCCGCAGCCTCGACTGTACCCTCAATGGCCAGCACACGGGAAGCAGCCCAAGGATTTGCGGTGATTATCTCATGCGCCAGCCCTTCGGAGGCCGCCACAACGCTGCCCGAGCGCCAATAAGTGAGTGGGTCTAGAAGGCGCGTCCAGATCAGACGCTGGCGACGGGTCATCCCGATGTCATGGCGCTTCGACCCGCGTTCAGAGACGATGGTCCGCGCCCGCGGCCCTGCCAACGCATTGAGTAGGTTCATCCCCGACATGAAGCTGATCGTCACATCATGCTGCCGTTTGAGGGACCTCAGCCGACTTAGCATACTCCACCAGCGCCGAGCCTTACCGGTCACCCCCCCCCCCGCGAGCAAGCCGTCATCTAGGCGGAGGATTGGTAGGTCGGTCCATGCGGCACCGGGAACGAAGGTTTCGCTGTAGGGCTGGTCCATGACGGCTAGTGTTACATGGGATTCCAACGCAAGATTACGGGCCAAGCGAAGAAAAGCACTCTCAGCCCCACCGAAGCCAAGCTGAGGAATCAACATCAAAATACGCATCGGAGCCGTCATCTGGGTACCTGAGCCATTTCTATGACCAGCGCGCGACGACCTGGGCGATCTGATCTCGCGACCAGAGGCAGACATAACGAGGGAAATCGTGGCCACGACGATAATCGGGAATTCGTTCAACCGGTTGCGGCAGGAAGAACGGTGCGCGTTCCAGATCCAGGAAGCGGAAGCCTCCGAAGCCGACATCCAGATTGCGGTGGATAAGCCGAGCACGGTGGCTTGTGATCAACGCATATCCGATACCCGATGCTGCAAAATTCGCCAACGCCTGTTGGATGGCTTCGAAAGGCAAGTGGAACAGGCAATCGCGACAATGCCAGACGTCGGCCTCCGGGAAAGGATTAGCCGTGATGTCGAAGACGCGCAGGTCTTGGCCGCGATGGGCCGAGTGCGCGCGCGCGATGACCTCCGCCGAAATGTCGCCGCCTACATAGGCAGCTGGATATTCGGTCAGGAACGTCGACATCCAGTTGAGATCGCCGCATGGTGCATCAAAGATAGAGCGGATCTCATGATCGGCGAGGCAGCGCGCAAGACCCCGGCGATAGGTTGCGGTGAAGGCAAGCTCACTACCCACGCCACTGAGGCTTTCCCCAGAACCCCAGAAGTTGGCGCGATGAATCTCGTCGAAGACGGCTACCGCAGAACCGGAATGGTCCGCAATCGGGTTTGGAAAGGCACGCGGGAAGGGGTTGACCCCGAACGGGCGACCCAGCCGGTTGAGCACGCGTCTGGCGAACATCATCTTTTATTCTCCTCCGTGTCCGGCGATCGAATTTGATCGGTTCCATCGAATAGCGCTCGGTACCGGACGACGACACTATTCGCGTCATTCTCAGGAAGAGGGATGGCGCCGGGCGTGGCGCGGGACGCAGTAGCGGCGATGCTGGCCATCGCGGCGGCGAGGTCCTCGATCCGAAACCCCCGGACCAAGTCGCCGGGACGGCCTGGGACCACGATCTCGGAGGGGCCAAAGTCGCAATCGCGCGCCACCACAGGCAGGCCCGCGGCGTAGGCTTCGATCAGCACAAGAGGGTAGCCTTCCCAGTGCGACGCTGAGACATAGACGTCTGCTGCCTGCAAAATCTGTTCGGGAGCAGGCAAAAAGCCTGGCATCCGCACACGGTCCGCGACGTTCAACTCTTTAGTAAGCTTTTCAAGGTCATTACGCAAATGCCCTTCACCCAAGATGACCAGCGACCCATGTGATTGAAGCGCAAAGGCGCGAAGCAGGTCATCAAACCCCTTCTGTTGCACCATTCGGCCAACTGAAACGAAAACCGGACGCTGTAGCGTGGCGAACCACTCAGCAGTTTCGGGTTGCATGGGAGAGGGCACGGCGAAGCGCGGTTCCACTGGGTTTGGGATACCATGGACCCGGTCCGGGGCGAGCCTGAACAACGCGGCCACCTGGCGCGCAACGCCTAGCGAACAGCCCACCACGGCGCTTGCGCGCCGATAGAGAAAAGCTGTCTCACCAATCAGTAGAGAGGACCTCAGTTGGGGCATGGCGTGGACCTGCTGGTTGCGCAGGAAATCGTTGTGTTCCACCACCACCACCGGTGCGCGGACTATGCCGAGAAAAGCTGCGCGCAGCATCATTCGGTTCATTCCTGTCATGTGCGATACGACGCCGGCGATGGGCCGTCCTGCAAGCTTCTTGCGCAGACGCCACAGGAAGGGGATCACCTTGCGTGGGGAAGAGGGGACGCCGATCTCGATCACCTCAAGATCGGGGGGTAGACGGTCGGCATAGGCCCCCGATCGCGATGCAACGAGCAGCACCGGCCGCGCATGTTCGTGCGGCCAGGCGCGGGCCAGATCTAGCGCAACTCGCTCCGCCCCACCCCCACCTAAGGTTTCTATGGCGATTAGGAGTTGGGCGTTGGCCTTTCCGTGCATTCTCGTTTGACGCAGAAAATTCACTTAAAACTCCCGATTCGACAGTGAAATCAGAGTACTACCAACAATGATTACATCGCGGCCAAAATCGGAAAATGCCTTTAATACGGATGCAGAAGATGCCGAACCAGGCAGCATCCAATCATGAAGTTCAACCATAATTACTGGCCAATCTTCAAGCCAATCCGAAGCATTTTTAAATACTTCACACTCTGCTCCTTCAATATCGACCTTGAGAATGAAGGGTTTGCAGCATGCAGAGGAAATTCTCTGCATTATCGACGGCATTGACAACATTTCTATTGAGTTTGAGCCATAAATGTCCACCTCATCAATAACTCGAAAACCATCAGGTTTCGCAGAGGGGTTTTCAATAGTACAAAATCCGTCCCGTCCGCCTACAGCAGCTTGAAACACTTTCATATTCTTGGAGGCGTTGCGTTTCAGAAGCTCAACGTTCCGGACAGAAGGCTCAAAGCACCATATCTGAGCATTCGGCCACTTCTGCTCGAGAAAACGTGCGCTTGCGCCAATATTCGCGCCAAGATCGACAATTAGATGTTGTCCCGCAGACCGAAAAGGATGGTTTGCAAGATCATTAACCTCAGGAAAACGCGTCAAATGTTCTATATCATAATCCTGGTCATGAAAAACTTGGGCAACAGTCCAGTAATCAGATACAGATTCGACATTCATTGAAATAATGATCTTTTTCTTCTTATCAAGAATTTTAAGGTTTTTCATGAATGGTGGCGAAAGAATAAAATACCTGCGACGTGAAAATGGGACTTTTAGCGTTCGGAGAAAGTAAGCAACGAAATCACTTTTCGAGCAGGGACAAAACATTAAAAAACTCCTTTTGGGGGCTGCTTCATCCATCACGGCCGTGCCGATCCAGTAGGTCGATAATACCACCTTCGGTCCATTCTCGAACGTAGCGCTTGAGAGTCAGCTTTTGGACTGGACAATCTCTCGCAAGCAACTCTCGTACGACCTCAATCGTAGGTGACCGCCCGTCTTGCGTAATATTTTGCAGATCATGGGGAGCTTCACCGTAGGGCGTTTCGATGGCGTCGAATTCCTTTCGGCACTCGGGAACACTTGAGATCAAATAACCAAGAAGGTAATTCTGAAAAAAATATGGTGCTGCTTTAAGGAATCGTCGACATGGCCATGACCGCCAAATGAAATAGTTGCCACTTCCTACTGATCGTTCAATCAGGTGGTAAATGCGCCAAAGCCCCCGCAGGTCGAAGTAATGTCGGAAGCCGCCAAAGCGGCAGGTAAAATCTGTCATCTGATCGACCATAGCAGGAACGAGCAGGCTATTGTCGCGTGATGCAATGAACCAGCTGAACATCAAATCGACGCCATTGCTACGAAACATGAAGATGGCTGAGTTTCTTAGTTCCTTCGGTAACCAGTCGTCCAGTGGCCTGTTGCAGTAGAGCGTAGCATCAGCCCAGACACCGCCATACTGGGCAAGAAGTCGCCAGCGCAGCACATCCGAAAAGGCCTGAATTGTGATGCGCGGGTTCAATTCTCGTACATCCTTCATGTCCACCCAATTGCCCAATTTGGCATCATCCAACACCCGCACCGTCCATCCCGGGTTTTTGCGTCGCCAGCTTTCGATGCAGATGCGCGCTAGAAGCGGGGCATTTTCAATGCCGCTGTGCCAATACATCCAGATAGATTTTGAAGATGTCATTTAGCGACTGGATCGCCTTAGGATCGGCGCGTAAAAGTCTGTCAAACGCTTGACGCGAAGGACAAGGAGCGTTGGCAAACCGACAATAACGGCAAGAGATTTTCGCAGGACCGCTCCCCGGCGTGAACTTGGCGCATTGGCGAGCGTGACCTTCTGATAGCCAATATATAGCGCTAACAGTGCGCCAAACTCGGATAATTTTCCTAACTTCTTCTCTGCTCTAGCCGTTCGTAGGACATCGCGCAAATGTGCGACGATAGGTTTTAAAGCCTTACTGCGCTGCCAGCGTCTTTTGGCTTCTAACTGACCAGTCTCACCCGGAGTACGATAGCGAACTAGCCGCCCCTTGTGAAAGGCCACACGGCCAAGAAGGGCAGCTCTAGTGGGCAGCACCCTATCCTCGATCTCGATATGTTCGGGAACCAACATGGGCCAAGTAAAGCACTCCAGCCTGTAGGAATAAGTGGCACCTCTTCCCACACCCCCGACGTTACTCATGTGGTGCAGTAGCGTGAATTCGCGCAAAGTCCGTTCCGTCTGCTTTACGAAGGGAACCAAAGGTGCGGACATCGTGAAGTAGTCGGAACAGACAGCGAAGGTCGCGGGCCACCTGCTATATATCTCCACATGTTCTGCCGTCCGTTCAGGCAACGAAATGTCATCCCCCGCTGCCACTACAATGATAGTTCCTCGCGCGAGGGCAACCACATCGTTGATATGGCCTTGAATACGACGGTTCTGCGGAGACCTCCGCACCTTAACGTCATGCGGTCCATTATACGCTGCCGCCATCTCTTGCATGGTTTCAAACGTTCGGTCGGATGAGCAATCGTCGGACAGGATGATCTCCAGCGGTTCATAGGTTTGGGAGAATGCGCCCTCGACCGCTTCGCGGATATAATTCTCCTGATTGTATGTGAACAGCGCTAAGGTGACGAGTGGGCGGTCCTGCATAGGGTTAATCGTGTCGGTCATGAAATACTCCGGATTGGCCAGCCGATGGCGGCATAGATTCGGGCGAAGTACGCGGCGACACGGCCTTCAGGGCCCATTTTGATCAGCACCACACGCAGGCCGAACAGTCCGGTTGCCAGTGCCAAGCAGACAGACGCGATTGCCGCTCCCTCGGGGGCAGTCTGCGCCAGCGCTAGAAGCGCCAGCGCCAAGGTGACGTGCAGGGCCAGCAAAAGGAGTGACAGTGCCTGCCAGCGAAAACCCTGAAGAGTGTGAGCGAGGATGTTCACCGTTACAAAGTAAACGATATACCCAACAAGAAAGGCGATGGCTGTAACCCGTAATCCAAGGATCGGCATTAGAAACCAGATCATCGTCAAAAACACGATGTTGAAGCTGAGTTCCATCAGGAAGAAAGTCTTGGAGCGCGCGGCCGCAACAATCGAAAATGCCAGAGCCCAACTGGCAAGTTTAAACACATTGCCGACGATCTGCCATTGCAGCAAATCGGCGGCGGGCGCGAATTCCGCTGAGTACAAGAGCGTGATAGCCCAAGGTGCCAGCCCGATCAGCAACAACAGAACCGGCCCGCCGATCGCCAGCCCAAGCTGTGCCTGATCATTCATTAGTCGGGTCGCGGCAGCGCGGTCATTGATGACCTCGGTCAGGCGAGGGTAGTAATCCGCAGCCATAGCCCCAAGCAGGAACCCGACATAGGTCATGGTAATACCCCAGGCGGCGGCGAATTGCCCTGCCGCCTCCAGCCCCAGTTCTTGCGTGATCCGGCCGCGCACCAGAAGCAGGGTCGCCGTCGTAGCAAGGCCGCCCAGCATGAAGGCAGCGCCCAGCTTTGCCATCGGCTTCCAAACGTCCCAGATTTCAGCCACGCTAAGGCGGTCTGCCGTGGGCTTGGGCAGGCGGCGAGTATATTGCATCGCGATCACGATTGTGGCCAACGGTTGAACGACGACGAACCATATCAAGCCAGCCTCGCCATACACCCATACAGCGGCCAAGCCCGCGATGGTACCGATTAAGGCGCTGAGGACCGTAACGCGCCCAAAGTCACCGATCCGACGCATACCCTGCAGCAGTGCTGTTTGCGCCGATCCAAGCAGGGTCAGCAATATGGCAAGGCCGATCAAGCCCACTTCAGTTGCGTAAGTCCGGTCTCCGAACAACCATTCGGATATGGGCGCGCGCAACAACCACACTCCCAGCATGGCGAGCGCACCCTGCACCAGATGGGCTGCCACCAACACACGCCTGACGCGGCTGAGTGCCAGCTCCTCGCCTTTGACGCTAGCAATCTGTCGCACCCCGCTGGACCCTATGCCAAGACCAGCGGCCGTTGTCACTACGCCCTGAAGGCTATTATATACGCTGAGAAGGCCAACGCCAGTTGGCCCCAACAGAGTTGCCAGCACCTTCATCCGCAGTATGGAAATCAGGATATTGACAGCTTGCGCACTGCCAATCACCGCCATGGATCTGATCAGGCCCCGCGAGTTATCGGACACGAGCTGGGTCAATCCAAGCCACATACAGCGTTGCACACAAACGCGGCATGCTGCACCTCCATTTGTGGTCCGATTGGAAGGCTCAACACCCCATCCGCCATTTGGCGTGCGAGGGGAAAAGCGTCAGCGGTCATTCCCAGCTCTGCATAGGCTTCCTGCATATGCGGGGGAAGCGGATAGTGGATCAATGTGCCGATGCCAGCCGCTCCAAGGCGCTGTTGCAGCGCATCCCGTTCTTCTGTGCAAACGACATACAGATGCCACACAGGATCCGCCCAGTCGGGAACATGGGGCAGGATCAGCCCGCTATCTTTCAGCCCTTTGGTATAGAGGTCTGCGATCGTCCGTCGGCGGTCGGTCCAATCGTCAAGGTACTTTAGCTTCACCCGTAGCACTGCCGCCTGAATCGGATCGAGGCGCGAGTTCACGCCCTGCACCTCGTTCACATATTTCACACGACTGCCATAATTACGCAGCATCTGGACCTTGTCGGCTAGATCGGGACGGCTCGTGGTAATGGCACCACCATCGCCCAAGGCACCGAGGTTCTTGCCGGGGTAAAAACTCCAGCAGACAATATCGCCATGTGCGCCGATGCGCTTGCCCTTGTAGCGTGCGCCATGGGCTTGTGCCGCATCCTCGACCACCGCGATGCCGTGCTGCCGCGCGAGGGTCAGGATCGGATCCATATCGGCGGGTTGCCCGTACAGATGAACCGGCAACAAAACCTTGGTCTGCGGCGTGATCGCGGCGGCGATCCGCGTCGTGTCAATGTTGTGGGTGGCCGGGTCAGGTTCGACCGGAACTGGTGTTGCACCGACCGCAGACACGGCCAGCCAGGTCGCAATATACGTATTGGAAGGGACAATCACTTCGTCTCCCGGCCCCACGTCCAACGCGCGAAGCGCAAGAGTCAGGGCATCCAGCCCATTGGCCAGTCCCACAGCATGGTTGGCCCCGCAATATTGTGCCCACTCAGTCTCGAAAGCCTCGACTTCGGGACCAAGAATATACCAACCGCTGTCAAGCGCCCGTGCAACGGCGGCGTCTATTTCAGCTTTCAGTTCGAGGTAGGCCGCCTGCAGGTCAAGGAAGGGAATCAATCGGTATCTCTCACAGCTCGAGTAAAATCATGATAATTACGGTAATAATCTGCTTCATCATAGGGTTGCGAAGCCAGCACCATACAAACTGCACCCTGGCTAAAACTATCCATTTCACGCCAGATGAGGCGGCTGATGTAGAGGCCTTTACGCGGGTCTCGCAGCCAATAGTCGGTCTTTTTGTAACCGTCATCGACCTTCATGCGGAAACTTCCCGAAAGGGCAAAAACGACTTGTTCAAGTTCTCGATGGGCATGTCCGCCACGCTCCGCATCCACAGGCACGTTGTAAAGATAATATACGCGCCTGATATCGAAAGGGATGTGATTGCCGCCTTCAACAAAAGTCAGATCACCCCTTGGGTCGTGGATTTGCGGCAGACCTATCAAGCGTACAAGTCCTCGGCTGGCGACCATTATGTGTACCCCATCGTAGAAAAGAGGCTGGATTTATTTTTACTAAAATCAAGCATATGCATTGATGCAAAGATTGACATATCAGCGTAATTAACTGATCTCATGATAGTATGTTAGGCTTTTGCCGAAACGGTCACATCGGTTTGGGTCTGCCCCATAGTTGATCAATAGATCGGCAATAGCTTTGCCGGATATTCGATCAGGACTGGAGTACGCGTACATTAATGGTGTGGTTCCATTGAGGTTTCCAAGATTTGGTTTTGCACCTTGATTTAGAAGTATTTCACAGAGGGCTAAGTCGCCACGATATGCTGCTCTTATCAACGGCGTCCAACCTTGTGCATCTCGGATATTGATCAGCTTCAAATCGTTTCGTGTTGGAACTGAGCGATCTGTAAGGGGGCTAACTAGAAACCAGTCCCAACTACAGTCTCTCTTGAGTTCAAGTTGATAATCAATGGTAGAGACGATCAAGGTGTCAGGGTCTATCCGCTTGATTTGGCCGGGTGATATGACACTGCGTTCTGACAGTATTCTCCAACTGCCAATTTCAATTCCTGCAATTTGCGGGGTCTGGTATTCACGAAAACTGAAAGCACGAAGCTGTCTGACTATGCCTTCTGCCGTATCTTTGAGGTTCAATTCAACATTGGAATAATCAACCGAATCGCGAGAGAAGTATGTTGAATCATGCGAGCATTGAGGTTTTGAAACCGGCTTTATCACGGACATCAGTGTTTCGAATTTGTCTTTGAAAAGTTTTAAACCCTCTTGTAAATATCGATGATACAGGTCGCGTGCAGTGAAGTCGTTTGGTAGTTCAAAAATCTGTTGAGCGACAATTGGGCCTGTGTCTATGCCATGATCGATTTCATGCAGCGTTACGCCGCTTTTCGTTTCGCCGCGTATAATCGGAAGAGCCGAAGTGAACATACCCTTATATGCTGGTAATGCTGAGAAATGAATATTGTAAAGACGGCTTGATTTGAAATTGCCTGGCTTTATCAGCCTGTCGAACTCAAGTGAGATAAAAAGTAGATTTTCGTTCTGCTTGATTTCATCTAGACTAACAATCTGAACACTGAATTCCTGAGCAAATCTGGCCAGTGACGGCTGCCAATTCGATTTTCCAGTATCTGTTTCATTGGTACAGACGACCAAATTCTCTTTGTAGCCGCACTTTATAAGATGTAGCATCGCCTCGACCGCGATGCTATTCTTGCCAGCAAGGCAGATTAGCGAAGGTTTCACTTTCTTATAAACCCTGTCGTGTGGTTGGGGGGAGTGAGCGTCTTGTTGGATTTCCCCTCTTCGCCACCGTCAATTAGACACAAATCGCCACACAATTGGTAGTGTTGGCGACCCCCAATTTCACGTACCAGCATTCCCATCACTTTCCGTAATATTCCCGGAACCATTCCACAAACCGCGCAATCCCGTCGCGGAAATCTGTCTGCGGGCGATAGCCGGTCAGACTTTGCAACAGGTCCGCATTGGCCCAAGTCGCGGGCACGTCGCCCATCTGCATGCCCATGTAATTGCGGATTGCATTCCTGCCCAGGCAACCCTCGATCGCGTCGATGAAATCCAGCAGGCGCACCTTGTCGGAATTGCCGATATTGACGATGCGGTAGGGTGCCACGGGCGAAAGGCTGTCTCCTTCAGGCACGATGCCATCCACCGGGCGTTCCGGTACAGCGTCAATCAGCAGGCGGATGGCCCGCACCAGATCATCCACATAGGTGAAATCGCGATACATGTCGCCGTGGTTGTAAATATCAATGGGGCGGTCATCGAGAATGGCGTCGACAAATTTGTAAAGCGCCAGGTCAGGCCGTCCCCAGGTGCCGTAGACGGTGAAAAACCGGAACATCGTCGTCGGCAGACCCCATAGATGCGCATAGGCATGGCCCATGCTTTCTGTTGCCTTCTTTGTGGCGGCGTAGATCGTCAGTTGCGTGTCGGCCTTTTCCGTCTCGATGAAGGGCATCTCTTCATTGGCACCGTAAACCGAGGAGGTCGAGGCCATCAGCAAATGCCGCACTTTCAGCCGCCGTGCGGCCTCCATCACGTTGAAGGTTCCGATCACATTGGAATCAAGATAGGCGCGCGGGTTTTCAAGGCTGTAGCGCACGCCGGCCTGGGCGGCCAGATGCACAATTACCTCCGGTGCGAAATCATTGGCAATGCGATCAAACAGTGCCTGATCTTCCAGCATACCCTCGTTCATCGAGAAATTCGGGTCCTGCAGCAACATCGCATGGCGGCGCTGTTTCAGGCGCACGTCGTAATAATCGGTCATGCCGTCGTAGCCATGCACCCGGAAGCCTTCGGCCAGCAAGAGTTTTGCCAGATGAAAGCCAATGAACCCGGCTGTGCCGGTGATGAGGATTCTACGCCCATTCGCGTGTGTTTTGCTCATCGCCCAACTCCTTCATAGGCTATAAAGCCTGCAGCCAGCACATCATCCTGCCCATAGATATTCCTGAGATCTGCCATTCTCGGTTGCGTCATGACCGAGGCAAGCCGCTTGAGGTCAAGGGCACGGAATTCGTTCCATTCGGTGACGATGACGATCAAATCGGCATCCTTGGCCGCCCTGTAGGGATCGGCCTCCCACAGGACGCCGGGCAACAGCACTTCGCCTTCGCGGTGGCCCTGGGGGTCGACAACACGCACTTCGGCGCCGCCACCCACCAGTGCAGGCACGATGGTCAGGCTGGGCGCATCGCGCATGTCGTCGGTTTCGGGCTTGAAGGTCACGCCCAGCACGGCCACGGTCTTGCCGTTGACCGACCCACCGCAGAGATCAACCACCTTGTCGATCATCCGACGCTTGACCTCATCGTTGACGGATATCACCGCCTCGGTGATCCGCTGCGGCACACCGTGTTCCTGTCCCATGCGCGCCAGCGCCAATGTATCCTTGGGAAAACAGGACCCGCCATAGCCTGGCCCCGCATGCAGAAACTTGTTGCCGATCCGGCCATCAAGCCCCATGCCCTTGGAGACGAGTTTCACGTCGGCCCCAACGCGCTCGCAAAGCGCTGCGATCTCGTTGATGAAACTGATCTTGGTCGCCAGAAAGGCGTTGGATGCATATTTGATGATCTCTGCGCTTTCCAGGTCGGTGTAGACGATTGGATAGTCACGCAGAAAAAGTGGGCGATAAATGTCAGCCATCACCGCGCGGGCGCGCTCTGACTCGACGCCGACGACCACGCGGTCCGGCCGCATGAAATCCTCTATCGCAGCGCCTTCCCGCAGGAATTCCGGGTTTGATGCGACATCGAAATCTGCTTGCGGATGGGCTTTGCGGATCACATCAGCCACCTGGCGGTTGGTCCCGACCGGCACGGTGGATTTTGTCACGACAACCGTATAGCCGGTGAGGGCGCGGGCGATTTCTTCGGCAGCAGCCAGCACATGGGTGAGGTCCGCGTGCCCGTTCCCCCGGCGCGTCGGGGTTCCGACGGCAATGAACACAGCATCAGCAGAGGCAATGGCATCTTTGAAGTCCGAGGTGAAATGCAGACGGCCTGCTGCGACATTGCGGGCCATGACGGCATCAAGGCCCGGTTCATAGATTGGCACGTGCCCCTTGTTGAGCATGGCAATCTTTTTCGCCGTCTTGTCGATGCAAATCACTTCATGACCAAAGTCAGAGAAACAGACACCTGACACCAGACCGACATAGCCGGTGCCGACAATTGCAATTTTCATATGTTCAGGTCTGCCTCAATATCAAAGATCATTGTTCGCCGCGCCGCGTATCCAGGGCGACCTCGTCGCCAAGCTCATCCTGCAGCGTCTCGATCTCCGCCTGAAGCGCCTCGAATTCCTCCAGCTTGCGCCGCAGGAACCGACCGGTGAGGGCGGCTTTTTCGGCGACGCCCTTGGGGGTCAGGATATAGGCATAGCGGCGCTTGTCATCGGCGGCAGAAAAATTGCCAAATTTGACAAGGCCCTTTTCCACCAGGGCGCTCAGCAGGTAATGGGTGCTGCCCACGCTGATGCCCACTGTGGCGGCGAGATCGCGCTGGCTCATTTCGGGGTTTTCCTGCAGCAGGCGCAAGACGCGAAACCGCACATCTTCCTGAAGCTTGCTGCGCTGGCCGGCCATCAGCGCGCGCCAACCATTGTATTGACCGGGCAGGCTACCGCACAAGGACTGCCTTGATGGCCCCTTGGGTAAAATTCTATTCTGATCTGGCAGGCGTGATTCGACATCGTTCTGAATTGAGCGATATCACGCGGTTGTATCGGCGAGAACCCCCCAAATGGTGTATCCGGCTGTAATTTCTTGGGCTGATAGTGTGGCTTTCTCGAAAAAAGATGCACTCTCCACGTGTAGACAAGCCGATTTAGCGGTGGAATTTTATTAAACATTATCAATGATTTGTATTGCCACCTTTGCCGCTTCGACACGTGCGCGACGCCGAGTCATTCATTGCCCCTTGCAATTGTTCGGTTTTGAGCGATATTTGACGGGCACTATGCATGTCTCTTCAAACCATGGGTGATTCATGACCTGTCACGATGGCACAACCAGATGGTTTCTGGCGCAATTGAAACCCAATTGCCAGCGCATTGCCCAGCGCAACCTGACGCAGCAGGGGTTCCAGACCTTTCTGCCGCTACGCGAAGAGACACGGCGGCACAAAGGCAGGTTTCACAGTGCGCTGAAACCGCTGTTTCCCGGCTACATTTTTGTTGCTTTCGATGCGGCGCTGGGCGGCTGGAACGCCATCAATTCCACCTATGGCATCACGCGGCTGGTGCGTTTCGGCGAGGCGCCGGCTGCCGTTCCAACCGATATTGTCTCACAGCTGATGCTGCGCTGTGATGAGGCGGGCAAGCTGTTGCCGCCGCGCGCTCTCAAGTCGGGCGATGCGGTGTCACTCACCTCCGGACCCTTTTCGGAATTTGTCGCGACGGTGGAGCAATATGCGCCGGACAAGCGGGTCTGGGTGCTGCTGGACCTGATGGGGCGGCAGACGCGGATTGCCGTCGAAGCCGAAGCGCTGCGTTTGGCCTGATGTTGTGTTCCGCGTGGTTCCGGCTATCGGCCCGTCAGCGCATAGGCCATCTGCCCGACGATTTCCTTCACGGCTGTATTCAGCACATTGAGATTGCCGGTGAGGTTCCAGCCGATGCCATCCATGAAGCCGCGGGTGCGGTAGTCAACAGGGTAGGGCACAAGGCCCACCCAGCCGGCGGAAGCAAAGCTGCGCATGGCGCGCGGCATGTGGAAGGCGCTGGTCACCAGCAGCCAGGTCTCGCCTGCTTGCGGCTGGGCCAACGCCAGGCTGAGGCGGGCATTCTCCGCAGTGTTGCGTGATGCGCCCTCCAGCAGCAGCCGGTCCGGGGCAAGCCCCTGAGCTCGAAAGAATTGCGCCGCCGCGCCGGCCTCCGGGGCCGACGAACCGCCCAGGTGGCGCAGCCGCCCGCTGCCGCCGGTAAACAGCAGGCGGGCTTGTGGAAACCGCCGGGCCAGCGCCAGGGCCGTGGTCAGGCGCTCGGCGCCTTCGCCCAATTGTGTCTGCTGCCAATAGGCCGTGGCATCGGCATCCTCGCCGCCACCCAGAACGATGATGCCGTCGACACGCGTTAGCGCAGGATCCGTGGGATAGGTCCGCTCGGCGATTTGCAGCAGCGGGTCGCCCAGCGGCAGGATGGCGATGGCGAGCATGGCCACAAGGGTCACCAGGCTCATGAACCGGGCAAGGCTCTGCCGCTTGAACAGCGTGGCCAGGGCAATGAGACCCACAGCCATGATCATCCATGTGTCAACGCGGATCAGGGCACCCACCAGCTTGGAGGCGATGAAGAAGAGTGTGTCCATGGGGCCTTACCCTGCTTTGGTCATCTGGCTGATCGCGGCCTGATAGGCCTCGACAATAATGGCTTCGTCGAATTGCCGCTCCATCTTGTCCCTCCCGGCGCGGCCCATGGCGGCTTTTTCCGCATGGGGCATGGCGAGAAACTGCAGGCAGGCAGCGGCCAGGCTTTCGGCATTGCGCACTTCGCACAGCAGGCCGGAGACGCCGTCATCGACGATCGACCGGCAGCCCGCCACATCCGTGGCGATCAGCGGCCGCGCCATGGCGGCGGCCTCGATCAGGGTGCGCGGCGCGCCTTCGCGATAGGAGGGCAGCACCACGCAATGGGCGGCGCGAATGAAAGGCCGCACATCGTCCGCTGTGCCCAGATGTTCGATAATGCCCTCCGCCTGCCAGCCGCGCACCGTGTCGGCATTGATGGCGGTGCGGTTTTCCGAGCCGATGGCGCCCAGTAGTTGAAATCGCGCTTCGGGCCATTGCGCCTTGACCTGCCGTGCGGCCTCGACAAATTCCAGCACGCCCTTGTCGCGCAGCAGCCGGGCAATCATCAGGAAGGTTGGTGGCTGCTTCTGCGGCGGCAGGTCGCTGGCGGCAAAATGCCTGAGGCCGATGCCGGAGCCGGGCAGGCGACGTGCCTGTTGCGGCTGCACCAGCCGGCGCGCGACAAAGAGTTGCAAATCGTCATCGTTCTGGAAAAAGACGACGGGCAAAGGCCCGAAGGCCCGGCGATAAAGCCCTTCGGCAACACGCTGCAGGAGCCCGCCCGAAAGGAAGGCGGTGCCAAGCCCGGTGACATTGGGGATGAACGGAATAGCGCAGGCCCGGGCGGCCATGGCGCCAAAAATATTGTTCTTGATCGTATAGCTCAGCACGATGTCGGGCTGCTCAGTGCGAAAGATCCGCCTGGTGCGCTGAATCAGCTTGAGATCCTGCAAGGGGTTGAGACCCTTGACGCTCATCTCCAGCGGCATGAAACCACAACCAAGCTGTTCCAGGTTGCTGACGCTGTCATCGGGCGGCGCCAGCACCGTGACGCGGTGGCCATCGGCCAGCAGCGCCTGGACCAGCGCACGGCGGAAGTTCCAGATGTTCCAGGCCGCATTCACGGTCATCATGATATGCATCGTCGCGCCTCGTCAGCATTGTGCAAAGAGTTGGTGCCTGTTTAGATCACATCCGTTTCGAATGGAAACCTTTGAAGAAAACATGATGCGGATTTCAGCTGCAAGGCTGCTGCGCGGTCTCGATGCCGTTTGGTCAAGATCACATTACAAATCGGGTCGACTGTGTTATTGACGGGCAGCTGCATGCGTGTCCCGCATTGAGGGCGCCTGCCAACACAGGAAACAACCAATGGCCAATTACCGCTGCGATGTCTGCAACATGGGCGTCACTCTCAATTGTACCGATTGCAATGAACCCCTTGTCAATGATTCCATCACAAGGGACGATGGCTCCTCGGTGCAGGTGTCGCGTTGCCCGAAATGCGAAGGCAAGATCAAATCCCCCATGTGCTGTGGCCAGGATATGACCTGCACCGTCGCCGCCGCCTGATATTATGAGGCCCGATGACTGGATCTGATGATTGGGCCAGATGACTGGGCCAGATGACCGGGTGCATGTAAACATGTAAAGGGAGCCTGATGAACGGGCTCCACGTACCCCGCTCCGCCTTGGGTTTGCTCAGGGCCACTTCCCGGCGTGATGGCTTCATTGATTCGGAAATCATCGATCCCGCATCACGTCGGGTTTCTCAATCCGTCAAACTGTTGTGAAATAGCCACAATCCCCTGTAATTCAGGCATCTGACCCGCTCCTGAAGCCCCATTTGGGGAATTTTTGTCGCCTGCAAATAAAGCTATTTCTCTCACTGAAATTCAAATGTGGTGAGGATTAGCCCATGAAATATTTTGTTGCCGGTGCACTTTCAACCATTCTGATGATGTCGCCTGCCCTGGCGGCCGATATGGTTGTCGAAGATGCAATCGCCGCCCCGTCGGGGGCAAATATCTATGACTGGAGCGGTTTTCATGTCGGGATCGGTGGCGGCACAAGCGTTGCCGTGCATGATCTGAGTACGCCCGCTTTTGGTGGTGCATCGTTCAATGGCATTGGCGGCGATGGTCTGTTCGGTCAGGTTTCCGCCGGCTACGATTTTGTCTTTGACAATGGTTTCCTGCTGGGTGCGGAAGTATCCGGTCGTTATGGTGACGTCAAAACAAAGGCATCACTGGGCGGCCTCAGTGCCGATCTGACAGCCGAATACGGCTTTGATGCGGTGGCCCGGCTTGGCTATTCCGTGGCGCCCAACGTGCTGGGCTATGTTCTCGGTGGTTATTCCTGGCAGCGCTTCGATGTCTCGACATCGGTCCCGGGCATTTCCTATGATTGGGATGATGGCGGCTATGTTCTGGGCGTAGGCATGGAAACGGCGCTGCGCAACAATCTGACGCTGAAAACCGAATACCGTTACGCCAAATACAACAGCCATGATGTTCTGGGCGGCGGTCTTCTTTTCGTTGATCCCTCTACCCATTCATTCCTGACCACCCTGAACTATCGTTTCAATGGCGGCCCATCCTCGCAGACCATGGCGCCTGTCAATTACGACTGGACCGGTTTCAAGGTTGGTGCATCCGTGGGCGCGGGGGCATTGGTGCATGATGTTGATGTCGCCGGCGGCGGTTTCAATTTCAATGGCATCGGTGGCGAAGGTATCTTCGGTGATATCAATATCGGTTACGACCATCAGTTCAACGACCGCTTCGTCGGCGGTATCCAGATTGCCGGTCGCTTCTCCAACATGCAGACGGAACTGAACGTTTTTGGCGGTTCCGGCGATATCACGGCTGATTATGGCATTGATGTGCTGGCACGGCTCGGCATGCTGGTTGGCGACAGAAGCATGGCCTATGTCATCGGTGGTTACAGCTGGCAGCATTTTGATCTCAGCACATCGCCAGCGATCTTCAGCTATGACTGGGATGCCAATGGCTTCACGGTCGGTACCGGCCTGGAAGTGGCCTTCAGCCAGAAGATCACCGGTTTCACCGAATACCGCTATTCGCGTTATGAATCCGAAGATTTTGGCTCAGGCGGCTTTCTTGAAGCCACACCCCGCATGCACACGGTGCGGATGGGTGTAAAATACAAGTTCTGATAGGGCTGCCGGCCACGCCGGCGCGTCTATATGAAACCATGCGGTGAGGCCGCTTCAACCGGACGTTTCCCGAACATCGGGGCCGGGTGAAGCGGCCTCTGCGCGTCTGCCGACCTGTTAAAGCCTTTTTTCTGCTGGATGATCGAAAGAATATGGTTTCCAGACCTATTCACGATCAATTCACGATAGGGTGTATAATCTCCTGATAATATCATGATGCATGATAGATGGCATTGCTCGGGGATCTGTGAAATTCGCAGAATCCTGGTCGAGCGGTTTGGGTCATCGTGATGATAATATAAATGCTGCCAAAGGGAGTATAAATAGCAATAGGTTTCAA
Organism: Rhizobiaceae bacterium; assembly: GCA_029212415.1. Lineage (GTDB taxonomy): Bacteria > Pseudomonadota > Alphaproteobacteria > Rhizobiales > Rhizobiaceae > Hoeflea_A. Next base: position 153,622 of record JARGOF010000008.1, on the reverse strand, counting down.
TGGCTTTCCGTGGCTATGTCGGCATCTGCTTTCGCATATTTTCGGCAGTCGGCTGTTGACAGCAGGGTGCGCCATGATGCGTTTCAACCATGCGGTATGGATAATTCGAAATTGCAATGATCCTTGTCGGCACAGCCGCTGACTTGATAAATCATTGAATCCATGAAGCATATTGTCCATCTGTTGCCATGGCTTTGCGGAAGGGGGCGAAAGGCAGAATTACCCCATTTGGGGGATAGGCCCTCTGGGGCAGGCCTGTTAGTTCTTTCGCCAAAGTATTGCGAAAACCAATAGGTCAGGCCGCATTGATGACAAGGCGACCTGCTCCAAGAATACTAAATGTGATGTTCAATAAATTGATAGGGGTTAGGCGCAGGGCCTTCACCCTGTGTGCGGTGATGATTTTCAACCTTTGGTAACGTTCAGGGGCGGCTGCATATGGAATTGCGAAATAAGTTGTCAGGGCGCGGGCCGGGTCAAAAGGGTCCAAACGGGGCAGATCCGGATATCTCTGCGCGCCGACAATGGCAAACCGGGCCGAACAGGAATTCGGCAGCTTCGAGGGTATGGATGGGCGGCTGGAATGATGAAACATATGACAGGATTCTTCGCCAGATCTACGAATCGGCCAGCACGCCGGAGCTCTGGAGTCCGACGCTGGACACAATTGCCGAATTTCTGGATGTCGGCTTCATGCATCTTCTCTTTGCCCATCCGGAGACCAATTTTGAATATATAGAAGTCGCGCCACGCGAAGACCCGGATTTCAATGCCGAATATCTGCGGGATTTTGTGGATCTGGATTTCAGGTTGGAAAGGTTCAAGAAGCAACCCATTGGTGTGGCTTTTGACGAAAGGCAGATTTCCTCTCCTGAAGAACGCAAACGCTCACCGATTTATCAGGAACTCTACCCCAGGCACAATGTGCACCAGCTGTTGATGGCCAATATGAGCATTGATGAAAGCCGGGCAGGGGTCAGCGTCACCACCCGCAATTGGGCCGACGAATTTTCGGACGGGCAGAGACAGGCCTTTCAGCGGTTGCTGCCGCATATTCTGCAATCCATGCGCATTACAAAGCAGAATATGGATCTGCAGTTCTCCCGCTTCCTTGCATTCGAGGCCCTTGACGGCGTCAACTCGGCAATTTTCCTGTTTTTTCACCAACAGCTCGTTCAGGTGAACAATACCGGAAAGCAGCTTCTCGATGAAGGTTTTTTCCTTATCAGAAATGGCCAGATCGCCCTTTCAAATGCGGCTGCAGACCGGGAGCTACAGACATGGTTGCAACAGGCCGACCCTTTTTCCTGCCCCCCCTTGCTCTTGCGTGATGACGCTGACAGGGCGGAATATTCGATCAGATTGCATGATCCAAAGCCGCATTTCAGCCGCGGCCGGTTGCAAAAAAGCGGTAGCCACATTGTTTCCATCACCCGCATTCGCAGCACCCGCTCGCTTTTGCTCAGTGAGGTCGAGCAATTCTCCCATACCTACGGTCTCAGCGCCGCAGAAATGCGAGTCCTGCATGCGGTGCTCAATCACGGCAGTCTGAGTGATCTGGCGCAATCCAACGGGGTGAAAACGGATACCGTGCGCAAACAGTTGAAATCGACCATGTCCAAAATGGATGTGAAGAGCCAGAAGATGCTGTTCCAGCTCTTTGAGCGCTACAACATCCTGGGGTCCTGATGCTGCGCATGAAGCCCAATGCATGCAAGGGGCCAAACAGCATGCCACGGAAGGAACAGGGCAAATCACCTACCCCATTCAGGGGATATGCAATTTTGGCCCAATCTGCCATCTGTCATATCGACAATGCATTGCGCGTCAGGGTAGAACCTGTGGCGAGAATCATTTTTAGACGGAATTCAATTGCTCTGGCGCAGACTGGTTGTCCGCCTGCTTTTGTCAGTGGTGGTTTATTGCTACACGCCATGGCCATACGGAATCATCAAGGGAACCCGTTTCCGACATGACACCCATCGAAAACAGCACACCCGTGGTGGCGCAACCATCCTTGCTCAATCGCATCCGTTTTCAGCTTGCGGCCGGCCTGTTTTTCGCCTGCCTCATGCCGATGCTTCTGCGCTATGACATCCTGTTTGCGGAAAAACTGACGTCGGCGTCACAATACAATACGCTGGTGGCCACTGTTTGCGCTGTCCTTATTGGCTACTACGGATTGCGCCGCCTGAACCACTATCCCGGCATCACCAATATCTCCTACATATTGCCCAGTTTCACCTTCAGCTACAGTCTGGTGCTGGTCGTGATCCTGTTTTTTCGCGCGGATTATTCGCGGTTCTTCCTGCTCTTCAGTTTCATCAGCGCACAGATCTGTTTTCATGTCATCTGGTATGTCTCCAGCAGGGTGGGCAAGCCCAGTTTCGCCGTCGTGCCTGTCGGCAATACAACCCGGCTTTGCCGCATCAAGGATGTCCACTGGAAGGTGCTGGAGCGACCGCGCCTCAATGGTTTTCCCATCCAGGGGCTTGCCGTTGATCTGCGGGCCGATCTTTCGCCGCAATGGCAGGCTTTCATTGCCGATGTCGCCGTGCGCGGCGTCCCGGTCTATCATTACAAGCAGCTCAGTGAATCGCTGACCGGCAAGGTGGAAATCGAGCATCTGTCGGAAAACAATCTCGGCTCATTGCTGCCCAGTTTCATTTACCTGCATTTCAAAAAATCGCTGGATATCCTGGGAGCGCTGTCGCTGTTGCCGCTGTTGCTGCCGCTCTTCGCCGTCATTGCCGTGCTGATCCGGCGCGACAGTGCCGGACCGGTGTTTTTCCGCCAGCCAAGAATGGGCTTTCAGGGCCATGTCTTCGAGGTCTGGAAATTCCGGACGATGGAACATGTGCAAAGTGCCACCTTGTCGGAACGGGAAGCCGCCAAGACATCCAACGGCGACCCCCGGGTGACAAAAATTGGACGTTTCCTGAGAAAAACACGGCTTGATGAATTGCCGCAGGTCTTTAACGTGCTGCGTGGTGAAATGAGCTGGATAGGCCCGCGACCCGAGGCCTTGCCCCTGTCGAAATGGTATGAAAAGGAAATACCTTTCTACCGTTACCGCCATATCGTGCGCCCCGGCATCACCGGCTGGGCACAGGTCAACCAGGGCCATGTGGCCGAAGTGGGCGAAGTGCAGACAAAACTCCACTTTGATTTCTACTACATCAAGAACTTTTCCATCTGGCTGGATATCCTCATTACAATGCGAACGATCGCCATCATCTACACGGGATTTGGTGCCCGTTGACAGGTTTTCGGGCAGGTGAAAGAGGGTTTTTCGAACCAAAGGTCTGTTGGCAATTTTGCCTGTCTTTCTATCGTGCAGCCTGACGGAACGTCTGGTGTGTCATCAACCCGCTTTATGAACCAGCAAAGCTTGGAGCCAACATGGATTTGAGTACAAAAAAGATTGCCGTTATCGGGCTTGGTTATGTTGGCCTGCCGCTTGCGGTGGAATTCGCGAAGTTCCATGAAATTGTCGGCTTTGACATCAAGCCTGCACGAATTGAGCAATTGAAAAATGGCCATGACGAAACGCGCGAGGTAACTTCCGACGAGCTTTCGGCATCAAAACGTCTCGGTTTTACCTCCAGCGAGCGCGATCTGGAAGATTGCCAGATTTTCATCGTGACTGTTCCAACGCCGATCGACGGTGCCAAGCGACCCGATCTGACGCCCTTGAAAAAAGCGTCTGAGACGGTTGGCCGCGCTCTGAAGAAAGGCGGCGTTGTGATTTATGAATCCACCGTCTTCCCCGGGTGCACGCGAAACGTATGTGTTCCCATTCTCGAAGCCGTTTCCGGTCTGAGGTTCAACGAGGAATTTTATACCGGCTACAGCCCCGAACGGGTCAACCCCGGGGACAAGCTGCACCGCATTCCACTGATAAAAAAGGTAACGAGCGGCTCCACGACACAGGTAGCCGACGCAGTCGACGCGCTTTACGGCAGGATCATAACAGCCGGCACCTTCAAGGCAGCAAACATTGAGGTGGCCGAAGCTGCCAAGGTCATCGAAAATACCCAACGCGATCTCAATATTGCCCTGATGAACGAATTGGCCATCATATTTGAACGGCTCGGTATCGATACAAATGATGTGCTTGAGGCTGCAGGTACCAAATGGAATTTTCTGCCATTTCGACCCGGACTGGTGGGCGGTCACTGCATAGGTGTTGACCCCTATTATCTGACGCACCGCGCCCAGGAGGCCGGCTATCATCCAGAAGTCATCCTCGCCGGCCGCCGGATCAATGATGGCATGGGTCCCTATGTGGCCAATCGGGTCAGCCGCCTGATGATGAAGAACGGCTTTCCCGTGGTCGGAAGTCGCATTCTCGTGATGGGGCTCTCTTTCAAGGAGGATTGCCCTGACCTCAGAAACTCCAAAGTCATCGATGTGATCCGGGAGCTGGACGGCTTCAATGCCAAGGTCGACGTTCATGATCCCTGGGTTTTGAGATCTGAAGCCAGTCAGGAATACGGCATTGACCTTCTCGATAAACCACCTGAACCCGGTCAATATGATGCGATCATTCTAACCGTTGGTCACCAGGAATTTATCGCCATGGGCGCTGAACGCATTCGCCAATTGGGCCGGCCCGGCGCGGTGTTTTTTGATGTCAAAGGCATATTTGAGAAAAATCGCTCTGACGGCAGGCTCTAACGTCCATTGCAAGAGTGTGATTTGCCAGGACAAGCGGTGATATCAGCGGTATCTGACATGAGCGATGTGCGACCCTGCTGAGATGCACAATCAGAGTTCGTTTGAACCCTGCCTTAAAAAGGTCATGCGTTCTGGACATCGGACAAAATATGTTGGCATTGTCCAACCTTCTGCATGCAGAGAATGGACCCGGGATACATTCATGAAGACTGAAAAGACAAAGCTGGCATGAAGACTGAAAAGACAAAGCTGGAAGGCGTCCTTGTCCTGACACCCCGCAGATTTGGTGACAACCGGGGCTGGTTTTCGGAGACCTGGAACCGGCGCACAATGCAAAATGCAGGCATTGCACTGGATTTTGTCCAGGACAACCACTCCTTTTCCGCTGAAGAAAAGACCCTGCGAGGCCTCCACTATCAGGCGCCGCCCCATGCGCAGGACAAGCTGATTTCCTGCACCCGTGGCGCCATCCTCGATGTGGTGGTCGATGCGCGCAAAGGGTCTCCCACCTATGGCGATTGGCTGTCCATGGAACTGACGGCGGAAAATGGCCGACAACTCCTGGTGCCCAAGGGATTCCTCCACGGTTTCATCACGCGGGTTGCAGACACCGAAGTGCAATACAAATGCAGCGATTATTATGGGGCCGAAAGCGATGGTGCGGTCCGATGGGACAGCCTGGCCATTGATTGGCAGGCCGCCGGCGATCCCGTGCTTTCCGCCAAGGATGCTGCCGCACCTGCGTTCGAAAACTGGACATCGCCATTTGTGTGGGAGCGTAAGGTATGAAGATCCTGATCACCGGAGGCGCCGGATTTATCGGCTCAGCAGTCATCCGCCTCGCCATGGCGCGCGGCCACGCGGTGGTGAATCTGGATGCGCTCACCTATGCGGCCTGCCTGGACAATCTGGCCGACGTTGCAGACAGCCCGCTCTATCAGTTCGAGAAAGCCGACATCCGCGACCGGGCTGCGCTCGATGCCATTTTTGCCCGTCATGCGCCGGACGCCGTGATGCATCTGGCCGCCGAGAGCCATGTTGACCGGTCCATCGACGCCCCGGCTGATTTCATCGAGACGAATGTCCTGGGCACATTCAATATGCTGGAGGCGGCGCGGGCCTTTTGGGACGGGCAGGGCCGGCCAGATGGCTTCCGCTTCCATCATATCTCCACCGATGAAGTCTTTGGCAGTCTCGGCGGGACGGGGCTGTTCACAGAGGATACGCCCTATGACCCGCGTTCGCCCTATTCTGCATCGAAAGCATCATCTGACCACCTGGTGCGTGCCTGGTCGGAGACCTACGGGCTGCCCGTTCTTGTCACCAATTGCTCCAACAACTATGGACCCTATCATTTTCCTGAAAAACTGATCCCGGTGGTGATTATCAAGGCCCTGGCGGGCGAGGCCATCCCCGTCTATGGCGACGGCGGCAATGTGCGTGACTGGCTCTATGTCGAAGACCATGCCGACGCCCTGCTCACCGTGCTTGAGGGCGGCCAGGCCGGGCGCACCTACAATATCGGTGGCGAGAACGAGGCGACCAATATCCATCTGGTGCGCACGATCTGTGCGGAACTTGATCGCCTGCATGCCGATGGTGCGCCGCACGACCAATTGATCACCTTCGTGCCGGACCGGCCGGGCCACGACCGCCGTTATGCCATTGATCCGTCCCGTATTCGAACCGAACTGGGATGGCGTCCATCGGTGACGATTGAGGACGGCATCGCCCGCACCGTACGCTGGTATCTGGAAAACGAGGATTGGTGGCGGCCCCTGCTGGATCGCAAGGGCGTCGGGCATCGGCTGGGAACGAAAGCATGAATGTTCTTGTCTTCGGCAGGACGGGGCAGGTGGCATCGGAACTTGCCCGGATCGCGCCGGAAGCACGCTTCGTCGGACGCGAGGAAGCCGATCTTGCCCAGCCTGCTGCCTGTGCCCGCCTGATCGCCGAAAGTGGGGCGAAGATTGTGATCAACGCAGCAGCCTACACCGCAGTCGATCGTGCGGAGAGCGAAGAGGACATTACCACGCTGATCAACGGCGCGTCGCCGTCGGCAATGGCCGCGGCTGCGCGCCGGATCGGAGCGGCATTTGTTCATATCTCGACGGACTATGTCTTCGATGGCTCCGGCAAGACGCCCTGGCCTGCGGATGCACCTGTCGGGCCGATCAGCGCCTACGGGCGCAGCAAACTGGCCGGCGAAGATGGCGTGCGCGCCGCAGGCGGCGCCTATGCCATTTTGCGCACCTCATGGGTTTTCTCGGCGCACGGCAGTAATTTTCTAAAGACAATGTTGCGCCTGGCAGAAACGCATGACACGCTGCGTGTGGTTGCCGATCAGATCGGCGGGCCAACACCTGCGTCTGATTTGGCCCGGGCGGTCCTTGAAATCGGCAGGCAATTGGGTTCGGACCGGGGTCTGTCAGGTACCTATCATTTTTCAGCCGCTCCCGACGTCAGTTGGGCTGATTTTGCCCGGAAAATTTTTGCGCAGGCAGGGTGCCCGACAACAGTCGCCGATATTGCCACTGCGGACTATCCGACCCCGGCGCGCCGACCCATGAATTCGCGGCTGGATTGCAGCCGGACAGAGACTGTTTTCGGTTTGCAACGGCCAGACTGGAGAGACGGGATTACCAAAGTACTCAAGGAAATGGATGCGATGCCATGAAGCGAAAAGGGATCATTCTTGCGGGCGGTTCCGGCACCCGCCTCTACCCCATCACAATCGGTGTGTCGAAACAGCTCCTGCCGGTCTACGACAAACCGATGATATATTATCCGCTGAGCGTGCTGATGCATGCCGGTATTCGTGAAATAGCCATCATCACCACCGTGGAAGATCAGCCGCAATTCGTGCGCGTTCTCGGAGACGGTAGTCAGTGGGGCGTCTCGTTCCACTATATCATTCAACCCTCTCCTGACGGCCTTGCCCAGGCCTACCTGCTGGCGCGGGAATTTCTTGATGGCGCACCCTCGGCAATGGTCCTGGGCGACAATATCTTCTTTGGTCACGGGCTGCCGGAACAACTGGCGATTGCCGATGCAAGGCAGGTCGGCGGAACCGTGTTCGGCTATCGTGTTTCCGACCCGGAACGCTATGGCGTTGTCGGCTTCGATGAACAGGGGCGGGTCAGCGAACTCATTGAGAAACCAGTCACGCCGCCATCCAATTACGCCGTGACCGGGCTCTATTTCCTTGACGGGCGCGCGCCGGATTTTGCGGCGCGGGTCAAACCGTCGGCGCGCGGCGAGCTTGAGATCACCGATCTGCTTTCGTTGTATCTCGAAGAGGGGTCACTCAATGTCGAAACAATGGGCCGCGGTTACGCCTGGCTTGATACGGGCACCCATAGCAGCATGCTTGACGCTGCAAACTTCGTGCGCACTCTGACCATGCGTCAGGGCCAGCAGGTTGGCTCGCCCGATGAAATTGCCTGTCACATGGGTTTCATATCCAAAGAACAACTCAAGCTGAGGGCAGACCTTTTCAACAAAAACGATTACGGTCGTTATCTCAAGGATCTGTCCGAAGGCCATTGAGACCGATCCGCTGCAAAGTGAGCTGCTATCGCCGACCTTCGAGCGCCGACCAGGACCATGAAAGGCATCGCATTCGCATCGACTGCGATTGCGGCTCTTGTTATTGCATGCCTGGCCTTGTCCCACACACAGCTTCCCATCGCCATGCCGGGTACGGACAAGACCGGTCATCTGATCGGCTTTATTGCCTTGACACTGCCGAGCGCCATTCTCTACCCGCGCGCATTGAAATGGTTGCTGCCTTTCGCGGTCCTGTTTGGCGGTGGCATCGAAATGATCCAGCCAATCTTTGGCCGTCAGGGTGCTTGGCCTGATTTTTACGCGGATGTTGTGGGCACGGGCGCGGGTGCCTTGGTGGGGTTGCTCATGCGTCGTCTGGCAATTGGCCTTCTGGAGATTGCCAAGCCCCGATAAATCCAGCAGCGCCGACTGTTGATAAGCAACGAAAACAGGGTCTCGTCATAATGTAGCCACAACCGCACGTTATTTTGAAGTGACAATCCCCACAATTACTTCGCCGTTCACGGAAATATTTAAAGTATATTATTCTCGCCCGCACATGCAATGGCCATGGCGGGAGGCTTTTCGCGATGCCGCTTCGGCTGTACGAAAAATATGCGAATTGAACCCTCACAAGTCCGGAAATATAGGGGGTTAATAACAAATTTATCTCTGCGTGCGTTACGGAGATACCCCAAACAGGGGGTTGATTTTCGCCCGGATTTGTTGCACCAAAGAGGCTAAGTAACAGTTGCTACTTTAAGATGAATGTGTCATTAATGTTTTGTGTGATATGAAGTGCAGTATGAAATTTGAATGCAGGCTTTATTGAAACGTTTTACTTTATGTCGGTCTGCATGTTGGGTGGCGAAATCGGAGAATTTTCATGAATGTGTTGAAAACTGTGTCAATACATGGTCTTGCCGTGGTTACCGCGTTGAATTTCATGCCCGTGAATGCCTTTGCGCAGTCGCAATCACTGGATGATTGCAGCTGCCTTGTGCCTGCCAGTGTATCCGGGCAGCCTGTTGGATCCATCGTTGCTGTTGATGGCCGTGTGCAGGTCTCCGGTGCAACCGGCTTTTCCGATTCGAAAGTGGGAGCCATGTTGAGCGGCGGAAGCCGCATTATCGTGGGTCCGCGGTCATCCGCCTCTCTTTCTCTTGGCGATAAGTGCCCTCTGCAGGTCAGCGCGAACCAGGATGTTGTGCTCGATCCCGTCGATGCGAAGATTTGCGTCCGCGTCCTTGATCAGACAACGACGGCCGACGTAGAGCTTGCTCCCTTGGAAGCCACATCCGCCTTTGCTGACCCATTTATTCTGGGGGATGTGACGCGGTCGGGGGTCGTGGTATCTCCGCCTGTGCCGGACACAGCCGTCCGTGGAGGCCGCAATGTTCCTCTGCCCACGTCGCCAACCACTGGGGCAACGACCTTGGATACTGCCAGAGCTGTTCATGCCGCTCCGAACGACCCTGTGCCCGCCAACAATGGCACGACTCCAAATGCCGCTCCCAACACTGCGCAAACTGAGGATGATGACGATAATTCTGTCGCGCTTGTTGTTCTGGGGCTTGCTGGTGTGGGTGGGATTGTAGCGCTTGCCCTGTCTGGTGGAGAGGATTCCGTATCAGATTGAAGTGGCTGCTGCCGACGCACAGCCTGCCGGATCCTGGCGGAGCTTCAATTGGTTTTGCCTGGAGCAGGGCAGTTGATTGCTTTTTGAACCATGATCGATCTTCATAGCCACATCCTGCCTGCCATTGACGACGGTGCGACAGACCTCCGGGAATCCTTGAAGATGGCGCGAATGGCCGTGGGCGATGGCATTAGTTGCATGGCCTGCACACCCCACATTATTCCTGGTCTTTGGGCCAATACCGCTCAATCGATTGGCAGCGCAATGCAGTCTTTGCAGATGAAGCTCGAGCAGGAAGAACTGGATTTGCGCCTGGTTCTGGGGGCCGACGTGCATATCGCACCGGACCTTCTATCCTCGCTGGATGCCGGTCATATCCCCACGTTGAACAGCACACGCTATTTCCTGTTCGAGCCAACCCATCGCGTCCTGCCGCCGCGCATCGAAGACTTGGCGACACAGCTGGTTGATGCCGGCTATGTGCCGATTCTAACCCACCCGGAGCGCCTGACCTGGCTTGAACATCATTATGACACGATCGAGCGGCTCAATCAGATCGGTTGTCTGTTGCAGATCACGGCGGGCTCGATCACCGGTGCATTTGGCAAGACGGCGCTCTATTATGCCGAAAGGCTGCTGGATGAGGGGCGTGTAGACATTCTTGCCAGCGATGCACATAATGTCAGTGGGCGCCCTCCCATTCTTTCCGCCGCCCGTGATTCGGTTGCTGAACGGTTGGGTGAAGCGCAGGCCATAGCCATGGTCATGACCAGACCGGCGCAGATTCTGGCCGATGAATCGATTGTGCCTCAAGGCCAGCGGAACAGGGTTACCGTTGCGCGAAAAAAGGAAAGCCAAAGTCTTTGGAAGAAATTGATGCGAAAGGACATGCATTGAGCCCCCTGTCCCAGCTTTTGTCCCCGCACCATTTCGCCGACCGGATCGGGCGATTGTTTTTTCTTGTGTTGCTATGTTTTGGCATCAGTGCCTGTGTTGATACCAATGGTGGGCCTGGCGTTGGCCAATCGCAAACGACCAGCAGCATGCAAACAGCCGCAATCCCGGGTGCCAGCGCCGGCGGACTTCGTGTCGTCAAGGAACTGCCGCCGCCGCCGACGGGCGAAGACGGCGCATCCCAGCAAATTGCCAAGAATGACGTGCTTCAGGTCGACGTTTTTCAGGTGGATGAACTGGACCGTGTTGTTCAGGTCGATTCCCTTGGCTACATCGCTTTGCCATTGATCGGACAGATCGAAGCTGCCGGAAATTCCGTCAGTGAACTGGCAAAGAAAATTGAAGCCAAATATGGCCAGAAATATCTTCAGTCTCCCGAAGTCAGTGTTTTCGTCAAGGAATCCATCGGCCAGCGCGTTGTGGTCAATGGCGAGGTTGCCAAGACAGGTATTTATCCGGTCACGGCAGAATCCTCGCTTCTCGCGGTCGTCTCTCAGGCCGGTGGTTTGACGCGAATTGCCGATCAATCCAAAGTCTATGTCTACCGCAAATATGGCGAGCAGCAACTTGTCGCAAATTACCACGTCGGCAGCATTCGTTCCGGTAAAAGACCAGACCCGTTGATATACGGTGGCGATGTCATCGTCGTCTTTTCATCGGCCACCAAGGTTGCCATGCGCAACCTGCTCGATGTCACGCGTCTGGCCGCTAGTACAATGGTATTGGTGCCATGATTAGGGCGCTTCGCATGCTATCCATGAAACCTGACCAGCCTGATCTTCGGAAACGGGGCGGTCATGCTCAATAACCCCAATCAGGGCAGACCGCCTGTTCCCGGTCAGATGCACCCCTCCCAAGGCGAGATGGCACCCTATGCGCCCTGGTATAACGCACAAGGCTATGGCACGCCGTTTGAGGAGGACGATGACGGCATAAATCCTCTGGCGCTTTTGCTGTACCTGCTCAAATACCGTTGGATGATCGCGATACTGCTGGGCCTTGGCCTTGTGGTCGGCACCATGGTCACCTGGATGCAGACACCGCAATACAGGGCAACAGCCCAAATGGAAATCATGGTGCCAGCAGCCAAGGTCTTCCAGGATCTGGAACTCATGTCCCAATCCACCGATTCGCGACTTTATCAGACTGCCCGTGAGAAGCTGAAAAGCCGTTCTCTTGCGCAGCGTGTGGTTTTCGAATTGGGGCTTGCCGACAATGCAAAATTTATATTTCCCGCGCCGCAATTTGCCCTGTCCAACATTTTTGCCCGTGCCTTCGGCTATGAAACCAGTAAAAATATTGAGGATTTTGAGCCTGAACAGCGTGAACGCATGGCCGTGGGACGTTTGATTGCAAACCTCTCTGTCGATCTGATCAGGAACACCAGCCTTCTGGCCATTACCTATACCGACCAGAGCCCGCTCTTTGCCAGTCAGATTGCCAACCAGATTGCCGCGAGTTATATCGACCAGGGTGTGGACCAGACCAGCGAAACCTCGGACCTTGCCCGCCAATTCATGCAGGAACAGGTGGTGCAGATCAGGCAGCGGCTGCAGGACTCGGAAAAGGCACTGGTCAATTATGCCAAGCAGGAAGGCATCACTGTTACCGGCAGTGAAATGTCGCTGATTGCAGCCAATATTCAAGATATCAACAATGCCCTGTCCAAGGCCGTACAGGAGCGGCTGGATACAGGTCGTCTGGTTCAGCAGATCGAGGCCGGCCGCGGTGCCAGCCTGCCGCAGGTTCTGGAGAGTTCCGGCATCCAGAAACTGAATGAGAGACTCGCCGAATTGAGCGGCGTCTACCAACAGAAGCGCTCACTGCTGAAACCTGATTTTCCGGAGATGAGGCAGCTTCAGGCCCAAATGACGGAATTGGAAAAACAGGTTGAGGAGGCGGTCAAGGTTGTCACCAGTTCCATCCGCATCTCGCATGAAGAGGCAAAAGCCAAAGAGGCGGACCTGCGGACCAAACTTGCCGAACTGGAAGCCGATCAGTCCGCGTTTCAGGACAAGAATATTCAGTACACGATCTTGAAACGCGATGTGGATTCCAATCGGTCGCAATATGAAAGCCTTATCGGTAAATTGAACGAAGTCGGGGTTGGTTCAGCGCTGAAACGCGAAAGCACGGTGATTACCGATGCTGCTGTTCCACCCGGCGGTCCATTTTCTCCCCGCATGTCGATCAATCTGGCCATTGCACTCATGCTTTCCATGGTCCTTGCTGCTGCCATCGTCTATCTGCTCGAATTGCTCAACAACACCTTCTCCAATCCGGACCAGATCGAAAGTGAATTGAAATTGCCCGTGTTGGGCATCCTGCCTCTGGTGGAAGACGGGAATATTGACCAACAATTGAATGAGCAGCAATCGGCCCTGTCGGAGGCCTATCGCTCGTTGCGCACATCGCTGCAATTCACTGGCACCGACGGCAATCCGCGCTCACTGCTGGTGACAAGTTCCGAGCCGTCGGAAGGCAAATCGACAACCTCCTTCAAATTGGCCCAGGATTTTGCCTTGCTCGGCCTGCGGGTCCTGCTGATTGACGCGGATATGCGCAAGCCCAATCTCCATGCAAAATTTGGCACTGACAATGTGGTCGGCCTTTCCAATCTGTTGACAAATACGGTCCTGAAGGGCGATCTGAAGAAAATATTTCGAACGACGCGCTTTCCCAACGTGACATTTGTCAGTGCAGGCACAATCCCGCCCAATCCTCCGGATCTGCTCTCTTCGCCAAAGATGGCGCGCCTGCTTCAGGCCTGCAACGAGCGTTATGATATCGTTATCTTGGACAGTCCGCCCGTGATCGGCATTTCGGATGCTCCAATTCTGGCCCGTCTGGTGGAAGGAACCCTGCTGGTTGTTTCTGCCCATCAGGTGTCTCGCAAAGGTGCAGCAGCAGCTCTCAAACGTTTGAAAAGTGTAGGTGCCAATGTCTTTGGAGCAACTCTGTCGAAGTTTGCCGTCAACAAGTTTGAATATGCCTATGCATACCGGTATATGTCGGAGGGTTACTACTCCTTGAGCGATGAAAGCGGAAACGCCGCAGCTGCAACTGCAGGAAAAAACAATGTCCATGGCAGCAATCCGATTGAAACAACTCGCGCTCGCATGCGTCGCGCTGGTGACTTTTTGCGCGGTCGCCTTAACGGGAATTAGCAATTATTATGCCGAGTCCCAGCCGCAGCAGGCGCTTTCTTTCAATCCGTTTAATGCTGAAGCAGCCAATCGCTTTTTGGCCAATTGGTTGATCCAACCCGATTCCGACGTTGATTTTGCGCATGTAGACAGAGTTGCCCGAATGACGATCCGTTATGCGCCCTCCCATGCTCAGACCTATGGTCTTCTTGGAGAAATCCGTCGCGCCCGCGAAGAAACCAAAAACGCTTACGCACTGTATGATGCTGCCTTGTCCGTTTCCAGCACGGAAGCGATTGCCCTGCAGCGCACTTTGGCAACTGCGATCATCGGTGGCGACTACGCTGAAGCAATGGCCAAACTGGATATCCTGTTTCGTCGCTGGCCTTCCAATTTCAGCACCTTCGCCGTCATCATTCAGCCCTTGCTGCGTGACCCAGAAGGCTACAAAGAAGCACTTGCAACCTTGCGAACCGGGCCGCCATGGCGTGGGCGGTTCCTAAGCGTTTTAAACCGCGATGTCAGCTCTCTGGATCTGGCCTACCGACTGCAGCTGGATTTGAACAGCGATACCGATGTCAGTCGTCCAAATGAAGTTGCCGGTACATTGTCAGCTCTTCTGCGCAACAAGAAATATGACCAGGCCTACCGGCTCTTTCTGCTGACCCTGAACGAGGAAGATCAGCGATACAACGGTTACGTGTTCAACGGTAATTTTGTCCTGAAACCCTCTGGGCGCCCCTTTGATTGGGCTTATGCAAACCGCCCTGGCGTGAGGATCTCACGCATTGTCGGTAACAATGCTGACGGTACAGCCGGCAATCTGACCCTCGGTTTCCTTGGTAAACCGGTAAAAAATATTTCTTTAAGCCAATATATCTATCTTCCGGCCGGGAAATATCGTCTGAGTGCTGAAACCAGTGCATACAATCTAAAGGCTCCCAGAGGCCTCTATTGGAAAATTGACTGCATCAATCCAGTGGAGGCGATTGCGCGCATTGATATCCCGGAGGGGAGCTACCGCAACAGAATGTTGCAGACGGAATTTGACCTGCCTGACAGCAGTTGCCGCATGACGCGCCTGCAAATGGGCACCGATCTGATCGCTGAAAGCTTCCGCTATCCCTATTCGGGCACCATGCGGATACATGAAGTAGCGCTAAGGAATATCGGTCTATGAAAGCGGCAGTGGGTTCTAATGTAGATAAATATTTTCTGGGCATAACGCTTCTGGTTGCGTTGGTCTTTGGTGGTGGCACGACGACTGGCCTGTCGACGGACACCGGCATTCTGTTGCTTGCCATCTTTACATCGACTGTCGTCTGCCTTCGACATATGGACCGAGCAATCGACCGCCGGGTTTTCTGGTTCATGGCGGCGGCAGGCCTTGCTATCCTCGTTCAACTCTTGCCCATTTCCTCTGGTCTGACGCGTTCGACACAGGGCATTCTGCCCGAAACCATGCCGCTTCCCGGACTTGATCCACTGACACTCAGCCTGGGTGTCAGTCGCAGTGTTGAAGTTGCCGTCTGGTTTATGACCCTGTGCCTGTTTCTCACCGCTGTGCTCAAATTACGTTTCGAACAGGCCTATGGCCTGATTCCCTATTTCCTTGCAGGTGTCGTCCTGAATATGACTGCGGGCTTGATACAGTACTCCTATACAGGGCGCGCCATAGTCACCGATATCTTCTCCTATGACCTCAAGGCGGGGTTCTTCATCAACGTCAATCATTTCTCCGATCTGGTTTTCATCTCGATCCCGTTTGCTTTCGTCTATTTCATCGAGACCAATCGTCTGATCGTCCTGACAGCTTACATAGTCTCGGCGCTGCTCATCCTGCTGGCAGCGGGGTCGACTGCGGGTGTTCTGATCGGCTTTGCCATGACAGTTCTCAGTGTCATTATTCTGTTTCAGCGCAGCCAGATCGGCATTCTGTCGATCCTCGGCGGTTCCATCATACTCGGCATATATTCTGTGGGCGTCTGGGCACGGCTGCAGGTTGAGCAGGTAAATCTTGGCTACGGGCGTCTGGAATTTGCCTATACGACGCTGGACGGTATCCGTGATAATCTGCCATTTGGCATCGGCTATGGCAATTTCCTCACCGGTTACCCGGCCTATGAGAAGCCCGAAATGATTTTCCAGACCTATGTCAATCATGCACATAACGACTATCTGGAGCTTGTTTTCGAAGGGGGGCTCATTGCCGCCCTGTTGATTGTCGTATTTATCGGCCTGTTTGCCTGGCGGGTAGGGCAGACGCTGCGCTGGCCATTGCACAAGGCGGCGACACTCGCCATTCTGTTTGTTCTCGTCCATTCGCTGGTTGATTACCCGCTACGCACGCTAGGCATAGCCTTTCCGTTTGTTTTGTTTATTGGCTTTTTGTTTCACCGTGGTCCCGAAACCCCCGAATCCGCTCCTGCAGCCACGGCGCAAGTCGATCTGAATGGCGACATGATTTTGGTGCCACTCGAGGCCCCGTGACCAAACAGCAGGCAGATCGTCAGGCGGCGACTGCAGCTTTGCTGCCAAGTTTTTCAATAATCGCGCCAACCTCATTTGCTGGCACCCCCTTGCTGAATAAAAACCCCTGAACCTCCGTGCAGCCTTCGCGGCGCACCCATTCAAGCTGTTCCTCTGTTTCGACCCCCTCTGCGGTGGTGGTCATGCCAAGACTGGCGCCCAGGCTGGTGACAGCACGGATGATGGCCATTGTATTCTCTTCGCCGTTCATCGCGCGAACGAAAGAGGAATCAATCTTGATCTTGTCGAATGGGAATCTCTGAAGATAACTCAAGGAGGAATAGCCGGTACCAAAATCGTCCATTGCTATGAAGACGCCAAGTTCGCGCAAGCGGTGCAAGGTCGACAAGGTTTCTTCCGTCTCGGTCAGCAGTACGCCTTCGGTGATTTCCAATTCCAGACGCCGGGGCAAAAGTTGCGAAATACTCAAAGTCGTCATCACGGTTTCTGCCAGGCGATGACTGCGGAATTGCGCCGGTGATAGATTGACTGCGACACGAATATCATCCGGCCAGCTATTTGCATCCTTGCATGCCTGATGCAGAACCCATTCGCCCAACGGGATGATCAGGCCTATCTCCTCGGCAACGGGGATGAATTCAGCCGGAGAAACCATTCCGCGCTCAGGATGATTCCAACGAAGCAGAGCCTCGAACCCGCAGACCACATTGGCCTCCACGTTCATCAGTGGCTGATAGTGCAGGACAAACTCACCTTCTGTCAGAGCGCGGTGCAAATCGAGCGCCATCTGGCGACGGGTCTGCATACGTGCGTCCATTTCCGGTTCAAAGAAGTGATAGACACCGCGTCCTTCTTCCTTGGATCGATACATTGCAAGGTCGGCATTTTTCAGCAGAATTTCAGCGGTGTTTCCGTCAGTAGGTGCCATCGCTATGCCGATGCTGGCACCAATGGAAATCGTCTGGCCATCGATCTGTATCGTCTTGCTGATTGTATCAATCAATCTTTGCGCGAGGGCATGGGCGGCAGCCGGTTGATCCGGGTTGACCTGCACCACTGCAAATTCATCGCCGCCAAAGCGGGCAACCGTATCACTGTCGCGCAATGTCGACTGAAGACGCTTTGCCACCGTCTGCAACACGCGGTCGCCAATAGGATGGCCAAGCGAATCGTTGACATCCTTGAAGTGGTCAAGGTCGATACCCAGAACAGCCAATTGCTGGTTTTCGGCAAGGTTTGTCAGGGCCAGGTTGACATTTTCGCTAAACAACGTTCGGTTGGGAAGATCTGTCAGCGCGTCGTGTCGGGACATATGAAATATGCGCGCTTCTGAACGACGGCGGTCTGTGATGTCCTCATGGGTAGCGAGCCAGCCTCCGCGCATAGGCTGAAACACCACAGAAATAGTACGTCCGTCATTGATCTCGCAGATGCTGGCCCCATCAATTTTTCCAACGACAGTTTCTTCAATTTCTCTGAGATAGGACTCCGGATCGGAACCAAAGAAGGTTTTTTGTCTGATCCGTTCAGCATTGATGGCGGCATGGCTTGTGCCGGCGACTGTCAGTTCCGGCCGTAATTTGTAGAGGGCTGAATATTTTTCATTGCACACGATCAGACGGTTATCATTGTCAAACATGCACAGTCCAATCGGCATATTGTCAATTGCCGATGCCAACCGGCTTCTGTTGCCTTCGGCAACTTCTGCCAGTTCCCGAGCCTGGATCACGCTGTCGCGATAGCCCTTTGTTGCAGAGATGAGCGCGGACATCTCTTCGCTTGCGCCTGCAATGTCTCCCAGATCAACATTCTCATCGCCTTCCATGAGCCGACGCATGGCGTTGCTGATGCGTTCCAATGGTGTGGCGACAGACCGCATTGCGCGCAGGGTTCCTACAATGGCCGCTACAGTCGAGCCGGCAATAAGCAACATAATGACAAAAACAGCCTGTCGGACGATGGCCTTGCCGCGGGATCGAGCGTCCTGAACCTGTCTGTGGACAATGTTTTCCAGTGCGTCGGTTTTTTGAAATGCTGCCGCGAATGCATTGCCGGTATTTACATAGAATTGCTCAGTCTCTGGAGACGTCATCGCCTTGTTTTCAGCGTTCTCGGCATGTGCCAGAGAATTATGGTAGTCGGTGATCGCCGTGTTCAGGCGGTTGAACGTCGATTTTTCCTGTGATGAGTATAAAACCTCGCCATAATCTTCCATGGCCATATCCGTTTTCAATTTCAGCATGGCGATCTGACTGCTAACGGGAGCCAGATTCGGAAGATGATTGCTTTGGGTCTGTCGGGCCACAAGCAGGTTCAGCGAAGCTGTCGACTGTCTGATTGTGCGCAGCAATGCGTGCTTGGGCAGCAGGCTTTGCTCCACCTCTTTAGCGATACCATCCAGTGCGCGGACCTGCACAATTCCGTAAAGACCGATGCCGACAACAACAAGCAATGGTATGACAATAGACAGGCCAATGAGGACAGCAATGGGTGGCTTGCGGAACTTCATCTCGATTGATCATCTATAGAGATGATGTGTCTTCGTATCGCTGGTTTTAGCAACGCGTAATACCTTTGTTCTTGGGAGGCAGAAATATGACGGTCCTTATGAATCGGCAAATTGAGCACGCCCATCCGTTTTCGCTGCACCTTGTTGTCGGTGGTCAAACTCGACCCTGTTGCGTCCGTTGTTCTTGGCTCTGTAAAGCAGGCGATCACTTGCATGGTAGAGCTCTGCAAAACTCTTGTTATCCTTAAGCGTGTAGACCCCGATGCTGACTGATAGCGTGTGAGATTTTCCCTCTGGCTTGAACTGGATATCGCTGATAGCCAGTCGCACGCGTTCAGCAATGGTCAGTGCAAGGTTCAATTCCGCGCCGACCAGAAAAATGGCAAATTCCTCCCCGCCCATGCGGCCCAGAAAGTCAGCTTCGCGGATTTGCATGCGCGCAGTGGCCACAATCCGTTGGAGAGCATCGTCGCCCGCATGGTGCCCGAATAGATCGTTCACTGTTTTGAAGCTATCGACGTCAAGTGCCAATATGCTGCCAATACATTGGTTATAGCCGCTTTCAGCATTTGACAGATGTTGCTCTGTTGCAGCGATGAATGCCGCGCGGTTCATGGCGCCTGTGAGTGAATCCATCGTCGCGTGACGTTGCAGTTCTGCGTAGGCGAGGTTGAGTTCTTCTATCTTGAATGCAAACGTACCGATTACCGGAACGGTCAACATGATGGAAAGTCCTACGGCCACCATTATGTCGCGGAGCGGCAGAGCCTGGATCGTCGTGTCGTTTGCGAATGCGGAGCCAGCTATGGCAATCACACATATAATCATTGAGAGAAGAGTAGTCCTGACGACAATACGTTTCCAGCATCCAGCCGGTAGATATAAGTCTGGCAGAAATCCACGAAGTTTTTTCATCAGTATTAAATAGCAAGATTGAGTGAAGTTTGAGTTCCCAGATTGCCTCAAATTGTCAGGATAGCCCATGGATGAACCGTAAATGGAGACATTTTCCCCAAAAACCGGGCCATGAGATGCTTTCACTGTATTGCTTTCTATACTATGCAGCTTTGTTGTATTGGGCGATTTTTATTTGATCGCGCCCCGCGCTTTTTGCATTGTAAAGCGCTACGTCTGCTCGGCTCATGGCTGCCGAAAAGGATTCTTCGGCTGGACGATACTCCACCATCCCGGCGCTGACGGTCAAATGGAAGCCACCCGCAGGGCCTTCGATCTTTGTGCTTCGTGTTGCCTGCAAAATGCGTTCCATACCGTTCTTGGCATCGGGGAGGGACGTGTTTTTCATGAGAATTGCAAATTCCTCTCCACCTTGACGGGCGACCACGTCACCAGCGCGGCTATGCTGACGCATGATGTCGGCAAAAGTCACCAGCGCACGATCGCCTGCATCGTGCCCCCACTTGTCATTGATCTGCTTGAAATGATCCAGGTCAAGAACCACCAGCGTATGGCGCGGTGAGCCCGATTCCGCCGGGTTCTCCGTGTCCGATGCGGCCATTTGCAATGACCTCCGATTGGCCAGTCCCGTCAAAAAGTCATTTTCAGCCGCTTGTTTCAATGAAGCTCCAGATGAGATCAGGCGTCGCTCCCTTTCGATAAGTGTCCCCAAAATGACGGCACTTGTGACAGAGGCCAGGAAGTAAATCGGATAGACGTCGTAGATCATTTTGATGGCAATTTCGTAGGGAAACAAAAAAGCCACAGCAAACTGGAGAGAGATTATGACACCAACAACAACAAGATGGTAAACTTTGATCCGGCCTTTGGGGCGCAGATATCTGGACCATATCGTGCCCAGAATGGCAGCCACTATGATGCCGGTCGCCCCGGGAAAGGCGCCCAAGCCTCCCAGGTAAACGCGATAGCTTGCCGCAATGGCAGCAGATACAATGGCAGCAGGTATACCACCGAACGCAGCGCCAAGACCAATCATGACACTGCGACCATCCACAATAATGCCGGGCATAATGGCTATTGGAGACATCATTGAGAGGACAGCACCGCCCCCAAACAGGAAACCCGCGGCAACAGATTTTTGAAATTTGCTCAATCCGGTTCTGAGCAATGTACCCAGAATCACAGAGAGCAAAGCCATCAGGCCGACAGAGTCCAGCATGGACATTGCAATATTCAAGCCCGGTATCCTTCCAGTACGCTGCTTATGGAAACACTTTTATAAGTGTTCAGTTGTTATCGAACCTGCATGTAAATAGATTAAATTGTTCTTAAAAGTGGCGGTTATTCAGTAATATTCCTCTGTTTTAGAATTTGTTTTGTCGTATCCTGCCATATCAACAGAGCATCGGAAAAGCGAATGGCGGAAACCTAGATGGCGCAGCGGGGTCAATCCCGGCATCAGCATAGAAGCACACTCGGCGGCATTTTGACCCATCGGGCAAAGGATATGGTGCGTGACTTGGTTTTTTATCTTGTTGTGATGCCCAGAAGTGTAAGGCGTCGCATTTTTGCGGGCGACCATATAGTCAATTTTTTCTGTTGCACGATCGGCGCCAACCACCTTCAAACGACATTTTCGTGGCCAGGCTCTTTTTCACAGCCTTACTCTGCCACCAAGTGGGCATTTCACAATTTTTAATGCACTTACCTGCATGCGGCAATTTCAAGAGATGCAACAGCGGATCCCCAGATCAGCACGAATGGCTTCGATCTTATGCGGCCCCGTGTCGTGGTCCTCAAGTATGGCGCAGAGATCGCAGTGCAAGCCAACGGCCACCACCGAAGCCGCCCGATGAACCCTAAGCGTGAGGCCGATTTGAAAAGAAGGGTCGCTCTTGTGGTGGTGTGCCGGCGCAGTGACTAAATATCGATCACATCGCCGCATTTATTGGCATTTTCATCGGAAATTCAGGGGCGTACCGCGCATATTCTTCTTTTGAGATGGCACGGAATTTGCTTAGGTTAAGGGCGTTGGGCACGTTGTCCCCACACCAATAACAAAAGGAACTCCTCATGAGTGGAAATTCGGCGCGCCTTAATGCCATTGCTTCAATAATCACCACACCCATTGTTGAATCCGGTTTTGATTTTGTTTCCAGTCCAACCAGTTCCGTCTGGGGCGAAAACGTCTTCAGTCTGGACAAGATGGAGCAACGACTGCCCAAGGCGATCTTCAAATCGCTGAAGAAAACAATCATGTCCGGTCAGCCACTTGATATCACCACTGCAGACGCGGTCGCCGAGGCCATCAAGACCTGGGCCATCACAAAGGGTGTCACGCATTATGCCCACGTCTTTTATCCGCTGACCGGCCTGACTGCCGAGAAACATGATTCCTTCTTCGATCCCGATGGCGATGGCGGCACGATTGCAACCTTTGCCGGTAAAGCGCTTATTCAGGGTGAACCCGACGGATCGTCTTTCCCCAATGGCGGCATTCGCCAGACCTTTGAAGCGCGCGGATATACGATCTGGGACGTGACCAGTCCTGCCTATATCATCGAAAATCCCAACGGCACGACGCTATGCATTCCCACCGCCTTTGTGTCCTGGACGGGCGAAGCGCTCGACAAGAAGACGCCAGTCTTGCGCTCCATGCAGGCGCTCAATTCACAGACGCAGCGTGTTTTGAAGTTCTTTGGAACGGATGGCCCCTTCGTATCGGCAACTGCCGGTGCCGAGCAGGAATATTTCCTCGTTGACAACCATTTCTACTACGCGCGCCCGGACCTTTTGGCCTGTGGCCGTACGCTGTTTGGTGCACCGCCGCCCAAGGGACAGGAATTTGATGACCACTATTTCGGAGCAATTCCGGAAAGGGTGCAGGCCTTCATGTTCGAGGTGGAACGCGAGTGCTTCAAGCTCGGCATCCCGGCCAAGACAAGGCACAATGAGGTGGCTCCGGGTCAGTTCGAACTGGCGCCGGTTTTCGAATTTGCCAATGTTGCCACGGACCACCAGCAATTGGTCATGACCACGCTGAAGAAGGTCGCCACCAAATATGGCATGGTCTGTCTGCTGCATGAAAAGCCCTTTGCCGGCGTCAACGGCAGCGGCAAACACGTCAATTTTTCGATGGGCTCGTCCAAGGCCGGCAACCTCTTTGATCCGGGCGATACACCAGCAGAAAATACCCAGTTCATCGTCTTTTGCGCTGCGATGGTCTCAGCCGTCTACAAACATGCCAAATTGCTACGCTCTGTCGTCGCTTCGGCCTCGAATGACCATCGGTTGGGTGCCAATGAGGCGCCACCTGCAATCCTGTCGGTTTTCCTGGGTGCGGAGCTCAATGAAATCATGGAATCCATTGTCAATGGCGGCCAGGTGACGTCCAGAAAGGCGCCGCTCAATCTCGGTGTGGACGTCCTGCCGCAGATACCAAAGGATTCCGGTGATCGCAACCGCACCAGCCCGATGGCTTTTACCGGCAACCGTTTTGAATTCCGTGCTGTCGGCTCAAACCAGTCCATTGCCGGCCCGATGGTGGCAATGAATACGATCATGGCGGAAGCTCTGGACGAAGCGGCCACCATGCTGGAAGCGTCGGATACAAGCACGCCGGAACTGCTGGGCAAGGCCGTGTCAGACTATGTAAAGAAGGTCTGGACGGAGTGTTCCAGCGTTGTTTTCAATGGAGACGGATATTCGGATGAATGGCAGGATGAAGCTGCAAGACGGGGCTTGCCGAACCTTGTGACAACACCCGATGCTGTCGGTGTCATCAAGGAAAAACGCTACACGGAATTGTTTGGAAAATACGGTGTTCTCTCCGAACGCGAATTGGATTCACGTTACGAAGTCTATGCCGAGCAATACATTCATGCCGTGAATGTGGAATCCAATCTGGTTGTGGAGATGGCCCGTACCATGGTTCTGCCGGCGGCAGTCCGCTACCAAGGCGAACTCGCATCAAGTCTTGCAAATCTCAAGGCAATCGGCATTGAATCAGACCATGCAACCATTTTGCAGGTGACAGATCTGATCGGCAGTTTGCAGGATTCGGTTGCGGAACTTGTCGCGCTCAAGGCGAATGAGAACGACGCTGCGGATGTTGCCGCGCATTGTCATTTTGTCAAGGATTTGATCCTGCCGAAAATGCTTGAAGTCCGTAAGATTGTCGATGCGCTGGAAGACATAGTTGCAGATGATCTTTGGCCACTGCCAACCTATCAGGAAATGCTGTTCATCCGGTAACACAGCAGTGCCGGTTGCGGCAAAACCTGCAACCGGTAAGCATAACAGACCGCGCGCCCCTGGCACGCGGTCTCCTATTCGGATGAAAGTTCTTTCACAGCCAGATGCTGGCTCAGGAATACTTTGCCTGTCAGATGTGAAAGAAAGTCGCTGCATTTGAGCCTGTCCATGACCGGGCCCTTGATTTCCGTCAGATGAAATTTGACGTTGGTGGCTTTAAGCCGTTCATTGATGGCTTCCAGCGATTCCAATGCGCTCATATCGATATCATTGACGGCCGGACACATCAGGATGACGTGTTCGACCTTTGGATTCTGCGCGACCATGTCGTAAATCTTGTCTTCCAGAAAATGCGCATTGGCAAAATAGAGGCTTTCATCCACTCTCACAGTGAGGATTTTTTCGCTGGTGATCACGTCGTGCCGACGCACGTTGCGAAAATGCTCTGTCCCTGGAACACGTCCGACAATCGCCATATGCGGCCGCGATGTCCGATACAGATGAATGACGATGGAAATGACCACACCGGCGGTAACACCCAGTTCTACGCCCATGCCCAGCGTGATTGCGATCGTGGCGCAAACGGCGGCAAAATCTGCCTTTGAGTAGGTCCAGGCTTTGCCGATAATGGAAAAATCGACCAGTGACAGCACCGCGACGATGATGGTAGCGGCCAGCGTTGCCTTGGGCAAGAAAAACACCAGTGGTGTCAGGACGAGAGCCGCGATCGCCAGTCCGACCGCCGTATAGGCGCCTGCCGCCGGTGTCTCCGCACCCGCGTCAAAATTGACCACAGACCGGGCAAAGCCGCCCGTCACCGGATAGCCGCCCGTAAAGGCCGCGCCGATATTGGCAGCACCAAGTCCGATCAGCTCCTGATCCGGATTGATGCGCTGGCGCCGCTTCGCAGCCAGCGTCTGGGCAACCGAAACCGATTCCACAAAGCCGATGACTGAAAGCAGAATGGCTGCGCCAATCAGATCGCCCCACAGGTCCATGGAAAAGGACGGCAGGGTGAGGGGAGGTAGCCCCTGCGGAACCTCTCCAACGACCTGCACACCCAAGCCTGCGAGCCCGAAAGCCCAGGTGACCAAGGTGGTGACAAAGACGACGGCCACGGGGCCTGACTTGGCAACGATCGTTGCCATGCGTTCACCCAGACCAGCCATGAGCAGGACAGGTTTGAGGCCCTTGCGCACCCAGAACAGAAAGCCGATGGCAAAAATGCCGATGATCAGCGTGATCCAGTTTGTGTCGCCCAGGTGGGTAAGGATCGAGGTGACAATTTCAAGCAGATTGTGACCGGAAGCCTCAACACCCAGAATATGTTTCAACTGGCTGACCGCAATGATGATTCCAGATGCGGTTATGAAGCCGGCAATCACCGGATGGGACAGGAAATTGGCAAGAAAACCAAGCCTGAAGACGCCAAGAAGCAACAAAAATACGCCGGAAAGAAAGGCCAGCGTCAAAGCTGCAACAATATATTCGGGCGACCCGGGGGAGGCTATATTGCCGATGGCTGCGGCGGTCATCAATGAGACGACCGCAACCGGACCCACAGCCAGTGCCCGGCTGGTTCCGAAAATGGCATAGAGAATGATCGGGACGATGGAGGCATAGATGCCCATTTGCGCAGGCAATCCGGCAAGCAAAGCATAGGCAAGCGATTGCGGAATGAGCATGATGGTGACGATCACAGCAGCCACAAGGTCATTCGTCAGCGCATCACGATTATAGCTGCGCCCCCAGTCGAGAACTGGAATATACTGTTGCAGGCGGGTTTTGCCGTTTGCGGCCATTGTGGTTCTTCTCTCGGGTCATTCAGGATGGCTGCGGACGTGTGATGCGAGGCACACTGGTCTGCTGCCACAACAGGTTCGGAAAATCAGGCAGCCTGCCTTGTTGTTTGCAAGGCTGCCGATTTTACGTTTCATCAGAATCTACAGAACGCGGGTGCCCAAAACACGGGTTCATCCCGCCGTTGCAAAGCGACGCATGACGTCCGTCATGTCGTAACCTGCCTGTTTGGTGGCTTCCAGAACATCGGACACTGACTGGCCCTGTGCACCCTGCATGAGTGCCCACAGCGTAGCGGAGCGGGTTCCGGTTCTGCAATAGGCGAGCACCGGACCGGGCATTTCGGTCAATGCCGCAGCAAAGTCAGCCGGATCACCGGGCTGCATCTGCCCGGCCACGATAGGCAGATATCTGACCTCAAGTCCTGCTTTTTTGGCGGCCGCCTCAATCTCTGAAAAACTCGGCTGGTCCGGACTTTCGCCATCCGGTCGATTGCAGATGATCGATCGGAAGCCGATGTCTGCAATATAGCCGACATCGCTGGCGAGAATTTGCGGGCTGACAGCCAATTTTTTGGTGATGGGGCGGATATCCATTAAAGTTCTTCCTGTCTTTCGTCCATGTGGCCCGTGCGTTTCTTGCCCTGGCTGAAGCCCGGTCTTGGAAGACCCGCACGCGCCATGATGGTGTCACGTTTTTGTATTTGGAAACAACGGTCGATCTAAAGGGCGTTGACCGGTATTTTGAGCAAAGGCTTGCCGTCCTCATCGGTTGGCACTGTGCCACCACGCATGTTGACCTGCAGCGACGGGATAATCAGCTTTGGCATGGCAAGCGTTGCGTCACGTTCCGTGCGAGATTTGACAAATTCTTCTCTGGTCCTGCCGTTGCCCACATGAATATTGTGCGCCTTTTGCTCGCCAACACTGGTTTCCCATCGAATGTCCCTGCCGTTCGGTCCGTAGTCGTGGCACATGAACAGGCGTGTTTCCTCCGGCAGGGCGAGGATTTTCTGGATTGAGTCGTAAAGCGTGCCGGCATCACCACCGGGAAAGTCAGCCCGTGCGGAACCTCCGTCTGGCATGAACAAAGTATCACCCACAAAAGCAGCATCGCCTATGACGTGAGACATGCAAGCCGGTGTATGGCCAGGGGTCGCTATGACGAATACCTCCAGATTGCCTATCTTGTAGGTATCACCATCCTTGAACAAAGCATCGAATTGCGAGCCGTCACGCTGGAACTCTGTGCCTTCATTGAAGATCTTTCCGAATGTGTCCTGAACCACAAGAATTTGCTCGCCGATGCCGATCTTGCCACCAAGTTTGCTCTGTATGTAGGGCGCGGCAGACAGATGATCGGCATGTACATGCGTTTCAATGATCCATTCAAGCTTGAGATCATTGGCCTGAATGTAGTTGATGATTTCATCGGCATGGTCATAGGTGATCCGACCGGCCGCGTAGTCGATGTCCATGACGGAATCAATCACGGCACAGGACTGGCTCGCCGGATCCTTCACCACATAGCTGATGGTATTGGTGGCCGGATCAAAAAAGGCCTTTACGTCCGGTTTGACGGACAGGTCAACATGATGTGTCATTTCCATCTCCTCATTATGCTTTTGCTGTTTTGAAAACGGCTGTGTCGATGCCACGCGCCAGCACCATTCCACCGATCATGGCGCCGACAAATATGAAGGTCTCGGAATAGCCGAGCCCCAATGCCGGGATTGCGCCACCCGGGCAAAAGCCGGAAATTCCCCAGCCAATTCCGAATGTTGCGGATCCCAGCACAAGCCGCCGGTCAATGATCCTGTTGCCTGGAACCACAAAGGCGCCTTCAAAAAGCGGTGTGCTGCGTGTGCCGAAAACCAACCGATAACCGATTGCTGTTGTTATCAGGGCGCCGCCCATGACGAAAATCAGGCTGGGATCCCAGGATCCGGCAATGTCGAAAAAATTCAGAACTTTCGCCGGGTTTGCCATGCCGGAGATTGCAATGCCGATGCCAAAAATCATGCCGATAACGAGTGCTGACAGGATGCGCATGGTTCAAATTCCCCCAAAGATATGGCGAACAACAAAGACTGTGATGCCGGTGGAAACCATGAAGACCACCGTTGCAGCGATGGAGCGGGGAGACAGGCGGGCCATGCCGCAAACCCCATGACCACTGGTGCAGCCTGAGCCGAACATGACACCCACACCAACGATAAGGCCACCGATGACAAGGGCGCCCGTTGAGATCGGAACGGAAAATCCGATTGTATTGCCGCTCATCACATAGATCATAGGAGCGATGATGGCGCCGGCCAGAAAAGCAGCGCGCCAGGGCCAGTCCGACGAAACCGGCGGCAGAATGCCGCCAAGAATGCCGGTCATTCCGGCGATGCGGCCATTAAACACCATCAAAAGCGTGGCAGCCAGGCCAATCAGAATGCCGCCACCCAGCGACATATAGGGTGTGAATTCGGTGGTCATGTCAGTTTACCTTGCAAGTGCTGGCGCCGAAAAGGCGATAGATCGGACAAAATTGAAAAAGAGCTGTAGCAATCAGAACAATGCCCACCACCGGGATGGCGTAAGAGATGATCGTCTGATCTTGCAATTGCGCCTGAAAAACAAAGGGCGCTGCGATGAGCAAGACTCCGATAATCATCCGCAAGATGCGATCAATCGACCCCACATTCGCTTTCTTGGTCATCTTCATGTCTCCAAATTAAGTTCCGTATAACTCTATATATATTCGCAAATGCTAATATGCAATATTCGGAATATGTTTTTGCTGGGGATTGATGATTTCCTGTTTGGCCGCTTCGGTGCCAACGGAGTTATGCGCAAAAATGCGCGGGAAGGGCGCAAACACAAACCAGGCGTGTTTCAACCGACCAGTCCAGACTCCGGCGTATGCGAACTTGACGCCCGTCACGTCATACGGCATCTTGCTTGAAATATATAGTAAATCATATGTATCGTGGAAACGCTCGTAGAGGGAAGGATTTCTTCCCCGGGGGAGCATGGTCGTTCTCTCAAACACAAGGATCAAAGCTATGCGCATGAACCGTCGTGACATTCTTTTTTCAGGCGCCGCCATGCTGAGCGCCGGTCTGTTGAACCTACGCCAGGCGCAGGCTTCGCCAACATCAACGGTCGCATTGGGGACCAAGACCATCAACACTCTGAGTGACGGCAATCTTGTTCTGCCGCTGAGTTTTTCCTTTCCCGATGTTCCTCAGGAAGAATTGGTGGCAATTCTGAAAGCCAACGATCTGCCGACGGATCGACTTGAGCCGGACTGCAATATCACCGTGTTGCGCGATGGTGACCGTCTTGTGGTCTTCGATGTGGGCGCAGGCCCGAACTTCATGCCCACTGCCGGACGGTTGACAGACAGTCTGGACGCTGCCGGCATCGATCCCGGCGCAGTCACCGACGTTGTGTTCACACACGCGCATCCTGACCATATCTGGGGCCTGCTGGATGACTTTGACGAAGTGATTTTTCCCGATGCAAACTATCATATGGGCCGTGCGGAGTGGGACTACTGGCGCGCCGATGACACGCTCGAGAAAACACCCGAGGCCCGCAAGAGTTTTGTGATCGGCGCGCAGAACCGCATGGCCGTGCTTGAAGATCGTATCCAGCTGTTCAATTTCGGCGACGAGATCGTGCCCGGTGTCGAGGCCGTGGATACAAGAGGCCATACGCCCGGCCACACATCATTTGCAATCCATGATGGCTCGCAGAGCATGATGGTTCTAGGTGACGTTGTGACAGGTCTTGTTTCATTTGAAAAACCTGATTGGCCAAGCAATTCGGATCAGGATACCAATCAGGCCATTGCGACCCGGCGTCAGATCATGGATCGCATGGCAGCCGACAGGATGCATATCGTCGGTTTTCATTTGCCGAATTCGGGAATTGGCTTTGTTGAGCGCAAGGATGCAGCCTACCGATTTGTTGCGGGGTGATGCCAAAGATGGGTCAAAATCATCGACCTTTGGTATAAGCAGGCTATTCTGCGGGGCTTTGTTTGCGGCTAAAGAGAAAATCGAAGGCAGAGCCCTCAACGATCACGCCCAGTCCCATGCGCGCGCCCAATGCAATGCTCGCCATGACGATGGGTGCCGAAATGGCCATAAGGGAGACAGCGCTGACGCCCTGACCGATTGTGCAGCCGAGCGCAAAAATACCGCCGGTCCCCATGAGGAATGCGCCAAGCAGGTGGCGCCCCAGTTCACGCGCATCATCGCAGGCCTCCCAGCGTACATCATCCGCCTGCCAGGCCGCCAGAGCGGCGCCGACCAACACACCCACCACAAGCCCGACGCCATAATCGGGCAATTCATTGGTAACGGCCACGATCTGCATCATCGTGTCAGCGAGAGGGGCGACAAAGGAACCGGCCTGCAATTGAACCGGCACGAACAGGATTTGACTGTAAAGGGATGTGATCAACCAGCCGGCTGCGATACACAGGCCAATCACGCAACCGGCAACAATTTTCCCGTAGTCACCACGAAAACCGGGATTCTTGAATACCCACCATACCAGGAGCAGGGTGAGGATGATTGCCGATGCGCCAGTCAAATCAAGACCCGTGAGCGTGCTGATGATGGCCCCAATCGATTGGCCTCCAATGGACGAAAGATCGACGGAAAACGGATCAATGGCAGCCTGCCGGAGATGGCCAATCACGCCGCGGCTGGCTGCCAGCGCAGATACAGCCATGGCGCCCAGGACTATGAAAGCGCGTAAACTCCCACCACCCAGACGGACCAGGGCGCCAAACCCGCAGGTCCCGACCAGAGCCATGCCGAATCCGAACATCAATCCACCGACGATACTACCGGCAAGGGGAAGAGGGCTTGTCAGATAAAAGCTGCCTGATACGTCAATCAGATTGGCCGCCATCAGCGACTGAGTTGCTATCAGTGCAACGCCCGCAGCGAGCACCCAGGACCTGAGTCCGTGGCTGTCGCCAGCATACCAATATCTTTCGAGGGATGACATCGTGCAAAAATGATTGCGTCGGGCCACGTAACCCATCACGCAGCCGATGATCAGACCAGCCAATGGCAAACCCAGTGGGTTCTCAAGCAAGATCAGTTTCTCCTCCAGGGCTGATCTGTGAACCCGTCAGTCTGACGACGATACCAGGGGAAAGCAAGCGGGCATTTTGCCCTGTTCAACGAACCGGTGTGCAGAACAATTCGTAAAGTGTCTCGACGACGGAAGACACTTCCTTGTCGGCAATCGTGTAATAGATCATGCGCCCGTCGCGTCTGGCAGTGACAAGGCGGTCGAAACGCAGCCTTGCAAGCTGCTGTGAGACCGTTGCCTGCGGCATGGACAATATGTCCTCAAGGTCAGAGACCGATTTCTCGCCTTCGGAAAGGATACACAGAATCAACAGGCGCGTTTCGTGCGACAGCGCTTTTAAAAGTTCGCTGGCTTTGCGGGCCTGTGCAAGCAAATCCTTGACGTCATCGGCGTTCATGTTTGCTTTGAGTTTTGGAAGTGACATGCCAGGATCCGTAAGTAGATTGTTGTTCGACTATATGCAGCCAATTCAATGCGAAATATATATATCAATTCATATATTTTATCCAGTAGGGCGCAATTTTTTCAAAGGCAATCTACAATGGAAGCTTGCCCAGCATTTCATCCAGCAACACCCAGAAAAACTCGTCGCCGGCATAGCCGCGCATGCGACCGATTTCCTTGCCATTGTCTACCAGAATAAACGTCGGCGTGAACTGATCCTTGGCAATATTGACAAGATCATCGGGCCATGGTTCGTCAATGTCGACCCGGCGAAGCGGTGCAGTTTTGGATTCCTCCGTTTTTGGATAGATCGGACCGACTTCCTCATCCCATCGCATGCACCAGACACATCCGACACGTTCCAACATCACCAGTTCTGCGCTCCAGGTGACTGGCGTTAATACAAGGAAAAACAACCCTGCCAAAGTGAATATCTGTCTGGCATTTTTTGGCATCAGCATACAATCTTGTTGGTCGATTTTCATTTGCATGATTGCAATATATACGAAAAACTGCATATTTAAACATCTCCCGTTCAAAATAGGTCGGGAATCCGATCCGGCAAGGCCTGATCATGCAAGACAAAGGGCATTCAAGTGTTGGACATCGGCTTTGGAGCGGCGTTTATTGCCGGACTTTTATCATTTGTGTCTCCCTGCGTATTGCCCATTGTTCCGCCCTATCTTGCCTATCTGGCGGGTACCAGTTTCCACGAATTGACCGACGACAATGCTGGCAGCGCCGTTGCCCGGCGAATATTGTGGTCGTCAATCATGTTCGTTGCCGGTTTCACGACGGTTTTTGTGGCATTGGGCGCAACGGCCAGTGTCATTGGTCAATCCCTGGCGCGCTATTACGACATATTGGGAACAATCGCCGGCGTTCTGATCATCATCATGGGGCTGCATTTCCTCGGTGTTTTCCGCATCGCCTTGCTCTATCGCGAAGCGCGTGTAGACGTGCAGCGAAAGCCTGCCGGGCTGTTCGGCGCCTATATCATGGGTCTGGCTTTTGCTTTCGGCTGGACCCCTTGCGTCGGGCCGGTGCTGGCTGCGATCCTCTTTATTGCCGGCGCTGAAGGAACGGCCTTGCAGGGCGCCGGTCTGCTGGCGACCTATTCGCTGGGCATTGGTATTCCGTTCATTCTGGCCGGTGCTTTCGCCAGCCGTTTCATCGGCTGGGCAAACAGATTCAAGAAGCACATGCGCAAGATCGAGATGATCATGGGTCTGTTGCTGGTGCTGACAGGGATCCTGTTTATCACTGGTCGGATGCAGGTCATTGCGCAATGGCTGCTCGAAACCTTTCCCGTCTTTTCAACCATTGGATAAAAGAGGCTGTTATGATTCGATATTTCCCCATCGCCGTTTTATTTGCCCTCCTCGGCTTTATGCCGGCAACCGCTGCAACCCTTGGTGAGGATGGTTTGCACAAACAGGACTGGTTTTCCATTACATTCAAGGACATAGCGGAAGACATTGAATCAGCCAGTGAAGAAGGCAAGCGCCTTGCGATATTTATCGAGCAACGGGGCTGCATCTATTGCAAAAAAATGCATGAGGTTCTTTTGAGTGACCCGGAAGTGGCCGACTATATAAAGGCCAATTTCAAAGTCGTTCAGTACAATATGTTCGGTGACGAGGAGGTGACCGATTTGGACGGGGACGTTCTGACGGAGAAAGCGGCCATTCGCAAATGGGGCGTGGCTTTTACACCGACAATTCTGTTTATGCCGACCACCAATCCAGGAGATGGTGATGCAGGTCAGGCGGCTGTGGAAAAGATGCCGGGGGCCTTTGGCAAATGGACATTCCTGAACA
This sequence comes from Rhizobiaceae bacterium, assembly GCA_029212415.1. Classification (GTDB taxonomy): domain Bacteria; phylum Pseudomonadota; class Alphaproteobacteria; order Rhizobiales; family Rhizobiaceae; genus Hoeflea_A. Next base: position 120,317 of record JARGOF010000008.1, on the reverse strand, counting down.
TGTTTCGATGGGTGCACGAAGAGGCCTATGAAGGAGACGAGCATTTTCAGAAATATCATGCACGCATTATCAATGAACTGCGCGAACAGGGACGTATTGGTGCTGAATAGTGGACCTTGGTGGGACACATTCAAATAATCATATTTATGCATTGATCTTTTGCGTGTTATTGCTTAGTTAATGGGTAAGGGTTGAGAATCTGGTGGAGGCAGGCCCCCGAGAATGGTGCTGTTTCAAGAAGCAACTAATTCTGCCATAGATAAAGAATTCTGTTTTGCTTAAAGAATTCTGGCATAGAATAGAACGCATAAAAGAGCAGGGCATATCAATCGGTGCGGTATGATGCCGACATGTCCTGAATGATTTTATCACGATTGGGGAGGAGACTGGCAACATGTCTTTGAAATCGAATTTAATGATGGCATTGTTTCTTGCTGCTGCTCCGACAGCCGCGTGGGCGGGAACGATCGCACCCGATGATGTCAAGTTTGAAGAAGAAACAATAGTGATGTCATTGACCGGTGAGCCCGGTGATGCTGCCAGAGGCAGGGAAGTGTTTGTCAACCGCAAACTTGGCAATTGCCTTGCTTGCCACGTCAATGCAGAAATCAAAGAGCAATTGTTTCATGGTGAAGTCGGCCCGCCGCTTGATGGTGTTGCCGACCGCTGGGAAGTGCCCGAGTTGCGGGCAATTGTTGTGAATTCCAAAATCATATTGGGTGATGAGACCATCATGCCCTCATTCTACCGGGTAAAAAACGGCGCTCGGACAGCCGAAAAATTTGAGGGCAAAACCATATTGTCCGCTCAGGATGTTGAAGATGTGGTTGCCTATCTGGGTACGCTCAAAGAATAGCAATCGCTAAAGGAGATCGAGAAATGAAACTGACAAGACGACAAGCCCTGTCATTCTCCACGGGTGCAATTGCCTTCACGCTGGCAGGCATGCGTATTGGTCCGGCACTTGCAAATGCGGAAGATACCAGTGCTGCTGTGCAGGCGTTCAGTGGAGGGGCGGAACCCCAAAGCGGAATGATGACGTTGAAGGCACCGGAGATCGCCGAAAATGGCAATACCGTTCCCGTTTCTGTAAGCGTTGAAAGTCCTATGACGGCTGATGACTACGTGGAATCCGTGGCGATCTATGCTGAAGGCAATCCAAATCCGGAAGTTGTGGTTTTCAACTTTACGCCCATGAGCGGTGAAGCATCTGCAACAACCCGCATGCGGCTGGCGAAGACCCAGAACGTTGTGGCAGTTGCCAAAACCAGCACCGGAAAAGTGTATATCGACAAGCGCGAGGTCAAAGTGACCATCGGCGGTTGTGGCGGCTAACGGCCTCGGAGGAAATTGAAAATGGCAACAGCAAAACCCCGCGTTAAAGTTCCCAAGTCTGCGTCTGCCGGTGAGGTTATCACCATCAAGACCCTGATCAGTCACAATATGGAGTCTGGTCAGCGCAAGGACAAAGAGGGAAACGTAATCCCGCGTAATATCATCAACAAGTTCGAGTGCTTTTTTAATGGTACGCCAGTGTTCTCGTGTGACATTGATCCGGCGATCTCGGCAAATCCCTATTTCGAATTCACCGCAAAGGTGATGGAGGCGGGCACATTCCGGTTCGTCTGGACCGGTGATGATGGCAAGGTTTACGATACCGAGAAAAAGATCGCTTTGGATTGACCATTTTGGGCAGGTCCGTTTGACTGACTGATCAATCCAAATCTGGCGTTCCACGGGAGGAATGGAAATGAATTTGATAAGAAAAAGCATGGTTGTCGGAGGTGTGATTGGTTTATCGCTCACCATGGGTCTGGCAGCGCAGGCAGATCCCGATGAAGATCAACTGATCATCGACGGCCAGGAAATCGTGACTGAGGTCACTGCGGCGCCAGACAGCCCATTTGAAACGCTTTATTCCGGCTGGCGCTATCGCAGTGATGAAACGCAATCGCTGCAGGCCGATGATTTCGAGAATCCGGCATTTGGCGCTGTTGACCAGGCGATTGAACAGTTCGAGGTCGTCGAAGGCGCGGCAGGCAAGTCCTGTGCATCCTGCCATGAAGGTGGGGCTGAGGAATTTGCCGGACTTCGTGCGAAATTGCCACGCTGGAATGCTGAGATCGGAAAACCGGAAACACTTGAACATATCATCAATGAGTGTCGAACCGAACGGATGCAGGCTGAGCCATGGAAATGGGAAGCCAAAGCGATGTTGGGCATGACTGCACTCATTGGGTTGCAGTCGCGTGGCATGCCGGTTGACGTGCAGACCGATGGTGAGATGACGCCGTGGTTCCAGAAGGGCAAGGACCTGTATTACACACGGGTGGGGCAATTGGACATGTCTTGCTCAAATTGCCACGAGGACAATAGCGGCAACATGATCCGCGCTGACCATTTGAGTCAGGGCCAGATCAATGGCTTCCCTGTCTATCGGTTGAAATGGAACGGCTTGGGCTCCATACACCGTCGCTTCAAGGGCTGCATGGATAATATCCGTGCAAAACCCTACAAGCGTGGTTCCGACGAATTTGTCGCGCTTGAACTCTATGTCGCATCACGCGGACAAGGGCTTTCTGTCGAAACGCCGGCCGTGCGTAACTGACAATCAATTTGGGGGCGGCATTTGAAGAAAAATGCCGCCCTTTTTGTATCCGGATTCCGGAAGATGCGGTGGTTTCCGCAGGCAGATCGTAAACAGCGAGGACGTTGATATGTTTTCCAGACGTGATTTTCTCCAGTGGTCAGCAGTCGTGGCGGCAACAACCGGCTATGCGGGTGGATTGACCCGGGTTGCCGCTCAGCAGCGGCTTACGCAGGATGATCTGCTCAAATTTGATGCCAAGGGCAAGGTAACGCTGCTGCACTTTACCGATGTGCATGCGCAGTTGAAGCCCCTCTATTTTCGCCCGCCATCAGAAAATTTCGGGGTAGGGGCCTTTGAAGGCGTGCCACCGCATCTGGTGGGTGAGGCCTTTCTCAAACATTTCAATATTCCGGCCGGTTCTCCGTTGGCCTATGCCCACACCATGGTTGATTACGTCAATCTGGCCAGAACCTATGGGAAGCTGGGTGGGCTTGACCGCACAGCCACCCTCGTCAAGGCAATCCGTGCCGAGCGCGGAGATGACTCTGTTTTGTTCCTCGACGGAGGAGATACCTGGCAGGGCTCCTATACGTCGCTGAAGACCAACGGCCAGGACATGGTCGATTGCATGAAGCTCTTGAAACCCGACGCCATGGTTGGGCACTGGGAGTTCACCTTTGGTGAGGATCGTGTCCTCGAACTGATTGACGAGATGGGATATCCGTTTCTTGCCAGCAACATCTTTGATACGGAATGGGATGAGCCGGTCTTTGAGCATACGGCCTTCTACGAAAAAGGCGGGCACAAGGTTGCGGTCATTGGGCAGGCCATGCCCTACACGCCGATAGCCAATCCGCGCTGGATGTTTCCCGAGTGGTCCTTCGGTATTCGCCCGGATGTGCTGCAGGCCAATGTGGATGCAGCGCGCGCCGCGGGCGCCGAAATTGTTGTTCTTCTTTCCCACAACGGCTTTGATGTTGATCAGAAATTGCCCACGGTTGTCAGCGGTATTGATGTCATCCTGACGGGCCACACACATGATGCAGTGCCTGAAGCCATCAAGATTGGCAAAACGCTGGTCTTGTCTTCCGGATCCCATGGCAAATACCTGGGACGGGTCGATCTCGAGGTGAAAAACGGCGAGGTCGTCGATTATAATTCCACACTTATCCCGGTGTTTTCCGATGTGATTACCCCCGACCCGGAAATGGCTGCAAAAATTGATGAGGTCCGTGCGCCCTATGAGGCGGAATGCAATCGGGTGTTGGCAAAAACCGAGGGACTTCTCTATCGTCGTGGCAATTTCAACGGGACCTGGGACGACCTGATTTGCCAGGGCTTGATTGAAGAGCGGGACGCTGAACTCTCATTCAGCCCCGGGTTTCGTTGGGGAACGACCCTGTTGCCGGGACAGAATATCACGGTCGATGATCTTTATACACAGACATCAATGTCCTATCCGTCGGTTTACCGGCTGGAATTCTCGGGCGCACAAATCAAGGATATACTGGAAGATGTGTGTGACAACCTGTTCAACAAGGATCCCTTTTTCCAGCAGGGTGGTGACATGGTTCGTGTCGGCGGCATGGGGTATACCTGTGCTCCCAAGGAAAATATCGGCAACCGCATCACCAATATGACCATGTTGAAAACCGGTGAACCGATTGATCCGGCTCGTAATTATGTTGTTGCTGGTTGGGCCTCGGTGAATGAAGGCGTGGAAGGACCAGCGATCTACGATCTGATGGAAAATTACATCACGCGCCTTGGTGTTGTGAATATGCCGAAGAATGACGCTGTAAAGGTTGTCGGAATGTGACCCGGCACAGGCCGTGTTTGGTGGGTTTTATCTAAAGAATATGAGATATTTTACATTGATGCCCATCTGCATCTTGAAATATATGAATATTTGAATATATTGGGATTATTGGAGGAATCATGTCCGATCAATCGCAAGATAAAACCCACCCGAATAAAAGCCGTCGCTCGTTTTTGAGCGGGGGCGTTGCTGTCGCCGGTGGTGTCGCCGCCAGCGCACTTGGCGCCCGCGCCGCAGTCGCGGCCACGCCCGATCCATTGATCACCGAGATTCAGGAGTGGAATCAGGTGTTGGGTGATGGTGTTGATGCCGCGCCCTATGGGGTTCCTTCCGAATTTGAAGCTGATGTGGTGCGCCGTGACGTGCCCTGGCTGACAGCCGATCCGATTTCCTCCATCAATTTTACGCCAATCCATCAGCTCGACGGCATCATCACGCCGAACGGACTGTGTTTTGAGCGTCATCATGGTGGTGTGGCTCAAATCGATCCGGCTGATCATCGCCTGATGATCAACGGCCTTGTCGACAATCCCCTTGTCTTCACCATGCAGGATTTGATGCGTTTTCCGCGTGAAAACCATGTGTATTTTCTGGAATGCGCTGCAAACTCCGGAATGGAGTGGCGGGGTTCCCAATTGAACGGCTGCCAGTTCACCCACGGTATGGTGCATAATGTCATGTATACCGGCATCCCGCTGAAGCTGCTGTTGCAGGAAGCGGGATTGAAGCCCAATGCTGCCTGGCTGCTTCCTGAGGGCGCAGATGCCTCCGGCATGACCCGCTCGGTTCCGCTCGACAAGGCGCTTGATGATTGCCTTGTGGCATTCAAGATGAATGGAGAGGCCCTGCGACCCGAGCAGGGGTACCCCATCCGCCTTGTCGTTCCCGGCTGGGAAGGCAATATGTGGATTAAATGGTTGCGCCGCATCGAAGTGGGTGATCAGCCTTGGCATCACCGTGAAGAAACGTCCAAATATACCGACCTCCTGGCAAACGGCAAAGCGCGCCGTTTTACCTGGGCAATGGATGTCAAATCGGTCATCACCAGTCCCAGCCCGCAAATGCCCATCACCCATGGACGCGGACACACCGTATTGACCGGGCTTGCCTGGTCGGGTCATGGCCGCATAAAGCGGGTTGACGTGTCTCTGGATGGCGGCCGCAACTGGCAGACGGCGCGCCTCGATGGTCCGAGCCTGTCCAAATCCTTGCACCGTTTTTATCATGAGTTCAATTGGGACGGGTCCGAGATGTATCTGCAATCGCGGGCCATTGATGAACTCGGAAATGTTCAGCCGACAAAAAATGAGCTCAGAGCAGCGCGCGGCGAAAACTCGATTTACCATAACAATGGCATACAAACCTGGCAGGTTCGTACAGATGGAGAGACAGAAAATGTCGAAATCTCTTAAGCTGTTTGGTGCAGTTGCCGGGTTGCTGATTGTAACCGGCGTTCCCTCATTTGCTCAGGACGTGGATGCGGGCAAAAAAGTATTCAGAAAGTGCGCATCCTGTCATGCTGTGGGTGACAATGCCAAAAACAAGGTCGGCCCGCAGCTCAACGACGTATTCGGGCGGACGGCCGGTTCGCTTGACGGTTTCAAATATTCCAAGTCGATGAAGGCTGCCGGTGCTGATGGCTTGGTCTGGAATGACGAAACGGTGGGGAAATATCTTGAAAAACCCAAGGCCTATATCAAGGGCACGAAGATGTCCTTTGCCGGCCTGAAGAAGGACAAGGATGTCGAAAATGTCATCGCTTATCTGAAGAGTTTTTCGGGCGAAGCAACCGAGGAAGCAGAAAAGCCGGATAACGCTGCTGCGAACGAAGAGAAAAAGCCGCAAACAAAGGTGGCAGCGGCCCCAGTTGCTGATGCACCGATGGCCGACCACGGAACCTATCATCTCGGGCGCCCGGCGCTGCCGGAAGAAATTGCCGCCTGGGATATAGACATACGGCCGGACGGGCAGGGTCTGCCTGCCGGAAGCGGCACGGTTGCCAGGGGTGGTGAGTTGTTTGATGAACAATGTGCCGTCTGCCATGGCTCTTTCGGCGAAGGCGAAGGTCGCTGGCCTGTCCTGGCTGGTGGGCAGGGAACGTTGACCGACGATCGGCCCGTCAAGACCATTGGCTCCTACTGGCCCTATCTGTCCACCGTGTTTGATTATGTGAAGCGCGCCATGCCCTTTGGCAATGCCCAGTCACTCTCCGATGATGACGTTTACGCCCTGACGGCCTATCTGCTCTATTTGAATGATATTGTCACTGACGAAGATTTCGAATTGTCGAGCGACAACTTCACTGAAGTGCGTCTGCCAAATGAAGCAAACTTCATAGACGATAATCGTCAGGACGAGCCACAATATGCCGCCGGACTGGAACCATGCATGAGCAATTGCATGCCCGAACCTGCAAAGGTCACGATGCATGCGCGCGTGCTGGACGTCACGCCTGAAGGCGAGGAAGACGAAGGTGGCGCTGGCGCCATTGATTGATTGCCAAACACATCATCTTCAACTGAAGGCATTTGAAGGTGATGTGATCGCAATGGCAGAGCCACCAAGTCAGGTGGCCCTTTTTCGTTTCAGTGGGTGTTCCCGGTTGAGGCGTCGCTCATTGCAGGTGCATCAGCCACGGATTTGGCATCTGACCGTGTCCATAACCGAGCGTTCAATTCCCGATCAGAACGGATCATGGCGTTGAACAATGCCTCGCCATGGATATCAATCCAGGATTTCCTTTTGGATAGCATGGAAACGCCAAGTCCTGCCCTGCTGTCGGGCAGGCGCACGGCAACTGCCTCCAGCAAGGTCGGATAGACATCCACTGGCGAAACCTTATTGGTGTGGCTGCGCGCCTCGATACCTTCACCAAACAGGAAAAACAGGTTTCTGCGTTTACGGCTGGTAAGCTGGCTGTAAATGCTGTTTTTCATGGACAGATGATCACTCTGCACAACTACGATTGTGTTCTCCAGCAGTCCGTCGCGCTCTGCCGCAGCAAGGAATTGTGCCAACAACCAGTTCGTGCACTTCACTGCACGCAGGACATTGATTTCGATGGCCATAATGTCCGTCTGGCTGAAGCAACGTGGAGATAAAAACCCGTCTGGTGCATGTCCGCCAATGGTTTCAATGACGAGCCCAAATGGTGCTGCCTTCGCATTTTGTGCACGCAGGACTTCAAGGGCTGCATCAAAAACAATGTCATCCTGCAGTCCCCAATCCTGTTTGCTCCGGGCCAGTGCCATCGGATCGTCACGGTATCTGCGTTTGAAATGGTCCAGATCCAGAACATCATCAAAACCATGTTTGATGTATAAATGATCGACGCCTGAAAATCTTGCATTTGCCCCAAGGATGAAGGAAAGCTGGTAACCCTTTTTGTTCAGGATATCACCCAGGCAGACAGCGGAGGGAAGGAACGCGTCCAGCCAGTCAAAATTGTTGAACGCCACAAGTCCGATCGGTGAAAGCGGGACTCCACAATTGGCGGCCGTCATCCCGGCAGATGACCAGCCTGTGTTGTGAATCTGGACCATGTTGGTTGCATTCAGGCCGCGCGAAACAAGCGGTTTGAGCGGTGCCATCGTATCGCCAAACTGGCTCTCGTCAAAATAGGTGCCTTCTGTGCTTTCCAGATAGACATGTATGAAATTCTTCAGCGGTGCAGAGTCTGACGAGAGTGGAGTGGGTTCCCTATACAGGTCCGCAAGTCTTACGTCATTGTCCTTCGCCAGAAGATTTGAATTCGAGACAATCCAGAAGGTCAGAGCCGCGAAAAAAAGCAGGGATACAATACGCTCGAAGCCTCTGTATTTGCTGTTGTTTCTGACCAGAATCGCATTTCCTGCAATGAACAGCGCAACCCCAAGGGCTATATTGAAAGCCTCAAGGAAATAGCTGTGCACGACATCCGGCGCATCAAGCCCCAGTTGAAGATGGACGGCTATTGCCGACAAGTCGAAGAAACCGAATTTCAGGACAAAATAGCAATAGGTGCCGACAGCAATGATCGGGACGACGGATAATTGGAAATAGGAATTGTACGGTTTGTGGTGGTCGCCGTTTTTGATGAACAGGCCGTATAGAAAAATTGATAAAACAACCGCAAACAGCAAAATCAGGTCAGGCAGCCCATAATATTCCTTCATTATCTGAACGGAGCCGAAGGATATGAGTAGCGCCCCGACAGTCTGCTTGAAGACAATCCTGTCGGGAATTCGCTGAATGTCTGTCCGGTTACCAGTCCTCATCTCACTATGCCTCCATCGCTGAATACATAGCGTCAATTGGTTTGATGATCGACTACAAATAGCAAATTTCCAGCAATTCGGTCCTTGCTACACACCCATGAGTGCAGGATGCAACAATCAGCGCATCCAACCGAATTACGGGAGTGAAATTTTCCAGAAACGGCTATGCAAGGGAACTTCCGTCCAGGCGTTGCCTGTGATCGCGCTGACACTACTGGTCAGCAGCTTCCTGTGCGATCGCGTCGAGAACATCATTCACTTTGCCCAAGGCGGACTGTGATGCTTCACTGCCGGTTGGATTTTCCAGCCTTCTGAAACCGACATGTACTTTTCCCGGTTCATCGGCGCGCTCATAGACAAACAGCACATAGGGGCAAAAAGCGATGTTCGCCGGGTCTGCTTCCATGGCATCGCGCGACAGGACCGCTGAACAGAATTGTACGAATTCCGCATTGTTGAATATGGTTTTTTTGCCGCCCACATCGTCAGCTGTTCGTTCAAGCATCGCTCCGATCATGGCCTCATAATCGATTTTGTAACCACGATTGACGACCGCATTGCTCAAATCCTGCCGGACATCTGCAAAGGGCGCTTCAACACTATATTCGGTGACGTCAGCGGCCATAGCATTGCCGGCCATGAAGGCCATGACCGCCGTTGCTGCTGCAATTATGGTTTTGCGCCCTGCCATTGCAAAATTCCAGGTCATGTTTTCTCATCCCTTGCTAGTGCTTAACCGATCGATGCGAAACATCTTACCGGTTTGAAGAATTTCCTGCTCGAAGGCTTTGGTTCAAGCCCTGATGGATCCGCAATCTGCCTGGCAAACTCCAAATCCATTGTTGCCGATGACGTGCAGGACCATTGCCCTTGGAATAAACATCAGACTTGCGTCTGTTCCAATTACATTCAGTAATGTGAATGGGTGAATATTAAAATGACCTGGATCAATCCACGGGAAATTGGGAGGTTATTGTGCATGGCATAGGAAGGTGCTTGTCGCTTTGTTCGCCTTGGTGGGCACGACAACGCAAAAAATCGTCGCAGAGGCCCAGAGCCTCCTTGACGATCCCGTCGCTTATGCAGCGATGGTGCGGGGTGTCTCACCCTATGGTGACGGACAGGCGTCGCAACGCATCACCGACATCCTGACACGGAATCTTGCCAGATCCTCCTGACAAGGTTCCCCGTGATCGGCTCAAGCCTGTTTTGCAGGCCATGCCTGGCTGCTTCCCGACAATCACATCATTCCGCCGGCGCCATAAGGGCTTCGGACCCTGTCTTGCTGGTCCTTGCGTCAAGCACGGAAGCGGTGATTGCGCCGGCTATGAAAACGAATATCAACGCCAGCAATGAGTTGATTGCAAGCACTGACCCTCCGGTAAGACCGGCGCCGATGGTGCAGCCGACGGCGAGAATGCCGCCGAACCCCATCAGTGCGCTGCCTGCTGCGTAGCGCAGAATATGTGGTGTTCCAGCCTCTGAAAATGTGCTGATCCTGAAACTGCCGAATACCAATGATGCAATGAGTGCTCCAACAATTGTGCCAGCAATGATGCCGATATCCATGGAGAGGAAACTCTCCTCCCCACCGCTGGCAATATAGTTCAGGCTGTTGGCCAGCGGGCGCATGTAGGAAAGACTCTCGGCCTGTATTGGTTCAAACACCTGCGTTGACAGGGAGAAGGACAAAAACCACCCTGCGGCAATCAGCGCGCCAACGAGGAGGCCGCCTGTCGCAAGAGCAACAGAAAGTCTGGTTCGAATGGCGAAGACCACGGCGACCAAGGCGACCACGACGCCAAGCACTGGCCCCGTCAGGCTGAAGCCGGTCAGCGTGGCGAAATCATTGGTACCAATGGATGCCGAAGAAAGAAAACCGGCAAACTGGTTGCGCAGCGGCACGAGCGGTCCCTGATAGGTTGCCCAGGCGACAGCCGCCAGAACAGCCGTTGAAAAGATCGCCCGCAGATTGCCGGATGCGCCAAGCACCAGCAAACGGCTTGCACAGCCGCGCGCCAAAATCATGCCTATACCAAACAGGCTGCCACCGATCACGGCTCCTGACAGGCTTTGCGCCGTAGAAAAGAAGCGGGTTTCTGCAACATCAATCTGGCCGTTCATGATTAGCAATTGTACTGACAGGACGGCAGTGGAAAACGCGATCAGCCACATGGGAAGGCTGCTTGAATGTTTGCCGCGAACCAGTTCAAGGACGGCAGACCGGGTGCAGAATTGCGACCGCTGAAGAACGAATCCGAATGCAGCCCCAAGCGCCAGACCCACAAGGGCCAGTGTTTGAGGTTCTCCGATAGAATCAATAAGCGGAACAAAATCCATGTCAGTACTCCTGATGAACTGTGTTCATACGCGCATGGTGGATCGAAGGCAGCGAATGAAATTCCAAAATTCAGTCTGGATATAGATTGAATGGCCTGTCTGAGCGGCCCTCGCGGAAAATTTGGTTTTTGGCGCTCTGGAAGGCCTTGTGAGTTCCGCTCTGGCATTCTTGACAAGGCTGGACAAGCCTTCGATCGGGGTGCCATGCTGGGGCCTGTTGCAAACCGGAGAATGCCATGGGGCTGATGTTGAACGGTGTATACCTCAGGCAGGACCCGGAGCCTGACACCAATGAAGATGGCGAATTTCGCCGTACAGCCAGCTCGATACGCCATTGGATCACCGCGGACGGCAGTCCCGGCCCGACGGGCGAGGGTGGTTTTACCCCGCAGGATGGTCGCTACCACCTGTTCCTTGCCTGGAATTGTCCTTGGGCCCACAGAGCCCTTTTGGCCCGCCTGTTCAAGGATTTGAAGCGTTCAATCAGCGTCTCCTTTGTTGCACCGCGCCGCAATGAAGACGGATGGGTTTTTGCCCCGGAAGACGGCTATGGCGACACGCTCTTCGGTTCATCGTCCCTGCACGAAATCTATGCCCGTGTTCGGCCGCGCTACACCGGCCGCATTACGGTTCCGGTCCTGTGGGATAATGAGGGTGACCGCGCGGTCAGCAATGAATCCGCGGATATCGTACGCATGCTTGATTTGTCTTTTGACCGGGGTAGAAAATTGTATCCTCAAGACCTGGCCGCGCAGATCGAGACCTGGAATGATCGTATTTATTCCACAGTCAACAATGGCGTCTACCAGGCCGGGTTTGCCCGCACGCAGGAAGCCTATGACAGGGCAGTGAGCGCGGTTTTTGAAACGCTCGATGCTATCGAGCGGCAATTGCAAGTGACGCGCTACCTGACCGGAGACAGGTTTACCGAATGCGATTTGAGACTCTTCCCCACATTGGCCCGCTTTGACGTCGCCTACCATTACGCTTTCAAGTGCAACATCCGCAGAATTATGGATTACCCGAACCTCTGGGCCTATGCCCGCGAGATTTACCAAATGCCCGGTGTTGCCGATACGGTTTCATTCAATATCTACAAACAGGGCTATTTTTCCCCAAGCCCGCTGCGCAATCCGCTCGGGATCATTCCAGTCGGACCGGATATCGACTGGATGGAGCCACAGGCAAGGGGGTGACTGGCCAGCCTGTTGCGCGGTGGCTTGACTTCGCTGTTGGGTGCATTCACATGGCAGCAATCAGTACGTTATCGTTCCATGCTTGGAGTCCTGCTGTTCATGCGCAGAAAAGCCTACATCATCCATCTGGCTCGGGCGACCGGGCGCAAACCCTATGTGGATCGTTTGATGGCCGACTGTGGGATGACGGCAGAAGTCGTGGATGCCGTTGACGGTCGCCATCTGTCCGCAGCGCAGATCGCCGAGGTCTACAAAGGCCTCCTGCATTTGCCGCATTATCCGTTCAGTCTTCGACCCGCTGAAATCGGCTGCTTTCTGAGCCACCGAAAATGCTGGCAGAAAATTGTCGATGAAAATCTCGACTACGGGTTTGTGCTTGAGGATGATGCCATACTTGCTGTGCCAGCTGCTGTCCCGGCGATGGAATTTGCCGAGAAATATATTGCTGATGTCGGTTATATCCAGTTTCCCGTGCGACAGGCACCAGCCAATGCAAAGGCCATCGCAACGCACAAGAATGTGCGCCTGTTGCAGCCTGTCGTGACGCCGCTTCGTCTGTCCGGTCAATTCATCAGCAGGAAAGCTGCGGAACGTCTTCTGGAAATGACACAAACGTTTGACAGGCCGGTCGATACCTTCCTGCAGATGCACTGGATCACGCAGATAAGGCCAATGATGGTTTCACCTTCGGGCCTGTCCGATTGCACACAGGAGGCGGGAGGGAGTACGATTTCCCGCGACAAATCCATCTGGAATCGGCTTGGTCGTGAATTGCAACGTTTGATATATCGCAGGAAAATTGCGCGTCTTTCCAATCAGCACTCCCGGTGATGATCTAGGTTCCGTGACGTTCAGCGCGCATCCTGCAGCAATTGCTCGGCAGCATTTCTCTCATAATTGGTAAAGCTGAGGGCCGCTGTGCGATTGTTTTCAATGGCCTGCCGTCTGTTCTCATAGGCCTGCGGCGTTGCATCGATGATCGCCTGCTTCAATGCGTCCGCTGTCTGGCAGATGACCATACCGTCCGTGTCGAAATATTGTGCGATATCTGGTGCGCCCCAGTAAATGGGCACAGTGTTGCAGAGCAGGCAGTCGATCAGCTTTTCCGTGAAATAACCTTCTTCACGGCAGTTTTCGATAACGACGGAATATCGGTAGGGCGCCAGCCCCTCTTCTTTTTGATCAATCGGCTGATAGGCAAGCCCCAGAAGATCGACCCCAATATCCTGCTCTTTGGACCATATGGCAATCTCGTGGCGCAGGGCATGCCCCTTCAGTTCGCGTTTCGCGGAGGCGATCAGGGACATGTTTCGAGGTTTTTCACGCGTTGGATCAAGCTCGGGGTCAACCCAGCTACCCCCGAACGGCATGACCAGCGCATTGCCTGTCCAGCGGCGCATGAAAGGACGATGGGTGATGATGCGGTGAAAACGTTTTTGCATCGCGATCGCCAAAAGGTATTTGGTGTGATGGATGACGAATGGTTCAGCAATGATAACGGATATTTTGCACGCAATCCCTGTCCGTAGACCCAAAAAATATTGTGACCGTGGATAATGGATGAGGTGGTCCTCGGGCCCCAGGTCCCTGATCGTGCCCGAACGCTGTGGAGATCCCAGAGGCCAGTTCAAGTCCTCAAGCGGAACATCCGCCAAATTTCCGGTGAGATGAAATTCATAGGGTAGAATGGCGACATTCATGAAGGATGCTCTTTCGTCAACGAGGCACCGGCTTCATACCCGTATATTCAACATCTGCAAACAGAACCTGCTCCTGGGAGAGGATCAAATCGCATTGCGGCAATTATTGGGACGTGTCAGGAGGCCGCGAGTTGGCGGCTGTGGGTGTTGTGGGCTTCGATAACCGGCGCCATATCCATCGTCACGATTTCGCCGTTATCAACAACAATCCGGCCATTGATCACCGTGTAGTGAGCATTCTGGGGGGCGCAGAACAGCACTGCTGCCACCGGATCATGCAGCGCGCCCGCATAGGCAATTGTGTTCAGATTTATGGTGAAAAAATCGGCGCATTTGCCAGCGGCGAGCGCGCCTATATCGTCACGCCCCAGAACACTGGCGCCACCAATCGTCGCCAGTTCCAGCGCTTCGCGAGCGGTCATCCACTCATCTGCGCGCAGTGGGTGGGATTGGGAAAGCAGGAAATTCTTCCGCGGGCCTTCTGGCGGCAGCAGACCCATTTTCAATCGCGCAAGCAACATCGCCTGACGCGCTTCCAGCAGGATATTTGATGAATCATTGCTGGCTGATCCATCCACACCAAGGCCGACCCTGATCCCGGCTTTCATGTATTTCTTGATCGGGGCAATGCCCGATGCGAGCCGCATGTTGGAGCAGGGGCAATGGGCAGCACCGCAACCGGTATGGGCAAATTTTGTGATTTCCTCGTCATCCACATGGATCGCGTGGGCAAACCAGACGTCCTCTCCCAGCCAGTCCAGCCCTTCCATCCAATCGACCGGTCGTTTGCCGAAACGCTCCAGCGTGTAGCGTTCTTCGTCCAGGGTTTCGCACAAATGTGTGTGCAGCATCACCTTTTTGTCCCGGGCGAGCGCTGCGGTTTCTCTCAGCAGGTCTTCCGACACCGAGAACGGGGAGCAGGGTGCCAGCACAATGCGGGTCATCGCGCCGCGGCTGGCATCGTGGTAGCGGTCGACCACCCTTATGCTGTCGGCAATGATATCGTCTTCGTTCTCGACGCAATCATCGGGTGGCAGGCCACCTTTGGATTCTCCCAGGGACATGGAGCCGCGACTGGCATGAAATCGCACGCCCAGATCACGCGCCGCTTCGATCTGATAGTCGACCTTATTGCCACTGCGAAAAAGATAGGAATGATCAAACACCGTTGTGCATCCCGAAAGGGCCAGTTCCGCAAGCCCGATAAGCGCACTGGTGCGCGAGGCTACCGGTCCGGTTTTTGCCCAGATGCGATAATGGGCTTTCAGCCACGGAAACAGATTGTTGTTCTGCGCTGCGGGAAGATTGCGGGTCAATGTCTGGTTGAGGTGATGGTGCGTATTGACAAAACCCGGCAACACGATCTGGCCGGATGCGTCGATCACCTGATCGGCCGTTTGCGGCAGGGACGCCGTCGGGCCAACCATGGTGATCACGCCATCTTCAGCATAGAGGCCGCCATCGGCGATCTCCCGCCGCTCGCCATCCATCGTAACCAGCATGTCGGCGTTTTTCAGTAAAAGCGTAGCCATGATTGCCCATCATTTTTTGTGGTATGCGGATACTAGCCGATGACGAACTGAAATCCACGTCCATTGGTGAGAAACAGTTTCACGATCTGGGGTGCAAACGGGAAAAATCATCATTTATCGCATCGCGCGTTTGAGAAAATTGTCATCGGCTTGGCTGGTATACGTCAATTAAAACGTTATTAAGGGAAATGTAGGCAATCGAATGGAGGGCATTATGGCTACTGATAACAAACGGGATGGTCGAAAATTACGGTCACAGCAATGGTTCGACAACCCGGACAATCCGGGCATGACGGCTCTCTATCTCGAACGCTATCTCAATTATGGTTTGACCCGCGAAGAACTGCAGTCGGGCAAGCCGATTATTGGTATCGCCCAGACCGGATCGGATCTCTCTCCCTGCAATCGGCCCCATCTGGAACTTGCCAAGCGGGTCCGCGAAGGTATTCGCGAAGCCGGCGGCATTGCCATTGAATTTCCTGTGCACCCCATCCAGGAAACCGGCAAACGACCGACAGCGGCGCTGGATCGCAATCTGGCCTATCTCGGTCTGGTTGAGGTGCTGTACGGTTATCCGCTTGACGGTGTGGTCTTGACGACCGGTTGCGACAAGACAACGCCCGCATGTCTGATGGCTGCTGCAACGGTCGATATCCCTGCCATCGTCCTGTCTGGCGGCCCCATGCTGAACGGTTGGTTCAAGGGTGAACGCGCCGGCTCGGGCACCATTGTCTGGAAAGCCCGCGAGCTCCTGTCGACCGGTGAAATCGATTACGAGGAATTCACCAAAATGGCGGCAGATTCGGCGCCTTCCGCCGGATATTGCAACACAATGGGCACTGCCACGACCATGAATACGCTGGCCGAGGCGCTTGGCATGTCGCTGCCTGGCTGCGCTTCCATTCCGGCACCCTACCGCGAGCGCGGTCAGATATCCTATCTCACCGGAAAGCGTATTGTGGATATGGTCCATGAAGACCTGAAACCTTCAGACATCATGACCCGTGAAGCCTTTGAAAACGTCATTGCGGTGAATTCCGCCATCGGCGGTTCAACCAACGCCCCCGTCCATATCAATGCGATTGCCCGCCACATCGGCGTGGAGCTTTCGGTCGATGACTGGGAAAAACATGGACTCGATATCCCGCTTCTGGTGAACCTGCAACCAGCAGGGAAATACCTTGGAGAAGATTTCCACCGGGCAGGTGGGGCGCCAGCTGTTATCTCCGCGTTGATCCATCATGGGCTCATTCATGAAAGCGCTATCACCGTGAATGGCAGATCGATCGGCGACAATTGCCGTGCCAGCGTCAGTGAAAATTCTGATGTCATTCGCGAATGGGACAACGCGCTGACATCCCATGCGGGTTTCAAGGTGATACGCGGCAATCTTTTCACTTCGGCCATCATGAAACTCAGTGTGATTTCCGACGTGTTCAGAGCCCGATATCTGTCCAACCCGGATGACCCGGATGCATTTGAGGGACGGGCCATCGTCTTTGACGGTCCTGAGGACTATCACGATCGCATTGACGACCCGGCGCTGGGCATTGATGAAAATTGCATGCTTTTCATGCGTGGAACAGGCCCGATCGGCTATCCGGGGGCGGCTGAAGTGGTCAACATGCAGGCGCCATCCTACCTCTTGAAACGCGGTATTTCCGAGCTTCCCTGTATCGGTGACGGACGGCAATCGGGAACGTCCGGATCACCCTCCATCCTCAATGCCTCGCCTGAAGCTGCAGTCGGCGGTGGGCTGGCATTGCTCAAGACGGGCGACCGTGTGCGTATCGATCTGCGTGCGGGCCGTGCGGACATGCTGGTCGATGATGCTGAAATCAATCGCCGCCGCGAAGAGCTGGATGCGGCCGGTGGCTACCCCTATCCCAAGTCGCAGACACCCTGGCAGGAAATGCAGCGGGAGGATGTTGATCAATTGTCAGAGGGTATGGTTCTGAAAAAGGCGGTGAAATACCAGAGGATAGCCTCCAAGGGCATGCCGCGCGACAATCACTGAAACTGACTATGTTTCTGTTTGCTTCAGGAAATCCGTGATGATTTGTGGCAACGCGCCGATATGCAATATCGGCGCGTGACCCTGACCTTCAGCCGTATAGTGCTGCATATTATTGTGGCGCCGCGCCATCTCATCGAGTGTCGCTTCTGAAAACAATGCCGAATTGGCACCGCGTATGGCGAGCATAGGAATGTTCTTGAGGCCATCGAATTGCGGCCACATCGTCGGCAGCGGCACGTTGAGATCCACTGCGCGCAACATGTCGATCAAGACAGGGTCGAAATTGCCAACCAGTTTTTTGCCCTTCCAGGCATACATGGCCCTGGCCAGATCCTCCCAGTCGTCGTTCTCCAGCGCACTGAATGCGCCGCCCTGCAACGTTTTGAGTGTCTGTGCTGCCTCGGCAAAATCGCGGGGGAATTTCATGCGGTCATGATAGGCCATGATCTGTGCCAGTCCCGCGCCTTCAATGACCGGTCCGGCATCATTCAACAGGACGCAGGAAAGCACGCCAGGCCTCATCGCGCCCAATACATGGATGATCAATGCGCCCCGTGACGTGCCGATAAATGCGGCACGGCTGATACCCAAAGCGGCGCAGCCTGAAAGAACATCGTCGGCTTCGGTCAGTATGTTGTAATTTTCCTTTTGCGAATCCCAATCCGACAAGCCGCGCCCGCGGTAATCAAAACAGACGATCCGGCGCGGCTGTTCCTCATCTTGCGACAGGTGCAGAGCCAGTTGATGAAAATCAGCAGCATTGCGCGTCAGGCCCGGCAGGCAAACGACCGGTTTCAGCGTGCCGGTGATCGAATGGTTACGGCCATAATCACGCACGGCCAAACGAAGCCCGTCACTGGCAGAAAAGAAAACCTGCTCATATCCTGTTTCTTCTGCAGTGAGTGGCGCATCGCCGGCTTTGAGAGAAGTCGTCATTGTTGGTCTTCCGATTTGCTGTGATCATTTCGCCGTGGAAATTGGATCGTTGGGCAGCGCTGCCAGCGCTAAGGCCTTCCGAAGCGCAGGTCACTGACAATATCGGGTTTCTGATTCAGCCGCGTTTTGTAAACCTGATAATTTTCCATCACCCGCTGTACGTAATTGCGTGTTTCGGTAAACGGGATGCGTTCCACCCAATCGACCACATAATCGATGGGCTTGCCGCGCGGATCGCCATACTTGCTGATCCACTGGGTCGAACGCCGGGGACCGGCATTGTAGGCAATGAATGTCAGAATATAGGAGCCGCCAAAATCGGTGATGTGTTCACCCAGATAGTGCGCACCCAGTGTCGCATTGTAGCCAGCATCAGTGGTCAGCCGGGATTTTGAATAGTTGATGCCGTGTTTTCGTGCAACGAGCTTGGCCGTGCTGGGCAGCAATTGCAAAAGGCCGCGTGCATCCGCTCTGGATATGGCGGCTTTGTCAAAGGCGCTTTCCTGTCGGGCAATTGAATAGGCCAGAGCCTTGCCGGAACCGGAAATATTGGCGCTGTTGGGAATGACGCCGGTGGGAAATGCCAAGGCGGCGACGTCCAGTCCCCGCCCAAAGGCTATTTTTCCGACCTGCAGCGAAACGCGATGTTCTCCCTGTCTTTCCGCCATGGCGGAAAGCAAGGCCAGCTCTCCGGGGCTGTCGAGTTCACGCGCCATATCAAGATAGAGCGTCCGTGCCCTGTTGCCGTGGCCCACCGCATTCAACCTTTGGATGGCGCGTGCGCCCTGACGAGCAGCAAATCGGTTTCGCTCAGCAGCAGTGGGTGAGGGGTATCGCACATCCAGGCCGTTGCGATTGAGACGTGCGGCGGCCAATTGGCCATAATAGGTCGTCGAGAAAGATGCAGCCTTTGAAAAATAGTCACCTGCCGTTCCGGGGCCGCCAACTTCTGCCGCCCGGCCCAGCCAATAATAGGCCCGTGACAGAGACAGAGGCCGGGTGGCCGTTTTCAATGCGTTTTGGAAATGCTTTGACGCCGTTTTTCCGTCATTGAAACCGCGAAGTGCAAACCATCCGGCATGCCATTCTGCTTCGATGATGTCCGTATCGCGCGTTGCAAGGTGGCTTGCAGCCACTTTGTAGGCGGTTGCCATGTCGCCCTGTTCGGCAAGGGCACGTGAAATGATGCGCCCTTCCTCCCACCATTCATGGGTGTCGATCAAGGCATTTGCATCACGCGGCGCCTGAAGCAGCAGTCTGGCCGCTTCCGAATAATTGTCCTTTCCTCTCTCGTAGGTGATCCGGGCAAACAGATAGCCGGGATCCTTGTGCCAACTGGGGTGGACGGCCTTGAGCAATTTGGAGGCGTCAGAACTCTTGCGGATCACCGCAGCGCGGGCTTGAAACAGGGATTGTGCGTTGGCCAGCGCATCGACCCGGTCGGCCTGGGCGACGCGTTTGTCGTAGAGCAGCATATCCATTCTGCGTTTGTGGTCATTCCTGCCGAGAAGGCCTGAGAACTCCCCGAGAATGAGTGTTTCAGTGTCTTTGTCGAGCCGTTGGTTTTGCCAGAGTCTGGATATTGTTGCCGCGGCTTTCTTGCGATCGCCAGACGCAACAAGCGCACGGGTAAGCGCGATGGCACCGTCATCTGTCTGGGGTATGGTATTGCCAAAGGCAGCTACAATTTGCCCCGGTGTCGCATCTTCGCGGGCAATGGCGCGTTCGGAATTGCGTCTGAGTGCATTGAGCCCCGGCCAGTCTTTCAATTGATTGGCTGCTGCCGCTATTTCCGATGAAGGGACACCCTTGGCGCCGGAGACGGCGATCGCCCAGGTCAGGATATCGCGGTCAAGCGAGGACTTGGGCATACTGTCGCGAATGGCGCGGCTTTTTGTTATCTGGTCGTCAGCGAGTGCATCCAGACCGCTTTTAAGGCTGCCTGAACGGGCAACGGGATTATCCGCCCGGGTGATCGAAGCCGTGGTTTCCATGGACGGGACGTTATTGTCGGCAAGCTGATTATTGAATGCCGGTCGCCATGTCGGCACCGGAATCGTCACACTGCGGCTCTCGGCAAAGCCCTGGTCAACGAGACCCGCGCATGCGCTGGTTACCAACAATGTCGTCAAAGCCAATCTGTTCATGGAAATAGTATCCCTTTAAAATGGGGCATAAGTCGGTCGAAGCGCCGCTCTTTTGCGAGCGGTCCGCCCATTGCCAATCTTCAGTGTGAACAAGATCGGTGAAAATTGGGTTAACCAAAGGTTATTGATGCTCTTTGTAATGAATTTTGCAGCGCCCGCTGGGGCAAGTGAGATTGTCGATAACAGCGCTTGCAGCAAAGGTATGCTGGGACTATGGTGCAGCGCTTTTAGTGGCATGCTCTGCCTTGATTGACCGCGTCAGCGCTTGTGATGCGGCAGTTGCATGCAATGCCGCCCGATTTGTCAGGAGTTACTATGTTCAAAGGGTCTATGCCGGCGTTGGTCACACCATTCGACGACACCGGTGCACTGGATGAAACGGCATTTTGCAATTTTGTGGAATGGCAGATAGCACAGGGAAGTCACGGTCTGGTGCCAGTCGGCACGACCGGTGAGTCTCCGACTCTGTCGCATGATGAGCACAAACATATCGTCGAGCTGTGCGTTGAAGTCGCTGGCAAACGTGTCCCGGTGATGGCTGGTGCTGGTTCAAACAATACGCATGAGGCGATTGATCTGGCGCAGCATGCCGAAAAGGCAGGCGCCGACGGTGTGCTGGTTGTTACCCCCTATTACAACAAGCCGAGTCAGCGCGGTCTTTACGCGCATTTTGCAGAAGTTGCCAAAGCGGTGTCTTTGCCGATCTTCATCTATAATATACCAGGCCGCTCCATCATCGACATGAGCGTTGAGACGATGGCTGCTCTTGCGCGGGATTTCTCCAATATTGTGGGAACCAAGGACGCAACCGCCAAAGTTGATCGTGCTTCGCAGCAAAGGCAGTTTTGTGGCAAGGATTTCGTTCAGCTCTCCGGAGAAGATGCAACAGCGCTGGGATTTAATGCGCACGGTGGTGTCGGCTGCATTTCGGTGACGGCCAATGTGGCACCAGCACTATGCGCGAAATTTCAGGAGGCAACGCTTGCCGGTGACTTCGCCACAGCTTTGGAATATCAGGACCGCCTGCTACCTCTGCACAGCGCCCTGTTCATCGAGCCAAATCCCGCTGGCGCCAAATACGCCTTGAGTAGATTGGGGCATATGAAAGAAAGTTTGCGCCTTCCAATGATGCCCGTGGAAAGTGCAACACGATCTGTGATAGATGATGCCCTTCGCCACGCAGGCCTCTTGAACTGACGGTTGGCGGGAGCATTTAACAAGCATGGCTAAAGACAGCGCCAATCCAAAGCGGCATATTGTTGCCGAAAATCGCAAGGCGCGTTTCAACTACGAAATTCTTGAAACGTTTGAGGCGGGTCTCGTGTTGACCGGGACCGAGGTCAAGTCTTTGAGAGAGGGCAAGGCCAATATTGCCGAATCCTATGCCAGCGAGGAGGGTGGGGAAATATGGCTGATCAATTCCTACCTGCCGGAATATCTGCAGGCCAATCGCGCCAACCATGAGACGCGGCGCAGACGCAAGTTGCTGCTGAGCAAGCGTGAGGTCCGCAAATTGATCGGAGCGGTGCAAAGGGACGGAATGTCTCTCGTTCCGTTGAAGGTCTATTTCAATGACCGGGGCCGGGCCAAAATCGAACTAGCGCTTGGCCGGGGCAAGAAATTGCATGACAAGCGTGAAACCGAGAAGAAGCGCGATTGGGATCGGCAAAAAGCCCGTGTGATGCGCGACCGGGGATAGGCTTGCCCTGTTTTTCCTGATCCAGCCATCGGCAGTCTGGATCAGGCTTTGCCCAGAAACGCGGCCGCATTTGCAAATACATCAGCAAACATTTGTTCGGTCAGTCTGCCTGTATTGGTATTGTAGCGGGAACAATGGTAGCTCGAAAAGACCGTGAAACCCGCCAGTTCCGACTGACCATTGTGACGAAAGGGATGGGCTGCGACACGCCCGCCCAATGTTCGGATCGTCGAGTCATGAGCAATTTTTCCCAGCGTGATGATGGCTTTGAGTTCACCCATCGCCGCCAGTGAAGCGGTCAGGAACTGGCGACAGGTATTGATTTCAGTGGCCACGGGTTTGTTTTCCGGTGGTACGCATCGCACGGCATTGGTGATGGCCGTATCGATCAGTTCCAAGCCGTCATCGGGGCGGGCATCAAACGTGCCTTTGGAAAATCCAAACCGCGAAAGCGTGCCATAGAGAAGGTCGCCGGCATAATCACCGGTAAAGGGACGGCCGGTTTTGTTGGCGCCCCGCAGACCTGGTGCCAGCCCGACAATCAGCAATTGCACGCCGGAAGGGCCTGCGAGGGGATAAAAGGTGCGGACCGGCGCATTATACCAGTCGGGATGGGCCCGTCGCTGCTCGGCAATGAAGCCATGCAATCGCGGGCACAGTGAACATTCTGAATCTGGATCGATAATGTCGCTCATACTGTCCGACATAGACCAATTTGATCACAAAGAAAATCAGCAGGTGCTCATCATCCGGAACTTGATGTCACAGGCGCAACAGGACCAAAACACAATCGGTCAGGCCCTGAAGCGCTTTGACATGCGGGCGCGACAGATCCTGACTGGAAACTTTACAAACTGAAAGCGTTTCACTGCACCAATTGCAGCGATTGAATGATGCTAGTCATCCTGTTCGTCTTCTTCTTCGACAAATTCTTCTGCAGGACGACGCACAGGCCTTTCGGACTCGGCGCGGCCAATCTCTGATTTCAACGATACCAGGTCGATGAATTGATCAGCCTGGCGGCGCAGACTGTCAGCAATCATTGCAGGCTGTGTTGCCAGGGTGGAAACAATCGTTACTTTCCTGCCCTGTCGCTGCAGCGCTGCGACGAGACTGGAAAAGTCACCGTCACCGGAAAAAATCACCAGATGATCAACCGTCTTGGCCTGTTCCATTGCATCGACGGCAAGTTCAATATCCATATTGCCCTTGATCTTGCGACGTCCGCTGGAATCGGTGAATTCCTTGGCGGGTTTCGTGACCACATGGTATCCATTGTAATCGAGCCAATCGATCAGTGGGCGGATGGACGAGTATTCCTGATCCTCAATGATCGCCGTGTAGTAGTAGGCCCGCAGCAGATATCCACGACTGTGGAATGCGCTGAGCAATTTTCTGTAATCAATATCGAAACCAAGACTTTTCGAGGCTGCAAAAAGATTCGCGCCATCAATGAACAAGGATATTTTTTCTCTCTGATCGAACATTAATTCCTCTGTGCCTTTTGAATTGGGTGGCCGTAAAATATCGGCGTTATTTGAAATGTGAATTCTTGCGCCATTCGAAATATTGCAGAATGGTGCGCTTATATTGCATAAAATCCAAATGTAAACAATTCTATTCCGTTCAACGAATAGAGGTGGTTGTATATGTAAATAATAAATTACATTTTAAGTCCGTGACTTGGTAATCAAGTTGAATTTTGCGCTTTTGTCGCAACTCTGGCGCGCCTGCTGACAGCGTCCTGTGTGTCGCATGACAAATATGGGCGATGTCTCCGAGGCGGTCTTTTCGCCGGTATTATGGCAGTCATCAAGCGCTCTGGTGTCATGTCGGTGCCATTGAATCTTATAAATCTGGCGCAATAAGCTTGAATTTTTTTACTATTAAGGGTATCGGCAGGGCAACCTCTCAATTTTTTTAAAAATAAAGGACAGGCAATGGCCCGTGTCACAGTCGAAGATTGCATCGACAAGGTCGACAATCGATTTGATTTGGTATTGCTGGCGAGCCATCGGGCTCGACAGGTTTCGCAGGGAGCGATGATCACCGTTGATCGTGATAATGACAAAAACCCTGTTGTTGCTCTGCGCGAAATCGCCGACGAGACCTTGTCGCCAGGAGATCTGAAGGAAGACCTCATTCACTCCCTGCAGAAACATGTGGAAGTTGATGAGCCGGAACCCGATCCAGCATCCTTGCTTGTGGTTGAGCAGTCGGAAACAACGATTGAGCTTTCTGGTGAAGCAGCGTCCGATGCGGAAGAAGAGGTTGTTACCTTTGACCGTATGTCCGAGGATGATCTGCTGGCCGGGATTGAAGGTCTGGTTCCGCCGGAAAAGAGCGACGATTATTGAACTCAAAGTTTGAGTTCTTCTGTTTTGAAATGCGCCGTGTCGATCGATACGGCGCATTTTTATTTTGAAGACCACGCAAGCATAACCAGATAGTAATCAAGTCCGTGCACATTTCTCAAAAGCCTCTAAAGGAGTGATCACCACATGATGCGTCAGTACGAGCTCGTAGAGCGCGTGCACCAGTACAAGCCGGACGTCAACGAAGCCCTCCTCAACAAGGCTTATGTCTACGCCATGCAGAAGCATGGCAAGCAGACGCGCGCGAATGGTGATCCCTATATCTCCCATCCGCTGGAAGTCGCGGCCATATTGACCGAAATGCACCTGGATGAAGCGACGATTGCGGTCGCGCTGTTGCACGATACCATTGAAGACACGACAGCAACGCGCGATGAAATCGACGAACTGTTTGGCGAAGATATAGGCACGCTGGTCGAAGGATTGACCAAGATCAGTAAGCTCGACCTTGTTTCCAAGCGGGCAAAGCAGGCCGAAAACCTGCGCAAGCTGCTGCTGGCGATTTCCGATGATGTGCGCGTGTTGCTGGTCAAGCTTGCTGACCGGTTGCACAACATGCGCACATTGGTCTTCGTTCCCCCGGAAAAACGAGCCCGCATCGCGGAAGAGACGATGGATATCTATGCGCCACTGGCTGGCCGCATGGGAATGCAGGACATGCGGGATGAACTGGAAGAATTGTCCTTTCAGCATCTCAATGCCGACGCCTATGAAACCGTGACGAAACGGCTGCTTGAACTGTCGGAGAAAAACAGCGGCCTCATCCGCAAGATTGAAATCGAGCTGGAGGCGCTTTTCGAAGAGCAGGGCCTGAGGGCGACGGTGACCGGTCGGCAGAAAAAGCCCTATTCGGTCTTCAAGAAAATGCAGTCGAAATCACTGTCGTTTGAACAATTGTCTGATATTTACGGCTTCAGAATCGTCGTCAACAGTATTGAGGACTGCTATCGGGCGCTGGGAATTGTCCACACCCGCTGGTCTGTGGTGCCCGGGCGTTTCAAGGATTACATCTCAACCCCCAAGCAAAATGACTACCGATCCATTCATACCACGATCATTGGCCCGTCACGGCAACGCGTCGAGCTTCAGATACGTACGGTCCGCATGCATGAAATCGCCGAATATGGTGTCGCAGCCCATGCGGTTTACAAGGATGCAGATGGGTCGGACAGTGGAATTTTGCCGCAGGATTCCAATGCCTATTCATGGTTGCGCAGAACCATCGAACAATTGTCGATTGGTGATAATCCGGAAGAATTTCTCGAACATACCAAGCTTGAATTGTTTCATGATCAGGTTTTCTGCTTTACGCCCAAGGGGCAGCTGATTGCCCTGCCGCGTGGTGCCACGCCGATCGATTTTGCCTATGCGGTCCACACCGATATCGGCGATACCTGTGTCGGCACCAAGATCAATGGTCGGATCATGCCGCTGGTCACCCAGTTGAGCAATGGTGACGAGGTGGAAATCATCCGCTCCGGCGTTCAGGTTCCGCCGCCTGCCTGGGAAGAGATTGTTGTGACCGGCAAGGCCAGGGCTGCAATCCGCAGGGCAACCAGGGCCGCCGTGCGCAAACAATATTCCGGTCTGGGCTATCGCATTTTGGAGCGCGCGTTCAACCGGGCAGGCAAGAGTTTTTCACGCGATCAGCTGGGCCCCGTGCTGCATAGGCTGGGCTTCAAGGAGGTCGAAGACGCCATTGCCGCTGTCGGACGTGGAGAATTGGCGTCCAAGGATGTTTTGATCGCAATCCATCCGGACCATCAGCACGATCGCGTGCCGGTGAAGCAATCGACATCGGATGAGGGCTGGTTCAATCTGCGCAGTGCAGCCGGAATGATCTTCCGAATTCCCGGTCGCTCCAAGGCCTCCAAATCACGGCGTGACAAAAAGGCGGCGAATGCTGCCGATGCCTTGCCGATCCGTGGTGCGGCAAGCGATGTTTCCGTTTCTTTCGGTGCAGCGGGCGCTGTGCCCGGAGACCGTATCATCGGCATCATGGAGCCGGGTAAAGGCATCACAATCTATCCGATCCAGTCGCCGATGCTGACCAAATATGATGACGAACCAGACCGCTGGATCGACGTGCGCTGGGATATGGACGAGGCTGGCAGCAAGCGATTTCACTCGCGCATTTCGATGAATGCCATCAATGAACCGGGCACTCTGGCGGAAGTGGCGCAGACGATAGCGGCCAGTGACAGCAATATCCGGACACTGACAATGGTGCGGGTTGCCGACGATTTTACGGAAATGAATGTTGACCTTGAGGTTTGGGACCTTAAACATCTCAACAAACTCGTCACAAGCTTGAAAGGTCTTTCCTGTATCAGCACCGTAGCGCGCTTGTATGAATAGACATGTGAAACAGAAAACGCCTGAAGAAGCGAATTTTCTCATGAAAAATATGGGGTGCCGGAAAGGCCATCAAATCACCCCGTTTGTAAGGAAAACTGTAAACTTGTTAGGATATGGTAGCTTCCTGTAAAGCGTCAGAAAGGTTGAAGACGAGGAATGTTGTTTCGCCGCCGTAACCCCGCTGGGGCCATTGAAAAAATGCGGATATTTATCTGGCCGCGACGGTCCTTTGCGCGTTCATTTCAATATTTCGGCAAACGTATCCTGCGTCTGACAGCCACGCCTCATGCGATTGCTGCCGGGGTGGCGGCAGGTGTAATCGCCTCCTGGACACCCTTCATCGGTTTTCACTTCTTCATTGCTGCGGCACTGGCCTATCTGATGGCGGGAAATATCCTCGCGTCTGCACTTGGAACTGCTTTTGGTAACCCGCTGACATTCCCCTTCATATGGACGGGCAGCTACCAACTCGGCAGACATTTTCTAAACGGACGCTTTGACGATTCGGTACCGGGAATTCATCTGGGGCAATTGTTTCGCCATCTTGATGTGCATCAACTATGGGGGCCGGTTCTCAAACCGATGCTGATCGGCTGTTTGCCATTTGCTCTGGCCTTCGGCCTGCTGTTTTATGTTTTGACCTACGTCAGCGTGCTGACCTTCCAGAAACAGCGCAAACGTCGCCTGAGAAAAAAGCGTGACGTCAATGCAAATTTGCGTGGTGAGCAGACGGTTTGAACGCGAAAGCGTCGCGCGACGGCCTGTCCTGACGGAGGCCGATCACATGCATTCAATCAATTGAATCTGGACATGGTTTCGCGAACGCCCGGGGCTGTGTTAAAGAGCCGCAGAAACTGGACATGCACAGTTGCGCGCTGTCCATTTACATTGTCCCGGCATCGCTCTAGTAAACATGCTGATAATCCAGCCAGGAAGGTCCACAAACGTGTCTGACAAGGTAGAAAAAAAGGAATCGACCTTCGGGGAAACCGTTAAGGTCATTATACAGGCGCTGCTTCTGGCCTTGGTCATTCGCAGTTTTCTGTTTCAACCATTTTCTATTCCCTCAGGTTCGATGATGCCCACGCTTCTGGTCGGCGACTATCTGTTCGTCTCCAAATACGCCTATGGCTATTCGCGCTATTCCTTCCCCTTTTCGCCAAATCTGTTTTCCGGCCGTATCTGGGGCAGTGAGCCGAAGCGCGGCGACATTGCTGTCTTCCGCCTGCCGCGGGACCCGAAGATCGATTACATCAAACGCGTAACCGGATTGCCCGGTGACCGCATGCAGATGATCGATAGCGTACTCCATATCAATGGTGTTCCGGTCAAGCGCGTGCGTGATGGCAGTTTCCGACCCGACGACAGTTACGATACCGGTTCGGAAACACCTGTTTACGTTGAAACCTTGCCCAATGGCGTTTCCTTTGACACTCTGGATCTGATCCCCAACGCTGTGGGTGACAACACCCGCGAATTTGTGGTGCCTGCCGGCCACTATTTCATGATGGGCGACAACCGCGACAATTCCGCTGACAGCCGGTTTGACGTCGGCTTCGTGCCGCTGGAAAATTTCGTCGGTCGCGCGGAAATGATATTCTTTTCCATCGGTGGCGATTCTTCGCCTTTGGAAATCTGGAAATGGCCAGCCCATATGCGCTTTGACCGTCTGTTCGAGAAGACCGAATGAAGCAGAAAACTGCGCTGTCGAAGCCCGATCTTAAACGGCTGTCCAAGGTTCTGGGGCACACATTCGACAATGCATCGCGACTGGAACGGGCATTAACCCATTCCAGTGCCCGCACCACCGGGCAGGGCAATTACGAAAGACTCGAATTTCTGGGTGATCGCGTTCTGGGGCTGGTGATTGCTGAAGTGCTCTTTCAGCTGTTTCCATTGGCAAAGGAGGGCGAGCTTTCTGTTCGTCTGAACCAGCTTGTCAGCGCCGAGACCTGCGCAGCCATCGCCGACGAAATTGAGTTGCATCACTTCATCCGGACCGGCACCGACATCAAAAGCCTGACCGGCAAGCGGATGGCGAATGTCCGTGCTGACGTGATGGAATCATTGATCGCGGCAATCTATCTGGATGCCGGGCTGGAAGCCGCGCGGGCCTTTGTCTTGCGTCATTGGGAGGCGAGGGCCAGAGATTCGGCCTATGCCCGGCGTGATGCCAAGACCGAGTTGCAGGAATGGGCGCACAGCCAGACGGGTGAAGCGCCTGATTACAAGATTGTCGAACGCGAAGGCCCCGATCACGAACCGATGTTTACCGTCAGTGTCGTTGTCAAAGGGCTTGCAGTTGAAACCGGAACCGGCCGTTCCCGCCGCGCCGCCGAACAGGACGCGGCTACAAGGCTGCTGGAACGGGAAAATATTTGGAGCTCATCATGACTGAAGAGACTGGAAAAGACGTAGAGACTGAAAAAGTAGTCGATACTGGCGAAGCAGCCGCAGGCCCGACCCATTCCGGGTTTGTGGCGCTGATCGGTGCGCCCAATGCCGGCAAATCAACGCTGCTCAACAAACTCGTTGGAGTGAAAGTTTCCATCGTCAGTCACAAGGTGCAGACGACGCGATCCATTGTGCGCGGCATTGTCATGCACAACAATGCGCAGATTGTTTTCATCGACACGCCGGGCATTTTCAAAACGCGGCGCAGGCTGGATCGCGCCATGGTGACATCGGCCTGGGGCAATGCGCATGATGCGGATATCATTTTTCTTCTTGTTGACGCGGAACGCGGATTGGTCGGCGACACGCTGAACATTCTGGAGAGCCTGGCCGACGTGAAGCGACCCAAGGTCCTGTTGCTCAACAAGATCGACCGGGTAAGACATGAGGCGCTGCTGGCCCTGGCGGCAAAAGCCAATGAAATTTGCCCATTTGACGAAACGTTCATGATTTCGGCGCTCAAGGGCGCCGGTTGCAAGGACCTGCTGGATTATCTTGCCAAAACCCTGCCTGAGGGTCCCTGGTACTATCCGGAGGATCAGATTTCGGACCTGCCGATGCGTCAGCTTTCCGCCGAAATTACCCGTGAAAAACTCTATTTGCGGCTGCATCAGGAATTGCCCTATGCTTCCCATGTGGAGACAGAAAAATGGGAAGAGCGCAAGGACGGCAGTGTCAGGATCGAACAGGTCATTTATGTCGAGCGTGATGGTCACAAGAAGATATTGCTTGGCAAGAACGGCGAAACCATCAAGCACATCAGCCAGGGATCGCGCAAGGAGATTGCCGAGATCCTGGGCCAAACGGTGCATTTGTTCCTGTTCGTCAAGGTGCGCAGCAATTGGGGCAATGACCCGGAGCGCTATCGCGAGATCGGGCTTGAATTTCCCACCTGACAGGCGCAATTTCACAGCATGGAATGGCAGGATGAAGGCATAGTTCTCGGTGTTCGACGACACGGAGAGACCAGCGTTATCGCCGAGATCATGACACAGCAACGTGGTCGTCATCTGGGCCTTGTGCGTGGCGGACGTTCCCGGCGCATGCAACCCGTACTGCAGCCGGGAAACAGCGTGTCACTGGTCTGGCGCGCCCGCCTTGATCAGCATCTGGGCATCTATCAGATCGAACCGACCCAATTGCGCGCCGCACGGCTGATGGAGACCGCCATGGCGGTCTATGGGGTGCAGGCAATGGCGGCGCTTCTGCGCCTGTTGCCGGAGCGCGACCCGCATCCGCACCTGTATGAGACGCTGGGAATCATTCTGGAGAACCTGCATCACCCGGCCAGCGCCGGGGAACTGTTTATCCGTTTTGAACTTGCCATGCTGGAAGACCTGGGTTTCGGGCTCGATTTGAACCAATGCGCGGCAACCGGCACGACTGAGAGATTGCGCTTCGTTTCGCCCAAAACCGGACGTGCCGTCAGTCATGAGGCCGGTCTGCCCTGGGCCGACAAGATGCTGGCACTACCGGCATTTCTGGAGCGTGGCAGCAACCTGTCTGCTGACCAGGAAAGTCTGGCCGATGCTTTTCGCCTCACCGGATATTTTCTTCAGCGCCACGTTTATGAACCGCGCGGGCTGGACGCGCCGGACACACGATCCGGTTTTGTCCAGGCCTGCCTGAAAGCACTTGCGGCCACAGCGCAATGATCACCCATCTTGCTATTTGATCATGAAACGCTCTATGCAGCCCCGGCAGCAAGGTTGCGCGCGACCGCCTTTTCGCGGATGGGCCAGTGAATGAGCGCGGCAAACAGGCCAAGCGCCACGCTGAGCCACCAGACCGGATCGTAGGAACCAAAACGGTCATAAAAGGCCCCGCCCAGCCAGACCCCGAGGAATGAACCGGTCTGGTGGGAAAGAAAAACAATGCCGCCCAGCATACCCAGATGACGGGTTCCGAACATGATCGCAACGAGACCATTGGTCAGCGGGACGGTCGACAGCCAGAGCAAACCCATGACAATGGAAAACACGATGACGGATGTGCCTGTCTGGGGCAGCAGAAGGAACAGCGTCACGGCGATGGAGCGACTGACATAGAGTGCAATCAACAGCATGGGCTTGGAGTGATTCTGGCCAAGTATGCCTGAGGCCAGGGACCCGAAAATGTTGAAAAATCCAATCAGGGCTATGGCCAGAACCGCATAGCTGGCGTCGATGCCGATATCCCCCAGATAGGCAGGAAAGTGAGCGGTGATGAAGGCCACCTGAAATCCGCAAACGAAAAAACCCGCCGTCAGCAGAAGATAGCTTTGATGGCCTATCGCTTCGCGCAGGGCCTGCCGGGCTGTCTGGGCGAAGGCATCGGGAGCTTGTGAGCCGGAAGATGCATTGCCGCGAAGCGCAATCGCCAGAACGGGAACAGTCAACATGGCAATAGCCAGATAGATCAGGGTGTCCGACCAGCCGACCGTCTCGATCAGACCCTGGGTAATCGGGGCGAACAGGAACATGCCGGCAGATCCGGCTGCAGTGCCAAGGCCAAAGGCGAAAGACCGTTTTTCAGGCGCCACATTGCGGGCAAAGGCCGCCAGAATAATGCCGAATGATCCGGCTGCGACAGCCAGACCGATCAGCACGCCGCCACCGACATAGAGCCAGACCGGAGCGTCTGCAACGGCCATCATGGTGAGACCGCCTGCATAAAGAATTGCCGATAAAAACAACACGCGCCACGAGCCGTAGCGATCAGCGATGGCTCCAAAAACCGGCTGTCCCAGCCCCCAGCACAGGTTCTGCAACGCCATGGCCATGGCGAAGGTTGTCCGGTCCCATCCAAGATCGGCCAGCATGGGCAGTTGAAAAAATCCCATGGCGGAGCGGGGGCCGAAAGTCATGGCTGCGACAAGGCACCCGGCGACAATGATGACCCATGGAAAGGCTGCAGGCGAATTGTTGGCGGCTTTTGCTGCGGCGTTGGGCATGGGGCTTCCTTGGTGCCGGACGGACGGCGCTGAATGATACGTCCACATTCAATAGGTGAAATGATCAAAAAATGACGAATGTGGTTGCGAATTAATAGATACCAATTGCAGGCTTTGTCAAAACAGCAATTTTGACCAAGCCATCACGAACATTGATGCTTTTCAACGCCAATGTTCGGTGTGACACGTTGCAGCATGCGCCATCAATGGAGGGATACTGTGAACCCGGCCCACTTGCAATCGGCCTTCAAGCGCCTTAAGTAAAACTCAGTCCGGCTTTTCCGGATTTCATTTTGGTCGCCTTATGCTCACATTGAGCAAAAGCATGGATTGAGAACCCGGGCCAGAGCAACGCTATAGGCATACAGGATGGATGCGATGAACATGCTCCAGATGGCGGACAAGATCCGGGACGGCAAACCGATGGAATCAGCCGCAGAACGCTTCGGCCTGCGCGAAATGCCAGACCTCACGTACACTCCGGCCGTGGCACGCGAAACGGCGCCTTTGTATGAGCGTGTCAAAATGCACATACCGGAGATCGAGTGGCCGGTCTTTGCACCCTATGTTCATGCCATCAACCGCCTGAAGAAAGAGCGCGGTGCGGTCATTCTGGCGCATAATTACCAGACGCCGGAAATCTTTCACTGTGTTGCCGATATTGGTGGTGACAGTCTCCAGCTTGCCCGCGAGGCAGGCAATGTCGACGCAGAAATCATCGTTCAGTGCGGTGTGCATTTCATGGCGGAAACATCAAAACTGCTGAACCCGCAAAAAACAGTTTTGATACCCGACATGAGGGCAGGGTGCTCTCTGTCGGAATCCATCACCGGCGCCGATGTGCGTCGGCTGAAAGCCGCAAATCCGGGGGTTCCCGTGGTGACCTATGTCAATACATCAGCGGATGTGAAGGCGGAGACCGATATTTGCTGCACGTCGTCCAATGCGCTGGCAATTGTCGAGAGTTTCAAGGAAGATACGGTCTTCTGTATTCCCGATGAGTATCTTGCGATGAATATCGCCAAACAGACATCCAAGAAAATCCTGACCTGGAAGGGCCATTGTGAAGTTCACGAGCGGTTCACCGCCGATGAACTGCTGGCCTACAAGGAAGCAGATCCTGGTATCCAGATTATCGGCCATCCCGAATGTCATCCCGATGTGATCGCGGTGTGTGACTTTTCCGGTTCAACAGCCCAAATGATCAATTACGTGAAGGACGAAAGACCGCCCCGCGTGCTGCTTGTGACGGAATGTTCCATGGCGTCCAATATCGAGGCAGAGGCACCGGGTGTCGAATTCATCAAGCCGTGCAACCTTTGCCCGCACATGAAACGCATCACGCTGCCCAAGATCCTCGAAAGCCTTGTCTACATGAAGGAAGAGGTGACGATCGATCCGGCCATTGCCGACCGGGCAAGACTGGCTGTCGAACGCATGGTGAACCTGGGCAAATGACCAAGAATTCGGCCTTCTCGCCGCGCTCATGGACCGGAATTGACGATGTGGTCATCGTCGGTGGTGGTCTGGCAGGATTGTTTTGCGCCCTCCAGATGGCGCCCAGGCCTGTCACGGTACTTGCCGCCGCACCCATCGGTCAGGGCGCATCCTCCGCCTGGGCGCAGGCGGGTATTGCTGCAGCTGTCAGCGAAGGCGATACGATAGAGAAGCATCTGCGCGATACGCTGGATGCCGGAGCGGGCATCGTTGACGAAAAAATTGCCCGCACAATGGTCTCCGAGGGACCGGCGCGCATCAATGATCTTCTGACCTATGGCGTGCCCTTTGACCGTGATCTCGAAGGACGGCTGGCGCTTTCAAAAGAGGCAGCCCATGGCGAGCACCGGGTGGTGCGTGTGCGTGGCGATATGGCCGGCAAGGCCATTATGGAAGCCCTGATTGCTGCTGTACGCAAAACCCCGTCGATCCGGGTCCTTGAGGGCTATGTCGTTGAACATCTGACCACCGAGGGTCGCTATGTGTCCGGCGTCGTGGCGCGTCCCGACGGCGGTAAATCCCGGCGTCGCGTCGCTTTTCCCACACGGGCAGTGGTGCTTTGTTCAGGTGGTATCGGCCATCTCTATGCGGTCACCACCAATCCGCCCCAGTCGCGCGGCGGCGGCGCTGGCATGGCGGCGCGGGCAGGCGCCATTATTGCCGATCCCGAATTTGTTCAGTTTCACCCGACAGCCATCAATGTTGGGCTTGATCCGGCGCCATTGGCCACCGAAGCTCTGCGCGGTGATGGCGCCCTTCTGGTCAATGCCAGCGGTCACCGCTTCATGCTGGACATCCACGAGGATGGCGAGCTTGCGCCGCGTGATATCGTGGCGCGCGGCATATTTGCCGAAGTGCAGGCCGGACGCGGGGCGTTTCTGGATTGCACCAAATCCATAGGCAGCCATTTTGCCGAGCTATTTCCCACAGTCTATGGCTATTGTCAGAAAGCCGGCATTGATCCGGCGCTTGAGCCGATCCCGGTCATTCCCGCCGCGCATTATCATATGGGTGGCATTCTGACTGACGCCGATGGCCGAACATCTCTCGACGGATTGTGGGCTGCCGGTGAGGTCGCTTCGACCGGTGCCCATGGCGCCAATCGCCTGGCCTCCAATTCATTGCTTGAGGCCGTTGTCTTTGGTGGCCGAATTGCCGAGGATATTCAGGGCATGCTGCCGGCGCCAAAGTTGCTGAGTTGGGGTGGCCCGGGTGATGACAGCGACGATATCGTCACCGAGCACGACAGTCCGCAAATGAAGCGGTTGCGCAAGGCCATGAGCGACTATGCCGGCGTGATACGCGACGCCGAGGGGCTGTCGAAGGCCGCCCGCATTAT
This sequence comes from Rhizobiaceae bacterium, assembly GCA_029212415.1. GTDB lineage: Bacteria > Pseudomonadota > Alphaproteobacteria > Rhizobiales > Rhizobiaceae > Hoeflea_A. Next base: position 85,130 of record JARGOF010000008.1, on the reverse strand, counting down.
CGCTGATATCGAAGCGGGCAACGCCAAGGAAAGATTTGCCAATATGCTGACAACCGCCAAACTGGTGGTTGCCGGTGCATTGCAACGTGAGGAAAGCCGGGGCGGTCATTACCGCACGGACCGGCCGGATCCTCTGCCCGAATGGAAAAGACGAACATTTCTCTCTTTGAGCCAGGCCGATGAGATCATCGCCGCGGCTGCACAAAAGGCTGAAGCTTGATGACGAACCTGCGTCCGACATTGTCCCCCTTGCTCGTTGAGCAAAGCGTTCGAACAGCCCTGGAAGAAGACCTGGGGCGGGCCGGTGACATCACCAGTCAGGCAACCATTGCAGCGGACCGGCGCGCCATCGTCCATGTCGTATCCCGGCAAAAGGGCATTGTTGCCGGGCTCCCGCTGCTGGCCAGTGCCTTTCGGACACTCGATCCGGCGATAGATATACAGCTGAAATTCAACGATGGAGATCCGATCGAGCAGGGTGACGTTCTGGCGCGGATTGAAGGCAATGCACGCGCAATCCTGGCGGCGGAACGGGTCGGGCTGAACTTTCTCATGCATCTGTCCGGCATCGCGACGCTGACGGCTGCCTATGCTGCGCAAATCGCCCACACCGATGCACGCGTATGCTGTACCCGAAAGACCCTTCCAGGACTGCGCGTTGTTGGAAAATACGCTGTGCGCTGTGGTGGCGGATCAAACCACCGTTTCGGGCTGGATGACGCTGTTTTGATCAAGGACAATCATATTGCCATTGCCGGTGGGGTCGCCAGTGCCATCAAGGCAGCAAAAGCCTATTGTGGCCATCTGGTCCAAGTGGAGGTCGAGGTCGATACGCTTGTCCAACTCGAAGAAGCGCTTGCTGCTGGACCCGACTGTATCCTGCTGGACAATATGGGCCCCGACCAATTGATCGAAGCCGTGCGGATCAACAACGGGCGCTGCAAGCTTGAGGCCTCTGGAAACATTGACCTCACCACAATCAAGGCTGTTGCCGAGACCGGCGTGGACTATATATCCACTTCAAAGATCACCATGGCTGCGCCGACACTGGATATCGGCCTGGATATTGAAATCGACTGAAAAAACCAGCAAGGCCTGCTCCTTTGCTATATACCTGCAAAGGTCTGCTGAACAATTTGCGGTGCGTGCCTTCTGATGCGAATTTTCGCGACGTCCGATTTACATGTCGACTACCGGGTCAATGCCCAATGGGTATCGGAAATCAGCGAGGCAGATTTCCAAGAGGACATTCTGATCCTGGCCGGCGATATATCCAATACGGCCGCACAGATGGAGATCTGTTTCAACGCTTTGGCAAGGCGGTTCAAGAGTGTTCTCTATGTGCCCGGGAACCATGACCTTTGGGTATCGCGGGAAGGAGAAAACAAAAGCTCCTTCGAAAAATTTCATGATGTCGGCCTATTGGCCCGCAACAGCGGTGCCTCGCTGGAACCGTTTTACCAGGATCAATTGGCCATCATGCCGCTGCTGGGCTGGTACGACTACTCCTTTGGAGAGCCCGGCGCCAAATTGAAAATGGCCTGGGCGGATTACCGCGCCTGCCGCTGGCCCGATGACATGGATGACCAGGCGGTCACACAGTCCTTCACACAAATGAATGAGCCCGTGGTGCGGCCATCAGGCCGTACAGTGATCAGTTTTTCCCATTTTTTGCCGCGCATTGATGTGATGCCGCATCAGATTTCGGCAAAACACCACTTCATTTATCCTGTGCTGGGCACCGACCTGCTGGATGATCAATTGCGCCGCGCCGGCTCCACCCTGCATATCTACGGCCACAGCCACGTCAATCAGCGCATTACACTCGATGGCGTGACCTATATCAACAATGCCTATGGTTACCCCAAGGAAACGCGGATATCAGCCAAACGCTTGCTGTGCATCTACCAGGACGGCAAGATATTGGATCAGTCGAGCTGAGAGCTTCGTCAGCGGTTATCTATTATTTTCGAAGAAATTTCGACAAGAGCGGGTAAAGTCAGGCAGCGTGCTGTTCCTTGTTTCTCTCTTCAAGCACTTCCAGACCAGTAGGGTCACGGTCGAGCAATAACAGGGCGCTCGTGATCGCATGGCTGACCAGAATGTCGCCGCTCTCATATTTTTGAAATGCATTCGGTCCGCCGCCAATCAAACGCCCGGCATCTTTCTGACTCAGCTTCAATCGTTTGCGTATGCGTTTAACATCTTTGGGTGTCAGTCGGCCTTCTACTTTGGCCTTCAATTCCGTAAGCGCCCGGTCGGAGACTTTTAGATCAGAACGATCATGGATGCTCTCTTCGCTTGCATCGCAATACCATCCTGGCATGTCGAAAGTAACCGACGCTCCTCTATAGGTAATGGTCATGGGTCGCAAATCTCGAACCATCGGAGCCCCTGTTTCAGGGCAGATTGGATTAGCCATTGTCTTTCTCCTTGAAGGACAACAATAAAAACTCACTTACGACACCGGCCGTAAATTTCACATAAAGAACGCCCATGTCAGTAGGCACATAGTACACATCTTGCCAAACACGATGATCGGCAAACGACGTCATCGATTTCTGAAAATCATGGCGTTCAATTGACTGGATTACCTCAATGATTTCAGCACTTCCACAACCGAGCGCGGCGGCTGAACGGATGGCAGAGCCCGTCACGTTTAGGCCCTTCGCGTTACTGAAGGTCGATTTGATAGCATCCAAGTCATAGGTTGGTTTGCGTTTTTCAGTCACACCCACTCAGATAGCACCATTATGGTGTTTTTTCAAGAGGCACCATAATGGTGTTTTGAGGCTGTCTTGCTATACGTTCATCGAGCGGACATTTTCCAAACTGTTCCGTGTCATCAATTACTGCTTATGGCGTTTGAAACGAGGTGGTGAAATGAAGCATACCGGTCCCTTGTCGGGCTAGAATATTGAAAGAAACGTTGGAATTGCAGAGGTGCTCTGCAGATATTCGACAAATTCAATGATGGGAAATATCGCCAGAAAGTAGAGTGCGTCGATGAAGGTTTTTTTCAAGGCTATGGGTGAAAAAACAACGCCGACCTCATCCATGTAAATTTTTGGGTTCGGAAAGAATGAGGGTGTACGCTTGGCATAATCCTCATATGCGCGTCCGAATTTCCCGGCCAGAAATTGAGATTCCTTATGAGCCGTGGCGGCAAAGACCAGGTAACTGGCGACGCCAAATAGGATAGACAATGAAATCGATCCGAACATCAAACCGATACCAGCCGCTCCCAAAGTCGAAAAAAAGTAAAGCGGATTGCGGGTAACGGAGTAAGGCCCACTCGCAACAAGCTCATTATTTTTTCGGTCACCGACATAAAGAATGCTCCAAAGACGCCCAAAGACGCAGGATAGAACCAATGCGAGGCCGGCAAACTCAATGGGTTCGTGCCAGGGTGATGATGCACCCAGGAGGGGTCGGGAAAACAGAATCAGCAATAGTGCAAAAACGGCCAGGATTTGAACAACAACCAGGCGTTTTCTTTGATTAAACGGCTGCGGATTGGCGACCTCATTCATGACATTCTTCCATTGGAACCAAGTAGGGATGAACCTATCGCCTTATGTGCAAAATATGGCTGAATCTAGAGTTGTTTGGCTTTAATCGAGCCAGAAGGTAGAGGTGGCCATCCATCGATGGCTCGCAAACACAACGGCTGATTGAAAGCCAAACTTGCACGATTGCCCGCCGATCCCTTTGCCTTGGCGCGCGATCGCAACCATTGCTGTCAAACCGGATTTCCGTTTTCCTGTCCGGTGATAAATCCATAGCGTCCGGCAAGAAGCGGCAGGCTGTTTCGCAGATGCAGCCGCATGGCCTGTGCTATCGGACTTGGTGCGCGGCCTGAACGCGACAGCAGGCATACGTTACGCAGGCAGGCCGGGTCGGCAAGCGGCAACGCCACGAGTTCGGGGTCGAGCGAGACTGTCGCCAAGCCCGGAAGGATGGTGATGCCTGCGCCGGCACGCACCATCGCAAGCAGGGAAAGAATGTTGCGCGCCGAAAGACGGCTATGACTTGCCAACCTCCTGAATTCAATGCTTTCCAGTTGGAAAAGAGTTTCGTTCATGATCAACGGGAAGTCCTGCAACTGACCCCATTCCAGCGGGCCACGGCATTGCGCCAGAGTGCAATCCTTCCGGCACACCGCATACAGTTCGTCGCTGAACAGAAATTCGGTCTCGATTCCATCCAGGCCTGCGCCGGGACTGGCTATGCCCAGGTCTGCCCGCCCGGAAGCAACCGCCTTGCGAACAGCGGCGCTATCCGTGTCCACGAGGTCAATTTCGGCGTCTTTCTGTGTATCGAGGAATGTCTGCAACAGATCTGGCAGGATCAGGGCGGCAACCGAGGGAACGGATACCAGGCGAAGACGTCCGGATTTGCCTTTCGCATAGCGTTTGATCAGGTCAATGCCGTGATCATGATCACGCACGATATCCAATGCGACCTGCCGAACGTAGTGGCCGAGATCGGTAAGATCACGTTTGCGGTCTGTCTCGAACAAGGAGCCGCCCAATTCGGCCTCAAGTTGCTTGAGGGTCATCGAAAGCGCTGATTGGGTTCGGTTGAGCTGATCGGCTGCTTCTCTCAGCGTTCCGGTTTCAGCGACAACGATGAATGCCCGCAATGAATCGATACGGATCACAATTTTTCCTTCAGTCAAATTGAAATATATTTCAGAAGTATTCGTTTGATTGAAGTCTGGCAATCCAGAACACTGTCCGGGCAACGGAATCTAAGGATACGGATGTCAGGCATGCTTCAACTGTCTCTCAACGAAGTCGAAACAATGGCCTGCGAAGCGCTGGAGCGGGCAGGGGCGACGCCCACAGCCGCAGCTTCCATGGCGCGATCCACCCGTCTGGCTGAGCGCGATGGCATTCGAAGCCACGGCCTTCTCTACGTGCCCATTTATGCTGAACACCTGCGGTGTGGAAAGGTTGATGGCGAAGCTGTTCCAGAGGTGGATAGAACCAGGGCAGCCGCGGTGCGTGTTGATGCCGCGAACGGTTTTGCCCACCCGGCCATTGATGCCGGATGGGATACGTTTACCGAGGCCGCGCGTGAATGTGGAATTGGAGCCATGAGCTTGCACAATTCTTACAATTGCGGCGTGTTGGGCCACCATGCCGAACGGCTGGCCGTTGATGGCTTGATAGGTCTGTGTTTCACCCATGCGCCAGCCTCCATTGCTCCCGTAGGCGGGACGAAGCCGGTAATCGGTACCAATCCCTTCGCTTTCGCGGTTCCCGATACAAACGGCGCAGCAAAACTGGTCATTGACCAATCGGCAAGTGTGATTGCGAAGTCGGAAATCCTGCTGCGCCGACAGACGGGCGAGTCGATTGAGCCGCACTGGGCGCTGGATGCTGACGGCAATCCGACGATGGATGCAGACAAGGCGCTCAGTGGATCCATGCGACCAACGGGTGGATACAAGGGTTTCGGATTAGGGCTTACCGTTGAAATTCTTGCCGCGGCACTGTCGGGCGCGAAACTGAGCACGCAGGCAAGCCCTTTTTCAGGCAAGGTCGGTGGGCCACCCTCGACCGGACAATTCTTCATTGCCATCGACCCGGATGCCTTCGCCGGTGCTGCCTTTGCCCCGTCGCTGGAGCATCTGTGCGCAAGCATTGAAGAGCAGGACGGGGCGCGTCTGCCGGGCGCACGCCGTGCGGCGCATCGCAAAACCATTGAAGTTGATGGCGTTGCCGTTGAAGAGGCGCTGCTGCAGCGCATTCGCGACGCCTGAACGGAAAACCGGAAGGACAGAAACAAACATGTCGATCGAGACGCGCAATTTTATCGCCGGGCAATGGATGGACAGCCGGGATCACGTGGAAAACATCAATCCGTCGGACTTGTCCGACGTGATCGGTCGTCACGCTCAGGCCGATTTCGCGCAATTGGATCAGGCCATCGACGCTGCCCGCATTGCCCAGCGCCAGTGGTGGAATGCAGGTATCCAGAAACGCCATGACGTGCTGATGGCAATCGGCAACGCCTTGATGGCGCAGTCAGGTGAAATCGGCACCTTGCTGTCACGGGAAGAAGGCAAGCCGTTGGCGGAAGGCAAGGGCGAGGTTTATCGGGCGGGACAGTTCTTCACCTATTTCGCGGCTGAGGCCCTGCGTCAGATCGGCGACTACGCCCAAAGTGTGCGGCCCGGAATCGAGATTGATGTTCGCCGCGAACCTGTTGGTGTGGTCGGCATCATCAGCCCATGGAACTTTCCAGTGGCGACGCCAGCGTGGAAAATCGCGCCAGCCCTCGCCTTTGGCAACGCCATTGTTTGGAAACCCGCCAATCTTACGCCGGCCAGTGCCTCCGCGATGGCAAGGATAATCTCCCAGCAGGACATGCCCGAGGGTCTGTTCAACATGCTCGCCGGGCCGGGGCATGATATCGGACAGCGGTTGGTGGAGCATCCGGGTATTGATGCGATCAGTTTTACCGGTTCGGTGGGTGTCGGGCGCGGCATTGCCGCAGCGGCGCTGACCAACATGACGAAGGTTCAGATGGAAATGGGGTCGAAGAATCCCATGCTCATCATGGATGACGCGGATCTCGATCTGGCGGTCGCGCATGCGGCGAATGCAGCATTTGGCAGCACCGGGCAGAAATGCACGGCAGCGTCGCGCCTGATTGTGCATGAAGCGGTTCATGATGCCTTCGTCGAGAAACTGGTCAGTGCTGCAAGAGCGCTGCGCGTGGGCAACGCCCTTGATGAAACCACGCAAATCGGCCCAGCCGTCAGTGCGTCGCAACTTGCGGGCAATCTTGCTTACGTGGACGTTGGAAAAGCCGAGGGTGCCGAGCTGATGTGCGGCGGGGACGCTCTTGACCGTCCGACGAAAGGCCATTTCATGGCTCCTGCCGTCTTCGCAGGAACGACCAACGATATGCGAATGAACCGCGAGGAAATGTTCGCGCCGATTGCCTGCGTTATAAAGACGCAAAGCTACGAGGAGGCGATTGCGGTCGCCAATGACAGCGAATTCGGTTTGACCGCGGGCATCATGACAAGAAGCCTCGCACGGGCCACGCATTTCCGTTCAAACATGCGCGCCGGCACTCTGATGGTCAATTTGCCCACGGCGGGAACGGATTACCATGTCCCATTCGGCGGGCGCGGGGCGTCGAGCTTCGGGCCGCGCGAGCAGGGACAATACGCGGTCGAATTCTACACAACCGTCAAGACCTCTTACCTCCATGGAGGGCAGGCGGGATGAGCGTGTTTGTTGATGGGCTGCAATACGCCAACTGGTCGGAAAAAATCTTCCAGCAGATGCGTGCCGGTGGCCTCGATGCGGTTCATGTGACCATAACCTACCACGAGAACTTCCGTGAGACGGTTCACAATATCAGCACTTGGAACCGCTGGTTCGAACGCTTTCCGAGCCTGATCATGCAGGGCTTTACGGCGGAGGACATCAAGACTGCGCGGCAAACAGGCCGCACAGCAATTTTCTTTGGTTCGCAGAACCCCTCCTGCATAGAGGATGATATCGGTCTGGTGGAGGTTCTTCACCGGCTCGGCCTGCGCTTTATGCAACTGACCTACAACAACCAGTCCCTGCTTGCGACCGGTTGCTACGAGGACAATGATACAGGCCTGACGCGGATGGGCCGCGAGGTGATTGGGGAGATGAACCGGGTCGGTCTGGTGATTGATATGAGCCATTCTACCGAGCGTTCAACGCTTGAGGCCATCGAATGCTCTTCACGCCCGATAGCGATCACGCATGCCAATCCGGAACGCTGGCATCCCGCGCGACGCAACAAGTCCGACAGGGTGCTCAAGGCGCTTGCCGAAACCGGGGGGATGTTGGGTTTTTCTGTCTATCCGCATCATCTGAAAAATGCCGAGCATTGTGAACTGCAGGATTACTGCGACATGATCGCGCGAACGGCCGATCTGATGGGTGCTGAACGCCTGGGCATTGGCACGGACCTTTGCCAGGATCAGCCGGACAGCGTCGTCGAATGGATGCGATCCGGACGGTGGACAAAAAAAGTCGACTTTGGCGAAGGCAGCGCTGATGCGCCGGGTTTTCCGGATATGCCAGAGTGGTTTCACGACAACCGGGATTTTGCCAATATCGCTCGCGGCCTGGAGGCTGCCGGACTTGCGCAGGCCGATATCGAGGGAATCATGGGCGGCAACTGGCAGCGGTTTTTCGCAAGCAGTTTCGCACCGGCCCGGGTTGATCCACCAGGGGGGCGCGAATGATATCCGACGATCCCGACCTGCTTTCCGAAACGGCTGAAACAACTGCCTTTCGCCGCCCCGCTCACGAAGTCATGCGGCTTGATCGGCTTGGATCGGCGCATCCGATGCGTTTGTCCTTTTTACGTATCCTTCTGCGGCGGATGGTAGACGAGGAATGGCGTTTTGACCGCCCCCTATTCGATCTGGACGCGCGCGGTGTTGGCCGCGCCGTTTACCGGGCAATTGGTCCCGAGCGTTGTTATTCGCTGGTGTGTTTTGCCCATGACTTGCCAGCCGAAATGCGTTCCGATCGCGTGATCGCCACGGCCTGGGACGCGACCTTCGCGCTTTTTGACGGCACACCCGATTCAGCGGATATTGACCGCCTGGCGGCAAACGTACCGTTGCAGGAAGCCGGGCGGGTCAGCAACCGGGAACTCTCTTTGAGCCGCGCCAACCGCTCGGTGCGACTGTTCGATCATGTGGTCGATAGACTTTCGCGTGGCCTGCAGCCGGATAGTGCGCAAATCACCGGGACCGGATATCTGATGCGCACGACTGCGGTCTACGGGGCCGGCAAGTTCGGTGCGGCCGATCGTCATGCCATCGTGGATCGACCGGAAATGCTTTGCCCGTTTCAGGCCGAGATGCTCTCGGTGTGGTTTACCCGTTCGTTCTCGGTCGATATCGTCGAGCATCTGGCCAGAATGCGTGGCGGCGATACGGCGGTGCGATTGAGCGCGGTCTATCGTAAGGCGTTGGGTGTTGGAAATTCGACCGGCCTGGGCATGGCGCCATTCCTGGTGCGCCATCCCGTCCTGCTCAACAATTGGATCATGGTGCGAGAAGAGGCCCTGGCCCGCGTGCGCAGCCAGACCAGCGTTTCGCCGCAGGCTTCCGCCGGGTTTGACGGAGCGCTGATTGATGCGATCGAAAACGCACGACTGTGGCACAGCGAGCACGCGCTGCAACAAGAAAAACTCGCAGCGCTGCGCAGCGGGTTGGACCTGCTGGCGCAACATGTCCGAACGGTATGGGACAGAACACAGGAGCGTCCGTGGGATGCGCTGTGGCGCTGGAGCGAAGCGGCGCTGCCGGTTGAAGCCCAGGAGTCGCTGGTTTCGCTGATGCTTGAACCGAATGGCGATCTGGTTGACGATTTGGCGCAATATATGGCAGCGGACGAAAGCCCTGCAACCAATCTCGACGGTTCCATGAGCGTGGGTGAACTGCAAGCCTTGATCTGCAGCCGTTATGACTGGGCGCTGCAGCCTGATTACGACAATGCCGCAGATAATGCGCGGTTCTGGTATGTTTCACAGGATAAGCTTGAACCCCGGTTGGGCGAACGCTTCGAGGAACCGGGTGCCGAACGCGAGCAGCCTCTGGACACCGGACGGCAGGTGGCGGCCTTGAATGAAGCGCTGCAGAAATGTCCCTTGGATATGCCGGTGGCGCGCCTGCTTCTGCAAAAACCCGAGCATAGAAGCGCGGTTCGTCGGGTGCAGCTATCGGCTCACCGGCCCTTTGCGGAAATTCAGGATAACCTGATCTCGGCCGATCTCATGCCAATCGACATGTTGCGTTGCAAGCTCGCCTTCTTCGGCGCCACGCGCTTCAATCCGCGGTCCGACCGGTGGGTGCGCATAAACCTGTTTCAGGGACTGCCCTATCCAGACGAAATCGGTGGAAGGTGATCGAATGAACACGATCACACCCGCATCCATTGCCGGCCCCGACAGCATCTTCCTGTCGCTCTCGGAAATATCGTCGCTGACCTATCGCGCTGCGCGCGGCGCCGGTTACGAATGGGGCGAAGCTGAAGAGGCGGCGTTTGCTTCGGTGTGGCTTTCGCGTGCCAGTCTGGACTGGGCTGCAACAATCCTGGCGGTTCTGAACGGCGCGCCTGCGTGCGCACCATCTCCGTCCCGAGGCCGCTGGGCCGCCGTTGGCCAGCTATGTCCTTTGCGCACGGGTATAGCCGTAGCCGATTTTGCGGCCTTGCAGGAAGGTCCGTCCGCGCAACCGGTGCAATGCCTGGCGGTCGTACAGCCGCTTCTTGTCGTACCGTTCGCCGCCCGTGCAGCCAATTCTCTGAACCGGCCCATTGGCGTTTCCTGGGCGGATAATCAGGTTTTTCTGCAGCCGGGCCAGCCTCCGCTCATCGTAAGCCCTGTGGATACCTGCAAGCCCGTTGATGTGACAATTGCGTGCGAAAATATGCAGCGCGCCATGCCGCTGTGGCCGCAATTCCACCAGGCAGAAATATGCAATGCGCAGTACGGGGAACTGAATGCCCTGGCATTGCGAACGACGGTTCCGACCTCGGCCCGTTCGCAGGCCGGAGCGGGTGGAGAGGAAGGTGACAATGACTGAAGCCTTCCAACTCCAAACATGTCCGGCCATTCGGTCCGGTGACACTTTCATGAAAGACCAACTGGGAGAGAAGATATGAAAAAATTGCTGTTTGCGATCGCATTGGGTGCCTTTACCCTTCCTGGCGTCGCGCACGCCGAATGCGGGAAGGTTTCTTTGGCCGAGATGAACTGGGCTTCGGCATCGTTTATCACCAAGGTCACTGAATTTCTGATGACCCAGGGCTATGGTTGCGACGTGACGCTCGTGCCTTCCGCCACCACCACTGCAATCACGTCGCTTGCCGAGAACAACGAACCGGACGTTGTGCCGGAGCTTTGGATCAATTCAGCACCGCTCTACACCAAGCTTGAAGCCGAAGGTAAGGTCAGGAAGGCCACGAATGTGATTTCCGATGGCGGCATCGAGAACTGGTGGGTTCCCGACTACCTCGTTGAGGAACACCCCGAATTGGCCACGATTGATGGTGTTCTCGCCAATCCGGCTCTGGTTGGCGGGAAATTCCACAACTGCCCTGACGGCTGGGGCTGCCGCATCGCCAACGACAATCTCGTAAAGGCGTTCGCGTTCGACAAGCACGGCATGGAGGTTTTCAACCACGGTTCCGGTGAAACCCTTTCGGCGGCCATGGCTTCCGCCTACGAGAACAAGGAACCCTTCTTCGGTTATATGTACGGTCCAACTGCAGTTCTCGGCCGCTACAATATGGTGTCCGTCGACATGGGGCCTCATGACGCGGATATCCATGCCTGCAACCAGACCGTTGATTGCAAGTCACCAGCCAAATCGGCATATCCTGCGGCTCCGGTTCTGACGGTTGTGACCGCTGATTTTGCCGAAAGCAATCCGGAAGTCTTCGATCTGGTCAGCAAAATATCGTTTACTTCAAAGGGGCTCAGCCAGTTGCTTGCCTGGCAGGCGGACAATGGGGCCTCGTCGGAAGAGGCCGCCGTACACTTCCTGACAGAGAACAAATCCACATGGGAGAATTGGGTCAACGACGCAGCCCGTGAAAAGCTCTCCGCTCTGTTCGACTGATAAAACAGAAGGGCCGAAGCCCCCGGCGGCGGCCCCAGTGTGGGCAAACAATAAAAACCGTGTGCAACCCAAAGCGCGGG
>JARGOF010000008.1:0-73396 GCA_029212415.1 Rhizobiaceae bacterium | reverse complement strand
GAAACTTTCCCTAATTAAAAAAATACCAAATGTTATATTTGGTTAAACTCCGACGCCCTTTAAAAGTACTCCCTTATTTTCTATTTATAAACCACACGGCCCTACGCCACCGGATGCGCCCCTTCTTTGCAAAACGAATAAAACCGGGGAGAACGCCATGGCGACGTATGATTTCCTTTTCGACGGGCTGGGCTTGCGCGCCTGGTGTGGCGAGAAGGGCAGTTCAGATGGTCCCATGACGATGGCGGAGTTGCTGGCCAGGAAGAAAACGGGCGGCGCTGAAGACGGGTTTACTGCGGATTCGATCTGGAATCTGCCATTTCCCTCCCTCGACGAGCTCAACCGTGCATGTGCGCAATTCGCGCGAACCCGGGACATGACAAAGAGTGTGGAAAACAGCTTTCTGGGCATCAAGGATGGCCTCAAAGCGGTGCTTGATCCGCTTACCCAGCCGCTTAGCTGGTTGCTGGAAGGGGCGCTTTATCTGTTTGCCGCGACGCCCTGGTGGCTGATGATCTTTTTTCTTGCAACGCTTGCCTATGTCGCTTCAAAATCTGTTCGACTGATGGCATTTGTGGCTGGCGCTCTGCTGTTTCTGGCGTTCATAGACCACTATGACTACGCCATGCAGACCCTCTCCATCATCTTTGTTTGCGCCTTTTTGTGCGTTTTGCTTGGCGTGCCGATCGGGATTGCCATGTCCCGCAGCGACAGGATGCAAAGGCTGATGATCCCGGTCCTCGACATGCTCCAGACGTTGCCGACCTTCGTCTATCTCATTCCGCTGATTTTCCTGTTCTCGGTCACCGAACCGAAGCTCTATGGAATCGCGATCATCCTTTACGCGATCGTTCCGGTGGTCCGCCTGACCGACCTTGGTATCCGTCTTGTCGACGAGGAGGTGATCGAGGCAGCCGATGCATTCGGCATGACGAAACGTCAGAAGCTGTTCGGCGTTCAGATCCCGCTGGCCCTTCCCAACATTATGGCAGGGGTCAATCAGACCATCATGATGAGTCTCGCGATGGTGGTTATTGCCTCGCTGGTTTCGGCCCCGGGACTTGGCGTACTGGTGCTGCGTGGCATCAGAAACCTCGAACTTGGCGTAGGCCTCGTTGCCGGTCTCGGCATCGTGTTGCTTGCTGTCATTCTTGACCGGGTGACAAAGGCAGCGCTGGCAAGGGTGAATGCCTCGACCAGTGTTGGTCGTCACTGAAGGGAGATGAAAATGCCTAAGGAAATCAGCATCTCCATCCGAAACCTCTACAAGGTATTCGGAGCAGCACCGCAGGATGCGATGAAGCACGTCCTGGCGGGCATGAGCAAGGCCGAACTCATGGCAGGTCATGGTCATGTGCTTGGACTGTGCGACATCAACGTCGATATGCATGCCGGCGAGATTACGGTCATCATGGGCTTGTCGGGTTCCGGCAAATCGACGCTGATCCGGCATGTCAACCGGCTGATCGAGCCGACGGCAGGCGAAATCTGGGTCGATGGCGAGAACGTGCTGGAATTCGGGGAGGATCGGTTGCGGCAAATGCGGCGCATGCAGATGTCTATGGTTTTCCAGCATTTCGCCCTGCTGCCGCATCGAACTGTCCTGCAAAATACCGGCATGGCGCAGGCGGTGCGCGGCGAAGGCAGGGCGGGTTATGAAAAGGCTGCTCATGAGTGGCTGGAGCGGGTAGGCCTGAAAGGTCAGGGGCATCAGTATCCGCATCAACTTTCCGGCGGCATGAAGCAAAGAGTCGGCATCGCCCGGGCGCTGACCTCAAATGCCCCGATCATGCTGATGGACGAGGCCTTCTCCGCACTTGATCCGCTGATCAGGACAGACATGCAGGACCTTCTGCTGGAACTCCAACAGGAACTGCGAAAGACAATTGTGTTCATCAGCCACGACCTTGATGAGGCGTTGAAACTCGCAGATCATCTTGTCATCCTGAAGGACGGCATCGTCATTCAGCAGGGCGAGCCACAGGAAATTCTCCTGCACCCCAATGATCCCTATATCGTTGATTTCATCAGCGACATCAATCGTGCGCGGGTCTTGCGGGCCCGTTCCATCATGACGCCTGCAGTGAAGGCAGGCCATGTGAGTGTATCCGGTGAAGTGGATGCGGAAGACACGCTGGAGACAATCATCTCCAGATCAAACGGGGATACCGCTCACAGTTACACCGTGATGGGTGACGGCAAGCCCATTGGGGTTCTGGACATGAAGACTCTGGTCAGGGCGCTGGTTCCCTCAAGTGCTGCAAATGATGGCATGAGAAAGCGGGCCACTTGAACTCTAAGTCATCCCGGCAATTGTGCGAAGCCTACCGCCCGCCGACCTTGATGCCCGGGGCGGGGCGCTCTTCGAATATCTTTCTTCGGAACCGGTAAAGCGCGGCTGGACGACCACCTGTGGCGACGCTGGTGTGACCGGTCGGTTCGACCAGTTCCGCGCCTTCCACAAGGCGTCGGAAATTCTGTTTGTGCAGGTGGCGTCCGGAAATGGCTTCGACGGTTGACTGCAGTGCGGTCAGGGTGAATTCAGGCGGCATCAATTCGAAAACCACCGGGCGGTATTTCAACTTGCCACGCAATCGCGCGATGGCCGTTGCCAGTATGCGCCGGTGATCAAGCCGCATCTGTCGGCCCAGTTCGCCGGACAGTCCGGTCTGCACGACACGGCCATCGCTGACGGCTTCTTCAATCAGGCCGGCCTCGTAGAGGATTTCGTAGCGTTCTAGAACACGCTCCTCATCCCAGGGAAAATCAAGATCGCCAAAGGCCAGCCGCAGTCTTGATTTGCGGCTTGGAAGATGCCGGTTGCGCTCCGCACTTTGCGGCTTGCTCGCCCAGTCTTTCAGGGCTGGCATGATGATTTCGTCCAGCATCGGCGGGCGTCCGGAGCGCCAGTCTTCCCATGGCAGGTAACCGTACCATTTGTGCCAGGCGGCACCGGCGCGCTGCAGCGCGCCGCTCTGAATACCGTCATCGCGGGTCAGCGCCAGATAGCCGACGGATATGATGTGCGGTCCGGTGTCATCGGGTTGTTTCTGTCGACCCCGGTCGCCGAATGTATAGAGTTGTTCGACATAACCCAGATGCAGGGCTGTCTGCTCCTCCACCGATGCACGCAATCCGGTTTCGAACGTCCGGTGATGCAGGGGGTCAAAGGAACCAAGCGGCAAACCGTCCAGCAAGGCGCCATTCGTGGCCCTGGCCTCGTCCATGGAAATGACAAGAATCTGCGGCTCATTGTCCATCACAGTAACGATGGCCGCATTCAAACCGATTGCGATTGCGGTCGACCCTGCCGTCATTGTGCCAACTCCAGCGGCATGAGGAAGGGTGAACCTTCCGAGGCCTGTGCACCGCGACCAATGCGCTTGATGGCCGCCATCATCCGGCCGTCACGCTTCAGCACATGGTCGGCAAGAGTGACCATGCGGACATTGGGTGTCGCCGACGGGGAGCGGCGGCGCAGTTCAAGAGCCAATTGCATTTCATCAAGATCAGGATTGAGCGCCGAGGCAATGATATAGGCCGCTGCTGTTGATCTGGAGATTCCCATCCAGCAATGGACGAGCAGCGGCGCGGATCTGTCCCAGGTTTTTGCGAAATCAACCAATTGGTCAATATGGTGCTCTTCCGGTCTGTTCAGCCCGTCAACCGCAACGCTGATGTCATTCATGTCGAGAAAGAGATGACGCTCGGGGCGAATGCCCGCCGGGCGCTGCATTTCGTTTTTGGCCGAAAGCAGCGTGATCATTTCGCGTGGCTGATGCAGCTCGGCGGTCTGGATCAGACGGGACAGGGAACAGACAACGAGTTGCGGCATCGACAGCCTTTTCACTTGTGGTTCGGTTTTGTGCCACGCCAGGCTTCAATTTCCTGATAGCGTCGCATGAATGCGCGCTGAACCGTGGTGATCGGCAGCGGTTCCATTTCCACCATATCACGGCTGATCCCGCGCGGTCGTCCAAAAAGCTTGATGGCTTCCTCTTCAGAAAACCCGGCCAGTGCAACGGCTTCGAAATAGGCCGAAATCCGGTCGGCCCGTTTGATCTGGGTTTTCAGCACTTTGGACGTCGTCGGGGGCAGCGAAAAACGCAGATGAATGGCCTCTTCAAGGCGCTTTTCCACCTTCTTGTAGTCGCCACCGACAATTGCCTTGAACGGTGAGATCATATCCCCGATGACATATTCCGGTGCGTCGTGAAGCAGTGCCACCAGACAATCATCGGCACTGGCTGCTGGGCGCAGCCTGGCAAAAATGCGTTCGACGACCAGCGAGTGTTGTGCAACCGAAAAAGCATGGGCGCCCTTTGTTTGCCCGTTCCAACGCGCCACGCGTGAAAGGCCATGGGCAATGTCGGAAACCTCGACATCAAGCGGCGAGGGATCCAGCAGATCCAGACGGCGTCCCGAAAGCATTCGTTGCCAGGCGCGTGGTGCGGGTCGAACGGACGTCATGGCAATCAGTCCCCGTCAGCCTCGGCAACGCCTTCGGCTCGGGGAAAGACAAGCTTCGTCCAGGCGGGCAGGGTGATCGTTACAGCGACGTCACCGGCCATGATGGGCTGATCGGCGTCCAGAGCTGCACCAATCTTGTCGATGCGCACCAATGCCAGCCCGCGATCGCCGACAACAGTCCCGAGCGTTCCCGCCGCGCGGCCATTCGCCGTGATCGGTGTGTCGGTATCGGGCAGTGGTGCATGGGCCCGCACGCTCACCACGCGACGCCGTGCGGTGGCACGATGTTGCATGCGCGAGACGACCTCCTGGCCAACGAAACAACCTTTTTTGAAGGATACGCCGCCGTTCAGGTCCATCAGGACGTCATGGGGAAAAACATCGGAAAGCTTGTAATCGGCTTCCGCCTCGGCGACGCCTGCCTCAATCCTCAGCAGATCATAATCGGCCTGCAATGCGTCACATGCCAGTGCCTGGCCGTAGACCCGGTAGACGGGGATGCCTTCAACAAACCGGCTGTCCTGCAGGAAACCCGGCTTCGCATCCATGTCCCAGACGGCCTGGACGGAGAGATCTTCAAGCGCACTGATTTGCGCTTTGGCGCGCAACCGGTACATGGTCATGCGCTGAACAAAAGCTGCAATCTGCGTTGTGTTCATGTCAAAAAGGAACCGGCCTTCGCCATCACGCGAGACCAGAAAATCGAACATGATCTTTCCCTGCGGGGTCAACAGGGCGCCCGGCCGAACGATGCCATCGGGCAGGTTCTCGACATCACAGGAGATGACATCCTGCAGCAGCGATTGGGCATCTTCGCCGCTGATGCAAACCAGGCTTCTATGCGCAAGTGTCAGACAGGTCATTGGGCTCTCGCTTGGTGATTTGGTGCTTGGCTTTAGGTAGTCCGGACCAGCGGGATGGGCAAGTGCTTCTGGTGCGATCGTGATGTGTGAAGCGGCGGGATGTCAGTCCCCGGCCACATAGAATTTCCAGTCACCATCGGGGCCGATGGCCGTTCGATAAAAATTGTAGCCGCCATAGGCTCTCATGTCCTCGTAATCGCCGGCGGTCACGATGCGGTACAATTCAACCATCTGACTGTTTTCCAGCTGGTCCAGCGGAACGGAATAGAAATAGGGCCAAAGATAGGACTCGTTCGGTCCACCTGCATCCAGATGGACAAAGCCGGCGTTCAATATATCCAGCAGGATGGCCAGCAGTTCCTGGCCTTTTCCATCGCCTGAGGTTTCACGCAGAAAGTCAATCGGGTCGCCATCAAGTCCGCTGATAGACAATTGCGTCTGGGTGGGGCCGGTTCCCAGCAAGGGACGCAGGTTTTCAATATCGCCCTCGGAGGCAGCGGCAATGATAAGATCACGCATGCGCCGCACCGGCTCCGGCAGGCTGGTCAGATCGTAAAGGATTGGCGGGGCGGTAACCCGCGGTGGAGCGTGCGCGTCCTCATCCGTAACGCCGGTTTCCAGACTGTCCCCATCCTTGGTCAGGGCGTCTTCGGGGATACCGCTTTCTGCAGGTGGGAGGTCTTCGACAGTGTCTGGCTCGGCCTTGCCGATGTCACTGAGCGCCAAACGGTCATAATTTACGTGTGCCTGCTGAGCGGAGGCTCTTGTCGGATGAACGGTGCAAAGAACTGTTCCGGCTGCAAGCAATGCGATCAGCAGGCAAGACACGGCACGATCGCCGCCACGCCCTTTTTCGCCCCATACAATCATGCCTGCCAGCTCCCGGTCCCCTTGAGACGTCCTGTATTTACTGAACCAGACGTTCTGGCGAAAATTCGCCCGTCAGCATCCGTTGTTTCAAATCATCAAGGATGGCTTCTGTCGCGTCTTCGCCAAACATCTTGATGGTTTCACGCATCACCGTCACAAATGCCGCATCGGCAATGATTTCCGGCTCAATACCATCGGCAACGCCTTCGGCCCAGGCTTCCGTCTGGTGTTCGAGCGCTGTCATCATTTTCTCATGTACGATCATCTCATCGATATCGGACAGGTTTGTTTCCGTCATATCACCACCTGGAGTTCACTTCTCCGCAATTTCCTACAAACAAAGTAACACGCAATTTAAGCTAAATGCGGCACAGTGAAATGTCAGGTTAATAGATTACTAATTTCCGTAGCGCGCTATGATCTCCGATGCAAGCACGAGACCCTGTTTGCGGTGCAGTTCTTCAGCTTCAATCGCCACATTGCTGCATTTCATGTGGACAGAGGCAAATGACCGGTATCCCTTGTTGAAGGCTGCGATCAGCCGTGCACGCCGTTCCGGTTCGCGCGCTTCCAGATTGATCAGAGCCTGCATCTTGTCGCGCCAGCCCTCATCTGTCGCCAGGCACAGGGTGCGCAGGTAGTGCACGGAACCGACAATCTCGGAAAGCCGGATCAACCGGTCTTCATAGGGCGGTTTTGCATCTTGTGCTCCGGCCGGCGCCATACCCGTCAGGGTCAGCGCGGCGCAGAGCAGGAAAATCTTGCAAGGTCTGTGTCTCATGATCGTCAAATACCGCTTTTGCCGGTCAAACCCAATAGGCATTGCTACAGGTTGTCATTGGTTTTTTGATTTCTCGATGGTGACATCCGGCAAGAAGGCATGGGCGACAAAGGCGAAGGTCACGTCATGGGGCACATCCTCGCCATCCTTGCGGACCGTGATGTTCCCAACGTCACGTCCGTTCGCAATGCGGCTGCTGTCGAGCGCCGATGCCTGTCCCTTTTCCCAGGAGAATGTCATGCCCAGCCTTGTCAGCGGGCCTTCCTCACGTATTTTCAGCATGGAAAGGGCAATCGGCCTGGCGCCGCGCACCACAACGACGCGTTCCATCGGGTTGATGTCCTGCGGTAATTCACCGGAGAACAGAAATGGCTGGCTCAGACTGTCATATCCCTCATAGGGATTGAAGCCGTAGTTCCGCAAACCCGGATTACCCGGCACCAGAACCTTGCCGCCTGGAAAGCGGGCCTTGAAATTTTTCCAGGATTCCAGCCGTGACGGGATGCGTTTCAGCTTTGTGTCGGTCATTTCACCAGCGATGGCTTCGCCGGTAAATTGTTGCCACCAGCTTTCGGTGCGCCGGTCGTACATCACCAGATCGGAATGGCGCAATTTGCCGGTCGTGCCGAATGTGTCTGCCTGTCCCGCAACACGCCGGTCAAAGACCAGTGCCGCATTGCATAGCGGGCAATAGGTGACCGTGACAGGTACGCCGCCGACAGTGTCGTTGGCAATTTCGTGCCACGTCAATATGCGCAGCGGATAGGCGCGGGCATCGCCGCCGATTTCCAGTCCGATCACCGGTTCATTGTCTGCCAGGTCATTGACGGAGGCGACGGATATGAACGCAGGATCATCGATTGACGGAATGCCATCCTTTGGCGGGCCACCGGACATGATTTCATCATAGTCGATCGCTGTTTTTGAAAAATCCGTCGACCACCCCTGCCGCGACCATGCCTCGGGATCAGACCATGCGATCCCGGTCTGAAACAGTATAAGCCCCAAAGCGACGAGTCCCGCCCTTGCCATCGATTTCGCAGCAATCATCTGTGCCTCCCGGGTCAGTGCCTGGGCATGTTGTACCAAGCAAGAGCCTGTGCGGCCATTCAAGGGGCGTCACTTTCGCTTGAAGTCTATGCCGGGCGCAGACCATGGGCTTCGAAGTGCTCTATACATTCCAGCACGCTGGCAGGCGTGGGCAACGCTCTAATTTCTGCAGCGGTGTACCAGGCGGCCTCAAGCGCGTCATCGGCAGCGACAGCCCTCTGTTCATCATCTGTATCGGCGAGGTGGACCGCCAGCACATAGTGGCTGGTCAACAGACCTGCCGCGTTGCGCTCAATCAGATCGTAAAACCGGAAAAATCGGGGGTTATACGCCTTGATTCCGGTCTCTTCGCGCAATTCGCGAAGCGCCGCCTCGGCAAGCAATTCACCCGGCTCAACCTTGCCGCCAGGAAATGCATAGTCTCCAGCGGCCTGGCCATGGGCACGGCGGACCATCAGGTATCTGTTCCCCCGCTTGAGGACACAGGAAGCGGCGATGCGCGGATAAATCATGGCTATTTTCTTGCTTATCTTGAGCCCGTTGTCCAGAGCGCGTAAACAGTCAATTCGCTTGCACGTGCCTGACGGCAAACACTTCAGTGCTTTTTCAAGATGGGTCTTTCATGTGTGGTCGCTTTTCATTGATTTCCTCGGCCGACGCTCTGGCGGCGTTTTTTGAACTTGCCGAGCTGGAGCGCCATGAACCGCGTTACAACATTGCACCGACCCAGCCCCTGTTGATGGTCCTTGCCGGTCACGGGCCGGTGGTGGCACCGGGCACCAACCGGGCCAACCGGGCCAACCGGGTGCCCGTATTTGTGCGCTGGGGCCTGTTGCCTTCCTGGGTGAAGGATCCAAAAGATTTTCCACTGATCATCAATGCCCGCAGTGAAACGGCTGAGGGAAAAGCCTCTTTCAAGTCGCCCATGCGGCATCGCCGGACATTGATCCCCGCGTCGGGGTTTTATGAGTGGCAAAGGCAAGGGCGTCAGAAGCCGCAGGCCTATTGGGTGCGCCCGCGCGACGGCGGTGTCGTTGCCTTTGCCGGGCTGATGGATACCTGGTCCTCTGCGGATGGATCCGAAATCGACACAGGAGCCATCCTGACGACCCACGCAAATGAAGCCATCAGTCACATTCACCACCGCATGCCGGTTGTCATCAAGCCTGAAGACTTCTCCCGTTGGCTCGACTGCAAGACACAGGAACCGCGCCATGTGCGTGATCTGTTTGAGCCGGTTGACAATGACTTTTTTGAAGCTATTCCCGTATCCGACAAGGTCAACAAGGTTGCCAACATGGGGCCGGACCTGCAGGATCGGGTGAAACCGGCACCGCTGGTCGAATCCCCATCGGAAAGCAAACCCCCAAATGATGATCAGATGTCACTGTTTTGATCGGTGCACCATACGTTTGAACAGGCAGGCAAAAGATGTTTGACGATCCCGTTTTTCGCGCGTCAATGGCTGGTTTTTTTCTGGGTGGATCGCTGATTGTCGCCATTGGCGCCCAGAATGCCTTTATCTTGCGACAGGGTCTGGTGCGCGCCCATGTTTTTGTCGTCTGTCTGATCGGCGCATTGTCGGATGCCATTCTCATTGCCGCTGGCATTGCCGGAGTGGGGACGTTCGTCGCGCGGTCAACCATTCTGATCAATATCGTCACGCTCGGCGGCGCGGCCTTTCTGTTTGGCTATGCATTTCTGGCCTTGAAAAGGGCGCTCTATCCCCAAGGAATGGAGGTCGCAGACAAGAAGGCCGGCAGTCTGGCCGCAGCAGTGACCACGTGCCTCGCGCTGACTTTTCTCAATCCGCATGTCTACCTGGACACGGTGTTGCTGATCGGAGGTCTTTCCGGGCAATATGACGGCATGGCGCGACTGGCTTTTGGCTGCGGCGCGGTGCTGGCATCCTTCGTCTGGTTTTTCGGGCTGGGCTATGGGGCGCGGTTGTTGGCGCCGATCTTTGTAAAACCGGTCGCCTGGCGGATTCTTGATCTTCTGATTGCGCTGATCATGGCCATTCTGGCCGTCGGTTTGCTGCTGCGTTTTCTCAACAGTTGAAATTGCGCAATGCCATGGCTTGACGTTGCTGTCACAAGCGGCGATAAGTTGCCACATGAAAACGCTTTGCGGCACAGCCGCCACATGCATCTGCTGGATTATTATTCGCTAGCCAATCGCTGGTCCGGCTGTTTTCGTCTCCACTTGTTTCAAGACAAAAGCCCTGGCCACAGGCACAATGGGAGTATGTTTTATGGGCAATCCGCGCCTGAAACTGTACAATACACTGACTCGTCAAAAGGACGCGTTTCAGCCGATTGATCCGGACAATGTGCGCATGTATGTCTGTGGTCCGACGGTTTATGATTATGCTCATATCGGCAATGCTCGGCCGGCCATCGTCTTTGATTTGTTGTTCCGGCTGTTGCGCCATCTCTATGGTGCCAAACACGTCACCTATGTGCGCAACATCACCGATGTTGATGACAAGATAAACGTCCGCGCCGCCCGCGATTACCCCGATATGCCACTTAACGAGGCCATTGCTCTGGTGACGGCCAGAACAACGGAGCAATACCATCTGGATGTGCGCCGTCTCGGTTGCCTGGAGCCAACGATAGAGCCACGGGCAACGGACAATATTGCCCAGATGCAGCAGATGATTTCCACGCTGATCGACAAGGGCCATGCCTATCAGGCCGGCGGCGAGGTGCTGTTTGATGTGAAGTCGACGCCCCAATACGGCGCCTTGTCGCATCGCAAGCTGGAAGACCAGCAGGCCGGTGCGCGCGTTGCGGTCGAGAGCCACAAGAAGAATCCGGGTGATTTTGTCCTGTGGAAACTGTCGTCCAACAATGAGCCTGGCTGGGACTCACCCTGGGGCATCGGGCGTCCCGGATGGCACATCGAATGTTCCGCGATGAGTGAGCGCTATCTGGGCGAGGTCTTCGACATTCATGGCGGTGGGCTCGACCTTATTTTTCCCCATCACGAAAATGAAAATGCGCAATCATGCTGCACCCATGGCACCAGCCAGATGGCCAATGTCTGGATGCACAATGGCTATCTGCAGGTTGAGGGGCAGAAAATGTCGAAAAGCCTCGGCAATTTCATCACCATCAATGCGCTGCTGGACGAAGACAAATTCGGCGGCAGAAGCTGGCCCGGAGAAGTCCTGCGGCTGGCCATGCTGATGACCCACTATCGCGAGCCGATTGACTTCAGCAAACGCAAACTTGAAGAGGCGGAAACCCTGCTGGATAAATTTGCGCGAAAAGTGGGTGATGCACCGGCTGATGGAACGGCGGATCAACAGATCGTCGATGCGCTGTGCGATGATCTCAATTTCTCCGCAGCCATGGCCCGGCTGAGCGCTCTGGAGGGGCCGCAATTGGCCGCGACGTTGCATCTGCTCGGATTCGATGAATACAGGAAGACAAAAAATGCCGATGTTGATGAAGCCATGATTGCCGAGCGTATCGCGGCGCGACTGGCTTTTCTGGAGCAGAAAAACTGGTCTGAGGCTGATGCCATTCGTGATGACCTGTTGGAAAAGGGCATTCAATTGAAAGACGGCAAGGACCCCGATACCGGAGCCCGCACGACCACCTGGGAAATCAAGTAATGAGCGCGCGCGAAAAAATCTTTCTGTTCGACACAACGCTGCGTGACGGCCAGCAGACACCGGGTATTGATTTTGGCGTTGAAGACAAAATTGCCATTGCCCACATGCTGGACGCGTTCGGCCTTGACTATGTCGAGGGCGGCTATCCGGGAGCAAATCCTACAGACACTGCCTTTTTCGAACAAAACCGCATGGCGAAGGCCACCATGGTTGCCTTTGGCATGACCAAGCGGGCAGGGGTCTCAGCCTCCAATGATCCCGGACTTGCCGCTTTATTGCAATCGCGAAGCGATGCTGTCTGTTTTGTTGCCAAGAGCTGGGACTACCATGTGGATGTGGCGCTCGGCATTTCCAACGAGGAAAACCTCGATTGCATCAGGGCGTCTGTCGAAGCCACGCTTGCCGCCGGCAAGGAAGCGCTGGTCGATTGCGAACATTTCTTTGATGGCTTCAAGGCCAATCCGGACTATGCTCTGGCCTGTGCCAAAACGGCCTATGATGCCGGAGCGCGCTGGATCGTGCTGTGCGATACCAATGGCGGCACCCAGCCGGCCGAAATCGCCAGCATCATCAAAACTGTCATGGCGAGCGGCTTGGCAGGAGATCGCCTTGGTATTCATGCCCACGATGACACCGGTCAGGCTGTTGCCAATTCACTGGCGGCCATTGAGGCGGGTGTGCGCCAGGTTCAGGGAACCTTGAATGGCATCGGCGAACGCTGCGGCAATGCCAACCTTGTGACGCTGATCCCCAACCTCGTGCTCAAGCCTGTCTGGAACGAACGCTTTGTCACATCCATCGACAAGGACAAACTGCAGGGACTGACGCGGCTTTCGCATTCATTTGACGAATTGCTGAACCGTTCACCGGAGAGCCAGTCCCCCTATGTCGGGACATCATCCTTTGCCACCAAGGCCGGCATTCATGCCTCTGCTTTGCTCAAGGATCCGCGTACCTATGAACATGTGCCGCCTGAAACCGTTGGCAACAAACGCCGCGTCATGGTGTCCGACCAGGGTGGAAAATCGAATTTCATCAATGAGCTGAAGAGCAGAGGCATTGAAGTCTCCAAGGACAATCCCGGCCTTGACCGGCTGATTTCCATCGTCAAGGAACATGAAGCCAGCGGCTACGCCTATGAGGGAGCTGACGCCAGTTTCGAACTGCTTGCCCGGCGAACCCTTGGGCGCGTGCCGGAGTATTTCAAGGTCGAGTCCTTTCGGGTCATGGTGGAACGACGTTTTGATGCCATCGGCAATGTGAAAACCGTGTCGGAGGCCATCGTCAAGGTTGAGGTTCAAGGCGAAACCAAAATGTCCGTGGCCGAAGGAAATGGTCCGGTCAATGCCCTGGACATAGCGCTGCGCAAGGACCTTGGCCCCTATCAAAAAGAGATCGAGGATCTGGAACTGACGGACTACAAGGTGCGTATCCTCAATGGCGGCACTGAAGCCATTACCAGGGTTTTGATTGAATCGCGCGATACCACCGGCCAGAGGTGGTGGACCGTCGGGGTTTCGGACAATATCATTGATGCTTCATTTCAGGCTCTGATGGATTCGGTTACCTACAAGTTGCTGAAGACAGGCTGCACCTGAATTGCACATTGACCTGATGCCGTGCGCCGTGTCGCTCTGTATGGAATAATCCTGTCTCGAAAATCGAAAGTGTCCCGCCATGGGTGGCAAGGAAACAGACAAATCCGCATTGCGGGGCTTTGGCTTCGCGATGGGAGCCTACCTTCTTTGGGGGGTGATGCCGCTCTACATGAAAATGGTGAGCCATATTCCGCCCGTTGAGGTGGTTGCCTACCGAATTTTATGTTCGGTTCCCGTGGCAGGCATCCTCATTTTGTTACTGGGACGCACGGCAGACCTCAAGCTGGCCTTCAGGCACCCCAAAACCCTGTTGCTTGCGGCGATAACGGCCATTTTCATATCGATCAACTGGGGTATTTATGTCTGGGCGATTGCCAATGAGCAAACGGTCGAAACGGCATTGGGTTATTATATCAATCCGATTGTCAATATCGCTCTGGGGGCTGTGTTCCTTGGAGAGCGTTTCAACCGGTTGCAAATGGCAGCCATCGCACTTGTTTGCGCAGCCATCTTGTTGTTGACGGTGACGGCCGGCGGATTGCCATGGGTTTCGCTCGCCCTGGCCTTCAGCTTCGGTATGTATGGTTTCCTGCGCAAGACCTTGCCGATCGGCCCAAGCCAGGGGTTCTTTCTCGAGGTCCTGCTGCTGAGTGTACCATCACTTTTGGTTCTGTACTTCCTGGATATGGAGGGCACGGGCCATTTTATGGCCGGCGATACACGGGATACGGGCTTGCTGCTGCTAGCCGGACCGTTCACTGCAGTGCCGCTCATTCTTTACGCCTTCGGGGCGAAACTCTTACGCTTTTCGACGCTCGGCCTGATGCAATACCTGACGCCGTCCCTCATTTTTCTGGCCGCCATCTTCGTATTCCACGAACCATTATCCATGTGGCAGCTTGCGGCATTCTGCCTGATATGGATTGCCCTGGCACTCTATACATGGTCCTCGCTGCGCGAGTCTCGTGTCGAGGCCAGACCGTTGTTGTGAGGCATTGCGCCTATGATATTGCTAACTGTCAGTCTGTGCACTTTCAATTCCATTGATGCTCCAGTCATAGGCATAATTGGCAATCGAGGCTGAGCCGATCTGCTTTGCCTTGGCCGTATTTGCCAGAGATGCCCAATGCTGTTTGAGTCTGTTCTTGCCGCCAAAATCGCCGGCGTACCAGGAATAGATTTTCGAAGCCGTGATGCGGCCATTCTTGACGGTCACACCACGGGGGTGATTGACGTAGTCAATTGCATTTTGCCGCAGCAGCGCGTCGATATTGGTTCCGGTGAACGCGCTGGTGGCAAGGTTGGGACAGGAATAGGAGGCGCAGTTGAGCCCGTAGTGGGACATTTCGTCCTTGAAAAGCGGCCGAATGATTTGATGCTCTATATCGTCAAGCGACAAATCTGTGCCGTTAACCCGCAGGAGATCTGCTTTCCAGGGGCCGGAACCGAACAGAAATGAGCCGCCGAGATTGATCTTCTTGATCGAGGTCACGGGATAGGCTTCCGCCACGACTTGCAGTGTCTTGGCATTATAAAGATTGATCCAATAGGCATGGGCTTCATTTCGCGACAGGGAAACCGGATTGACTGTCTCCAGCGCGGCAATATAGGCCTTCAGTCCGGAAAGGTTTTTCTTTATCCCGCGATAATCGACCCGGTTATAGCCCTGCGCATCCGGTTTGACATATTTTCTGACAAGAACATCGAAGGCGCCATGGTCGACACTCGATTGGCCTTGCGGACGAAAATCATTCATTGCGGCGTTTGCGGCAATTGGCTTGAGCGCCGAGACGGCCACCAGGCCTGCAAATCCTGTGATGAAAGTACGGCGATCAATCGGCATGGCTGGCTATATCCTGTGCTGAGGTTCTGTGCAGAGTTCTGTCCCTGCCTCCTCGGGCACATGGCGCTGTCAATGGCCCGGGACAACCCGCACGACGGCCGGGTCACTGGCTTGTGAACGGACGTGACCGGTATTGCTGCTGGTGGAACGTAAGTATGAAGGGTTATCGTCACCCCTCAGGCGGGGGGGCGAAACCGGCGTTACATTTTTTCTATGACGTCCTGTTTGCCAGCGCTGACCTCACCCGATTGCCAGGCCTTGAGGATTGTCGGGACGATTTGCGCCGGGTCGGAAACGACCAGCGGCTGGGCCAGATGCGCCGTATGCAGAAAGCCGGCTGAACGCATGTGGCCGAGCAATTCCAGCAGCGGGTTCCAGAACCCGGCAATATTGGCAAGCACCATCGGTCTTGTGTGGCGTCCCAATTGCGCCCATGTCATGATCTCGATGATTTCCTCAAGCGTACCGATGCCGCCGGGCAGGGCCACGAATGCACCGGATTTCTCGAACATCGTATGTTTGCGCGTGTGCATGTCCTCTGTGACAATCAATTCGTCAAACACCAGATCATAGCCATTGCCGGCCTCGCGTGTCTGAAGAAATTCCGGGATGATCCCCGTCACCAGTCCATCAGCTTTCAATACGGCGTCTGCAACCGCCCCCATCAGGCCCTGGGTGCCACCCCCAAAGACAAGTCTGATGTTGTTTTGCGCCATGGATTTGCCCAAAGCCCGCGCGGTCTCTTCATAGGCCGGATCATTGCCCGGTTGGGAGCCGCAATAAACACAAATCGATCGAATCTCTGACATGGTCTGAACAAGCATGATGCGGTGCAAAACGTCAAGTAAAACCCACTTGGTCTGTTGAATGGACAAGCAGCTTTCAACAAATCAGCCGAAGCGCTTGTTTGCGCACTGCAAAAAGTCTAGTTTGGCCCGGATTTGTGGCATTGGTCGCACATTGTTGCAAGATTATGACCATTGCCTGAAAACGAATAGTCTATATCCGAATGCAAGCGATTCTTTGTGCCTTGTGTCGGCTGGAGTTAAGAAATGAACAGAAAGAATTCCGGGAAATTGGCCATTGCTGGTCTGGTAATCATCGCGCTTATTGGCGTGTACCTTTACCGGATCGATCCTTTGGGATGGCAATCCAATGCTCTCAAGGCGTCAAAAACAACTTCGGAAGTGACACAATCGGAGCCAACGGACACCAAGAAAGCGCCTGAATCCACAGAGCCTGTCAGCGCTGTATCGGACTTGACCGCAGGTGAGGCTGATTCGGAAAACGAAGAAACACAGGCAGCCGCAATACAGAGCCCAACGCCCGCGATACAGAGCCCAACGCCAAAGAGCGATACGTCGGCAGATGGCCTGGAAGCGGCAGCTGAAGCCGTCGCAGCAGCGATGCCGGGTTTTGACGTGGTTCGCGTGGAACCGGACGGATCGACGCTGATAGCCGGTCATGGCGCTCCGGATGCGACAATCGAAATTGTGAGAAACGGAGAAGTGCTGGCAACAACAAAGGCAGGCACAACAGGTGATTTTGCCTTTGTGATGGATGAACCGCTGCCTGCCGGCAACCACGAGATTATTCTGCGGGCCGTTGGTGAAGATGAATCCATCACGGATTCGCAGGAAATCGCCATGATCAGCGTGCCTGAGAGCGATCCGACAAAACTTCTGGTCATGGTGACGAAACCCGGTGAGGCAAGTCGCATCATCAACCAGCCAAAAATTGCCGAAAGCGAACAGACCGATACGCAAACAGCGATGGTCGGTGGCGAGGCGGATGCAGCGGCAACAGAGCCTGCAGCGGCGAGCGTTGCCGATAGTGCCGCTGACACGGACGAGCAACCATCCGAAATGACCTCTGACAATGAGATGGCGTCGGACAAGGAAATGGCCTCTGCCGATACGGTCACCGAAGATGAAGTGGCCGCTGAAACGCCCGAAACCGATGAGGTGGCAGGCAAAAAGGTTGCAGCTTCCGAGGAAAATGCAGCCGTTTCGAACGAATCATTCGATACCGTTACAGCCGTGGCCGAATCATCGGATGCAGCCACCGAAGATGAGGTCGCCAGCAACGACGCTGACACGTCAAATGAGGAAGAAACAGTCGTCGCCAATCTTGCCGCAGATGCGGGTGACAGCAATCAGCCGGCAGACGACAATAAACCAGCCATGGCTGCCGCAACGAAGTTGCGTATTGATGCGGTCGAAATCGAAGCCGGTCAGATCTTTGTCGCCGGATCGGCAACACCTGGCGCAACCGTTCGGGTTACCGCCGATGGCGAAGTCATCGGAACGAGCCAGGTCAGCAAAAACGGTCGTTTTCTGGTTGAAGCCAATAGAGATATCGCTGTCGGCGAACACACCATAGGCGCCGATCTGAAACTGGCTGGCAGCACCGATACAGCAATGCGTGTCGCGGTGCCTTTCACCCGGCCTGAAGGCGAATTGGTGGCGGCTGTTGCTGCAAAGGCTGCGGATAAAACCGACATGGCCATGGCGGCGGTTGAAAAGGCTGATGCGCAGGCGACTGGCGACAGCGCTGGAGCCGATGCGGCCACGAATGAAGACGAAGACACAGTGGCGGCACAGGCCGATAAAAAAGCGGAATCGCATGCAGTGGCAGGTGTTGAGACGGAAAAACCTGAGATGGCTGCTGTCGATATGAAGGAAGCGTCACAAGACCCTGCACCATCATCCACCACCGCTGTCGTCGGTGCAGCGGAAGATGCTGAAGAAGACACAGTGGCGGCAAAAACTGACACGATGGCGGGCTCGGACGCGGCAGCAGGCGCTGAAAGCGAAAAGTCTGAAATGGCTGCCGTTGATACCAAGGAGCCTGCAGCAGGCTCTGCACCTTCTTCCACCACACCGATCGCCGACGCTGCAGCAGATGCAGACGAAGACACAGTGGCGGCAGAAACCGGCACGATGGCGGACTCAGATGCAGCAGAAGGCACTGAGGCCAAAATGTCCGAGATGGCTGCCGTTGATACGCAGGCACCTTCAGATGGCGCAGCGCCATCTTCACCCACCGCTGACGCTGACAAAGACACTATGGCAGAAACCGGCACCATGGCTGAATCTGATTCAGCGACACTTGCTGAGGCGGACAAGCCTGAAATGGCTGCCGTGGATGCCGGGGAGCCTGCAGAAGGGGCAGCGCCATCCTCAGCCTCTGCTGGCACCGAAATGGTGGCAGATGAAGACGACGACACGGCTGCGGCCACCGATACCATGGCGGGATCGGACGCAGCGGCAAGTGCCGAGGCGAAAAAGCAGGACGTTGCTGCGGTGGATACAAAGGCGCCTTCAGAAAGCGCGGCGCCAGCTTCCGCTGATGTTGAAGCTGCTGAGGACGCGGACACGGTGGCGGCTCTGGACACAGCGGTTGGTACCGAGGGTTCCAAAGATGCCACCAATATGGCGGACGACGGGCCAGAGACAATCATGCAACCGGCTCTTGAAGCGGTCGACAGTTCGGTCATTATCCGCCGCGGAGATACCCTGTGGCAGATATCGCTGCGGATCTATGGCAAAGGCGTGCGTTACACCACGATCTATCTGGCCAATGAGGATGAGATCAAAAATCCGGATTTCATTGAACCCGGTCAGATCTTTGCGGTGCCCGAAAAGCCGCTTGATAATGCTGAAAAACTGCACCGAGACAGAATTCTTCATAACTAGGGTTTTTTGCAAACGCTTGACTGGATCAATCTGGAACCTATCTAATAAGGGTAGGTTCCAGCCTGTTTTTTCTATACCTATAGGCCGGGCAGCGATTGAAGAATTGCTGCCTTAAATCTGTTGAACGTGGTCAAATGCGCCAATGGCACAATGGCACGACAACAATTCGCTTTTCCGCTGAGCATCCTGGCAGTGGTCAAAACGATTTCGACGAATTCCAGCGCATCATGCTTCAGAAGGCATTTCCTTGTCCGATCAGAAAAAAACGATTTCATCCGAAACGGGTAACCCGCTTCAAACGCTCAAAAATCTTTGGCCCTATATGTGGCCCTCGGACCGGGCGGACCTCAAGCGACGGGTGATGTGGGCAGGCGGTTTCCTGCTGGTCGCCAAAGTCGCTCAGGTTGTCGTTCCCTATTTTTTCAAATGGGCGACGGATGCGCTGAACGGCAATACCGACGGGCTGGGATTCCTGCCAGCCGTGCTGATTGCGCCCATCATGCTGGTGATTGCCTATAATTTTGCGCGGGTTGTCCAACTGGGTTTCAATCAGTTGCGCGATGCATTGTTTGCCAAGGTTGGACAGCATGCCGTTCATCAGCTTGCCTACCGCACCTTTGTTCACATCCATCGACTGTCGCTGCGATTCCATCTGGAACGGCGCACCGGTGGCCTCTCGCGCATCATTGAGCGTGGCGTCAAAGGTATTGAGGCGATCGTTCGCTTCACCATCCTCAACACATTGCCGACCCTGCTTGAATTTGCCCTTGTTGCGGTGATTTTTGGCGTTACCTACGGTCTTTCCTATGTGGTCGTGACCGCCGTCGTTGTCTGGCTGTATATCTGGTTCACTGTACGCGCCAGCGATTGGCGCATCTCGATCAGACGCGACATGAATGATTCCGATACGGAGGCCAATACCAAGGCAATCGATTCACTGCTCAATTATGAAACCGTCAAATATTTTGGCAACGAAGATATGGAAGCCCGTCGCTATGACGAATCCATGGAACGCTATGAACACGCAGCGACACGTATATGGACGTCACTGGGCTGGCTGAATATGGGCCAGGGTGTGATATTCGGCGCCGGCATGGCCGTCATGATGGTCATGTCCGCCATGGCCGTACAACGCGGCGAACAGACCATCGGCGATTTTGTCTTCATCAACGCCATGCTCATGCAATTGTCCATTCCGCTCAATTTCATCGGCTTTGTCTATCGGGAAATTCGTCAGGGACTGACCGATATCGAAAACATGTTTGATCTTCTGGATGTCAAGGAAGAGGTGGTGGACAAACCGGACGCTGTGGAACTGGACAGCCAGTCCGGCGCCATCCGCTTTGAGGATGTGCATTTTCGCTATGATCAGGACCGGCCAATTTTGAAGGGCATCAGTTTTGAAGTGCCGCATGGCAAGACCGTAGCTGTCGTCGGACCGTCCGGTGCCGGTAAATCGACTCTGTCTCGTCTGCTTTTCCGCTTTTATGACGTGCAGGAAGGGGCTATCACGATCAATGGTCAGGATGTCCGCGATGTGACGCAGAGTTCCCTGCGCGGGGCCATAGGCATGGTGCCGCAGGATACGGTGCTGTTCAATGATACATTGGCCTATAATATTCACTACGGACGTGTGACGGCCAGCCAGGAAGAAGTGTTGAAGGCGGCCGACATGGCCCAGATCAGCGAATTCATCGCCAAGCTTCCTCAGGGCCTTGAAACGCCCGTGGGTGAACGCGGCCTGAAACTTTCCGGCGGTGAGAAACAGCGTGTGGCAATTGCCAGAACGATCCTCAAGGCGCCACCGATTCTGATACTGGACGAGGCGACATCAGCGCTCGATTCAGCCACGGAGCAGGAAATCCAGACGGCGCTTGACTATGTCAGCCAGGGTCGCACCACTTTGGTCATAGCCCACCGCCTTTCGACGGTCATCAACGCGGATGAAATCATCGTATTGAAGGATGGCATTATCGCCGAAAGAGGCACGCACAAGGAACTGCTGGAGCACAAGGGCCTCTATATGGACATGTGGAATCGTCAGCGTGAAGCCCGCGAAACCGAGGAAAAACTCAAAGTGTTCCAGGAGCATGATGATCTCGGTATTATCGTGCGCAAACGCCCCTTCGACTGACGTCCATACAATAGAATTTTCGAACCCAATGCCGGTGCAGCAGGAAAAGACCAGTTTCACCTATCAGCCGGCATGGACGTAGTGTAAAATTGACGATACGAGCTGCGCCAGCGAACAGACGGGAACAGTGACCGCATGACAAGCGTTCAGATCCCGCGATATCTTTGACCTGCATCAGGAGAAACTCGAATGAGCCTTGCGGACACGATTACAGACACATTGGTGCCCATCCACAAGGAAGGCTACAAATTTGTTCTGGCCTTCTTGGTCGGTTCCTTCGTTCTGGGCTGGATCTGGGACCCGCTTTTCTGGGTTGGTCTGGTGCTGACAGTATGGTGTGCCTACTTTTTTCGCGATCCGGAGCGCCTGACCCCGCTGGACGATGATCTGGTGATCAGTCCGGCGGATGGAAAGGTCTCGTCCATCACCAAGGTGGTTCCGCCCAGTGAGCTGGGACTGGGCGACACGGAAATGCTGCGCATTTCCGTTTTCATGAATGTCTTCAATTGCCACGTAAACCGCGCCCCGATGACAGGCACGGTGACCCAGATTGTCTACAAGTCGGGTTCCTTTCTGAATGCGGAACTGGACAAGGCCAGTGAGGAAAATGAGCGCAACGGACTGGTGATCGACACGGCGCATGGTCCCATTGGTGTCATTCAGATCGCCGGTCTTGTGGCCCGCAGGATTGTCTGCTGGACATCGACCAGCGACCATCTGGGGGCAGGTGAGCGCTTCGGTCTCATCCGGTTTGGTTCGCGTCTGGATGTCTTTTTGCCACCGGCTGCAACACCCCGGGTGTCGGTCGGGCAGACGGCCATTGCCGGCGAAACAACGCTGGCCGAATTTGATAGCCAAAAGGGCAAGACGGTCTCCAGGAAGGCTTAACAGATCATGGATACCGGTTTTTCACCTTTTGATCCGAACGGCTCCGGCCCGGATGATGACGGAAGCAGGGGCCCGCGTCTTCGCGATATCTCCATTCGCATGATGATCCCCAATATCATAACAGCGCTGGCGATCGGCGCAGGACTGACAGGCATTCGCCTGGCCTTTGAGCAGCGGTTTGAACTGGCCGTTTCCATGGTGCTGCTCGCGGCCTTTCTGGATGCGGTGGATGGCCGTGTGGCGCGACTGCTCAAATCGACCACAAAGTTCGGTGCGCAGATGGATTCGCTCGCCGATATCGTCAATTTCGGCGTTGCCCCGGCGCTGGTGCTCTATGCCTATCTGCTCGATCAGGTGCGATCCTTCGGCTGGATAGCCGCCATGATTTACGCCATAGCCGCCGCACTGCGGCTTGCGCGCTTCAACGTCATGGAGGACAGGGAAACCAAGGCCACCTGGCAATCGGATTATTTCCTTGGCATTCCAGCCCCTGGCGGCGCCATGCTGGTGCTGCTGCCGGTCTATCTCGGTTTTCTTGGTGTGGAAGGCAGCGCTCTGTTTGCCTATCTGGCGTCGGCCTACACATTGCTGATTGCGCTTCTGCTTGTCAGCCGGGTCCCGGTCTATTCCGGAAAGACATTGGGGCAGCGCATTCGCAGGGACCTGGTCTTTCCCATCATGCTTATTGTGGTCCTTTATGTCGCTCTTTTGATGACATTTACCTGGGAAACCATGACCGCAACGACGGTACTCTATCTGCTTTCTCTGCCCTTTGGCGCGCGCGCCTGGGGACGGCGCTATGGTGCCGAGAGCGAAGTTGCGGAGTCGGAAAACTCTGACTGATAATGGCTTGCCATTGAGGTTTTCTCAATGGATTGAGTGCCTTGCCCTGACAATTTGAATCAGTTCTTCCGCTCAATGGGAATCTGGAGCTTGGCGGAAGATAGATGATGGTCAAAGCCGTTGCTTGTTTGCTCTGTTGCCTGGCAGGGCTGCAAGCTGCTCCATCGAAGATGCCCATGCCAATCATGCACCAAAAACTCTTCTACCCAAGACTGTCCACAATTGGACAGGCTTTTTGGGGGGGGGGCGGTGTACCTCAGTCAATAATTCAGCAACGATATATGTGCCTTTGCCGGTCCCGTGGGCAAGCCGACGGCAGCCCAAATGGGCTTGCTTCACGCCATGGATGGGCGGCTCTTACCTGACGCGTGTATAAGTTTGGCGCTTGTATGGGCCTGACGCTTGTGAGGGCATTGTGATCAGCCCCGAGAACGACGTCACACCCTGTAAACAAATCCGTTTACCACCCTTGTCTGTTCCAACCGCACGAGCAGAAGCGGCCTGCACGTCCTGGCTGCAAAGTCGGTAAGAACGATCATGCAAACGCCACGGTTAATAGGAGCCTGCCACCGGCTTCAATAGGTTTGTGCCGGCGACATGCTGCAGGAAACCTATTCAGCAGCGAGCGGGCGCTCCATGGGTACATCGTCATTGACACTGCTTCGGCCCGGCTGATTGGATTGTTTATCCACCTGTTGCTGTCCGGAATCAGACCATGTTCCGTCTGCGGTAGGTTCACCGGAACGTCCTCTAAAGGCGCGCCATGTGCGCACAACATTGGACGGCATGGTCAGCATGGCGGGGATCATCACCAGGGTCAGCATGGTCGAAAATGCCAGGCCGAAGATGATGGCCGTCGACAGTTGAACCCACCAGATGGATGTAATGCCGCCAACCGAAATTGTCTGGGTGAAGAAGTTCATATTGATCTGCAGCGCCATGGGAACCAGGCCCAATATGGTCGTCACCGTGGTCAGCATGATGGGGCGCAACCTTTGCGCCGATGTTTTCAGTGCGGCCTGGCGGATATCATCGACACCTTCCTCGCGCAGCCGATTGAATGTATCGATCAGCACAATGGCATTGTTCACCACAATACCCGCCAAAGCCACAATACCTGTGCCGGTCATGATGATCGAGAACCTTTGACCGGTCACCGCCATGCCCAGCAACACGCCGGATACAGCCAGTATGACGGTCGAAAGCGTCAAAACCGTCTGGTAGAACGAATTGAACTGCGTCAGAAGAATGACAAACATCATGAAGAGTGCCGCGAGAGCAGCCTTGGCAAGAAATTCACCCGACTCCTTTTGTTCCTCATCCGCGCCGCGGAAGCGAAGGAATGCGTTCTCCGGCCATTGCTGCGTATCCAGCCATGATTGAACAGCCTTGACCGCATCATCCGGCGTTGCAGCCCTGCCGTCCACCATGGCGCCCTCTGCAACGCTTGCCTTGACGTCCATGGCATAGAGACCATCGCGGCGCGTGATGGAGGAGACCTTTGGCTGTGCTGTGCGCTCAATGAAGTTGGAGAGAGGCACCTGGCCGTTTGCCGTGCGCAATTTCAGCAATTCGAACTGGTCGAGCGTGCGCTCATCCTGAGGTAGCCGTACCCTGATGTCCACTTCGTCTTCTGAATCATTGGGGCGGTAACTGCCGATCTGGACGCCGTTGGTGACCAGTTGCACCATGGCGCCAACCTGAACAATACCCGCGTTGTATCGACCGGCCTGTTCCCGGTCTACATCGATCTGCCATTCTATGCCGGGCAGGGGACGTGAATCCTCCTGATCGGTCAGCAGGTCCATCGTGTCGACATGGTCGCGAATGCGCGCGACAGTGGCAACCATCGTGTCGTAGTCGGTTGACTTGACTTCAAGACGCAGGTCCTTGCCCGTCGGTGGGCCGCCTTCGATCTTGCGAACTTCCACTTTGATACCGGCAATATCGGCTGTGCGCAGGCGGATATCCTCGAAGATTTCCACAGCCTTGCGGCGGCAGCAAAAATCGGCCAGCTCAATCTGTAATTCGCCGACGACGTCGGCTGGTTTGTCCTGGACTCCGCCCAGCACATTGCCGCCGCGACCGCCACCACCGGGAGCAGTGGAGGACATGACGACGTTTTCAATGCCGTTGACCTGCAGAACTTCTGTCTCGACCTCGCCAACCAGATCCCTGATCTCCGTTGCAGACAGGTTGCCGCGTGCTGAAACAAGCACAATGGCCACGTCCGGCTCTTCATCAACGAAGAATTCAACGCCTTGGCTGTTGGCGGAAAAATAGACGAAGCTTCCCACAGTCATGGCCAAAATGGCGACGATTACGACTGCGTTTCCCCATAAGGTGCCCACTGCACGGCTCAGCAGTCGCAGATAGGAACCGGTGATGCCCGGAATTTTCCTGACATCCAGCGTTGCTTCTGAAGACAGCATGAGGGCAACTTTATCGACCCCGCCGACAGTCTGAGGCTTTCGCCGTGAATTGATGAAGCGGGTGACCCAATAGCCGATGAATATCGCAATCGCCGCCGTCAGGGCGCTTCCGCCTGCGCGTATCGGGAAATCAAGAGCGGCCAGCGGCCTGCCATAGGCAAACAGGCCGGCAATGAGACCAACAAACAATGCGGTCACCGCATTGGCGCGTTTGGCCACGAAAACAGCAATCGCGGCAAACAGGGTGCCGGTGACCGGCAGGAAGACCAGCGCGGTCAAAAGGGAGGCACTGAGAACGATAATGACCATCTTCGGCAGATAGCTCATGAATTGTCCGGGGACACCGGGCCACAGGAGCAGCGGCAGAAAGGCAGCAAGCGTTGTTGCCGTTGAGGACACGACAGGCCAGAACATCAGCTTTGCGGCGCGCTTGTAGGCCTCGTTTGCTTCCATGCCCTCGGCGATCTTGCGGTCTGCATATTCGGTCACGACGATGGCACCATCAACCAGCATGCCAACTGTCAGAACCATGCCGAACATGACCATCATGTTGACCGTCATGCCGAGACCGGCAAGGATCAGGAATGCCAGCATGAAGGATCCGGGTATGGCCAGGCCGACAAGCAGGCCTGAGCGTATACCCAATGTACCGACCACACAGATCATCACCAGCAATATGGCTGTCATGATCGAGGATTGCAGCGAGCCCAGAACCTCGAAAATGAAGCTCGAGCCATCCAGCAGATAGTTCACGTGGACCGAGTCCGGCCAATCCTTGGTGAAAGCGGCAACGACCGCGCGAACCTCATCATTGTTTTCAATGATGTTGGTTCCGATGCGCTTGGTCACTTCAATGGAGATGGCCCGTTGTCCGTTGACCCGCGTGAACGTAGAGGGATCCTTGAAGGTACGCCGGATTTCGGCCACTTCTCCAAGCGTCACAACGCCTTCGCCATTCTGCTTGATCGGTATTGCAAACACGTCCTGGGCCGTTTCAACGAGACCCGGAACCTTGACGTTGAAACGTCCGTTGCCATCGTCAATGAAACCGGCTGCCACCAACTGGTTGTTCTGCGACAGCGCGTTGAGCAGTTCATCCTGGGTGATATCGTAGGATTCAAGCTTCATCAGGTCGAGGATGACCTCAAGCAACTCTTCACGGTCACCGTTCAGATTGGCCTCGCGGACCGTGGAAATCGCCTCTATCTCGTCCTTCAGGCGTCGCGCCAGATTGGTCAGCGTGCGCTCCGGTACATCACCGGACAGAGTCACGATAATGGTCGGTTGAAGTGCAAAATTTGTTTCTGCAATGCTCGGTTCGTCCGCTTCGCTTGGCAGTTCGGCCTTTGCCTGATCAACCTTGTCGCGAATGTCGGCAAGAACCTCGTCCTTGTCAGATTCAATGTTGAATTCAAGAACAATCGCCGCATAGCCTTCCGAGGCAATGGCCGTCAGTTCCTTGAGTCCATCCAGCCCGCGCAGCGATGTCTCCATCGGTCGAACCAGCAGACGTTCTGCGTCGGTGGGAGAGATGCCCTGCTGATTGATCGATACGAAATAGACCGGTACGTCGATATCCGGATTGGCTTCCTTGGGGATGCCGATATAGGACATGATGCCGGCCGCGATCATGAAGACCATCAATGTGATGATCGTCTTGGGACGCGATATGATGGCCTGCAGGGCGGAAGTCATGAGTTGCTCTCATCCTTCATTTGTTTGACATCTGCATCGGCAGGGACAGGTTCAACCCTCTGACCGGCAATGACATAGTCCTGGCCGACCGTTATGACCCTGGAGCCGGGCTCCAGCCCGGTCACCCACATGGTTTGTGGGGTGTGTGATATGATTTTCAGCACTTTGAACATGACCAGATTGTTGTCGTCGACAACGCGCACGCCGATATCCCCATTGTCGTTCAGCGTCAGCCATGATGACTTGACCTTGTAGGCCTCGGCGCCTTTCAGGGCGATCTGGGCAACAGCGGTCACACCATCACGCAGCCTGTCATCACTGTTCGGGAGCTCGATTTCTATCAGGAATGTGCGGGTCGCAGCATCTGCGGAGGTTGCAATGTAGCGTATGTCACCTTCAACGACCTCACCGGATATCAACTGTATTTTCGCCGTATCACCCACTGCAATTGAGCCGACCTGTCGTTCCGACACCTGACCGGTGAACAACATCGGGTCCGAATTGATCAGGGTAATGCACGTGCCACCTTCGGAGAGATTGTCGCCAATTTCTGCGATGGGGTCTTGAACAATGCCATCCGCAGTCGCCACAATATCCGAATAGGACAGTTCCTGCATCGCTTCGGCCAGGCTGGCTGCCGCACTGTCCATGACGGCCTTCAGAGACTTTACACGTCCATCCGACGTATAACCCTGCTTTTGCAATTCTATCGCACCGGCATGCTCAAATGCAGCCTGTTCCAACACTGCAGTGGCACGGGCCACGATTGTTTGTCGGACACCACGGTCCAATTGGCAAACCAGGTCGCCCATCTTGACCCTATCGCCTTTTGATACGAGCCGCTTTTCCAGTGTTCCCGATGTCTTGGCGCGCACAGCCACCACGGATTCCGCGATCGTGCGCCCGCGCACCGTCAGAATGTCCGGGCGTATTTCCGGAGAAACTGCGACGAACCGTACCTTGAAGACCTTTGCGTCATCGTCGCGGCGTTCGGCCGGCGGGGCAACCGCATTGGCTGAATTGGCCTGACCGCCAACCACGATATCGCCGGTTGCCATCCAGCCGATCACGGCACCTGCGATCAGCAGGGCGGTGATGTGTGATCCTTTTATGCGAAATGCCATTGCTGTTCCTGTCGTTTTCTATTCTGCAGCCTGGGATGCGCGCTTGGGAGCGCGCGCACAGGCCACAAGTTCATCCCGGTGTTTGATCAGGTGCTGAAGGCTCGCCTCTGTGACCGCGCGCCCATAGTCTGAAATCCATGCCATCCCGGGCGGTCCGTCCGCACAGCAACTATTGACCTGATCGAGCAGATTCATTTTTGCCTGAAGGTCGGCTATGCGCTTGTCTATTGCACGCACCAGCGTCTCCTCGCTGACAAGTTCCGCACAAAGTGCCGTCAACATGAATTCCGATTTGAAAGTATCGGCGCGTGGAACCACTTCGAGTGATTCAATCAGTTCCTCGCGGCCCTTTGGTGTGATGGAGTATATTTTTCGCGGTGGCTTGCCGGATTCATAGGCCTCGCGGACCGTTACGCATTCATCATCCTGCAGCCGGGAAAGGGCAGGGTAAATCGATCCGAAACTGGCATCAACAAAAAAGGAGAAGCGGTCTTCGGTCGACATTTTCTTGATCTCGTAGCCGGTCGCATCGGAAAAATGCAAAATGGCCAGGCAAACAGTCCGTACGTTCATCGAATAGCCCTAAGCCCCAGAATTGACAAACCGGCTGGGACAGGACCGGTTCGGTGTTCGCACGTGCAATATCCCACCATATAATTATCAGGCATATATCTGACAAGTATATGACTAAAAATTTATCCTGATGCTATCGCATTGTCCCTGCGGAGGCGAAATCTGCATTGAAAGCCAAAAGCCTCCATTGCTGTGCGCATAATCGCAAACAATAACAATGATATAGTAAATTTGGTTGATTCAAGTTGAAAGGACTGCCGATCGCTGCCGATGGGAAGAGGAAAAAAATGTGGCTCTTACAAAAATCAGAAAGTGCGGAGATTAACAGGAGGGACTAACAGGGCTGCTGGTAGGTCTTGAAGGTGTCTTCCTGCACATCGTAAAGCTTGCCGGTTTCCAGCAGTTGCGGATCTGCCAGCCTGATGATCTTTTCAGCAATGGTTGAAGGGTGGGGCAGGGTCATCGGATCCTCCCCGGGCATGGCCAGCGCGCGCATGGCGGTGCGTGTGCCGCCGGGATTGACACAATTGACCCGCAGCGGCGAGTTTTCTGTTTCCGCCGCCCAGCAGCGCGCCAGCGCCTCAACAGCCGCCTTGCTCGCCGAATAGGCACCCCAGAAAGGGCGGCAATTGTGGGCCGCACCGGACGACAGGATGATGGCTCTGCCGGCATCGGACTTTTGCAGCAGGGGTTCAACCGAGCGGATGATGCGCCATGTCGACGTGACATTCATGGTCATCACCTTTTCAAATGCCTTGGCTTCATAATGGCCGACCGGTGACAATGGACCGAGGATACCGGCATTGGCGACCAGAATATCCAGCTTCTGCCACCGCTCATGGATGGCTCCGCCCAATTTGTCGATCGCCTTCATGTCCAGCAGATCCTGCGGCACCAGCGTTGCCGTGCCATTGACCGCCTTGATTTCATCGTCCAGCTCTTCCAACCCGCCAACCGTGCGGGCAACGGCGATGACATGCGCGCCTGCCTTGGCCAGTTCCAGGGCCGTGAAATAGCCAATTCCCCGTGAAGCACCGGTCACCAGTGCAATGCGGCCATTCAGGTCGATCATCATCATTATCCGTATCTGGAGATCTCGTTATCCGTGTTTTGAGATCAATGAAAGTTTGCGGGTGACATCCGTATTGTCACGGTCGCGCAGCGTTGTGGGGTATTCGCCGGTAAAACAGGCATCGCAGAATTGTGGACAGCCGCTGTTCCTTCCAGGCTCATTGACTGCCCGATAAAGACCGTCGATCGACACAAAGAAAAGGGAATCGACCTTGATGAAGTCCTTCATCTCTTCAATGGACAGGCGTGACGCAAGAAGGTTTGACGTCTCCGGTGTGTCGACACCGTAGAAACACGATGCTCTGGTGGGCGGCGAGGCAATACGCATATGGACTTCGGCTGCCCCCGCATCACGCACCATCTGGACGATCTTCTGGGACGTGGTGCCGCGAACAATTGAATCATCCACCAGAATGACGCGTTTGCCCTTGATCGCATCCCTGTTGGCATTGTGCTTTAATTTGACGCCCATGTTCCTGATCGACGCTGTCGGCTGGATAAAGGTGCGGCCCACGTAGTGATTGCGGATAATGCCCAGATCAAAGGGAAGACCGGCCTGTTGGGAAAAGCCGATGGCCGCTGGTGTGCCTGAATCGGGTACAGGAACAACCATGTCTGCTTCGACCGGGCTTTCCTTCGCCAGTTCCTGACCAATCCTCTTGCGCACTTCGTAGACGTTCAGTCCTTCAATATTTGAATCCGGCCGGGCGAAATAGACATACTCGAAAATACAGAACCGGGAATTGGTCTTTGCATAGGGAAAATGACTTTCCGCGCCGTCTTCGGAAATGACGATGACTTCACCAGCGGCTATGTCGCGCACATAGCGTGCGCCAATGATGTCCAGCGCGCAGGTTTCCGATGCCAGGATATAGGCACCGTCAAGATCACCGAGCACCAGCGGGCGGATGCCTAGCCTGTCACGGGCGCCGACCATCTTTTTGCCGGAAAGACCGACAAGTGAAAAGGCACCCTCCAATTGCTTGATCGCATCGATGAATTTTTCCGTGAAGGAATCATGCGTGCTCATGGCGATCAGATGCAGCAATGTTTCCGTATCGGATGTTGAGGAAAAAATGGCGCCACGCTTTTGCAGTTCACGTTGTTTTGTCAGTGCGTTGGTAATGTTGCCATTATGGGAAATGGCAAAGCCGCCAACAGCCAATTCCGCAAAAAACGGCTGCACATTGCGCAGGCCTTCTCCGCCCGTTGTCGAATATCGGGTATGGCCGATGGCCCGGCTTCCCGGCAAACGGTCAAGCACCGCTTGTTTGGTGAACGTATCACCGATCAGGCCTACATGACGCTCGATGGAGAACTGGCCGCTATCCGTTTCATAGGACACGATGCCTGCAGCTTCCTGGCCACGGTGCTGCAGTGCGTGCAAACCCAGGGTTACAACTGCGGCGGCATCAACTTTTCCAAAGATACCGAAAACGCCACACTCATCGCGAAAGGCGTCGGCCTCATTGTCAGGTTCTGTTGAAGGTGTTTTTGTCACGAATGCGGCTCTCCTGATCGCTGCCTGATTCTTCACCACTCATTCCTTTGAGCCTGTCCAGAATAGTGGAATCGGCATCCTCGGGAAGAATGTTGACCAGCTGTTCACCGATGGAATCCAGCAGTGGTTTTGATTTGGCATTGGCAACCCAGGCCGGTTGCTGCGGGCCTGCAACCAGCCAGTTGAAAAACAACACGGCGACGGCCACCAGCAATATGCCGCGCGCGGCGCCAAACAGAAAACCCAGGGTTCTGTCCAGCGCGCCAATGCGACTGTCGATCACAAAATCGGCGATGCGCATGGTCAACACGGAGACGACGATCAGGGCAACCAGAAAAATGATGCCTGCCGAAACCACTGTCGCAATATTCTCGCTGGAAACATAGTCCATGATGAGCGGCACAAGCAGCGGATAAAACGTATAGGCGGCAGCGGCTGCTGCTATCCAGGATGCGACAGAAAGCACCTCGCGGGAAAATCCTCGCACCATGGCAAGCACCGCCGAAAACAGGGTAACACCAACAAGAATTCCATCCAGAATGGTAATAGGCATTGTGATCTAACCTCAGTGCGGGACTCACCAGAGAGCCGGCGCTCCATTTATCAACTATTCGTCTTCATCCTGATCGAGTTTTACCTTGGAGCCGGCAATACTCGCAACAAGATCCGGAAGCGCATTGACTGTTTTCCAGTTTCCGGAACCACCTTTCGGCAGGTCCGCCGAGCCCTGGGGAAACACAGCTTGCCCAAATCCCAATTTTTCAGCCTCTTTAAGGCGCTGGCCCGTATGTGCTACCGGCCGAACAGCACCTGACAGGCTTATCTCGCCGAAATAGACGCAATCGGCGGGAAGAGCAAGTCCGGCCAGTGATGAAACCAGTGCAGAAGCCACCGCCATGTCCGCTGCCGGCTCCGAAATACGGTATCCGCCTGCCACATTCAGATAAACGTCGTGCTGACCAAGGCGAATGCCGCAATGGGCTTCGAGTACGGCCAGGATCATCGACAAGCGGGCTGAATCCCATCCGACAACCGCTCTGCGCGGGGTTCCCAGCGACGAGGGGGCAACCAATGCCTGCACTTCCACCAGAATAGGGCGGGTGCCCTCGATACCGGCAAAGACAGCTGCTCCGGGCGCCTTGTCGTTTCGTTCACCCAAAAACAGTTCAGATGGATTGGACACTTCACGCAGCCCACCGTCCGACATTTCAAATACGCCGATTTCATCGGTCGGTCCGAAACGATTTTTGACGGTGCGCAAAATCCTGTAGTGGTGTCCGCGGTCGCCTTCGAAATAAAGCACCGCATCCACCATATGTTCG
This sequence comes from Rhizobiaceae bacterium, assembly GCA_029212415.1. Classification (GTDB taxonomy): domain Bacteria; phylum Pseudomonadota; class Alphaproteobacteria; order Rhizobiales; family Rhizobiaceae; genus Hoeflea_A. The sequence goes on along the minus strand of JARGOF010000008.1, from coordinate 41,015 downwards.
ATCACGCGCGGCCCGGCAATCTGACCTTCCTTGGTGACATGGCCAACCAGCACGATGGCAGCGCCGGTCTTCTTGGCGAAACGAATCATTGCATGGGTGCCGATGCGCACCTGTGTGACGGTTCCGGGAGCGGAATCGGCGACATCGCTCCAAAGGGTCTGAATGGAATCAATGATCACCAGATCCGGTCGTTTGTCCTGTGCCAAGGTCGCCAGAATGTCTTCAACATTGGTTTCGGCTGCAAGCAGAACGTCTGTGTCGGCGGCGCCGAGGCGTTTTGCACGCAAGCGTATTTGTGCCACCGCCTCTTCGCCGGACACATAGATCACGCGATGCGAGCGTCTTGCCAGAGCTGCAGCCGCTTGCATCAGCAGGGTCGATTTGCCGATCCCCGGATCGCCACCCACCAGCAGGGCCGAACCGCGCACAAAGCCGCCACCGGTTGCCCGGTCAAGCTCTTCAATGCCGGTCTGAATTCTGGGCGCATCTTCAATGTCGCCGGACAGCGATGTCAACGCGACGGGTTTGCCCTTTTTATGCTGTTTTCCCGGCCCCCTGCCGACAGCGCCGGTGGGGTCGTCCTCTACAATGGTGTTCCATTCGCCGCAGCCGTCGCATTTGCCCGCCCAGCGCGAATGAACCGTTCCGCAGTTCTGGCAGACGAATTGGGTCTTTGCGCGCGCCATCAGGACATATCTTCTCTCGTGTTGTTGACGTAGAATCGCTGATAACGCTTTCCCATCGCAGTCAGTATTTCATAGCCGATTGTGCCGCCGACAGCAGCAACGTCATCTATATTGATGTTAGGGCCGAACAATTCAATGAAATCGCCCGGCACAAGCGATCCCGTCGGAAGATCGGTGATATCAAAAGCTGTCAGGTCCATGGTGACACATCCAAGAACAGGCAAGCGCATGCCTTTGGCAAATCCGCAGGCCCCGCTGTCACGAACGCTGCGCATGGGAACGCCAGCACCCGACAGGGACCGCAAATAGCCATCCGCATAGCCAATTGAGCATACGGCAATCGTGCTGTCGCGTTCCAGCGTCTCTGCTGCGCCGTAGCTGACGGTTTCACCCTTGCTGGCCTGGCGGATATCGACGATTCTGGCCTCCGCAGTCACCACCGGTCTGGTGGATCTGCTGTCACTGTCTCCAGTGGAGCCGCCATAAAGTGAAATGCCGGGCCGCGTCAGATCAAAAAGGTAATCCTTGCCGAGCCGAATGCCGGCCGAATTGCAAAAGCTTGATTCAACATCTGGGAAAGCGGCTGCAACTGTTTGAAAGTGTTCCAATTGTTGCCTATTGAGCGGGTGGTCCGGCTGGTCACCGCAAGCAAGATGGCTCATCACCAGGACGGGAGAAAACCCTGCCGGCCGGGTGACATCATTTGCCAGTACCAGCGCTTCATCCTGGGTGATTCCCAACCGGTTCATGCCCGTGTCGACCTGCAGAGCGCAGGGGTGATCGCCATGGGCAATACAAAGGGACGTCCACTGGGCGATATGTTCCATCGATGCCAGAACCGGAACAAGGTCTGCGGCACGGCATTGCGCTTCTATTCCCGGTAAAATGCAATTCATCACGAAGATGCGAGCTTCGGGCGCCTGTAGGCGGACCTCGGCGCCCTCACGTGCTGTTGCGACGAAAAAATCGCGACAGCCGGCCTTGTAGAGGGCAGCAGCAGCCGGCGTGGCGCCAAGTCCGTAAGCATCAGCTTTGATCACGGCGGCACAGCGGGCAGGTGCCGACAATGCCCGCATGGCCTGCCAGTTTTCCACCAGTGCATCGATGTTGATGATCAGGCGGGCGCCATAGCTCTCATCTGCAGACCCATCAAAGCGGTCCGGTTCTTCTGTCGATGAATTTTCCAAATTATTCCGGACCATTATTCATGGCTGTATTGCTGGTAGGAATTGTCTGCCAGATCAGCAAAGCGCGTATATTCGGCGGTGAAGCCAAGCGTTACGGTGCCGGTCGGACCGTGGCGTTGTTTGGCGATGATGACATCGGCCAGACCTTTGACCCGGGCCATCTGCTCTTCCCACCGCAAATATTCCTCGGTCTTGATATCGGCGGCAACTTCTTCCGGCGACCGGCGTGGTTCCGTATTGTTGATATAATATTCTTCGCGAAACACGAAAAGCACCACGTCGGCGTCCTGCTCGATGGAGCCCGATTCACGCAAGTCGGAGAGTTGCGGGCGTTTGTCTTCGCGGTTTTCCACCTGACGTGACAGCTGAGACAGCGCAAGGATTGGAACCTGGAGCTCCTTGCCCAGCGCCTTCAGGCCGGTCGTGATCTCGGTGATTTCCTGAACGCGGTTTTCACCCGCCTTCTTGGATCCGGTCATCAACTGAACATAGTCAACCACCAGGAGGTCCAGGCCACGCTGGCGTTTCAGACGCCGCGCACGGGCTGACAACTGAGCGATGGAAATACCACCCGTCTGGTCGATGTAGAACGGGACCTTCTGCATCTCCTGAGAACAACCGACCAGCAATTCAAAATCGGCCTCGGTGATTTCACCGCGCCGGATCTTGGATGATGAAATTTCGGTTTGCTCGGAAATAATACGGGTTGCCAATTGTTCAGATGACATTTCCAGCGAATAGAAACCGACAACGCCGCCATTGACGGCCTTGGTGGAGCCATCCGCCTGAACTTCGGGTCGGTAGGCTTTCGCGATATTATAGGCAATATTGGTTGCCAAAGATGTTTTGCCCATGCCGGGACGACCGGCCAGAATGATAAGGTCGGACGATTGCAGCCCGCCCATTTTGGCATCAAGTGTTTTGATACCCGTCGATGTTCCGGAAAGACCGCCGTCCCGCTGATAGGCCGCTCCCGCCATGTCGATGGCCAATGCAACCGCATCATTGAAGGACTGAAAGCCACCATCGTAACGCCCGGTTTCGGCCAGTTCAAAAAGCCGACGTTCAGCGTCTTCGATCTGGTTTTGCGGGGGCATGTCCAACGGCGCATCATAGGCGATGTTGACCATGTCCTCACCGATGGTGATCAGTGACCGGCGCAATGCCAGGTCATAGACAGCTCGGCCATAGTCTTCGGCATTGATGATGGTGACGGCCTCGGCGGCCAGGCGTGCAAGATATTGAGCCACCGTCATATCGCCGACTTTTTCATCAGCGGGCAGGAATGTCTTGATGGTGATCGGGTTGGCGGTTTTGCCCATGCGAATGATGTCGCCGGCGACCTCGAATATCTTGCGGTGCAAGGGCTCATGCAGATGCCCCGGCTTCAGAAAATCCGATACGCGATAATAGGCGTCATTATTGACGAGAATGGCACCAAGAAGAGCCTGTTCTGCTTCAATATTTCCAGGAGTTTCGCGATAAAGACTGCCACCGTCGTCATTATCAGCCGCGCCATATTTTCTCGCCGGATCGCTCATCACTGTCTTTCTGTTTCAATCCGCGTACGGAGCCATGAATCTGTCGGGCAGCTATAGACTCAATGAGCCGATATATGAATCGCTAATTGGCAAGTCATGCGCAATTCGTGCCACCACACACATTCTCCACAAGCCACTTGTGGAAAAGGACGATGATACCTGATTCTGTTTGACTCTCGAAAGGGAATCAATGCCGCCGTTGTCTGGCCTTGTCGGGCGCCGTTTTGAGCTTCTTTTTCGCAGATGCACTGGCCTTCTTTGCGCGATGCGGCACGTGCCCGTTTTTACCGATATAATCCCGGGTCATCGGCACGGCGTCCATCCGGTGGGCCAATTGTATCTGGAAGACCTCCAGGTCCTGCCAGCGGAAAGATGCTTCGGATGAGGCGAGATAAAAATCCCACATCCTGCAGAAACGCTCGTCATAGAGCGCTTTTGCCTCATCCCAATGATCCAGAAAACGTGACCGCCATGCTTTCAACGTTTCTGCATAATGGAATCTCAGCACTTCGATATCGGTGATCACCAACCCTGCACGTTCTATGGATGGCACGATTTGCGAAAGGGAAGGGATATGCCCACCGGGAAAGATGTGCTTCTTGATGAATGGATTGGTGGGGGTGGGCCCGGAAAACTGGCCAATCGTATGCAGCAGCATGACGCCGTCGGGGTTGAGCATGGCAGCGCATTTGTTGAAATAGGTTGCATAATGTTTGGTGCCGACATGCTCGAACATGCCGACGGATACGATACGGTCGTAGGTTTCCTCCAGATTGCGGTAATCCAGCAACTTGAAGTCCACTTGTCCGCTGAAGCCGTCTTCGCGTGCCCGCTGATTGGACATTGTAAATTGCTCGTCCGAAAGGGTAACGCCTGTGACCCTTGCGTTGAACTGGCGGGCCAGATGCAACCCCATGCCACCCCAGCCCGAACCAATATCCAGCACTTTCAGATTTTCCCGGTCCATGATCAGTTTTGACGCGATATGGCGTTTTTTTGCCAGCTGCGCCTGCTCGAGATCCATTGAGGGATCTTCAAAATACGCACAGGAATATTGCCTGTCGGGATCAAGGAAAAGATCATAGAGCGCGCCGGACAGATCATAGTGATGCTGAACATTTGACCGCGATTTCCGCAGCGTGTTCCAGTCCATGATATGGTAGGCAACTCGCCTTGCGCGCTCGACGAATGTCAACCAGGGTGAGGTCGCTATGACATCTCCCTTGGCATTTGTGAAAACCATTTCGAGAAGCTTGAGAATGTCACCTTCCAGAAACTCGATGTCTCCGTCCATGTAGCATTCGCCGAGTTTCAGACCGGGATCGAATGCGACCGCTCTCTCGGCCTCAGAGCTCTTGAAGCGCAGGTGAACCGGCGGGCCAGAACCATCGCCTATGTGGATATTTACCCCGTCGGCAAAGGTGATCGTCAGATTACCGATTTGAATGATGTGGCGAACAAGGCGTTCGAGAAAACGGGTGCCCAACATAAATATACCCCACATTACAATTGTAACAAAAGGAATTCATCCCGCGTGGAAGTGTATCACCGTTTTTCAAATATTCCAGCGCGTTATCCATTCTTTGCCCATCGGGCCTGTCATCGGGAATCGCGATGCAAAAATGAAAAAGCCCGGCGCAACGGCCGGGCTTTTCCGATAATCAGACTGTTTGATGTCAGGCTGTCGTTTCGTCTTCTTGGGTTGCAGCGACATCGTCGGCAGCAATTTCTTCAGAACCGGCATCATCGTAATCGGCGTCTTCGTCGTATTCTTCGCCGAATTCATTTTCGCCTTTGTAGGCATTTTCTGCCCGTGTATCGTCTTCATCAACGCCGTAAATGGCATCGGCAGATGACAGGTCTTCACCCTTTGACTGGCGTTCAGCTTCATCAGCCGAGCGGGCGACGTTGAGGCCGATCTTGACTTCCACTTCGGCATGCAGCGTAAGCGTGACATCATGCAGGCCAATGGCCTTGATCGGTGTCGTCAGTTCAACCTGGCTGCGGCCAATGGTGAAGCCTTCTGCTTCAAGAATGGCAACCACATCGCGTGCGGCGACCGAACCGTAGAGCTGACCGGTTTCACCAGCTGCGCGAACAACGATGAAGGACTTTCCTTCAAGCTTGTCGGCGATCTGCTGTGCTTCGCCGCGACGTTCCAGATTGCGAGCTTCAAGATGCACCCGCTCCGTTTCGAAACGTGCCCTGTTGGCATTGTTTGAGCGAAGTGCCTTGCCCTGTGGCAAGAGGTAGTTGCGTGCGAAGCCATCGCGGACTGTGACAGTATCGCCCATTTGTCCGAGTTTTGCGACGCGTTCCAGAAGAATAACATCCATGATCGTTCCTTTCAGAGTGATTTCGATTGATTTCAAGAATTCGGGGGATTTGATCCCGGTGGAGAAAGTGGTGCAGTTCGAGCCGTTTCGAACAGACCGGCAAACAGAAACAATATCAGCGGCAGAGGAAATAGAATGAAGATCGAGGCATAGGCAAACCACAGGGCGACAAAACGCCATGGCTTGCCGCCAGTGCGATAATGCAGCATGGCAAGGCCAGCCAGCATGAAACCACCGGCAAAGGCGCCTGAAATTGTCGAGCCGATCAGTCCGGTGACACCCCCGGTGAAGCTGAGAGCCAGGCCGCCGCCAAAGAACAGCATTGCCAGCCGCGACATGCGCAGCGCGCCCGGGATCAGGTCGGCCGGGCGCCGTGACCGGCCGGAAACCCGCACGATGCGGCCGGCAATATACCAGGCCGCAAAAAGGATGACGACCCACAGCGCCGCCTGCAGAGCAGGCAGAAAACGGGTCATGAAGCTGATCATCTCATTGGTATAATCCGGACCTGGTTGAAAATCCGGGTTCTGTTCGGACAATACGGTAATCAGATTGCCGACGATTTCACCAACAATTTTTTCCCCGTAGCCGATCGCATAGCCGAGAATCATCAGCGACAGGGCCACCAGAGTGCACAGGTGCAGCATGATGTCTGACAACGGGTACCAGGCAAGCTGGTCCTGCGGTCCCCCGATCTCTTCGGCGGGACGGGCAAGATTGCTCAAATGGGCAATCCATGCGGCCGGCAGCAATGTTGTGACGGCGATCATGACCGCGCCAAGCGGAGTCACGGTGACAGCTATGATTGCAGTGGCAACAATGACAGAGACTGCACCGGCAAGATTGGACCAGCCGAGGCCGGCGATCAGAACCGGAAGCGTTGCTGATGCAGACAGAATGATCGATAGCGCAGACATATCCCCGGAGCCGAGCACCAGCATGGCTGAGGCAACGCCGGCAACCAGTCCGACCAGAATCGGGCCGTATAGTGCGGCCCTGGTCGACGGAGGGGGAAGTGCAGGGTTGTTCATTCGTTCGCTGTCCTGCCGTTCAAGCAGTTAGAGGCCTTGATCTGTTGCTGTGTCTGGCACTGCGGTGATCATGCCCCAACTTGGGGTTTTGTTACCTGCTTCGTGCCCATCACGAAGAGGTCGACCGGGGCGTGCCCCGGTCGGTATTCTTTCAGGCTGAAAGCCTATTTTACCAGGTATGGCAGAAGGCCCAGGAAACGAGCCCGTTTGATTGCGCGGGCGAGTTCACGCTGCTTCTTCTGGCTGACCGCTGTGATGCGGGACGGAACAATCTTGCCGCGCTCTGAAATGTAGCGCTGCAAAAGCCGAACGTCCTTGTAATCGATCTTGGGTGCATTGGCACCGGAGAACGGGCATGTTTTGCGGCGGCGGTGGAACGGACGCCGTGTCGGGATCTGATTAATATCAACCATGGTGTGTTCCTATCTCCGGTCTTCGCGTGGGCGACGTGGACGGTCGTCGCGATCACCGCGGCGAGGGCGGTCGTCGCGATCACGCTTCTGCATCATGGCAGAGGGACCTTCTTCGTGCTCTTTGACACGAATGGTGATGTAGCGCAGGATATCTTCACTGATGCGCATCTGACGTTCCATTTCCTGAACGGCAGCTGAGGGTGCATCAATGTCCATCAAAGTGTAATGGGCCTTGCGGTTTTTGTTCATGCGGTAGGCGAGGGATTTCAATCCCCAGTTTTCAACGCGCCCGACTGATCCGCCATTGCTTTCGAGAATACCCTTGAACTGTTCTACAAGGGCTTCTACCTGCTGTGCGGATACATCCTGTCGGGCAAGGAATACATGCTCATAAAGTGCCATGATTATCTTGCCTTTCTTGATACAAACTGTCCTCACACCACGGAAATCGGCGGCTAAGCCTCAACGACCCTCTCTGGGTCCAGCTGGACGTTCAAGAAAGGCGTTGTTTTGTGACGGTCGAGAGCGGAGACACGGGAGGCCGGAAAACTATTTTTCCTCACGTCCCAAAGGACGGCCCTCCGTTCAGCCACCAGCCAGATGACCGGATGTTTCGAACAGCGCGCTTATACGCCAATTGCGATGGGATGCAAGGGGTAATCCCAAGGAGGTATTCTCAGCGGAACAACTTTCTCCTGTCGAACAATGCCTCAAGCTGTTTCATGCGGGATTTTGTCACGCCCCAAATGCGTGTCTCGACCGCTGCGGTAAGGGCTTCAAGCATGAACAGGGTAACAACCGATGAGTCCCAGGCCGAGGGTGCCTCAATCTTGATATTGAAACGATGACTGGCCGCTTTGCCGACAGGCGAACCCCACTGGTCCGTGAACAGTATGATTTCGACATCCTGTTCCTTGGCCATGTCTGCAAGATTGATCAGGTCGCGTTCATATCGGCGAATGTCAAAGATCACCAGCAGGTCGCCTGGCTTCATGTTCAAGACATGATGGGGCCAGATGTTCGAATTGGCTGGCAACAGGGTAATGTTTTCGCGCAGCACCTGCAGATGTGTAAACAGGTAGTCGGCAAGGGCATGGGTGATCCTGCCGCCGACAATATAGACGGCCCGTTTTCTGTCGGCCAGCAAGGCACTGACACGATCAAAATCCTCTGGCGGCAATTGGTCGAGCGATTGCCGCAGATTGTCGATGACGGCATCGGCAAAACGATTGAGAATATGTGTGTCCGGCGCTTGCTGCGACCAGCGATCATGTTTTGCGATCGGGTTCGAGATGGTTGCCTCGAGCTCGTCGCGCAGGGCATTCTGGAGATCCGGAAAACCCGTGAAGCCCAATTTCTGCGCCATACGCACGACCGATGGTGGGGAAACCTCGGCCAGTTCCGCCAGGCGGGTAATGCTGGTCATGCCGCTGACGGGGTAATTATCCAGCAGCACATTGGCCAATTTTCGTTCGGCCCGGGTCAGGACATTGAACTTGTCACGGATGATATCTGAAACGGTATCTGACATGTGCGCCAATCAGCAAGGCTCTTGAATTTCGAAATAACCTATCTTGCTTTTCGCAGCGGCGCCACAAATTTTGAAAATATTGTTTCAGAGGCCTATTGACTGGAGGCGTGTTTCTGTAGAGATTTTTACACAATGGCGATAGAGCAGGCTGAAATGATGAATAAGGTACACCTATTGCGAGACGCGGATGGCGATCCTGTCAGCCGATATAATATTGACGGGAAAAGTGATGTCCTGTTGGTCTGCGAACACGCATCAAACCGTTTTCCATTCTCGCTGGACAAATTGGGATTGAGCGAAGAGGCTAGCATCAGTCATGTGGCCTGGGATCCAGGGGCCTTTGCTGTTTCCAGATTGATGTCTGATGCGCTGGATGCCCCGCTGATTGCCCAGAATTTTTCCCGGTTGGTCTATGATTGCAACCGTCCCCCGGATGCACTGGACGCGATGCCCGCACGCAGCGAGATATTTGACATACCGGGCAATAAGGACCTCAGCGAGGGGGACAGGGCCTCACGTATTGCGGAAGTCTACACACCCTTTCATGCGGCGATCACGGATTTTATCGAACAGCGGATGAAGGCCGGTCGCAGGCCAGTGCTGGTCACAATCCACACATTTACGCCGGTCTACCACGGCAAACCACGGGCGGTTGAACTGGGCATCCTGCACGACAAGGATTCGCGCCTCGCCGATGCCTTGCTTGCCGCGGCCGAGGAACGTTCAAGCCTGAAGGTAGAGCGCAATGAACCCTATGGTCCTCAGCATGGCGTCATGCATACCCTGCAAAAACATGCTTTGCCGCTGCAATTGCTCAATGTGATGATCGAAATCAGGAATGATCTTGCGTGCCGGGAAGAAGACCGGAAAGCCGTTGGCGCTCAATTGGTCGCAATGCTGCAGGCCGCGCTCGATCAAGTGGCAGGAATGCAGCCGAATTGAGCGCCGGATATGTTCGCAACGCCCACCGCGTCGCTCTTGCCGAGTGAATGGCTTGGGGTTAGTGAAAGATGAAGATACTGAGAGACTGTATTACCAGTGAGCAAACGATTGGCCAAAGATCAAACTGCTGGCCGAAAAGAAAAATGCCGAAAAGCGGCAAGGACAAAATAACCTTGTTGTCGCCGTCTTTTTAAGGTCCGTGCCGACAATGCCCGATAACCAACAGGAAATGTGATCCAATGCCCGGCAATCTTACATTTGAAGCACTCAAGCAAGCTGTCTCACAAGGTGAGATCGATACCGTTGTCGCCGCACAGGTCGATATGCAGGGGCGTTTGATGGGCAAGCGGTTTCAGGCCGACTATTTTGTCAACAGCGCCTATAAGGAAACCCATTGCTGCAATTACCTGCTGGCGACCGATCTGGAGATGGAAACCGTCAGTGGCTATCAGTCGACCAGCTGGGAAAGCGGTTATGGCGATTATACGATGAAGCCGGATCTCTCGACGCTGCGTCTGGTGCCATGGCTTGAAAAAACGGCCTACGTGTTGTGCGATGTGTTTGATCATCATTCGCCTGAAGAAGTGCCCCATTCACCGCGCGCCATATTGAAAAAGCAGGTCGCACGGCTGGAAGCGATGGGCATCAAAGCCCTGATGGCCACCGAACTTGAATTTTTTCTGTTTGAACAGAGCTTCGAGGCAGCCCAGGCCAGTGGCTACCGCGGTCTGAAAACCGTTGCAAAATACAATGAAGATTACAGTGTCTTCCAGACCACCAAGGAAGAAAATGTCATGCGCGCCATCCGCAACGGATTGCACGGCGCAGGCGTTGAAGTCGAATGTTCCAAGGGCGAAGCCAGTGCAGGACAGGAAGAAATCAACGTGAAATATTCCGACGCACTGGATATGGCCGATACCCATGCTTTCATCAAGAATGCCTGCAAGGAGATTGCCTGGGGGCAGGGGCAGTCTCTGACCTTCCTGGCCAAGTGGCACAATGATTCAGCCGGCAATTCGTCGCATATTCACCAGTCCCTGTGGAGCATGGACGGCGAGACGCCACTGTTCCGCGATGCATCGGGCGAGTATGGCATGTCCGACTTGATGCGGCATTATGTGGCCGGCCTGTTGCACAATGCCAGCGACGTGACATGGTTTCTGGCGCCCTACGTCAATTCCTACAAACGCTTCGCCGAAGGCACTTTCGCTCCGACAAAGGCCGTCTGGAGCCGGGACAACCGTACGGCCGGCTACCGCATATGCGGTGATGATACCAATGCCATACGGGTTGAATGCCGGGTCGGCGGATCGGATCTCAATCCGCATCTGGCGATGGCCGCGCTCATCGCAGCCGGTCTGGATGGGATTGAAAACAAACGGGAACTTGAAGCCGAGTTCAAAGGTGATGCCTATAATGCGGATGTCCGCTCGGTTCCCAGGACCTTGCGCGATGCAATAGGCACATTGAACGGTTCCAAAATGCTGCGCGCTGCCATGGGCGATACAGTGATCGACCATTATGTCCGCGCTGCCAGCTGGGAACAGGAAGAATATGACCGCCGTGTCACCGATTGGGAAGTTACCCGCGGATTTGAAAGAGCCTGATATGTCCAAAATGTTGCAATCCATTTCACCCATCGACGGATCTGTTTTCGCCGAACGTCCCACAGCGTCTTCGAGCGAGGCGCAGGCTGCTGTTGAAAGGGCGGCGACGGCTCAAAAAAGCTGGGCAGAAAGGCCTTTGGCCGAACGTGTAGAATTGGTGCGCGCCGGTGTTGCCCGCGTTGGCGCCATGAATGACGACATCGTCCCCGAACTGGCCTGGATGATGGGTCGTCCCATGCGCTATGGCGGGGAATTCGGCGGTTTCAATGAACGTGCATCCTATATGGCTGATATTGCCGAGGAGGCGCTCAAACCCATCGTCGTCGAAGACAGCGATCAGTTTGAACGACGCATCGAGCGCGAGCCGCACGGTGTCGTACTGGTCATTGCCCCGTGGAACTATCCCTATATGACGGCAATCAACACCGTTGCCCCGGCCCTCATTGCCGGTAATACGGTCTTGCTCAAACACTCCACACAAACGCTTCTCGTCGGCGAGCGCATGGCGCGCGCCTTTGTCGAAGCGGGGGTTCCGGAGGGCGTATTTCAGAATATTTTCCTTGATCACGAAACGACTTCCGAACTGATTGCGGCCAAGAGTTTCGGGTTTGTCAATTTCACCGGTTCCGTCGGTGGGGGCAGGGCGATCGAACGGGCCGCTGCCGGGACATTCACAAATATCGGCCTTGAACTGGGCGGCAAGGATCCGGGCTATGTCATGGAAGACGCGAACCTGGATGCTGCAGTCGAGACATTGATTGATGGCGCCATGTTCAATTCGGGGCAATGTTGTTGCGGCATTGAACGCATCTATGTGACGGCATCCCTCTATGATGCATTTGTTGAAAAGGCTGTTGCCATTGTCTCCGGCTACACATTGGGCAATCCGCTGGATGAGACAACGACGCTGGGACCCATGGCGCATCGTCGCTTTGCAGCAGAAGTCAGGGCGCAGTGCCGCGAGGCCATTGACCAGGGCGCCAAGGCGCATATCGATCCGGCGCTGTTTCCACAGGATGATGGCGGTGCCTATCTGATGCCGCAGATACTGACAAATGTGACCCATGACATGCGTGTCATGCGTGACGAGACCTTTGGTCCTCTCATCGGGATCATGTCGGTGGACAGTGACGAAGAGGCCGTTGCGCTGATGAATGACAGCGAATTCGGCCTGACAGCATCATTGTGGACACAGGATGTGGACAGAGCTGCGGCCATTGGCCGGCGCCTTCAAACCGGCACGATATTCATGAACAGGGCTGACTATCTTGATCCGGGCCTTTGCTGGACGGGATGCAAAAACACCGGACGGGGCGGCGCGCTCTCCATCATCGGTTTCCAGAATCTGACACGCCCCAAATCCTATCACCTCAGGAAAGTACTGTAGCAATGACGATTTCCGTGAATTGGAGTTACCCGACTGCAATCCGTTTTGGTGCCGGCCGCATCAAGGAGCTGGCTGAGGCCTGCATGGCAGCGGGCATCAAGAGACCGCTGCTGGTCACCGACAAGGGCCTGGCCAATCTGCCAATAACCCTCAATGCCCTGGATATTCTGGAACAGGCCGGACTGGGCCGATCCATCTTTTCCGATGTTGATCCCAATCCGAATGAAATCAATCTGGCGGCGGGCATCGAAGCCTTCAAGGCCGGTGGCCACGATGGTGTCGTTGCCTTCGGCGGCGGCTCCGGACTAGATCTGGGAAAACTTGTTGCCATGATGGCCGGTCAGAGCCGCCCGGTCTGGGATTTCGAGGATGTTGGTGACTGGTGGACCAGAGCCGATGCGGATGCAATTTTTCCCAATGTTGCCGTGCCGACCACTGCCGGGACCGGATCGGAGGTGGGCCGTGCCGGGGTCATCACCAATTCGAAAACCCATGTGAAAAAGATCATCTTTCACCCGAAAGTGCTGCCCTCTGTGGTGATATGCGATCCGGAACTGACGGTCGGCATGCCGAAAATCATTACAGTCGGCACGGGCATGGATGCACTTGCCCATTGCCTTGAGGCCTATTCGTCACCCTTCTATCATCCGATGAGCCAGGGCATCGCGCTGGAAGGCATGCGGCTGGTCAAGGAAAACCTGCCAATCGTGGTTGCCGATCCGCAAAATATTGAGGCTAGGGGCCACATGATGAGTGCGGCAGCCATGGGCGCCACGGCCTTCCAGAAGGGCCTGGGTGCCGTGCATGCCATATCTCACCCGATTGGCGCGCTCTACAACACCCATCACGGTATGACCAACGCTGTTGTCATTCCGCCAGTGCTGAAAATGAACCGTCCGAAAATCGAGGAGCGCATTTCCAGGGCCGCTGATTATCTTGGCATATCCGGGGGCTTCGACGGGTTTTATGATTATATGCTGGCTCTGCGTGCAGACCTCGGCGTACCGGACAAATTGCGCGATCTTGGTGTTGGCACGGACCGTTTGGAAGAGATTGCAAAAATGGCGCTCGAAGACCCGAGCGCCGGGGGCAATCCGGTCACGCTGACAACCCGGAATGTCATCGCCCTTTTGGAAGAATGCATCTGAGTCGCAGCAGCATATTGTGAGCGGGCATCTTCGAGAGTCTACAAGTCTCGAAGATGCTGCGCTTCCATGATCTTTCCTGCGCGGGCTAGAACGGTCAGTTCACCCCGGCTCTTTTGAAACGCTGCCATATGCGCACTCTTGGCGTGGGCTGAAAGAGCATCCATTGTCGTCCATTCTTCATAGAATCGGAACAGGCCCCTGATCTCCAGATCCTGATAGAAGCGATAGAATAGGCAGCCTTCTTCCTCATTGGTAAGGCGCACGGCCTCCAGGATCAGCGGAATGGCTGCCTCGGCGTCCTGCTCGGCGAATTCTATGGTCCCTGTAACGACAATCATTTTGTTTCCTTTAATCGTGTCTGATTTGAAAATGAAGCGGTCAGCCTAACCCATCGCATGATTTTTTGACAGGAATTGCTTGGTCAGGGTCTTTTCAATCGCCCCTGTCACCCCAAGCATTCAGTTTATTGACACAAAGGACCGTGATAAGACTTGGCCAATTGGTAATTGAGGGACAGCAGATGAGCAGCGCACGCAAGGACACAGACCTGGTCATGGTGGTGACGAGCGATATGGCAGGCCAATTGCGAGGCAAGGCCATGCCGTTGCGCGCCAGAGATCATCGTTCGGTCATTGGCGTTGGCTGGACACCGACGAATGCCCTGATTACCGCCTTTGGCCCGATTGCAACCGGCCACTGGGGTGCGCTTGGCGATCTCATGCTGCAACCAGATTTTTCAACCATGATTGACATTCATATTCCCGACTATCAGGTCGATGAATGTTTCGTCATCGGCAATGTGTTGACGTTGGCTGGCGATCCTTGGGATTGTTGCCTGCGTGGGCAATTGATGAGTGCGATCGATGCATTGCGCGAGAAGCACGGGCTTGTCCTGACCGCGGCATTTGAACATGAATTCCACTATTCCGGTTGTCAGGAACAACCGGGCCTGGGCTATTCCCTGCGAGCCAGGCGCCGGCTTGGCGCCTTCCCGGACAGATTGTCGGATGTGATTGACCGCTGCGGCCTGGTGCCCGACACCTTCATGCCGGAATACGGGCCGGGGCAATGCGAGTTCACAATCGAACCGAACAATGCGCTGCGTGCCGCCGACGACGCGGTGGTTTTACGTGAGATGACGCGCTCGGTCGCACGCGGCCTGGATGCGCGCGCCAGTTTCACACCGATGATGGACCCGGCCGGTGTCGGCAACGGCGTCCATGTTCATTTTTCGCTTCAGGATATCAATGGGGCTCAGGTCAATTACGATTCACATCGGCCGCACGGCCTGTCGCAGATCGCCGGTTCCTTTCTCGCCGGCATGCTGAAACTGATGCCCGAATATCTTTGTCTGACAGCGCCGTCCGTTGCCTCCTATATGCGCCTTGTGCCCTATCGCTGGAGTGCAGCCTATAATAATCTGGGCATCCAGGACCGCGAGGCCGGGGTACGCATCTGTCCTGTTTTCCAGGGCGGCACGCAGGACGATACCGAAGACAAATTTCATTTCGAGTACCGGGCAGCTGATGCAGCCGCCAGTCCCTATCTGGTGCTTGCAGCCTTGATCAGGGCGGGAACGGCAGGTCTGGATGCGGCGCTTGATGCACCGGAGGCAACCCGTACTGACCTGACCATGATGGACGCGGATGAACTTTCTGCCATGAACATCGAACGGCTGCCGCTCTCGCTGGAGAGCGCGCTTCAGCGCTTTGCCACAAGCGCCTGGGCTGCTGAGGCATTCGGCGAGACCTTGGTCGATACCTATTTGCGCCACAAACGTTGTGAAATCGCGGTCATGCAGGATTTGTCTGATGAGGAAATATGCGCGAAATACGCTGCGGCCTATTGATGGACCAGCCCGCATGGCGCTGCCACCAAATGGGACTTTCTGCAAGGCATTGGACCTTGAATAGTGCGGCAATATCGGCTGTCAAAGCTTGACTTGTCGTCCATACAATGGTGATAGGCGGCACTACAAATTGGGATGATAACTATGAGCACTGCGTTTACGTTCCCTGGTCAGGGCAGCCAAAGCATCGGCATGGGCAAGGATCTGGCCGATGCATTTCCGCAGGCGCGTGCAGTATTCGACGAAGTCGATGACGCATTGGGCCAGAAATTGTCGGCAATCATGTGGGACGGTCCGGAAGACGAGCTTCTGTTGACCGCCAACGCGCAGCCGGCGTTGATGGCCGTTTCCATGGCCGTGATGCGTGCCCTTGAGGCTGGCGGTTTCAAGTTGCAGGACAGCGTGGCCTATGTGGCCGGCCATTCTCTGGGCGAGTATTCCGCACTTGCCGCGGCCGGTTCCCTGTCGATAGCCGATACAGCCCGTCTTCTGCGCATACGCGGCAATGCCATGCAGGCGGCCGTTCCGGTCGGCAAGGGCGCCATGGCTGCGATCATCGGGCTGGAGCAGGAGGTCGTTGAGGGCCTTTGCAGGGATGCTGCGGCAAAGGGTGGTATCTGCCAGATTGCCAATGACAACGGCGGCGGGCAGTTGGTCATTTCCGGAAACAAGGAGAATGTCGAGGACGCTGTGACGCAAGCCAGCGCCCTGGGCGCAAAGCGCGCTTTGATGCTTTCTGTTTCTGCGCCATTTCACAGCGAACTGATGCAACCGGCTGCTGATGCCATGCGTGAGGCATTGGCTGACGTCAGGCTTCTGGCGCCGGCTGTCCCGCTCGTTGCCAATATTACTGCCAGCCCCGTTCGTGAGCCATCTGACATTGTTGATTTGCTAGTTCGGCAGGTGACAGGGCAGGTGCGCTGGCGAGAAACCATTTCCTGGTTTGCCGAAAATGGTGTCACGCAGGCCTGTGAAATCGGGGCAGGGAAAGTCCTGACGGGCCTGGCGCGTCGGATCGACCGTTCCATCTCTGGAACACCCCTCAATACCCCACAAGACATTGAAAAATATCTGGCAGACTGATTCCCCAACAGGGGATTTTGCCGTGATGCTGATCGAAGGGAATAACCATGTTTGAACTGACTGGCCGCAAAGCGCTTGTAACCGGCGCTACCGGCGGGATAGGCGAAGAAATTGCCCGCATGCTGCATGCCAATGGGGCTATCGTTGGCCTGCATGGCACCCGTGTTGAAAAACTGGAGGCGCTTGCCGAGGAATTGGGTAGCAACACCCATCTTTTTCCGGCAGATCTTTCCGATCGCGAAGCGCTGAAGGCCATGGCGCGCAAGGCTGAGGAGGAACTCGGTGGAGTGGATATCCTCGTCAACAATGCCGGCATCACGCGGGATGGCCTTTTTGTGCGCATGTCGGATGAGAACTGGGATGCGGTTCTCAATGTGAATTTGACGGCGGTCTTCCAACTGACACGCGAACTGACGCACCCCATGATGCGTCGACGCTACGGGCGCATCATCAATATTACGTCCGTCGTCGGCGTGACTGGAAATCCCGGGCAGGCAAACTATTGCGCGGCCAAGGCCGGTCTTGTCGGTCTGTCCAAATCGCTCGCCCAGGAAATTGCCACGCGCGGTGTGACCGTCAATTGCGTGGCGCCCGGGTTCATCGAATCAGCCATGACCGAAAAGCTCAATGACAAGCAGAAGGACGCGATCATGGGCGCCATTCCCATGCGTCGCATGGGAACTGGCGGCGAAATTGCGTCAGCCGTCGCCTATCTTGCTTCGAATGAGGCCAGCTACATCACCGGCCAGACGATTCACGTCAATGGCGGAATGGCGATGATTTAGGCGCGCAAGCGACGAATTAACCATTGTTTTTGTTGTTGATAACAAACTTTAGGGCACTTAGGCGTGATACTGCGAGAATTCGGGCTTTGACGTCGCCTTAAACCGTGTTATGGGCCGCATCCAATGCTGTTTGCGGTCTTTTGACCGCAACTGCAGACCCGGATAAGCCGGGTAATCCACAGGCCCGCGTAATTGCGGGACATTTGTGCCATTTATTCGGCGCTGGAACTTGATTGAGTGGCTGCATGCCGTTATCCAAGGCATAGCAAAACGTATAAGGGTCGAGGATACCGACATGAGCGATACTGCAGAACGTGTAAAGAATATTGTTGTAGAGCATCTTGGCGTAGATGCCGAGAAAGTCACAGAGGGTGCGAGTTTTATCGATGATCTTGGCGCTGACTCCCTCGACACTGTTGAGCTGGTCATGGCGTTCGAAGAAGAATTCGGTGTTGAAATCCCCGATGATGCTGCAGACACCATTTTGACTGTTGGTGATGCAGTCAAATATATCGATAAAGCCAAAACCTGATTTCAATCTGTGGGTTGTGTACCCCGGGTTGCCATTTGGCATGTGGACTTGTTCATTGAGACACTATGCAACAGCCCGGGAACTTTCCGGGCTGTATGGTTTTATGGAACTGTTCCTGTTTTGCATTCCGCGTTTTTTTGAAGCGCGGGATGGCATGAAACCGAAGTGCTTTTTTTAGAATGGAATCACCATGAGGCGTGTTGTAGTCACGGGAACCGGCATGGTTTCCCCCCTTGGCGATGGAACTGAAGTCACTTGGAAGAACCTGATTGCTGGCAAGAATGCAGCAGCAAGAATTCAGGAATTCGAAGTCGATGATCTGCCTGCAAAGATTGCCTGCCGTATTCCGCTCGGCGATGGCAGCAATGGGACCTATAATCCCGATGCCTACATGGCGCCCAAGGAACAGCGCAAGGTAGATCCCTTCATATGCTATGCTGTGGCTGCTGCCGATCAGGCGCTTGCCGACGCAGGCTGGGCACCACAAACCGATGAGGATCAGATTGCCACAGGCGTTCTGATCGGATCAGGCATTGGCGGCCTGCAAGGCATTGTCGATGCGGGTGAAACCCTCAGAGAAAAAGGGCCGCGTCGGGTTTCTCCATTCTTCATACCTGGTCGCCTCATTAATCTCGCCTCTGGTCAGGTTTCCATCAAACACAAGCTGCGCGGTCCAAACCACGCTGTTGTAACAGCCTGTTCGACCGGCGCACACGCCATTGGCGATGCATCCAGGCTGATTGCCCTTGGGGATGCGGATGTGATGGTTGCGGGTGGAACCGAATCACCAGTTTGCCGCATCGCCATGGCGGGGTTTGCTGCCTGCAAGGCCTTGTCCACAAAATATAACGATGATCCGCAAAGTGCCTCACGGCCCTATGACGCGGATCGCGACGGTTTCGTCATGGGTGAGGGCGCCGGCGTCGTCGTACTCGAGGAACTCGAACATGCTCTGGCGCGTGGCGCGAAGATTTATGCTGAAGTCGTCGGTTACGGTCTTTCAGGTGATGCATTCCATATCACTGCACCTTCAGAAACAGGCGAAGGTGCATACCGTTGCATGCAGTCTGCCATGAAACGCGCCGGTATCGAGGCGTCTGATATAGATTATATCAACGCGCACGGCACCTCCACTATGGCCGACACGATTGAGTTGGCGGCTGTTGAAAGACTGGTCGGAGACGCCGCTTCATCCATTTTGATGTCCTCGACCAAATCGGCAATTGGACATTTGCTGGGTGCTGCCGGTGCAGTGGAAGCCATCTTCTGCATCATGGCCATTCGCGACAACATTGCGCCGCCGACTTTGAATCTTGACAATCCGTCCGTGGAAACAAAGCTGGATCTGGTTCCCAAAGTTGCTCGTGAACGCAAAATCAATGTTGCCCTGTCGAATTCTTTCGGGTTTGGTGGGACAAATGCTTCATTGGTTTTACGACGGTATGAAAGTTAATGTGTACAGTTCTGTTTGGAATCACCATCTCTGGCCATATTCATGGTTATACTGAGCGCTCATTGATGCGATTCCAGGAATTGAGGTCTTATAGTGAGTGACGGCAAAACACCCGGTGAACATGTCGCCTTTGGTCGTTCAGGGTCTGGTGGACCGATCATCCCACAGTCTGCGAGGCAGGCCTTGAAACCGGAAGAAGCCCCGCAGCCGCCAAAGCCCTCCGCACGCGCGCGCAGCCAATTCGTCGTCTTTCTCAATTTCGTGATGTCATTGGTGGTCTTTTTGGCCGTTGCTGCTGCAGGAGCCGTCTATTTCGGAAAAGTGAAATTTGATGCGCCCGGACCACTGGCCAGCAATGCTTATGTTCTGGTTCGTGACGGTGCCGGTCTGGGTGAAATTGCCACTTTGCTGCAGCGAAGGAATATTATCGAGAATGCGACAATTTTCAGACTCGGCGTAAGTGCCTACGGATCAGACAATTCGCTCAAAGCGGGCGAATACGAGATCAAGAGTGGTTCGTCCATGCGTGATGTAATGAACCTGTTGCGATCCGGAAAATCAATCCTGCATTCGGTGACCATCGCCGAGGGGCTGACGGTTGAGCAGATATTTGAGCGCCTGGCGGAATACGAGGAACTGGAGGGTGATCTTCCTGCTGAACTGCCCGCTGAAGGCTCGCTTAGGCCGGAAACCTACAAATTCACCCGCGGCACAACCCGTGAAGAAATCATAGAACAGATGCGATCCTCGCAAAATGCACTGGTCAACCAGATCTGGGCCCGGCGTAATCCGAATCTGCCGATCGACACGAAGGAAGAATTCGTCAATCTTGCCTCTATTGTCGAGAAGGAAACGGGGCGAGCAGATGAACGTACAATTGTCGCATCGGTTTTCCTCAATCGACTGGAACGTGGCATGCGACTTCAGTCCGATCCGACGATCATTTATGGCCTGTTTGGCGGCAAGGGAAAACCGCCTGAGCGCCCCATATACCGGTCAGATATTGACAAGCCGACCCCCTACAATACTTACCATATTTCGGGTCTGCCGCCGACACCCATTGCCAATCCGGGTAGAGCAGCACTGGAAGCCGTGGCCAACCCGTCGCGCACGAAATACGTCTATTTCGTTGCAGATGGAACAGGCGGCCATGTATTTGCGGAAACCCTGGACCAGCACAATGCCAACGTGAGACGCTGGCGCAAAATTGAGGCTGATCGGGCAAAGAAGACCGAATAGGGCTTTGGCTTTGCTGGAAAACCCGATTGGGACTGTGTTGGTGGCCCTTTAGAGGACCGATGGGGCCAATTGCAGGTCATGCGGTACAAAGACATGGAGCGTTTTTCGGTTCCGTGAAACCGGGAAATATCTCAGTCTTTGTGACTGGAAAGGTGCTGCCATGATGTTGCAATCGATGACAGGTTTCGCGCGACGTGAAGGCGCTGTCGGGCAAATGCGCTGGGCTTGGGAATTGCGCTCGGTCAATGGTCGAGGGCTTGATCTTCGAATTCGTACACCTGCCGGATTTGAGCGTCTTGAAGCCGATTCAAAAAAGGCGCTGACCGCTGCGTTTCAAAGAGGCAATATACAGGCATCACTCACTGTCACCCGCGAAGACAAGCGCGCAGAAGCGATTGTCAATGAGAATGTCCTGGACGCTGTGATCGCGGTTGTTGATCGTTTGCGGGATCGTCTTGATGCAGCGCCGCCGAGACTGGATGGTCTGCTGAATATTCGTGGAGTTCTGGAGTTTGCCGAGCCACAGATCGACGACGAGACTGCCGAGCGCGAATTTGCAGCGATCCTGTCAGGATTGGATCATGCAATCAAAGATCTGACGGTCATGCGCGCGGCGGAAGGTGAAAAGATCGCCCATTATCTGAATGGCCAGATCGACGGCATAGCAGCACTGGTGAAAAAAGTAGAAAGTGATCCGTCCACATCACTGGAAAGCATTCGTGAACGTCTGGCATCTCAGGTTCGATTGCTGATGGATTCTGACATCGAACTTGATCGCGGCCGATTGCATATGGAAGCGGCCATGCTTGCATCAAAGGCAGATATTCGCGAAGAAATAGACCGGCTGTCAGCCCATGTTGATGCCTGCCGGGCCATGCTCGGCGGCGGTGGACCTGTCGGCCGACGCCTGGATTTCCTTGCGCAGGAATTCAATCGGGAATCCAACACGATTTGCTCCAAGTCGAACGCGTCTTCGGTGACGGCCATTGGTCTGGATCTGAAAGTTCTGACGGATCAGTTCCGTGAACAGATTCAAAATTTGGAATAGGGGATGGAATTGACCGAACTGCCTTCAACCAATGTGAAACGGCGGGGATTGATGCTGGTGCTGTCATCGCCATCCGGTGCCGGGAAGTCCACGATAGCGCACAATCTTCTGGAAAATGTCGATGGCCTCAACCTGTCTGTCAGTGTCACAACCAGAAAACGGCGTGGCAGTGAAATAGATGGTGTGCATTACCATTTCATCTCGGACAAGGATTTCGCGCGTCTGCGCGATACGGATGCTTTGCTGGAGTGGGCTGAAGTCCATGGCAACTATTATGCAACGCCGCGTGAACCGGTTGAGAAGGCCATGGGCGAGGGGCGGGACATGCTCTTTGACATAGACTGGCAGGGTGCATTGCAACTGCAGGAAAAGGTTCCTGCAGACGTTGTGTCCGTGTTTATTCTGCCACCCTCTCTTGCCGAGTTGAAAAATCGATTGCACCGGCGGGCCGAGGATAGCGAAGAAGCCATAGCCATTCGCCTGGCCAATTCGCGCGCTGAAATGGAGCACTGGCGGGAATACGATTATGTTGTCATCAATGATGACCTCGACAAGGCCTATTCGTCTGTTCGCGCGATCATACAGGCCGAGCGTTTGCGTCGCGACCGTCGACCCGGTCTGTTCGACTTCGTGTCAGGGCTTCTGGACGAAAGCCTCTGACGCAATGTCTGCACGTCATCGGCGTTAACCTCAAGGTTGCCGCGCGTTTTTCAGCTCAATGGCATTTGCAAGCGCGGCAAACTCCTCAATCGACAGGGTTTCGGCGCGCCGGCGCGGATCTATCTGCATTTCCGTCAGCAGAGCTTCGCCACCCAGTCCCTTCAGGCTTTGACGCAGCATTTTGCGCCTCTGGCCAAAGGCGGCTTTGGTCACATGGGCCAGAACGCTGGCACTGCATTCCAGTGGCGCTTCAATCGGTTCCAGATGAACCACGGATGATGTGATTTTTGGTGGCGGCGTAAAGGCCTGCCGTGGCACGTCAAAAACCATATGTGCCTTGGTGCGCCAGCCGGCCAGAACGCCCAGTCGCCCGTAGGCTGACGATCCGGGTGGCGCGACGATGCGCTGGGCCACTTCCTTTTGAAACATCAAGGTCAGAGATTGAAAATAGGGTGGCCATGGTTCGCTCAAAAGCCAGTTGACAAGCAATTGGGTGCCAATATTGTAGGGCAGATTGGCGACGATCTTTATCTTTTCTTCCGACAGACTGGAAAAGTCCGTGGTCAACGCATCGCCTTCAATGATTTCAAGCCGCCCGGGATAGTGATCCGCAATCTGATTAAGAGCAGGCAGGCAGCGGTGGTCACGTTCAATTGCTATGACTTTTCGTACACCATTGGCCAGCAAGGCACGGGTGAGGCCACCAGGACCAGGCCCGACCTCGACGATCGTCATATCCTGCAGGTTACCGGCAGCCCTTGCGATCTTTTGTGTGAGATTCAGGTCCAGCAGAAAATTCTGGCCGAGAGATTTCCGTGCCGCCAGCCCATGCGCACTGATCACGTCACGCAGCGGCGGCAATCCATCGATGGCAGCCATCAGACAGCCTCCTGCTGGCTGTTGTTGGACGCAAGCTGTTGCGCCAGGTGGATGGCTGCAATGAGGCTTGTAGCGCGGGCGTTACCACTGCCGGCTATATCGAATGCGGTACCGTGATCAGGCGAGGTGCGAATAAAGGGCAGTCCCAATGTTGTATTGACCGTATCATCGAACCCCAGTGCTTTTGCCGGAATGAGCGCCTGATCGTGATACATGCAAATGGCAACATCATAGTGGGCGCGCGCCGCATCGTGGAACATCGTGTCAGCGGGTAGCGGCCCGAATGCATTGATACCGAGGGCTTGCAGAGCCTTGATGGCAGGAACGATGACTTCCTCTTCCTCGTGACCCAGCGATCCCGATTCGCCTGCGTGTGGATTGATGCCTGAGACCGCCAGCCGCGGCGCCTTGATGGCGAAACGAGACCGCAGATCTGCAGCGGTGATGCGGGCTGTTTCCACGATCAGGTCCATGGACAATTGATCCGGCACCTGTCGCAGGGGAATATGTATGGTTACGGGAACCGCACGAAGCTTGGGACCGGCAAGCATCATGACCGGACGACAGACTATTCCAAAATGCCTGGTCGCCAGTTCAGCCAGAAATTCGGTATGACCCGGGTATTGAAATCCGGACTCATACAGAACCGACTTTGCAATAGGGTTGGTGACCAATGCGCTAGCCTTGCCGGCAAGCGTCAGCGAGACTGCCCTTTCAATGGACTCGACAATTGCTTTGGCATTGCCGGCATCAGGTACGCCCGCCACCGCTCGAACCGTGTTGGTTAGAGGTATAACAGGCAGACAATCATCTGCTGGCAACGTGGGCTCTTCAGGATCAATTTCGCGAATGCGCAAATTCAGACCCAATTGGCGGGAGCGATCGTGAAGGAGGGCAGGGCAGGCAAGAACATAAAACGCAGGTAGAGCAATGTCCCGGCGCTTGTCCCACATGGCCAATGTTATGTCCGGGCCAATCCCGGACGGGTCGCCCATCGTCACGGCAAGAGGCATGGAATCGCCTTTGGCGTTTGTCATGGATTTGTCATCGGCAAATGGCGCCGCGCATCATCGATAGCTGATGCGCGCCTTTTCGCGAAGTTCTTTCAGAAACTGTTTCGAATTGGCATCGCCGTCCGAATTTTCGCGGGCTTCCTCTGCACGAAATACCATTTCGGCTGCAAGGTCATCGGAAACCTTTGCGCTGGAGCATATCCCAATGAATTCGACACCGCGCGCTGTGACCTTTGTTGCTGTTGCCTGGCCCGTCGAGATTTTTTCGATCTGGCTTTTCCATTCGGCTGGCAGGGCTGGCTGCATCACGCGGCCAAGGTCACGAACGGATACATCTTTCAATCCCTTCGCAAAATCCCGGGTACTTTCGCAATTGACGAAGCGTGCACGCATGGCTTCGGCTTCCCGCTTGCGTTTGTTCAATATGCTTTTGCGCTTGGCGGTCGGTACAACGAAGATCACCTGCTGAAGAATATATTCTGTGGTGGTGGGTTTTTCACCGCCACGTTCCAGCATCTTCGAAACCAGATCTTCCGTGCTCATCTGCCCACTGTTGTTAAAGCGTGCGCCAACAACCCTGGGCCATGACATCTGCACACGAATGAACTCCTTGAAATGGGAAGCGCCGACGCCCGCCTGACTCAACATCTGTGACATCTGCTTGACGGACATTTTGTTTGAGGAGGCAAAACGGGCGAAGGACTGGTTGACCTGCCTGTCGGAAACCACGGCTCCAAGGCGTCTGGCTTCGTTCATCTTGATCGCATCCTCGATCAGATCTTCACGGGCTTTCTTCTTCAGGTCTCCCTTGGCGCGCTGCAGGCTCAACAACTTCGACCGTCTTTGGATATCTATCGTGGTAATGGCGGTGTCATTGACAACAATTGCAATGCTGCTGGCAAGAGTTACATGTGGCAAGCTGGTTGTGGCGACAAGAGTGAAGGCCAGCATAAAAGCCATTTTCACGACTTTTGCACGGGACAACCAGACAAGATCAATGTTCATTTGTTTTCCTCACTGCCGCACGGGCGGACATTCTTTCAAAAACACGATCCGGTGTAAATCCCATGACCTTTAGGCAGAATGATGACGGCTCCTCCCTGAGCCGTCAACATGAAGTGCTCTGCACAATTGAAGAAACGAACTACCAGCTATTGGCTGTTTTCGAGTAGGTACTTGAGCCGAACGAAATATCACCCAGGGTGCGCAGGCTGATAGAGGCGCCAATGCTCCAATCAACGGCCTGATCGATGTCGCGGGTCTGGGAATAGGACAGGCTGATCGCGATACATTCGTCATCATATCCAAAACCAAATGAATTATCAGACATCAGGCGGTTTTCAATATCGTAGCTGGCGGATCCGAATGCGCGCCAGTTTTCAGCAAGTCGAAAAGAGGCTGCCCCCTTGATTTCATGGCGACTTGTCGATGAACCATAGCCGGGTTGCGGTTGAACCATCGTATGGGCAAGCGATGTGCTAAATGCATCGCTGATATAGCTGGTGCCTATATCCGAGCGCTCCAGGTCATAGGTTGACTTGTCAAGCCGGGCTGCAGCCGTCAGCGAAAATCCGCTTGGCAGATCCACGCCCACGCTGCCGACATAATCGGAACGCGTCGTCTCCAGTCCGGAATTGCTTCCGACATTGACGAGGTCAGGCGTACTATAGGAATTCAGCCCTGCAATCTGGAATGATTGTCCGACTACTCCGCGCAACGACACACCATTGTTGAAGGTGCCCGTGTAACGTACGCCCAGATTTGCTCTAGTGCCGCCTTCGATGCGGTCATACCCGGAGAATTTATCCCGTTCAAACAGCGTGCTGGCGTCAAAAACAAAACTTTGGGCGTCTTCATTCGGAAGGCCACCGGCCATTTGCTCATCATTGCGTGCATAGACTTGGCCGATGGGCTCAAAAATATGGGAGCTGTTGTCTGTCGTCATCTGGATTGGATAGCGAGCTTCAAGTCCCGCCGTCAACATTCCGCGTCCGACAGTCGAATCGCTTGTCAGCGGGCCTGTGTACCCACCTGGAGCGGTGATATCGAGGAGGTTGACATCGCCACGCGCGGCAAACAACGGAGTCAGCGCCAGCCCGGCCTCGGTAATGAATGTGCGCTGCCATTCGATTTCACCGGTGAGCCGCGAGTTGCTGCCCTTTACCCCTGCATAGCGGTCATTGACGATATCGGATTCCGCCTCACGGCGCGTCAGACTGAGGACATTGAAATTGAGGTTGAGTTCGCCGCCAGCCACGGGCTTTTCAAATGTATAGCCATAGTCCAGCGAAGGATGGACGATAGGTTGCTGCTCTTCGGCAATACTGCTCTCAAGCGTCGACTGAACATCGAAATAATAGGCGCGAAGATCAAAATAGTTGCGACCCGTAAGGCCCTCCAGATAGGCCGTTGAAACCTGAGTGACCGCGTCGTATCCGGTAATGCTGTAGGTATTTGCGAAGCTGTTGTCGCTTTGTAGAATCAAGTCCCAGCCAAAAGTCCATATCGGGTTGATGGTGAATTCTGCCTGTGAAGCGATAAGGCCGCGGGTGGTTTCATTCGCATCAACAGTCCCGGCGGTGAAAGCGCCCGGTGACAGTTGGTGTATGCCCGCAACGCGCAACGTATGACTGCCATTGGAAAATTGCTGGCGAAATTCTGCTTCGGCAAGAAAGCCCTGACGCGACAATCCAGACATGGATACGGTGAGGTCATAATGCGGATTGAGTGCAAAATAATAGGGTACCTTGACCTTTGCGCCAATTTCCTTGGTGTAACCGAAGGAAGGCAGAAGAAACCCGCTCTTGCGTTTGACCGTGTGATCGGGAACGACCAGATAGGGAAGATAGGCTATCGATTTTCCGAAAAGCTCAAAATGCGCACCTTCCAGACGAATCGTCTGGGTTTTGCCATTCTGGGTGACGCGCCTTGCCTTGATTTGCCAAAGGGGAGGCTTTTCCGGATTTTCCTCACAAATGTCACAGGCGGTATAAACGCCGTTGGTCAGTGTTGTGCTTTCCGCATCAAGGCGCTGAGCACTATCGGCGACGATTCGGGTGTTGTCCGGACGTTCTATACGCAGCGAATTGACGAATCCGTCGGCAAAATCGTCTGTGATATCCAGTTCCTGCGCATAAATGCGATTGCCATCTGGCTCGACCATTTCGATGTCGCCATAGGCTTTCAGGCGACCGGAGCGCTGGTGATATTCCAACCGGCGCGCAACCAGCTGATAACCGTCATAGTCCACCTGAACGGCGCCCTCTGCTACGACAGTTTCGCTATCCTGATTGAATGTTATCTGATTGGCCGTAAGCAACAACCGGGCGTCCGGAGACGTGGCGACTTTAATCTTGCCGTTTTCCCGTGAGACCTGCGCATCGGCGGTCGGCACAATAACGCACGTCGAAAAGCCCGCTGCAATAAATGCAATCAGTCCTGCGATACGCAACATTTTTCTTTCGCAGATCGTGGCTGATTCCACTATCCATCCTCCTTGTGGAGAAGCACCGTTACCCCAAGGGCTGACGCCACAATTACCGGAAGCCATGCCGCAACAATAGGTGGCACAACACCAGCGGTCCCGAATGATTTTGTCAACACTGTGACGACATAAAGCAGAAACCCGGCCAAGATGCCAGCCAAAATAACAGTTCCTGACTGCCCAAACCGAATAAATCTTAAAGAAACGTTTGCAGCGATCAACGTCATGGCCACCAAAAGCAGCGGCAATGCCAGCAAAGATTGATATTGCATGGCAAACGCATTGGCCCCGAGTCCGAATGATCGGGCGACTTCAATTTTCCGTGGCAATGCAAAAAAAGATATCGATTGTGGTGATGCCAGTGATTCTTCAACGAATTCCGGTTTCAGGTTGGTGGCAATTTCCAGACGTTCGACCGATTCGGGCGGAGAATTGCGACTCACCCTGACGATATCTGTCAAAACCCAATGCTCATTTTCCAACAGAGCTTCCCTGGCATCCAGTCTTTCGGCGATTCCGCCTTCATCATTGAATCGGATGAAGGTTGCCTGACCCAGCAACAGACCACGGCGGGCGATGGTTTTGGCGCCAATAATCGTAATGCCTTCGTTCGTGCGCTGGCGGATCCAGGGGGTTCTCTCAATCGTGCCGACTGTGCCGCGCTGCATTCCAATGCCGTGTTCCATTTCCTGCACGGAAGACAGAGCAAGGGAGGAAAGCGGGTTGACCGCGGTCACCATGAACACGCCGATCAGAAAACTTGCAGCACAAAGCGGTGAAAGAAACTGCCAGGCGGAGATGCCTGCGGATCGTGCCACGACAAGTTCGTATTTCCGGTTGAGCACCAAGAGAACGGACATTGAGGCAAACAGGATGATGAACGGCATGGTCGCCTGAATGATATTCGGCAGGCGCAGAGCAGAAAGCAACAGGCCGATCGAGATCGTATAGCCAGGCAGTTCCGACGCTCGGTTTGAGAACTCGGTAAAATCAATCATGTAGATGATTGCCAGAATGCCGAGAATGAACCAGCCGGTCATGACAACATATCGTTTGAAGAGGTATCGCCACAGCGTCACGCCAATCATTGCGTACCCCCTCGTGCTGATCCGCTCAGACCGGAATTCCATGTGCCCGGTGTGTCGGCTGGCGGGTCACGATCCGCCCCCAGTCGGGCCACTTGCTCAACCAGCCGTTTGGGCGGACGAAACGACCAGTTTGTCAGGATCAGAAGAGAAAATAGCGCGATGCTTGCCAGGGGAACTGCAAACACCAGAATGGCGAAAACTTCGCTGGTTCCCGACTGATCCACAGCATAGAAACTGAAGCCCCGTGTGGCAAACGCAATGGATGCGGCCGTGACGACACTCCATACCTGTTCGTTGCGATTGGTATGGGCCTTGCCGAGAAAATAGACGGTTATCAGGCCAAAAAGCAGTGGATACATCCATTCGGAAAACCGCTTGTTGAGTTCCTCGCGAAACTGGCTCGGTTTATATTTATAGGAACCATCATTGGGATCTGGTGAGAGCAGGAAACGCGTTGTCCGTTCCTTTGCATAATAGGAACTGCCTTTGCTGGCACGCCCGCCAATAAGACTGAGGTCAAGCGCGTAAGTCGCAAACCGGATGATGGAAATTTTTCCGTCTTCATTGGATTTACGGTGCAATTCACCATCCGACATGATGAGAATGTCCTTGCCATCGTCCTCAACAAAGGCGCCATATTTTGCATAATAAAGGACATCGGATACTTCATCGCGGCGGTCAGACAGAAAAATGCCGCCAAGCTTGCCACCTGGAAGTTTTTCACCCACCTGGACATGCAACCCCTCCTCAATCTCGTGAAAAGTGCCAGATTGCACCGCGACCGAAAACAGGTCGGCACTGGCGGAATTCAGCAGGTCGCGAATTTTCCGATTGCTCCAGGGCTCGACGACCACACTGGTCACCAATGTCGTCAGAGCCATGAGGAGAGCCAGAAGGAGAATGGGCCGCGCTGTCAGCATACGTGAACCGCCGGATGCTTCAATGACCGCAAGCTCCGAATCAGAATTCATTGTGCCAAGTGTTTGCGAAGCACCGATCATCAGCGCAAAGGGCATGACAATCACCACCATGGCGGGGATAAGAAGTCCTGCAAGCTCGAGAAATGTCAGCAAGGACTGGCCGGTGGAACTCAACAAATTGACACGAATCAGCACCTGCGTCGTCAAAGCGATCACGGTGGTCGTTACCAAGGTCCCGATCGACAGAGTGAAAACTCTGAGAAATATGTAGCGTTCAATTTGTTTCATTCAGCGCGGGGTCCGGGTGCCTCCAGAGTAACCGCAGACGTCCGCGGCCAGGCACATACTATAGCAGCCTATACCTGATACCAAGCGAAGAGGCATAGAAAACATTTTACCAATTCCATTCTTTTTCAAAGAAATGGGCTTGCTGCAAAAGAGCCATTCATGCAGCGCGGGACATCAAATTCCCTGGCCAAAAAAATGTGGCCTTGTCATTGCAACGGAAAAGACCAAAATACCCGATTGATCCCACTCTGGAGTTCTTATGTCACAGAAACTGAACATTACTTTTTCCCGGACTGCCAACATAAAGGGCGGACTGGCCATTCTCCTGAGCAGCCAGGGCGGATTACTCACCGACAGCGCCACTATGGTGGACCCTGAGGCGATATCAAGGCAGGCGATGGAGATTGCCGGATTTGAAGGCAAGAAATTTGCTGTCGTAGACATGCTTGTTCCCCGCGGCAGTCCGGCTGATCGCCTGGTCATTGTCGGCACAGGCGCTGCGAGCGAATTGCAGGCCAATGACTGGCTGCGCATTGGCGGAACGGCTTTTGCCCAGATGAACAAGGCACAGAATGTCACCCTGTTCGTGGATGCGGTGGATGTCGCGGTTTCTGCAGACAATGTTGCCGATATTGCTTTGGGCATGTTGATGCGAAATTACGATTTCGACACCTACAAGACACGCAACCGCGACAACGGCAAGGAAACGAAACCGAAGACCGTCAATATCACTCTGGTCACCGAACATGCCGCAGAAGCCAAAAAGGCCTATGCCGCCGTGCAGTCGATTGCTGAGGGTGTAACGCTTGCACGCAATCTGGTTAATGAACCAGCCAATATATTGGGGCCGGTGGAATTTGCCAGGAAGGCCAGTGATCTGGAAAAACTCGGTGTCGAGGTGGAAATCCTGACCGAGAAGGAAATGAAGAAACTGGGCATGGGCGCATTGCTCGGCGTCGCCCAGGGATCTGTTCGCCCTCCGCGCATGGCGATCATGCAATGGAAAGGTGGCAAGTCGAAACAAAAGCCGATTGCCTTTGTCGGAAAAGGGGTGGTCTTCGACAGCGGTGGCATTTCCTTGAAACCGGGCGCGGGAATGGAAGACATGAAAGGCGACATGGGTGGCGCAGCAGCCGTCATGGGCCTGATGCATACATTGGCTTCCCGCAAGGCGAAAGCCAACGTCGTCGCCATTATCGGGCTTGTCGAAAATATGCCCGATGGCAACGCGCAGCGCCCCGGTGACATTGTCACCTCGATGTCCGGCCAGACGATTGAAGTGATCAATACGGATGCAGAAGGCAGACTGGTTCTGTGTGACGCGCTTTGGTATTGTCAGGATCGCTTCAAGCCGCAATTCATGATCAATCTGGCAACCTTGACTGGCGCGGTGCTTGTTGCCCTGGGCCATCAGCATGCCGGACTGTTTTCCAACAATGACGACTTGTGCTCTAAACTGTCTGCGGCCGGCGCGTTGACGCAGGAAAAAGTCTGGCGCCTGCCGCTTGGCCCGGAATACGACAAATTGATCGATTCCAAATTTGCCGACATGAAAAACATCGGTGGACGCATGGCCGGTGCGATTACCGCAGGGCAATTCCTGCAGCGTTTTGTCAATGAGACACCCTGGGCACATCTGGATATTGCCGGCACAGGCCTCGGGCCACCTTTGACAGAAATCAATCGTTCATGGGCGCCCGGCTACGGTGTCCGCCTGCTCAATGAGTTGGTCCGCACGCATTACGAATCCTGATGACGGAAATACTTTTCTATCACCTGACGGAATCGCGCGTCGAAGACGCTCTCCCGCCCTTGCTTGAAAAAAGTCTGGGGCGGGGCTGGCGGGTCGCTGTGCAGACTGGCAGTGCTGAAAGGCGCGATGCGCTTGACCAGCAATTATGGACCTATGCGGAAGACAGTTTTCTGCCTCATGGCAGCGAAACGTCCCCCGATGCGTCTATCCAGCCCATTCTCATCTGCACCAGCGGCGAAAACGCCAATGCAGCGCAGGTGCGGTTTCTTGTTGATCGTGCCGAGCCGTCAGCACTGGAGTCCTACGAGCGCGCAGTCTTCATGTTTGACGGACATGATCAGATGCAGGTCGAGGCTGCGAGAACCCAATGGAAAACGCTCAAGGGGGCAGGTCATAGCTTGACCTATTGGCAGCAAACCGATGATCGCCGCTGGGAAAAGAAAGCGTGAGTGCGCCAGATTGGCGCACTGCCGGTTTTCACGGGAGGGCTTGAACAGCCCGACCTTTATGAACCGGGGCTTCAGGAGTCCGGGGTCAGGGGCCGCTTCCTTGCCTTGAATTTTTTTGCCTTGGCAGATCTGGTGTCGGTGATGTCCTCAACCGGTGGGACATCGTCCTGGCGCTTCGGTTTGCTTTTCTTGTGCGGCTTGTCCGAACGCGGCTTGTCTGACCGCGGCTTGTCCGAACGGGGCTTATCAGATCGGGGTTTGTCTGTTTGCGCCGCAGAACCGGAATTCTCCCCGCTTGCAGCCTGGTCGCCCTTGCCGACAAATGCGATCTTCAAGGTGCGCTCGACACAGCCCTGTTCACCAACCATTTGCTGATAGGATTCGACCTTATCGGGATGAATCTCAAAAAGCGTTTCGCCATCTCTGATGGAAATGGCCCCGACCGAGTTGCGATCAACGCCACCTGAGCGGCAGATGATCGGCAACAGCCAGCGCGGTTCGGCGCGCTGCTTGCGACCGGCGCTGATTCGAAACCAGCCACCATTGTCAAAATCGTTGCGCAGGTTTGGCTTTTTTTCATGTCGGTCAGGCCTGTCCGGCCGTTCCTGTCTATCCGGCCTGTCTCTTCTGCCTGGCCGCTCGGACCTGTCTGGTCGCTCTGACCTGTCTGCTCTGTCGCGGGATTTGTATTCCGGGATATCGGAAAGATCTTCAGCCGCTGGAAGATTCGACCTGGAAAGCCGGTAGAATGCTGCTGCAACCTGTTCGGCACTATGATTCTTGAGCAGTGCTTCGGCAAAGCCCCGCTCATCGTCATCCATTTCGTCTTTCAAAAACGGACTTTCAATGATCCGCTCATTATCCAGTCGCGCAATATCAGAGGCATTGGGTGTCGGAATCCATTTGATGTCGACCTTGGCAAGTCGGATCAGCCGTTCAGCCGCCCTTTTGCGCGAATTGGTCACGACCAGTGCACACACGCCCTTGCGTCCGGCTCGTCCGGTACGTCCGCTGCGATGAAGCAAAGTATCAGGATTATTCGGCAGATCCGCGTGGATGACCAGATCAAGTTCCGGCAGATCAATGCCGCGGGCGGCAACATCGGTTGCCACGCAGACATTGGCGCGCCCATCGCGAATGGATTGCAAGGCATGAGTACGTTCGGCCTGGGTGAACTCGCCAGACAGCGCAACCGTTGAAAAGCCGCGATTGCCAAGCCTTGCCGTCAGGTGTTTGACATTTTCTCGGGTGCCACAAAAGACGATGGATCGTGTTGTGTTGTGATAGCGCAAGACGTTGATAATGGCGTTTTCGCGTTCACTAGCGACAACAGTATGGCCGATATATTCGATATCAGCATGCGCACTTCTTTCACTGTTGACCGAAATGCGCTCTGCGTTTTTCTGAAACCGTTTGGCAAGCGCGTTGACTTCGCGCGGCAGGGTTGCAGAAAACATCAATGTGCGACGTTCAACCGGTGCGGCATCAAGGATGAATTCCAGGTCTTCGCGAAAACCCAGATCAAGCATTTCATCGGCTTCATCCAGCACTGCAGCGCGCAATTCGCTCAGATCAAGCGCCCGTCGGGTGATATGATCGCGCAGCCGTCCGGGTGTGCCGACAACGATATCCGCGCCACGTTCAAGGGCACGACGTTCGGCGCGCGGGTCCATTCCGCCAACACATGTGCTGATTCTGGCGCCGGCTTCACCGTAAAGCCATGCCAACTCGCGGCTCACCTGAAGCGCCAGTTCGCGTGTCGGTGCGATAATCAGAGCAAGCGGCAGGCGGCCTGCGCCCAGTCTTGCATCTTCTGCGAGGATTGTACCGGCGAGTGCGAGGCCGAATGCCACGGTCTTGCCGGATCCGGTCTGGGCAGAGACCAATAGATCCCTGTCTTGCAGATTTTCGTCAAGAACAGCAGATTGCACCGGTGTCAGTGCGGTATAGCCACGTTTGGTCAACGCGGAATCGAGCGCCGGGTGGGCGTGCTCAAAGGGAGACATCAAAAACAGATCTTTCTCGAAAGGCGCCGAGTTTGAACCGCGCGCGCTACGGTTGCTTCGCGATTGCGAAGTAAAGTTTTGTTGGTCCTTTATAATGCGCGCCCGCTTGCGTCAATCTTTGGCAGCTGTTTTGGTCAGAACTATGAAGTCCGTGCCTTTGAAGGATTCATTGTTCAGCCCGCCGTCATTGATGACCAGCGATGATCCGGGCACAATCATGCTTGTTATCCGGTCACGCACATATTGCGGCATTTCAATGCGGTGCAGCGTATCATGTATCGAGGGCGCTGATGCAATATTGGGCCCTTCAGCAAGCTCGATATCCGACAGGGGCGTTTCTTCCGCTATATCCGGCAAGGCTGCATGAATCCAGCGCAGTCTGTCGGTATCCTCCGGGGAGGAGAGGGCGGACAGGAAATGCGTACCCAGAGGATGCTTCGGATCCTTCAGCCCAACGGGTGCGTCAAACAGTGGCTTGAAGTTCTGTCGCACATAAATACGTCCAACCGGAAAGTCGCCATCACGGGATTGGGCATGCAGCAGGCGGGCCAACTCCAGAGAAACAGACCCCGTCGGATGAAGCTCCAGGCTTTTTTGAAACCGGATGATGGCATTTCCGGTATCGCGTCCGATCCACCCGTCCTCCTTGCCTGCATCGAAGCCAAGTTCGTTCAGCATGGTCTGGATGTCACGCACCAGTTCCCGTCCGGTTCGCCTGGTAATGAGTATGCGAATGGGGTCGGTGGACTTTGGCAATTCAAAACCATCATCGTCGGGACCACTTCCGAACGGCCGGTTCAAGGAACTACGCAGGACAAAATTATCTCCGACCGATCTGTCATCTTTGTTCAGATTTTCTGATGGCAGCTTTGTATTCTGCGCCAGTCTGATCGCCATCGGCGGTTCGGCGCGCTGGATGGGCTTCGACATGCCGGCTGACGGCTGGTTGAACCGTGCAATCCGATTGTCAGGCTGCACGTCCGGGTAAAACAGGTTACGGCTCCAAACGGGAGACAGATAAAGTTCCTCATCGGTAATCAGCACATGTGCACCGGCTCTCGTGTAACCAAAAAGCTGCTTGGCAAAGGCCCCTGGAAGCCGCACGCATCCATGGGAAGCCGGTCTGTCGGGCACGCTGCTGGATTCGTGCAGCGCTATGCCGGACCAGGTCAACCGCTGCATGTAGGGCATCGGTGCTTGGCTATAGATATTGGAATGATGGTGGCGGTTTTTCTGCAATATGCTGAAAATGCCGGTCGGTGTGCGGTGCCCCTTTTTGCCACTGGAGACCTTTGATCGCGCCATCAACGTGTCACCAGCATAAACCTGCATGCTTTGACGGTCGAGGGAAACCAACATCAGAACCGGTTCGGAAGGTTTGGTTTTTGGTAAAACCGCCGCTATCTCTTCCGGCGTCTGGGTCTTGTTTTTGGTGGCCAATGCCGGGGTTGCCGATGCGACCAGAAGAATGGACGCGCTGACAAATGCCGCTGACAATAAATGCGAAGACAATTTACTCATTACACAACTAGCCCGCTTTATACTCGTACCCGATGGTAGAACAGCACCATTAGGATTCAGTAAATCCCGCATCAAGAAACCGCGAATGCAGCATTTGAAACAGTTTCAGCTGAGCAATGCAGTGTTACAAGGCGGCTGCCGGGGAGGACTGCTCTGTAAGACGATTGGTGTATTTTATGGTTCGATATTCAAACCATGTGTCTCATTCACCTGTTGATGGCACTTTTGAATCCTGTCACTATTGATGGTTCTTGAAATTGAACGACGAAGAGACTGGAAAGCAAAAGCCTATGGGTACGATTACAAAGGCTCTGAATTTACTGAACCACTTTACAGAGTTGACCCCGTCGATCGGCCTTGTGGAAATGACCAGGCTGTCGGGCCAGGACAAGGCGACCGTTCACCGGTATCTGACGGAACTGGAGCGCAACGGCTTTCTGGAACAGGATTCAAAGACACGAAAATACCGATTGGGCAGTGCGCTACTGCGTCTGTCATTCTTGCGTGAAAAGTCCTTTCCGACCAGCCGCATCATCGCAAATCGAGTGAATAGCCTGTCAGAGGAACTGGGCGAGCTTGTCCATGCATCCCTGCTGCAGGGCAATCGCCTGTCGCCGCTTTGTTACCGGGACGCCGGTTCCGGTGGTACAAGGGTGTATTTTGATCTGGCGGACATGATACCTTTCCATGCCACTGCGTCAGGCATGACGATGTTGGCTTTTGGCGACAAGGCGTTGGTCAAAAATGCACTTGTCGAACCCTTGGCGCGTTTTACCGAGAACACCATCACCGATCCAAAACTGCTTTTGGCACGGGTTGAAACAATACGCAGTGCCGGATTTGCTTTTTCTGATCAAGCTGTTGAGGTTGATGTGAGTTCAGTGGCTGTGCCGTTTTATCAGGATGAAAATCAGGCCACGGGCGCGATCGCCATAGCCGTGCCGGTTACCCGCATGAACGCGGCATCAAAAACAGGATTTGTCCATGCGCTCTGGCGCACGTCTGAGGCCATTACCAAGGAACTGGGCGGATCGGTTCCAGCTGAAGTGAAGAAAATCTGGCGCAATGAGGGATGAATGTTGCTGCAGGATGAATAAGAATTACCGGGCGATTTGCACCTTGGCCGCACGGTATTTCCCATGAATAATGTCATGCTTGGCTTTGTCGGCAGTTTGGCTGCCGGTTTGATGACCGCGCTGGGCGCAGTCCCGATTCTGATTGGCAAACCCGTTGCCCGTCAGTGGAACGACGCCCTCCTGGGGTTTGCCGCAGGCGTCATGTTGGCCGCCTCCTTTTTCTCATTGATCATTCCAAGCATAGAGGCCTCGACCGCGCTTTACGGAGCGGGAGCAATTCCCGCGCTGGTTGCCGGAGCAGGAATCATTCTGGGTGTTGCAACAATCTATCTCCTCGATGAGAGCATTCCCCACCAGCACTTCATCTCGGGCCGGGAAGGACCGGATGCAATCCGGCTGTCAAAGATATGGCTGTTTGTTCTGGCCATCACCCTGCACAACATTCCGGAGGGAATGGCCGTCGGCATCGGATTTGGCGGTGGGGACATCAACGCCGGCACAACATTGGCCATTGGCATCGGATTGCAGAATGCGCCGGAAGGTCTGGCTGTGGCGCTTGCTCTGCGCTCGGAAGGGTATTCAAAATTCTATGCATTCGCAATCGCCGGCCTGAGTGGTCTCGTAGAACCGGTTGCGGGCCTGTTTGGTGCAGGTGCAGTCGGCATCTCCCAATCGATGCTTCCATGGGGACTGACTTTTGCAGCCGGTGCGATGATTTACGTGATCAGTCACGAGATCATCCCTGAAACACACCGGCACGGTCACCAGAAGGCCGCAACAGCCGGACTGACCATCGGTCTGGTGCTCATGATGTTTCTGGACGTAACATTCGCCTGACCAGGGCTGCGGATTTGATAGGCGGGCCGTTGTCTTTTACGTAAACGTAATTTATCTCTTGCAATACAATGTGTGTTTCAATCCAGTGAAGCGCATCAAGCGGAAGGTATATCATGGCCAAGACAGTCGACTTTTATTATGATTTTGTAAGCAGCGCGTCCTATCTGGCCTTCAAGCGATTGCCCGCCATGGTCAGTGCTGCCGGTGGAGAGATTCGCTGGAAACCGATGCTGCTTGGTGGTGTCTTCAAGGCTGTGGGCAATTCCAGCCCGGTGCTGATTGCCGCCAAGGGCAAATGGATGTTCGATGACATGAAGCGCACTGCCGACAAGCACGGCTTCGCATTTTCGGTCAACCCGTCCTTCCCGCTCAATACGATCATGGTGATGCGTGGTGCAATTGCCGCCGAAAAGCTGGGCCCAGAGGTTCTTGATCCCTATATGGCGCTGATGTTCGACGGCGCCTGGGCAAAAGGGGAGGATTTGTCCAAGCCTGAAGTTGTGATGGAATTGATGGAAAAGGCGGGACTTCCGGCTGTTGAAATTGCCAATCTGGCTCAGGATCAGGCCATCAAGGATGAATTGCGCGCCAATACGGAAGAGGCGGTTGCACGAGGCACGTTTGGTGCGCCAACCTTTTATGTCAATGGTGAGATGCACTGGGGGCAGGACCGGCTGGATGCAGTGATGGAAGCGCTGGAAAAAGACGCTTAGGACATGTCACCCTTTTATGGGATAGTCGTACCAATCCAGTGATAATTCTGGTGCTGACGGCAGACAGGGATACGGTGCAACAGAATGTTTGATTTCATCCCGCTCGTGTTGCTGCTGCTTGCTGCACTGGTTGTCATGCCGATTTTGGGAACCATCGCTTTCGTTCGGGTGAGGCGGCTTCAGCGCGAAGTTGATTTGCTCCGGGAGACGCTTCAAAGGTCGGTTACGCAGCCTGTTTCTTCCGTTCAGCTATCGCAGGAAATGGAGCCTGCAGAACCTGCTGTCGTCGAAGAACCGGCCGATCCTGAACCATCACAACCGGATCAGGAAGCCGTCACCACACCCGCTTCAAATGCCTCGCCAGAAAGCGATGCCACCGAAAACAGCGTCAGTTCCCAGCCGGCAACATCCGGCAGTTCTCTTGAAGAGACGGTTGGCGCCAAATGGGCGGTCTGGGTTGGCGGCCTTGCCCTTGCACTGGGCGGGGTATTCCTGGTGCGCTATTCCATAGAACAGGGTCTGTTGGGGCCGGCAATGCGGATCCTTCTGGGGGGCCTGTTCTCACTGGCGCTTGGCGGCGTTGGGGAATGGACGCGCAGGCGGGGATCCGCCTATTCGATCGGCGGATTTGAAAGCGCCAATATACCGGCAATCCTCACGGCCGCCGGAACCATGGGCGCCTTTGCGACGATCTATTCCGCCTATCAGCTCTATGGTTTTCTTTCCGCACCTACCGCCTTTGTCGCACTGGGTATCGTTGCCGTGGGCACAATGTTTGCCGCACTGCTGCATGGGCCATTGCTTGCCGCGCTTGGCCTCGTTGGCAGCTATTTTGTGCCCTTCCTGGTCGACACGCGCGAACCGAGCGCTGCAGGGCTTGCCATCTATGCTCTGGCAGTATCCCTTGCCGCCTTCGGCGTCGGGCGCCTCAGGCTCTGGCGCTGGCTTGCCATCATTGCAGCACTGGGCTTGATGTTTTTCGGTCTGGTTCTTTTCAGCTTTGCCTCACTTGCAGATCGCCCGGTTCTTGGTCTTTATATCCTGGCATCCTGGGCAATTGTTTTCTATGTGTTTGTCGCCAGTCTCTATGCGCGCGCGCAGCAGGACCTTGTCGGAACGGACAAGATTGCCGTCGCCTTGCTGTCACTCGTTCTGCTGCTGCAGTCAGGATATGTCACGACCGGAACGGGCATGGGGGTCGTCATAGCCCTGCTCCTGGGTGTGTTCATACCCTTCGCAGCAGCATTCTACTGGTCGTCCATTCGCATGATTGTTCCGGTCGCCGCTGTCATCACGGTTCTGGGTTACAGTTCCTGGCATTTTTCCCTTGAGAACCTGCAGACTTTGGCGAGTGGTTTGGCACAACAGCAAAGCATCGATCCAGAAACATTGCCGGGCTACCAACAGAGCATGTTTTCAACTTTTGCCGTTCTGGGTGCCGTCCTGAGCCTGCTTGCAGGTGTGCTCGGCTATCTGGGCGCCATGCGATCTGCTTCAAGGGTGCCGCTTGCCTTTGGTGGCGCCTTTGTTCCAGCGCTGATCCTCGCTGTTGCCTATGCGCGGACGGATTTCCTCGAAATATCTGTTCGTTACGGTTCAATGGCATTGGTATTGTGCATGGCATTCTATGCCATTGCGATGTTCGCCGACAAACGCATTGCGCGGGAAGAACCGGGCCGCGATGGTGTGACAGCCACCTATCTGGTGGCTTCGCTCAGTGTCCTTGCATTGGGACTGTGCATGCTGCTTGAACAGGGCGCACTGACTGTGGCGTTGGCTCTGATGGCGCCTGCGACCGCCTGGGTTTACACCTATCGTCCCGTACCGGCCCTTCGCGCCTTGACGCTGGTTCCGGCGCTCCTCTGGGTGGCCCGCATCGTCTGGGACCCATCGATTGTCGGGCACGCGCCGGGAACCACGCCGATTTTCAACTGGCTTCTCTATGGCTACGGCATTCCTGCTGCAGGCTTTGTGCTTGCCGCCTGGCTGCTCGGCACACAAAAACGCGACCGCTGGCTGGAGATCATGGAGGGCGTGGCGGTTGCCACCACGACGGCGGCAATCGCCATTGTCAGCCTGCACGCACTCGATCCCACCCAGGTTTTCACCCGCATCGACACACTTTCCGAAGCAGCTCTGATGGTCTTTGTGGGCGGCGGCGTGGCATTGGGTCTGCTGCGCCTCAAACGGACGAACAGCAGCACGACGCTTCGGGCCTTCGTGGATATTCTGGGCTTTGCCGGAATGGCCGCTGCCGTCACCGGACTGCTTGTGGCCTATAATCCACTTCTGACCGGAGAGACCATTGGCGCGGGTGCGATCTTCAACAAGCTTCTCTTTGCCTATTTCCTGACCGGCTTGCTCTATGGCGCGCTGGGATATCTCAGTGCCGGGGGCCGGCCTCTTTACAGCCGCATTGCCTTTGGAGTCAGTGGTCTGTTGGGATTTGCCTGGGTCAGCCTGACGATCAGGCACTGGTTCCATCCGCTGTCGCTGAATGTCGGCAGCACCGGCGACGCAGAACTCTATG
>JARGOF010000053.1:36447-36682 GCA_029212415.1 Rhizobiaceae bacterium | reverse complement strand
GATAGCGCTCACCGCTCATTTGCCAGGTGTATGTCTGGCACCCGAACCGGATCGTCATTTCGAATGCTCCATCATGAAATTGGCGGTTGTCTCATTGAAGTGCTCCAGATCCTCGAAATGGTGGACATGCGCCCAACCTTCATAAATGTCGAGGTGAGAGCCCGCAATGCCAGCATGCAGGGCTGCAGACATGTAAGGCGGGGTGAAAATATCCTTCTCACCGACGGTGATCAAA
>JARGOF010000053.1:0-36437 GCA_029212415.1 Rhizobiaceae bacterium | reverse complement strand
CCGGTTGCTGCTGTCATGGGCAATGCTGGCGTCGCATTGTCCTTCGAAGCCGTGTTGCGGCTGCGGATTGGGGTTGAGGGCGGTCGCCTTCTGGGCTTCCAGCATACCTTCGAGATTGGCTTCGACGGACGCCGGCGCCCAGATCCACAATTGCAGGGTCTCCATCCATTGTTCGGGACGCACATGCGCGCGGACATATTTGAAGTGGCGCCAGATCATTTCGCCGTAGTTGTCCTGCTTTGCCCAGGTGCTGACCAGGACCAGCGATTGCACGCGCGAGGGATAGTCCAAGGCAAAGGTCTGGGCGATGGCGCCGCCCATCGACACACCCAGAATATGTGCCTGTTCCACCCCGGCGTCGTCCATGACCGCGGCAACATCCGCTGCCATGTCCTGCGTGCTGTAGGGTGCAGGGGGCTTGTCGGACTTGCCGATCCCGCGGTTCTCAACGAGGATACAGCGGAACATGGTCTTGTAGTGGTTGAGGTGCATTTCCCATACGCTGATATCGGCGCCGAGGCCGACGATCATGACAAGGGGCGGGCCCTTGCCATGTTCTTCCCAGTATATGTTGACATCGTCATTCTTCACGTAGGGCATGATCAATCCACCTGCGCCACGATTTTCTTGATGAAGGGGATCGCATCCTTGCCGTCTTCTGCCGTTGTCGGGCAGGAGCAGAAATCGAAGGTCCAGTAAGGCGCCTTCTCCAGAGGTTCTTTCATGGCGCTGAAGAAGCCGACAAAATCGATGGCTCCTGTGCCGAAGGGCGAATGAATGGAGTTGCCATCGTCGAGCTGGTCGTCCTCAACGCAGTCAATGAGATGCCAATGGGCAATATGGTCGCCAAGTTGCTGAGCGAAACCGATGATGCCGCCTGGATGGGTATCCTTCTCCCCAACCTGATGCTGGCCGACGACGGAGATCATGTGGGCGTGGGCTGTATCGAACATGACTTTGAAGTTCGGATGATTGATCGTGTCGAGTACCCTGATGATTTCCTTGGGCTTGTTGATCCACAGGATCGGTTCGAATTCCCAGGTGATGACCACATCATATTCGCGCGCGAGATCTGCGGCGGCCGACCAGTTCTCTATCAGATTGTCGAAACGGGCCTTGTATTCGTCAGACGTCAAGGCGTTTGGCGGCACAATGGTATCAACCCTTGTCATCGACGTGCCAAGATGTTTGCACATCTCGAGGCTTTTGCGGAACTCCTTCATATAGGTGTCCTTGGAAACCTGACTGGGCGGTGCACAGCGGAAATCGCCGGCGATGGCTGATATCTCGAGACCGTACTGATCGCGTATCATGGATTTCAGCGGTGCCCAGCCGGCAGCGGTATCATGGTCGTCGGCATGCGGGTGCGGCCGGAAGCCGTTGATTTCAATGGCGTCGAAGCCGTTGTCGGAGGCGAATTTCAAGACCTCCTCAAAAGTGTAGGGATTGGTCGCAAAGGGGCCGAAGGCGAAAGCCCATGAGCCGAAGCTTGTTTTGGCCAGTTTCATATCCTGTTTCCTCTTCATTTCGTTTGTGCTTGCGATACGATTTTCGGCGACGCAGATTGGCCACATTGGTTATCGGGCGGGATTGTCCACCCTGTGCATGAGGTCGGCATTGCGTTCATAGAGTTTGAGATAGATATCCATCAGCCCGGCGTAGACATCTGCGTTTTGCCCATTGGGCGATATGCGTTCGCGGACAGCGACCCAATCGCGGATTTTCTCGGGCGATTCAATCAGTCCTGCTGCGCAGCCAGCCAGGAAGGCATTGCCGTAGGAGGCACCGAGCGTCACCATCGGTACTTCCTGCGGCACGCCGGTAATGTCGGAGACCGACTGCAGCCAGATTTTGCTCTTGGTGCCGCCGCCAACCGCTGACATCAACTTGGGATCGGCGCCGGCTTCA
Source organism: Rhizobiaceae bacterium (assembly GCA_029212415.1). Taxonomy (GTDB): domain Bacteria; phylum Pseudomonadota; class Alphaproteobacteria; order Rhizobiales; family Rhizobiaceae; genus Hoeflea_A. The sequence goes on along the minus strand of JARGOF010000053.1, from coordinate 34,529 downwards.
CGCATCACCTGCAGCGTGTGGTTTATCGAATAGCCAACGCCTTCGAGTGCTGCGCGATACAGATGCGAACGGTCGTGATGCAACTGCAGACCGAAAATCATGCCTTTGGCATAGGGGTCGTTGATCGGGCTTCGCTCACCGGAGAAATAGGGCAGCACAACGAGCCCGCCCGCACCGGGAGGCGCCTGTTCTGCCAATTCGGTCAGCCGCGTATAGGCTTCCGGTTGCCCCTCGCCTTCAGCTGATACCATCTCGCTGGCGATGTTGTCCCGCATCCATCGGGTCATCGAACCACTGGTGGCGGTTCCGCCATGCAGGCAGAAAACGCCAGGAAAAACGAAAGGAGATGCCCAGAGGTCCTTGTGAAGCACGGGTTCCTCGACCAGCAGGGTTATCCAGGCGGTGGAGCCATACATCATCATTGTCTCGCCCGGTGACGTGACGCCGATGCTCAATGCTTCGGCTGCAACATCAGACGTGCCAACCGTCACGGGTGTGCCGACGGCGAGGCCGGTTTCTGCTGCTGCCTTCTGGGTAACGGTGCCGGCGATCTCGCTGGCCCACATTATTTTCGGCAGGCGATCGATCTCGACGATACCCTCGCACAGATCCTCACCCCAACACTGTTGCTGCAGGTCATAGAGAGGACCGAAAAATCCGGCATGCAGATGGTCGATGACAAAGGCGCCGGTCAACCGCGCGACAATGAAACTGGAGGAGGGGAGAAACATGTGTGCGGCGGCAAAGATGTCCGGCTCGTTGTTTTTCAGCCAGAGTACCTTGGTGCCCATCTGCTGGGTCGAGAGCGGATTGCCGCAACGCTGCAGGATGCGCTCTTCTCCGAGCCGCTTGTTGAGTTCGTCGATTTCGGCGACCGATCGTGTGTCCACACCATACATGATGCCGCCCGCCCGAAGGGGCGTGCAGTTCTCGTCGACCGGAACCATGCCAAAGGCTGCGCTTACTGCAACGCCTGCCACGTCCTTGGCATCGACAGAGGCCATTTCGACCAGGCTTTTGCACAATGAGGCAAACTCGCCCCACCATACGGCCTCAACGTCGTGTTCTACATGACCAGGCTTGGGATGTTGCATTTCGTGCTTGCGAACATCCTGCGCAATCAGCTTGCCGGACGTGTCGGTCAAAACGCCTTTGGATTCATGAGATCCAATATCAATGCCGAGCAGATATTGCGCCATGATGGTGCTCCCGAGATTGCGTTATCGAAACAACAAGCGGATGTTGGGTGCGCACCACAGGCCCCCTGATCGTGTCAGGAATAGCAGTCATTATGTCCCTCCCGAACATCCGTTGCCGGATATTAATATCGTGTCAAATCCATTCAGCGAAGTCAATTAGTATTCATAATTATGCGAAAACATAATCAATATATTGAGGTAACTATGAGGGCTTCTGCCCATAGTCCGTCAGATACATCTTCCTGCAGTTGCTGACAAAATCGTCATCGAGAACAGGAATTTCACCCGAAAGCTGGAAGGACAGAAAGCTGGCTTCAGCGCTCTCTTCCACATAGACCGCATATTTCAGGGCATCAAAGGCTGATTTGCCAATGGCAAAAACGCCGTGGTTCCTGAGCAGCACCGCGCTTCCGTCTGCTATGTTCTCAACTATTTCCCGGCCGATCTCCTCCTCGCCGATTGTCGCAAGCCCGGTGCAGGGTATCGTGCGACCGAACAGGCAGGCATGGGTGGTTGTTGAAATGGGCAGGGACTTTCCGGCAACTGCAAAGGCAGTGGCATATTTGGAATGGGTATGCGTGATCCCGAAAACCGTCGGCATATTGCGATAGACGTAAAGATGTGAACTGCTGTCGACGGACGGCTTAAGATCGCCTTCGATCAATTGTCCGGAGGCATCGAGCACAACCATTTTTTCAGGCGTCAGTTCGTTGAACAGCACACCCGACGGCTTGATGATGATTTCGCCCGATTTTGGATCGCGACCCGAGACATTGCCGGACGTCCATCGAACAAGCCCGGTTTCGGCCAATTGGATATTGGCGTTGCAAACGTCTTCACGCAGTTTTTCGTGGCGCATGGAAACCTTCCCTTTGTCCGGCGATCTGTGGCGGTTTCGCCACGTCTTTGACCGACAGTTCAACCCGATTGTGAAAAAGGCGTACAAACGCCGCGACCTGTCCAGCAAATACAGGCATCAATGCCTTTGCCAAAGTGTGACAACCTTGCGATGCGCCACCAGCTATGGACAGGCCGATCGTGCCGCCCGTGGCTGTGGTTTTGTCATCGATTGCCGGGCCAAATTCCACTAGAGCGCTTCCAGTTGGTCAGCGGAGCGCAGGTTTTGCTGCGTTGCCGTAATCTCCGGCAAATCACTGTCTGCCAGTCCGAAATCCTGTCCCGTAAGCCGCTCTGCCACCGCGATAAGGGCGGCGCCGTCCAGCGCGTATTTCTGCTTCAGGTAGGGGTGTGAAGCACCATGGGCGTAGGTGTCATGCAGTCCAATTTTTGCGAGCCGTACCGAAAGTTTTTCCTCGGCAATCCGGTTTGCAACGCAGCTGCCAAGACCGCCAATGACGGAATGGTTTTCCATCGTGATCACGCCGTAGCGTTGTTTTTCCAGGGTTCGTGAAATCTGCGGGTCGTCGAAAGGCTTCAGCGTCGATACATGAACGTGTTCAACCGACAGGCCTTGTCTTTTCAGCAAGGCGACGGCTGCAATTGCATCCTCGGTACAAACGCCGGACGATATCACCGCGATGTCGTCGCCGGTGGACAGGACCCGGGCCTTGCCAATCTGGAGTGACTCTTCGGCGGGGAACAGTCGGCGGATCGGACCACGCATCATTCGGATATAGACCGGGCCATCAATTGCATGGATGGGATCCAACATGGTTTCCACATCCGTCGCGTCGCCGACTTCCAGGATCGTCAGGTTGGGAATTGCCGAAAGCACGCCGATGTCGTCGATCGCCTGATGGGTTACCCCGCCTGGCGTCGTGATGCCGGGAAGAAAGCCAAAGAGGCGCACTTTCAGATTGGGATAGCAGATGGACATTGAAAGCTGGTCCAGCGCCCGCCGGTACATGAATACCGCGAAGGTGTGAACCAGAGGGACATAGCCCTCGCGAGCGAGGCCGCCGGCAAAGCTCAGCATGTTCTGCTCGGCCATTCCCATGGAAAAGAACCGGTCGGGATAGGCATCACGAAATCCGGAGATTTCGGTTGAACCGGTCAGGTCGCCCGAAAGGACGACGGCTTCTGGGGTGTTCTTGGCCCAGGCCACGAGACTTCGATTGTGAATGTTCGATTCCGGCACGGTGGTCATCCTTACATGGCTGCGTGAAAGTCACTGAATTCCTGCATTTCGGCCGCATCGCGGAACCGAACGTAGTGCAAATGTGGTTTTCTCGGGGTGAGCAACGGAATTCCCCTGCTGGTATCGGTGTAGCACAGCACAAACTGGGGTTTTCCGGTCTCGGTGTGACGAACAGCCTGATCGATCGCTTGCGGATCATGTCCGTCGATGACGCTGACGGATGCACCGAAACTGCGCAACTTGGATTCCAGCGGTTCGATGTTCATGACGTCCTTGGTCAGACCGTCCACCTGCTGGCCATTCACATCTGCAATGACCTTGATATTGTCGAGTTTGTAATGCGCCAGGCATTGCAGTGCTTCCCACGTCTGGCCTTCTTCGAACTCCCCGTCCGACATGAAAACGACAACACGGCCGGATTCCTTCCTGAGCCGCCGTGCGAGCGCGACGCCTCCGGCCTGTGAAAGTGCCTGGCCGAATGAGCCAGTCGTCATTTCGAAGCCCGGTGAGTGCTCAGCGCCGATCATCTCCATCGTCGAGCCGTCCGTATTGAAAGTCTCGAAGGCATCCTGTGAAAGTCGGCCTGCCTCGACGAGGCCTGCATAGATCACGACCGCATAATGGGCAGGTGAAATGATGAGGCGGTCCATGGCGCCCGAACCCCGGCCATTGTATTTTCCACCGTGACCGGCAGGGTGGCCGTCTGCAGATCCCGGCACGCCTGAAAACTTTCCGGGGATGAAGTCGCCGGTTGAAGGCGCCAGGTCCAAAGTCTGCAGATACAATGTGGCGATGATTTCGGCCGATGAAAGCGCCTGGCTCAGGTAGCAACCGTTTTGCTTGATGGTCAGGCCGAGAACGCGTTTGCGAATATTGTGCGCAGCAGATTCAACGCTCGGGATCCAGTTCTTGGACATTGTTCGACTCCACCCTCTCCAGACAATCAATCCAGTCGGCTCCCGTCATTGGGTAGTCGGCCGGTGAGTGAAATTAATAGAACGGGCGTGAGAATGTGTCAATAAAAAATCATAATGTTGCAAACAAAAACTCAATATTATGATATTTTATCAGGAATGTGCCGAAAATAAATATGTTTACGGGTCTGTCATTCGGCCAGAAGCCCATTGGCGGTATCCGTATCGACGACGAGATGGGTCAGGTAGCCGCCGTGCAGAGCGCCCAGCAGGGGGCGCACGACGTTGGGGCGTGCCGCAACTGCAATTCGCGTTGGAGCGCCCAGTATTTCGGACGGTTTGATGCTGATTACCCGCTCGGAAAACGCATGGGCCGTCAGTCTGCCTTCGATGTCGATCGGGTGCCCGCAGATCTCCCCCACGGCATCACCATTGACGATGCTGTCCCGCTCTTCGCGGGAAACATGTCCGCTGTTGAGCAGGGTGGAATGTTGTGGGTCAAGATTGCCGACACCGACGATGACAACGTCGCAATTGAGCGCAATTCGCCGCGCCTCTGCATTGGAAGAGTTTCGCATCAGCGAAGTTGCCACCGAGGGTTCTTCCACGATGAAGGGAGCGCTGAGGTGAACAGGGCGGGCACCCAGCAAGCCTGCCAACCGGTGCACGAGGGAAAGCGAATCGAATTCCTCATGGGTGGCGCCAACCGAACCGGCCAATTGTACAACGATACCGCCATTTTCGATGGGACTGCCAAAGGCCTCGATGATCGAGAGCAGGGTTCTTCCCCATGTGATGCCCACTGTTCCACCGGCGATCAGGTTTTCCTTCAAAACCTCTGCGCCGGTCGAGGCGACGCTGCGCGAAATCTGTCCGGTCTCCGTGTCATCGGCAATGACGACACGTGCATCCTTGAGCTTGAAACGAGCCATCAATTCGTTCGAAAGATCCTTGTCTTCTATCGTCGATCGGTTGATCGTGATCTTGACAATGCCAAGCCGCTGGCAGTCCGATATCATCCGCGAGACGTTGGAAGGTGTTGTGCCGATTTCCCTGGCAATTTTACCCTGCGTCATCTGTTTCAGGAAATACATCTCGGCAACGTCAGCCAGCAGAACCTGTCTCTTGGCGCGCCTTTGCTCGGATTTGGAAATCTGTCTCATAGGCCTCAACTTCAGAATTAAATGAAAGGCGGCATCGGCGCCAAACGGGGTTGCGCAGGATGCAAACCCAATTATCAGCCTATTTCACGTTTAGGCAAGCGGGTCAAAAATTCAATATTATGAGAAAAAATATGCAGAAATATGATTTAATATTGACAAAACTCTCGGCGGGGGCATATCTTCGTAGTCGGTCGTAAAGCAATCTGGGTGGAATCGACGTCTGCAACGGGCCCGATCGGATCCCATTCGACAGGAGGAGGAAAACGTGACTATTTCAAACAAACACACAAGACGCGACGCTCTGAAGTTGGGCGGAAAAAGTGCTCTATTGATGTCTGGGGCCGTGCTCGGAACCAGCTTCATTCGTCCCGGCAGAAGTTTTGCCGCGGATGCCCTGGAGCCAGGCATGATCGGTGGTCCAACAGGGTTCCCCGGTGCTGAGCTCTATCAATACGGCCCCGACTCTCCAGAAGGGCGCGCCATTGAGGCGGTCAAGGAAATCGTGGGCAAGGGAACGGCGCCAAAAAGCATCAAGCTGGCGCTTTCCGAAGGATCAATCGGTCAGTTGACAAAACCCTTCCCCGAAGGTGCGCCTTCGATCAAGGATCTTTGGGAAAAGGAAACCGGCATCACGCTTGACATCATCGGGATTCCCGAAGGTCAGGGCTTTACCAAGACGATCCAGGATATCTCCACCAAGGCCGGTGCCTACGATATCTATACACTCGACTATAACCGTCTGGGTGACCTTGCAGAAACCGGTGGCGTTGTGAAACTTGACGCCTATGTCGAAAAACACCGTCCCGAATGGGATCATCCAACCGAGGGATATGTCGGCGGTGAACAGGGTGTTTCCCTGTTGAACAAATACAGTGGTTCCTACTACGGCGTGTCGCTGGACGGCGACTTTCAGACCTGGATTTATCGCACCGATCTGTTCGGTGACGACAAGGAGCGCCGCGCATTCCAGAGCAAGTACGGCTATGAACTTCAGCAGCCACGGACCTGGAAAGAGCTCGACGACATCGCTGCATTTTTCCATCGTCCCGATGAGGGATTGTTCGGTTGTACCGATTTGCGCAACCAGGGATGGGGCTACACAAACTGGTATCAGCGTTATGTTTCCACCGGTTCGCCGAACCGATTCCTGTGGAGTGATGATGCAGAGCCGCTGATCAATTCAGCCGAAGGCGTGATGGCAACGCAGGAATATATTGACTCGCTGGATTATCACTCACCTGACGCGATCTCATGGGGCTGGCCTGAACAGTACGGCAACATGGCGTCTGGCGGAACGGCCATGACATGTGCATTCTCCAACATGCCGAAATTCCTCGACAACGCAGCCAATGAAGGCTCCAAGGTCACCGGCAAAATGGGCTCGATGCTGCCGCCGGGACGCGAGATTGACGGCAAGCTGGTTCGTCGATCGGTGCTTTGGTTCAGTCTGACTTCGGCTGTTTCGACACAGGCGGAGAATCCTGAGATCTGTTACCTGTTCCTGCAGTGGTTGGGATCAAGCAAGATCTACACCTGGATGACCGCCAATCCGGCCGGCTATTTCGATCCGTTCCAACTGGCGAATTTTTCCGATCCATTGGTCATGAGAACCTATCACGACTACCACGTCGAGACGATCAAGGAGACCGTGCGTCGCGCCGTTCCGACGATCAACTATCCCGGCGCGACTGCGTTTCACAACGCACTCGACGAGAATCTCATGGCAGCGCTGACCGGCAGCAAGACGGCGGAACAGGCGATGGCTGATACGGAAAAGCAGTGGAGCCGAATAACACGGCGAACAGGCAAGGAAAAACTTGTTGCCGCCATTCGCGCCAACAACGCGGCCTGGCCAACGATCCTTGACCCCCTGGGCTAAACTCCCAAGGCAGTGGCCGCCGGGGTTTCATGTAACCCCGGTGGCCGGTTCAATTGCACATCAACAGGCCGGTATGTCATGCAACGCTCCGTAATATTTGAGTTAATTCGCTATTGTCTGGTCCTGATAGCCCTATTCTTCGCAATGATACCCGTCTTTTGGATGATCTCGATGGCATTCAAACCGATTGCGGAGTGGACGGCTTCCGGCGCTGACCTTACGTGGTGGCCCAAGGCGCCGACACTGGACAATTTTCGCTTCATATTTGGCCAGAACACCAACGCTTTGATCGTCGAACTGGAGAGAACGGCCGGCCGGGCAATACTGGCGTCGCTGCTATCTTCGGTGATCGGCACGCTGATCGCCATGGTCGTCGGAACCTCTGCTGCCTACGGTCTGTCACGCTACAATTACGGCAAAAACCTGCCGTTGGCGCTCATACAATTGCGACTCTTTCCGCCGCTTGCCGTGATGATACCGGTGATGATCATGTGGACATTCCTGAACCTGGTTGACACCTGGTGGGGGCTGTCGCTGATCTATGGCATCGTGACCCTGCCATTCTCCTTCTGGCTGATGAAAACCTATTTTGATGAGATGCCCAAGGAAATCGAAGAGGCAGCACTTGTCGAAGGCTGCAGCCGATTTCGGGTCTTTACGCGGATTACGCTTCCCATGATGGCTGGACCGCTCGCCAGTTCCGCGCTTCTGGTGTTCATCCTCAACTGGTCGGACTATCTGATTGCACTCATGCTGACGACGCGCGAGTGGGTGACTATTCCCGTCTACATGGCGTCCCTGTCATCCTCGATGACCGGGCAACTTTACGGTGCCAAGGCAGCGCTGGGCCTGATCGCCGCAATTCCTCCGGTGATCTTCGGAATTGCAATTCAGAAACATCTCGTTCGCGGTCTAACCTTCGGAGCCTTGAAACAATGAGTAACGTTGATGATACGGCGAAACCCGTGGCCAGCGGAACTGTGGAAAAGACGGATTCGCATTTCCACGCCTACGGAAAAAATCGCCTCGGCCTCTATCTGACGCTGCCTGCCCAAATTCTGGTGCTGTTCATCGCTCTGTTTCCTTTGCTGATGCAGCTTTACATCAGCCTGACGGACTGGACGCCGCTCACCGGGGTCCGGTGGCCACAGGCCTACCAATTGTGGTCGGGCCTGGCCAACTATGCCGATCTGCTGGATGATGATCGCTTCTATGGTGCCCTTTGGCGCACATTCTTCATCATCATTGTCGCGGTGCCGATCGAGTTTTTCCTGGGGCTGGCCATGGCGCTTCTCTTCATGGACGAGTTCCCGGCCAAACGCCTGTTCTATTCTGCGCTTCTGGTGCCGATGATGATCGTGCCGGCGGTGGCGGGTTATATGTTCTTCCTGCTGTTTCAGTCGGGTGGCCCCATCAACCAGCTGTTATCGCTGGCTTTGGGGACCAAGGTTGCAATCAGCTGGCTGTCCGATCCAGATCTGGCACTTGCTGCGGTGATCATTTCGGATATCTGGCAATGGACGCCGCTGATGTTCCTGATCCTCCTGGCGGGTCTGCTGGGCGTTCCCAGCGAACAGCTCAAGGCCGCGACGCTGTTGGGCGCATCGCCGTGGCAAAGGTTCCTGACCATTCTCTTGCCGAAGATCAAGGCGATCATGGTCATCGCTCTCGCGATCCGTACGATTGAGTTGTTCAAGATCTTTGACACGCTCTACATCATGACGGCAGGGGGGCCGGGGGTTGCCACCGAAACCATATCGGTCTTCATATTCAAGATCACCACACAGGAACTTGTATGGGGCTATGTTGCGGCATTGGCGCTGCTGATATTGTTCACATTGTCGGTCATCGCAGGTCTTGCCATGTATTTTCTTCAACGCAAGAAACGTGAGGTTGCGGCATGAGTGACATTCGTCTGGAGAATCTGACGAAGCGTTTCGGAAGCTTTACCGCGATCGAAAACATGAACCTGCACATCCGTGATGGCGAGTTTCTGGCTTTGCTGGGACCGTCGGGTTGCGGCAAGTCGACGACGATGAACATCATCGCCGGTATGGAGAAGCCAACAGAGGGCAAGGTCCATTTCGGCGACCGTGAAGTCTCCCGGGTACCGATGGGCAAACGCGGGGTGGGATTCGTATTCCAGAATTACGCGATCTTCACCCATATGACGGTCAGGCAAAATCTCGAATATGGCCTCCGGATGAACGGATTGCCGGCGGAGGAGCGTAAACGCAAAGCAAACGAAATGGCCAGCTTCATGGAGCTGACATCCATGCTTGAAAAGCCGACCGCCGGCCTTTCAGTCAATATTCTGCAGCGCATCGCAATCGGACGCTCGGCGGTGCTTGAACCGGCGATTTTTCTTCTGGACGAACCTTTGTCCAACGTCGATGCGGCCTTCAGGTCGGTGATGCGTTACGAATTGAAGCAGCTTCAGCGGCGCTTCAAACAAACCATGGTCTATGTCACGCACGACCAGCTGGAAGCCATGACCATGGCCGACCGGATTGCCGTGATGGACCAGGGTGTGCTGCAGCAAATCGGGACGCCGCTTGAAGTCTATAACAACCCGGCAAACGTGTTCGTGGCCAACTTCATAGGCGCTCCGGGCATGAATCTTCTGGAGGGCAGTCTTGTCTCTGAAGGGGACAGGCTGTTTGTGAATTTTGCCGAATTGCAACAGAAAATAGAATTGCCTGAAAGTCTGGCGACTGCGACCCAGGCCGTCAAATCCCGCGACGTTGTCTTCGGCTTTCGCCCGGAGGAAGTGGAGTTGGACACGCAGCCCGGTGGACTTACGTTGCCCGCGACTTTTCTGGAACGGATTGGCGCGCGCACAATCCTGCATCTGGGAAAGGACGTTTGTGAGGTCAAGGCCGTGTTCGAGAATGATGTTGAGGTCATGTTGGACAGCCAAGTCGCTTTCAGGCCGGCAATGGGCTCAGAGCGCCTGTTCGAAGCCGCGTCGGGAAAAAGGATCAGTTAGCCATGGCGAGCATCGTCTTCGAGAACGTGACCAAAGCCTTCGGTGATACCCTGGCGGTCGACAATGTTTCCTTTGAAATCAAGGACAATGAATTCTTCTGTTTTTTCGGTCCGCCCCTGTCCGGAAAGACAACCATTTTGAGGCTGATGCTGGGGCTGGATTCGCCTGACAGCGGCGACATCTACATCGATGGTCAGAAGGTGACGCAACTCGGGGCTGCGGAACGGAACATGGCGATGGTATTTCAGAACCTGGCGCTATTTCCGCATATGACTGCGCTGGACAATATCCGTTTTCCGCTTGTCGAACGGCGCATTCCCGAGCCGCAAATCCGCGCAAAAGTGGAGGAAGCCAGCGACAAGTTGCATATCAAGCACATACTGCACAAACCGCCGGCACAATTGTCAGGCGGTGAGCGGCAACGGGTAGCGATCGCACGCGCACTGGTTCGCGATCCGGTGGCCTATCTGATGGACGATCCGATCTCTGCGCTTGATGCGCGGCTTCGCGAAGAAACACGGGTGGAACTGAAGCGCATACAGCGGGAAATCGGCCATACGCTGGTCTATGTCACGCATGACCAGGAAGAGGCCATGTCTGTCGCCGACCGGATGGCTATCTTGAAGGACGGTCATGTCGAGCAGATCGGCACGCCCATCGAAATTTATGATCAACCCGCAAACAGCTATGTGGCAGCATTGCTGGGTGCGCCAAGAATCAATCTGTTCAATGTTGAAGAACATGGCAAGACATGGACGGCTGGTGACGGGCTGCTGGACCTGCAATCGGAAAATGTTCCTCTTGGCACGAAGAGGATAGGTCTGCGCCCGGAAAACCTGAAAATCAGGGATCGATCCGATAAGGATCTTGGAGAACCAGCTCAGGTCGTCTCCGTTGAACCCCTCGGTGGCTTCACGGTTGTATCCGTGGCCCGGAAGGATAACGCCAACGAGGTGTTCAGGGCGATGCTGCGCGGACAGCCGCAGATTGATGTCGGTACAGAAGTCGCTTTGGGCTGGGATCCGTCCTCCATGCTGTTTTTCGATGAAGGTGACAGGGCAATTTCCATTTGAATCGGCCCCATCGAATTTGCCGGGTTTGATGTGCAGGTCTGACGATCTGCGTGACGTTCGATTGCTGTATGGAGGGTTCAGTCAGGCCTGTTGCCCGTGCGCTCCTCCAGCATCTCGATCTGTATTTGCTGCATTTCTGCAAGCCGCTCCCACTGGCGTGCCAGTTGGTGGTCAATCTTGTCGTGCAACTGGCGTATTTCCAGTTCGGCCTTGAGATTGACCTGGTAGTCATTTTCCGAGCGTAGGCGGTCCTTGGCTTCCTTGCGGCTCTGGCTCATCATGATGACAGGTGCCTGTAGCGCGGCAATGCAGGACAGAACCAGATTGAGCAGGATGAAGGGGTAGGGGTCAAACGGGTGAAACAGCAATCCTGCCAGATTGAGCCAGATCCATGTCGTCAATATCAGCAGGAAGGACAGGATAAAGGTCCAGGACCCGCCAAAGACAGCGACCCGATCCGCCATGCGTTCACCGAAGGTCAGGCCTTCATCAAGCATTTCCTGCGGGTTTTGTGAGATCGTTTCTCCCAGTTTGATACTTTCCAGTACGCCGTGTTCAAGAGCGCCAAGTTCGCCCCGCTCGTCCTCCAGAAGGTTTTCAACATAACGACGCCTGAAGGTGGCCAGATCGTCGTGGCAGATAAATTTGCCGTCCTGCCAACCGGGGATCTGTGAATTGATCAGTTCGGATACGCCGGGACGCACCGATATCCACGGTTTCAATTGAAGATAGGGGAATTTTTTCTCGCAGACATGACAGGTGCCAAAATGGGTTTTTGCAGGCGTTGATCTCTGATTCACAGGTGGTTCCTTTGGCATGCTTTTGGCAATGGTTCCCATTATAGCAGCAGCAATCATCTTTGGGGAAACGGCAAAATTTACCCTGTAGCATGATCATTCGTGATGGATGCTGATGCAGACAAGCCGCGTTGGCCAGGCTGGCAGTTGAAATCTTTCCCGCCTGGCCAGATGTATGAAAGCCTGTTTATGGCCGTTTATAAATTGATTCAACTCCTATAGGCTATCTGCTTGTTGTGATTGTCTTTTCAATTTATCCTTGGCTAAGGAATGCGGATATGAGTGAAAAAAACGTGACGTTTTTTGGCAATGTCAAACTGATCGTTGCCAGCATACTCGGTGTGATCCTGTTGCTCTTCGCACTGCAGAATATGGCGCGTGTCGATGTTACCTTTCTGTTCTGGACATTCGAGGCCCGGCGTGTGGTCGTCATTGTCATGAGTTTCGTCATTGGCATAGCGGTCGGCTGGCTTTTGAAAGCACACAGGTCACGGACCTGACAGCATGTTGCAGCAGCGGGTACTGTCCAGGTTGCCCTTTGGGCATCCCGGGAATCTGAAAAACAGCAGCTCACACAAAGGAGGGCTGTTGTACCAGCAGCAGGAGAGCAATCCATGGGCCGACTTCATATCGAACAGCACAGTGTCCATCGGGTGGGCTGGTTGCGGGCTGCCGTTCTCGGTGCAAATGACGGGCTTGTATCAACGGCCAGCCTGATCGTTGGTGTTGCCGCAGCTTCCGCGGGAACCGGAGAGATCCTTGTGGCGGGAACCGCAGGACTGGTAGCCGGCGCCATGTCCATGGCCGCCGGGGAATACGTCTCGGTCAGTTCGCAAGCGGATACTGAAGAGGCGGATGTTGCCAGGGAACGACAGGAACTCATAGACCAGCCGGAATACGAATTGAAAGAACTGGCGCAATCCTTTGTCGTCAGGGGCGTTGAAGAACAGACAGCCCTCGAGGTTGCGCGGCAATTGACCGCCAAGGACGCACTTGGTGCCCATGCCCGAGAGGAGCTTGGTATCTCCGATATCACCACAGCGCGGCCGCTTCAGGCGGCGATGACCTCCGCCCTGACCTTTGCCATCGGTGCGGCGCTGCCCCTGATCATTGTGCTGCTGTCCACATCAGCGACGCTGATCTACGCCATTGTAATCGCCACACTCATCTTCCTTGCGATCCTCGGCGCATTGGGTGCGAAAGCCGGTGGCGCCAATGTTTTGAAAGCCACCGTCAGGGTTACATTCTGGGGCGCCATTGCCATGGCGATAACGGCTGGTGTCGGCACCCTGTTTGGTGCAGTGATCTAGATTCACACAGACTGAAGCGCTGGCGCCTAGGGCCTTGCCGATGACAGGAGAAACTATTTTTCGCGTGTTATTGTGGGCGCTGATCCGCATATCCACTTGCATGAAGCTGCCATGCAGCATCCGGCTTTTTCAAAGCCTGACCTTTTGGAGTGCCTGCCTGTGTTGCTCACCATCACGTTCCTGTTGTCGGGGTTGGTTTTGCTGTTTTTCGGCGGTGAAGCGCTGGTGCGCGGCGCTGTTTCTCTGGCGCATCGCCTCGGCTTGTCACCCTTCGTTATCGGCCTGACGGTCGTCGGTTTCGGCACGTCCACGCCGGAACTGCTGGTTTCCGTTCAGGCCTCACTGGCCGGTGCGCCTGATATTTCCATCGGCAATGTGGTCGGCTCGAACATTGCCAATATTCTGCTGATACTCGGCGTGTCCGCCTGTATTACGCCGATGGCATTGAGGTTTGTGCAATTGTCGCGTGATCTGTTTGTCATGATCGCAGCGGCACTCGTCATGCTGGCTCTGGGCTATTACGGCATGATCGACCGGTTTGCCGGCATCGCCATGCTGGCCATGCTTGCGGCCTATCTGCTTTACATCGGCAAAATTGCCCCAAGGGATGATGCGGCGGCAGACAATGTTGTTCAGTCCATGAAGGGCTGGAAAGAAGCACTCACGATTGTTGGCGGCTTGGTTGCCTTGATGCTCGGTGCCGACCTGCTGGTGGATTCCTCAACCACGATTGCCCGGGCCTTTGGCGTCTCGGAGGCCGTTATCGGTCTGACGATTGTTGCTGTCGGTACAAGCCTGCCGGAACTTGCAACTTCGGTAATTGCTGCCTTTCGGCGTCATGCCGACGTTGCCATCGGCAATGTGATCGGCTCGAATATTTTCAATATTCTGGGCATATTGGGTGTGACAGCGCTGTTGAAGCCGGTAACAATCACGTCACAGATTGCCGATATTGATATCCCGCTGATGTTGGCGGTTTCGGTTGCTCTGGCCATTTTTGCGCATTTGTTTATGTCGCTTGGCCGTGCTGCAGGTGCAGGATTTCTCGTCGCCTATCTTGCCTATCTGGTCTATCTCTTCTGACGATGCCTCTGTGAATTCCCTCTGATGATTTGATTCATCAAGGTGCTCTATCTATCTGTTATTGTGGGGTAGTTTGTTATGTCTCGGGCCTGTTTCCGGGTGGGTGTCCATTGGTGCAGCAGGCACTGGATGGGTTGCTATTCTTTTCACGCGTCACGATGTCGTTTAAAGACAAGAAAGGTGTTGGCGCAATTATTACGCTTGCTGCTGACCACGCAGCCAATCCGTGCAGAAGCATTTACAAGGGAGTGTCGACCATGGCGGAACCAGACGGCAGTGATCCGGTGGGCGGGTTTTCATCATCACCCTGTTTTGCCCATGAAGTCGAACAGGCCGCCGATGGCTCATTTTACGCATTTGACGAAGAGCAGCACCGCGATGTGATGCGCTGGCGAAAGGCAGAGCGCGAGCGCCTGCTGAAACAGCGTCTGTCGGTCAGCGCTGAACAACGACAGCAATGGTCAGCCGCCATTGCGCACCATATTGCCGAGACCAATGATTTCGGCAACAAGATTGTCAGTTTCTACTGGCCGTTCAAAGGCGAACCGGACCTCAGGCCGCTGATGAATGTCGTTATGGAAAAAGGCGGCTCCTGCGCCCTGCCTGTGGTTGTTGCAAAGGCGATGCCGCTGGAATTCTGGTCATGGAAACCTGGTGACGCGCTGGACCGCGGCGTATGGAACATTCCCATCCCTGCATTGAAAAATCGCCTAACACCGGACATTGTCCTGGCGCCGTTTGTGGGGTTCGATCCGGATCGTTTTCGGCTTGGCTATGGCGGCGGCTTTTTCGATCGCACGCTTGCGGCAATGGATTCCAAACCACTGGTGATCGGGCTGGGCTATTCCATGGCTGCGGTTAAAACGATATTTCCGCAGCCGCACGATATTCCCATGAGTGTAATCGTTACCGAAAATGGCGTGCAAACCAAGTGAGATCAAACAGCACGGGCGCCGGAACAATAACAATGTCTTTTGAATGAACGCAGCAATTTGCTGATAATCGTGCTGCAGAGAAAAGCCTGCAAAATTCTGTAGGGCTTTGATCCATCGCAACGCGATATCTTCTGAATTGAAGATAGTCTTGACGAGGAGTTTTGCGCCAGAACGCAACAACCTGTCAGGACTATTCCCTATGGCTCAGGCCGACCGTTTCGCCCATTCCATCGATAATTGTCACGCGAAGACTGCAACAGAGATCCTTGTTGCTTTGCATTCGAACGCGGATGTCGGGCTTTCGCAGCAAGAGGCGGATCAACGTCTCTCTATCCATGGCAGGAATGCCTTGCGCATGCGCAAACCTGTCAACCCTTTCCGTCTCCTGCTCAATCAGTTTGAAAATCCTGTGGTCTGGTTGCTGTCAGCTGCCGCTCTGGTCGCCTTTGTGTTTGGCGAGTGGCAGGAAGGGACAGCCGTATTGGCTGTTCTTGTGATCAATGCGGGTATCGGTTTTATCACCGAAATGCGCGCCATGCGTTCCATGGAGGCATTGCGCGCATTGGGCAACCTGACGACAAGGGTTCGCAGGGATGGCAGGGCATTGCCTGTTGCCGCGGAAGAACTGGTGCCGGGCGATATCGTAATTCTGGAAGGCGGCGATATCGTTGCCGCTGATTTGCGACTGGTGAAAGGCTCGAACCTTTCGGTCGACGAATCTGCGCTCACCGGTGAATCCGTGCCGGTCTCCAAAAGCAGCGAACCCGTTTCTGCCGAATGCGTCATCGGCGATCGTTCTTCGATGATTTTCAAGGGAACGGCCATTACCCGTGGCAGCGGCATCGGTGTCGTGGTGGCAACAGGCATGCAATCGGAGCTTGGCCAGATTTCCAGATTGGTGGAGGAAGCCGCACCCGAGCATTCGCCTTTGGAACGGCAGCTTGAGCGTCTCAGCGGCCAACTCGTCTGGTTCACCCTGCTGATCGTCACGCTGATCGGTGTCGTTGGCGTGTTTGCCGGGCGCGCTCCCTACCTGATGATTGAATCGGCCATAGCCCTGGCGGTTGCAGCTATTCCCGAAGGCCTGCCAATTGTGGCCACCATGGCACTGGCGCGCGGCATGTGGCGCATGGCGCGCAAAAACGCACTGATAGAACGTTTGTCTGCCGTCGAAACCCTTGGGGCGACCACCGTTATTTTTACCGACAAGACCGGAACACTGACCGAAAACAACATGCGGCTGCGTGAGCTCGATTTGCCGGATGGATTTGTGGAGCTGAATCCTGAAACCTCCACATTCGTTCTGGGAACGCAGCCGATCAATATCGATCAAATGCCCGCCATGGATCAGGCTCTCAAGGCGCTGATTTTATGCAATAATGCCGAGCTGGGCGCCGATCAGACGAAAAATACAGGCGATCCGCTTGAACTGGCTTTTCTGGAGGCTGGTTTGCTGGTCGGCAGACAAAAGGCGGATCTGCTCCTGCAATATCCCAGGGTAGGTGAGGTTGCCTTTGATTCCGAATCCAAAAAGATGGCTACGGTTCATCAGGATGGCGATGCGTTTCTCGTATGCGTCAAAGGTGCGCCGGAAACCCTGTTGGACCATTCCACGCAAATTGCCGTAAACGGATCCATTTCGCCGCTTGATCAGAGCGGGCGTGAACAATGGCTCGTTCGGACCAATGAAATGGCTGCTCGTGGCATGCGGGTCCTTGCCGTGGCGAGCAAACACACGGCCGATCGGCAAGAGGATGCCTATGATAATCTGACCTTTTTGGGGTTGCTTGGTCTCTATGATCCGCCCCGCCCGGATGTCCGCGAAGCCATAGAAGACTGTCAGCAGGCCGGTATTCGTGTGCTCATGATAACCGGCGACCATGCAGTGACGGCCAAAAGCATTGCCACGACCATTGGAATTGCAGGTGAAGAGGACACGGTGATGGAGGGGCGCAATCTCAAACCTGCAAAGGATTTGAGCGTGGCCGAATTGAAGGAAATACGCAGGGCGACAGTTTTTGCACGCGTCAGCCCGGCCCAGAAGCTGGAGCTTGTTTCGATCTACCAGGCCGATGGAGAGATCGTCGCAATGACCGGGGATGGCGTCAATGATGCGCCTGCCTTGAAGAAAGCCGACATCGGCATTGCCATGGGTTTGCGCGGTACACAGGTGGCGCGAGAGGCCGCTGTCATGGTGCTGCGTGATGATGCCTTTGCAACGATCATTTCCGCCATTCGTGAGGGCCGAGTCATTTTCCGCAATATCCAGCGGTTCGTGATGTACCTGCTCTCGTGCAACCTGAGTGAGGTGCTGGTTGTCGGAATGGCCATTCTGGTGGGCCTTCCGCTTCCGCTGCTGCCTTTGCAGATTCTCTTTCTCAATCTGGTAACGGATGTTTTTCCCGCCTTTGCCCTGGGACTTGGCGAAGAAGGCGAACATGTTCTTCGATCCGAGCCACGCGATCCGCGCAAGCCAATCTTTACCGGACACATGTGGGTCGAGACGATTGCCTATAGCCTGAGCATTACGCTGGCGACGTTGGGGGCGCTGGCCATCGCGCGTCTGGTCTTGCTGATGGACAAGCAGGAGGCCGTTACCGTTTCCTTCCTGACACTTGCCCTTGCGCAACTCTGGCACGTCTTCAATATGCGTGATCGGGGATCCAACTGGATCAGCAATGCGGTGACGCGAAATTACTTTATCTGGGCCGCACTGGCGCTCAGCGGCGGGCTTTTGCTGGCGGCAGTCTACTTGCCCTCCCTTGCCGCAATTTTGCAATTATCGGCGCCGACAGGGCAAGCCTGGTTGCTGATCCTGACAATGAGTGCGTTGCCGCTGGTTTTTGGACAGGTTGGAAAAATGGTTTCGGTCATGCTCTATCGGCGCAAAAAAGGCAGCTGACGCGGTCATCCACGCATCGCAAAGGCGATCAGCATGCCGGCTACAAGGATGTTGAACATCCAGAAGAGCAACAGGATCCGCACATGCGAGGGTTTCCTTGAAAGCCACTCAATCATAGATGAACCTTTCGGAGAGAATATTGTGTGATGGAACGCCAAGACCAATCAGAGATTTTTCCACCGCTTCCATCATTGCAGGTGGCCCGCACAGGACATAAAGCCAGTCTTTGTGTTCCCCAGAGCTGAAGAGTGATCTGATCAGCTTTTCATCGATGATTCCGCTGACGCCGGACCAGGTGGCGGATGGTTCGGAAAGGACGTAGGCGATCCTTGTGCCATGGTCGGTGGCCAGCGCCTCGAGTTCATCGCGATAGGCAATCTGTTCCTCGATGCGATTGCCATAGACAAGCGTTGTCGGGCGAACATCCTTTTGATTATGCAATTGTCGCAGAATGCCAAGCAGGGGCGCGATTCCGACACCGCCTGCGATCAGTGCAATTCCCGGTTCGCTTCGGCCTGTCACGGTCAGATTTCCAAAGGGGCCGTCCACATAGGCTTTTGTCCCGGGTTTGATCTGGCCAACACTGCTGGTGAAATCACCCAGTTCCTTGATGACAAATTCCAGCCGACCGTCCTCGGCCGGGGCGGAACTGATCGAAAAAGGATTTTCATGCAGAGAGAAGGGACTGTGACCGACATTGAGCCAGGCAAATTGACCGGCATGATAAGCAAGGCCCGCATGACCCTGCGGCTGAAGCGAGATCTCCCATGTTTTCAAGGAAACAGGCCGGACGGATGCCACGCGCCACGGGCGTCTGCGCTGAAGCAATGGTTCTGCCAGATAGACGTAGAGCAGCGATGCTACGGCGACGGCGAACATCGCGATCCAGACAAAGCCGAGGACGGGGTCCTGACTGTAGCGTCCGGCATGCAATGTATGATGCATTCCAAAACCGGCAATCGCCAGGGCCCCCAGACCATGCATCCACCGCCATGTCTCATATTTGTAGGGCAATTGATCGCGTGCAATGGACAGGACGACAAAGGCCGGCAACAGGATCCAAGTCACCAGGCCGGTGGTCAATGCAGTGAAATCTGTTGTCAATGTCAGTTGCCGCGTCACATCCCAGGGGCGCTGGTAGCCGAACAGACCGCGATAGAGAAACGGGTGGATCAGCGCCAGGGCCAGCGCCGTGCGGGCCAGAAGCTGATGAAAACGCATGGTGACATCCATCCCGGTGCGGCCGGAAACAGAACGAAAGCGGCCGGAAAGAATGAATTCGACAAGAATGATGGCGAAGGCCAGCAGACCGGCTCCAGTGGCCAGTTCATTCCAGAAGGATCGGGGCGGATAGGCCCCTGTCCAGGCCAAAGCCAGGGGCAGCATCACCACCATTACATAGAAGACTGCCAATACGAAGGGTTTCAAAGGTCGCCTCCTTTTGTTCAGACTCTGTTGCCTGATGCGCAGGCAATGCGATCAGTCGCGAATACATCAACCGGATCGTGTGAAACCCCGCGTTTCACCTGTCCTCTCAAACCCTTTTTAACGTAAGAGTGTTGCGATCCTTTGACCAGTATCAATTGGATCTATTGGCGCTGTCATAAAGGGGCTGATGCTCAGCCATGAATGATCAGGGGGCCGAGCCATGCGACGGCGGCATAGACAACAAGAATGGCCCCGATATCAAGCACCGCACCGGCCTTCAGCATCTGGGTGCTTGTCACCTCGCCACTGCCATAGATGATCGCATTGGGAGGGGTGGCGACCGGTAACATGAAGCCAAGTGATGCGGCGAGGGCAACGGGTAGAATGAGTGACAGTGGATCAAGGCCCATATTGATGGCCGTTGCGCCGGCAATGGGAAGAAAAACCGCCGCCATCGCCGTGTTGCTGGCAAGTTCCCCCAAATAGACGATCAAGACCATGGCGAGCAGAACAAGGGCGAAAACCGGAAGAAAACTGAAGGCTGCCAATCCGGAGCCGATCCACAGGGACAGGCCACTCGTATCAATGGCCGATGCCAGCGCCAATCCACCGCCGACCAGGATCAGCACGTCCCAGCGCACGCCCTGGGCATCATCCCAGTTCAGCAATCTTTCATCGCTGTCTGGCCCGGCAGGAACTGCGAACAATATCAAGGCTGCCGTTATCAGAATGCCGGCATCACTGATGGGAAGAGCCGGGAGCAATGCCTGCAGTGCGGGCCTGAAAATCAGTGCGGATGCCGCCACCAAGATAATGAAAGCCGCCTTTTTCGCCGGACGGGAAAGTTTCGGCAAATCCGGTTTTTGAGGTCTGTGCCCCTTGCCTTGCGCTGAAACCGTTGCGGGTATTTGAAAGGTGAAACGGGTCAGCACCAGCCAGGTCAGGGGCAAAAGCACCAGAACGATGGGAAGGCCAAGCAACATCCATTGGGCAAATCCGATCTCCAGGCCGTGGCTGGCTTTGAGATAGGCGGCAAAAAGCGCATTTGGCGGCGTGCCGATCAGTGTTGCCATCCCGCCAATGGTTGCAGAAAAGGCAATGCCCAACATGAGCGCCGGTGCAAAATGATGGGTGTCGTGCGCATCATGGGCCGGGTCGTTGCGCCACTTGGTCGTGATTGCCTGACCAATGGGCAGCATGACCATGGCCGCGGCTGTATTGCTGATCCACATGCTGAGGAATGCCGTGGTCACCATGATGGCGCCAATCATCGAACGGGGGTTGTTGCCGCCTCTGCCGGTCAGGGAATAGGCAATGAAACTGTGCAGCTGCCAGCGCTGCATGGACCGGGCAACAAGAAAGCCACCCAGAAACAGGAAAATGAGCGGGTTGGCATAGGCGGCGGCGACCCCATCCAGAGGGACGACCTGCAGCATGGGAAACAGGATGAGCGGAAGCAGCGCTGTTGCGGCGAGGGGAACGGCTTCGCTCACCCACCAGATCGCCATCAGCACAGCGACGGCCGCGACGTGGACGGCTTGTGAAGACAAATGGCTGGGATGGGGCATGACCACTATAATGCAAAAGGCGACCAGGCCGATTGCCAGCCCCAATCTGGCGGTTCTTTGATTTGGGAAAGTGGCCTTGCTGCTGCTCATTTTGCTATTCCGGTCTTTTGGCGACAGTGTCACCATGTTGCAATATCATGACAGCCGGCAGGGCAATTGATTTGTGTCACTGCGGCGCGTCGTCTTGCTATCGGTGCCTTTTGCTTCGCTTGCCCTTATCATCGGGCCAGGCAGCGTTAAGGCCATTCAACTTCAAGGCCGGGCAACTTCATGGCCAGTCTGCGAAATTGGTCGGCGAGGTGTTCGGACCATCTGCTGACGAATGGCTCATGATCTGTCGAAACTGACCTGGCGCCATTCCGGTCATGCGTTTGAAAAAATGACTGAAATGGGCAGGATCGCGAAAACCCAGCGAATGGGATAATTGTTCAATGGTCAGCGTCGAGCGTTCAAGGCCGTGGCCGGCTTCCCGCGCCAATCGCTCAGCGACCAGGGCCTTGGGTGTCGTTTCCAACTCGCGCCGGCAGATTGCATGCAGGCGATCGTGGGAGATGCCGAGTTTTTCCGCGTAGCGTGCAATGGGCCAATGGGCACGGAAATTGTTTTCAACCAGCCGGCGGAATAGGTGCAGAAACTGCCGGCTTGACCCCGAGCCTGCGTGTTGCGGATGCTGGGCGCCGGAGATGCGCATCATGGAGACCAGTATAATTCTCAGATGCGCCACCAGCAGCATTTCCATGCCATTTTGCGGCGATTGCAGTTCGCTCAAAATGGCCTGAAATCCGGATGAAATAGCGTGACCATTGGCGCTGGTTCTGTCGAGGGAAATATCGTGATCCTGGTCGATCATGTATTTCAATGTGGCAGTCTCGGCAAAGTCACCAATGGCTCGTGTGACCATATCCTCGGTCATTTCCGCCAGATAGCCAGTGGCGCCCGCTTCCGTTATCAGTCTGTATCCCTCCGATCGCCTCAGCCAGAACAGGACTGGTGCCTTCAGGGCAGGGGACGGGCCCTCTGCTTCCAGCGAGGCACTCCCGTCTTCCAGGCAGACAAGTGCGCTTGACGTATGGACGTTCAGAAGGCCCATCCGCCAAATCTTCCGCTGAAGGTTGCTGCCGATCCGCTGAACCAGCAGACCGGACGTTTTGAGGTTAGTGCCGGGCATCTATTTCTCATTTCATGGCCATGGTCGCAATACGTAAACCATATGCCCAAAAATATACAATAACAGCCCAAATAATCGCATATTAAAGCAATGCATTCCGAATATGATTTCGTTTGAGCATGCATCCGGGACCTGTTTTCGGAAGAGAAGCGAAATGATCGCTCATTTGCATGCCGATACGGGAGGTAGGGCAAAAGTGCTGAGCGCGGAGCTTCTGATCGACGGTGTTGCTGTAGCGGTAACGGGCCAAGCAACGTTCGATCGCCTTGATCCGGTGACCCGTGAGGTCGCCACCCGTGCGGCCGCCGCAAGCGTGGAGGATGCCATTCATGCCGCCAATGTTGCGGCCCGGGCTTTTCCCGTCTGGTCAGCAACGCCGCCAACACAGCGGCGCGCCTGCCTGAATCGTTCCGCCGATCTGCTTTTGGCGCGCACGGATGATTTTGTCGAAGCGATCATCTCCGAGACCGGCGGCACCCGTGGGTGGGCCATTTTCAATTGCCAGCTGGCAGCCAATATTCTGCGCGAAGCTGCTGCGATGACCACCCAGTTGAACGGAGAGACCATTCCCTCGGACAAGCCGGGGAGCTTTGCCATGTCGACGCGCCAACCCTGCGGGGTGGTGCTATCCATGGCGCCATGGAATGCGCCCGTTATTCTTGCAATCCGCAGTATTGCCATGCCACTGGCCTGCGGCAACACTGTCGTCCTCAAGGGTTCAGAGCTCAGTCCGCGAACGCACGGATTGATCGGTGAGGTGATGAGCAAGGCTGGCATGCCGCCCGGTACGCTCAATGTCATTCATTCCTGCCCGGAAATCGCCCCTGGCGTCGTTGATGCGCTGATTGCGCACCCGGCGGTACGCCGGGTGAATTTTACCGGATCAACCCGCGTTGGCCGGATCATTGCGGAAAAGGGTGCAAAGCATCTGAAACCCTGCCTGCTGGAACTGGGGGGCAAGGCGCCACTTGTTGTGCTGGATGATGCTGACCTGGATGCCGCAGTGGCGGCTGCGATGTTTGGTGCCTTCTTCCATCAGGGGCAGATTTGCATGTCGACGGAACGCATCATTGTTGATGAGACGATTGCCGACGCATTTGTGGAAAAATTCAGCGCAAAGGCCGCAGGCGTTCGCGCCAGCGACCCGCGCGACCCCGACTGTGTGCTGGGCGCCATGATTTCCGAACAGGCAGCCCAGCGCGTCAAGGGTCTGATTGATGATGCCATCGTCAAGGGCGCAAAGCTTGTCACTGGTGGCCGGCAGAATGGTGTCTATGTCGATCCCACCATTCTTGATGGCGTCAATCCGACAATGCGTCTCTATTATGAGGAATCCTTTGGCCCCATCGCCTCCATCATTCGTGTTTTGGATGTCGAAGAGGCGGTCTCTGTTGCCAATGACAGCGAATATGGCCTGGCCGCATCCGTATTCGGCCGCGATGTAGGACGGGCGCTGACGATTGCCCAGCGGCTTGAAACGGGCATCTGCCATATCAATGCAGCAACCATACAAGACGAGCCGCAAATGCCTTTTGGCGGCATGAAATCGTCCGGCTATGGCCGTTTTGGCGGCAAGGCCGGAATTGATGCATTCACCGAATTGCGGTGGATCACGATACAGACCGGGGTGCCATCGTACCCCATCTGAAGCGACGACCAACATGCAATGGTTCACAAGGGAGGAAACCACATGAAACGCAGAACAATGATCAAGACCGTAGCCGCAGCAACGCTGGCTGGCGTGCTGATGGCCGGCGGCGCCTATGCGCAGGAAGTCATCAAACTGGGCGCCAGCGCGCCAAAATCCGGACCGCTTGCCGGAGGCGCAGAGGTTAGCCATTGGCCGGCGATCAAACTTTGGCTGCATGACGTCAATGCCCGCGGCGGCATCGATGTGGGCGGCAAGAAAATGCCGGTTGAAGTCATCGAGTATGATGACCGCACATCCGGCGAAGAAGCCATCAAGAATATCCAGCGTCTTGCAACGGTCGACAAGGTCGATTTTCTGGTGGCACCTTACGCGACCGGTCTCAATCTCGCCACAGCACCGCTGATCGCCAAATATGGCTATCCCCAGCTTGCCGCAACCGCCGTCACGGACGGCGTGGACGAGTTTGCCAAGCGCTGGCCCAATTCGTTCTGGCTGCTGGGCACATCGGCATCGTTTGCTGAATCTGTTGCCGACGTCCTGGTCAAACTGCGTGACAAGGGTGCAATCGGTGACAAGGTTGCTGTCGTCAATGTTGCCGATGCTTTCGGTATCGAATTGATGAATGCCGGTAAGCCTGCCATGGAAGCGGCCGGTTTCGAGATCGTCTATGAGACGTCCTACCCGCTCGGTCAGCAGGATTTCGCACCGATCATCAGCGCGGCACAGGCGGCTGAACCGGATGCCTTCGTGGCGTTTTCCTACCCCGGTGACACCTTCGGACTCAGTGCACAGGCGAAGATTGCCAATCTGGACGTTGGGGCATTCTATGTCGGTGTTGCGACCGCATTCCCGGCCTATCTCGGCGCCAATGGCGCGGCGGCTGAAGGCGTTCTGGGTGCCGGTGCCGTCAATCCTGATGCACCCGGCATGGCTGAATGGCGTGCCCGTCACAAGGACGTCACGGGTGTGGATGCCGATTATTGGGCGAGCGCCATGACCTATTCCAGCCTGCAAATTCTGGAGCAGGCCATCAACAAGGTTGGCTCGCTCGACAAGGCGGCCGTAACAGAGGCCATCAAGGGCGGAACCTTTGACACGGTCCTCGGCGAGATGACGCTTGATGGTAACGTTAACCGCAAATTCTGGACCGTGGGCCAGTGGCAAGGTGGTAAGTTCTATGGTGTTGCTTCCACCGGCATTGGCGGCGAAGCCGAACCGGTTGCCAAAAACGGCTGGGAATAGTTTTCGAATTTGTAAAGCGCCCGGTCCGGCCATCGGCCGGACCGGGCGTACAAAACCCTGTCATGCGTAAACTGTATTGAGTAAAAAACATGAGCGTAATCATCTCGGGACTGTTGCTGGGTGGCACCTATGCACTCATCGCAGTCGGTCTGACGATGCAATATGGCGTGTCGCGCATCATGAATCTGGCCAATGGCGAGAATCTGGTCTTTGCCTGTTTTGTTGCCTTCTGGCTGTTCACCACATTTGCCATCAATCCGATCCTTGGGATCGTGCTGATCGTGCCATTGGCCTTTGTGCTCAACTGGTTGATCTACACCTATGCCATGCGACCGCTGGTCGACAGGGCAAAAAACCGCGGCCAGCTGGAGGTCGATTCAATCCTGGCGACCTTTGGCCTGCTGTTCATTCTCCAGGGGATCATGAAGCTGACCTTTGGCGGCGGCTATTTCAACTATAATTTCCTCGCCGTTCCCGTCACCATCATGGGTTCGAATTACGGTCTCAATCGGATTGTCGCTTTCATCGCTGCTGCGGTCATCGCCGGGGCTCTCTATCTGTTTCTCAATCACACGCGCTATGGCACCGCCATTCGGGCGGTGGCAGTCGATCCGGTATCGGCAGGCCTTGTGGCCATCGATGTTCCACGGGCATCGGCCTTTGCCTTTGCACTTGGTGGTGCGCTCACTGCAGCCAGTGGTGCACTGCTGTCGACGTTTTACACATTCAATGCCGACATGGGCATCATCTTCACCATGAAGGCGCTGATCATCGTGATCATGGGCGGGGTGGGTGATGTGCGCGGTGCGGTGCTGGCTGCCCTTTTGCTTGGCCTTGCCGAAACGGCGGTTGCCACTTTCATTGATCCCGGATTGACGATCGCTGCGACCTACGCGCTGTTCATGCTGGTTTTGCTGTTTCGCCCGCAGGGCATATTCGGGAAGCGTCCCTCATGACCTGGCTGAATGAAAAAGAGCGCCGCATTGCCGGATTTGCCGCCATTGCCTTTGGTGTCGTCGCCCTGCTGCCGCTTGTCGATCAGGGCTACTATCTGTCGATTTCGGTCAATATTGTGATGTATGTGGTGCTGTGCACCGCATGGACCCTGTTTTCCGGACCAACGCACTACATCTCTTTGGCAACCGCTGCCTTTTTTGGCATTGGCACCTATACGGTGGCGCTGGGCATCGACACTGTGCCTTTCCCGCTTCTGCTTGTCATTGCAGCCCTTGCCTCCGGTCTGCTGGCCTGTGTGGTGGGCATTGCAACGTTGCGCCTGTCAGGCATCTATTTCGTGATTTTCACGCTGGGTCTGGCCGAACTGGTGCGTCAGGTCGTTACCTGGTTGCAGACAAATTTTTCCAGTTCGCTGGGACTTTATGTTTTTACGGATTTTGGCGAGCAACATATCTACTGGATGCTGCTGGGGCTGGCGGCGATTGTCTATATCACCGGCTGGCTAATCAATCGCTCACGGCTTGGTTTTGCCATGCAGATCATCGGCAATGACGAAACGGTCGCCAAACATGTGGGCATCGACACGGCCCGGGCAAAGGTCATCCTGTTCATCATCTCCGGCGCTTTCATCGGCATTGTCGGGGCCATTCTGGCACCACGGTTTTCCTACGTGCAACCGCCTTCCGCCTTCAACCCGATGATCTCCTTTCAGGTGGTCATCATGGCACTGCTGGGCGGGACAAAGCGTATCTGGGGGCCGCTGCTGGGCGTCATTCCCTTCACCATCCTGTTCGATCAGGTCACGGCCTATTTTCCCAATCATACGTCTTTCGTGATCGGCATCGCCTTCATGGCCATTGTCTATCTCCTTCCGCAAGGCGTGCTTGGACGGCTGGAAGACCTTGTCAGGCTTCGTAAACGGTTTCGCATGGTTTCGGCAGAAGAGGGGAACAACCCATGAGCGCCGCGATTCTTTCTCTCGATCATGCGACCAAGGCCTTCGGTGGATTGATTGCCGTCAATGATCTGTCCTTTTCGCTGCAGGATGGCGAGCTGCTGGGGCTTATTGGTCCCAATGGCTCGGGGAAAACCACCGTGCTCAACCTGATATCGGGCGCCTTGAAACCGACATCCGGTTCGATTTCACTGGGCGGCACTGAAATTGCCGGGCAGCCGGCCCACAAGATCGCCCGGCTGGGCATTGCCCGCACGTTTCAACTGGTTCGCATATTGCCGTCGTTGACGGCCGAGCAGAATGTGGTCGCCGGCGGGGTGTTCGGTCATGTCAGAAGCTGGGGCGTTGAGGCACATGACAGGGCGCGCCTGCTGCTGGAGCGCGTAGGCCTTAGCGGCCGCGGTGACAGCCCGACATCCTCCATGACCTATATCGACCAGAAACGCCTGGAGCTTGCCCGCGCACTGGCTGCCAATCCAAAGGTCCTGCTGCTTGACGAATGGCTTGCCGGTCTCAATCCCAGCGAACTGAAAATCGGCATCGATCTCATCCGTGAACTGCGCAACGATGGCATTTCGATCATCATGGTCGAACATGTGATGGACGCCATCCGTTCCCTGTGTGATCGCTGCGTGGTGATGTCGAGCGGCTTGAAGATCGCTGATGGCGATGTGCATGGGGTGCTCGCCGATCCGGAAGTCATTCGTGCCTATCTGGGGGACGACCATGCTTGAAGCGCAACATCTGACTGTTTCCTATGGGGCGCACCGGGCACTCGAAGATGTGTCTGTTCATGTCGCAATGGGCGAAATCTGCGTCATTCTGGGTGCCAATGGTGCGGGCAAGTCTACATTGCTCAAAGCCATTTCGGGCATGGTCCAGCCCATGCCCGGTGCCCATATTGCGATCGATGGCCATTCCATCAATGATGAAAAACCAGACCGGATTGTTGAAGCCGGCCTGGCACTGGTGCCCGAGGGACGCGGCATTTTTGGCGATCTGACCGTCGCGGAAAATCTGGAGCTGGGTGCCTATGGAAAACGCGGTCGTGGGGGGCGCGCCGAAAAGCTGAAGGAAGTCCTGCAGCTTTTCCCCAAGCTTGCCGAGCGCGAACGCCAGATTGCCCGCACCATGAGCGGCGGTGAACAGCAGATGGTGGCGATTGGCCGGGCCTTGATGTCCAATCCGAAAATCCTGATGCTGGACGAGCCGTCACTGGGCCTGTCACCGCTGTTATCAAGCGAATTGTTCAAATCATTGCGCCTGGTCCGCGACAATGGTGTTGGCATTCTGCTTGTCGAGCAAAATGCCAAACAGAGCCTCGCCATCGCTGATCGGGCCTATCTGCTGGAGAACGGTCATATCACCGGAGAGGGCAGGGCAGAAATGCTTGCCAATGACCCGGCCGTCCAAAAAGCCTATCTGGGTGGGGCCGCCGACAAGGCAACGCATCGCCGCCTCGACGAAGGTGGTTCGCGCCGCTCAGCGCGGTTTGCGCCGGCTTTGTCCCGTGGTGGTCTTGGCGCAAATGATCTTGTGGCGCGCGCCTCGCGTATCCATAGCGATCATATCGAAACCGAGCGTCACCGTGGCCTGGCAGGCGAGACACGGACCAGGGCCCATGCCGAAGCCCACGAAAACCTCCATACGCACAGCAGGGAGCGCATCATCATGTCAGATCAGGCCAGCGAACTGAGCCAGCAGGCTGCCGACTATGCCAATCGCGCCAGCGCCATACTCAAGGCCCATGTGGCTGCGCAGCGGAAAGCGTGGGCATCGGAGGGTAGACCGGCGCTTGAAAAGCCCAAGAAACCCAAGAAACTGAAGAAATCCAAAAAACCCGAGAAATCCAAAAAAGACAAGAAGTCGAAAAAGAAGACTCGGAAATCCAGAAAATAGTCAGTTTCCGGCAATCAATCCCAACCCCAAGTGAGGTCACAATGGCAAAGCGGCAAGAGAGAATGTATATCGGTGGCGACTGGACAACCACCGTTGACACGTTTCCAGACTACAACCCATCGGATGGCACGGTCTGGGCCAATATGCCCGATGCAGGTGTCGCAGAAACCCGGGCAGCCATTGAAGCTGCGCATGCGGCTTTCCCTGAATGGGCAGCCATGCCGTTCAACAAACGCTCGCACCTGATGATCAAGGCCGGCGAAATATTCGAAAGCCGCCGGGCCGAAATTGCCGAAGCGATCCAGAATGAAGGTGGTGGCTGGTTTGGAAAAGCCATGTTCGAAACCGGCTATACGGCGGAAATATTTCCCGCAGCGGCGGCTGCGAATTATGATTCCATAGGCGAAGTGCTGCCTTCAGAATATGGCAAGCTCTCCATGGCGGTGCGCCGACCCATGGGCGTGGTCTCGGTGATCAGCCCCTGGAATTTTCCGTTGATCCTTTCGGCGCGCGGTTTCCTGTTCCCGCTGGTTGCCGGCAATACCATTGTCCTGAAACCCTCCGAGGATACGCCCTATCTCGGCGGCCTGCTGTTTGCCGAGGTGTTCGAAGAGGCCGGTTTGCCCAAGGGTGTTTTCAATGTCATCACCTGCAGCCGGGATAATGTTGCGGCGGTTGGCGACGAGCTGATTGAGAATCCGCATGTCAAAGGTGTGTCCTTCACCGGTTCAACACCGGTTGGTCGGCTGATTGCCGCCAAGGCGGGTGCACATCTGAAAAAATGCTGCGTGGAGCTGGGCGGCAAGAACTCGATGATCATTTGCGATGATGCGGATCTTGAGCGTTCGGCGCAGGCGGCCAATTTTGGCGCCTTCATGCATCAGGGCCAGATTTGCATGTCTGTCGAGCGCGTCATCGTACACGAAAAAGTCTATGACACTTTCGTCAAACAGTTTCTGGAGCGTGTACGCAAATTGAAAGTCGGCAGTTCGAGCGAGAAGGAAAATGTGCTTGGCCCGGTGATCAATGATCGCGCTGCCGACCGCCTGCAGGCGCAGTTCGATGATGCAAAGGCCAAGGGTGCGAAGGTGCTTGCCGGTGGCGAAATCGACGGGCGCTATGTCTCCGCGACCGTGTTCTCTGGTGTGACGCCGGACATGCTCATGTATCAGCAGGAATCTTTCGGTCCCGTCTGTTCCATCTTCAAGGTCAGGAATGATGAGGAAGCCATCCGTATCGCCAATGACAGCGAATACGGCTTGACTGCGGGTGTGATGACTGAAGATGAAGCGCGCGGACTGGCCATTGTCAACCAGCTCGACACCGGCAATTGCCATGTCAATTGTTCGCCCGTCAACGACGAGCCGCATGTCCCCTTTGGCGGGTTCAAGGCCTCTGGGTCCGGCAAGCATGGCGGGCGCTGGTCGATGGAGACTTTCACGGAAACCCGTTGGATCACCATGGAACGCGGCGGCCGGGGGTTCCCGCCGGTATTCTGATTTTGCGGTGAGAACTGCAGCCATTGCCAAAGAACATGGATCACCTGATGGAGCGACTGCTGTTGGCTGCGTCAGGTGATTACTTTTGGACGATCAGTTATCGCGTTGTTTGCTTTGGCAGCAGGAATCTCGATGCGGGATACAGGTCCGCTGCCCATCATTCTATGCTTTAACCCTGCTTTGAACTGTCAAGCAGGGTTCTCAATCCATCTGCGAGACCCTCAATGCTGATGGTGTGTTTTACCGGCTCTCCGGACATCGTGTAGATGGTCGCCTTTGCCCCGGTGGTATGCAAAAGCGTGTCGATGAAATCGCCGGCAAGTCTTGCCCTTGCCTCGCAAAAACCGTCATCACACAGATAGTAGGGCAGGGTAATCGGTTTGTCGGTGCCTGCGTCAAGGAGTATCCCGCGGTTGATCAGAACGCCCGTTGTCGTGCGCCAGGCTGAAGCGAAATTCATGTTTTGATCAAGCGTGATTTGCCATGAAAAGACGACTTTTCCGCTGATTTTATTGATAACCTGATAGGCGATTGAGCAACGCAAGCCGCCACTGGCATCGAGTTCGCAATTGTGAATCCAGTCACCGATGGCCTTTCCCTGGAGCATGGGAATGGCATCTGCAATCAATGGTGCAGCCGTTTCGACAGGCCTTGCCCTTTTGGCCTGTATTTCGTCCGCGTCGACCGAGAAGAATTTCCGGATTCGATCTGTCGGCAGCCACTCGCCAGGACGCCACCCGGCAGGGATCTCATTTTTCACGCTGGCTATAAAGGCATTCCGGTCACTGGCCGGAACGATAAAGGCTGCAGCTATGGCAAAAAAGGCTGCGCCGATAAACAGAATGAGGAAAAAAAAACGCATCTGTACTCTTCGTTGGGTCGGATTGGGCGGGGTCAGGTCCGATAGGACAGGCAAATTATCGCGCGTGCTGATATTTTCTTCAAGTGTGTGCAGTTTATTAGGGTTCAGCGTGCTGCAATATCAAACCGATGCCGGGCAGATCAGTCAGGAAACGGCCCCACATTCTTTCAAAGCCAGACGCACCCTTAAAGTTGCAAATGTCGCGTTGCAATGCCTTTCAATGACTTGCGCACTCATTTCTCCTTTTTTGCGCGTGGAGGCTCCTTTTTTTCCTTGAGTTCTTGTAGTGAATTGATTTTCGAAGCATGATTCGCAATGAATGGCAAACGACACCAGAAGAGCATGTCATCGTTTGCCTCTGGATTCGGGAGATAGGCGTGAAACCTTGCCGACTGCAAAAACATGATGATGGTTTGCATCTCGCATCCCGTGCTGCTTCATCTGGCGTTCCAAAGACCGGGCGATCTGATGCGGTTTTAAAAGGCGGCCCGGTTGTTACCGTGGCGCTGATCGCAATATCCAGCCTTCTATATGTCGTCCCGCCAGCCCATGCTGCCTGCACGGTTTCCGGCAGCACTGTGGACTGTTCCGGCGACGAATCCGCTGGCTTCTTGATCGAATCCCGTGATTACGATCCTGATGTCACGACGCTGAATGTGAATGGGTTGACGACAACAATCGGCGGCGTCGGCATTACACTGGATGGTGACGGCAAAAAAGGCGATGAGGGCGAGAGCAAGATCGGCAAGGGAGATAACGGCAAGGAAGGTGAAGCCGGTCTGGACCTGGAAGTTGATTATCAGGACGGAAATTGGGGCATATCCACGTCTGCTGATAATGCCGAAGGCATTGCCGTAACCGCGAAGGGCGGGGATGGCGGCAAGGGCGGAACCGGTAAGGATGATGTCGTGGACCCGTTCTCCACCGAAGGCGGCAAGGGCGGCCAGGGTGGAGCAGGTGGCGATATTGTCGTCACAAGTGATGCTGAAATCGACACCAGCGGCAATATTTCCCATGGTATCGTTGCCGTCAGCGACGGCGGTGATGGTGGCGACGGAGGACATGCGGAAGGCGCTGTTCATTCCAAAGGCGGTGATGGCGGATCCGGCAATGTTGCAGGGACCATCACCATTTCCAACAACGGAACGACAATCACAACCTCAGGTTCACAATCACAGGGTATTTATGCCCAGAGCCTTGGCGGCGCAGGCGGTAACGGGGGGTCCGCAGACGGGCTTTCAGGTGGTGGCGGCGGCGGAGCAAAAGGCGGTCTTGCGGCTGCAATCGACATTACCAACAATGGCAGTATCGAGACATCAGGTTCTGGTGCTGGCGGAATTCTGGCCCAGAGCGTGGGTGGATTTGCAGGTGACGGCGGCGGTGGTTTCGAGTTGTTTTCCTTTGGCGCAAGTGAGCAAAGTGGCGGCGATGCTTCCACCGTAACAGTCAACAACAATGGCGCGATAACAACGCACAGCACCTATGCCACCGCCATCATGGCGCAAAGCACCGGTGGCGGCGGTGGCAGCGCCAATACGGATGGCGGAATTGTCTCCCTTGGAGGCAGCGGTTCCGCCGGTGGTAATGCCGACACGGTCACGGTCAACAATATCGCCACCTTGATAACGCAGGATGACAGTTCGTCTGGTATTCAGGCTCAGAGCATCGGCGGCGGTGGTGGGGATGCGGGCCTTTCGCTTGGTCTGGTCAGCATCGGGGCGGGAGGTGGCTCCGGCGGCAGTGGAGGAGAGGTTTTCGTTGCGAACAGCGGTGCAATTTCCACGGTTGGCGATTCTTCGGACGCCCTGTTTGCCCAAAGCGGCGGTGGTGGCGGTGGCCATGGTGGCTCAACCGGTGGCATTATTGCAGCCATTGGCGGCTCCGGCGGCAGTGGTGGCAACGGCAGCAGCGTTCAGGTAACCAACAGCAATGACATATCGACGGGTGGTGACCATTCAAACGGAATCTTTGCGCAAAGCTATGGCGGCGGTGGCGGCAAAGGCGGCAATTCCGTCGATGTTGGCGCCTTTGTCAGCATCGGCGTGGGTGGCAAGGGCGACAATGGCGGCAACGGTGGTGCCGTGCAGGTCAATCCGCTTGCAAATGCCTCCAGCACCTCGGTCGCCGTCCAAACAACCGGTGATCATTCCGGGGGTGTTTTTGCCCAAAGCCTGGGTGGCGGCGGTGGCAAGGGCGGCTGGACCGTTTCTGTCAGCGGAGGCTATATTGCGGATGCCAGCATCGGGATCGGCGGTGGTGCTGGCGGCGGCGGAAACGGCAGCTCTGTAGACCTTCAATTCAACGGAACAGTGTCAACCCAGGGCGACCACAGCGACGGCATCCTGGCCCAGAGCGCTGGCGGCGGCGGTGGGTTGGGTGGTTTTGATATCACCTTCGGCGGGTCTTCAACCGGTGCCTTGTCTGTTGGGGTTGGCGGCGGCGGCGGCAGTGGCGGGGCGGCAGGCGCTGCAACGCTGACGAGTTGGGCGGACGTGACAACCCAGGGTGATCATTCTTCCGGTATTGTGGCTGAAAGTGTTGGCGGCGGCGGCGGTCATGGTGGCTTTTCCATCAGCGTTGCCGCTTCGGAAAATGCCAGCTTTGCCGTTGGCGTCGGTGGTAGCGGAGGCAGTGGCGGATCGTCAGATAGCGCCAGCCTGACGTCCATCGGCAATGTAACAACAGGTGGTGCCCATTCCACTGCTGTGTTCGCTCAGAGTGTCGGCGGCGGCGGCGGCAATGGCGGTTTCAGCATCGGCCTTGCAGCCTCCGAGAATTTCAACGTAACCGCCAGTGTCGGCGGTGGCAGTGGTAGCGGCGACAATGCCGGTTCGGTAACGGTGGATTCAACCGGGACTTTGCAAACAAGCGGTAGCCATTCAAGCGGATTTATTGCGCAGAGTGTCGGCGGCGGCGGCGGCAATGGTGGTTTCAGTGTTGCTGCAGGCGTGGTTACGG
>JARGOF010000052.1:24171-36762 GCA_029212415.1 Rhizobiaceae bacterium | reverse complement strand
GGCTTTGAAACAGCACTTTTCCACCCACCGACACGACAACCTCCTGAAGATAGGGTGCCAGGGTATCGGGGGCGATCTCCATGCCCAGTCCGGGGGTTTCCGGCAGGGCAATCATCCCGTCGTCATCGGGGGTCAGCCAGTTGCGCGTTATATCCAGTGCAAGCTGTTTTGGCCGCACCGGATATTCGCAAATATCGAATTTCGCGTAGCCGGCGTAGGGTTGCAGCGATGCGGCGAGTGCCAGGTGTGACGTGAACGTGTGGTTCACATAGACAACGCCTTTTTGCCGTGCATAGTCCGCGACTTTCTTCGCCGGAGCGATGCCGCCTATGCGGCCGCAGTCGATCTGGATGAAGGCAACGCCGCCATAATCGATGAGATGGCAGGCCATCTCGAAACTGTGTGAGGCTTCGCCTCCGGCAAGCGGCACCCTCGGCTGCTTCAGCGACAATGCATGGTAGGCTGCATAATCCGATCCGATAAAGGGCTCCTCCAGCCAGGCGGCCCTGACCTCGCTGAGGGCAGCCAGCCGCAGGGATGCGGCGTCCACATCATTGCCCCAGATCTGCCCGGCATCGACCAGCAATGTGGCATTGGAACCCAGACCCTCGCGTGCGGCGATCAGATGCTGGCGGTCCCTTTCGACAGAACCCGTTCCAAAGCCGCCCCAGCCAAACTTGGCTGCCGTGAAGCCCTGATTGCCTATGTTTTGGGCCAGGTCAAAGGTCTCTTGCGGCGTCTGTCCGAACAGGGTCGATGCATAGGCGCGTTTCGGGTGGGCCTGGTCAAAACCCAGCAATTGCCAGACCGGTGTCTCATGTATTTTGCCCAGCAGATCCCAAAGCGCCATTTCTACGCCGGACCAGGTGTGCGGTGCCTGCAACAGATCCATCGAATTGAACAGGATCAGATCGGAAAGCCGGGCGATGTCTTGCGCCGAATCAATGGTCTGGCCCAGCAGATTGTATCCGACCGGTTTGCAGGCCGTGTGCGACATGGGTGCGACAAAGGCCGCAATGGATGTCAGAGGCGAGGCTTCACATTCTCCCCAACCGACAATGCCCCCGGCCGTCACCCGGACGAGCAGCGCATCCTGACTGCCATCACCAATGTCCTCGACAATTGGCATGCGGGCATAAAAAAGATCAACGGCATCAATGCGCATGGATTTTTCCTGAGACGGCGTTTCAGCCGTTAAAGCGACTGGTTATAGCTTATGCTAGCTCAGGCGAGGGCAGAAGCAATACGCAGTGTTATGAATAGACGCACAAGGGGACACGTTTGCAAACGGAACACGACAGCGGCAATGGCAGCTTGCCGCAATGCATTTCGATTGCGAGCGGTGCGCAGTGGTATCCCGTGAACTGGGCCTCAACTTTGGCCAAATGCGACATTGATGGAAAATTACCCGGCGCTGGAAAATTACCCGGCCTCCACATGACGCTTGAAATTATTGAGAATGGCCTGCCAGCCGTCGCGCTGCAGCTCGATCGGGTTTTCTGTTTCGGCATCGAAAACCGTTGTCACTTTTGTAGCGTTGCCGACTGTCTCGAAGGTGGTTCGTGCCTCACGTCCGTCGCCCAGGGCAAGTGTGAGCGCTCTGCAATGCTCGAGTTCTTTGTAGACGCCCTCGAAATCGAAACCGACAGAGCCGTCTTTTGCTTCCATGCGCGCCTTGTAAGAACCGCCCATGCGAAGATCAACCTGTGCATGCGGGCAACACCAGTCATCGGAAGCGAAGTTCCATTGCGTAATGTCGGCCGGCGTCGTGAATGCGGCCCACACACGCGCAATGTCTGCAGCGATTGTCGTATCAATGGTAATTTGCTGTCTGCTCATGCGCAATTTCCTTCTGTACATTTCATGGGATGGGAACGTGAGTTCATTGAGCGATTTCGGGCTCGACAAGCCGCGCCAGCTTGCGCAGGGATTCCTGCCAACCGAGATAGCAGGCCTCGAGAGGAATCAGGTCAGGAATACCCTCCTGAATCACCGTCAACTCGGTACCAACAGAAACCTGCTTGAGGCTCACCGACACCATCATTTCGCCGGGCAGGTTCGGGTCATCGAATGTATCGGTGTAGACGAGCGCCTCGCCGGGGACGAGCTTCAGATAGGTTCCACCAAAGGCGTGCGTTTTTCCTGTCGTGAAATTGCGAAAGGACATGCTGTGCGTGCCGCCTTCTCTTGCATCCAGTTCATGAACCGTACAGGTAAAACCAAATGGCGGAACCCAGCTTGCAACAGCATCAGGCTCAAGAAATGCGCGGTATATCTTGTCGGGACTGGTGGCGAGAATGCGATGCAGATGAACGGAATTTGACATGGGGCACGATCCTTTCGCGGTGAATGGTTCAATCTCTTTCAGAGGGTTCAAGCGCGGGCTGAGACGGCGGCATCGAGTGCTGCAATATCGATCTTGTTCATCGTCATCATCGCTTCGAATGCTCGTTTTGCTTCTTCCGGGTCAGCGCTTGTCGTCAGTTCAATGAGCCGTCTTGGGGTGATCTGCCAGGAAAAACCCCAACGGTCCTTGCACCAGCCGCAGGCGCTGGCGGCACCATCATTGCCGATGATCGCGTCCCAATAGCGGTCGGTCTCCTCCTGGTTTTCGGTGACGACCATGAAGCTGACGGCTTCATTCGGCTTGAAGTTCGGGCCGCCGTTCAGGCCGATAAACCGCCGTCCCAACAGGGTGAACTCGACGGTCAGTACGCTGCCTTCCTGCCCGCCGGGAAAATCACCGGGAGCGGCATTTATCCGATCAACACGACTGTCCGGAAAAGTTGCTGCATAGAATTCAGCTGCTTTGCTTGCTTCACCGTGGTCGAACCACACGCAGGTTACAAGTTCGCTCATGTCCATTTCTCCCTGTGTCTAAGCCATGAATGTCGTTATCATTCCAATTTGCCGCTTTGGCGAAATTCCGCAGCGTGCAGGCCGCTTGCAATCGGATCGTCCTCAAATG
Source organism: Rhizobiaceae bacterium (assembly GCA_029212415.1). Classification (GTDB taxonomy): domain Bacteria; phylum Pseudomonadota; class Alphaproteobacteria; order Rhizobiales; family Rhizobiaceae; genus Hoeflea_A. Next base: position 33,794 of record JARGOF010000052.1, on the reverse strand, counting down.
TTCGCGCCTTGACCTTTCCGGATCCGACACCGAAGAGCATTTCGATGTAGCGGCGCAGATGGTCGATGCTGTCTGCGGCGATGTCTGCTCCGCCGCTTGCCTTGGCAAGGATGAAGGCCCCCTGGATGACGGCCTGTGTATGCAAGGCAAGCGATCTGGCTGTCCAATCGGGCGTCAGGCCCCGGGCACGCATGGCAGCCTCGATATCGGGTTCGAGCGTGGCGGCATGGGCGGCGATGCTGCTTTCACAGGCCGCGCGAATGGCCGGAGCAGTCTCATAGGTTTCCTGGACCATCGTGCCCACAAGGCAGGTGAACTCCGGCACGCCACCGTGCAAAAGCGCCTTTCGGAAGTCGACATAGCTCAGGAATCGATCAAGGGGATCGCCATGTTGATGATAGGGGGCTGTGGCAAACAATGCGCTGGTCATCTCAGACCAATGGTTTGCTGCGGCCACGCCGAGTTCATCCTTGCTTTTGAAGTGGTGAAAAAACGCCCCCTTGGTGACTCCTGCCGTTTTGCACAGATCGTCGACCGTGGTGGCTGAGTAACCCTTTGAGCGGATCACCATCATGGCAGCGTCCAGCAATTTGTCTTTTGCATCCGTTTTACCGGCAGATTTGGGCATTGTGTTCTCCATAATTTGACATACCGACCAGTTGGTATGTTGTCAACAAGATTGAATGGGGTGTGATTGGTGCATCAGAATCCCGCCGATCACGCGCGGCGATCTGGTGCTGGCGGTCTACGGTGGTCGAGGCGGAGCCGAACCCGCCCAGCCAAATTTGCCGCCATGAAGTCCTGATCGCGGATGCCCTGGGCCAGGTCAAAGGTCTCTTGCTCTTGGCCGGCCTTGGAGCGAGGTGCAACGTAAGGCACCTGCGTGCCCACGGTGCATGATGCTATGCAATAGTCGCATGTCCGCTTCACAACCCTGCCTGTGGCGTCGTGTCAATTCTCCATTATTGCACCTGCAGGTGTCTGAAATCTTCCCGCAGGGGTTCTGGTGGCACATCAAATTCGACATTGCGTGCATAGGTGTGACCGGCATGAACGGCCATTGCGATCAGGCCGGGTGCATAACAATCACCGATCCGAGTGACGGAACGCACGCCTGCATCGGCCCAACGGTCCTTCATCGCTTCAAGATCATGCCAGATCGTGTCGTTGGGTGTGCGTGAGGTCACAAGAACCAGCGTGCCGCAGGCAATCTCATGGTCTTTTCCAGTGTAGGTACATGCCAGCGAAACAGTCTCGGGAGACATGTCTGACACCATTCTGAGCGGTATGATCGTCACATTTCGTTCGATCAGGCGTTTCTGAATGCGGGCCTGTTCCAGCGTGTTTACAGCCCACGGGGCCACAATCGGCGTTGGGGTTACAAAAACAACTTCGTGACCAGCATTGGCCATCAGCTCGGCCAAAACACTGGCCATGTAAAAACGCTCATCGTCAAAGATTACAACTGGCCCTTCCTTGATCACAGCCGCCGCGCCCTTGCTCATCAGATCGTCCGGAGTCAGGATGCGTTCAGAATCAAGGAACTCCATTGGGCGGCGATGGGCACGACCGACACCGTCAGCCCGCCACGTCGCCCCAGTCGCCAGCGCGATATGCGGCTTGCCGTATTGCAGCAGATCATCAGCAGTCAGCGGGCTTTCCAGATACAGCTCGGCATTTTGAACCTGCTGCAGCTGCCATAACCGCCAGTCCCGCACCCGTCCCCAAGTCGCAAGTCCGGGCAGATTTGCCTCGCGTGTCACACGTCCACCCCATTGTGTGCCTGCCTCTGCCACCATCACATCCGCACCGCGCGCGGCCAGAGCGCGGCCAGCCTCAAGGCCGGACGGGCCGCCGCCGACGATCAGATATTGTTCCGGTTCAGCAAGGGCAGGAATGCTCTCGGGGTGCCAACCGCGACGCCATTCCTCGGCCATGGTCGGGTTCTGCGTACAGCGAAATGGTGTATCGGTATTGTCCCCCATCACGCAGATGTTGCAACCAATGCACTCTCGGATTGCTTCAAGCGCGCCGGCCGCGATCTTTTGCGGTAAAAATGGATCGGCAATCGAGGGCCGTGCCGCACCGATCAGGTCCAGCTGCCCATTCCGGATCACCCGCACCATCGTGTCAGGCGATGTAAAGCGACCGACCCCGACCACCGGTTTGGTCGTCATTGATTTTACGAAGGATGTATAATCTTGTTGAAATCCTTCCTGTGAAAACCGCGCGCTTTGGCTGTCATTGGACCAGTCCGACAGGTTCACATCCCAAAGATCAGGCTCCTCAGCCAGTGCCTCGATAATGTCACAGCCCTCAGCATCATATTGCATCCCATCCGCACCCAGAAGTTCATCGACAGCCATGCGAACAGCTACGGCGCAGGTGTCCCCCACGGCTTCTTTTGTGTCCTGAATGACCTCACGGAACAGGCGCAAGCGATTCGCCAGTGAACCGCCGTATTCGTCGGTTCGGTGGTTATGCCGCGCCAGTAGAAAGTGGTGAAGCAAGGTCATATCATGCCCTGCATAGACATAGATAATGTCGAACCCGGCTACTTTTGCGCGCCTGGCTGCCGTGATATGCCAACTCCGGAACGCAGCGATGTCGTGCTTGTCCATGCCGCGGGCTTGGACTGGGTCGTCGACATCCACCAGGGCGGGTGACGGCGCAATCGGTGCTACACGGCTGTATCGGTTGGCGGTATGCAGGCCATTGTGAGCCAATTGGATCGCTGCAAGGCTGCCATGTTCGTGTACCGCTTCTGTCACCAAACGCAGCGCAGGAATATCGTCGTCACTCCATAACCGCGCCTGGTTGGATGGCGTGAGATCAGATGTCGGGTGAATTTCGGTTTCCTGTGTTGAAACAACGCCCCAACCTCCTTCGGCTTTGATACCGCGCAACCGCGCCTCGGCCTGCGGATAGCGATGCCCCATACCAGTACAATGCGGCACCTGATAAAACCGGTTGCGGGTTGTCACAGGTCCGATTTTGACCGGTTCAAAAAGAACATCAAAACGTGGGTCACGCATGGCAGGCGCCTCCATAGCCGATTTCTGATCTGGAAGATAAGGGTTGGAGCGCAAGTGTCGAGATCATTCGCCGCCTGCTTGTATAAGATGTTTCGCCAGAGACATGCCAAATTGCGTTCCAAACGCGCGCAATGTCTGCAACAGATGAGACTCAGGAAGCTGATGTGAACGGCAGGAAGGTCCGGTTCCACGTTGGTGGGCCAGATACAGGCGGTCGTCACTTTCGATTCGCGGCTGTGCTGCAGGCATTTTTCGGGTTCTCGAAGATCGCACTCTTGGAAAAAACGCTGCAGCTTCGTGCCAGCGATGTGCTGACACAGCGAACAAACACTTGAAATCATTTTGTTTATGGAGAAAGCATGAGAGGTCGAGGCGATTCGAACGCCCGACCCCAACCTTGGCAAGCAAAGAATTGCGATGTCTGAACTGTAGTTTGGTATGCGGTGGAATTTGCTCTGTTGCGGCTGTGTGCGCGTTCATTCCGGGCTTCGTAGTTAGCAAATACTGGCGTGCATTGAACAAGAGCGAATCGCTTTGGGATGCAATGAAGCAAAGCAAGACAAGCTCAATGGTGACCGGACGGTGACCGCGACCGACAACACGCTCGCAGTCAAATGACGATTGCGGAAGGATGATAGAACTGGATGGATTTTTCTTGCCGCCGGCCGAAAAGATATAAACGATTAAGCAGGTTACCGACAGGTCGAAGTTGCCTTAATTAATATTGTCGGTCGCTGCCTCGCTGAACGAGACTCACCGGAAAGGTCAACCTCTTAAATGGCGTGCCATCTATATTGGTGACCTCGGGCTCAAGAGCCGGAACAAGAGGAGACTCGCCTACGAGCGAAGCGGCCATCATCGCCATCTCCCTGATTGGCAGTGCGACTGTCGTGATGCCTGCGCCCCAGACCTTAAACCAATCCGGATCGTCGTAGCCGATAAGCGAGATGTCGCGTGGAATCTGCAGACCGGTGTCATGGATCGCCTGGAGAGTTCCGATGATGAACTGGGCGCTTCCGAGCACGATCGCGGTGGGCCTTTTCGGATGGGTCAGCAGTTCAATCGCCGTGTCGTAGCCGTGACGAGGTCCGGGAGGTCCGAGCTTGACTGTTGACTTGACATCCGGGGCATCCCAGATGGCTTGATTAAAACCTTCTGCGCGGTCAACTCCGGTTGATAAGGTCTCGTTTCCGCTGCCGATAAACGCGATGTGTTTGTGGCCAAGATTGATTAGCCGCTGTGCTGCGATTCGGGTAGCATTCTTGTCTTCCGAGACAATGACATCGGATTCAATGAGTGGATGGCGTCGCACCAATTGTTTGCAAGGGACGTTGGCTAGTAGATCAGCTGTTTCTCGATGCATGTTAACAACAGGTGTAATAATGATCCCCCTGGTGCGTGCCTCGCAAAGTGAACGTACATGGCGCAATTCGAGGTCCGGATTATCTTCAGATATAGATAGGACAAGCTGCATTCCCGACGCAGCGAGCGTTTCCGCGATAACCGTGGCTATCGCACTGAAGAAGTGATTCTCCACATCGGGCAGGATGAAACCGACTATGTTCGATCGACCGCCGCGCAGGAGTTTTGCGGCCGCATCTGGGATGTAACCCATCCTTACGGCTGCTTCCCGCAACCGCTTCTTTGTTTCTAAGGTAACCAAGGGTGAGTCGTTCAGCGCCCTTGATACAGTTACATGCGAAACGCCGAGCGCTGCGGCGATGTCTTTGATGGTCGGTCCGTTTCGCTTCGGCCTAGTACGGCGCATTGGCGTCTCGATTGTTCGAAAGGTGATTTAGAATAGCTGAGCTCATCTGCTCGATTTCGGCGATATTTACTCACTATGTCACAAACATTCTGAACAGTGTAGATGATAATTTACACGTGTACATCCCTATTAGGTTAATGTCGAGATTATCCAATCCGGATCGCTGGAAGGTGCGCCTGAAAAGTCTTCCTTGCCAAATTTAATATATAGAAAAAACAATGTTTTGACCGCTTATGATCGGTCCTTCATGAATCCCGTTGACAATACCCACAGTTCAACTGTACCCTTAATGTACACGTGAACATTTTATGTGTAAGGGAAACAAAGAGGAGGAGTTCTGAAATGACAATCGGGTCTTTTGCGGGGCGGGTTGCTGCCGTGCTGTTGATGTTGGCAGGGAGCGGTAATGCAATAGCGGCTAGCTCTGATACGAAAACCTACGAGTTGGCCATCGCAAGTCTTGAGCCTGTCGAGGCGCCGAGCACCAAGACGGTGCAGTACATGGCGGATCTCGTTGCGGAACGGAGCGGCGGCCGTCTTAAGATAAACCCCAATCCTGGAGGCACACTCGGCAACGGTCTGCAGATCATGGAAGGGGTTAGTATCGGCACCGTCGACATGGTTTCGATGGTGCTCGAATGGTACGCGCCTTTCGTCAACGACGTGAACGTCTATGGTTTGTTATTATTTTTCAGGTATAAAAAACAATTATTTAAATTAAGCGTTGCGTATTTTTTCGTTTAATTGAAACCGCAGATCATAAAAAAAAGCCACGTCCGGGTCCTTGCGGCCAACTGGATTGGGCTTCCGCGGGTGCTGGTGTCCAAGACGCAGGTGAAATCGCCTGAGGATATCGCAAACATCAGCATGCGGGTTCCCGAAATCGAGACCTACCTCAAAGTATGGCGTGGTCTCGGAACCAACCCCACCCGTGTAGCCTGGCCGGAGGTCTACCTCGCCCTGAAAACCGGTACAGTCGATGCGGCCGAAGGTCCTTTGGACCAAATGTACGCCACCAAGTTCTACGAAGCAGCGCCGAACATTACGCTGACAAACCATCTGCAGCAGGCATTCACCGTGGCCGTAAATGAAGACGTTTACGCTCAGCTTCCCGATGACCTTAAGGAAATTCTCGCCAATGCATCCGTGGAAGCGGGCGAGCATTTCCAGGAGTTGGTGAGAACGCAGTTCACCGGGGACCGGCAGAAAATGATCGACGAGGGAGCGACGATCAGCGAAGTCGATACCGGTCCGTTCCAGGAGATGTTGGCGCCGGTCATAAAGGAATCCGAGGAGACCGGCTTCTGGACTCCCGGTCTCTATGATCGGATCCAGGCGATCAAGTAGCCAAATACAATGGCTTGATTGAGGATCACGGCCTCGGGGTCGTGATTCTCCCCAGCTTCGGAGCATCAGAGTTATTCCATGTCGACCGTCAATCTTTTACTCAAAACGAAGCAACAGATTTACAATCTAATGGTGACCGCCAGCGCGCTCGCATTGGTGGTGATCTTTGTCACCACGCTGATACAGGTTTTCATGCGAAGGTTCCTTCATAGTCCATTGGTATGGGCTGAGGATCTGGCGGTGTTTCTTTTCATTTGGATCACATTCCTCGGAGCGGCCATTCTGTACGACAGAAAGATCCTCATCAGCATTGATACCATAGTCACACTTCTGCCAGTGCGCGCTCAGCAGTTTTGTCAGGCCGTTGGCAACGTCATTGCTCTCATTTCGCTCGCCTACCTGCTGAATCTGTCGTGGCAGTTCATGATGCGCCAGCGCGCTCTTGACCATAACCTGGGCGGCGCGCTTTCGGTGCCGAGTTGGGTGGTCATGATTCCGCTGATCATTTCAGTCGCGGCGATGATGGTGTCTTGCCTGATTTCCATGATTTCATGGTTTGCTAAACAGGGCGACAACGCATGACTTTATACCTCATTCTTGGTGTCAGCCTTTTGGTTCTCATGGCGCTTCGTGTGCCAGTTGCCTTGGCCATGATCATCTCGTCGATTCTCACCTTACTGGTCGATGGAACGGTTCCCATGATTGTCGTTCCGCAGCGACTGTGGGGCGGGCTTGAGAGTTTTCCGCTCCTTGCGATTCCGTTTTTTGTCTTTGCCGGTGTATTGATGAACCATGGAGGCGGCGCCGAAGCCATTTTCCGCTTTTTTCTTACTTTGCTTGGCCACATCCGTGGCGGTCTGGCCTACGTCAATGTGATGGCAAGTATCGTCTTTGCGGGAATGTCCGGCGCTGCAACGGCTGATGCTGCGGGTCTTGGTTCGATTGAAATCGAGGCAATGAAAAGGAGCGGTTACCGACCGGAATTCGCCGCTGCCGTCACGGCCGCATCTTCCACGATCGGACCAATTTTTCCTCCTAGCGTTCCCATAATTGTCTATGGCGTGATGGCGCAAGTATCGGTCGGTGAGCTTTTTATCGCCGGTATTGTTCCAGGACTGTTGATCGGCGTAGCCATCATGGTTGTCATCGCAATTGTCCTGCGAAAGGAAGATCAACCCGTTGAAACCCGATCCTCAGTCGGTCAAGTTACATCCAGTTTTTTTGGATCTTTCTGGGCGTTGCTCGCTCCTGTCGTGATCCTCGGCGGAATATTCTCTGGCGTGTTTACCCCTACAGAGGCCGGCGCTGTGGCAGCGCTGTACGCACTTGTCCTCGGTTTCATTTACAAGGGGATACGCTGGAACAACATCGCTTCGATGGTAATCGAATCTTTGCTGACAACCGCACAGGTTACCTTCATCGTTGCTGCGGCAGGTCTTTTCGGTTGGGTTCTGACGCGTTACGGATTTCCAAGGTTCGTTGCGGACATGCTTCTTTCAATAACCACCGATAAGCACACGGCATTGTTGTTGATCGGGTTGACCATGTTGCTGGCAGGATGCTTCATCGATGCCTTGGCCCTATTGATCATGATGACCCCGGTGGTTGTTCCTATAGCGCTCGCTTTTGGAATCGACTTGACGCAAATGGGGGTTGTGATGGTTCTCGCCTGCATGATTGGGTTGAACACGCCACCCGTCGGAATCTGCCTATACATCGTCAGTGATCTTGCCCGTGTGCCGATGATCCGTGTCGCACGAGAAATGATCCCGTTTTATCTGGCCTTGTTTGTAACCCTTCTACTGATAACACTCGTGCCGTTTCTAACAACATATTTGCCGTCAATTATAAAATTGTAACGGGCAATGGCGCGCCACATAAATCTACGCAAAGTTTACTACGGAGAACACCAATGATCGTTAGTAACAATCTCGGAAAATATGATGTTGTCGTCATAGGCGGGGGCCCCGGCGGGCTTCCCGCAGCAATTGCAGCCGCCCGTGAAGGCTCAAAAACATTGCTGGTGGAGCGCAACGGATTTCTCGGCGGCGTTGCGGCGACCGGGCTCCCACTGCTTGCCTTCTATGATCGAACCGGGGCTCAGGTTGTCGGCGGCATCGGCGACGAACTGGTCCGTCGTCTGGACCGGGTAGGCGCAACGTTTGACGGTGCCATACCCTGCCCAATCCACAATTCGATTACACCCGTCAATCCATTCTGGTTGCGGATCGAAGCCGCCAAAATGTGCGAAGAAGCCGGTGTTGATCTAATGTTCTCTGCGGAAGTCGAGGACGTCACAGTCGTGGAATCCCGCGTAACCGGTGTATCTCTTATTTCCAGAGGCAGGAAATACACTGCAGAAACCAAGGTTCTGATCGATTCCACCGGCGACGGTACCGCGGCCTATCTCGCGGGGGCTGACTACGAAATGGGCCAAGGCGAGGACACACGGGTCCAGCCGGTATCTCTGGTGTTCTCGCTTGGAAACGTCGACATCGACGCGGTTCTGGAATATATCAAGAATCACCCGGAAACGTTCTCGAATCCACCGACTTATGGTGTCCATTACACGCTCGACTATTTCCTCGATTCTCGTTCGTTCTATTTTACCGGTTTTGAGGAATTCATTAAGGTGGCCCGGGAAAATGGGGAGTTTGATGTTCCCCGTGACCGTGTGATTTTCGCCAAGCAACCAAACAGCAACGAGGTCGTTGTTAACGCGGTGCGCGTATCTGACATTGATCCAACGGATCCGATGAGCATGAGCAAGGCTGAAGTCGTCGCCCATCGACAGGTGGAAACGCTGATTAATTTCTTCAGGAAATACTGTCCGGGCTTTGAGAATTGCTTCCTCGCCAATATTGCCGCTGGTACTTATGCGCGTGAAAGCCGGCGCATCGTCGGCATAAAGACACTGGAAGACGATGCCGTGAACGACTACCTCGTACCGGAAGACACCATTGCCCTGGCCGGTTACAATCTTGATATCCACACTGGTGTCGGTATCGTCTTGCAACCATCAGAGCATGCAATCGGCGTTCCTTATGGATGCTTGGTTTCTAGAAACGTGGATGGACTGCTGGCAAGCGGCCGGTGCATTTCAGCCAAACCCTATCCGCTTGGCCTGATCCGCGCGATGAGCACTTGTTTCGCAATCGGCGAAGCAGCAGGTACCGCCGCCGCCATGTCGGTTCGGTCGGGCACGAAGCTCTCCGCAGTCGACGTTTCCGAATTGCGCAACCGACTTTCCAAAAACGGAGCGATCCTTTCTACGGATCAGGAAACTCAGCATCCCATCGCTCAGTTCGGGTAAACGCCGAACGATGTAATGGTGAGGGTTCAGACGACCGCAGGACTGTTGTGCCCTTTATTCATTACGGATTACAGTGGCTGGTGGCCTTCACGACCCCAGGCCAGAGGCACAGGTGCCACGTGGGCATGAGCGGCAAGTGCGGTGCAGATATCAAACGACA
>JARGOF010000052.1:0-24161 GCA_029212415.1 Rhizobiaceae bacterium | reverse complement strand
GGGTGTTGTTTCAGACGACCCCCGTCGTTTTGTCGACTTCTTTCTTTCTGTTTTACCGGGGCTCAGCCCACCCCCCCCGCTGGCATTGCGCCACTGTGCCACCTTGGCCTTCAGCGACAATGCCGGAGAATTACTCAGCCTCAACATTGGGCTTGAAAGTGTTGAGAATGGCCCGCCAGCCGTCACGCTGAAGGTCGATCGAAATTTCTGTTTCGGCATCGAAAACCGTTGACACTTTTGTACCGGTACTGACATGTCTCGCATGTTGTGCGGGCCTTGCGTCCGCCGCCCATGACAAGTGTGGGCGCCCTGCAATGCTCGAGATCTTTTTAGACGCCCTCGAAATCGAAACCGGCAGAGCCGTGTTTTGCTTCCAGGCGTGCCTTGTAAGAACCGCCAACGCGAAGATCAACCTGTACATGCGGGCAACAACAGTCCTCGGAAGCGTAGCTCCGTTGTGTAATGTCAGTGGGCGACGTTAAGGCGTTCCAAACGCGCGCAATGTCTGCAACAGATGATACTCAGGAAGCTGATGTGAACGGAAGGAAGGTCCGATTCCACGTTGGTGGGCCAGATACAGGCGGTCGTCACTTTCGATTCGCGGCCGTGCTGCCAGCATTATTCGGGTTCTCGAAGATCGCACCCTTGGAAAAAACGCTGCAGCTTCGTGCCAGCCATGTGCTGACACATCGAACAAACACTTGAAATCATTGATGCCGAATTCTCTGTGCTAGCCGTGTGATCGCACATTCAGCTAAAGTACATGGTCGCATAATTGCGATGAGCACTCATGTAAACCATTGAATTATAAAGAAAACTGGAGCGGGCGAGGCGATTCGAACGCCCGACCCCAACCTTGGCAAGGTTGTGCTCTACCCCTGAGCTACGCCCGCTCGGCTTTGTGAAGATCCGATGTGATCTTCAACAGGGTTTCAACAGGGATAAACCCTGCGACCGGCGCTATATGGCGCAACAGCGCGGCAATTGCAACAGGAAAATGAAAGCAATTGCGCTGTGGCTTTGCCATTGCGATTTCAGGCCCTGCAGCCTATCACTTGCGATGAATGAACCAGAGTGAAATTGTGATGGCGGCAAGCGCTGCCGCAGGACCCCGGCAATGAGCGAAAATGAAGAGACAATAATGCCCAAAACAGCCGAAGAGCTGTTTGCTGTTCTTGATGCATTGGGCATCGCGCACACGACAAAGCGCCATCCGGCGGTCTTTACGGTGGCCGAATCGCAATCGCTGCGCGACGAAATCCCGGGCGGTCATACAAAAAATCTCTTTTTGAAAGACAAGAAGGACCAGTATTTTCTGGTGACGGTTGAAGAGGATGCTGTGGTCGACCTGAAAGCCATCCACACGCTGATCGGCGCGAGGGGCCGTGTTTCCTTTGGCAAACCGGAACGGCTGATGGAATTTCTTGGCGTCCTGCCGGGCTCGGTGACGGCTTTTGGGGTGATCAATGACAGGGACCATCGTGTGCGCATGGTGCTTGACGAATCCCTGCTGAAGCACGACATCATCAATGCACACCCGCTGCGCAATGATGCGACAACATCCATCGGGCGTGACGATCTTTTGCGCTTTCTTCAATCGACCGGCCACGAGCCGTTAATTGTGGCTGTTTCCTGAAGAAACCTTGAAATTTCACCCCGCAACACCGATGTCGCGGGGGAGTATGAAACCTATTTGCACAATGACCGGACGAACCGGTCGGAATCGGGAGACACTTATGCAGGATGGCGACAACCCCTACGGCGGTTCCTTTGGAAACCAGATGGGCGGCACCGTAAGTTACAACAGTGGTCAGTCGGCGACGAGTCCTGCCGGCACGGCACCCGCAGGTGGGAATCCCCTTGGCGCGATGGGCAATGGACCGGCCGGCGGGCCGCTGATCAAGGACACGACGACAGCAGATTTTACCAGAGATGTTATTCAGGAATCGCAAAACCAGCCGGTGCTGGTGGATTTCTGGGCGCCCTGGTGCGGACCGTGCAAACAGCTCGGGCCAATCATTGAAAAAGTGGTGACGCAGGAGGGCGGCCGGGTAAAATTGGTGAAGCTGAATATTGACGATCATCCGGCCATACCCGGACAGATGGGCATCCAGTCCATACCGGCGGTTGTTGCCTTTTCCGGCGGCAAGCCAGTGGATGCCTTCATGGGTGCGGTGCCGGAAAGCCAGATCAAGGAATTTATCGAAAAGCAGATCAAGGAAAGCGGCGGTGCGCCGGATATCGGTGCGATATTGGCGGAAGGTCATGCCGCGCTTGAAGCCGGAGACATCAACACCGCAGCACAGATTTTTGGCTCGGTTATGCAGGCCGAACCGGAAAACGCCAAGGCGATGGCCGGCATGGCCGAATGCATGATTGCCGCCGGTCAGAGCGATCAGGTTCGTGAGATGCTTGAAGGCCTCACGGATGAACAGAAGGCTGTCCCCGAAGTTGCCAGCATTCTGGCGCGTTTTGCGCTGGAAGATGAAGTGGCGGGCCTGGGTGATCCGGCTGCACTGGAAGCGCGGCTTGCAGCCGATCCAAATGATCACGAAGCCCGTTTCGATCTGGCCAGCATCCTCAATGTCATGGGCGATCGCGATGCGGCAGCCGATCATCTTCTTCATATCATGAAGGCGGATCGTACCTGGCGTGAGGACGGTGCGCGCAAACAATTGCTGACCTTCTTCGAAGCCTGGGGCCCGATGGACGAAGCGACGCGTGCGGCGCGGCGCAAATTGTCGGCGGTGATGTTCTCCTGATTATGCAAATGGGATCGGATCCTCTACACTGTCAGGCCGGGCCGTTGCGTGAAAGCGTGAAATGAATTGCTCTGAAACAAGGTTTTAGGACATTGCAAGTCGGAAATGCACATTACCGGACCGAAAAGGACATTCCAGTCAATGTCCCTTTGTTCCCGCTGTCCGGCGCGCTTTTGCTGCCTGGCGGCCAGATGCCACTGAACATATTCGAGCCGCGTTACCTGACCATGATTGATGATGTTCTGGGAACCAATCGGGTGATTGCGGTCATTCAGCCGCAGTTCGATCGCAAGGGCGACGTGCAAGAGGGTGAAAATCCGGCACTGTGTTCGGTGGGAACGCTTGGCCGTATTACATCGTTGTCGGAAACCGGCGATGGGCGCTACATACTCTCGCTTGTGGGTATCTGCCGATTTCGACTGCTGCAGGAAGCGCCTTTCAAAAAACCCTACAGACGGGCGCATATTGCCCCTTTCCTCAATGATCTTGCCAGTGATGACGAGGCGGAATCAGTTGATCGCAAGGCCCTTTTGAAAAGTTTCAAAGCCTATCTGGAAGCCAATCAGCTGGAGGCGGACTGGGAGAGTGTGGAGCAGGCGGGCAATGCCACCCTGGTCAATACGATGTCCATGATGGCGCCCTATGGCCCTGCCGAAAAACAGGCGCTGCTGGAAGCGCCGGATTTGAAGGCCCGCGCAGAAATGCTGGTGGCCATTACCGAAATGGCGCTGGCGCGCGACAATGATGACTATGACACGGTGATTCAGTAATTTTAAGTGCCGGGAATGCGATGAAATCGCTTCGTTCCCATACTTCCCTTTGAAGGCAATCCGCTCTAAAAGATTGGCCATGTCCAAAACGCGCCGCTCCGCCACCATTGACCCGAAACTCCTCGAACTGCTTGTGTGTCCGCTGACCAAGGGGCCTTTGGAGCTGGATGTGGAGAAAAACGAGCTGATCTCGCGGCTGGCCAACCTTGCTTACCCGGTTCGCGATGGCATTCCGATCATGTTGCCCTCGGAGGCGCGTGCCACCGATGCCGATGACAAGGTGTAGCCTTGAGCAAGCGTGGTGACATGCGCCGCAACCAATTGCTGGCAGCGGCGGCAAACCGGTTCTGGCAATTCGGATATGGCAGCACCAGCCTTGCCGATATTGCCAAGGATGCCGACGTCAAACTTGGCAATGTCTATTATTATTTTCGAACCAAACAGGATCTTGCCGAAGGCGTCGCCAATATTTTTGTCGAGGAAACCCAGTCCATGCTTTCGCAGGTGAGTGAAACGGAACCGGACCCGCGCCGCCGTATTGTTGCCCTGTTGCGGCGTCTTTCCCAGTCCAGTCGCAGCCGGGTGGACAATGGATGCCCGATCGCATTGGCCGTGCGGGACTTTCGCAGAGATGCACCGACGGCTTCGGCACGGGCGGCCTATTCCTTCGAGCTTCTGATCGGTTTTATCGGGCGGGAGTTGCAGCGCACCGGATCGCGCCCTTCCGTTGCGCTGGCAAAAGCACGCGAAATCATCGTGGAATGGCAAGGTGGCATCTCGCTGGCTCATGCGCTCGGTGATGCAACCATTCTGGCCGAGAGTTTCCGCCGCGCCGAACAGCGACTGGCGCGCAATCTTTGAAGCCATTTTCATGTCATCAAAGGGGGCAACAAAGGCGCACCCGAACACAGGTCATCGCGCTTGTGCTTTACCATAGGGACCCATCTCCATGCTGACATTTGCCATAGCCTGTTGCCTGCTGCTGATCACTCCGGGACCTGGCGTTCTGACGGCCGCAGGCGTGGGCTCGGGCTACGGCTACCGTCATGGTATATTCTATATCGCCGGCCTGTTTGTCGGCTCCAATCTCGTTGGGCTGGCCGTTGTGACCGGTCTTGCGGCCATCATTCTGGCGGATCCGGCCATTCGCACAGTGCTGTTGTGGGCCTCGACCGCCTATCTGCTCTACCTGGCCTATCGCATTGCATTTTCGGGAACCAAGGTCGCCTTTATCGGTGCGCCGAAACCTCCGGGCTTCATGGGTGGTGTGCTGTTGCAGGCAATCAACCCGAAGGCCTATACGGTCAATACGGCGCTGTTTACCGGCTTTCAGATCTGGCCGGATGCACTACAGGCCGAAGTGCTGGTCAAATTTGCCATCATCAACGTGATCTGGATACCGGTTCACCTGCTGTGGCTTGCGGCGGGTGTCTCCCTGCACAGGCTGGATCTTGCACCGCGCACACAATTTATCATCAACATCCTCATGGCTCTCGCCATGCTGGGTGTTGTCGCCCTGGCGGCCTGGCGGGAGTTCTAAAGCGAGATCCAAAAAGTGGGAACCGGTCTTTGGATAAATCGAGCGTCAGGTAGAACCACGAGATCCAAAAAGTGGGCACCGGTTTTTGGATCAATCGAGCGTCAGGCAAAACCACGAGATCCAAAAAGTGGGCACCGGTTTTTGGACGCTGTTAGCGGTCCCCGGAGCCCATCTTTTTTGACCCATTGACCGGGCCACATATTGACCCGGTTCAGGATTTTTTCTGAGCGATGGCGGCAAATTCCTGATGCAACCGCTCTTCCAGCTTGACCAGATCGTCTGGCAATGGCTGGCCGGTTGCCCGCATCTGGTTCAGCTCCATGTGAATGTTCTCATAAAGCTCATGGGCGTCTTCAGGCTGGTTTTCCATTTCCATGAAGAGCAGATTTATTCTTGTGATCAAGTCGTCGAATGCCATGAATTGCAACCTTGTAGGAGGCCTGAAAGCCGTTATTGTAGCGGCGACCATCAACAACAATGTGATCTGTGTCAATGTCGCGGGGCGCCTTGCCGGAAAACTATTTTGGAAACCTCCCGGTAAGCACTTGTCGACCGGTTTTATCAAGCCGGTTGACCCTTTGCACATTTTGCGGATTAATACCCGCACGTGTTATGGTTGCCTTGAGGATTTTCGCATGCTCGTTGGCATGCCTGTTTGATGAGTGGAGGTTGATATGGACAGACGCACATTTATGACGGGTGCGGCGGCGGTAACAGCCGGAATCAGTGCACCCTTTCTTTCGCTGGGCCGGGCCGCAGCGCAATCCAATGCAAAATATTTCAGCGGTGTGACGACCGACGGTGAATATAAATTCAAAAGCACCAATTTTGCTGCAGTGGACAAACGCTGGCAGCGTCAGATGGTCAAATATTTCTCTTCCGAGCCGGAAGGCACTGTGGTTATCGATACCAACCACCATTACCTCTACTGGATCTGGGAAAACAACACGGCGTTGCGCTACGGTGTCGGCGTCGGGCGAGAAGGTTTTCAGTGGTTTGGCCGGGCCAATATCGCCCGCCGGGCGCGTTGGCCGCGCTGGGTTCCGCCGGAGGAAATGAAACTACGTCAGCCCAGCCTGCCCGATGCGGTGGAAGGCGGTCCAAACAATCCGCTTGGTCCGCGTGCACTTTACCTGCACACGCCCGAGGGTGATACCGGATACCGGGTGCATGGCACGACAGCCCCCTGGTCGATCGGCACGGATGCCTCGTCGGGTTGCATACGGATGTTCAACGAAGATGCCATTGATCTCTATCGCCGATGCCCCAACGGCACGGCGGTTCTGGTGCTGGAACATATTGCCGAGCGCGCCTGATACAGGCGGCGCAGGAACAAAGTTGTGACTGATGGGAAAACAGACATGAGAACCATTCTTCTGACCATCACGACATTTGCCTTGCTTGGACTGGCGACGGCTGGATGCACCAATACGTCCCGGCTGAGCGAATCGATGGCACCCGGGGGTGCCACCGACGAACCCGCTGCCGGTTTTGCCAATGTCCGTTCGGGCAGCGAAGAAGACTTCATCATGACGGTGGGGCGACGGGTGTATTTTTCCTCAGGTTCTGATGAACTCAACGATGTGTCACGTGAAACGCTCGACCTGCAGGCGCGCTGGCTGAACCAGCATCCGTCCTGGCTGGTCAAGCTGCAGGGCTATGCCGATGATCCGGGTGGATCAAATGTCAAACTCTCGGACAAACGCGCCAATACGGTGATGGCCTATCTTGCATCCCGCGGGGTTAGTCCGCAACGCATGTGGGCCAAGGGTTACGGCAAGGAGCGACAGGTCCGTCGCTGCCCCGATATATCCTGTAAAGCGCAAAACCGCCGGGTTGTCGTCAATCTGCGCAAGAAATTCGATGCAGCGGCGCCGCAATTCGCCAAGGCGGGTGGGTAGAACGTTTTGTGATCAATTGGTGCTATCGGACAGCAACGCGTTCTGAGCCGATGCGCTGATCAGTAAAACTCGGCTCGCGCCGGTTGGCAGCTGCGCATGTAAATTCCTGCGATCGCTGGAGCTTTGTCTTCCGGGAAACCTTGTTTTTCCGGATTTTGCAGGCATTATTGGGTCATTTTTCACGGTGCATTTGTTAATCAAAAATTAAGATATCACACCGTTGAAGTGATAAGTCAGCTTAAATCCCCCTTTCCGTTTGTAACGCTCCAGCTTTTGTGTTCAAAATTTAAGGAAGATTATGTCGTGATTCGGCGTTTTAGTGCAGTTTCATGGTGCAGTGACCGGCGCCATCGATACGGAAGTCGGATTGATTGGTAATTGTGATCCCTGGTGTCTGAACGGCTCCCTTGATCGCAGTTGAAAGTGTTGAACATGGCGCACGCAGCGGCATGATTTGTGAGAGCGAACGGCAACGTTCGGGGGCAGTCAGATGAAATACAGATCAATCGCACGCAACGTCCTGATGAGCGGGGCCTCGCTGGCCGCAATGGTGGTGGGCAGCAGCCTGAAGGCGCATGCTGCCTCCCTTACAGTCGTCGGCCAGACCTCAGCGCCTGCAGTAAATGTAACGACCGCCCAGACATTTGATCTCGTGTTGATCAACAATTCGACAGTGACAGGCAATGTCACCAATTCGGGCTCGATCGGAATCAGCGAGATCGGCCTCGAAATTGACGAAAGCGAGATCCAGGGTGGGGTCATCAACAATGCGGGGGCAACGATCTCTGCGCACAACCTCGGTATAGCGGTCAGCAATGCGCAGATTGATGACGGTATTCTCAATGCCGGTACGATTACAGTCAATGCGCCTTCGGCACTTGAAACATCAGACGTGATCGTCGGAATCGCTGTTGGGGGTGAGGCGGCGGTTTCGACCAGCGTTACCAATAGCGGCAATATCAACGTCTTTGCCAGTGGCACCGGTGTTCAGGGCAACATGCATGATTCGTTCATTGCAGTTGCCGGTATCGCTATTCCAGGACAATCGGGCGTCGCCGCTGATATCACCAATAGTGGCGAGATCAATGTAACCGCAAGCCGTTCCGGCGGTGCCACGGTTTCTGTGCAGGCCACGGGTATTGCCGTGTTTGATTATGAACTCAGTGGCAATGACGGCGATGTTTCGATCACCAATAGCGGTGAACTCAACGTCATGGCCAATGCCAACGGCGTTCAGGCCAATGCCTATGCATTGGGTATCGAGGTCATGGTCGCGTCCTCACAAACAGAACTCAATCTGGAACTGGCGAACAGTTCCGATGGGGTTATCTCTGTAGCGGCCAAGGCAACGGGCGACACGGTTGCAGGTGCTTTCGCCCTTGGAATCGGCCAACTTGGCGCCGGGGCGCATAATGTCTCGATTGATCTGGTCAACAACGGTTCGATCGGCATCAACGCCACGGCCCATGCAGGTTCGTCAGCAGCAGGCCTTGCAAATGCCAAGGCCGGCATTTCCGGTGGCGTGTTCCAGAGCGCTCTCATGGCCGGTTCGGATGGTGATGCCGCTATCATATCGTTGACAAATACATCGGATCTTTCGCTTGATGTTTTGGCCAATGCAACGGCCTCAGCCACGGGCAAAGCCAGCGCGACCGCGAGTATAACCTCGGCTGTTGTTCAACTGGCGAGCGGGGACGTGACCAGGCTTACGCTGGACAATAGCGGTGACATCGACATTGTGGCAGATGCCAGCGCAATGGGTCTGGGGGAATCAGCGGAAGCCATAGCCAGGGCTTTTGTTACCAATGGCGTTGGACAAACCATTTCCGATGATACGGATACGCCTGACGACAATGCGCGCGCCGAAGGGGTCCTGACCAATGACGGCGCCTTGACGATCCATGCGCGTGCACGGGCATTCGCCGATAGCGCTGCACGGGCCTTTGCCACGATCAGTTCAGGGGTTAGCCAGATTGCATTGGATGCAGAAGATGCGTCTCTTGAACTGATCAACAATGGCACGCTGAGCCTTCTTGCCGAAGCACAGGCCTCGGCGCAAACCGAGGCTTACGCCTTTGCCTTTATTGCCGATGGTATTTTTCAGTCTGCCACGGCCAATGCAATGAGCGGCGGAACGGCGGCTGTTTCACTGACCAATACGTCTGTTTTGTCGCTGAAAAGTCTGGCAACTGCCACGGCAACCGCGAATACAGCCGAAACAGCAGTCATGGCCACAGCCTCGATTGGAATTGACGGAACTGAGTCAGATGGGTTTTATGCTGGCATCGCACAATTTGTCTATGATGCCGATGATGCGACAATAACGCTCGACAACAGCGGCACGGTCAGCATTCTGGCTGAAGCCAATGCACGCGGAACCACGAGCGTGGCTGCCTATACGGCTGATGCGAATGCGTTTATTTATGCCGGTGTTTTTCAGGGGGCCTCCTATGATGATTCGAACCATGAGGACGATCCGGACGTTGCCAATGCGACAGCCAGGCTGGTTCTGAACAACAGCGGCACAATCACGATCCAGGCACTGGCCAAAGCCACGGGAATTCGCGCTGATGCCTCTGCGTCACTTCATGAAGGCATGACCCAGGATGCCTTTGAAGCCGCCGACGGGCGTGCGGTGATCAACAACAGCGGTTCATTGAATTTGCTGGTTCAGGCTGTGGCCAAGGGCACGGACTATGCCAAGGCCAAAGCGTCAAATGATGATCCGCTTTCGCAATATGCCGCAGGCAATGGCGATGAGGGGGACATTGCATCCGTCACCCTCAACAATACAGGCAGTCTTGCTGTCATCAACTTGCGTGCCGATGCCACGGCGACGGCCAACAGCGCAATGGCCTCGGCCACTTTCGATTCGGCTATTGAGCAATATGCTGAAGATGCCGAAAGAGCGACTGTATTGCTGAACAACAACGGTACAATAAATGTGTGGGCTCAGGCCCAGGCAAAGGGCACAGACAAAGCCACGGCCTATGCGTCGATTACTGATCCCCTCTATCAAAGTGCTGCAGGCAATGGCGATGACGGCGACATCGCTAAAACCACTCTCAACAACACTGGAAGCCTCGCTGTCATCAATATTCGCGCTGATGCGACGGCCACTGCCAGGAGCGCTGTTGCAACGGCCAAATTTGAGACAGGCATCGAGCAATATGCAAATGAAGCCGATGAGGCGCGTGTCGCGCTGAACAACAGCGGCACCATCAACATTATCGGCAATGCGATTGCCAATGGCCAATCAAACGCCGAGGCGTCTGTTTACGCCTCCTATGGCGGCATCTGGCAGGAAGCGACCGGCATTGAAGATGGCAGTCTGGCAAGTGTATCGCTTAACAATAGCGGCACGCTGAGCCTGCAGGCGTTGGCCCGTGCGACGGCCGAAACCGGCGAGGCGAATGCGACGGCAACCTATTATTATCAGGCTTTTTACCAGGGCGCTGGAGAGGGCTTGCTGAATACGGTGTCATTCGACAACAGCGGAAATTTTGACATCACCGCGATGGCCCATGCCAATGGGGCGACAGCGGCCTTTGCGTCTGCTGCTTACTCAAGTCCGTTATTCTCACAGGAAGTTTCGGGCACTGACAGCGATTCTGGGGAGGCTGTGGCTGCGATCACCAATTCAGGGGATTTCAGGTTGGAAACCACGGCATTCGCCAGCGCCGCCAATGGCAAAGCGACTGCCACCATCAGTCTGGAGTATACGGGGCTACGTCAAGACGTAGACGAGGCTGACGAGGTTATTGCACGGATCGACAACAGCGGTGACCTGGTTATCCTGAATCAAGCCGAAGCCACAGGCGTGAACGCAAACGCATTGGTGATAGGTGGGGAACCGGCCCTCGAACAAAACGTGGATGCGGACAACAACAATATTCTTGCCCATGCGATCGTGACCAATTCGGGCACCTTCACGATCAGCAATGAAGCTGTCGCCAGGGCAAAGGACGGCGGTGAGGCCAATGCCAATGTGGGCATGGAAACGGGCATCAATCAGCTTGTTGACAATGCA
This sequence comes from Rhizobiaceae bacterium, assembly GCA_029212415.1. Lineage (GTDB taxonomy): Bacteria > Pseudomonadota > Alphaproteobacteria > Rhizobiales > Rhizobiaceae > Hoeflea_A. The sequence continues at coordinate 13,158 of JARGOF010000052.1, read as the reverse complement.
GATGACACCTTGGCGTCCCTGACCAATGACGGCTTGATGTCTATATCCGTCGATGCCAGCGCGCTGGTCGCCGGTTCGTCGGGTACGGCCAATGTAATCGCCCGCATGACCTCCGCCATATACCAGGAGGCCGATGCGGACGGGAACGCGGCCGGCGAAGTCATACTGATCAATACGGCGAGCCTGAACATCACGGCCGACGCCATGGCCGTCGCCGGTTATGAGGCGCATGCCACTGCCGTTCTTGGCACCGATTCCGACGTGGATGCAGAAAACGGCCCGATCATCCAGCATGCCAATGATGGCGCGGCCGTGCTGGCCTCGATCAACAACAGCGGAGAATTGCAGATTTCGGCCGATGCCGATGCTGAAGCCTTTGATGCGTCCGCCGTGGCCAGGGCAAGCAGCATAAGGCAATATGTGGCGGCGACCGGGACCATTGAAGGCGATATAGCCGGCTCGGCGACGGCAAGCTTCGTCAACAGCGGCACTTTGGATATCAGTGCGAATGCCAATGCGCTTGGCGAACATGAAGATGCGACCACCGAGACAGCGACTGCAAGTGCACAGGCCTATGCCAATGGTATTTATCAGGCTCTTGAAACCACAGAGGAAACCGGTTTCGGCACGCAATTCACGGCGCAATTTGACAATAGCGGCGATATATTGATCGTGGCCGAGGCGTCGGCCAGGGCAAACGCCGGCACCGAGGCCAATGAATCTGCGGCAATTGCCGAGGCAATTGGCTATATCGGCCATACGAACAGCAGCGGTGATACGCTCAATATGGACTTCACCAATAGCGGCTTTTTTGTCGCCGGCGCTGAGGCCAGCGTCGATGATTCCGATTCCGTCAATGCACGGGCTGTCGGGGTCCGCTATGAATCGGACATTCTGACCGGCACATTCCTGAACTCTGGAGATCTCGGCGCTGCGGCCTATGCCTCTTCCGGCGACGACGGCGGTACGGCAAGGGCCGTTGCTCTGGAGATCATCACCAATGATGCGGGAGATGCATCCTTCGTCAATACGGGTACGTTGGCTGCCGTTGCTTATGGTTCCGACGTGCAAGCGACGGCTGTTTCCTTCGCAGACAACAGTGCGTTTGACCCCGGCGACGCCGCTGCAACCTTCAGCAACCATGGCGGCTATGTTTATGCCATAATGAGTGACGAAGGTAGTCCTGCCTACGGCACAACGTTCAACACCGGGGGCGCCAGCTACCAGGTCATGCTCGACCTGCAGGGCAATGGCGGTGAGGATGGATTGATACAGGGAGACATTGTCTTCAAAGCCGGCGATCAGATCAACGCCACACAAGGCAGAACCTATTTTTACGGCACGATCAATCCTTCTGAAGAAAATCTCGGAGAATTGTCCGTCCTTGATGATGGGGAATTCGTGCTCGGTAATGACGAGACTTTCGGCCCGACGGTTTCTCATGTGGATCAATTGACAGTTCATGGTGATGGCACGCTCGGCTTCGAGATTGATCCGGACCCGGACGTATCGCGCATTTCGGGCAATAATGTAGCGCTGGACGGCACCATTCTGGTTCTTGCCAGGGCCGGTCTCTATGCTGAATCACAGACATACCAGGATGTGATTATCGCCGGTGAAGATGGTTTGACAGGCACTTTTGCAACGGAGATGAGCAATTCGCCCCTGCTGAATTTGACGGTTGATTATGATGATGACGACACTGTCGATCTGACGCTCACCCGCAATGCCTTCAATACGGTTGCCGGTCTGACGCCAAACCAGAAATCCGTTGCCAGCAGTATTGAATCGACCTATGGCGCTATTGATCCGGACAATGATTATGGCGATCTGGTCGAGGAATTGTTCACGCTGGATTCGGAAGAACTTCCCGATGCGCTTGATCAACTGTCCGGGGTTGAATATTCCAACACGCTTCAGTGGGCTCTTGGTTCTTTCAACCTGTTCCAGGACGCCGTGAAATATCGCATCAATTCGAATGGCGATGAGGGGGCATCCACAAGCGGCTACCTCAACACCGGCCTTGCAGGCAATGGGCCGTCACAGGAAAAAGCCAGCGGCTGGTGGGCTCGGATTCAGGGGGCCATCGGCAACCAGGACGATGATGGCAATGCATCGGGATACAGCTATGACGAGGCTTTGGCATTGATCGGTGTCGATGCCGTGATTGATGAAACATTCATGATTGGCGCCGCCGGTGGCTTCTTTGCGCCCGGCAATCTGGATTTCGACAATGGCAATCAGGTTGTTCAGGATATCGGCTACCAGGTCGGCGGCTATGCGCAATACGACAGCGGGACCGCCTATATACGCGGCTTTGCAGGCTATGGCGCCTGGGATGCAAGTGCCACCCGCACGTTGAGCGTTGGCGGTTTGAGCGGTGTGAACAATTCAAGCTTTGATGTGAGCGCCTGGGAAGTCAGTGGTGAGGCAGGCTATGATCTTGAACTCGACAATGCCACGCTGACACCCTTTGTTGGTGTTTCCTATACAAAGGCCAGCATCGGCAGCTATGTCGAAACCGGATTTGCAGCCAGCGCGCTTGCAGGCAATGGCGGCAAGGGCGAAGCACTTGATGGTATCGCCGGTATACGGTTGTCGGGCCTGACCTATAAATCCGGGGGTATGACGATCAAGCCTGAAGGGGCGGTGGGTTATATTCATAATTTCTCCGACGCAGTGTCGCTCAACAATACATTGATTGCAGCGCCATCAGGTACATCAAGCTTTGATACGCTTGGCGTGGACAACAATGGCGGGATCTTCCTCGATCTCGGCGCGACAGTCTATTATGATCAGAATGTTACGTTCGGTTTCGGCTATGCGGGTGAATACGGAACAAACCACAGCGAGCATTCCGGTTTCGGCAAATTCAACATGAACTTCTGATCAGGTTTTTAAAGCGTCGATTTTGTTTGAGCGTGCATGCAACACAGCTTAAACCCTTACCAAATGTCGGGCGGCTGACACGCGACCACAATGAGATCACACAAGGAACTGTGCATGCGGGGTAAGTTGACCGTTGGAATCATCGCATCGGTGATGGCCATATCTTTGAACCTGGCCCCGTCTGAGGCCCAGACGCGCCTGCAAAAGCAATTTGACAAATGGTTGGTGGCCTGCGTCGATTCGGAGCAGGGAAACAAACGATGTACAATGGGGCAAAGCTTCCAGGGCTTGAACCAAAAAACCAAAAAACGTGTTTTTGCTTTTTCTGCAACGCTCTTTCTTGATAGAGACAAGGTGGAAAAGGTGATTTTGAGGACGCCCATGGGAGTGGATCTGACAAAAGGTCTCTCCGTCAAATTTCCTGATCTGGACGTGGTCAAGCTCAACTATGTCGTTTGCGCCCGCCGTGGGTGTGTCAGCGAGATAACCCTGGATGATGCCTGGCGGAACGCGCTTTCACGCAATGCAGCAGTCAATGTGAATTATAAAATACGAAATGGACAGGATATAGGCATTGAAGTGGATCTGAATGGGTTTACCGATGGCTATTCTTTCTACAAAACGCAGCTTGGACTATAAATGCATGATGCTTGCCATCCTGCTGACAGATTGATGCAAGCCACACACATGAGATAAGCCTGAAATTGTCATCGATTGCACGAAGCGATGGTGAATTGCAGGATAGTCTGTGAAGGAAACCCAATGGCAGATCCAGCGGCAAATAGACCTCAGGACGGGGCAAAAGCGATACCCATTCAAATGGTGTTGAAACAGATTGCCGGTCTTTATGGAGCCGGAAAGCTGCAGCAGGCCCATCAATTGTGTTTGCAGGTCCTCAAGCAGCGTCCCAAACTGGCCGATGCGCACTCCATGATGGGTGTCATCCTGTCCGGACTTGGCAGGAACGATGAGGCCCGCAAGGCCATCAAGAATGCCATCCGGTTCAATCCGACCAGCCATTACTATTCCAATCTGGGCGAGTTGGAACGGCAAAACGGCAAACTTGATTCTGCAAAGATCGCACTTGAAAAGGCCGTTGAGCTCGATCCGGCCAATGCCCAGGCCCTGAACAATCTTGGTATCGTCCATTTCGACAAGGGTGAATTCGACAAGGCTGTGACGACCTATCAGAGCTGCCTCGAATTGCAGCCGGATTATCCCGAAGCGCATAACAATCTGGGCAATGCCTATCGGGCATCCAACAATAATGACGACGCCATGGTGCATTATGAAAGGGCGGTGGAACTTCGGGAAAATTACCCGGAAGCCTACAACAACATGGGATCGTCCCTGCGCGCCGAAGAACGCTACGAGGAGGCGGAATTCTGTTACCGCAAGGCCATCAACCTCAATCCGCGTTATGCGGATGCGGCCAATAATCTCGCCATTCTCCTGATTTCGCGCGATCAATATGACGAAGCGTTGCGGGTTCTCGATGATGCGATGAAGTCCGGCAATCGGACTGTCGGCCTGTATCTTTCCATCGGCCGCGTCCAGCTTCACAAGAGCAACTACGATATGGCGCGCAAGGCCTGCCAACTGGCGCTTGATGAGGAATCCGACAGCAAGGCGGCCTATACGCTGATGGGTCAGATTGATCATGAACTGGATCTTTATGCCGACGCATTGAAAAATTTCGAAAAGGCGATCGAGATTGACCCGGATTATTCCGAGGCGCGCAATTTTTACGGCATTGCATTGAAAAGTTTTGGTCGCATCGATGACGCAAGACAACAGTTCGAAAAGACACTGGAGAAAAACCCATCGGCCCATGGCGCCTATTCGAATATTGCCGACCTGATCCGGTTCAATGAGCGGCCCGAGCTTGTCGAACAGATGGAAACAATCTTCGCGGAAGCCGAAAACCCCGATTCAGAGCGCTATCTGGGGCTGCATTTTGCTATCGGCAAAGCCTATGGTGATCTGGGCCGCTATGAAGAATCCTTCGAACATATCTCGAAAGGCGCCCGGATGAAGCGCGCCCTTCTGCACTATGACGAGGCAGAGGTGAAGGGGTTTTTCGAGCAGATCAAATCAACCTTTGATGCCGGCTATTTCTCCAATCTGCCCTATGAGGGCGATGCAACCGACATGCCGCTCTTCGTCATCGGCATGCCGCGTTCGGGAAGCACGCTGGTCGAGCAGATCATTTCATCTCACCCGAAAGCCTATGGCGCCGGGGAAATCAAGACCTTCAGCCATGCGCTGGGTTCCCTGCGCAGCCGTTACCCGGCATTGCCCAAATATCCGGCACTCGTGGCCAAGATGAAGCCAAGCCAGTTCAAGGCGGCCTCGGATTTCTATCTCGATTACATCAAGAGCCAGATAAAGGATGAAATCAGGGTTACTGACAAATTGCTGACCAACTATTATTTTGTCGGCATCCTGCATACGCTGTTTCCCAAGGCCAAGTTCATTCATACCAAGCGCAACCCGATTGATACGTGCCTGTCGGCCTATACCAAGCTTTTCAAGGACGACATGCCGCACAGTTATGAACTGGGCGAACTCGGCCGCTACTATCGCATGTATGAAGACCTGATGGCCCATTGGCACGCGGTGCTTCCGGCAGGTGTCATGGTGGATGCCGTCTATGAGGACGTGGTCGCCGATACCGAAGGTGAGGCAAGGCGTCTGATTGCCCATACCGGGCTGGAATGGGACGAAGCCTGTCTGGCCTTCCATAAATCCTCACGGCCGGTCAAGACGGCCAGCGTGGCGCAGGTGCGCCAGCCGGTCTACAAGACGTCGGTGGAGCGCTGGAAGCGTTATGAAACGCAGTTGCAGCCGCTGGTCGAGGCGCTGGGGCTTACTCCGGCCTGAGATCCAGATCCCGCAGGAGTTGTGCAGCAAGGTTTTCTGCTGTGTCCGTGGCCGTATTCAGCCGGAATTCCGGATTGTCCGGTTCCTCATAGGGGCTGTCGATGCCGGTGAAATTGGGCAGTTCGCCCCGTCTGGCCTTGCGGTAAAGCCCCTTGGGGTCCCGCTGCTCGGCGATGTCGAGCGGCGTGTCGACAAAAATCTCCACGAATTCACCCGGCTCGAACATTTCGCGCGCCATGCGCCGCTCTGCCCTGAAGGGGGAGATGAAGGCTGTCATGACGATCAGGCCGGCGTCCGCCATCAGCCTGGCCACCTCGGCGATGCGCCGGATGTTTTCCACCCGGTCGGCGTCGGTAAAGCCGAGATCACGGTTGAGACCGAGGCGGACATTGTCACCGTCGAGAATATAGGTGTGATAGCCCTGACCATGCAGTTTGAGCTCCAGTGCATTGGCAATGGTTGATTTGCCCGAACCACTGAGCCCGGTAAACCACAGAACGCGGCCCGAATGACCTTTGAGTTGTGCCCGTGCCTTGCGGTTGACCGTGACGGCCTGGCGATGCACGTTGCTGGCGCGCCGCAGGGCGTAGTCGATCATGCCGGCGGCAACCGTCTGGTGGCTCTGCCGGTCGATGAGTACAAAGGCACCCATGGGCGGGCAATCGCCGAAGGTTTCAAAGGCCACCGGGCGGTCAAGGGCAATTTTCACGACGCTGATATCATTGAGCTCCAGCGACCGGCTGGCCGTTTCCTCAAGCGTGTTGATATTATAGGAGTGGCGAATGTCGGACAGCGTTGCGTTGACCGTGGCAGAGCCGATTTTCAACCAGTAGGTACGGCCTGCATAGCCGCTGTCTTTTGCCATCCAGACGACTTTTGCTTCAAACTGGTCCGAGGTCTCGCAGGGGTCCTTTGCTGCGACAAGGACGTCGCCGCGCGATATGTCAATTTCCCTGTCCAGCGTCAATGTCACGGATTGATCGGCCTGTGCCTCGTCAAGATCGTCGGTACCAAGGATGATCCGGTCAATATGAGCGGTTTCGCCGGAGGGCAGAAGGCGTATCTCGTCACCGGGCGCAATGCGGCCGGCCATGATGGTGCCGGCATAGCCGCGAAAATCCAGATTGGGCCGGTTGACCCATTGGACCGGCATGCGAAAGCCGTGTTCGATCATCACCCTTTTGGTATCAATGGCGCCCAGGAAACCCAGAAGGGTGGGCCCATGATACCAGTGGGTCTCCGATGAACGGGAAACCACATTGTCACCGCGCAAGGCGGATACCGGGATCGGGGTGATGGTTTCGAAGGCGAAACGTTCAGCCAGGGTCCGGTAATCGCTGATGATCTGATCAAAAACAGCCTGGCTGTAGCCGACAAGGTCCATCTTGTTGATGGCCAGGACCACATGGCGAATGCCGAGGATCGAGGCAATGAAGGAATGGCGGCGGGTTTGTTCCAGAATACCCTTGCGCGCATCGATCAACAGCACTGCGACATCGGCGGTGGAGGCGCCGGTGACCATGTTGCGGGTATATTGTTCATGACCGGGTGTATCGGCGACGATGAATTTGCGCTGATCGGTGGAAAAGAACCGATAGGCGACATCAATCGTGATGCCCTGTTCCCGTTCGGCACTCAGCCCGTCGACGAGCAGGGCAAAATCGATGTCCTCTCCCTGGGTGCCCATTTTGACCGAGTTGTGCTGCAATTCGCTCAGCTGATCATCGAGGATCATCTGTGCCTCGAAGAGCAGACGGCCGATCAAAGTGGACTTGCCGTCGTCGACGCTGCCGCAGGTGATGAAGCGAAGGGTTTCAAGGCCTGCCTGTTCGTCCAGATAGGCATCCATTTCCTGGCGGTTGGACATCAGAAATATCCCTCCTGTTTCTTTTTCTCCATCGAGGCGCCCTGATCGGAGTCGATCGCCCGGCCCTGCCTTTCGCTGCTGCGGCTTTGCAAAAGCTCCAGAATGACCGAATCAAGATCATCCGCTTCGGATCTCAGTGCGCCGGTCAGCGGGTAGCAACCAAGTGTGCGAAAGCGGATTTTTTCGAAATGGATCTGTTCACCAGGATTTGGCGCCATCCGGTCGTCGTCAAGCATGATCAACATGCCGTCGCGTTCGACAAAGGGCCGGCGCGCCGCAAAATAAAGAGGAACAATCGGGATCTGCTGCAGATGGATATATTGCCAGATGTCCAGTTCGGTCCAGTTGGAGATGGGAAAGACCCGGATCGATTCACCCTTTTTGATGGATGTATTGTAGAGGTTCCATAGTTCCGGGCGCTGGTTTTTCGGGTCCCATCGGTGGGTGGCGCTGCGAAAAGAGAAAATTCGCTCCTTGGCGCGGCTTTTTTCCTCGTCGCGCCGCGCGCCGCCAAAGGCCGCGTCGAACCTGTGTTCGTTCAGGGCCTGACGGAGGCCTTGCGTTTTCATGATGTCGGTGTGGACCGAGCTGCCATGATCAATCGGGTTGATGTTTCTGGCCAGCCCTTCGGGATTGAGGTGGGTGATCAGCTTCATGCCGGATGCCTCAGCCATCCGGTCGCGAAAGCGGATCATTTCCTGAAACTTCCAGCCGGTATTGACGTGCAGAAGCGGGAAAGGCGGTGGTGCCGGGTAAAAGGCCTTGCGCGCCAGATGCAGCATCACCGAGCTGTCCTTGCCGACGGAATAGAGCATCACCGGATTGTCGGCTGTGGCAACAACCTCGCGCATGATGTGGATTGCTTCAGCTTCCAGCCGGTCAAGATGGGAAAGACTGCCATCCCGCCCGTGGCCGCCTTTTGACAGCGGGCCCATCGGACTGTTCAGATCCGCCGGGTGGTAGGCTGCCAGAGCAGTCCTGAGTGTATGGGCGATACGCTGCTCGGGATCAGCAAGTGCGCGCAGGCGGGCGCACAGGTTGCCATGGGGCCATAGAAGCACCCGATCCTTGTCCTCGCCGCACAGCATCTGCAGGGCGCACAGAAGCGCCTCATCCGTCGGCGTGTCCGACTCCAGAAAGATCCATCGGCGCGCGTTGCGGCCATCATTGCCGGCAATCAGTGTATGGCCTGTCGGCGTTGTGTGCAATTGAACAAAAAGCGACAGGTCCCGGTGTGTCCTTGCCTCCTGAACGAGGGCTTCAGCAACCCATTGTTTGACCGGCCGGGCGTTTTCATCGCTCAGATTTTCCAGACTGAGGGCCGCTGGTATCAGGTTTTGGGCGAGCAGGTCGCGCTCGACCGTGCGTTTGGAGACCTGCCGGCCGGATGTTTCCAAAGCCTGGTGGGTTGTTTCAATCGTCCAGGCCTGACGGATGTCATCGCCATTGCGGTCATTTTCAAAAAGGGTTTCGAGGAAATCCGGCATGCAGCCACCTTTGTCGCGATATGCAGTAAACTCAATAAGCAATCGTGATAGCTAAAATACTTGAAGCGTTCAACACTTAATATTCCAATGTCTGCATATTGCGACAATCGTTTCCCGCTTAATCCAGCGTGCGTTTGTAACGCAGCATGGCCAGCAGGGTAATGCCAACCAGAATCAGTATCATCGCCCGCAGGTCCGGCACGATGTCCCAGAGATCGGCGCCCTTCAGCATGATCTTGCGAATGATCCGCATGAAGTGGGTGGAGGGGATCAGCAGGCCGATGATCTGCGCCCAACCGGGCATGGCGGCAAAGGGGAACATGAAGCCGGAGAGCAGGATGGATGGCAACATGTAGAAAAATGACATCTGCATGGCCTGCATCTGGTTTTTTGCCACCGTTGAAAACAGAAAGCCGAGTGCCAGATTGACCAGGATGAAGATATTGAGGCCGATCAGGAAGGGCGCGACCGGACCGACAAAGGGAACGTTGAAGACCAGAAAGGCCAGAATGAAAAAGACGCAGGTCTGCACATAGCCGATGAGCACATAGGGAATGATCTTCCCAAGCATGACCTCCGGTGCCCTGGCCGGTGTGGCCAGCAGGGTTTCCATCGTGCCGCGCTCGGTTTCGCGCACGATGGCGATGGCGGTGATCATCACCATGGTCATGGAGATAATGATCGCCAGAAGCCCGGGAACAATATTGTAGCTGGTCTTGCCAGCCGGATTGTAGCGTTTGTGGGCAACCACAGAGAAGGCATCGGGCTTGCCCGCCAGAAAAGCCAGCGGGCCTGTGGCCAGTGCATTGATGCTGTTTTGCGCCAGCTTTGACAGGGCGCTGGCGGCCGCGCCGGAGGTCGCCGGATCGGAGGCATCGACTGCCACCAGCAGGGCCGGCCTCTCGCCCCTGACGATATCGCGCTCGAAATTTTCCGGAATGGTGACGATGAAAGAGGCCAGGCCGGTCTTGAGGATCCGGTCCGCCTCCTGGCTGTTTTGCACTGTGCCCTGAACATCAAAATAGGTCGACGTTTCCAGGGAGGCAAGGAAGCTGCGGGTGAAGGGGCCGCTGTCATGGACCTCGACAAGGGTCGGCAGATGGCGGGGGTCGGAGTTGATGGCAAAGCCGAACAGCATCAATTGCATGATCGGAATGGCGATCATCATGGCAAAGGTCATGCGATCACGGCGCATCTGGATGAATTCCTTCATCAGGATGGCGAGAAACCTGCTGATTGAGAAGGACATGTCAGGCGACCTTCGGTGCGGTGAAATTGTCGGTGGAGCCGCTCATCAAATGAATGAACACCTCTTCAAGGCCCGCCGGCTGAGAGGTCCACTGATAACGCTTGTCTTTCATGAAGGGTTCGGCGGATTTTTTCAGCCTGTCGGCATCCGTGCCGGATACATGCAGCGCCGAGCCGAACCGGGCGACCTGTTCGACCCCGTCGAGGCCTTTGAGTGCGGCTGACAGGCTGGCAAGTTCCGGACCCTCCACACGCCAGGTATGCAGGCCGACCATGGCGGGGATTGCTTTGGCCGGGCCGTCAATCAGCTTTTTGCCATAGGCAATATAGGCGATATTGTCACATTGTATGGCTTCGTCCATGTAGTGGGTCGAAACCAGCACCGTGACACCGGCATCGGAAAGCCGCCTGATCTCGTCCCAGAAATCCCGCCGTGCCTTCGGGTCCACGCCGGCCGTCGGCTCGTCGAGCAGCAACAGGGCAGGCTGATGCAGCAGGCAGGCCGCGAGCGCCAGACGCTGTTTCCATCCGCCTGACAATTGTCCGGCCAACTGGTTGGAGCGATCGGCAAGGCCGAGATTCTCGAGCGCTTCGTCAACAACCTGGCGTCTTGCGGGAATGCGATACATCCTGGCCATGAAATCGAGGTTTTCCCGGATCGTCAGATCCTCATAAAGCGAGAACTTTTGCGTCATATATCCGACATGTTCCTTGATCTGGTCGGATTGCTGCAGGATGTCATAACCAAGGCAGGTGCCGGAGCCGCCATCCGGTGTCAGAAGGCCGCACAGCATACGGATGGTCGTGGTTTTGCCGCTGCCATTGGGGCCGAGAAAGCCGTAGATCGCGCCCTTGGGGACCTCGATATCGAAATTGTCGACAACGGTCTTGTCGCCAAATTTCTTGACCAGCCCGTTGACCGAAATCACTGCAGAGGCATCGCTCATGGCGCCAGCCTCACATCGATCGGCTGGCCTGGCAGCAAACCTGTCGGTGCAAGTGGCAAGGCTTCGGCCATGAAGACCAGTTTGGAGCGGTTCTCGAGGCTGTAGATGATCGGCGGCGTGTATTCGGCAGCGGCCGATATATAGGAAATCCGTGCCTCAATGGGTTGCTGGCAATTGTCGCATCCAATGAGCACATTGGTTCCCGTTGTGAAGGCAGCACGGTCCGGCTCATTGACGTAGAACTGGAAGCGGATCTGTTCAGGCGGCAGGATCGACACGATGGGTGAGCCGGCAGTGACAAATTCCCCCGGCAGATAATAGGTCTGCTGGATGTAACCGGCCACGGAGGCAGAAATGCTTCGCTCAGCCAGATCAATTTTTGCCCGCTCAAGACCCAATTTTGATGATTCCACTGTTTGGCGGGCCTGCTCAAGCCGTGCCGCGCGTGCCGGAAGCCGGGCAACCTGCAACTGGGCGCGCAATTGTTCCACCAAAGCGGCAGCAGATTCCAGCGTCGCACGGTCCGAATCAAGTTTGCTGGACGCGATATAGTCCTTTTTTGCAAGATCCAGTGTCCGCTCATAGTTTGTCTTGGCGAGCGTCAGATTGGCCTCGGCGCTACGCAACTGCTCTTCGATCACTTCCAGTTCCTCGGGGCGCTGGCCGGTGCTTTCATCGGTCAGTTGCGAGCGGGCGATGGCAAGATTTGCCTGTGCCTGGCCGACAGCAACGCGCTGTTTGCTGTCATCCAGTGTGAAAAGGATCTCCCCCGTCGAGACGCTGTCACCGCGACTGACAGAAAGGGATTGGATCGTGCCGCTGGCCTGGGCTGATACATAGACATATTGCCCTTCGACATAGCCAAAATAGCGGGCCTCCTGCGCGCCCATGTCGCTGCCCGGCCAAAGGGAGGCAAAAAAGGCGATGATCCATGCATAGAGCGTATCCATTTCAACCCTCCCCCATCGTGTGCGGTGTCAGACCGTTGATCAGCAGGTCAAAGTGGCTTTCCAGAAAGTCCTGCGGAGAATCGATCCGCTCGGCGTCGAACTTGAAGATTTGCGAAAGCAGCAGATGGGCCACCAGCGGTCCAATCACATTGCGCACGGCGAGCCTTGCATTGACCGGTCTGAAAATGCCTTCATCAATGCCGCGTTGAACGATCTTTTCAATGGCGGCCACACCCCGGTCCAGCACCTCACGGCGGTAGGTTTCAGCCAGTTCGGGAAATCGCCCGGCCTCCTGCAGAACGAGCCGCGGCACTGCCAGAATCTCAGGATCCGACAATTTCACAATGGCTATGGTCAGCAAGGTTTTCAGAACAATGCGCGGATCCTCTTTGGAGGTTTGGGCGATCATGCTGGCCTTTTCGGCAATGGGCGCAACAGCGCGTCTGACCAGCGATTCAAAGACCTCGTCCTTGCTGGAGAAGTAGCGATAGATGGCACCTTTCGAGAGGCCCGCCTCCTGCGCAATGTCTTCAACCTTGGTTGCAGCAAAGCCTTTGCTGGCAAACAACCGGAGGGCGGCATCCAGCACTTCATCCGGCCTGTCTTCGGCCCTGCGGCGCCATTTCGGTTCCTGTTGCATCATGTTCCCATTAGTAAATGACTGGTCATTTACTAATATAGGTAGTCGCGTCATTGGGTCAAGAGGTGTCGATTGGGGGGTGGCGCGCGGAGTGCGGTTTTGGGGTGCTGCAGCTCGGAAGAGTGTTACGGAGAACGCGGGAGCTTCGCTGAGAGGCTGGGATCTTTTCCGCTCACGGCGAGCGGCGCTGACGCGCCTGCCTGCGCGGGGCGCGGCCAAACTGTTGGCCGGGCTGCGGTCGCAGCCT
>JARGOF010000007.1 GCA_029212415.1 Rhizobiaceae bacterium | reverse complement strand
TGATCGAACGGTCCGGTGCGCGTGTCGGCATGATCACGACCAAGGGATTTCGCGACATTCTCCATATGGCGCGCCACAAGCGGCCCCATAATTTTTCGCTTCAATTCGATGTGCCCTGGCAGTCCAAACCCCTGATCAAAAGACGTGATCGCATCTGCGTTTCAGAGCGGATCATGCCGCCCACCGGGGCTGTGGAAGTGCCGTTGAATGAAGATGAGGTCAAACGCGCTGCCGAGTTGTTTGCCAAACGCGGCCTGGATTCCGTGATCATCGGTTTTCTGTTCTCCTTTTTGAACAATGAGCACGAACTGCGGGCAAAGGATATTGTTCAGTCGATTATCCCGAATGCCTTCATCAACTGTTCTTCCGAGGTCGTGAACACGATCCGGGAGTATGAGCGCTTTTCAAGTACAGCAATGAACGCCTATATCGGGCCGAAAACCTCCACCTATCTTGATCGGCTTTCTGCCCAGTTGCGTCAGGCAGGGGTGAATGCAAACATTCGCGTCATGCAATCCAATGGCGGCATTGCCACCGTCGAGCAGTCAAGCCATTTGCCAATCGGTCTGCTGCTCTCGGGGCCAGCCGGTGGCGTCATTGGCGGGGCCTGGACCGGCAACAATTGTGGTGTCGACAATATCATCACGATCGATATTGGTGGAACGTCCGCCGACATCAGCGTTATCCAGAATGGCGAACTGCAGGTCAAAAACCCCCGGGATACAACGGTCGATATGCTGCCCGTGCTTGTGCCGATGGTTGATATTGACGCCATTGGCGCGGGTGGTGGTTCCATTGCCTATATTGATCCCGGCGGGGCGTTTCGTGTCGGACCGAGGTCTGCCGGTGCTGAACCCGGACCTGCCTGTTACGGCAAGGGCGGAAAAGAGCCTACAGTAACAGATGCCCAGGTGGTTCTTGGTCGCCTTGATGCAGAACAGTTTTTGGGAGGCGATATCAAGATCGATGCCTCGCTTTCCGAAACAGCGATCAAGACGCACATTGCAGATCCACTTGGTCTGTCGATCCAGCAGGCGGCGCTGGGCATTTTGAAAATCATCAACAACAACATGGCTCTGGCGATAAATGCCAACTCGGTTGCCAAGGGTGTTGATCCACGCAATTTCAGCCTGATGGGATTTGGAGGGGCCGGGCCATTGCACGCTGTTTCTCTGGCGGAGGCCATTTCGGCAAAGAACGTCATCTCACCTATTCAACCCGGCATAACGGCGGCCACCGGACTTCTGGTGACGGATCTGAAGTATGAATACACAACGTCCATGCCGATTGTCATAAACACGGCCACCACGGACCAGTTCAGCCAGATCAATGCTGCCCTGGACGATCTGGTGGCAAAGGCTGACAGGCAATTCGATACGGATCGCATTCCTGAAAACGCCAGACGTTACCAACGCATCGCCGAGTGCCGCTATGTTGGTCAGGGCTTCGAGTTGCGGGCCAAAATTCCTGATGGGCTTGTGACGGCTGACAATGCGTCCTTCATCATAGACAGTTTCTTTGACGCACATAAAAAGGTCTACGGCCACGCCTTCAAGGATCAATTTTGTGAATTGATCACGCTACGGATTATCGCGACGGCAGAAGTCGAGACCCTGGAAATTCCGGAGTTGGAAAAGGGTGGAACGACCAATCCGCCAGCGGCTTTGATGTATACGCGGAAAACCGTTTTCGACAACGGTGACGCGGTTGAAACCCCGCGCTACAAGCGCTCGGAACTGCTGGCCGGAGATAGGGTCAACGGACCTGCGATCATCATCCAGCACAACTCCACCACAATTGTTCCACCTGGATACGGCGCCAATGTCGAGGCATTTGGCGATTTGTTGATCAGTGCGGTTTGAGGAGAGCGATTTGTCCAAGGAACTAGATCCAATCACGCTGCAGGTTATTGCAGGCGCATTGCATTCCATCGCCGAACAAATGGGAAATGTGCTCTACCGCATGAGTTATTCGTCGATCATCCGGGAAAGCCAGGATCTCGGCGCCGGATTGTTCGACAGAGACTTCAATACGCTGTGCGAGTCGGATTCAACGCCGATGCATATCGGGTCACTACCGGGGTATTTGCGTGGTATTGAAGAATCCATTCCACTGGATTCATGGAACCCCGGCGACTGCGTCATTCACAATCATCCTTATTTCGGGGCGAGTCATTCGCCGGATATCGCAATTGTCATGCCGGTCTTCCACGAAGGAGCGTTGGTCGGATTTTCGGCCAATACTGCGCACCATGTTGATATCGGCGCAGCAACGCCGGGTCTGGTAATTGATATTCCCGACATGTATGCAGAAGGCATGCTCCTCAATGGGTTGAAGCTCTATGACAAGGGCGTGCGCAATGAATGGCTGTGGAAGTTCATTGGCGACAATACGCGCGTTCCGAGCCTGGTGATGGGTGATCTTGAAGCGCAGATCGCTTCAGCAGAACTTGGTGTGGAACGTTTCGTGCAACTGTTCGATACCTATGGGCAGGATATGGTCATTCAGGCCACCAGACAGCTTATGGATTACACTGAATCCATGATCCGGCGCGAAATCGCCGCCATTCCCGATGGCGAATACACCGCAGAAGGGTTCCTTGACGATGATGGTCGCAACCGTGATGTTCATCTCCCGATCAAGGTGACCGTTCGGGTGACTGGAGATGATGTCGAGGTCGATCTGACCGGTTCTGCGGATCAGGTTTCCACGGCCTTCAACGTCCCCTTTGAGGGTTCGACAAAGGTGGCGTGCTTCTTCGCCTTTCGTGCGCTGTTGCTGGATACATACACCCATCAGGAATATATTCCGCAAAACGAGGGATCTTTCCGACCCATCAAGGTTACAGCGCCCAAGGGATGCATTTTCAATCCAATCGCTCCTGCCGCCGCAGAGGCGCGTTTTTCCCAGATTCAACGGGTCGTGGATCTCATTATCAAGGCGCTGGCCCCGGTTATTCCCAACAAGGCGACAGCCGGAAACGCGGCCGTATTGTCCTTTGCTGCCTATTCCGGTGTCCGGGACAATGACGACTACTGGGTTTTTCTGGAAGTCAATGAAGCAGCAATGGGCGGCAGGCCACTGTCGGACGGGCCTGATACAATTGAAGAGCTTATGCGTAACACGCGTAACAATCCACTTGAAGATCTGGGCATGCATTTGCCGCTGATATGTGACCGCTATGAAATCCGCGACGACGTCCCGCCTGGAGCCGGAAAATTCCGCGGCGGAGCCGGGGTCATCAAGTCACAGCGTTATCTCGGTGCAGGTTACATGACGCATGAAGCGGACCGGCATGACGACATCCCCTGGGGAGTATTCGGCGGAAAGCCAGGTGCTGGCGGGCGCGTTGTTCTCAGCAATGAAAAAACCGGAAAGAGCGAAGACCAATACGCCAAGTTCTCCGGCCTGCGGACGCAGGAAGGCGACGTCATAACCTATTATTCGCCCTGCGGCGGTGGATATGGAAATCCCCTGGAGCGTGACCCGAGCAAGGTTCTTGACGATGTGCTGGATGAAATTATCAGGCTTGACGATGCCAGGAACGAATATGGCGTCGTTCTCAAAGAGATCGATGATGGCTATGGCTGGACTGTCGATCCCGGGGCGACCGAAAGACTGAGAGGTGAATTAGGCTCTGGTTAAATCCCAGCCAGAAAATGCGGCGATTAATTGCGAGCCCGACACATATTTGTCTGGCTCGAATAATGCGGGCATCAGCAGTGTCAACACTCGTGTTGGCCATGTCCGTACAGTTGGCAAGCTGGCAGGGCCTGGAAGATAGGCGCCCAATTTGCCGAACACTGTAGCGTGCAGTGCACACTGGTTTGTGCTGACTAACTGAGAGGTGAACATGTCTAATTCAAATGAAAAGAAAAAGGGTAAAGGCTCGCTTAAAAAGGTGTCACGACGTGCAGTACTCGCTGGCGGCGCGGCCGTTGCGGGCTCTACTCTTGTCACAGGGTTTCCAACCGTCTGGGCGCAGACCCTGAAAGATGTAAAGCTCAACCATACCGGGATGTCCTATTCCACCTTGGCCGATATCGGCAGGATGGCGACAGAAGATCTGGGTTTTGAAGTGACGATGTCTGTGGTGGATCATGCGGGAATGACAAACCGCATGTTCAACGATCCAAGCGCGATCGATGTTGCTGATATTGAAATCTGGCAGTCGAAAATTGCCGTGCCACAAGGCGTTCTGCAAGGTATCGCCATCTCGGAGATTGGCAATTGGGATCAGCTGACCCCGCTGTACACCGAAGGCAAATTCGCCGGCAAAGAAGTTTCCCGCCAGGGTGACTCACCATTCGAGTTCCTTTATCGCGAAGGCAAGGATTCCAATGGTTTTGCGAGTGCTCCGACTGATTTCGTCAACTTTGTACCGGGCGTTTACAATGCGGATACACTCGGCATCCGCCCGGATCTCGTTGGCCGGGATATTACATCATGGGCCGATCTGATCTCTTCGGATTTCACCGGAAAGGCTGCAATTCAGAACATTCCGACCATCGGAATCATGGATGCGATCATGGCTCTTGGTTCGGCAGGAGAGGTAAACTACAGCGACATGGGCAATCCGACCCAGGACGAGCTGAGCGCCACAATTGCCAAACTCATCGAGTTGAAGAAAGCGGGTCATTGGCGCGCGCTTTGGAACACGTTCGATGAATCGGTGAACCTGATGGCGTCCGGCGAGGTAGTGATTCAATCCATGTGGTCGCCTGCCGTGACTGCGGTGCAGGTTCAGGGGACACCCTGTGTCTATCAGTCATTGAAAGAGGGCTACCGCGGGTGGGGCAACGGTCTTGCGCTGATGAACCATCTTGAGGGTATCAAGCGCGAGGCAGCCATCGAATATGTCAATTGGTACAATCAGGGCAGGGTCGGCGGATTCATTGCCAAGCAGGGTTATTACAGCGCCAACCCTGGAACGGCCATGGCGAACCTGACCGAGAACGAGCGTGGATTCTTCTACGAGGGCAAGGCGGCGACTGCGCCGATTACCAGTCCTACCGGCGAAGAGACCAATCCGGCGGGTGCCGTGCGTGATGGCGGCTCCTATGAAGAAAGGTTCGGCAATGTAGGTGTGTGGAACAACCTCATGGACGAAGCCGAGTTCCTCTTTGCCAAGTGGAACGAATTCAACGCTGCCTGACGTCCAGCTGCAGCTGAAATCGGGGGCGTTGCCATTGGTGGCGCCCCCAATCCGGACCAACACTTGATTTTGGAAAAACGATGAGCGAACGCAGGTCATTCATAACGCAATTGCAGGTCGCGCCGCTCACATTGGTGCTGTTTCTGTTTTTCGTCGTTCCCGTCGCACTGGTGGTCATCGTCAGTTTCTTTCGATACCAGATGCTGGTGGGGCTCGTTCCGGATTTCACTTTCAAGAATTACTATGATCTTCTGACCAATCCCACGACCTGGGCGTTGTATCTGTCAACGCTCAAATTTACGCTGATGGTGCTGGTTATCACGCTGGTTCTGGGATTCTGGCTTTCCTATTTTCTTGTGTTTCACGTGCGCAACCTGGTGGTTGCCATCGGATTATTCCTGCTTTGTACCATTCCGTTTTGGACATCGAATATCATTCGCATGATCTCATGGCGCCCAATTCTGGGGCGCGAAGGGCTGGTCAATCAGGGGTTGCAGGAAGTCGGTTTGATCGACAAGCCATTGGATTGGCTGCTGTTTTCCGATTTTTCGGTCGTTATAACCTACGTGCACCTGTTCACGCTTTTCATGATGGTGCCAATCTTCAACTCCATGGCCCGTATCGACAAGGCACTTCTTGAGGCGGCAATTGATGCCGGAGCGACCAGGTGGGGTGTTATCTGGAATGTCGTGCTGCCCCTCAGCAAAACCGGAATAGCCCTCGGTGCACTATTCGTGGTGACACTTGTCATGGGAGATTTCGCCGTCGTTAAGGTGATGAGCGGTGGACTTTCCGGCTCGGCGACCTCGGGGATGTTCAATGATCTGCAATTCCTGAATTACCCGCGGGCGGCTGCCAATGCCGTGATCCTGTTGATCATCGTCATGCTGATCGCCACCGGGATTTTCCGCCTGATTGATGTACGCAAAGAGCTGGTGAGGTAAAGATCATGTCAAGCGACCGCAGGCCTTGGACCTTCTTTGTGCTGGCCACATTGTTCACGCTGTTCGTGATATTCCTGTACGGCCCGATGATTTCCATTCTCATCCTTTCATTTCAAGGACCCAACGGGTCACTCAGTTTCCCGCTTCGTGATCCTTCCTTGATGTGGTTTGGTGAGGTGTTCAACCCGAGCAGGGTCGGTGATGTGCCTGGTGCGTTCAGCCGGTCATTCCCGCTTTCAATCATTGTGATGCTGTTAACGGTGCTTATTTCGGTTACCGCCGGCTTTGGCTTTCGCCGTCATTTCCGCGGGTCGACGCTGATCTTCTACACAGCGATTGCGAGCCTCATCGTGCCTGGCCTTGTTTTGTCGATTGGCGTTCTGGTTACGGCCCGTTTTCTTGGTGTATCGGCAAATTGGTATACGACTGGTCTCGGTGCGCATCTTTCCTGGACATTGCCGTTTGGCCTGTTGATCATGTTTGCCGTTCTCGGTCGATTGAACCCGTCCTATGAAGAAGCCGCCTATGATCTGGGCGCAAGCAAATGGCAGACCGTCAAAGAGGTGGTTGTTCCCATCGTCTTCCCAGGCATGATTGCGGTCGCGCTTTTCGGCTTTACGCTTTCCTACGATGAGTTCCCGCGCAGCTGGCTCACCATCGGAACAAAGAACACGCTTCCGCTGGAAATCTGGACGATGACCACGAATGTGACCTCACCATCGCTATACGCGCTTGGCGCCATAACAACGGGTATTTCCTTCCTGGTCATTGGTGCGGCGCTGGGCTCCATCTATCTCATTCAACGCAAGCGGGCAGGATTATGAACATGAATGCGACCATCGACGACACCAACACTGCTCCCAACACTGCTCCCAACACTGCCGCTAAAACTGCCCATGCCAGTGGATCAGGTGAGATCAGGCTGGTTAATCTGTCAATGAGCTTCGGCGCTACCAAAGCGGTCAATGAAGTCAATCTGACCATCCCGCATGGATCCTATTGCTGCATGATTGGACCGTCAGGCTGCGGCAAGACAACGATCCTGAGAATGGTTGCCGGTCATGAAACCCCGACCTCCGGCGAAGTGTTCATTGGTGACACGATGGTCGTGGGTCAGCCACCGGTCAATCGCGGCACAGCAATGATGTTTCAGAGCTATGCGCTGTTTCCCCACTTGAGCATCCTCGACAATGTCGCCTTCTATTTGAAGATGCGATCCGTGGCGAAGGATGATCGTCGCAGACAGGCACGCGCGATGCTGGAGCGGGTACAACTTGATCATCTTCACGACCGTATGCCGGCGCAATTGTCGGGCGGCCAGCAGCAGCGCGTTGCTCTTGCCCGCGCCTTGATCACCAACCCGAAGGTTTTGCTTCTCGATGAACCGCTGTCGGCGTTGGACGAGTTCTTGCGCCTGCAGATGCGTGGTGAATTGAAGGGCCTTCAATCGGAATTGGGCATCACTTTCCTTCATGTGACCCACACACAGCCCGAAGCGATCGCGCTTGCCGACATGGTTGTGGTGATGGACAATGGGACCATTGAGCAGGCAGGTACGGCGCGCGATATTTTTGACAAGCCAAGGACGCCTTACGTGGCCCGGTTCATGGGCGCGCAAAATGTGCTTACCGGCACGGTTGACAACAAGAGTGGTACGACCGTCGTTCTGAAGACTGCGTCGGGTGAAGCCCTTGAAGTTCCCGGCGATCGTGTCAATGCATCGGTCGGCGAAGCGGTGTCCGTTTCCATTCGGCGCGATCTGATCGCAGTCCATCGTGCAGAAACCGGTTCCACGGGCGATGTCAATACGATCGAAGGTGTCGTGGAGGCTACGGAATATCAAGGCAATTTCGTGAAGATCGGTGTCATCGTCAAGGGCGTTGAAACGTTCGTGGCAAATGTTTCCGATCAGGCCTATTTCGCCGAGCCTGTCATTCCCGGTGATAAAGTTCGCGTCAGTTGGAACATTGATGCCGTGCATGTGCTGGCCAAGGTGGATGCCGGCAATGAAGGCTCGCCATATGGGGTTTAGTGGTTGGACAGGAGGCTCGGAAACCGGGGCGTGTGAAGCGGTTTTTCTCTGCCGAGAGTCCTGATGGCAACGCCGGGAAGAGACATCTGGCAAACGGTGTGAGCCGGAGATGTTGTGAGGATTAGAAATGGCTATGAGCCCAGAAGAGATTGCCGAGCGGACCGCATCAGAGATCGGTCGTATATTCCAAGCCGGTCAGGGCAATCCGATTGATTTGACGGAGTATCTTCTCAATAGGATTGGGAAGGCTTCAAACTCCAATATTTTTATAACAGTCATGGAAGAACGGGCACGCAAGGAGGCAAAGGCCTCTGCTTTGCGCTATGCAAATGCCCGGCCCCTATCGCCACTGGATGGTGTGCCAATTGCCTGGAAAGACCTTTTCGATGTTGCCGGTTCCAGAACCACGGCGGCCTCCTCGCTCTACCGTGATTCCGCTATCAAGGAGCGTGATGCCACCTGTGTCGCCAATGCCGCATCGGCTGGCATGGTGTGTCTGGGCAAGCTGAACATGACGGAGTTTGCCTATTCCGGTCTTGGGTTGAACCCGCATTTTGGCACGCCGGTCAATCCCAACGACCCGAAGGTCCACCGTTCGCCGGGTGGATCGTCGTCAGGTTCCGGCGCAGCAGTGGCATCAAGGCTGGTGCCCTGCGCCATTGGCACCGATACAGGCGGATCGGTGCGCATTCCCGCCTCGTTCAATGGTGTCTATGGTTGGAAGACGAGCGAAGGGCGCATCGACAAGAATGGCATGGTGCCACTGTCCCGCACGCTGGACACAATCGGGCCGCTGGCCCAATCAGTTGAAGACTGCGTCTTGCTCGACATGATTTTGAGAGGCGCCGTCGTTGCTGATGCCAGACGGCAATTCGTCGATAAATTGCGGATCGTTGTGCCGGAAAATTACGTTCTGGAATCATGTGATTCTTCGGTTCTGGAGAATTTTGAAAATGCGCTGCACATCCTGGAAAACGCTGGCGCGACAATCGAACGACGTTTTGTTCCGGAGATTGATGAAGCGATCAAACTGACCCAGCTTCACGGATCACTCGCGTCAGCAGAGTCCTACAATGAGTATGGGAATTTGGTGGAAGGTGAGCAAGGCGGGCAGATTGATGCCCGCGTGGTTCATCGTATTTTGCTGGGTGCAAAGATGTCGGCAAATGATCTCCTGTGTATCCAGAATACCAGGCGCGCAGCGGTGGATTCCATTGGCTTGGCGCTGAAAGGCGCGCTTTTGGCGATGCCCACAACTCCGATCACGGCGCCGGAAATTGCACCACTCGAAGCCGATATGGATTTGTTCCACAAGGTCAATTTGCACGTCTTGAGAAACACGATGATAGGAAATTTTCTGGGTTTTTGCGGTTTGGCAATTCCCAGCGGACGGGACCACAACGGGTTGCCGACCAGCATATTGTTCAATGCGCCGAAAGATCAGGATGATTTCCTCCTTGGGCATGGGCTGGACATTGACCGCCTCCTGCAGGGCAGTTTTGAGCGCATAGGGAACCCGTCATGACAATTTTGTTGGATGCCATGGCTTGCCAGGCGACAAGTGAGATCATCCGTGCCGATGGATGGGGAGCGATATTTGCCCACCAAATCAGATGATGCCATCAGAAAAATAACATTTGTCGGTTTGGGAAAAATGGGCCGTCCGATGGCGATGCGGCTCATCGCATCCGGGTTTGATGTCACATGTTTTGACTGCGTGCCGGCTCTCAAAGCGCCTTTGGTCAAGTCCGGCGCAAACGATGCAGATACCCTGAGCGAGGCGGTTCAAGGTGCGGATGCGGTGATAACCATGCTTCCCGACGGCAACATTGTTCGTGATGTGATGATGGGGCAGCAAGGTGCGGCCAGTATCATGAAAAAGGGCAGTCTGCTCATAGATATGAGCTCTTCGGCACCGATCGGAACGCGTGCGCTCGGCAAGGAATTGCAGGAACTGGGCATTGCGATGATCGATGCGCCGGTCTCCGGCGGGATGGCGAAAGCCCTTGATGGATCTCTGGCAATTATGGTCGGCGGCGAGCCTGCGCAAGCCGAAAGGGCGCGGCCAGTGCTTGAGGTCATGGGCAGCAACGTGTTTCACACCGGGCGCCTCGGCAGTGGGCACGCGGTCAAGGCGCTCAACAATTTTGTCTCGGCAGCCGGGTTGGCTGCTGCCTGCGAAGCGGTGCTCATTGCCGAAGCCTTTGGTGTTGACCCGGAAATATTGGTCGATGTGCTGAATGCCTCGACCGGCAGAAACAATTCAACACAGGTCAAGATGAAGCCGCATGTTCTTTCAGGAAACTTCGCATCCGGTTTTGCATTGGCACTTATGTCCAAAGACATAGGCACAGCCGCTGACCTGGCAAAAGAACTTGAAGTCTCCAACCCGTCGCTTTCCTCCTTGCCGGTTCTCAAGGGACAGGCGGCGATCTGGGCGCAGGCGCTGGGTGAATTGGGGGACCAGGCCGACCATACCGAGATATTCCGGTATTTGAAGCAAAGCTCTGAGCGTTAGCTGCCAAGCGCGGTTTTGGCGCTCGCCCATGAAGCAATATCAAGGAGAGTGGAAATGGCACGTATTGTGAAAACAGCAGCAGCGCAAATGGGGCCCATATCCCGATCGGAAACCCGCAAGGATGCGGTCAGGCGCCTGTTGGATCTGATGCGGGAAGCAAAGGCGCGCGATGCCGAAATGGTGGTTTTCACAGAGCTGTGCCTGACAACATTCTTTCCGCGCTACCTGATCGAAGATGAAGCGGAACTCGATCGTTACTATGAAACGCAGATGCCGGGCCCCGATACCGCAGCGCTTTTCGAGGCGTCCAGGGAACTGCAAATCGGTTTCTATCTTGGCTATGCGGAACTGGTTGTCGAGAATGGCAAGAAACGGCGGTTCAATACGTCTATTCTTGTCGATCGGAATGGCGAGATCGTTGGAAAATACCGTAAGGTGCACCTTCCGGGGCATGCGGAACCGCAACCCGGACGCAGGCATCAACATCTGGAAAAACGCTATTTCGAGCCGGGGAATCTCGGCTTTGGCGTTTGGCGCGCCTACAACGGTGTTCTGGGCATGTGCATTTGCAATGATCGGCGATGGCCGGAAACATACCGTGTCATGGGCTTGCAGGGCGTGGAGATGATCATGCTTGGCTACAATACGCCCTACGACCATACCGGTCACACGGATATCGACAGCCTGACCCAGTTTCACAATCATCTTTCGATGCAGGCCGGAGCCTACCAGAACGCAACCTGGGTTGTCGGAACGGCGAAATGCGGCGTCGAGGAAGGCTCGAATATGGTCGGTCAGAGCGCAATAATAGCACCTTCAGGCGAAATCGTCGCAATGGCATCAACGCTTGAAGACGAAATCATCACGGCGAATTGCGATCTCGACATGGGAAAGCGATATCGCGAGACAATCTTTGATTTTGCCCGGCACCGCGAGCCGGAGGCCTATCGGCTGATTGTAGAGCGCAAGGGCTCGATCCCGCCGGCGTGACAATTCGCTGCGAGGCTCGAAGATCGCAGCCCAACCCGAACCCAAAGATGCCAAGAGGAGAAAACATGTCGACGGTAATCAAGAACGGAACAGTTGTTACGGCCGACCGCAGCTACAAGGCAGATGTGCTGATTGAAGGTGAGAGGATCGCCGCCATCGGTGACAATCTTTCCGGTGACAATATGCTTGATGCCGAAGGGGCAATGATCATGCCGGGTGGCATTGACCCACATACCCATCTGGAAATGCCCTTCATGGGAACGACCACGGCGGAAACGTGGGAAAGCGGGACATTTGCCGCCTTGTCAGGCGGTACGACGATGGTGGTCGATTTCATCATTCCCAATGAGAGTGGAATGTTAAAGGCGCTTGACGAATGGGAGGAACGCGCCGCACGCCAGGCGTCTTCCGACTATTCCTTCCACATGGCGGTCACCGGATGGAATGAGCAAAATTTTGAAGACATGAAAACCGTGACCGAGCGCGGCCTCAACACATTCAAGCACTTCATGGCTTACAAGGGCGCGCTGATGGTCAATGACGACGAGATGTTTGCCTCATTCCAGCGCTGTGCCGAATTGGGTGCATTGCCACTGGTTCATGCGGAAAATGGCGATGTTATTGCCTCGCTACAGCAAAAATTCATGGCCGAAGGCATATCGGGGCCTGAAGCGCATTCCTATTCGCGGCCACCGGAAGTTGAAGGCGAGGCGACGAACCGGGCCATCATGATCGCGGATGCTGCGGGTGTACCGGTCTATATCGTTCATACCTCCTGCGAGCAGGCCCATGAGGCCATTCGTCGTGCCCGGCAAAAGGGCATGAGAGTCTATGGCGAGCCATTGATCCAACATCTGTTGCTGGACGATGGCGAATACCAGAACAAGGACTGGCTGCATTCTGCGCAACGGGTGATGTCCCCGCCATTCCGCAACAAATTGCACCAGGACAGCCTTTGGGCGGGCTTGCAGTCCGGATCGCTGCAGGTGGTTGCAACGGATCATTGCGCATTCACGAGCGAGCAGAAAAAATTCGGTCTGGAGGATTTCACCAAGATCCCCAACGGTACAGGTGGATTGGAGGATCGGCTGTCACTGCTCTGGACCCATGGCGTGAAAACCGGACGGCTGACGGAAAATGAATTTGTTGCTGTGGTGTCGACAAATATTGCCAAGATTCTCAACGTCTATCCCCGCAAGGGGGCGATTTTGCCGGGCGCCGATGCTGATATCGTGGTGTGGGATCCGCAAATGTCCAAGACCATCGATTGCATGAACCAGAAGTCGATCATCGACTACAATGTTTTTCAGGGGTTTGAAGTGACTGGAATGCCGCGCTTTACAATTTCGCGCGGCGAGGTCGTTTGGGGCAAGCCGGGAAACAACGAGCCGAGGCCGGGCCGAGGCCAATTTGTCAAACGCCCGGTATTTCAATCTGTGAACCAGGCGCTTTCAAAGTGGAAGGATTTGACCGCGCCGCGGAAAGTGGAACGCTCCGCAGAGCACATGCCCATCGGCGTGTGAGCTGTCCTGATCGTTTGTACGCCACTATATGCCAGTTGGTCAGACAGGCGGTTGGGGATTTTCAAGAAAGCGAGGCGATGCGGTTGGTCTTTGGAGGCCGTGCCGGTCTTGCTGTCGGCAGCAAGCCTGAGGATCGTCAGATTATTTGTCAAAACGGCAATGCAATGATGGCCTGCCAGGCCTTGTTCGAAGTTTGATAAGGAAGATGAAATGGATTAATAACAATAAATTATCAATAAGCGGATATGGCACTCTAAATAGTTATTATAGTTGGATAATAAGGTGGATCACATTGCGTTATCACGATTTCGCATATAAGCTGAAATAGAAAAATCCTGCCGCATTGGCTGGTTTGGCCGGTCTGAATGTGAGGGATTTTGGTTGCTGTCTCCGAGGGTATTTCATGTGGTCAGGAGCCCGGTCTTCGGTGTCATTTTCGATAAGAATACGACTGTGAAGGGAAGAGTGTGTAAGGGCCAAGAAAGAAATTTTCTGTTCATTCGGGACGGACATCGACTCTGTCGCCGGTTGGCTCGGTTCCTATGGTGGGGAGGACTCGCCATCTGATATCCAGCGCGGTATTTTTGCTAGCGAAGTCGGCGTACCTCGTCTGTTGAGACTTTTCAAAAAATACGATTTGAAAACGACCTTCTTCATTCCGGGTCATTCCATCGAGACCTTCCCCGATCAGTGCAAACAGATTATCGACGAAGGTCATGAAGTCGGTGCGCACGGCTATTCCCATGAAAACCCGGTTGCGATGACGCCAGCCCAGGAAGAGGCCGTGCTCGCCAAATCGGTGGAGGTGATTGAGAAGCTGTCCGGCAAGTCGCCGCGAGGCTATGTCGCACCATGGTGGGAAATGTCCTCCTCGACAGCGGCTCTGTTGGAGAAATACGGTTTCACCTACGATCACAGTCAGGGTTACCGGGATTTCCAACCCTTCTATGCGCGTGTCGGCGATGAGTGGACAAAAATCGACTATTCCAAAAAAGCCGAGCATTGGATGAAGCCGCTCAAACATGGCAAGGAAATCGATCTCGTGGAGATCGGCGCGAATTGGTATGTTGATGACCTGCCTCCGATGATGTTCATCAAGAAATCACCAAACAGCCACGGCTTCGTCAATCCTCGCGACATAGAGCAAATGTGGCGGGACCAGTTTGACTGGGTCTATCGGGAAATGGATTACGGCGTCTTTGCTTTCACCATTCATCCGGATGTCAGTGGCCGACCGCAAGTGCTGTTGATGCTTGAACGGCTGATAGAATACATCAGCGGTCATGAAGGTGTGCGCTGGGCGCCATTTGAAGACATCTGTGATGATTTCCGCAAGCGCTTTCCATTCGGTGAAGCCAAGCGACCACCCGTCATTTGATCGGGGGTGCCAGAAAAGACCGGGTAATGGTTTTGTGACTGAAACCGCCTTGTCTTCAGGGAGGGCAGAATAGGATGTGTGCCAATTGCGGTTTCCCGGCCTCACCGGGTCACTGGACCGAGGCCGGAATCGATGAGCGTTTTGATCGAATTCAGTCGCGTTACCGTCGCGCCAGTCTGTTGCGGAACGTTCTGCGCAGCCACGGGCTGACCGCTCATGACGACGCCTCAACGCCAGGGATCACGATCTCGACCCAAACAGGCAACCAGGAAATCGCCCAGGATCTTTCCGCTGTGTGGGAGGTGGCGGAAAGAATGACCGGGCGGCCGGTCGATCCTCTGGCGTCGCAATTCATCTGTGAAGAAGAGGACGCTGGCGAAGCTGGCCCGCCTCGCATTGAAGGCATGTCAGGATGAGCATGCACCCTGAATCCAGAATTCCGCTCACACTTCTTGGTGGCTTCCTGGGTTCAGGCAAAACAACATGGCTGCGCCATCAGCTTCACGCCGGTGAAATGGCGCAATCCCTTGTTATCGTGAACGAAGCCGCAGATGTGCCGGTTGACGACATGTTGCTGTCCAGATCCTCCGAGATTCGCCTGCTGGCCGGTGGTTGCGCCTGTTGTAACGGTAAAGACAGGTTAATCGCGCTTTTGCGCGAGGTCTGTGACGAACGTGTCGATGAGAGTTTCACGGGTGCACAACACACGCATCTTGTTCTTGAAACAAGCGGTTTGGCCGATCCCGGACCCATTGTGGACGCGATCCGGACGGATGCCGTTTTAATGCATCATATCCTGGTTCGTGAAATTGTTGTTGTCGTTGATGCGCTGCACGGGATCGCCTATCTGAAATCGGAGCCGCTGGGGCGCAGCCAGGTGGAAACAGCCGATCAGTTGATCATAACCAAGGCAGATGCCGTTGATGATGCTGCATTGCGGCAGTTGAGCGCCACGTTGAATGTCATCAATCCCGGGGCGAAGCTGTCCGCAACCGTGATGGGAAGTGAAGTCACGCTTCCTGAGGCTGGAGATGCGGATGCGGTTCAACTGCCGGCATTCAACAGCAGCGGCAGCGGCGCCAATCCGGTCATCTCGACGTCGATCAGATTGGCAGGCGGTACGGACTGGACGGCATTCGGGCTTTGGCTGAGCGCGCTCTTGCATGCACGTGGTGACGATGTGGTGCGGGTCAAGGGCGTCATAAGAACGCCATCAGGAAGGCTTCTTCTTCAAAGTGTACGCAAGATTGTCCAGTCGCCGGAAATTCTTCCCGATTCCGTGACTGCGCGAAAGGACGAAAATTGCATCGTATTTATCGGTAAGGGGTTCAAGCGCCGAGACCTTCAAATGTCGTTGAAACGGTTTGCAGGTTTGCATTGTGAAGGTGCCGATGTTCAAGACCAACGGGAGGCAACATGAAGTTCATTGGCGTCGATGTAGGAGGCACGTTCACTGACCTCATCGTTTGCGATATGCGCAGCGGAGACATTTTAACGCACAAGGTCTCGACGACACCCGATGATCCGTCGATTGGCGTCATGAATGGCATCACCGAAATCTGCAAGAATAACGCTATCGATCCCAGTGCGATTGATCATGTCTTTCATGGAACCACAACGGCGACCAATGCGGTGCTTGAGAACAAGGGCGCTCGTACCGGTATGATCACCAATGAAGGCTTCCGTGATGTTATCCATATTGGCCGTCACCAACGGGTGCACCACTATTCCATCATGCAGGAATTGCCGTGGCAGAACAGACCGCTTGTTGCCCGGCGGTACCGCAAGACTGTCGCCGGGCGTCTTGTGCCGCCATCGGGAGAAGAGCTCGTTGCGCTGGACGAAAAAGCCGTTCGCCGGGTGGCTCGGGAGTTGCGCGCCGAGGGTGTGGAAGCCGTTGCCGTCTGTTTTCTGTTTTCCTACCTGAACTCTGCGCATGAGGACCGGGCGCGGGAAATCGTCCAGGAGGAAATGCCGGATGCGTTCGTCACAACATCGTCGCACGTGTCATCCCAGTTTCGCGAATTTGAACGCTTTACCACTGCTGCGCTCGCGGCCTTCATAGGCCCCAAAGTCGAGCGCTATATCGATCATCTGAACAATGTGCTGCATGATGCCGGCATGCGCGCGGATTTGCGTATCATGGCCTCCAACGGAGGCGTCGCCACGCCGGAGATGGTCGTTTCCAAACCGGCGCTGACGCTGATGTCCGGTCTGGCTGCAGGTGTTCTCGGCGGTGCCATGGTTGGCAAACTGGCAGGACGAGACCGTCTTATCACTTTTGACATCGGCGGAACCAGCGCCGATATCGGCATCCTCCTGGATGGTGATTTTGCTGAAACGGATGCGCGTTCCACTTCGATTGCCGGCTTCCCCATCGTCTTGCCGATGATCGATATCCATACGATTGGAGCAGGCGGGGGGTCGATTGCCCACATTGATCCTGGTGGCGCTTTCAAGGTCGGCCCGCAAAGCGCTGGCGCCGCACCGGGGCCGGCCGCCTATGGACGGGGTGGCAACGATCCGACCGTGACCGATGCCAATATCGTCTTGGGCCGACTGGATCCCGACAATTTTCTGGGTGGCGCCATGACGCTCGACCGCGAAGCCAGTCACAGGGTTATAGAGGAACTGGCTTCCAGGCTTAAGCTGACGCCGGTCGAGACGGCTGAAGGTATCATCACAATCATCAACGCCAATATGGCCAATGCCATCTATTCGCGCACGGTGCAGAAGGGTATCGATCCGCGCAGTTTTGCGCTTGTCGCCCTTGGTGGCGCCGGGCCCTTGCACGCAGCGGAGGTGGCAAGGCAACTGGGTATTCCAGAGGTAATCATCCCTCCCTATCCGGGGATCACCTCCGCCATGGGCCTGCTGACGACCGATCTCAAGTACGATGAGGTGCGCACGCAATTCCAGAATTCGGATTCTGTTGATCTGTCACGGCTCAATGCCGATTTTCTGGAAATGGAAAAGAAACTGGCGGCGCATTATCGCTCGGACAAAATTGCAAAGTCGAATGTGTCGTTCCGTCGATTCGCAGATCTGCGTTATGTTGGTCAGGGTTATGAACTCAAGGTTGCCGTTCCTGCCGGAAAACTCACCAGCAAATCCATACAGAATACCTGGCGGGCTTTCCATAAGGCGCACAAGCGCGAATACGGCCATGCCTTTGCGGAGAGCACCATCGAGATCGTCAATATCCGTGTCAGCGGCCTGGGCAAGATTCCCAAGCTGAACCGGTTCGAAAAGCCCGGCGGAACATCTGTCAAAAAGGCTCTGCGTACCACCAGGCAGTGCATTTTCCGGGTGGGGGGCAAGCCGACCGAATTCCAGACAGGGTTTTATCAACGTGACATGTTGCCGGCGGGCGGCAAGCTGAAGGGACCAGCGGTGGTCTTGCAGACTGACAGCACGACCATTGTGCCGCCCGGCGCGACCGCAAAGGTGGACGATTCCGGTTCTGTCATCATAACTTTGGGGAAAGGCAAATGAGCAAACGTCAATCAGGCGTCAAGCCTGGCCGTAAAAGGGTCGATCCCATCACCGCCTCGGTCATCAATGGTGCGTTGGAAAGCATCGCGATCGAGATGGGGCACAAGCTGATGCGCATGAGCTACTCGAGCATCATTCGAGAGTCGGAAGATTTCGGTGCAGCCCTGACGGATGCCGAAGGGCGTCAACTTTGCGAATGCAAGATGTCGACTCCATTACAGTCAGGGCCGATTCCCGGCTATATCCGCGGAATTTTGCGAACGCTGGAGGCGCGCGGGGACAAGGTCGAGCCCGGCGACGTGATCATGCACAATGATCCCTATGGCGGCGCAAGTCATGGGCCGGACTTCGCCTTCTGCGTTCCGGTTTTTCTCGGCAAGAAGCTTTTCGGCTTTTCAGTGACCACGGCCCACCATCTGGACGTGGGTGCGCTGACGCCTGGAAGCTGTGGGATCGTCGACGCTGTAGATACCTATGCCGAAGGCCTGCAATTCAAGGCGGTGAAAATAGTTTCGCGCGGGCGCAGCAATGATGCGGTGTGGCAGATTCTGCGCAGCAATATTCGCGCATCGGATCTGGTGGTGGGTGACATGGAGGCTCAAATCGCCTCGGCCGAAATTGGTGCGGCGCGCCTCAAGGCCCTGGTTGAGCAATATGGTGAAAAGACATTCAATGGTGCCTTTGAAGACCTTATGGACCATTCAGAACGATTGATGCGCCAGGCGATTTCCGAATTGCCCGATGGTGAATATTCGGCAACCACCTATATCGACGGCTTTCCCGGCATTGCCGATGCCAGATACCACGATCTGCCGATCAAGGTGACCTTGCGTGTGACAGGCGATGAGATGGAAGTCGATCTGACCGGGACGGCTGACGAGATTCCTGACAAGCCGATCAATATGCCGTTTGAAGGAACGGTTGATTGCGCCATCTGGTTGACGTTGCGATCGATCCTTCTTGACAGCGTCAAGTTTGGTGAAATTCCACAGAATTCGGGGCTGACACGGCCGATTACAATCAAGGCGCCGAAGGGCTGTCTTGCCAACCCCAATTTTCCAGCACCGGTCATCGCGCGCTTCTGCCCGGGCAATCAACTTGCAGACACAGTGATGAAAGCCCTGTCCCAGGCGGTTCCAGGTCAGGTCTCGGCCGGGATTGGCAATTTGCGCGTTGTCGCCTTTTCCGGGCTGAACGCCGGAGAGCACTGGGTGCATATGGAGATTCTTGAAGGGAGCTACGGCGGGCGTCTCGGTCTCGATGGCATGGATGCGGTCGATACACTCTACGCCAACACCCGCAACAATCCGGTGGAGGATATGGAATCGCATCTGCCCTTGCGCATCGATTGCTACGAACTGCGCAACAATGTGGCAGCGGCGGGCAAATGGCGAGGCGGTGTCGGTTCCATTCGCGGCTTCACCTATCTGGCTGATGGCGGATTTTCAATCGAAGGCGAGGGGCACATCTACCGGCCATGGGGATTTGATCAAGGCAGTGATGGCACCACCGGCCAACTCAAGTTTGTCGCCAAGGATGGTGCAGGCAAGGATCTGGAATCCAAGGTGCCCTACCATCGCATGAACGTTGGAGACAGGCTTGTTGCTTACGGTCCTTGCGGTGGAGGATACGGCAATCCTTTCGAGCGTGATCCTGAAAAGGTGCTGGCTGATGTGGCCGATGAGTTCATCACGGCAGAAATGGCGCAAGCTGATTATGGGGTTGTGATCCTTGAAAATGCCGTCGATATGGCTGCAACCCGAAAACTCAGGAACGCGCGTTGAACGCACCATTCGCACAGGGAGGAACGTCATGCGAGCCTCGGTATTGAAGCAACCTGATGGTCAAAGAGGCAGTATCGTGGTCGAGGAATTGCCTGACCCGAAACCGGGAAAAGATGAGGTCGTCGTGTCTGTGGCCTATGCGGGCTGCAACTACGCTGACACCATGATGCGCCGGGGAATCTATCCCCACCCCAAAGGCTATCCGCTGGCCGCCGGAATTGAACTTTCAGGAACCGTCTATTCAGTGGGTGAAGGGGTCACCCATTTGAAACCCGGAGACCGGGTGGCGGCATTTTGTGAAGAGGCGGGGGCCTTTGCCGAGCTTTGTCTGATCGACAAGAAGCGGCTTGTCAAAATTCCCGATGCGATGGGTTTTGATGTGGCAGCAGCTTTTTTTGTTCAGGGGCTGACAGCCTGGCACCTGCTCCACACAGTCAGCACCACCAGACCGGGTGATGTCCTTCTTGTTCATGCGATCGGTGGCGGGGTTGGCCTTTACCTGACGCAACTTGCTGTTGCGGCTGGCGCAACCGTTTTGGGAACGGTGGGGACGCCCGGCAAGGAAAAACGGCCACTGGAGTGGGGTGCATCCGCAGTTGCTCTGCGCCAGCAGCAGGATTTTTGCGAGATGGTGCATGCCTGCACGGAAGGGCGGGGCGTCGATAAGGTTTTGGACTCCACCGGGGCAAGCATCCTCGACAGGAGTTTTGATTGCATCCGCACGCTTGGCCATGTGGTCAGCTATGGCGAGGCAGAGGGCAAACCCTATCCAAACCTGTGGGAGCAGCTGGTTCGCAAATCGCTGACTTTTTCCCGCCTGCACATCGGCCACATTGATTGCAATTCCGATGCCTGGAGGAACGGCGCGCAGAAGGTTATGGAACTGATCGGCTCGGGATTGGTGCGGGTTCCCATCGAGGGTGTCTATGACCTCGAGGATGCGTACGACATGTATGAGCGTCTGGAGTCCCGCAGCGTTGCGGGAAAATTACTGATGCGGATCGCCAGTTAGAAATTGAGCGCACGATAAAATCAACAAATGGAAGAGGGCAGCGATATGAATACTTCTGTATTTCCCAAGACGTTTTCGGGGTTCACTCTTGGACCGGTGGCGTTGAAGAACAGAATTGTAATGGCTCCATTGACCAGACAGAATGCCGAAAATGACGGTACGCCCACTGCGGAGATGGCGGCGTATTACGCCCGTCGTGCAGCCGGTGGTGTTGGCATGATCATCACCGAGGGAACCTATCCGACAGATGAATTGGGTTGTGTGGCCTATCTCTCCCAGCCAGGTATTGTAACGCAGCGGCACATCGAAGGCTGGCGCCGCGTCAGCGATGCAGTCCATGCGCATAATGTCCCGATCATCATACAGTTGATGCATGGTGGAAGAGTGTCGGATCCCAGATGTATCCACGAAGGCGAAAGCCCGGTTTCCGCATCGGCCACGCACAGCGAAGGATGGGTTCTTTACACCGATACCGACGAGGAAAAAGACAATCGCGGACTGACGGGCAAGTGGCCCAAGGTGACCTTCCCGCCGGCGCGTGAATTAACTGAGGCGGAAATTGAAAGGGTGGCTGAAGGCTTTGCTGAAGCTGCGAAACGCGCGGTGGACGCGGGATGCGATGGTGTCGAGATTCATGGCGCAAACGGCTATCTCTATTACCAGTTTATCCATCCCAAAACGAACCACCGAACCGATTCCTATGGTGGCTCGGCAGAAAACAATGTCAGGGCTGCCAAACTTGCCTGTCAAAAGGTGCGTGAAGCCATTGGGCCTGACAAGATCATTACGCTGCGACTGAGCCAGGATGGGGTGGATGACTTTGCCGGCGCCTGGCCGGGCGGGGTGGACTATGCGCGCGAATTGGGCAAAGCCCTGGCCGATTGTGATGTTGACGCGCTGCACTGGTCGAGTTTCGATTGGAAGGATAATCGCGATCCCGATTCCGACATACCCATGGCAAGAGCTATTGCCGAAACCAGCGGAAAACCCATGATTGTCAATGGTGGCATTGCCGAGGGCGCGGATGCCGAAGAGGTCATTGACAGCGGCGCTGGGGATCTTTGCGCTGTTGGTCGGCCACTTTTTGCCCATCCCGACTGGCCGCATATCATCCGGTCCGGCGAGCCCTACAACTGGCTTCCCTTCGACCGCAAATATGTGATTTGCCCGCCTGTCGATTATCAGCACGTCTACCCGGCGGACCTGCGTGTGCCTGATTGGGATCCCGATATCACCAAACGACGCAAAGCCGACTGGATGGATGAATAGAGCGTG
Organism: Rhizobiaceae bacterium; assembly: GCA_029212415.1. Lineage (GTDB taxonomy): Bacteria > Pseudomonadota > Alphaproteobacteria > Rhizobiales > Rhizobiaceae > Hoeflea_A. The sequence continues at coordinate 163,392 of JARGOF010000007.1, read as the reverse complement.
ATTGAATAGTGCGGGTCACGACCAATTGGCTTCTTTGGTCGTGACCCGCTCGAAAGTTCAGCCTCAGGTGGAGATCATCTTCTTTTCGATACCCACACCCGCCTCCATGGCGCGCTTGTATTCAAGCGGAACTGTCGCCGAATCCTGCAAGGCGATGCCGGTGGAATCGAATATCGTGATCTCGTGATCAGAGGTGCGACCCTGCTTTTTGCCGGTGACGATCTCGCCGATTTCACCGGCAATGTCCGCTTCGGTGATCAGGCCCTGCGTCAATGGGACATTGATCTCGCCATCCGTTCGGCACTGACGAATATCGTCGACAAAAATACGTGCCCTGGTCAGAAGTGTGCCTTCGAGTTCCTGATCGCCCGCCTTGTCGGCACCGACCGCAGCGATATGCGTGCCCGGGGCAATCCATTCGTCTCTGATGACCGGTGAGCGCGCCGGCGTCAGCGTGATGACCACATCGGCACCTCGGACGACTTCCTCGGCGTTTGTCGACGTCTTAATTTTGAAATTATCGTATTTTGGCTGCTGTTCCCCGACAAAGTGATCAAGCGTATCTTGCGACCTGCTCCAGATGCGAACGTCTTGCCAATTGAAAATCTCGTTGCATGTGGCAAGGGCACCTTCCGCCATATGACCTGCCCCGACAATTGCCAGTGTTTTGGAATTTTTCCGCGCCATCCATTTCGCCGATACCGCGCCGGAAGCGCCCGTGCGCATGACCGTATGGTAGCTGCCATCGACGATCGCCAGTGGAAAGCCCGATTCGGGTTCTGTATAGATCAGGATCGAAAAAACCGTAGGGAGATTGAATTTTTCCCTGTTGTTTTCGCGGATGGATACCCATTTGCAGGCAGCAGCGTGCGGTTCCTCGATATAGGAAGGCATGGCCTCCCATTCGCCGGGAAAGCGGTCGAGTACGATGTGCCCCTTGGGATCCATGTAGTAACGACCCTCCCCATGCATACGATAGGCCTGTTCGACACAATCATTGTATTCAGATGGTGTCAAAAGGCCGATCATTTCGTTGCGGCCGAGTATCAGTGTCTTTTTATTTGCCCAGTTTTCCATTGGATCATCCTTCTGTCTAATTGCATCCGGTTCCCGAAAATCGGGCTAAAATGTTGAACCAAAACAGATCACGGACTTGCTGAAACTGTCAGCCGACCATTGCCTTGGCATTTCTCTGCCGCGCTCTTCAGGGGTGGCGCGAATTTGTCTTATGCGGCGCATGTCAGGATTCCAGGCCGGCCGTTGCGGTCATGACCAATCGGCCATTTCCAGCCCGCGCTTCCATTGCGAGTGCGGTCCCGGTTCTATTAGCAAAAAGCTCAAGTCGATGCCCGCAAATGAGTGGCGATTGGCCCCGGAAGTGGAAAGACTTCAAGCGGCCGAAATCACGTTGTGCAAGATTGACCAGCAAAGTAGCGATCAGCGGTCCATGCACGACCAGCCCATCATAACCTTCTGTCCCTGTTGCATAGGGGTGATCATAGTGAATCCGGTGTCCGTTGAAGGTCAGGGCCGAGTATCGAAAGAGCAGAACCGGATCAGTTTCAATCGAGACAAGGGGAACATCTGTCAGACTGTCTGGCTGCACCGTTTCAGTGCGTTTGCGAGGATCGCCAATCAGGTCGCGATAAACGATGTCCTGGGTTTCGGTCAGTGCCGGTCCACGGCTTGTCGAAATCTCATGCGTTACCTTGACGAACACCAACTGGCCGCTGCGGCCGTTTTTCTGCTCAATGGAGCGGATTGTAGAGATCCTTTGTACATTATCACCCACTGCAAGCGTATCATGGAAGCGCAATTCTCCACCCGCCCACATACGCCGCGACATTGGAACAGGCGGCAGATGAAGGCCAAGGGCCGGATGGCCATCCGGCCCCAGGTTTCCTGCAGGTTCGGCGATCGGGGCCAGACACCAGTGAAGGCACGACGGTGCCGATACGTCATTACCTGAAGTGTCGGCCAAAGGTACGGTTGCAGCGAAACGCGCGACCAGCCCTTCGGTAATTGTATCTCTGCCGATCTGGCGATGGCCGATCCAGTTCCCGTATTCATGGGTTTTGTTGGTGTTTTTCGTGTCACCCATCGCGTTTGTGCCCTATTGTCTGATCCGAATTTGAAACGTCCAGTCGGCGGACCGAACCACAAGTGCGCGGCGCGCCCCGAAATCTCGCTGCGGACTGCAGATAGGACGCCAGCGCGGCAGGCGTGTCTGCGCTCATACGTTTTGTTACGCCATGGTTTGATAGCGCCCGCATGCTGCTGACGACAGCAAAGGCAATGCCGCTATTGCCTAGCCGGAAAACAGCCTCGTCAGCCCTTGCGGACGTCCATTTGGTTCCGGTGTCGGTTTTGCTGATTGGTGCTGTGACACTGACGGCCTGAAGGCACTTCTTTCCCGCTGCAATGTCTTGCAGATAGCGCTGTTTTTGTTCGGTGTTGCCGTAACGAAGAATTGTGCCCATCTCATACATCTGAGCGAGACGGACCGCGCCATTGCAGCCGGAAGAAAGCTCTCGGATTTCATCGCAAATTTTCGGATGATCCTGTGCGATATTCATGGCGCTCCATCTTCTTCAACTTTCATCACTAGGCAAATCTACGCTTTGGCGGAATTAGCAGGCCTGATATATCTGGTATGTCACACATGATATATCGGAGTGTTCCATGCCGTTGCAGGATTTAAATTGGAAGCGATTGAACGTGTTCCTGACTGTCGCCTCAGTTGGAAATCTTTCGCGGGCGGCGGGTATGATGGGCACATCCCAGCCATCGATAACCCGGCAGATCGCCGCCATGGAACGAGACATTGGAGCAAGGTTGTTTGCTCGAACGGGACGGGGCGTGGAACTGACAGAAGCGGGGGAAGTGTTTCGTGGCCATGCCGAAGAGATCGTCAAGGCGATGGAAGGCGCGACAAACGCTCTTCTTCAGATCGGTAGTCAAATTCGCGGTGATGTAAGATTGGGCCTGCCACCGACAGTCGCCCATGTTCTGGCCGTGCCGCTGATCGATGCACTGCAGGCTCATTTTCCCGGAGTCAAAGTCACCATCATGGAAGGCTATAGTGGTCATGTCCTGGAATGGCTGTCGCAAGGACGGCTGGATATCGGGGTGCTCTATGCAACCCGTCAGACTTCAAACCTGCACACGGATCTGCTTGCGGAGGAGGAATTGTGTCTCATTTCATCACCGAAAGCCGCCAGAACACTGGGATCAAAGGTGACAGGAGAGCAGGTCGCATCATTGCCGCTCATACTTCCATCGCGGGCCCATGGGCTTCGTCAACTGGTTGAAGAACGCTTCGCCGAGCAGGGCATCGCGCTTGATGTTTCAATGCAGGTCGATGCTTTCAGCACCACATTGCGGCTTGTCGAAACCGGCAAGGGATGTGCCATATTACCGCGCATTGCGGTGGCTGATCGGATAAATGCCGGTCAGCTCAAAGCGCTCTCAATTGACGAGCCAAAGTTGCGACGGCGCATTATGATGGCAACGTCGCCAGCCCAACAACCGAGCGAAGCGGTTCGGGCACTTGCATATTTTGCCCGTCGTCACTCAGTGGAACTCTTTCGCGCCTGACCGGCTCATCGGCACCGTTGCGCCGCCTGTTCGATGCACCACATTGCACTGCGCGATGTGGCCAATAATGTGCCGGGCCGGGTCAGCCGATTCTGCGTCATCAAATGGGTCAATGACAAGGCAATCCTTCAGAAGCCCGGACTGAACAGCTGGGTCGCGTGATGATTGAAACAGTCGGATTTTTCTGCCATGTTTTGAAAATTCTACTCACAGCCGAAGGGCGAACCCATGACCAAGCTGCTTGTTACCGCTGGGCCGTTTACTTTCGATGCCAGGTTCGAAACTGAAAAGGCTCCCAAGACCTGTGCGATGTTTGCCCGCCATCTGCCCTATATCGGCAAGATTGTCCACGTACGCTGGAGCGGCGAAGGTGTGTGGATTCCTCTCGGTGAAACCAACTTTGGAGTGGAGTTCGAAAACCATACCAGCCATCCAGCCCCCGGACAGATGATCCTGTACCCTGGCGGTATTTCTGAAACGGAAATTCTGCTTGCTTACGGCGGCGTGCAATTTGCCAGCAAGGTCGGGCAGCTTGCCGGCAACCATTTCCTGACGCTGACATCCAACCTGGACAAGCTTGCTGAACTCGGCCCGATGGTCCTCTACGAGGGTGCGAAGGAAATTCGGATCGAACGCGTGACCTGATCTACCGCGAATTGCCACATCTGATAAAGCTTTGACGGCAGATTTGATTTTTCGTGCTTGCAAGTCTGTTGGCCCATTGTTTCAGTTCCCAAACCCGCGCTATGCGCTGGGCTGTGGCGATCTGATCGCGCGTCATGTTCAGTGCAACTGTATCGCAGCTTTTTGATGCATCAGTCCGACCCTGCGCTGCAGCAAGGTTGGACCACAGGAGAGTCATCAAAAAATCCTGGGGCAAACCCTGGTCGTTGTAATGGGGTGCCCTCAGGATCTGTTGCGCGTTGGGTTCCTCCTCACACCATTTGCTTTACCATCGGCAAACTGCATAATATGCGCGACGGGCAATGGTCTGATGCAAGCCAAACCACATCTGCAATCCGTGTTTTATTTTCAGATATCATACGGGATATGCAATGCCCTTAGTTTCCGTAATCACGCCAAATTTCGGTTCGTTTGAAAGAATTGAACGTTGTCATCAAATTGTCAGGATGCAAACTCTGACAGATTGGGAGCACATCATTGTTGATGATGGTTCGGGGCAAAATACAGGCGAAAAGCTGAGAGCTTTTGCTGAAACTGACAGTCGCATCGTTCCCGTTATCGCTAATGAAAATCGAGGGGCAGGCGCAGCAAGGAATTTGGGGCTGAATGCCGCAACGGGCCACTACATTGCGTTCCTGGATGTTGATGACCATTGGGATCGGGAGAAGCTGGAAACGCAAGTCGGCTTTATGCAGTCCCATGGTGTTGGCCTTTGCCACGGTTCCTATCGGATCGCTGAAAGTGAAAAACCGGACAAGAAGCGATACCGTGCGCAACACCCTCCTGATCGTGTAACGCATGCTCAGCTTCTCAATGGTTGTTCGATTGGGTGTTTGACGGTCATGATTGAAGCTTCGCTCCTTCGTGACGTTGAATTCCAGAAATACCGCCGCGGGCAGGATTGGTCATTATGGCTGCTTCTTACGGCCAACGGCCAGCACTTTGAAAAATTTCCCGGCCTGTGCTGTACCTACACAAGGCGATCGGGCACATTGTCCTCCAACAAATTGCGCAAGCTGATTGACGTCTGGCGGATTTACCGTGAGCAAGAGTCGCTGTCGGTTCCAAAGGCCATTTGGTGTTTGATGAGACATGCGCATTATGTACTGTTGCGGCCGGAGTACCGTTATCATGATGTGCATCTGACCAAGATTACCAAGCAGCAATGAGAATTCGCTACCGGGCAACATTTTATCATTGAATTTCTATTTCCCGGTTCTGTTTCAAAATTGAATTTTCGACAATTGTGAACCAAATGACGAAGTTGCTTTTTTCTGTGATTGTGCCTGTTTACAAGCAATGGCATCTTGTTCCTCAATTGTTGCGGTGTCTGGCTGACCAAACGTTTGGGCAAGAAGATTTCGAGATTATTTTGGTCAACAATACCTGCCCTGAATTCGACAGTTCAGCAATTTTGCCGAACAACGCGCGCGTACTGAACTGTGACATTCCTGGCTCCTATGCCAGCCGTAATGAAGGGGTAAAACACGCCCTGGGTCAGGTTCTGGTTTTTACGGACGCCGACTGCCTTCCCTCCCAAAATTGGCTTCAGGTGCTTTGCAAAACATTTGAAGCCAAGAGCCTGGAAATGCTTGTTGCGGGGCGGGTTGATACTGTTTCTGCCGCTCCCAAACCCAACCTTTGGGAGATTTTTGATGTGATCAATGGCATTCCCCAGGAGTGGTATGTTTCACGGGGATATGCTGCGACTGCCAATCTGTCCGTATCAAAGCAGATATTTCAGTCCATTGGTGGATTTGACGGGCGACGTTTCTCTGGTGGTGATGCTGATTTCTGTCGGCGCGCCTTCGCGCAAGGCCATCCGCTCATATTTTGCTCCGACGCGTGGGTTGCTCATCCAGCGCGTTCTTCCTGGTCAGAAATCTCTACCAAGGCGAGACGGATCAAAGGTGGGCAATTGCTTGCCGGATCGCTGAAAAGCCGTTGCGGATGGCTCTTTCGAGCATTTGTTCCACCGATATTTGGTGTGAAGCGGTTTCTAGGTGCCAGCCAGAAGCCACTTTCACATCGTGTTTTTGCTACGCTGGTGCTATTTATGGTTTGGGGGATAGGCCTCTTGGAAGTGATGCGACTTTTACTTCTGGGTGGGCCAGAGCGGGAATAGGCATGTTTCAAAGAAAGCAGATTGATACAGGCAGGTAAGCTGGTTTGACAAAAAACATTAAGGGCCCGCGTGGCTCTATTTCTATAGAGAAAGCGATCCTTACGGATGTTTGCCTAGGGACCCCCCTGGGTTCGCTTGTTTTTGATTTGTCGGAACCTCTCGATTTCAGTGAGGATATCTCGAGGCTCGAAACGTTCCTTTTTCGCGGACAACAACTGGACGCCGTCAAGAGCCATTTCCAGTCTGGGGATCCGCGTATCGTCGAGGCTTTGACCGAGCTCATCGATATGGCCGAAAGCTTGATGTTTGCCGGTCCCTTTTCCGTTACGCAAAAGCCCAATCTCAGATTTGGGCAAAATGCTCATGATTATCAGAGCCTGGCGAAATATTGGTGGCCCAATCCGGGCAAAGCCGATGCCGGGAAATATGTCCGGCAAGATGGAAAGATAAATCCGGAATGCTACTCGGACGATTTTGATTATCTGCGCCTGGTGGAATTTGCTGAGACAACTGTATCCTTGGCTTTGACGGCTTTTTTTACCGATGACCGTCGATACGCTGAACGCGCAGCCTTTCTGATAAAGGCTTGGTTTATTGATCCGGAAACAAGACAAAATCCCAATTTTCAGCTGGCACAATGCGTGCCTGGGAATAACAAAGTCAACTTTTCAGGCACTATTGAAGCCAGACAACTGATCTATGTCATCGAGGCCATACAGATTGTCAAGAGTATGGGGTTGTTCAGCGACAAGGACAGTCGGGCAATCGAGAATTGGTTTGAAGCGCTTCTCGACTGGATGACGCTGTCAAAACAGGGCAAAAAAGCCGGCCTGGCCAAAAACAACATTGGTTATTGGTATGACCTTCAATGCATTATCTATGCCCGTTTTTGCGGGCGTGATCAGCTTGCGCAGGGGATTGTGGAGAATCGGATCGTTGGGCGCTTGAAAGAGGGCATGGCTGAAGATGGATCAATGCCCATGGAGATGGCGCGCGCCAATCCTTCTGATTATGTTGCCTTTTCACTGGTGGCGATGGCGCTGATCAGCCGTTCCGAGCCATCTGGCCTGAGCAATTTATGGACAACGCAAGACGCAGATGGACGAAATTTTCAGGCGGCGAGGGATTGGTTCACGCGTGCGCTTGGCGTGAAAATTGACAAACCCAATCTGCGCCAGGGGCTGAAACTTATCGCTGCACGAAAAAACATCCTGCTTGGCGAGAAGGAGATAGACAGATTAAAAGATCAGTTGGCTACATTGGAAAAGGAGCTGGACGAGGTTCGGGACAGGGAGAATAGCCTTTCCCGGGAATGCGAAACCTATAAAGAAGATATGAGTGCGCTTGAAGCAAAGCAAATGACTCTATTGCAGAGCAATAGTTGGCGTGTAACGAAACCTTTGCGCACTGTGTCTCGTCGATTGCGCTCGGCACTGGATCTTGAATATCAACAACCCATGGCACTGCCCGGGCTGTCAAACTTCAACCGGTTTTCAATTTTAAATCGAGCTCGAGGACTGAAACGGCGACTGGAAAGATATGCCGCACCCTATTTGCCTGCAGCTCGGATCGTCAACAAAAAGGCTCAAGCACCAGGCAGCCACACCAGGCCGAATTTGTTAAAAGCAGGGAATTCTGCCTCCTTTCGTGACTTCCGTTCGGTTCGTCCATCCAATGAACAAGCAATAAAGGAGGCTTATGAAAAATCTGCTCTTGCGAAAGAGCGGAATACATATGCACTCTACAGAATTATTGGAAACGACCTCAACCCGCGCCATAAAAAAGGGCAGTCCTATGATAACCTCAGGTTCATCCTCGAAAATGAATCTCCTTTGCAAGATTGCACCAAATTTTGGGTCGTCAATCGGATTTTTGATCCTGATCCCGAGCGTGACATAATTGATCTCCTGAAACAGCATCATCAGGAATTTGTCCATATTCCGTTTGTTGCCGAAGATTACCGGAAAATTGGTCTGGATTACGATTGCTTTCCAGATCACCGCTTTCTTGAAAGTGATGAATACCGCGCACTCACCCCGAAATTCAGGGGGCAAGCGCAGGCTGCACTGTACCGATTGAAAAATCTATATGTCATGAACAACAACGGTGCGCGCAACATTGCCCTTAACGATGGACGTCGTCACGCTAAATGGGTTTTGCCGTGGGATGGTAATTGTTTTGTCACGCGTCCTGCATGGGAAAGCCTGCACCGTGCTGTGAACGCCCGTGCGCATCTGAAGTATTTTGCCATCCCGATGGACCGCGTCAGCGATAATAAAAGCTTTCTTGACGACAATTATGTCGCCAACCCAACCGACGAACCTCAATTGTTGTTTCGGCGCGATTCCACCTTGGAATTTGACCGGAATTTTGCCTATGGGCGTCGCCCGAAGGTCGAATTCTTCTGGCGTTTGGGAATGCCCGGTCCATGGGATCATTGGAAAGATCATGCGTGGGACTTACCGCGCTCGCGCCCGTCAAGTGAAGCAAGAAATTTTGGTGTGGCTGGATGGGTAACCCGCCTTAGTTCCGGTAATACCTCTTTAGACCGTAAAGACCGAACAACAGACAGTGAACGTGCGGAAGTGCGATGTGCGGCAATTGTCGAAACAATTCGGGAACTTGACAGAAGCTTGGTAAATGGACGTCAGGGGCGAGACGGGACGGTCGTCAACTCGCTGCTGCAAAGCGATGACCTGGACCGCTCTACTCGCCGGACACAGCAATCCGTCTCAATCAAAGCGCAGGATCAAAAGACCGAAAACAAACGCAAAACACCAAGTGGATCCAAGCAGTCCAAGACTATTGCTGGCTGGCTTCAAGACGTTGATAGCCAGATTGCAAGTTTGCCGCAGCCTCCTCCTGACGGGCAGCTTGAAGTCGCCTTTGTTATCTCGATGAGAAGCAAAAGAGCGTCGCGTGATTGGGAGACGGCCTGTGATTGTCTGTCGAAAACGCTCAGAACCGTTTTCGCGCAGTCGGATCAAAACTACCGTCTTCTTATTGCGGGACATGAAAAGCCCGATATTCCTGAATTGGAATCCAACAAAGTTACGTGGGTGTCGGTTTCTTACACTCCACCCTCAAACCCTCGCGGATTTACAGCGGATAAAAATGCTAAACGACGCGAATTGGGCTTTTTGCTTGGCAAAAAAGGCTTTGAAGGTTTTGTTATGCCACTGGATGCCGACGATTGGATACATCGCCGACTCGTCGAATTTATACGACGCAGCGGCGAAAAGAGTCCCACCTTTTTTGATGCAGGTTTTCTTTGCAATCTAGAAGAAAGAGAATTGCGGGTTCGGACTGGAGCCGATGGCAAAAGACCATTTTTCAAAGGTTGCGGTTCGGGTTCGTTTTTCTATTTTAAACATTCCGACTTTCCAAGGTCACCTACGATCAGGGCCTCCAAAAAAGTAAAATTTTTCTATGCCGTTTCTTCTCATGTTAGTGTTTTGGAGAAGCTTTTACAGGATGAAGTTTGCATCAGACGTGTCCGGATGCCAATGGTTACCTGGGTTTTAGGGCATGTGAACAACAATAGTTCCATGAAGGGGCGAAATACAAACCCCTCATCAGGTGAAAGTCCTCAAGCAATTGGAACACTATTCCTTGAGAAATTCGCCTATCAAAGGCTGCATTCACACTTTCATGTGGTTGCTCATCGACTTGATGGGATGGGAGAAAGACTGAGAATCCTTATACAGGCTATGCATGTGGCCGATTCGCTGGGATGTGAATACAGATTCACATGGCAGGATACCCACTTAATGACCCGGACTAGTTTTCATACCCTGCCATCTGCTTCCAACATGTTTTCATCAGACTTTTTGAGTGCCCATCTCCTGGAAACGAATTTCGATCCCAATGATTATCAAATCTTGGAATACAAGTGTTTTTTGAAAGACAATTGGAAAGAGAAGAATTGGCCGAATGGAGATAAGGGGATCCTTTTGCAAGGGCCTAGAAAAGTTTCTATTTCTGATATTCCTCAAGAGTTGGAATCCCGAAGCCGATACAGACCATACTTCGACCAAATCGAGTTCTCTCCTGATCTGATGAAGGCGATACAAGCAGCCCAAAGCGTTCCGCTCTCCAACAGGACCATTGCGTTTCACTTGAGAGGTGGCGACATAGTGTTTGGCCGTGCGCGAGAAAGGCCGCGGTATTTGTTTAAGGTAGTGCCACTGCCCTTGGCCATTTCCTTCGCCAAGGAACTCATTGCTGAAGGCAACACCGTCCTTGTTTTTGGCGAAGATCAGGATTCTATTAGGTTAATGGAAAGCTTCGGCGCTGTTGCTGCCATTAATCTGACAGAGCGTCTATCAGAGACATCCACACAGGCAGATCTATTCGATATGGTGCTGATGTCCCGGTGCGACAAGATTTATGCATCGGACAGCAGCGCCTTTGCAAACCTTGCTACCTTGATTGGGTCAGCAGAGTTGATAAACGTGATCAGTCTGGAGAAGCCCCAAAAAATCTTAAAACGCATAGACATGGAATGTGTGAACCATCTCGATTGTTCTAAACTGCATATCTCACAAGCATACAAGCTGCTCTACTACGGCCTCGGTCACCATCTTTCAAAAAAAGATCGCGATTATTCGCTGGCAAGAGCAATGGAATTCGATCCAGAAAACCTCCTTTACAGGCTTACAACTGCTGCAAATTTAATACAGGACGGTAGAATTCAAGCTGCGGAAAGTCGTTTGTGTTCTCTATTTGAAGATGATTTTAAGCGTAGAGGAAAATTCCCGCTGTCCTCCATGAAACTACTCAACTATTTTGCGTGGACTGACGCTTTACTTAAACCCGAACGAGATAGATTCGTCGACAATATAGACAAAGGGTTTGCGTATATTGACATCTATGCAGCCTTTGTTCTCCACAATGATGGCTTGGTGGAACAGGCTGGCAAAATAGTCGATCACAGCCCGCTGCTTAAAAAGGGCCATCCGATTGCAAAGGAATTCAAAAGGAAATTGGAGTTGGATCGCGTTACTTCTGTTCGCCGTGAGGCCAAATGATGTTTGTTTGCAGCAAAATCTGCCAATGGTATTTCAAATTTACAAGGTCCCCTTCGGCCAAATCAGATTGCAGGTGATTTAATGCCAATACTTCGGCTCGAACGACAGTAAAAGGACCAGACCAATTCTTCATCGTGGCATTTGCGCTCCGGACAAATTCGGCGCAATGACAGGACATAATATGGCCGCACTGGCTGGCTGGCAATCGAGGGTGAAACCACCACAATGAAACTGAAGTTTGTTTCCGAGAGCAATATTGCAATAGGCTGGGCAATCAGGGTCGTCGCCCGGCTCATCAGGGTTTCCAGCAGAACAACTGTGCTCTCAATCGCCTGCAATACAGCTATTCGCATAACGCGGATGCTGACTTTCCTGCTTCCGCTAAAAGTCATTCTGTTGGCAGGATCAAATGGGATGCCCCGCGCTTTCCAGCCGTTTCTTGCAGACGATCAACGCCAGAAGGGGATCATAATTCTATCCCTTGTCGCGATCCTTTCCTACGTTGTGACGCTTGTCCTGGAAAGCCAAGCAAAACGGCTGAGCAAGCAGGGCAGTCAACAATTCTTAGCCCATTCGGGCGTGATGTGGGTGGTCTCCGATCAAACCACGCAAGCATCAAAATTTTTCTCTCGTTTCCTGCAAGTTTGTTCAGGAATGCTGTTTTCCATGGCTGCGCTGGTTGTGATAGCCATATTCAATGCGCATTTGGCAGGCTTTTTCATCGCTTTGATATGCTGCTTTTTTCTGGCGACCGCCTGGATAATGGAAAATGATCCAGTTTCCGAGCTTACCCGTCTTCAGAAAACAATAATTAGGGACACAAGCGGTTATCTGAACATATTGTCGTCAATATTGTTTCTGACGTCATTTTTGATCATCATCTATCCGTTCATTTTGGGTGAAGGAAGCAATATACTCGTTGCACTGGTTTCGTTCATTCTAATGCGGCAAATGCTCTCGGCATTGGTTGATAGCGTAAAAAATATACCGGCGCTCTATTCGCAGCGCTACCTCGTTGACACGCTCTTGTTCTCAAAGCGCTCACTGAAACCAGTTGAAGGACGCGGCGAACGTGCGACGCGCACTCTTTTCGCCAGACCAATGCGAGAAGAGCGATTGGCAGAAGAACTCGCCGATCTCGTTGAACCCGGTGACAAAATCAGAATAGACCCACTCGATGCGTCCGTGCGCCAAGCGCTCGAATTCACAATTACGCTGACAAATGAAACAATGAGCAGCCGGGTTTTGCGACAGCGTGTTTTTCCCCCTCAAATACAATCCCGTCTGAGAAATGAAGATTTGCTTTTCGAACTGGTGGACCGTGACGCAATCGGTGCACCACCTCTCGTTCGGCGATATTTTTATGGTGAACATGAATGCGTTATTACGGACGTGGGTCTGGGTGACAATCCAAGGGCACAAGACTGGTCTCAAGTCAGGCTTTCGCATCTTGAAACCGTCTGGGCGTTGGAGCCGCCGGCTGCATTGGCATCGATTTACGCTGCCTCACACAGCTATCTTCACCAGCGTCTCACCGATGCATTGATTTCGAGAATGGAGTTTGCCCTGACGTCGCAATCCGGTGAAGAAATATTGACAGATTTTGTTCATCGGCTACCGCAATTCCGCGACCGCATTGCGCGATTGCCCCTGTGTCTTGTCAACCGTGATCAGTCGCGAGAACGCATGTTGTCAAAGGCTGATGGAGGCTATTACCAACTGGACTGGTGTGATTGGTGTCTGGAACCAGCCGGGTTCGGACTAGGCAAGGATTTGCAGGACGATAACCAACTATCTGAGTTGATCTTGCATGTTGGAAAGCGTCGTCCTTCATTTTCCCATTCCAGGGTTAGTTTGGCAGATCTCCAACTGACCAAATGTTGTGCCGACCTTGAGCAGTTGATCATTCGCGGCAAACTGGTTGCGGGTCTGGCATTGGCATCCGAGATACTTGAGAAATTTTCTGAAAAAACCAGATCTGGCCTGTCTGCCGTTTAGGTCCGGCATGCACGATGGTGCCCAAACGCTTTTGCTATCCGCAATGCCTATCGGGCCTGCTTTCATCTTTCCTGCCTATGCCCGGACATGGCGCCTTTTGATGTTGTGCTCACGCGTTTCGGGAAAGAGCGTTTTGGAGATGATATGGTCGGCCCGGCAGAGTTTGAGCCATAGGATGACGTATCGAGCGCTAAGTGATGTCTGCCACTAAAGTCAGGCATTGCAATTGCGCTCTGCACGCATAGCTAAGAGGCAAGCAAGGCCTCTGGCGCTTGCGCCCCATCACAGAAGGATCCTACCATGACGCAATCCACCACCAAGAATCGCAGATTTGTTCTGGCCGAACGCCCCAGGGGTGAACCCAATGACAAGACGCTGCGTCTGGAAACTGCAGATGTGCCGACCCCGGGTGCGGGACAGATGTTGCTGCGCAATGAATATCTATCGCTTGATCCCTACATGCGCGGGCGGATGAGCGATGCGCCCTCCTATGCGGCTCCGGTGGAAATCGGCGCCGTCATGGTCGGTGGTACGGTCGCGCGGGTGGTGCGCTCCAACCTCGACGGCTTTGCTGACGGCGACTGGGTGGTGGCCTTCGGCGGGTGGCAGGATTATGCCGTGTCGGACGGCACTGGTGTGATCAACATGGGCAAGGATCCGAAAAACCCGTCCTGGGCGCTTGGGGTGCTGGGGATGCCGGGCCTGACCGCCTGGGCAGGCCTGACCCAGATCGGTCAGCCGAAAGCCGGTGAAACCCTGGTGGTCGCTGGGGCCAGCGGCCCCGTGGGCGCAACCGTTGGGCAGATCGGCAAGATCCTTGGGCTGCGTGTCGTGGGTATCGCCGGCGGACCGCAGAAATGTGCGCATGTGGTGGATACCCTGGGGTTTGACGCCTGTATCGACTACAAGGCCGAGGGCTTTCCAAAGGCGCTGAAAGCAGCGGTTCCCGATGGTATCGACATCTATTACGAAAACGTCGGCGGCGCGGTCTTCGACGCGGTGATGCCCCTGCTGAACACCTCGGCCCGCATCCCGGTCTGCGGTCTCATCTCGCAGTATAATGCAACGTCACTGCCGGATGGACCGGATCGGATGAATCTCCTGTTGGGCACAATCCTGCGCAAGCGGATGACCGTGCGCGGCTTTATCGTTTTCGACGACTTCGGCCACCTTTATCCGGAATTTGCAAAGCAGATGGGCGATTGGGTAAGCCAGGGCAAAATCAAATATCGCGAGGAAGTAATCACCGGATTGGAACAAGCCCCCGCGGCATTCGTTGGTCTGTTGAGAGGCGAGGCATTCGGCAAGCGCGTCATCAAGCTGAACGACTGAAACCAACACAAAGGTACTATTGAATGAAAATTCTCATGGTTCTCACATCGCACGATAAATTGGGCGATACCGGCAAAAAAACCGGCTTCTGGCTCGAGGAATTCGCGGCACCCTACTATGTCTTCAAAGACGCCGGCGCCGACATCACGCTGGCATCGCCGAAGGGTGGCCAGCCACCGCTGGATCCTTCAAGCGATTCCGACGATGCCCAGACCGCAGCCACCGAACGCTTCAAGGGTGACGAAGCCGCCCAGAAGGCACTGGCGCATACGTCCGTGCTGTCCAATGTGTCGGCTGACGGTTTTGATGCGATCTTCTATCCCGGCGGCCATGGCCCCTTGTGGGACCTGGCGGAAGATGGTGACAGCAAGGCATTGATCGAGACCTTCGCAGCAAGCGATCGTCCGATCGGCGCCGTGTGTCATGCGCCGGCGGTGTTCAAGCATACCAAAGGCGCCGACGGCAAGCCGCTCGTTTCCGGCAAGAAGGTCACCGGTTTTACCAATACCGAGGAAGAAGGTGTCGGGCTGACGGATGTCGTGCCCTTTCTGGTCGAGGATATGCTGACAGCCAATGGTGGCGAATACCATAAAGGCGCTGACTGGGCTTCTTTCGTTGTGACAGACGGCAAGCTGGTGACAGGCCAGAATCCGGCATCGTCCGAAGAGGCCGCACGCAAACTGCTGACTCTTTTGCAATAGACCAAAATCGGGGCGATCGTGATGCGATCGCCCCTCTACCCTAAACGCGCTACCAGAGGCGGTTTTCACCAATCGCTGTATCAGTCCCCATGGTTCAGCTTCGCTCTCCATAGGCTCGCATTACCAGTGAAGATAAATGGGTTCGCATGCTAACGGCCCAAACGCATCCCCAACTTTCACGCACATGCTTTCTCAAAGTGGCCCATGCATTCCAAAAGTGGCCCGTGCTTTCTCAAAGTGGCCCGTGCTTTCTCAAAGTGGAAAGTCCGCTGGCGGCGTTGAACGGCAGTGCTTTGCCCGATCAACATTGAGCGACAGAAGTAATTTTACCTGATCCAACGCGGATAATCAGTATAGGGTCATTGAGAAATTATTAGTGATTTTCGATGACGCTGTGTATGCTTGCCTTGAGGGAATGCAATCAGTTGAGCTGCAATCAAATGCGACCACCAAATGAGTCGCTTGCCAGTTGACGTGCTTTGGATCAACCGACAGGGGCCAAGGCATTGCCGGAAAGATCAAATGGGGGACGAACATTCTGTCGATGAGAACTTGGGCCGCGCTTGCTCCCGAAGGGGGCAGGCCATTTATCAAAATGCACGGGCTGGAAAATCACTTTGTGTTCGTCGATGGCCGCGAGGCGGCCTATCAGCCCACCCCTGAAGAATCTGCACATATCTGCAACCCCGGCACCGGCGTTGGCGCCGATCAACTGCTTGTTGTTCAGCCGCCGACGGCTGAAGGCGCCAAGGCTGGTGCCTATGCCTTCATGCGGATCATCAACATAGACGGAAAAGACGCCGAAGCCTGCGGAAATGCCACCCGATGTTTTGCCTGGCTGATGTTGGAGGAAACAGGACGCAACGATATCATAGTCGAAACCGTTGTCGGGCCGCTTCGCTGCCAGCGCGTCGGACACAAGCGTGTCAGCGTCGAAATGGGCCGTATCACGACGCAGTGGGACGCCATTCCTCTGGCCCAAGCTGCTGATACATTGCATCTGGATGTTGAAAACGGCCCGCTGTCAGACGGAGTTGCACTGAATATCGGCAACCCGCATGTGGTCTATTTTGTCGATGATCTGGATGCGGTCGACATGGCGTCGGTTGCTCCAAAAATCCAGAATGACCCGATGTTTCCCAACAAGGTCAGTGTGGGTGTCGCGCAGGTTGTGCGCGATGATTACATCCGCTCCATCGTGTATGAGCGCCCGGGATTGCTGACCAGGGCCTGCGGCAGCGGCGCCTGCGTCGCTGTGCGGGCCGCACAATTGCGTGGATTGACAACAAGAAATCAAGTCACGGTGGCGTTGCCCGCTGGTTCGGTCGACATAGAGATCGACATGGACTACTCTGCCGTGCTGACAGGGCCGGTGGAATTTTGCTTCAGCGGAATGCTTCCAGGACCAGAACGGGACCCGGCATGAGCGATATGATGATACGCATCGAGAAGGTGTGCAAAACCTACCACGTGAAATCACGCGCGGAACCGGTCCGCGCATTGGACAATGTGACAAATCACATTGATCGCGGCGAAGTTGTGGTGATCATCGGTCCATCGGGATCGGGTAAATCCACACTTTTGCGATCGCTGAACGGGCTTCAGGAAATCGACAGTGGCGCAATCTTCATCGATGGCGTCAGCGTGACCGACAAGAAGACAAATCTGAATCTTCTGCGCTCGCAAGTCGGCATGGTTTTCCAGCATTTCAATCTGTACCAGCACAAGACTGCCTTTGAAAACATCGTGCTGCCGCAGACCGTGGTGCTCAAGCGCAGCCGCGCCGAAGCAGAAGCCATTGCCAATGATCTTTTGAACAAGGTCGGCATTCCGGATCTCGGCGGCAATTATCCGTCGATGTTGTCGGGCGGACAGCAGCAACGTGTTGCCATTGCCCGGTCGTTGGCGATGAAGCCAAAGGTCATGTTGTTTGACGAGGCCACATCGGCGCTTGACCCCGAAACTGTCGGCGGGGTTCTGGAACTGATGCGGGGCCTGGCTGCCGACGGCATGACAATGGCTGTCGTGACACATGAAATGGGGTTTGCGCGCGAGGCTGCCGATCGCGTGATCTTTATGGATGCCGGCGCCATCATTGAGGAAAACACCCCCGACCAGTTTTTCGACAACCCGCAATCGGAACGCGCCCAGGATTTCCTGCGGCAGATTCTGTAACGCGCCACACAACGAAACCACAACAAGGAGAGAAAAATGAAAAAATTGACCAAATTTGCAGCGGCCGCTGTCAGCGGTGCCTGTCTGGCTCTGATGGCGACGGCTTCATTTGCCGAAACCACGATGGAAAAAATCGTCAGAACCGGGCAGATGACCATTGCGGTGCAGACCCAGGGACCGCCAGTCAGCTTTATCAACAAGGACGGCAAAAGAACCGGTCTTGCTGTTGAACTCGCCCAGCTGATGGCCGATGACATGGAAGTTGAACTGATCGTTCAGGACTATGACTGGAAGGGCCTTATTCCGGCGCTTCTCTCCGGCAAAGCTGATTTCATTGCGGCCGACATGACCCCGACTGCCAAGCGCAGCATGCAGGTTGTCTTCACCGAGCCGGTCTTCTTCTCCGAAACCATTGCCTTCGCGATGAAGGATTCAGGTTATACAACCTGGGAGGATCTGAATGTCGAGGGTGTTTCCGTCGGTGCGACGCAGGCCTCTTCATGGGCTGACATTGCACGCAAGAAAATGTCCAAAGCCGAACTGAAGGAATTTGCCGGCGGTACCGCGCAAACCGTTCAGGCGCTGACTTCCGGTCGCATCAATGCCGGTGTATCCGACAGGGCGACGATTGCCGGCTTCATGTCTTCGATCGATGGCCTGGTTGTTCTTGATGGCCAGATCAGCCGCGAGCCGCTTGGTTTTGCAACCCGTCCCGACTCAACGCATCTGCTGTTTGCGCTGGACAATTACATGGGCCTGATCCGTGCTGACGGGCGTCTGGAAGAAAAGCTCGATTACTGGTGGAACAGCACCAATTGGGAAGCAGACAACAAGTAGGTTTCCGCCTCTTTCAAATTGGTTTCACGGCGGCCCTCGCGCCGCCGTGATGCACACCGAAAAATCGCGAATCATCACTACGCTGGAAACCGGATTTATTAATGGGTTGGCTTCAAAGTGTCTTTAACTTTCGGATCGTCTCTCAGTATTGGGAGGTCTTCGCGCAGGGCATCGTCAACACAATCCTGATTTCGGCTGTTTGTCTGGTTCTGTCGCTGAGCTTCGGGATCCTGGTCGCGCTGGGGCGTCGCTCGAGCAATCCGCTGATCTGGCGACCGCTCGCCGTTTACATCCAGGCCATACGCTCCACACCGCTGCTGATCCAGATCTACCTGATCTATTATGGTCTGCCGGCCCTGCTTCCGTTTGGCAATTTTCTCAATGAAACACAGACGGGCATCATCGCGCTGACAATCCACACCACCCCCTATATGGGTGAAATCATTCGTGCCGGTCTTGAGTCGGTTCATCGCGGTCAGATCGAAGGCGCCCTGTCCGTCGGCATGACCCCCAGACAGACCATGACAAATGTTGTCCTGCCGCAGGCGATTGCCAATGTGGTGCCACCCCTGTTGGGGCAGACGGCCGTGCTGATCAAGGATACCTCCCTTTTGAGCATCATTGCCGTGTTCGAGCTTATGGGGGCGGGCTTGCGGATGTTCTCCGAAACGGTCATCGCCACGGAAAGCTACGTGACGACCGCTGTATGTTATCTGGCCATATATGCCATGATGCTGGGGCTTTCCGGCCTGGTGCAACGCAAATTGGGCGGTTCCGCCTGGCAGGAAAATTAGGAAATAGCGTATGGAATGGTTTGCACATAAGTGGGATATCATTGACCAGTTGACGCCCTTCCTGTTGCAGGGCCTCTGGACCACGTTCAAGATATCGATTGTTGCGATTTTTTTCGGCTCGATACTGGGGTTTGTTCTGGGTGTTCTCAAGACACTTCAGATCTATCCGCTTGAAAAATTGATCAACACCTACCTGCATCTGTTGCGCGGATCGCCCTATCTGGTTCAGCTCTACATCGTCTATTTTGTCTTTCCGTCCTTCAACATCAGCTGGCTGAATTTTGACAGTTTTACCGCGGCAGTGGTTTCACTGTCGCTCTACACCTCAAGTTATGTGACCGAAATTGTCGCCTCGGCGATCTTCGCGGTGCCAACCGGACAGAGCGAGGCCTCCCGCTCGGTCGGCATGACCAAAGCGCAGGCCTACAGATATGTTATCCTGCCGCAGGCGCTGAAGATGACAATTCCGCCGATGGCCAGCGTCTATGTGATCGTCATCAAAAGCACAGCGGTGCTTTCAGTGATCGGCATTGCCGAACTGACCCGACAGGGGGAGGTGGCCATCATGCGCATGCCGGGCGACATCATGTTCATCTACAGCCTGATCGCCATCTTCTATTTCTTCTATTGCTTTCCCGTCCTGCGCTTTTCCAAATGGGCAGAAACGCGCTTCGGCTCCATTGGGATCGACCTGAAGTAATCCTGAGATCCAGGCATGGCCTGAGATCCAGGTATGGCCTGAGGCCGGTGCGGGTCGTCGTATCGGAATTCCACGCAGGTCAGATTTGTCGTTTGAGCAAAATCAGTCACGATTTTTGATGAAGTGATGCCCATGGTCCTGCACAGGAAAAATGACGCAGCGCAGTCCATCGCCATAGTTGGTGCGGGGATCGTTGGCTGCGCTGCCGCTCTTGCACTGGTTCTGGAAGGGCATCAGGTCACGCTGTTCGATCCGGATGCGGCCGGGGCCGGCACATCGTCGGGCAATGCCGGCGGCATTGTTACCGGTTCGGTGACACCGACGGCCACACCGGATGTATTGCGCGCATTGCCATCCATTCTGTTCGACCGGTCGTCGCCCGCCGTGCTGCGTTTGCGCCATTCGCTGAAAGTGCTGCCCTGGTTATCGCGCTTTATACGCGCCGGCTTGCCCGGCGAGATGAACCGCCTTGCAGCAGCACTGCACCCGCTCGTCTCGGGCTCGCTGATCGCGCATCGGTCCCTGGCGGCGCAGGCAGGCGCTGCAGCGATGATCACGCAGGAAGGCTGGCTGAAAGTCTTTGCCTCACAGCAGGCCTATGCTGCCACCGCGCTGGACCGGCGGCTGATGGATCGCTTCGGGGTGGATTATGCAATCCTCGACCACAAGGCTGTCACCGACCTGGAGCCGGGCCTGGATCCAGCGCTTTGCGCGATCGGGTTCTATCAGCCCGGCTGCGGGTTCGTACGCTATCCCAAAGGACTGGCGCAGGCCTATTTCGATGCTGCCGCAAGACAAGGCGCGATCCATCTGAAACAGCATGTTCGCCAAGTTACCCGAGGCAGCGAAGGCGGAGTCAGCGTTTGTGTCGATGACGCCACGCATGGGTTCGACAAGCTGGTGGTGGCGGCTGGGGCCTGGTCTGCCAGTCTGGTGCGGCAATTGGGTGACCGGGTGAGCCTTGATACAGAGCGCGGTTATCACATCGGTTTTGGCGCCCAGACGGCCGGGTTGATGCGTGGTCCAGTGGTGCTGCCGGAGATGTCCATGGTTCTGTCGCCCATGCACGATGGTCTTCGGCTCGTCAGTGGCGACGAATTGGCCGGGCTGACCGCGCCGCCCGATTATAACCGTATCCGGGCGCTGATCCCGGCAGCCCGCCGTGCGGTGCCTGCCCTGCGTGATGTGGAGCCGGAGGCGCAATGGATGGGCTTTCGTCCGTCCACGCCAGACTCTTTGCCGGTCATTGGTCCATCGCCAAAAGGCAATGATGTGATCTATGCTTTCGGGCATGGCCATCTTGGTTTGACCCTTGCGGCCATCACGGCGCAAATGGTAGCGGATATGATCGCCGGTCGGGCGCCGAAGATTGATCCCCATCCCTATCGCATTACAAGGTTTTGACCCATCATTTTTGATTTTCCCTTTACGCTGGCCACGCCGCCGGAACATATCGGTCCGCTGCCAGAGGCCGTTGATGTCACGGTCATCGGCGGTGGCATCATCGGGCTGATGACTGCCTGGGAACTTTCCCGTGCAGGTCTTCGCGTCCTGCTGTGCGAAAAGGGCAAGCTGGGCGGCGAACAGTCCGGGCGCAACTGGGGCTGGCTGCGTCAGCAGGGCCGGGATCTGGCAGAATTGCCGATCATGATGGAGGCGATGCGTTGCTGGCGTGACATGCCGCAGGAGCTGCGTGATGGCATCGGGTTCAGACAGACGGGCATCACTTACCTTGCCCGCGACGCGGCGCGCATTGCGGCCTTTGAAGCCTGGCTGGCCGATGCGCGAAGGCATGGCATTGATACACGGCTTTTGTCCCGCCGGGAGACCGAGGCCATGCAGCCCAATGCGGCAGGCTGGATCGGTGCCTTGCATACACCGTCTGACGGCCAGGCTGAACCTTTTGTCACCGTTCCACTGCTGGCCCGCGCCGCCTGTGCAGACGGGCTGATCATCCGCGAATTATGCGCCGTGCGCGGGCTGGAGCGGTCCGCCGGCCAGATCAGTGGCGTCGTGACCGAGGCTGGTCACGTGCGTTGCGCGCGCGTGGTCGTGGCGGGTGGCGCCTGGTCGTCGCTGTTGCTTAAGGCCCATGGTGTTCGGCTGCGACAATTGTCCGTTGTGTCGAGCGTCGCAACAACGGAAAAAATGCCGGCAAGCCTGTCGCGCACCGCCATGGCAGATGATCGTTTTGCGATCCGGGGCAGGGCAGATGGTGGCCACAATCTGACGGCCTGGTCATCGCATGTGTTTTTCATCGGTCCCGATGCCTTCCGCAACTTTGGCGCCTTTGTGCCGCAGCTTCTCGACGACATGCGCAGCACCAAGCTTCGGCCCGCCGCGCCGCGCGGCTATCCTGATGCCTGGCGCACCGCGCGTCGCTGGAAGAATGCGGATCAATCCCCGTTCGAGCGTTGCCGCATGCTCAACCCGCGTCCCGACGGTGCCGGTATTGCGCGCCTTCAGGAACAGTTCGCCGCCGCCTTCCCGGAGATTGGAAAACCGGCAATCGCGGCAAACTGGGCCGGCTTGATCGATGTCACACCCGATATGCTTCCCGTGCTGGATCACGCGCCGGTTCCCGGCCTGATCATCGCCACCGGCATGAGCGGCCACGGCTTTGGAATTGCGCCCGGCATGGCGAAAGTAATCGCCAACCTGGTGCAGGGTCGTGAGCAGCAGCACGATATCTCCGCTTTCCGTTATGGAAGGTTTTTCGATGGCTCGAAGACCAGGGTCTCTTCGGCAATCTGACTGTCGTTGAAATGATCGTCGGCCGTTTTATTGACTGCAAAGTGATCCAACTGCGCGGCGTCTCCGTAATCAGATCATCCAGCAGCAAGCTGGCGATTAGATATATCAGGAGAAATTCCATGTTTCGTCGTACTTTTCTTGCCGTGACTTCTGCCGCCCTTCTTGCGGCTTCCTCTGTCGCCTTCGCGGACGGCCATTCGAAGGATATCGTGGACACCGCAGTTGAAGCCGGTTCCTTCAAAACTCTGGTTGCCGCAGTGCAGGCCGCAGGTCTTGTGGATACATTGAAGGGCGAGGGTCCCTTTACCGTCTTCGCGCCAACGGACGACGCCTTCGCAGCCCTGCCGGAAGGCACCGTGGAAAATCTGTTGAAGCCTGAAAACAAGGATCAGCTGACTGCAGTTCTCACCTATCACGTCGTGCCAGGCAAGGTGATGAGCGGTGACCTGAGCAACAACATGATGGCCAAAACCGTTCAGGGTGGTGATGTGACCATCATGACCGAAGGCGGCGTGACCGTTGACGGTGCCAATGTTGTCACTGCTGACATCGAAGCGTCAAATGGCGTCATTCACGTGATCGACGCGGTTATTCTTCCAAAGTAATGCAACGACCTCAGGGCCTTTCCAAACGGCAAGGCCCTGAGGGTTTTTCATGTGATCTGTGATTGAAGCCGGATCATGTAAAGGGCGTCTGGGATCAGCTTCGCCGCTCCCAGAACCCTGACAACCACATGCCGATTGCGATGGCGACGCCCTGGATAATCATCTGATAGGAGGTGTCGAGACCCATCAGGCGAAGCTGTTGTCCAAGCTGGGTCAAAAACAATGCCGCCCCCAATACTGCGAACATGCTGCCGATTCCGCCATTGATCGAGGTCGCCCCCAGCACAGCGGCCGCAATGGGTGCGAGCAGATAGGGTCCGCCAACTTCCAGCGTCGGGTTGCGGATAAAGCCTGAAATCAGCACACCCATGATGCCGTAAAGCACCGCAGCGCAAACATAGGCGCTGACCTGGTAGCGCATGACCTCGATACCGGCAGTCCGGGCGGCCTGGGGATTTGCGCCCACGGCTTCAAAATTGCGTCCGATGAGCGTCTTGCGCAGCACCAGCGTCACGATGGCAGTGACCAGCAGGGCGATCCAGAAGGCGTTGCTGATACCCAGCAGACGCGCCCCGCCAAAATCCGCAAGGGCCTGGGGCACGGTCGCTTCCGCCTGCAACGTCTGACGATAGCCCAGCGTAAGACCGCTGACGATGGCGCCGACCGCCAGGGTGACGATCAGGGCGTTGAGACGAAGCACGGCGATGAAAAACCCGTTGACCAGGCCGACGACAACCGACGCGGCAATTGCAACGATGACTGCCAGCGCCACATTGCCTTCCGAACCGCCTGAAACACCCAGCAGCACGGTGCTGGATAGGGTGACGATCGCCGGCACCGACAGGTCGATGCCACGGGCCATGATCACCAGTGATTGCCCCATCGCCGCGATGGCGAGAAAGGCGGCAAAGGGAAATATCGACTGCAGCGATGACAGATGGATGCTGCGCGGCAGAAACAGCGCACCCAACAGCATGATCGCCGCCAGTGCCACCCAGATGGCCAGGAAACGCATTTGAACCTTGCCTCTGGCCGATGGTACGGACGGGTTCGATGCAGGCTTTTTTACAGCGGATTGACCGGCATGAGTGGTCATGTCTCTTGCCCCTTCTGAGCGCCATAATTCTTGCGGAAAATCCTGCGTCTGCGTAGAGACGCCAGCACTTTTTCAAGCTCCGAGAA
The DNA here is from genome assembly GCA_029212415.1 of Rhizobiaceae bacterium. Taxonomy (GTDB): domain Bacteria; phylum Pseudomonadota; class Alphaproteobacteria; order Rhizobiales; family Rhizobiaceae; genus Hoeflea_A. The sequence goes on along the minus strand of JARGOF010000007.1, from coordinate 138,878 downwards.
TCCGGTGTAGAGAAACACTGCGAGCAGAGTCATGATGCCGCTGGCGATCACCCCCACAGAAGCGCTGAGGCCGAGGATCGAGATCACATTGATGGTCAGTGTAAAGAAGAACGCACCAAACAGGGCGCCGCCAAAGGAGCCACGTCCACCGGCCAGGGATGCCCCGCCCAGAACCGCCGCGGCGATACTGGCCAGCGCAAAATTGGCGCCGATGGTGGGATGGCCCACACCCACTTCGGAGCTGAGGAAAAAGCCTGCAAGCGTTGCGATGACTGCAGCCAGCACATAGGCGCGTATCTGTACCAGGTCGACGCGCACACCGTTGCGCCGCGCCGCTTCTTCGCGAAAGCCGATGGCCTTGGCCTCAAGACCCGATCGGGTCCTGTGCAGCCAGATGTCATTGATCACGGCAAAGGCAATCAGGAAGAAAACCGAAATGGGCAGGAACCCGACGCGGCTGCGCAGGAATTCGGTGAAAACCTGGCTGATCAGTCCGCCGGGTGTCGGGCGTCCAATGAGTGCAAGGCCTTGCAGAACCGACAGCATGGCGATGGTGGTGATGATCGCATTGATCTTGGCATAGCGCACCAGCACGCCGTTGATCAAGCCGACGACCACGCCGATCAGCAGACAGGCCCCGATGCCCAGAAAGATGCTGCTGATGGGTGCCTGAAAAGCAATCAGGAAGGAGGCGGCGACGACGGTCAGGCTCATCATCGACCCGACCGAAACATCCAGCCCCCTGACGAGCAAAACATGCAATTGGGCCATGGCGACCATGGCTGCTGGAGCCACCGCCAGGAGAATATGGCGGAAGTTTATTTTGGACAGGAATGCATCGCTCTGGCTGGCTGCATAGCCCCCCACGACCAATGTCAAAATGGTCAGGAAGACCAGTGGAACCCACCAGGTCACAGAGCCACCAAACAACGACTGGATTGCCGTTCCAAAGGAGGTAAGCGCCGGTTTGTCGTTGGTTTCGCGAACCTTGTTGGCATCGCGCGTGGTCAGAAAGCTCGAGACGATCTTTTCTTCTTCCACGTCATCGCCGGTCAGTTCGGCGACAATCCGGCCGCGCGAAAACACAAGCACACGATCGCAGATACCGGCCAGTTCCTGCGCATCCGATGAATTGATGACGCAGGTCCCGTCATCCTGAATGTTTTCGCGGATCGCCCGATAAATCTCGAATCGCGCACCGGCATCGACACCCTGCGTCGGCTCATCGATCAAAACTGCACGTGCGCCGGTGCGGAAGGACCGCGCAAGTGCTGCCTTTTGCTGATTGCCGCCCGATAGTCCGTTGATCGGCGTGTCCAGCGATGCGGTGACGACACCGAAATCCTGGCGCATGGCCTGTGCTTCGGCCTCTTCCCGGCTTGCAGACAGGAAACCGCCGGAGACCACATCGCGCAGACGGGTCAGCATCATGTTTTTTCGCACACCCAGTTCAGGGAAGATTGCTTCCCCAACGCGGTCGGAGCTGAGAAACAGAACCCCCGACTGAAGCGCGTCGCGTGGCGCATTGTGATTGACCTGACGGCCATTGCACTGGATGTCACCCTGTGCCGTTTCAAGGCCGACCAGGGCACGCAAGGCCTCGCGCTGACCGTTGCCTTCTGCGCCGGCAAAGCCGAGGATTTCTCCCGGGTAGGCGTCGAAGGATATCTCGTGAAAATGTTCACCTGACAGATTCCTGACGCTCAAGACAGGCGCTTGGGTGCCATGGTCCAGCTTGTCGGGATATTCGCCTTCCAGATCACGTCCGATCATCAGGGATACGAGTTCATTTTCCGACAATGTTTCGGTGACCGGGAAAGTGCCGCGCTGCACGCCGTCACGCAGGATGGTGACGCGGTCGGCGAGATCGAGGATTTCCGGCAGGCGGTGGCTGACATAAAGAACACCCGTGCCCCTGGCAGTGAGTGTTCGGATCATTGCCATCAATTTGGCGACGCCTGCCATATCCAGGGTCGAGGTCGGTTCGTCCAGCAGCAATACCCGCGGTTCGTTCAGCAGACCTTTGATGATCTCAACGAATTGCCGGTGTGCCGGGGTCAGATCACCCAGAATTGTCGTGGCGGGAAACGGCATCTCGAATGCGTCGAGTTTGCCCTGTGCCCATGCGTCCATCTGGCCGTAGGGTATTTCACCCTTTTTGGTGCCGAGGTACAGATTTTGCGCAACGGTCAGTTCGCGCACCAGGGAATCGTCCTGATAGACGGTGTAAAGACCCAGTTCATGGGCCAGTCGGGCATCGGCGGATGTCAGGAGCTTTCCGTCGATTTCAACGCTGCCGCTGTCGGGTGTGACCGTGCCGCTGGCGATTTTCATCAACGTGCTCTTGCCGGAGCCGTTTTCCCCGAGAATTGCGTGAACCTCTCCGGACAGGCACTCGATTGAAAAATCATCAAGAGCGCGCACGCCGGGATAGGTTTTGGATACACTCACCAATTTCAGAACGATCTGATCCATGGGGCACAATCCGAAGTTAGGCAAAATTAAAAAAGTGGCCCCGCCAAAGCGGGGCCATAAGGTTTCAGTCTATTTTCCGAACATCGCGCTGAGCGTATCGGCATCCACCAGGGAGGAGACGGAGATTTCCATTGGCAAAGACTTGTCGCACTGTCCTTTAACCACGGGCTTCATGGAGAAAGGCACGTCAATGGCGCTCGACACGTCGTCGCCGGCCTGCGCCATCATTGCGGCGGTCAGGGCAATGCGTGACTGGAAATTCTGCCCCGAGGAGTAGAAGATCTTGAAATCAGCACTGTCGGCGGCTTCCCAATCACAGAACAGACCCTGTTCATCGGTCCGCAGAGCGACAACGAAATCCAATGGGCGTTCTGCCGATTCATAGGCACGCACCGCACCGCGGAAGCCATCAGCGTATTCGTAGATGTAACCGTCGATATCATCGAACCGAGCCAGAGCGGCGGAAACAGCAGTGAAGTTGCCTTCCTGTGTCCAGTTGGTGTCTTCACGGGCGACGATCTCGACACCGTTGCCGATTTCCCCGGCCCGTGTTTCGGCGCAATCTTGCCAGGTCTTGCTGAGCGGGTTGCCAGGCGTTCCACCCAGAGCAACGATATTCTTGGCGTCCGGGTTGCCTTCGATCACGGCATCCACAAAGGATGAGCCGAGGCCGCAGATATTTTCGGCGATATTGGCGACATAGTCCTTACCGGACGTTCCCACTTCGGTCCCGTTATGCACGGTCACCTTGATGCCTGCTTCCTGCGCTTCGCGAACTGTTGGTCCAAGCGCCATGCCGGCATCGGCAAAAATCACGATGACGTCGACACCCTGGGCGATATAGGACCGCAGGTCAGAAATTGCCTGAGCCGAGTCGCCGCGTGCCGATGTGTAAAGAATCTTGCCCACTTCGGGATAGGTCAGCGCCTGCTGGATATATTCCATTGCCGTGACACGGCGCCAGACGTTTTCGCCGAAACCATCGGCGTAAGCGACAGTCAGATCGCCACCGGTACCGGTATCACAGCTGTTGTTATTCCAGCATTCCAACGCCTTGGCGCGCAGTTCGTCGGTGACCGGCATGGCCGCGCGACGAAACGTTTCAACGATAACCGGGTCGGCATCCGTGGTGCCGAGGCGGCTTTGCATCATCTCTTCGGCCGTGGCCGAAAGGGCAACATTGGGCATGAGCGCAACGGCGCAGCCCATAAGAAGGCCTGTTACCGATGATTTACCCATGGAAAACTTGTTTGCAGATGATTTGAACATAGGACTTTCCTCTCCTGAAGTCTGTGTGGTCGCTGTCGAATTGGTTAGGCGGGCTCTGTGTGGTTAGCCCGCTTCTGTCTTGCGGACGCGAAGCGGTTGTCGCGATGCGGTTCGATATGTCAGCCATTCAATATTACCATAATACCGTAATACGTCAACTGACAATTTTCTACTGAGCGAGGTAACCGCCGTCGATAACCATCTCTGCGCCAGTCATGAAGGAGGATTCGTCGCTGGCCATGAACAGGCAGCCATTGGCGATTTCTTCCGGGGTACCGGCGCGACCCATGGGTGTCAGCCCCACCACATAAGCGTTGACGTCAGGATCCTGCGACTGGGTCAGCGGCGTGTCGATAAAGCCGGGGAGCATCGAATTGACCCGAATGCCATCGCCCACATAGGTGATTGCCGCGTTCTTGGTCATCATCAGCACCGCACCCTTGGTGGCGTGATAGGCATGGGCACCAGGCACAGCGGCATTTCCCCATATGGAAGACACATTGATGATGGAGCCGGATTTTTTCTCCTGCATCCCTGGAATAACGGCCCGCATACCCAGAAAGACACCGGTCTGATTAACGCCGATGACCTTGTTCCAGGCCTCCAGATTGAGCTCATTGAGAGCTTCATAGGCAATGATGCCGGCATTGTTGACCAGCACATCAATCTTGCCATGTTTGGCGAGCGCGTCTTTGGTCACGCGCGCCCAATCGGCCTCGCTCGTGACATCCAGTTTCACGCCCTCAACGCCGTCGGGGTAAACATCGGATGGATTGCTGGTGCTGCCTGCGATGACATGCGCGCCTTCAGCTGCAAATTTCTTTACAATACCAAGCCCGATGCCGCGTGATGCGCCTGTTACGATGGCTACTTTTCCATTCAGTCTCATGGTTTTTCTCCTCCATTTCCGGGCGTCAGGGCCGTTTCTCGGGCGATACGCCGTTTTTTCTCGAAATCAAGTAATACCGTAATACAATATTATGACAAGTATTTTGTTGCATGGCCTGGGCCCGCGGCATCACCCGACAGTGACGCCGCCGCACACAAAGAGTGTTTGCCCGGTGACGAAACTGGCGCGGTCCTCGCAAAAGAAACTGACTGCATTGGCCACGTCTTCAGGCGTTCCCATGCGGCCGACCGGAACAGCGTCGACAATGGCTTTTGTCTCGGGCGCTTCGGGTGGATTGTTGTCCCAGAAAGCGGTCGTTGCGATGGGGCCGGGCGCCACGCAATTCACCGTGATGCCGTCCTTGCCCAGCTCGAGCGCCCATGTGCGGGCCATGGCTTGCGCCGCACCTTTGGTGGCGCTGTATAACGTGCGCTCAAGTTTGCCCTTGGTCACGCGGCTGGTGTTGAATACGATCCGGCCACCGCCATGCTTGCGCATCTCAGGCACAAGGCTCTGCGCACAGACTATCGATGTGCGCAGATTGAGATGCATCAACCGATCGAAATCATCCAGGTTGACCGCATCAAATGCAGCAGGGGCCACCAGCCCCACATTGTTGACCAGGCATGTCACCTTGTGATTTGCGACAATTGCGGACAGAGCCTCTTTGGTTGCCTCGGCATTCGTAAGGTCGACCTGCACTGCGTCAGCGCGCAAAGACTCGGCTTCAGGGGCGACGATATCGAGTGCAAAGACCCGGTAACCATCCTCCTGCAGGCGAAGTGAAATGGCCTGGCCGATATTGCGGCCACCACCGGTTACGATTGCGCAGTTCTGAGTCATATGTCGGTCTTTCGCAGAAAGGAAGGTTCGCTTTGGAGTGTTGCGGCTGCGGAGTGTTGCAACTGCGGATTGTTACAGGCGCGGGGTCACGGGTTCGCCATAAAAGCGATAGGTTCCATCCTCGGCCCGCTCCATGTCGCCAATTCCGGGGAAGGGGAAATGATAGCCGTGATAGCGGATGTTTTCGTCTGTCACGCGGGCAAAGATTTCGGATTTGGCGTCAGCACCCAGCTGCGGGTCGCTGTCATAATCCATGTGGAAGAACCATTCCGGATGGATCGGATCAAAGATCTGGTGATGGGCCACATCACCGGTAAAGACCACTTTTTCACCGGCGCTTTCGAAAATGAAGGCTGTCTGGCCGAGGCTGTGACCGGCAACCGACATTGTCGTCAGACCCGGCATGATCGTGGCACCCATTTTGAACAATTTGAGGCGGTCACGATAGGGTGCAACCGCTGCAAGCGTGCCTTCGGTCCAGGGACCGACGAAGTCATTGCGGGTCTGGTTGGCTTCGTTTGTCCATTCTGCCCAATCGGCATCGGACACATAAAGCTCGGCATTCTTGTAGACAGCGTTGCCCTGCTGATCGATCAGCCCAAAGGAGTGATCGGGATGCAAATGGGTCATCAGCACCATGTCGATGTCGTCCGGGTTGATGCCTGCGGCGGCCAGATTGTCGACGGTATGGCCCATTGTATCGCCGAACATGTCGGAGGTTTTTCCCATGCCGGCGTCAATCAGGATCAACTTGTCACCGGTGTTGACCACTGCCGGGTTCAGATCCATCGGGATATGATCTTCGGGCAGCCGATACTCTTTTTTCAGGCGCGCCATTTCGGCAGGGTCAGCATTGGGAAAGATGCCTTCATAGCCGTGGTGAATATAACCGTCCCAAATCGTTGTGCATTCCAACTGGCCGATTTTGAACCGATACCACCCTGCGTTCTGCGTGTTGAGCAGCTTGGCTGTCATGGCGTCCTCCCTGTTTGATCATTGCGACCCGCGTGGGTCTTTGTCCATTGCAAATTAGAAATTACTGTCATACTATATTATGATAATATCACTTGATCGTCTAGGTCCTTTTTCGGGATTTTGATCGGCGCCGTCCAACGTGGACGCATGACGAGACGACAAAATGGAGGGAGCCAACATGAAAGAGGAGCGAAAGGCGCTTGTCGTTGGCGTAAGCGGGCTTTCAGGCAGCTATGCAGCGCAGGCGCTCAAGGCGGATGGCTGGCATGTGACCGGCCTGTCGCGCTCCGCGCAGCCTCAGGGAGTCGTCGATGGCCACATCGCATTGGACCTGATGGATTCGCAGGCGGCCGAAGCGGCCCGGTCCGAAATGGCCGGTATTACCCATGTCTTCATCTGCACCTGGTCGATGCAGGCGAGCGAAGCCGAAAATGTCCGGGTCAACAAGGTCATGTTGGAAAACCTGTTCCAGGCGCTGAAACAGGCGCCCTTGCATCATGTGGCTCTGGTGACGGGTCTCAAGCACTATCTGGGACCATTTGAAAGCTATGGAGACGGCAAGCCCTATTCGCCGTTTCTGGAATCGCAGCCGCGTCTGCCGGGACTGAATTTTTACTATGATCAGGAAGACGTGGTCTTTGCTCAGGCCAAATCGCGCGGGTTCCAGTGGACCGTGCATCGCCCGCATTCGATGATTGGCTATGTGCTCGGCAATGCAATGAACATGGCCGTCACGCTGGCTGTCTATGCGTCCATATGCAAAGCGACCGGCAGACCCTTCGTCTTTCCCGGATCGCAAGCGCAGTATAATGCGGTGGCCGATGTGACGGATGCGCGAATTCTGGCCAAGCAGTTGATCTGGGCCGCGAATACGCCCGAAGCGGCGAATACGGCCTTTAACATCGCCAACGGAGACGTGTTCCGCTGGTATTGGCTCTGGGCGCGTATTGCCGATTATTTTGATCTGGATCCGGCGCCATATCCTGGACATCCAACGTTGCTTGAAGAGCAGATGAAGGATGCGGGGCCGATCTGGGACGATATCGTGACCCGTCACGGGCTCAAGCCCAACACGATCTCTGATCTGGCCTCATTCTGGCACAGCGACGCCGATCTGGGGCGTGAAATCGAATGTATCACCGATATGCGCAACAGCCGCGTTCTTGGCTTCAGCGCCTATCAGGGATCACTGTCAAGCTTTACCGATGTCTTCGATCGTTTGCGAAAGGAGCGTATCATTCCTGAATAACGAAGCCATGCGGATGCAATTGTAGATTCAAAATAGCGTGGCATAATGAGATATAGGAGGCAGATCGCCTTCAATACTCACGAATCTTGCCGAGGCTGATCGATTTCGATCGATGCGGTCCATACAACTTGAAAGTTTATTGAGTCAATATTAACACATGCCTGTAGCAGGTCGCCTCGTGCGTCATCCGCAATTGGCAAAGACCTCACATTGAGATCAAGCGCGCGGTCAATGCCGCGCACAGATCAAACAGAAGCCGGAGACATACATGGCAACGTCGACAGTCATTTCGCGCACTGCAGCACCCCTGCGGCAGCAGGTGGTCAGATTGGTGCGGGAAGATATCCTGGAGGGCAAACTCGTCCCGGGGCAGCGATTGGTTGAAAACGCACTATGCGAGGCCTATGGGGTGTCGCGCACCGTGATACGCGAAGCCTTGCGGCAACTCGAATCCGAATCCCTGATCAGCGTTGTTCCCAATCTTGGCCCGATCGTTGCAGTTCTGACCGAACAGGAGATCAAGTCGATCTACGTGGTGCGCGCCACGCTCGAAGGCCTGGCAGGCAAGCTTTTTGCGGAGAATGCAAGCGCCAGCCAATGCAAGGACCTTATCAAGCTGAGCAAGCGGCTGGACAAGGAGTACCGCAAGGGAGACGTGGAAAGCCGCGAATTCATCAAGGCGGATTTCTACCGGCAGTTGACCACGGGTACCGGAAACGAGGTGCTGACAGAAAGTCTGCGCGCCATGCATGCCCGGATCGCCGTCTTCCGCCGGTTCGCCTTTGTCGACGAGGCCCGGATCGAGCCCTCGATCGAAGAGCTGGAAACCATCATTCGCGAAGCGGCCGTCAACCGTGACGGCGCCGCCGCCTGGGCAGCCTGTGAACATCACATTCTCCTCGCCGCGGATCTTGCGATCGAGGAATATGTGAAACGCAACAAGGAAATTCTGGAAAAGTGACGGGCCGATCAGAGGTATTGCCCGGCTGACCGGGCAAATCTGCGATGATCAGGGTTTCTTCCACCAGCTGCGATCGCCGGCGACAGCCCGGCCCAGCAATGCAGTGACCGACTCCACGGTCATCGGTGCCGGGTTGTTCAGCACCAGCCGTGCGGCTTTGACCGATGAGGTGGCGATCTGATTGAAATGCGCCGGTTCGATGCCCAGAGAAGCAATCTCCAGCGGCGTGCCGGTTGCCTCCAGCAGGGCTTCTACCCGGGTGATCCCGGCCTTGGCCTGCTCGTCTTCAGTCTGGCCTTCTTCAGCCACGCCGAGGACCTGTGCGATTTCGGCAAATTGCGCCGTGCAATAGGGCAGGTTGAACCGCATCACATAGGGCAGAAGCGCACCGACACCAATGCCATGGGGCGTATGACCGAAGGCTGACATCGGGCTTTGGATTGCATGGGCCGCTGCCGTGCCGGTCGTATTGATCGCCATGCCCGCGCAATAGGCTGCGAACATCACATCCGACCGCGCATCGAGGTTTGAGGGGTCTGCAACGACGTTTTTGAGCGAGCGGTTCATCAGAGCAAGCCCCTGGGTGCAGAACATGTCGGTGATGCGGTTCTTGCCCACATAGATTTCCCGGGCGATCTGATCAGGGCTCGGGTTCTTCGGCTTGGCCGTGTAGGCCTCGATCAGATGCGACAGCGCGTCCGCCGCTGTCGCCGCCGTCAGGCCGGGCGGGCAGGTCAGCGTCAGTTCCGGATCGATCAGCGCGACTGCCGGGGCGATATGGGCGTCGGCAATCGCCATTTTCATCTGGGTTTCATCATCATAAACGATGGCCAGGCTGGTGACTTCCGCGCCGGTGCCGCCGGTGGTGGGGATGGTGATGATCGGAATACCGGGACCTGGGACCGCAAATTCGCCGAAATAGTCGCGTACATCGCCGCCATGGGCCAGAACGACAGAAATTGCCTTGGCCAGATCCATGCAGGATCCGCCGCCGATGCCAACGATCACGTCGATCTTGCCCTGGCCGTGATTGGCGATCACGTCGAGAACATTCTGGCGGGGCAAATCGGGCAGGGCCTTGTCGAAGATGGCCACCGAAAGACCCTGATCCGAAAGATCATCCATCATTGCCTTGAAGTCTGCAGTGGTGGCCATGCGCTCGTCCGTCACGACCAGACAGGATGTGCCGAAGCCTCTGGCATAACGCCCCAACTGCATGCGTTGACCCGGGCCGAAAAGCACTGTCTTTGGCTGGCGTACAAGCCCCAGCCCCAGGGTGTTTTCCAGTGTCATCAGCTCAATTCCTCCGCTACGGTCAAAGCCATGTATTTCTGTTCCATGAATTCATAGATTCCGTCATGGCCGGCTTCGCGCCCGATGCCTGAGGCCTTGGTTCCGCCAAAGGGTGCAGCGGGATCGGCCATGATCCCACGATTGATCCCGACCATGCCAAAAGCCAGTTTTTCGCCAAAAATAATGGCGCGCGAAATGTCCCTGGTAAAGACATAGGAAGCCAGGCCAAAATCGCTTTCATTGGCAAACTCAAGGGCGGCTGCCGCATTGTCAATGGAGAAGATGGTGGCAATCGGCGCAAAGAGTTCATTCGAGCACATGATCTCGTTGCGTCCCTCAAAACGAATGACCGTCGGCTCGAAGAAATAGCCGGGACTGTCAATCGCAGAGCCCCCGGTCAGCACTTCGCCGCCGGCTTCTGTCAATTGCGACACGGTTGCGGACAATCCGTCGCGCTGCCTGGCTGAAATCATCGGACCGACGTCAATCGGCTGCATGCCATTGCCAACGGTCAATGCCTTGACCTTGGCGACAAATTTTCGGGTGAATTCAGGCTCCACCGTCTTGTCGACGATGATGCGATTGGCGGCCACACATGCCTGCCCGGCGTTGCGGAACTTGCAGATGATCGCCTGGTCGACTGCCAGGTCGATATCCGCATCGTCCAACACGATAAATGGTCCATCACCGCCCAGTTCCATCGAACTGTTCACTATGTTGCCGGCGCCCTGTTCCATCAACAGGCTGCCGACTCGGGTCGATCCGGTAAAGGATATCTTGCGCAGGCGTTTGTCTTTTATCAGAGGTTCGGAAATGCCGGAGGATTTGGTTGTGTGCAACAGGTTGGCGACGCCCTGCGGGAATCCCGCATCGTGCAGGACCTGTGTGAACAAAGCACCGGTCAACGGCGTTTCCTGTGCTGTCTTGGTGATGGTCGTGCAGCCGGCTGCCAGCGCCGCACCGGCCTTGCGTACGATCATCAGCAAGGGGAAATTCCACGGCGTGATCAACAGACATGGACCCACGGGCTGATGGGTGACCATGATTCGGAAGGTGCCATTGGAGCTGTCCGAATAGCTGCCATGCAAATGGGCTGTCTGTTCTGCGAACCACAGCAGAAAGTCGACCGAAAGCTGATATTCCGCGCGCGCTTCCGTCAAGGGCTTGCCGCTTTCAAGCGTCATGATGCGCACAAAGGCCTCTTCGCGTTCCGTCATCAGGCGATGCGCCCTGTGCAGCAGATCTGCGCGTGCCCGCGGGGCTACTTTGCTCCAGGTGTCCTGCGCAGCCGCTGCAGCGTCAAGAGCGCGCAGGGCATCTGCAGAGCTTGCGTTGGACACCGCCGCCACCACCGAACCATCGGCTGGATTTTTCACGTCAAACTGATCGGCACCGCCGACCCATGCGCCGTCAATGTAGAGGCGCGTATCCGGGATCAGCGCGCTCAGAGTGTCGGAATCGGGCTCTTTTGGATGGTCAGTCATGGTCGGTTCCTTGTCAAAGCGGTCAGCCATCCCCAGACGAGGTGCTGCGCGTATATTCGTATTACAGTAATATCGCCAATTGCGGTAATACCGTATTATCAGAATACCGAAATTGCAAGAGTATAAAACTTGAACTTCGATCCGCTGGGCAGGAGGAGGAAAATGGCACGGGCGGTTGGTGCAGCCGTGCTGATGCCTTGTGAGCGTGAAAACAAACGGCCCTGGAGGTTTCGATTATGGGTCCTGCCAGCGTGTGCAAAATTGAGCAGGCAACGTCTATACATTTGGTGGACGCCTGCGCCGGTGCGGTGCATCCGAGCTCCGGTTACGCTGGATCCGCCGCCAGATCTTATAGAATGGTTGGCTCGCAAAGCAGATTCGGTTACAGAAGACCCCACTGGTGAGATTACCGTAATACGATAGTTGACGGTATTACCGTAATACCATATGATTATACCCAAAGCATGATCTTCGCATGACGAATCCGGGGGCAATCCCGCGCTTGGTCGAAGGCTGCAGTGGATCGCGGAATTTCCGCAAGATTGGATAATAACGGGAGGTTTGTCATGAACGACACCACATCAAATGGCCTGGACGGCCTTGAACTCGACGTCGCAATCATTGGTACCGGTGTTGGTGGTCTTTATGCCCTCCACCGGGCGCGCAATGAGATGGGGCTGAATGCGCAGGCGTTTGATGATGCCGGTGGTGTCGGCGGCACATGGTACTGGAACCGGTATCCCGGGTGCCGGGTCGATACGGAATCGACGGTCTATACCTACTCCTTTGACATGGACATGTTCCAGAACTGGGAGTGGTCGGAACGCTATGCTAAACAGAGCGAAGTCCTCAACTACCTCAATGCGGTCGCAGACAAGCATGACCTGAAACGGTCGATCAATTTCAACACACGCATCGCCAGCATGGTGTGGAGCGACGACGAGGGGCGATGGACTCTGACAACCAAGGGCGGCGACACGTTCAAGGCAAAATATGTCATTGAAGCCGTGGGCCTTTTGTCTTCTTCCTATGCGCCGCAATTTCCTGATCAGGACAAGTTCAAGGGAGAGGTTCTGCTTGCCTCGAAATGGCCTGAGGAAGAGCCTGATCTGGCCGGCAAACGCGTGGGTGTCGTCGGCACCGGTTCGACCGGGATCCAGATCATCACCGCTCTTGCGGACAAGGTCGGTCATCTGCATGTGTTGCAACGTACGCCGCAATGGGTGGTTCCTCTGGGCATTGGTCCATTCCCGCTGGAAACCCGCGAAAAGATCAAGAAGGATCCGGTCGGCTTCCGTGAATGGGCGCTGAGTACGGCGGCGGTTTTCGGGTTTGATGAAAGCACGGTTTCCGCACTGGAGGTCTCCGAGGATGAGCGCAACCGCGTCTATGAGGCGGCCTGGCAAAAAGGCAACGGCTTTGCCTTCATGCTTGAAACCTTCTCGGATATTCCGGTCACGCCGGAAGCCAACAAGACGGCGACAGATTTTATCAAATCCAAGATCGACGCGATCGTCAAAGACCCCAAAGTGGCGGCAATGCTCACCCCGAAGGATTATTATGCCAAGCGGCCTCTGGCAGCGGACAACTACTATGATACGTTCAATCGCGACAATGTCACCCTGCACGATGTCAAAGCCAACCCGATTGAGCGCTTTAGCGAAAACGGTCTGATCATCGGCGGCGAAGAGGTCGAGCTGGACGTGTTGATCATGGCCACCGGCTTTGATGCGATGACCGGCAATTATCTGAAAATCGAAACCATCGGTCGCGATGGCGTCAGACTTCAGGATGAATGGAACGATGGCCCGCATGCCTATGCCGGCATGTCGATAGCCAAGTTCCCCAACCTGCTCATGGTATTCGGCCCGTTCAGCCCCTTCACCAGCCAGCCTTTGGTGCATGAATGGCAGGTGCAATTCCTGACAGAGATGATCGAGAAGGCACAGGAGGGCAATGGTCTGATTGAAACCAGTCTCGATGCACAGGAGGATTGGGTTCGCGTCTGTCAGGAAGGCATGGCCGGCACATTGTTCCAGGTGACTGACAGCTGGATCAACGGGGCCAATATCCCCGGCAAGCCACGCACGTCGATGTGGTTCATGGGCGGCATGGGTGGCTATATGCAGGAAATGAACGCCATCAAGTCTGATGACTATCGCGGCTTCGAGATCAACTGACCAGAAGATTGTCACTCCCAAGACAGCTGGGCAGGGTTCGCGCGATCATGTGCGGGCCCTGCTTTGAATCATGCAACGAAATGTCAGGGCTGCTTGTTGCCTGATGGGTGAAAGGGATTGCTTTTTTACCACCTTTCGCCAATGCTCGACCGCACAGGAGGGTGCCCATGCAGGATCAGTTTCAGCCGACAATGGCCGCTGCCGCATTGCAGGTTCCAGGCAATGGCAGCCAGAGCGTCAATGCCGACGCATTTGTCTGGTCCGAACCAACGCCCGGCTTTCGCATCAAGCCGCTTTTTGATGGCGGCGGCTACAGAACCTATCTGATGTCTATTGAACCCGGTGCCGATTGTGCTCCGCATGCCCATGACGATGTGGAGCACATCTTTGTCCTGGAAGGCAGTTTCAGTGATGAAGATGCCGATTACAGGAAGGGCGATCTGGTGGTGCGCGCCGCAGGCGCCCTGCACACAGCATCCAGCAAGACAGGCGCCACTGTGCTTGTCACCTATTTTCCGGCCTGACATGAAGACACTGGATAGCAACCTTGATGATACGCCGGATGTTGAAGTGGACGACGGGTCGCAGTTCAGCATATCGGTTCAGGCGGCATGGAATGATATCGACAAATTGGGGCATGTCACCAATGCGGCCTATTGGCGATGGTGTGATGATGCCCGGGTGCAATATGTCATGGCGGCTGGTCTGCAGGAGCCGGCGCCTGATCGCCCCTGTTTCGTGATTCTGTCCGCAACGGGCACGTTTTCGGCGTCCATGCTTTATCAGGAAAAGGGCATCATGACCTGCCGCACGATAAGGCTCGGTCGGACCAGCACCACAACGCAGCATTCCTTGTGGCTGAAAGGTGGCCGGGCGTTTTCGGCGACTTTCGAACTGGTGCTGGTGGATCAGTCGACAGGTCGTCCAACGCCCATTCCGCAGGTGTTTCGAAGCGCAGTCGGTGCGCTTGACGGCCTGCTGCCCGGTTGAGCCGACAGGCCTGTGCACCGGTCAATGGTGGGACCATTCTTTCAATGTTCTGCATCCGCGGTAACTGCAACGCGGACAGGGTTGCATGCGTATTTCAGGAAAGAAAACGACGGCAATCCCTTGCAACAATGGCCTCTTCGTTGGTTGGCACGACAAAAACCTTCACGCGTGATTTTGCCGCGCTGATCAGGGCTGCATTGCGATCATTTTCAGCCGGTTCCAGCGCAACGCCCAGCCAGTCCAGTTGATCGCAAATCAGCTGGCGCGTCCGGGCAGAGTTTTCTCCGATCCCTGCGGTGAAGACCAAGGCGTCCAGCCCGCCGATGGCTGGCACAAGACCGGCCAATATACTGGCGGCGCGATAGTTGAAAAGATCAATGGCGTCACGGGCTTGGGGGGCGTCGCTTTGCTCCAGCACAGACATGTCATTGCTGATGCCCGAGACACCCAGAAGGCCTGATTGCCGGTAAAGCAAATCCTCGATAGTGCCGGCGTCCATACCCTTGGCCTGCAGCAGATAGAGCAAGACCCCAGGGTCAATCGTTCCGCACCGACTGCCCATCATCAGGCCGTCCAGCGCAGTGAATCCCATGCTGGTGGCCACGCTTTGGCGGTTCTTCATGGCGCACATGCTGGCCCCGTTGCCCAGATGTGCAACGATGACGCGCCCCTCTGCCTGATCACCAAGATACTCGGGCAGGACGCCGGCGATATAGTCGTAGGACAATCCGTGGAACCCGTAGCGGATAATCCCCTCATCGCTCAAGGCACGCGGCAGGGCGAACAATTGCGCCAACCGCGACTGGCTGTGATGAAAACCGGTGTCAAAACAGGCAATCTGTGGCAGGTCGGGCTGCCACTTGGCAACGGCTCGAATGGCCGCCAGATTATGCGGCTGATGCAAAGGCGCCAGCGGCACAAGCGTTTCCAGCTCCTGCAGCACAGCATCGGTCACGCGGGTTGGTTTTGAAAATTGCCTGCCTCCGTGAACGACCCGGTGGCCGACGGCCACAAGCTTTTGATCGCCATGGCGCTCGGCGATCCACTGCAGCAGCTTTGCAATCAAAAGATCGTGGTTGGATGCAGCATCCAGTTTTTCCATTGCCCCCTTGTCGAGCACCTTGCCGTTTGCGTCTTTTGCCGAGAAGACGGGAGCACGGCCGATATTTGCCACTTCACCGCTCATCCTGGCCCTGTTTGACGCTGCATCAGCGTCAAACATTGCAAACTTCAAACTGGATGATCCGGCATTCAGCGTCAGGAGAATCTCATTCATACCTTGAGATCTCTGGTGCGGGCGTGAACAACCAGTTGCGCAATCGCGGTGGAGGCCAGCCGCGACAACAGACCGTCTGCGCGGCTGGTCAGCACGATCGGTATACGGGCGCCCATGACGATACCAGCTGCATCGGCCCCGGCCAGATAGATCAGTTGTTTGGCGATCATGTTGCCGGCCTCCAGATCGGGAACGATCAGGATATCGGCATCACCGGCCACTTCAGAATGGATGTCCTTTGCTTCGGCTGCCGCCCTGGATATGGCGTTGTCGAAGGCCAGCGGACCGTCGAGCACGCCACCGACGATCTGTCCGCGCTGCGCCATCTTGCACAGGGCGGCCGCATCCACCGTTGATGGGATTTTGGGCGTTATGGTTTCAACCGCCGACAGCAATGCCAGCTTCGGCAGGGCAATCCCCAGAGCATGGGCCAGATCGATCGCATTCTGCACGATATCGCGTTTGCTCTGCAGGTCGGGAAAGATGTTGATGGCGGCATCGCTGATCAGCAGCGGCTTGGGGTAGTTCGGAACGTCCAGCGCAAAGACATGGCTCATGCGCCGTTCGGTCCGCAAACCGGTTTGACTGTTCATCACGGGTTCGAGCAATTCATCCGTGTGGATCTTGCCTTTCATCAACATGTCGACCTTGCCTGCCCGCGCCAGCACCACAGCCTGCTCGGCGGCGGCGTGACTATGGGGAACATCGATGATCTCGATTCCGTGCAGATCTCTTTCTGCTTCAGCAGCGGCGGCCTCGATCTTTGCCTTGGGGCCAATGAGAACCGGAATGATCATGCCCCTCGCGCCAGCCTCCAGGGCTCCATCGATTGAAAGCCGGTCACAGGGGTGAACGACGGCCGTGCGGACGGGGTCATGGGAGGCGGTGGCTTTCATCAAGGCCGCAAACCGGGCGCCGCGCTCGTGCAGATGCACTTCGGGCAGCATGACACGCGGGCGCCGGACCTTTTCGCTTGGCGCGATGACCAGCGCCTGCCCTTCGATGACGGTTTCGCCGCTTTGGTTTGTGCACAGGCAATCAAGGGTCACATGGTGATGTTCGGCGCTTTTCTGCGCAACGGTCACGCGTACCGTGACCGTGTCGCCCAACCCGACGGCCTTTCGGAAACTGAGGTTTTGATTGAGATAGATTGTTCCGGGGCCGGGCAATTCTGTGCCAAGCAATGCGGAAATGAGCGCACCACCCCACATGCCATGCGCGATGACCTTGTGGAATATGTCGGAGTTAGCAAAATCACTGTCTACATGGGCAGGGTTTACGTCCCCGGACATGACGGCAAATAATTCAATGTCTTCCGGTTTCAATGTGCGCGTCAATTCCGCGCTGTCACCGACCTTGATTTCGTCAAACGTCTTATTTTCGATATAGTGCATGAATATCTGCCTTGTCCCGGTCTCGACTCAGGCTGTGCCTGTTGTCTTGTCGTATCATGTCTTCTGGTCTTCGATCTGTTCGGCAACTGCTTCGATCTCGCGAAACGCGTCACTGCCTGAAGGTTTGCCCTCGACATGAGCGGCCATTTTGCCGTTGATCTTCAAATCGGCGTCACCCCAGGGATGCGTGTCGATCTCCAGATCATCGCCATTGGCTGATGCGGTGAAATGCTGTTCAGTTGCCCCTTTGCCAGTGGGATACCTGAGGTCAGGTTTCCAATGAAGTGGTGTCTTGGTCATGGATATCCTTGATGTTCGGGTTTCGCGGGCAGGTCAAGCCATGTATTCGCCGCCATTCACGCTGAGCGTCGAGCCGGTAATGAAATCTGCGTGATCGGCTGCGAGAAATGCGATTGCGCGGGCAATGTCTGCGGGTTGCCCCAAGCGCCCGACCGGCGTTGCCGCAACGATCTGTTGTATGATGTTGTCCGATACGGCAGCCACCATGTCGGTGTCACAATATCCAGGCGCCACAGCATTGACGGTAATGCCCTTCGCCGCATTTTCCAGAGCCAGGGCTTTGGTGAATCCGATGATGCCGGCCTTGGCTGCAGAGTAGTTGGTCTGTCCAAACTGCCCCTTCTGGCCATTGATCGAGGATACATTGATGATCCGGCCAAAGCCGCGCTGACGCATGCCGGGGACTGCGTTGCGACACATGTTGAAAACCGAGCCGAGGTTTGTGTTGATGACGGCCATCCAGTCTTCCGGCGGCATATGATGAAGGGTTGCGTCTCGCGTGATGCCGGCGTTGTTGACCAGAATGTCCACTGGCCCCAGGTCGTCCTCGACCTTCTGCAGACCAGCCTTGCAGGCCGCGAAATCCGCAACGTCCCACTTGTAGACGGCAATACCGGTTTCCTCTTTGAAGGCCTGCGCTGCCGCATCATTGCCATGATAGGTCGCAGCAACCACACATCCTGCGTCTTTCAGCGCCAATGCTGTTGCGTGCCCCAGGCCGCGTGTTCCGCCGGTAACGACTGCTATTCGTGACATGTTGTTTCTCCTTGAAAATCAAAGTGGTATCTATCCGAGCACATGATAGCCGCCATCGACGAAGGCGATGTTGCCGGTTACCTGGTGTGACAGGTCGCTGACCAGCCCTACGGCCATTTGACCGACATCATCGATGCTGATGAGGCTCTGTTCAGGTGCACGCTTCCGCGCGGCATCGATCAACTCATCGAAGTGATCGATGCCGGAGCCTGCGCGTGTTTGCAAAGGGCCGGGAGAGATGGCGTTGACACGAATCTTTTTTGGGCCAAGCTCGGCGGCCAGATAGCGCACCGTGCCCTCCAGTGCGGATTTGACCGGCCCCATGATGTTGTAATGATCCACGACCTTTTCCGCGCCGTAGTAGCTCATTGTCACGATGCTGCCGCCGTTCGTCATCAAGGGAACCGCCAGCCGTGTCATCCGTATCAAGGAGTGCACCGAGATATCCATGGCCTGCGCAAAACCTTCCTTTGAACAGGCGCTGACTGGACCATGCAGGTCATTTTTCGGGCAATAGGCAATCGAATGCAGCAAAAAGTCGAGCCGTCCCCATTGCCGATCGATCATCTCGAAAACAGCCTCCATTTGTCCGTCGGTCTGGACGTCCAGAGGCATGAAGATCGGAGCCTCCAGTTTTGCCACAACAGGCGCGATAAAGGGTTTGGACTTCTCATGACCATAGGTGACCGCCAATTGCGCACCTGCAGCCCGGAAGGCGGCGGCGCATCCTGCAGCAATGGAATGCTCGTTTGCAATGCCGACAACAAGCCCGCGTTTGCCTTTCAGAAGATTTTCCAACATGTTTGCTACTCCTGAAGCACGTAGGTGCCGGGGGCGTCGCAGAGCGGTGCATATCCCTCGCCTTCGGCGCCCATACGGGGTGGTTTGGTCTTTTTGCCTGATTTTTCAGCCAGCCAGTTCGACAGGGCTGGCCACCACGATCCCGTGACAGGCGGCGTCTCGCCCATCCAGCGATCGGGATCCGTGTAGGCGTCATCCTTGGAGGTTTCGCGAACCCGATAGTGACGCCTGGGGTGGCCTGGCTCGGACACGATGCCGGCGTTATGTCCGCCGCTGGTCAGAACGAATGTCACATCCGTGTCACTGAGCAGGTTGAACTTGTAGACCGAATGCCATGGCGCCACGTGATCCCTTTCGGTGCCCACCAAAAACACCGGCACCCGGATATCGGAGATTGCGATCGGACGGTTGTTCACCCGATAGCGGCCCTCAGCCAGATCATTCTTCAGGAACAGATGCCTCAGGTACTCTGAATGCATGCGGTAGGGCATTCGCGTGGCGTCTGCATTCCATGCCATCAGATCAATCATCGGTGTGCGTTCACCCATCAGGTAATCATGCACGATCCGTGACCAGATCAGGTCGTTTGACCGCAGAAGCTGAAAGGCGCCCGCCATCTGCTTGGTGTCCAGATATCCCTGATCCCACATCAGGTCTTCAAGGAATGAGAGCTGGCTGTCATTGATGAACAGCATCAATTCGCCGGCTTCTGTGAAGTCGGTCTGGGTTGCCAGAAGTGTCAGGCTTTTCAGGCGATCGTCCTTGTCACGGGCCATTGCAGCTGCGGCGATTGACAGCAAAGTACCACCCAGACAATAGCCCACGGCATGGATCTTCTGCCCGCCCGCAATTGTATCAACCGCATCAATCGCGTCCATGACGCCCAGGGACAGGTAATCGTCCATGCCCAGATTGCGATCCTCGGCGCTCGGGTTTCTCCATGAGATCATGAAGACCGTGAATCCCTGTGCTGTCAGATACCGCACCAGTGAGTTGTCGTCTCCCAGATCAAGGATGTAGTATTTCATGATCCAGGCTGGCACGATCAGGATAGGTTCAGGATGGACCTCATCCGTCGACGGCGCATACTGGATCAATTCGATCAGCCTGTTGCGATAAACGACTTTGCCCGGTGTGGTTGCCATGTTGCGACCGACTTCGAAGGCTTCAGTTCCAGCCGGTTTTTTCCCGGTGCTGGCGCGCGCGACGTCTTCGGTGAAATTCTGCCAGCCGCGGATAAAATTCATGCCGCCCTGGCGAACAGTCTGCGCCATGACCTCCGGATTTGTCATTGCATAATTTGAAGGGGAAAATACATCCAGAATCTGGCGCGCGGCAAATTCAACAACGTTTTCATGCTGCTGAGTGACGCCTTCGACGTCTGTGGTGGCATTGTGCCACCATTGCTGGTTAAGCAGGAACGACTGATACATGATGTTGTAGGGCCATTTCTGCCATTCTTCCTTCTGGAATCGTCGGTCCTGAGGCAGTGGCATGATGCAGGGCTCCGAGGCGTCGGGCCGGGTTGAGCAAAGCGCTGCATATTTTGACAGTCGCATGGCTTTCTTTCCGGCTTTTTCCACCAACTCCAACTGTTTGCCAGGCGAGGAGGCCAGATGCAGAGCCCAGTCTGCATAGGCTGCGCTCAGGGCAATCGGTGAAAGACCCGCCGTCAACTTCGCCAGGGAAGCTTTCAGGCTCTTGTCCAGTGTCTGTTCCATACTTGTGTGTGCATGTGACGGACCATTTGTATCTTCGTTGGCAATGGTCGTTTCGGGCCGATTGTGTACCAACATCATATCCGCATTTTTTTGCGACTTCCCGTCGCGAAGAGGTGTGATGTGCGCCATTTCGGGCACCTTTCTCAAGCTGATTGCATTTGAGATTGGATTATCCTCATCGGCACACGTGTGAATTGATCTGGGTCAAGCCCCAAAACCTTCGGGAATGGCAAATGGACGCGGTGAGCGATCAGAGGCAAATCGTTCAATCTCGTGCCGCGCGCGCTATCTTTATGGATTGTAGATTATGAACAAGAAACTATTAACCATCGCTGTCGTCTTTCTGGTTGTTGCAGCCGCGGGAGGGCTTTGGTGGCAAAATTCGCTGAGGACTGCTGCGCCGGAAGGCATTGCCTTTTCCAACGGTCGCATTGAGGCCGAACGGATCGAAATTGCGACCAAGCTGGCGGGGCGAATCGCCGAAGTTCGCGTGGAGGAAGGAGACTGGGTCGAAAGCGGGCAAATCCTTGCCCGGATGGATACGGTCGAACTCGAAGCCCAATTGCATCAGGCGCAGGCCACCGTTCTGCAGGCGCAACAACAAAAACTCCAGGCCCAGGCATTGTTGAACCAGCGTCAGTCCGAACTGGTTCTGGCGGAGACAGAGTTTGCACGCGTCGAGCAACTGGTCAAAGATTTGTTCGCCGCTCAGGCCACTTTGGACAATGCGCGCAATGTGCTGAACACCGCAAAGGCGGGCGTTGCGGCGGCTGAAGCGGGCATCCCGCTGGCTCAGGCGTCCATCGCGGCGGCAGAGGCAGCTGTCGAGCGCCTGCAAAGCGTGATCGCGGATGCCAACCTGACGGCGCCCATGTCGGGTCGTGTGCAATATGTTCTCGCCCATCCCGGTGAAGTCATTGCGGCTGGGGGGCGGGTCGTGTCGCTTACCGATATGTCCGATATGTATATGTCCATATTCCTGCCCTCACGCGATGCCGGGCGTCTGGCAATCGGGGCTGAAGCGCGGATCATTCTGGACGCCATCCCCGACTATGTCATTCCCGCCACGGTCTCCTTTGTGGCAAGCACAGCGCAATTCACCCCCCGATCCGTGGAAACCCAACAGGAGCGGGATCAGCTGATGTTCCGCGTCAAGCTGACAATAGCGCCGGAACTTCTCAACGAGTATCAGGACCGCGCCAAGGCGGGCGTTCCTGGTGTCGGTTACGTGCTGGTTGATGCGGCTGCGCAATGGCCCGCTGACCTTGCGGTGCGTTTGCCGCAATGACCCAGGCACCTGTTGTCCGACTGTCCGAGGTTGTCCACCGCTACGGTGCGACGGCGGCTCTGGACCATGTCAGCCTCGATATCCCCTCCGGTTGTATGGCGGGATTGATCGGCCCGGACGGCGTTGGAAAATCAACGTTGCTCGCACTGGTTGCCGGCGTGCGTCGGGTGCAGTCCGGAGATGTGCAGGTGTTGGGTGGCGATATTCGCGAAAGACGCCATCTAAAAGACTGCAACACGCGCATTGCCTATATGCCACAAGGTCTGGGGCGTAACCTCTATCCAACATTGACGGTTGCAGAGAACCTTGATTTTTTTGGCAGACTGTTTGGTCAATCGAAGGCGGAACGTCGCGCGCGTATCGCTGATCTGTTGCAGGCAACGGGCCTTGACCCCTTCCCGGATCGCCCTGCGGGCAAACTGTCAGGCGGTATGAAGCAAAAGCTGTCGTTGTGCTCTGCGCTGATCCATGACCCTGATCTGTTGATTCTGGATGAGCCGACGACAGGGGTCGATCCACTGTCCCGCCAGCAGTTCTGGGACTTGATCGACCGCATTCGTGCGCAACGCCCGGCGATGAGCGTGATTGTTGCGACAGCCTATATGGAGGAGGCCGAGCGTTTCGATTGGTTGGCTGCCATATCCGACGGCAAGGTCATTGCCACCGGAGCACCCGATGAGGTGCGTGATCAGGCGGGACAACCGACGCTGGAGAAGGCGTTCATTGCCCTGTTGCCGGAGGCGGCGCGACAGGATCATTGTGAAGTCGTTGTTCCGCCGCGTGTGCGCACCGGCGGCATACCCGCCGTTGAGGCGAAATCGCTTACCCGAAAGTTCGATGATTTCGTCGCGGTCGATAGCGTCAATTTCGAAATCGATAGAGGCGAGATTTTCGGCTTTCTGGGGTCCAACGGCTGCGGCAAGACGACAACAATGAAAATGCTGACAGGCCTTTTGCCGGCAAGCTCGGGGCAAGCGCTGCTGTTCGGCAAGACCCTGGACGCAAATGACATGCGCACGCGGCAGCGGGTGGGCTACATGTCACAATCGTTTTCTCTCTACAGTGAACTGACCGTTCGCCAGAATCTCGAACTGCACGCACAATTGTATCAGATTCCCGTGGCCCAACGGGCGGCGCGTGTGTCCGAGATGCTGACAACCTTCGATTTGCAGGGGGAGGCGGACGAAAAACCGGATTCCCTGCCACTTGGTATTCGGCAGCGCCTGCAACTTGCTGTCGCAGTCATTCATGGGCCCGAAGTTCTCATTCTCGATGAACCGACTTCGGGCGTCGATCCGGTGGCCCGTGATGTGTTCTGGCAACACCTGATCGGACTATCGCGCAACGACGGGGTTACAATATTTATTTCCACCCATTTCATGAATGAGGCGGAGCGCTGTGACCGGATATCGTTAATGCACGCCGGACGCGTTCTGACCGTTGGAACACCTGCGGATATTGTAAAAGCCAAGAACGCCGCGACGTTGAATGACGCATTCATCGAATATCTGCTTGAAGCTGTCGGCAGCAAGGATGAAGCGCAGCCTTCACCTGCAGACCAATCGGTCAGCCCATTGAAGCCAGCAGTCAATGCGCTTCAACGTGGTTTCATGCTGGCCCGTCTTTGGGCCTTTGCCCTGCGTGAATCCATGGAGATCCTGCGCGACCCGCTGCGATTGAGCTTTGCGTTTGCCGGGCCGATTATCCTGATGCTGACCTTTGGCTATGGTATTTCTCTGGATGTCACGGATCTTCCCTATGCCGTTATGGATCGGGATCAAACGGTCGAAAGTCGCGGGTTGCTTGAAGCATTCTCAGGATCGCGATACTTCGAGGAAAAGGCAGCAGCTTCGAGTACACAGGAGTTGGAAGCGCGGTTGAAGGACGGTGAAATAGCCATTGCAATAGAAATCCCTCCCGATTTCGGGCGTTTGCTTCAACGGGACGAGCAGCCCGAAGTGCGGATTGCCATAGACGGCGCAATGCCGTTCCGCGCAGAAACCGCCCGTGGCTATCTGCAGGGTTTGGCCCTGTCCTATATGGATGACCAGATCGAGCGCACCTATGGCGAAGCCATAGACACGAGCGGTGCAGAAATAGAGACGCGTTTCCGCTTCAATCAAGCCTTCAAGAGCGTGTTTGCGATCGTGCCATCGGTCATCATGCTCATGCTGGTGCTGATCCCGTCAATGATGGCTGCGATGGGAGTGGTACGGGAAAAGGAAACGGGTTCCATCGCCAATTTTCGCTCCACGCCAGTCACGCGTACAGAATTCGTTTTGGGCAAGCAGCTGCCTTATGTGGTGATCGCCATGTTGAGTTTCCTGACGTTGCTGGTCGTTGCCTATGGCGTTTTTCATGTGCCAATCCGGGGATCGGTCATGGCATTGCTGGTGGGAACTTTTCTTTACGTTCTGGCGACAACCGGCTTTGGGGTTCTGGTATCCACTTTCACCAAGACACAGGTTGCTGCAACCTTTGCGGCGGCCATTATTGCGATTATTCCGGCGGTCAATTTCTCAGGCTTGCTGGTGCCCGTCTCGTCGCTGTCCGGGGGTGGCCGTTTGATCGGTCTGGGCTTCCCGTCGGCCTGGTATCAGCAAATCAGTGTTGGCACTTTCACCAAGGCGTTGGGGTTCGCAGAGCTTTGGCAAAATCATCTTGTCTTGATTGGTTTTGCGATCTTCTTCATCGCCATGTCGATCCTCATGCTGCGCAAGCAGGAAAAATGAAATGATGCAGTCGCTGTCGAATATCTACCGGCTTGGGCTCAAGGAGCTGCGCAGTCTTCGGGCTGACCCGGTGCTTTTGCTGCTGATCATCTATGTGTTCAGTTTTGCGGTCTATGCCGTGGCTACTGGTGCCAAGCTCGAAGTGGTGAACGCATCTGTCGCCTATGTCGATCTGGACCGGTCCGATTTGACCGGACGAATCATCGGGGCGATCCTGCCGCCCGAGTTCGACAGGCCAAAGGAAATCTCTCTCTCCGACGTTGATCGCGTGATGAACAATGGTGACTACGTATTTGTGCTGTCCTTCCCACCCGATTTTGAGGCTGACGTCATTGCGCAACGCCAACCGGAAATTCAATTGAACGTGGACGCCACTGCCATGGTTCAGGCGGGGAACGGTTCGGTGTTTCTTCAGCAGATCATCGCCGCTGAAATCAGCAAGTTCATTACACGTGATGATGAATCCAGTGAATTGCCCATCAATCTGGTTGTCACGGCGCAATTCAACCCGAACATGCAATCAACATGGTTCTCCTCCGTGATGCAGGTGATCAACAATGTAACAATTCTGTCGGTTCTGCTGACAGGTGCGGCGCTGATCCGGGAACGTGAACACGGGACGATCGAACATCTGCTTGTCATGCCGGTGTCACCGTCAGAAATCATGCTGGCCAAGATCTGGGCCAACGGCCTGGCGATTATCGTTGCTGCTGTTCTTTCGCTCTGGCTGGTGGTGCAAGGCATTCTGGCCGTGCCTATCGCAGGTTCCATCACGCTCTTTGTGGTCGGTACGATTCTCTATCTTGTCTCCGTTACCGGTCTGGGCATTCTTCTTGCGACGTTCACGACATCGATGCCGCAATTCGGTCTGTTGGCCTTGCCGGTTCTGGTGGTCATGAATCTGTTGTCGGGCAGCACCACACCGATGGAGAGCATACCCGACTGGTTGCAGACCATCATGCAAATATCCCCATCAACCCATTTTGTGGCGTTCTCCCAGGCCATACTTTATCGCGGCGCAGGCTTCAAAACAGTCTGGCTGGATATGCTGATCATGGTGGGGTTAAGTGTCCTGTTCTTTGTCATCGCTCTCCGGCGATTCCGGCAAACCATGGCGACCACCTAGAGCCTGTCTGGCGCAATCTTCACAGCGAAAGGGACGGGCCTGTTCACAGGTCCGTGGTGTAGACCGGCGTTTCAATGCCTTCCATCCGCGCCTTGATTTGCAGCGCGACGAATTTGGAGAAGAAACGCTGCAGTGCCAGATTGCCGCCCTGGAACCACAGGTTCTCCTGCGCCACGGGCTTATACATATTGCGCAATTCGCCGTGCCATGGAGCGGGATCGTTGCGCGTGCCGGAGCCCAGACCCCAGCAGGTGCCGATCTGGTCGGCGGTTTCGCGCGAGACGATGCCCGCCACCACTTCGTGCATGGAGTGGAAGCCGGTTGACTGGATGATCACATCGGCCTCAAGCGTCGTGCCGTTGGCAAAATGCACGGCACCGGCTGACAGTCTGTCGATTTCGACGCCAGCCTTGATGCCGATTTCGCCGTCGATGATCAGTTGCGATGCGCCCACATCGAGATAGTAGCCGGAGCCTGTTCGAAAGGCCTTCATCATCAGGCCGGTCTCGTCTTCGCCGAAATCCAGCAGAAAGCCAGTGGCTTCAAGCGCGCTGTAAAAGGCAGCATCGCGTTCGCGCGTGCGGCGGGTCAGTTCACGCTGGATTGGCGGTTGCAGGGCAAAGGGTGTTGCGGCGGCGATCATGTCGGCCTTGTCGACGTCGATGCCCTTTTGGGTAGCTTCTTCCGAATAGATTTCGAAAGCCAGTTCCATCTGTGTTTCCGAGCGTACGACCGTGGTCGGCGAGCGCTGTACCATGGTCACATCGGCGCCGGCTTCCCACAGGTCGACCGAAATATCATGGCCGGAACTGGCTGCGCCGATAACGACGGCCTTTTTGCCGCTGTATTGTGCGCCTTCTGCATATTGGCTGGAATGCAGAATGTCGCCGGCAAAATCGGCGGCGCCGGGCAAGTCTATGAATTTGGGCGGACCATAGGCGCCGGTAGCAAAAACCAATTGGGTCGGGTGCATGATCATTGTCTTGCCGTCGCGAATCAATTCAACGCGCCAGCGTTTTTTGACCGGGTCGAATGCGGCCGACACACACTCGGTGCCGCCCCAATAGGTCAGTTCCATGATCTTGACATAGGCTTCGAGCCAATCGCCCATCTTGTCCTTTGGCGTGAAGACCGGCCAATGGGCGGGGAAGGGAACATAGGGCAGGTGATCGTACCAGACCGGATCGTGCAGAACGAGCGAGCGATAGCGATTGCGCCAGGAATCACCCGCCTTGTCGTTCTTTTCGACAATGATGCTTGGCACGCCCAATTGGCGGAGCCGGGCGCCGAGCATGATGCCGCCCTGGCCGCCGCCAATGATCAGGCAATAGGGATCAGTGTCGCCGTTTGAAAATGCTGCTTCTTCCCGGGCGCGGTGCTCTGTCCAGGTTTCGCGGTTGCGGTCTGCGCCGTGACTGACACCGGTGATGCGCGTTGCGCCTGTGGCTTCTTCATGGCCATCGAGTGACTGCAATGTCGTCAAAATGGTACGGCATTTGCCGCCGACAAGAGTGAGTATGCCCTGCCCCTTGCCGACCTTGGTCCTGAAGTTGAACCAGGCTTCGATTGTTTCATTGCGCGCACCCGATGCGCTGGTGACCTGCCATGCGGACGGCTGTGCTACAGTCAGCGTCTGTGCAAGCATGGCGGCGATGGCTGGCTTGCCTTCCATGGTCTTGATGTTCCAGGTGAAGGCAACAAAATCACGCCAGTAACAATCGTCATCGAACAGGGCGAGGGTGGAATCCAGGTCGCGGCTTGTCAGGCATGCGTCAAGCCGGGAGAGCCAGGCTGTTGCTTCTGCCATGGGTGTCGTGTCGTTCATGTCTATTCCTCCAGACGTCGGCAATTGCCGTCAGCAAACTTCAAGGTAAGGCGCATATCAATCGCCCAGGGGCTCCAGAACCTTGCCCTTGCGGTGGTTGAGCACCGTATATTTGATCCGCCGCAGCATCTCGTGCGCATTGGGCTCCAGCCGGTAGCCGACGGCGGTGGACAAGAGGTCAATGATGGCCAGGAAAGCATAGCGGGACGCGGTTGGTTTCAGGATGTCCTGAAATTCCGGCACATCAACGCTCAATGCGAGATCCACGGCCTCTGCAAGTTCGGAATCGGGTGCCGTTATGGCTATCGTATTGGCGCGATAGTGTTTTGCCAGGGTCGTTGCCTCAAGAACCTCCCGGGTGCGCCCGGTGCCCGAAATGGCAATGACCAGATCACCCGGCTTGAGGGTCGCGGCCGTCATTTTCATCACATAGGGGTCGGCGTGGGAGGAGACCAGCACGCCATAGCGGAACAATCTGTTCTGGGTTTCCTGCGCAAGCGCCGTTGAACTGCCGCCAAGACCGAAGACCAGAACCTGTTGGGCGCTGGCCACCAGCTCGGCAGCCTGAATGATATCCTTGGGGTCTATACTGCGCTCGACGGCCGTCAGGGCATTGCGTGCTTCCGCAAAAACGACATTCCACAGGGGGGAACCATTCTCGCCGGTCTCCGGAGGCAGATTTGGAGAAAGATAAAGACGTCCGACCACAACACTTTGCGCCAGCTTGAGTTTGAAATCGCGCACGCCGTCGCAGCCGATTGCCCGGCAAAAACGGGTGACGGTCGGTTCGCTGACCTTCGCCCGCTTGGCGATCTCGGCATTGGATGCGTCGACTGAAAACGTCACATCGGCCAACACGATGTTGGCGACACGGCGTTCGGCTGGCCGTAATTCTGCGTAGCTGTCCTTGATTTGCGACAGAATATCGGGAACCGGCTTGTTATAGGCTTCCCCTCCGGTTTCTTCCGGGGCCTCGTTTTCCGCGTTCTTGTCGCTGGTGCTCTGACGTGCCTTGCGTTTGCTCATGTCGATATCCACCATCCGGTCAGGCCAATTTCCTGTCGCTGCAGGTCGCTGTAACGATGCGATTTATGGTCCCTTTATATGCAGAATGTAGGAAACTTACACACAATGCAAGCTATGTGCGTGCTGAAAATGTTGCAATTGCGAGATTTCAACAATGTAACTTATAGAGGCTTGACAGGTTTAGTCGGATAGTTACAAACTGTGAACAAGGCATGGAAATCATAATCATGCCATCTCATTTTCGCCAAGCCAATGGAGGGGTCATGCTGGCCGGCCAGTCCAAAAAACCCAAACTCGAAGTTCTCAATGCGACTAAAGTGTACAACACAAGGTCGGGTGATCTTCTGGCGATTGATCGTTGTTCCCTGGAGATCATGGAGGGCGAGATTGTTTCCATTGTCGGCCCGTCCGGCTGTGGCAAGACCACGTTGCTGTGGTCGATGTCGGGGTTGCATGGCCTGAGTGCCGGCGAGGTGCTGCTGGATGGCGCGCCGGTGTCCGGTCCCAATGCCGATATCAGCATGGTGTTCCAGGATGCCAATCTGCTGCCGTGGCGCAATCTTGCCGCCAACATCAATTTTCCCTTTGAAATAAAGGGGGTCAAGCCGGACAGGATCTGGATTGATGAATTGCTCAACCGTGTTGGCCTGGAAGGGTTTGGCGGGCGCTTTCCTGGCGAGCTCTCCGGCGGCATGCAACAACGTGCGGCTCTTGTTCGCGCCTTGTCGTTCAAGCCGTCTGTTTTGCTGATGGATGAGCCATTCGGCGCGCTGGACTCCTTTACCCGCGAGGAAATGAACCGTCTCGTCGAGGAGATCTGGCTCGATACCAAAACCACCATCGTGCTGATTACCCATTCAATCGAAGAGGCCATTTTCCTGTCTGATCGCGTTGTGGTGATGAGCCCGCGTCCAGGAAGGGTTGCCAGTATTCATCCTGTGCCATTTGCCCGGCCCCGTTCCATGGAGATCATGGCGACGAAAGAGGTCTTTGATCTGACCAATGCCATCAAGCAGGAAATCGTCGGAACGCAGGTAAGCCGTTACCCGAACCCTGCGGCATCGCAAGATCAGCCGACCCCGGTGACCGGTTAAGGACAATTTGAGAGCGAGAACACAGTGAGCAAGTCAGACGCAATCCCGCAATTCAAAGGCAAATCCGACAGTCCTGGCGACGTCGGTATTACCAATATGTCGGCGCTGACATCCGGGCCCGGCATCAAGTCCGCCCGCGAAGTCCTGGCAATCATCCTGGTGGCCGTCATTGTTGTCGGCGGCATGGAATTGTTGCTCGGCTTTTTCGAGGTTCCACAATATGTGCTGCCCAAGCCCAGTGAAATCATCGTGGCGCTTGTCTCTGATTTTCCGCTGATTGCGCCGCATCTGGGTCATACGCTGGTTGAACTGCTCGGTGGCTTTGCCATCGGCGCCACGGTTGGTCTGATCCTGGCTGCGGTGATTACCCAGTTTCCATTTGCCGAAAAGATTGTAACGCCATACATCCTGCTGCTGGTGACAACACCCATGCTGGCGCTGGTGCCGCTTTTGATCCTGCGCTTCGGCTTCGGTTATGAACCGCGCATCATTGCCGTGGCGCTGGCCTCCGGACCCATGGTGATGATCAATGCCGCGACCGGCTTTCGCCGTGTCGATCAGGGCAAGATCGCCCTTGCGCGCTCCTATGGCGCCTCGACCCTGCAGATCTTCTGGAAAATTCGCGCACCGATGGCGCTGCCGATGATTTTTGTCGGTCTGATGGTTGGATCGATATTCGGTTTGCTGACGGCTGTCGGCGCAGAAATGGTCGGTGGCGGCTTCGGTTTGGGTAACCGGCTGACCTCCTATTCATCGATGATCCTGATGCCGCAATTCTTTGCGGTGGTCATGATCCTCTCCATGTTGGGCATCCTTATCTATGTATTCTTTTTCCTTCTGGGGAAAAAATACGCCAGTTGGGAGGCCTGAATGAAAGCCTGGTGCCGGGGCGTCCGGCATTGGGAAGAGACTGTCGAAACGCATCAACACAAGGGGAATATGCAATGAACAGCAACTTCACGCCCGGCGGCATGAACCGCCGCACTTTTCTTCAGGTCAGCGCCGCTGGCGTTGTCAGTGTCACCGCACTCGGCGGCGGCAGTGCGCAGGCTGAGCCCTATTCGAAATTCACCTGGATTTCACCGCGTGGCACAATCGAAGTGCTCGATGACTATGGCTACCACGTGGCCAAGAAAATGGGCTATTTCGACGACCTCGGCGTCGAAACCGATTTCCAGCCCGGACCATCTGACGGCACGGCAACCGTGAAATTCGTTGATGTCGGCCAGGCCGATATCGGCTTTCCGTCACCCGGCGTATTCTCGTTTGCACTCGAGAACGGCATGAAGCTCAAGTCGGCGTTCCACATGGGCGCGCTTGATACATTCTCCCTCGCTTTCCGCAAGGGCGAAGGCACCAATGACCTGAAAACCCTCGAAGGCAAAACCATTCTGCTTGGCTCTGCTGCCTGGCAGTCGATCGTTGATCCGATGCTGGCCGTTCAGGGCGTCGATGTATCAAAGGTCAAATATGTTGAAGCCGGCTGGCCAACCTGGGCAACCGCGTTGAAAGCCGGTCAGGGTGATGCGGCTCTTGGCTGGGAAGGTCTGCGCGCTGAATGGATCGGTACCGGGCTTGATTTCGAATATTGGCTGGGCGTGCAGAATTCGCCTCTCTTCGCCAATACATTCGTGGTTCGCTCTGAAGACCTTGAAGATCCGGACAAGAAGGCTTTCCTTGAGAAATACCTTCGCGGCTGGGCCATGGGTCTCGAGTTCGCCTATCTCAACCCGCGTGCCGCTGTCGAAATCGTCTTTGAAGAGTTTCCGACACTTGCCAAAAACATCGGGCCGGAGCTTGGCACAACCTCGATCCTGCAGCAGATCGCCGTCTTCCGCGGTGACATGGACAAACGCGAAGGCTGGGGCTACCACGATATGGCCGCCTGGCAGACATTCTTTGACCAGATCTATGCGCTTGGACAGATTTCCAAGCCGGTCAAGGCAACAGATGTCTGCACCAATGCGCTCATCCCGGCCGCCAACGACTACGACATGGCCAAGGTTCAGGCCGATGCCGATGGCTACAAGCTCAGTGATGCGCTTGCCGCGATCGACGTGGATGACGTGAAGGCCCACCTTTACGATCAGGCCGTCAAGGGCTGAAGCACACATTCTCGATGAAATGAAGAACCAAATGCGGGCGGTGATATCGCCGCCCGCACTGAATTGCCAATTATCAAAGGGAGGGCTTCATGCCTGAGAAGGTCAAAGTTTTGGTCGTCGGTCTGGGAAATATGGGTGCCTCGCATGCGAGCGCATACCATCGCAATCCCGGTTTCGAGATCGTCGGGTTGATGAGCCGCACAATCAAGTCGAAGCCGCTGCCAGATGAACTCAAGGATTATCCGGTTTTCGAGGACTATGACGAAGCGCTGAAGGTCACCCAACCGGACGCTGTCTCGATCAATTCATGGCCGAACACCCATGCCGAATTCGCCATCAAGGCGCTTAATGCCGACGCCCATGTTTTCATGGAAAAGCCGATTGCCACGAATATCGAAGATGCCAAGGCCGTGGTGGAACTGGCGCGCAAGAAAAACAAGAAGCTGGTGCTCGGCTACATTTTGCGGGTTCACCCCAGCTGGATGAAGTTCATTGAGCTCGGCCGCACCCTGGGCAAACCGCTGGCCATGCGGCTCAATCTGAATCAGCAAAGCAGCGGAGAGGCCTGGACCTGGCACAAGAACCTGATCGATAGCCTGATTCCCATCGTCGATTGCGGTGTGCATTATGTTGATGTGATGTGCCAGTTAACCGGGGCAAAACCGGTTCGCGTGCATGGTATCGGTGCCTCGCTCTGGGCCGAAGCAGACAAGCAGAATTATGGACATCTGCATGTCACCTTTGATGATGGTTCCGTCG
This sequence comes from Rhizobiaceae bacterium, assembly GCA_029212415.1. Taxonomy (GTDB): domain Bacteria; phylum Pseudomonadota; class Alphaproteobacteria; order Rhizobiales; family Rhizobiaceae; genus Hoeflea_A. The sequence goes on along the minus strand of JARGOF010000007.1, from coordinate 106,067 downwards.
GCTGGTATGAAGCCGGTTGGGGACCGATGATGAGCGAAGTTGCCTATTTCGTAAAGGATGTGGTTGGCCCCAAGGGTGCGGTGTCGATTGTCCCGGATCCGAAACAGACCAAGGAAGGCCTGTCGGACTCGGCTGATATCGATCAGCACACCAAGACGGATGCCATCCGCTATCACCATGCCGAAGTTGATGAAAACAAGAATTTTGTCCACGAGGATGAAATTTTCACCATGTCGGACGAGCCAGGCCATCAGGATCTTTGTGATCGCGAACAGGCGTTTTTCCTCAAGGCGATCAACGAAGACCTCGACCTTTCCGAATCGATGGATGCGGCGGTCAACAGTCTGCGTATCGTGCTGGCTGCCGAGCAATCCATCAATGAAAAACGCGTTGTCGAACTGACCTGAACAGGTTCACGCTCGACCCCACGACACAGGCACCGGCGGCTCGGCAATGCACGCCGCCTGTGCCTCATGCCAACAACTGGAGAAACCCCATGAGTCAGCCGGCAGCCGGCAAAGGCTATGATCTGATCTTGAAAGGCGGCCGTGTTCTCGACGAGCGCAATGGCGTCGACGGCCTGCTGGATGTGGCCATCAAAGCGGGAAAAATTGCGGCTGTTGGCGCTTCCCTGCCGCCGGGAGACAGCACGGTGGTGGATGTTCGCGGAGCCATTGTCGCTCCGGGGCTGATCGATATTCACACCCATGTCTATGACAAGGCAACGTCTCTGAGTGTCGACCCGTCGTTTATCGCAAGGCGGTCGGCCATGACGACGATGGTTGACGCGGGCAGTGCCGGTGCCGGCAATTATGACGGGTTCCGCGACTATGTCATCAACCGTTCGCCCTATCGCATACTGGCTTTTCTCAATATTTCGTTCCCCGGGATCTTCGGTTTTGACAAGGGTGTTTCCATCGGCGAGGCGCGCCTGCGCGAGATGCTGCCGGTCGATCGCTGTGTTGCCAAGATTGAAGCCAATCGCGATCATATCGTCGGCGTCAAGGTGCGCATCGGCGGGCCGGTAACCGGTGATCTGGGGCTTGGCGCTCTGGAAATTGCCCTCGAGGCCGCTGAGGCCGTGGGCCTGCCGCTGATGACACATATCGGAACGGCGCCGCCAACCTATGGCGATGTGGTCTCCATGCTGCGTCCCGGTGATATCCTCACCCATTGTTTTCGGCCTGATCCCAATTCGGCACTGGGGTCCGATCGAAAGATGCTGAACGAAGTCCTGGCTGCCCGCGAACGCGGCGTTCTGTTCGATATCGCCCATGGCATGGGCGCCTTTGGCTATGACACCACGGAGCAAGCGCTTCAGGAAGGGTTCAAACCGGACCTGATTTCATCAGATGTCCACGTGATTGCCATTGAGGGGCCGGCCTTTGATCTGCTGCATACAATGAGCAAGCTGCTCAATTGCGGATTGAGTCTGCCGGAAGTGATCGGCATGTCGACCAATCGCCCGGCACTGGCCATGCGACGACCGGAACTGGGACATCTGGGTATTGGCGCACCAGCGGATATCAGCGTTTTGCGTCAGGTTGAAAGCAACTACAATTTCGAAGACGTCGTGGGCGAAAAGCGTCAGGGCGCGACATTGCTGCAGCCTGTGGCTGTCTATCTGGGCGGCAAGGAGATGGAGATCGGACGCAGGCCGTTCGAAGAGCCATTCATCGTGGGCGAGCAGGGGCATTACAACAGGGTGGCTGCGCAATGAGTTACAAGGCAATCTACACCTATGCCTGGGACCTGGCGGAAGCCGGGGTCCCGGCTGCCACGAAAGAGTTCCTCGGTCTTGGTCTGGATACGGTGACGCTTGCAGGAAGTTATCATGCGGGCAAATTCCTGCGCCCGCACGGCAAGAACGGAAAGGTCTATTTTCCGGAAGACGGTACCGTTTATTTCCATGCAGATCCATCGCGCTACGGGGCCATCAAGCCGGTTGCCAACTCTGTGTTGGCCGAGCGTGACGTGCTTTCCGAACTGATTGAACAAAACGAGATGGCGGTCAATGTCTGGCTTGTGCTGCTGCACAATACACGGCTTGGCATGGCCAATCCCAACTCGGTGGTGCGCAACGCTTTTGGTGATCCCTATTATTACAATCTGTGTCCTTCTGCGCCCGAGGCACGGGCCTATGCCATTGGCCTTGCCCGTGATGTCACCCAAAGCTATCAGGTGAGCGGCATATCGATGGAAGCGCCGGGTTTCACGCCCTATGCGCATGGTTTCCATCATGAATTTGCGTTGATGAAAACAAACCCCTGGCTGGAAAACATGCTTGGCCTGTGTTTTTGCGATCATTGTGTTGCCGGTGCTGAAAAGGCCGGCGTGGATGCGCGCCGCTTCAAGGCCGAGGTTGCCGGAGATATTGAGGCCTATCTGGACAGTGATATCGACACTCCGACAGACATGGCCGAGGCCTTCTGGCGGGCCGATATCGCCGCCAATGGCGATCTGCGCCGCTATCTTGATTATCGATCGGGCGTGGTGACCTCGCTGGTTGCCGAAATTCGCGCAAGCGTGCGTTCCGATGTGAATGTCGCGGTCATTCCCTCCGTGGCGCGACCCACAGCAGGGGCCTGGTATGAAGGCAGCGATTTGAACGCGCTGGCCAGGACCGCAGGTATTGTGGAGACCTGTTTCTATGAGCCGGATGCGATGCGGGTAAAGGCCGATCTCTTCGATATCCGACGACGTCTGAAGGGTGCCGGCAAACTGCGCGGCATTCTGCGCCCGTCCTATCCGGATCTGTCAACACAGGCCGAATTCATGGCTGCAATCGAAGCGCTTCGTGACGGTGGTGTGGATGAATTGGCGTTTTACAATTGGGGTCACTTGCGCAAGGCCAATCTGGCGTGGATCGGTGACGCCATGCGGGGGCAGGCATGAGCTGGGCATTTGCAGGCAAAACGGTTGCCATAACAGGCGCTGCCGGCGGTATCGGCCAATGTCTTTGCCGCTTCTTTGGGGCGCAGGGCGCAACCATTGCGGCGCTGGATCGCAATGAGAGCGTCCATGCGCTCGCCGACACACTGGGCAAAGACAACATCAAGGTCTTGCCGGCTGTTGCCGACATCGAGCAGGCCGATCAGGTCAAGGCGGCCTTTGACGGATTTGGCGATGTGCATCTTTTGATCAACAATGCCGGGGTGTCGCGACATCCGACTTTGGCGGCCACGGATCCTGCCGGTTGGGCGCAGGATATTGCCGCCAATCTCAATGGTGCGCATGCCTGCGCCCATGCTGTTCTGCCGCAGATGGTGGAACGCCGGTCGGGCTGCATCGTCAGTGTCGGTTCGGTGAACGGATTATCGGCACTTGGAGATCCCGCCTATAGTGCAGCCAAGTCGGGCATCATCGCTTTGACCAAGGCCATCGCCATGGAATACGGCCGCTACGGCATTCGTGCCAATTGCGTGCTGCCCGGAACCGTGCGCACGCCCATCTGGGACGAGCGAAAAGCCAAGGATCCGGACGTCTTGAAACAGCTTGAACGCTGGTATCCGCTTGGCCGCATTGTCGAGCCGGAGGAAGTCGCCAGCGTCATTGCATTTCTGGCATCGGACGCTGCCAGCGCGGTGACCGGTGCTGCCATCCCGGTCGACTGCGGCTTGACGGCCGGCAATATTGTCATGACCCGGGAACTGACACTCGAAGAATTTTAGGGAGAATACAGCATGGATCGTTTGCGTATTGGAGTGATTGGCCTTGGTTGGTTCGGCGAAATTCATGCCGAAACCATCAAGGGTGTGGCGAACCTGGAGCTGGCGGCGCTGTGCACGCGTACCCCGGACCGGCTTGCGGCAATGGGCGAGAAATTCGGTGTCGAAAAACTGTATCGCGATTACAACGATATGTTGGCCGATCCGCAGATCGATGCAGTGTCCATCTGCACCATGTGGGACCAGCACCGCGAGCCTGCCATTGCCGCGCTGAAGGCAGGCAAGCATGTCTTCCTTGAAAAGCCCATTGCCTCGACGGTTGAGGATGCGCGCGCAATCCTTACCGCATCGAAGGAATCCACCGGCATTCTCTATATCGGTCACATCGTTCGTTTCAATCCGCGCTACCGCATGGCCAAGCAGGCCATTGACGAGGGGCGCATCGGCAAGATCGTCTCAATGTCATCGCGCCGCAACATCCCGGCCGCATGGACACCGACTATACTGGAAAAGATTGGGCCGATCGTCGGCGATGCCATTCACGACACTGACATCATGCTGTGGTTTACCGGAGATCGTGTGGTCTCGACCTATGCACAGACTGTTGATGTGCGTGGGCTGAAACACCCCGACATCGGCCAGACCATGTACCGCTTTGCCGGGGGCGCAAGCGCCACGCTTGAAACCGTCTGGTGCATGCCGGAAAAGACGCCATTTGACATTGACGAGCGCATGTCGATCATCGGCACCGAAGGCATCATCCATGTCCAGGACACATTCCCCAATCTGGGCATTGTCGATGGTGACAGATTGCATTCGCCGGACACCACCTATTGGCCGATGTTTGACGGCGTGCGTGGCGGGGCCTTGCGCGATGAATTCAACTATTTCGCCTCCTGCGCGATTGATGGCAAACCGGTAACGATCGGCACGCCGGAAGACGCCACGGCGGCTCTGGAAGCAACGCTGGCCGCAGAGGAATCGGCGCGCACCGGCGAAGTTGTGAGGATCGGCTGATGCTGGAATATGTCTTTGATCATGTCGGAATCACCACGACCGAGCCGCAGCCACAGGAAGACTGGGTAGAGGAGAGCAAGATCTGGGTGACCAACCCGCGCAACCATCCCGAACATATCGAGTTTCTGCGCTATCGCGAGGACAGCACCGTGCCGGCGGCGGTGCGTGACAACCCGCATATAGCCTATCGGGTGAACGATCTGGCGCCCTATCTGGAAGGGGCGGAAATCCTGATTGAGCCATTCATTGTCGGCGACTTCCTGGAGGTTGTTTTCGTGCGCAAGCATGGTGTGGTTTTTGAATATATGCGCTATCTGAAGGAAGGCTGGTTCGACAACTGACCTTGGAAATGGATGGGCTGCAGCTTGGCCGCGTGGACGACACGCGCCCATTGCCGTGGCGTTTCGGAAACCTTGGACAAGCCGGCCAGCCAAAGGATGCAAGCCATGACAGACCTGCCTGATATTTTGCAAAAGCATCTGCTGCCGCTCGAGCAGACCCTGGAGACACTTGAAACCCCCGCCGTGTTGATTGACGCGGCTATTGCCGATTCCAACCTTGTGCGCTGGCAGGCGCGTTGTGATCGGGCAGGCCTTGCCAATCGTCCTCATATCAAGACGCACCGCAGTGTGGCCTGGGCCCTGCGCCAGTTGGAACTGGGGGCCAAAGGCAATACCGTTCAAACGGTGGGCGAGGCGGAAGTCATGGTCGACGCCGGGATCAATGACATTTTTCTGACGACGATTGTCCTTGGCCCGGCCAAATTGGCGCGGCTCGGCGCGCTGGCGCGGCGCTGCTGTCTGGCGGTGGTTGCCGACAGTGCACAGGCTGTTGATGCAATTGCCGCGACCGTGCGCCAGGCGGATGCACAGATCACCGTGCTTGTTGAATGTGACACCGGTGCCGGCCGTTGCGGACTGACGGACCCCGTTGCCATTGTCACGCTGGCGCAACACATTGCCAGGTCGCAAGGCCTGCGCTTTGGAGGCTTGATGACCTATCCGGCTGCCGGCAAACGCCAGGACTCAGCCGGGGTTTTGAACGCGGCGATAGCCGCTTGCCAGGGGGCGGGTGTGCCGGTGCCGGTGGTCACTTCGGGCGGCAGTCCGGACATGTGGTCAGACGCGGGGCTGGAGCCGGTCACCGAATACCGCGCCGGCACCTATATTTACAATGATCGCGCGCTTCTCAGCTATGGCGCAGCCACGCTTGATCAATGCGCCATGACGGTGCTGGCAACCGTGGTCAGCCGACCGACCGCCGATCGCGCCATTATTGACGCCGGTTCCAAGGCGCTGACCAGCGACCTGCTGGGACTGGACGGCTACGGGATGGTCATTGAGCATCCGGAGGCGCGGATCTATCAATTGAACGAGGAGCATGGACTGCTGGACGTGTCGCGCTGCGCTGCGCCGCCCGCCATTGGTGACCGGATCCACATATTGCCAAACCACACCTGTGTTGTGGCCAACCTGTTCGACAGATTGTATGTCGTGGCAGGTGGTCAGTTGCTTGGCGCTTTGCCGGTGGATGCCAGAGGCCGATCCGGCTGAACCAGGATTGACGCATGAGAGGGTAAACCGCCGTCAGGGTCTTTGATCATCCCGTCGGAGCCCGCAGAACTTTATGGAAAACCCCACAAACCTAACAATGAACAAGGATTTATCATGACGAAAAAACAATGTTTCGGGACCTCACATGTGCCTCTTTCTCCCGCGGTCAGAGCGGGTGACTATGTTTACGTGTCCGGTCAGGTTCCGGTCGATGCAAACGGCAAGATCGTTGAAGGCGGCGTCGGGCCACAGACCACCAGGGTGCTTGAGAATATCACCTCGGTGCTGGCGCTTGCCGGCTGTGATCTCACCGATGTTGTCAAAACCACGGTCTGGCTGAAGCATGCGGAAGATTTCGCTGAATTCAACGCGGCCTATGCGCCATTCTTCAAGAAAGACCCACCGGCCCGGTCCACCGCTGAATCGCGGTTGATGATTGATATTCGGGTCGAGATCGAGGCGATTGCCTACAAGCCGGTTTAATCCATCGAGGATGCAACCGTGCAGGCTTTTGAAGCCGGGTGCCGGCTGGCGCCCGGTGATCAGGTGCGCAGCGTCGCGTGATGCCATACCAGGGAGTTAGAAAATGAATACCTATGATTATTCCGGAAAGATTGCCGTTGTTACGGGTGGCGCCAACGGCATTGGTGCGGCTGTCGCGGAGCGCATGGTCCGGTCCGGGGCACGTGTGGCCATCTGGGACATGGATATTTCAGCACCCGAGGGCAAGATAAGCGCTCTGACGCAGGACCAATGTTTGCTGGTTGGGGTTGATGTCAGCGATGCGGCCAGCGTCAAGGCGGCCCTGGCCACAACCCTGTCTGCTTTCGACAAGGTCGACATTCTCATCAACAGCGCCGGCATTGCCGGTCCGACCAGCACTTTGGCCGACTATCCGGTCGACATGTGGCGCAAGGTGCAGCAGGTCAATCTCGATGGTACCTTCCTGTGCTGCCAGGCTGTGGTGCCGGGCATGAGCGCGCAAAATTATGGCCGCATTGTCAATGTGGCATCGATTGCAGGCAAGGAGGGCAATCCCAATGCCTCGGCCTATTCGGCTTCCAAGGCGGCTGTGATCGCACTGACAAAATCACTGGGCAAGGAGCTTGCCGCACAGGACATCGCCGTCAATTGCATCACGCCGGCCACGGCCCAAACCCGGATTCTCGAACAGCTCAGCGAAGAGTTTATCGAATATATGCGTTCGAAAATCCCGCGCGGGCGTTTTGTCACCGTCGAGGAAATTACCAGCATGGTTCTGTGGATGGCGTCAGCTGAAAATTCCTTCACGACCGGTGCGGCCTTTGATCTGTCAGGCGGCCGGGCCACCTATTAGCGCGCCCGACTTGCTGCAGCACCACAGCGCAGAGATCCGCTTGCGACGAGCGGATCGTCCCCTGGACCGGCCTCCCTTTGTCGAAATGACGATATAGGTCTATAATCCCCTTGCGAGACCGGCAGGACAGCATGTGCCGGCAGTCGGCCTCGCATGGGGATTGGTTTCGGCACAAGGGAGGGGGGCCCATGCTGGACGGCTATGAACACAGGCGCTTTTCATCCGATGCGATGAACGGCAAGCCGACGGAATTCGATATCTATGAGAAGGGCCAGGGTCCGATTGTCCTGGTTCTGCAGGAACTGCCGGGCATCAGTCAGGATACGCTGACATTTGCCGACAAGATGGTGGCTGCCGGGTTTCGGGTGGTGATGCCGCATCTGTTTGGCCCGCTCGGCAAATTTGCACCGGGTCGCAACCTTGTGCGGTTTTTGTGTGTGCGCCGTGAATTTGATATTTTTGCCCGCAATCAGTCCAGTCCGATTGTCGATTGGCTGCGGGCCCTGTGCCAGGATGTGAGGCAACGCCATCAGGTGCCGGGCATCGGTGTGATCGGCATGTGCCTGACGGGCAATTTCGCCATATCGCTGATGGCCGATGACAATGTTCTGGCCTCGGTGTCCGCTCAGCCCTCGCTGCCCATGTTCGGCCAGGCGTCGCTGCACCTGTCAGCTGATGATGTCGGCGCGATCAGTGAAAGACTGGACACGCATGGACCCATGCTGGCCTATCGGTTCGCTGGTGACAAATTCTGCAAGGCGGCCAGGTTCGAGGCCCTCGACAAAGCCTTCAATCAGGGCCGCGAACGCATCCGGCTCAAAACCATACCGGGCAATCAGCATGCCATCTTCACCACGCATTTCATCGACGGCGAAGGTTCGCCGACGCAGGCGGCGCTCGACGAGGTGATTAGCTATTTTACGGAAAGGCTTGCCACCTGAAGATGGTCATGGTTTCGGTCTCGCTTCAGCTATGCGCTTTTTGATCCGGCTGAGACCGACAGGTGTGACGCCGAGATAGCGGGCAATGTCGATTTGGGTGACAAGCTCCATTGGCTGGGGCGTATTGTCCATCAACTGGCGATATTGTCGCCCGGCGAGGGGAAGGGTTTGATGTTTACCGTGCGGTCCATGGCAGGCCAGGCGGAGCTGGTTGCGGGATCCATCCTGGCGTTTGCAGGTGACGCTTGGCGATTTCCGCTTACCTTGGCGGCAGGCAATCCTGGCCATTGGCCGGAAGGTGGTTCAGTAACGCCTCAATGCTATTGTTACAGATAGGGCGGCGTGCAGGCGGATACGACAATGGTCTGCCCGTCATGGACGTTGCGGAAGCGGTGCGGGATGCGGCTGTCGAAGAGGTATGATTCGCCCGGCATCAAGACGCGGGACTGATCGCCGACGGTGACTTCCAACGCACCTTGCAGAACGAAGCCACCCTCATTGGAAAAATGTTCCAGCCGGGTTTCTCCGGTGTCGGCGCCCTTTTCATAGACTTCATGCAACATCTGCAGGTTGTGTTTGTGCGCATCGCCGATCTGGCGAAGGGTCATGCGCCCGCTGGCCTCTGTTGCGCTGGTGGATGAAAGCCTTGATGTCAGATCCTGCAGGTCGTCGGGCCCGAAAAACGGGCCTTCCGGATGGGCGCGTTCGCTCTCGAAGAAATCCGCCATGGTCACGGAAAGGCCGCTGAGTATCTTGCGCAGGCTTGAAACCGACGGGCTCGACTTGTTTTGTTCGATAATCGAGATTTGTGCGTGCGGAACGCCCGCCTGGCTGGCGAGCTGCCGCTGGGAAAGCCCGGCGGCCTTGCGCATTGCCAGTAGTCGCGCGCCGATGTCAAAATGCGTGTCAGTCATTGTCTTGTCGATCCAGGAGCGGAAATCGGAATGGGCAAAGGGTAAACCGTCAGACCACGGCTGTGAACCGGCATGCCCTGAAGCCGGTCACATCACAGCCTCGATCAACCGGGGGCCGCCTCTGCTGAATGCGCGCTGCAAGGCCGCCTCCAGTTCGGCGCTGTTGGAAACCTGTTCTGCGTCGACGCCGTGTCCGTTGGCCAATTGGACCCAGTCAAGCTGTGGATTCTCCAGGCTCAACAGGGGCGTGGTCGTGTCGGTAGGCGTCCCCGCACCGATCTTCGACATTTCATTGGCCAGGATTCGGTAGGACCGATTGGCCAGAATGACGACGGTCACGTCGAGCTTCGAGCGGGCCATGGTCCACAGGCTTTGCAGGGTATAGAGGGCGGATCCGTCACCGGTTATGCAAAGGACCTTGCGATCGGGGCAGGCGACTGCCGCACCGATGGCGACAGGCATGGAGTAGCCAATCGAGCCACCGCGGTTGTTGAGCCAGTCGTGGCTCGTGCCCTCACCGCACAGTGTAAACAGGAAGCCGCCGTTGGTGATCGATTCGTCAACGACAATGGCCCGCTCCGGCAGGGTCCGGGCGACCGCCGCACCCAGCGTGTCGGGTGCAATCGGTGCTTGCGGATCAGTGTTGGGCAGATCTGCTGAAGTATGTTTGACCGGCCTTGCGCCCAGTTCGGAAGCCAGAGCTTCAAGTGCCACCTCCAGCTCGCCCAGCGGCGGGCTCAAGGCAAGAATTTCGGTTTCATCCGGCAGCAATTCGCTGGCGCGGCCCGGATAGGCAAAAAATGCAACCGGAGGGCGTGCGCCTGCCAGCACCGCGACGCGAACCTGTTTCAGCAGGTCGGTCGCCGGATCAACATGAAAGGGCAGGCGTTTGAGCGGTGGGATGCCGCCACCGCGTTCCATGCGGGCAACAGCGGCTTCGGTCAGGACCAGACAACCGGTTTTCTGTTCGATCGCATGGGCAAGTTCCGCAGAGCGTTTCGTTATGAAAGCGGCTCCGAGCAGCAGCAGGCTGCCGGGCCCGCCCTGCAGGGCTCTGGCAGCAGGTCCGACCATCGCCGGATCATGCAACGGCTTTGGCTTGTGCTGCATGCGGGGGGCGGATGTTTCGGTCGTCGTCCAGGCGACGTCATTTGGAACGACGAGCGTGCCAACGCCGGCACCCGGACCCGTCAGGTTACTGAGGAGTTCAGCCGTATCAGCACCGATGGTATCGGCACTTGTTGCCGTTATGACGCTTTCGCTCACCGTGGTCGCCATGCCCTCAATATCGGCCGTCAGTGGTGCCTGCAGACCAAGATGATGGGTGGCGTGTTCGCCAACAATATTGACAACCGGGGTTGCCGCCTTTTTGGCGTTGTGCAGATTTGCCATACCATTGGCGAGACCCGGACCGAGGTGAAGCAAGGTCACCGCAGGCCGTCCGGACATGCGTGCAAAGCCGTCGGCTGCGCCGGTGGCGACGCCCTCGAAAACGCAGAGATGTGTCGTCATGCGTGTCTCGCGACCAAAGGCTGCCACGAGATGCATCTCTGTTGTGCCAGGATTGGCAAAACAGGTGTCTATGCCGTTTTCGGCAAGCGTTTGCGCCAGAAGATCGGCTCCGTTTTTCGTCATAGTGTGCTTCCTTGAGGTCATGGGGCACCGGTGTCCCAGGCATTTCCTGAGTCCTGTGCGGGGCTGCCATTTCTGCCATTGCATCGCAGCATTACTGCATTGATCCCGCGTGTCAATAATTATGAGCAGATGGGTTTTTCCCCGATTTTTTCGCAGCCAAACGCGCATTGTATCAATTTTTGGCCAGGCAATCTTTTCCGTGTGCTTCTGAATTTCTTTGTTAACTCATTGAAATTACATGAATAAATATTGTCAGACGTTCCTTCGTTTGTTTCAGGCCGCGCGGGTCGATCGCAAATATGCGCTCTGCTCAAAAAAACAGACAAGTGTGACGTGCGCTAAGCAACTGATTTCATGAGCAAAGGAAGGGCGCGCAGAAAATTTGTTGAATTGGAGCGCAAAAATCCATTTGACATAGATCAATTCCCTATCCAGTATATTCAATATGAATACAGTGTCTTCAAATAGAATACAGAAGCTTGAAGCTGGTGTCCGCCCCCTCTCGACGGTTTTGAAGGCGCTGGAGATCATTGAGCTGTTTTCCAACCGGTCGCGCCCGATGCGTCTTTCGGACGTTGCCAAGGAAATGGGCCTGTCACGCGGCACGGCTTTCCAGCGGCTTGTTACCCTTGTCTCTGCCGGATTGCTGGAGCAGGACGAAGACGGACGCTATCGCCTGAGCATGTATGCCGTGCGCCTGGCCGCAGCGGCCCTGGAGCAGGCCAATCTGGGTATGCGGGTCGAGCCGGCTCTCGCCCGCCTGGTGTCGCAAGCCAGGGAAACCGCGTCGCTTGCCGTGCTTGACCGCGGACTTCCCTGCATTGTTGCGCGCGTTGAATCCGACAGTCTTCTGCGCGCCGATCAGAAACTGGGAACCATGTTGTCGCTTGATGGGTCGGCTTCGGGTCGGGTGCTTGTCGCCTTTGCCGATGAGGTTACCCTCGATCGCCTGCGCCAGGGAGAATTCCCCTTGCCGCCCGAGGATGTCCTCGAGGCAGCCCGGCGCAACGGCTATGCCGTTTCCAGCGGCTACACCCAAAACGGGGTCAGAGGCATTGCCGCACCCGTCTTCGATTCACTTGGTCGTTGTCACGCGACCGTTTCGCTGGTTACGCCGGAAATGCGGTTCAACCTCGATCTTCTCAAGGCGCCGGTGGTCAACGCCGCGGCCGATATCACTCGTATTTTCCATGGAGAACCCTTGAGCGATGACTAGTGCGCTTCACCAACGCGACGATGACGGTCGGCCTGCGATCCGCAATTGGCAGGAGCTCATGAAGCCATCGCGTCTTGTCGCCATGCAACCCAGTCGCTTGAGCCGTTCGCGCGCCATCATGAACAAGATGATTCGCGAAAGATGGGATATTCGTATCGAGCGTTTCGACGTTGACGCGGATGCTGTGGGCACCGTGGTCTATGCGATCAAGACCCCGCAGCAGGAATTTTCCCTGATCGCCTTTTCCTTCGCACCGGAACGTGAAGGTCGCACGGGCCGCATCATCGGCCGGGCCTGGGACATGATGGGCACGCTGAATGAGGGACCGGCAACACAGGCAGACATCGACAGCGCGCGTCGCAATCTGCCGTTGCTTTATCGCGGCAGGGCGACGGCCAATGCGCTGGTCTGGTGCCGTTGCAACCGTTCCATGCGGGCGTTCGACGCTACGCTGAACGCCTTGGCAGATGGCCGCCAGCCGCTCGTTTCCGACATCAACAAGGTCGGTTACCTGATGCGCAATACGGGCCTTGATGGCAACGGCACCTTCGGCACGCGGTCCTTTCCCTCGCTTGGCCATGACCATGCGCTTGGCGGCGTCCTCGAAGCCCAGATGCTGCTGGCCTACCTGATGCGGGAGTTTTCCTGTGATCTCGTTGATCACCTGGCCAGGCTGAAGTCCAAAAAGGCTGTCGCCCTGGCACCGGAAATCCGGCGCTATATCGGCGTTGGCAACGGCTCAGCACTCGGCCTTATCTTCTTCATCCAGAAGCACCCGCGCCTGATCAATGCCTGGATCGAGTCGCGTGAAAAGGCCATTGCATCGGCCTGTGGCTTGAGGCTGGAGGCGGGTGATCCGCGTATTGCAGAGCTTATCACGCTTGTGCAGCGGGCCATTGTCTTCAGAAGGCAAGACCAGATGTCCTATGAGACCTTCGCGTCATCGCGCATCATCGCTGATGAACTCGAAAAACTGACTCCCTATCTTGAGGAACTGCGCGTCACGGGAACGATCGACGGCGAAGTCTGCGATTATCCGCTCGACACCCTGGCCCGCAAGGCGGAACAGGACTTTGAGCCGGAAGGCTATGAGGCGTTCCTCTCGCTGATTGTCGAACTTGTCGCTGAAGAGGCGGACGGGATGACAAAGCAGGTTGAAGGCGCGGATGAGTTAAACGTCGATGCGCGCATGAAGATTGCGGAGCTGAAGGCCCTGATCACCAAAGACTATGCATGGGCTTTGTCGATTGACACGGCTGCACCCGATGCCAATGCCTATGTCTGGTACAAATCCGAAACTGCCGAAGAGCCGCGCCGGGGCAAGCGCACGGAGATTCCGCATGCCCGTGACCTTGGCCTCGACATGCCGGGCGACATCCAGCAGCTTCTGCACGATATCGAACTGGAAGAACCGGGGCTTTCCACCGCCCGCTTCCTGCTGAAATATCCACAGCACCGCCTGATGTGCGCGCGCGTTCAGAGCCTTGCCGGCACGCACTTTCACACGCCGCAGGCCAATATCAATGCGGCCGATTTTGTTCCGATCCAACTCGTGCGGCTGATGAATTCCGCCATTCACGGTATCGACAAGACGCGCGATTACCTGCAGCGCAACCTGCGTGGCGTTCTGTTCCATGGCGCTCCAACCACCAACGATATTCGTGCCGGTCGCGGCGCCAGCTGGTTCTATCCTCAGGAGCCCAATTGATGACTGCTTGCCGTGAAAGCCTGCGGATCATGCCGCGCGAAATGCGCATGATGTCCGAACGCATCCTGTCACTGACCAATCTGCCAAAAGGTTTTGCCCTGATGGTTGGCGATGTCATCATGTATTCCGAAGCCATGGGTCTGGGCGGTTTTGCACTGCTGGAACAACGGCTTGAAGCCCTGCTGCCAGCCGATCCGACGGCGATCTCACTGGCAGGCGGCGCGGCACAGGAGCTGGTGCTCGATGCTGGCGGACAGCATGCATGGTTTGTTGTCGCCAGTGTTCTGGACCTGCTCGACGAGGCACTGGAAAGCGGGAAAACTGCAGCGATCAAAGTCACAAATTGCATGGATCCGGCCGAGCTTGCCATTGCTGCCGCTCTCGGCCGGCGTGTCGGCCTTGAGGTTGTCATGGATGGTTCCATCCTGTCCGCCAGCGCTGCCGGGAAGCCCGCTGACCCGGTCCTTGACGCGGTGCTGGCAGAGGGCTGCGTGATAGCGGCAGACCTGTGGTGGCGGATTTATGATCTTGCCAAGACTGCGCTTACACCGGAATCGGCTGTCTCACGACGGCATGCCGGCCCGATCATTGTTACCGAAGATGGGCAGATTATCGGTCGTGTCGACAATGATGACGACACCGACCTCCAATTCATCAGCAAGATATCCAACGGATCACAAGAGGCGCGATCATGATCATAGACGGTCTGCAATGCGGACATTTCGACCGAAAATCATTTGAATCACTCAAACTGGCAGGTGTTGCCGGCGTGGTGGTGACCTGCGGTTTTTGGGAAGGAGCGCTTGAATCCCTCGACAGTCTTGGCGCCTGGCGCGATCTCATCGGTGAAAACGCCGATATTGCAGCCATCGCCAAAACGCCCGCTGATATTGTCAGCGCCAATGAAGCGGGAAAGGTTGCCGCCATTCTCGGCTTTCAGAACGCCAATCTCCTGGAAGGACGCATCCGCTTGGTCGAGATGTTCGCCGAGCTGGGGGTGCGCGTTATCCAGTTGACCTACAACAATCAGAACGAACTTGCCGGCAGTTGCTATGAGGCGGAAGATTCAGGTCTTGCCCGCTTCGGCAAGGAAGTGGTTCGTGAAATGAATGCCGCCGGTATTCTGGTCGATTGCAGCCACGTCGGAAATCAATCGACGCTTGATGCAATCGAGGCTTCGGGCAAGCCCATCGCGGTGACACATGCCAATGCCGACAGCCTGTTTGCCCACAAGCGCAACAAGACTGATGATGTGCTCAAGGCGCTTGGTCAGACCGGCGGTGTGATCGGCTGCGCCACCTATCGCAACATCACCGGTGACGCCTATTGTGCCACGCTGGAAGCCTGGTGCACCATGGTGGCGCGCACGGTGGAGATTGCCGGTATTGACAGTGTGGCGATCGGTACGGATCGCAGCCACAATTTCACCGCACCTGACTATGCCTGGATGCGGCAGGGCCGCTGGACGCGCGGCGTCGATTATGGCGCTGCATCGGCAGCCCGCCCCGGCAAGGCACCGCCTCCCGAATGGTTCCCGAATGTCGAAGACATCAATGTCATTCCACAAGGCCTCCGAAGCGTGGGCTTCTCGGAAGAAGAGGTCGCGAAGATAACCCACAAAAACTGGCTGCGTCTCTATGAGGCAACTTTCCGCAAATCCGAAACATAAGAGGGAATTAAAATGACAGACCCAAAATTCAAGTCCGGTCTCATCCTACCCAATCGCCGGCGATTTCTTCAAGGTTCGGCAGCATTGGCTGCCGGCGCACTGGCAATGCCCTATGTGGCCCGTGCCGACGACAAGGTGCTCTATGTCAATTCATGGGGCGGCCCATGGCTGGAGGCCGCCAAGGCCAATCTTTTTGATCCGTTCACGGCTGAAACGGGAATTGAGATTCGCACGGTTTCACCGGTGTCATTTGCCAAGCTGGCAGCCCAGGTCAAGACCGGTGTCTACGAGTTTGACGTGACGACTTTGGGTGGCGGCGATATTGTTCGCGCCAACGAGGCGGGCATCATCGAGGATCTCGAGGCCCCTTATGAAGGTGGGCTGTTCCAGAATGGCGTTGCAAGCCACGCCTTTGCAACCGTGATGGCCTGGCGCACCGATACGATCAAGGGAACGCCGAAAAGCTGGGCGGATTTCTGGGATGTCGAGCGCTTCCCCGGTGGCCGTTCGCTGCAGCGCTATGCAGCACGTGTCCTGCCGATTGCGCTTCTGGCGGATGGCGTTGCCATGGAAGATCTTTATCCGCTGGATATCGAGCGGGCCTTTGCCAAGCTTGATGAGATCAAGGACCATATCCGCGTCTGGTGGACGGCCGGTGCACAATCAACCCAGATCCTGCGCGACGGCGAGATTGACATGATCGGCATCTGGCATGGCCGCTACTTTGAAGCCGAAGATGCCGGTGCGCCGGTTGCCATGACCTGGAACCAGGCTGAAATCGACCGGGCCTACTGGGTTGTTGCAAAGGATACGCCGAACATGGAAGCTGCGAAGCTGTTCGTTGAATTCGCAACCTCGGCCAAACCGCTTGCCGGTTTCGCATCGCAGGCCAAATACGGGGCACTTAACCCGGCGGCCAACGAATTCGTCCCGGATAGTGCCAAGTCCCGCATGCCGACATCACCTGCCAATTATCCGCTCGCCTTCGAGCAGGATATGAGCAACTGGGGTGGTGATCCGCATGAAGTTTCGGCCCGTTTCGACGAATGGCTTGCCAGCTGATCGAAGCCTGAGACATTAAACCCGGAAGCAGCCAATGAACCGCATGATCTCCCGTTTGTCTGAACAACAGAACCTGTGGCCCTGGCTGCTTCTGCTTCCCCTGTCTGCCTATCTCCTCGTCTTCTTTGCCGTTCCGCTGGCAGATGTGGTGCAGATGAGTGTTACCGAGCCGACTCTCGGTCTGCAAAACTACGAAAAAGTGCTGACCGGGAGCCTCTACCGCAAGGTGTTCCTCAACACCTTCATGACGGCCGGCATCGTCACCCTGTGTTGCCTGTTTGTCGGCTATCCGCTGGCCTATCTGATGGCCCATACCAGCCGGCGCAATGCCATGCTGATCCTGCTGCTGATCACGATGAGTTTCTGGACAAGCTTTCTTGTGCGCACCTATGCCTGGATGGTGCTGCTCGGCAACAACGGGCCGGTGATCTGGTTGATCCAAAGCATGGGCTTTGAGGAAAAACCGCACCTGCTTTTCACCCGGTTTTCCTCGACTTTGGCCATGGTGCATATCCTTGCGCCCTACATGATCATGAACATCTATTCGGTGATGCAGAAGATCGACAAATCGCTGATCCTGTCCGCCGAAAGCATGGGCGCGCGTGGTGCTTCGCTGTTTCGGCATATTTATCTTCCGCTGACCGCGCCTGGTATCGCCAACGGCTCGGTGCTGGTCTTTGTGATCTGCCTTGGTTTTTACGTCACGCCGGTGCTGCTGGGCAGTCCGCGTGAGCAAATGGCCGCCGGCCTGATCGGGCACCAGATCGAGGAATTCCTCGCCTTCGGCCTCGGCTCGGCCATGGCAATCGTTCTCCTGGGGGTCACTCTGGTGATTCTCGGCATCTACCATCGCCGTTTTGGCCTGGACAAATTGTGGGGCTGACATGAACACCTTGATGCGCGTCATTGCCTACGCAGTGATCATTTTCATCGCCGCTCCTCTGGTCATCGTTGTACCGATGTCGCTGTCGACGGCGTCTTCGCTGCAATTTCCGCCGCCTGGCTACTGGCTGGGGTATTATGCGTCCTATTTTTCCGATCCCGGCTGGTTGCGACCAACCTGGAACAGCATTGTGATTGCCAGTGCAACGACGGTGCTGACCATGATCCTTGTGGTTCCGGCTGCTTTTGCACTGGTGCGCCACAAGTTCTGGGGCAAGGGCGTCGCCAATCTGATGTTGATGATGCCGATGGCCGTGCCGCATATCGTGATGGCGGTCGGCTATTACTCGGTCTTCGGACAGATGCGGCTGGTTCACACGCATCTGGGCGTCATCCTGGCGCATACCTGTCTGTCTGTGCCGATCACCTTTCTGGTTCTGTCCGCCAATCTGAAAGGCTTTGACCGGACATTGGAACGTGCCGCCCGCAGCCTGGGCGCTTCGCCACTGCAGACCTTTGGCCATGTGACGCTGCCGATCCTGCGTCCGGGCCTTCTCATCTCGGCACTTTTTGCCTTTATCCAGTCATTCGACGAAACCGTGGTTGCGATCTTCATATCGGGTCGTGATGCAGAAACCCTGCCGCGCAAGATGTTTGACAGCATCCGGCAGGAAGCCGATCCGGTTATCGCCGTCATTTCCAGCCTGCTTTTCCTGATCGTGGCAATCGCGCTGATTGCACCGCATGTCGTTTCGGCGCTGCGCGGACGATTCACCACCAAGGGACAGGAAAAGGCGCTCATCGCGCAATAGCAATCGGAGACTTCATGAGCAGCTATCTGAGCCTCAAGGGCATCAACAAGAGCTACGGTGATTTCGTCGCCCTGGACGATGTCAATCTGGAAATCAAAAAGGGCGAGTTCGTCACCTTTCTGGGCCCGAGCGGTTCGGGCAAGACAACGACGCTGATGATCATCGCCGGGTTTGAAAAGGCCACACGCGGTGAAGTCGAAATCGAGGGCCTGTCGCTTGCCGGTCTCGATCCGCAGGACCGCAATATCGGCATTGTGTTCCAGAATTATGCGCTGTTTCCGCACAAGTCGGCGGTGGAAAATGTCTATTTCCCGCTGCAAATGCGCAAGGTCAAGCGCAAGGAAGGCATGCGCCGCGCGGAAGAAATGCTGGAGCTCGTCGGGCTGAAGGGTTTCTCGCATCGCCACCCGAAGGAATTGTCCGGCGGTCAGCAGCAACGTGTGGCGCTGGCGCGCGCGCTGGTGTTCGGACCGGACCTGCTGCTTCTCGATGAACCATTGGGGGCGCTGGACAAGAATCTGCGGGAGCAGATGCAGATCGAGATCAAGCGCATACAGAAGAAGCTGGGCGTCACGACGATTTTCGTGACCCATGATCAGACGGAAGCAATGTCCATGTCGGATCGGATCGTGATCTTTTCCCAGGGCAGCATTCAACAGGCTGATGCGCCGCTTGAAATCTATCACCGGCCGAAGACCCAATTTGTTGCCGATTTTATCGGCGAAAGCAATCTGCTTGCCGGAAAGGTCGTTGATGCTGCCAGCGGGATCCTGAGCAGTCCGGTTCTGGGCGACTGCACCTATTCCGGCGATCATCAGCCAGCCGTGGAAAACGGCCAGGATGTCACGATTGTCCTGCGGCCGGAGAACCTGAGAATTTCACGCGACCCGATCGAGGGCAGGATGAATGGCAAGATGAAGATCGAAACGATCGTCAATTATGGTGATAATGCCCTTGTCATCGGCCTGAGCGGCGGCGTGCCGATCCGTGTGCGCGTTCTGGGTGCGGATGTGGTTATCCTCAGTGAGGGTGATGAATGCTGCTTCTCCTGGGATGAAGACGCGATCTTCCTGGTTGCGGAATAGGGGTCTCGACATGGGTGATATTGCAGACATGCCAGACATGCCAGACATTGCCGGGGCCATTGCCCATTTTGGAATTGGTGCACGGGCCTCGATCGCCACTGTCCACCAGGGAACAGGATATTTTGCTGTTACCCCCAAAGCACCCTATGACGGCACACTGTCGACAGCCGAGCAGGCCGACCAATTGTTTGAAAAGGCCGAGGCGCGATTGTCGCAAATCGGTTCATCGAAACAGGGTCTGCTGTTTGTCGCCATCCTGCTGCGCGACATTGGTGATGTTGCGGCGTTCAACGAGCGCTGGGATGCCTGGGTCGCCGGGATCACGCCGCCTGCCCGCGCCTGTTTTGAGGCAAGACTGGCCAATCCGGATATGAAGGTCGAGATGATCATGGTGTGTGCGGCTGCGGCTGCCGATGGCACACAGGCCTGACCGGCTTCGATTCACCCGCTTCCCGCCATCCGGCGGGTTTGGTCAAGGTCGCTGCGCTGCAGATACGACACGTGTTTGAACAGGCAGGGTGATGCCGCTTGCAATAAATGCTATCGATCACACAGTTTCCATGTGAACGTGCATAGGTGAAGTGCGGTGAAAGTGTATTTTGAACAGGTGCACGACGCGATCAGGGACCATGCCTTGCAGGCTGCGCCCAACCAGATGTGCGGCCTGATTGTTCAATGCGATGATGGGCTGAAATACCTCAAGTGCACCAATATTGCCGAAGACACATACAATAATCATTGTTTTTCACAAGGTGATCTCAAAGGCGCTGAAACACAGGGCAGGATCGTGGCGCGCGTCCATTCCCATGACAGGATGCCGCACGCCTCGAAAGCGGATATGGAGGAACAGATCAGTTCCGGTCTGCCCTGCGGTATCGCCTTCGTGAGAGGGAACGTGGTGCAGAATCTTTGTTTTTTCGGCGATAGATTGCCCATTCAGGACTATACGGGCAGGCCGTTCATTCATGGCGTTTATGATTGTTACGCTCTGGTCAGGGATTACCACCAGGGCACACTCGGCATTCAGATCAACCAATATCCTCGAGACAACAAATGGTGGCGCACCGATCAAAACCTGCTGTTTGACAATATCAGGGATGCCGGTTTTGCCATTGTGGACAAAAAACTGGATGCCATTGAAAAAAATGACTGCATTCTGGCCCGCATAAATGCGCCCTTCGTCAACCATTGCGGCGTCTATACCGGCGAGGGAATGCTGCTGCACCATATCTGCATGCGCTCGTCATCATTGTCGCAGGCCGAGCCCCTTGACGATTTTGACTGCAGCAAGATCACCCATATCGTACGCCACAAATCCGCCTGACAGCCGCGTGTGCCCCTGTTGACGAGCTTTTTCGTCAAGGAATACCTTTCCACTTCAAAGCAAACCTGCCGGGATCAACCATGTCCCGCCCACCGTTGAACAGGCATCGCAGCCTGTTTGATCGACGATTGGCAAATGCCAACGTCTTACGCGCTGTTTCGCGCTAAGGTAGTATTTCGGCGGTTGGATAATTCCGGATCCAGCGATCTGGACAGTGCTTTCGCTCACCGATCAAATCGTAGAGGAGAATCATCATGGCCCAGCAACTGGTTGCGTCACCGCTTGCCGCAGACATATTCGTTACGGATGCAAAATACCGCATTGATGCAACGGCCAAGGCGCTGGTCATCACCTTGCCCGGCGGCGACGAGGAAAGTTATTCCATCACCAGTATCTCCGGCCCGTCAGCGACGGCCTCACTGGTCATCGCCGCGCAGGAAGATGTGCTTCACGACATGAGTCTTTCCCAATTGGGCCACGACCTCGATCGTTCCGTTGACCTGATGTATGTCGCCTATTGTGGCGTAGGCGGTACCGGCGAGGTGGAGGCCAGTGTCAATGACCGGCAGATCGAGCTCTTGAATGCCTGTGGCGACTGTCTGGTTACGATGGGGGAGTTCGAATCTCACTCGGGCGAAATCATCGGCCGGCTGACCGAGGGGTTCGACAATCTCCTCCAGGCCAAGGAGGAAAGAGCGCTCAAAGTCCTGTCGCATTGCAAGGACGTCGCGCAGAAAATGGCCGACGCCTCCGCAACGCTGAGCCAGACGTTCAAGGACCTCGGTGACAAATCCCAGCAGGCCGCCCATCTGACCATTGTTGCGAAGGGCATGGAAAAGACGAAGCTGGATGAATTGAGAAAACAGACGGCGGATATGAAATCCCTTCTGGCGGCGCAAAAGAAACTCAATGATCAACTACAGATTGATCAGCAGGCGACGGACCGGCTGTATCAGGACGCAAGGCATCAGGAGGACGTTGAGAGCGAACGCCAGATGATCGGGCAGATTGTCGGTGGCCTGACCAGTGCGATCGGCGCGGGTGTAGCGGCCTACGGCCATGCGCAGAGCCAGCAACCGCCGGCAACGACCCAGGCAAGTTCGGCGCCTGCGGCCAATCCACCGGTTGAAGCGGTGCCACAAGACAAAGCAAAACAAACGGCGGCGAACAAGGCCGCAGCCGATGTCGCCGAGCAACAGGCCACCGTCGAGCAGGCGGAAACAAAGGTAGACGCCGAAGACAAGCGCATTCAGACATTGACCCAGGAGAAGGAGGACGCGGTCGCCAACGCCGAAGATGACAAGGTCACAGCGCTGCTGGCCCAGGTCGAAACGGCCGAACAGAACAAAAAGGATGCACAGGACGAGGCAAAGGCGGCGAAAGCCGATCTGGAAAAAGCCAAACAGGCGCTGGCGGATGCGCAGGCTGCGCTTGCCGGTGTGGGCGCTGCGGCAACCGAAATGGGCAAGACCGCCAATGCGATTGCACAAAACGCCAAGGATGCTGCGGAATCCGCGCATCAGCTGTCCATGCAATTGCTCAATCACAAATTCGATCTGGAGAAGAAGAAGCTTGATGCGCTTTCTCAGGTCGCTGAACTGACTGAAAGGCTCAAATACGCCCACGCCGAAAAAACCATTGATCAGGCGGCGCTGGATTCGCTGCAGATCTCCGTATGGGCCTTTGCCCAGATCTCGGCAACCTTCAGCACGCTCAAGACCTTTTGGGACAGCATGCAGAAACATTGCGAGGATCTGCGCGGCCTGCGTGTCATCGAGCGCATCAAGGAAGAGCAGGAGGACAAGGACGAAACAAGACAAGACCGCATCACCTATTACAGCACGGATGACCGGTTCTTTTTCTCGGCCGTGCTGCTGCTGGTTCGTTGGAGGGCGATGCAGGAAATCAGTCGCAAATATGTCGATGTCGTCACAACCACCAGAAGCAAATGCGACAGGAACATCAGAAGTGCGCCAACCATCGAGCAGGCGAAAAAGCAATTGCCGCAATTGCAGGCCGAAATCGCCCACAAGCTGAAACTGGAAGCGCTGAACTCCGACAAACGTTCGAAAAAGATCGAAGCGGCGATCAAGCTGCTTGCAGAGCGGAACGAATAGGGAGGATGCCACAATGAACAATACGAAACGCACCCATCGCCTCATCCACATCCTGGAAGCGGCATCCGTGTTGCTGGACCAGAACAAGGAGGATGATGCTCTGAAATGCCTGGAAGGCCTTGAGGATGACGTTCAAGGGCTGGTCAAAACGGCGGAGCAGATGCGCGATACCTACAAACAGGCCGAGCAGACCAATGGGTTGCTGTCTCACGAACTGATCGTTGTTCTGGGGCAATTCGTGGCGAAGGAAAAGAAGCTTCACAAGCAAATGGCTGATGCCACTGCACGCATGGCTGGCGACAAGACGGCCATTGAACAGGACCATCTGATTGAAGTGCAAAGCACGAAAGCGATCAGCAGTCTGAATTCCCAGATCTCGGATATTCGCAGCAAGATCTATGATGCCTCGCATATCAACGGCAAGGATTTCATCCCGATTTACGGCCCTGGCCGCCGGATTGCAGTCTCCGTCGAGGCACTGGGCGCCGTGCTGGACGGCAAGCTGGGTGACCTGGATCACATGAAGGACCGTCTCAAGGCCTATCAGGGCAATCTAACCACTGCCACCGCCGACGAGAAGACGGCAAGCGGCGAACTGGCCAATCTGACCACTGCCCTTAATGCCATGAAGGCCGAAGCAGACACGCTGAATTGGGTGCAGCCGAAAATCGAGGCTGCCAAGAAGGAATTTGCCAATCAATATGCCGATGCCGCTGCCATCGCTCTCTACTACGCGCAAATGGCCACTGCGCTGCAAACGATGGAAGACAGTCTCGACAGCATCCGAATGATTTCGAGGCAACTCAAGGAAGCCCGGAAAATACACAGAACTGACGGCACCACGGTCGACGGCTCCTTGCAGGATGCCATGCTGGCACTCGCGGTGGAGGCTGATCAGTGCCACGCGAGGGTTCCAGGCGCGCTCCTGGCCATCGAAGGTCTCTACCCGACCGGTGCGGGAGACGACCGCAAGGTGCTTCAAGGCGGCGCCCAGGATGGGCATTACCAGATCCTCGAGGCCAATGGACAGCAGGCCGTTGTGTTGAACGATGTCACGCCCTATGTGCCCAATGATGCAGCATCGGCCTGGGTCTGGCAGCAGGCTGATGGCAAACCGGAAAATGTAACCCGCACATTCAGGCTGTCGTTCGATGTTGATGTGATACCCGACACCTGCATGATCCTGGGGAGTTGGGCGGTTGACAATGTCGGCGTCGATATTGTGATCAATGGTCAGGGAACCGGTCACTCCATTGCTTTTGGTTATCCGGCCTTTCAGTCGATGACGCCTTTCAGCATCAATCAGGGTGTCAAAAGAGGGCGCAATACGCTCGATTTTGTGGTCCGGGACGAGGGCGCGATCGCCGGGCTGAGGGTTGCCAACATCATGGGCGTGGTCGAAGCTCATACGCCAAGCCGCCTGGCATTCAAAACGACGTCGGACTTTACGGAAATGTGGCGGGATAAGGGATCGGGAGCCTTCTCTGACGGCGCTTTCTACCGCACCAACCCGCCGCCGGGTTTCTTCAGCATAGGCGATTATGGCCAGAACAATTACGATACACCGTCAGGACCCGTCATCGTGGTGCAGGCCGCAGAGGATGACGTTGACGCACCGCTGCTCGTTGCGCCGACGGGATATCGCCAAATCAGCAATGACAAGGGCAGCGGTGCCGACCAGGACGGGTCCTTCTGGTTGCCGCTGGCGCCAGAGGGATATGTGTCCATCGGATGTGTAGTCCAGAGCGGCTATGACGAACCAGACGTGGAAAATTACCGATGCATACGGGCCGATCAGGTGCAGCAGGGGACGCTGGGAGGGCTGATTTACAAGGACCTTGCCAGTGGTGCGACGCAGGACATGGCCAATTACTGGCTGAATGACACCAATGTCCTGTCGGCAAAACGGAGCTATTCACCACCCAGTGAACCGGAATGGAAACCCCGCGAAATGCCTATACGCGCCAACCGCTGAAAAAAGGAGATTCATCATGATAGCGACCTTTCTCAAGGACAACGGTTTCAGCGACAAAGCCTCGGGAGCCGATTACACCTATATCAAGAACGTCACGGATGCGTTGAAGAAAGAGGGACAGTTGCATGCGCATCTCAAAGTGGTCTTTACAGACAATACGCTCACGCATTTTGACATTCATGGCACGGTGCGCACGCAGGCAGACGCGGATGCCCTGGCGAAGGGAACTGCGGATGCTGGCGCCGTGGGCAGAGCCATCTGGGTTTACCACAATAAAATGCAGCGAAGCCCCGCAGATCATGGGTTCTGGTTGAAGAAAGGGGGCACGACCTTTCCCAAACTCAAAAGCTATTGCCGCCAACTGGCAGACATCGTGTCTACAATGGATTATGAGATAGCCAAACACGGAGGCACTGCCAATCAGACGGTTCCGGCCAACGCGGAATCGATAGACAGAATTGGGCTGTGGGTCTGAATGGTGGGTTTCAAGGCTCAAGGCCGGCTGTAAAATTGTTCTTGACCCTTGCCACCCGGCTCAGGAGCGTCAGAAACAATCGCTGCTCTTCCTGCGACAGGTCAGACAAAAGCTCCTCCTGGATCGCATCCAGGCTCGGCTGTATTTCCTTCATCAAAGCCTGCCCCTCGTCGGTCAGGCTGATCAGGTGGCCACGCGGTGATCTGTCGCTACGGTCGCGCCGCAACAGGCCCTTGCGTTCCAGACGTCTGATGATGTCGCTGACCGTCATCGGGTCCAGAACGGCCGCCGCCGCTACGCCCTTTTGTTCCAGGTTCTCATTTTGAAGAACAACAATCAGCACTGACATTTGCGGCGCCGTCAGCGTCGTGTGCCCGAGCCGTTCGTTGAAAAGGGCGGCGAAACGCTGCTGTGCCCGGCGGATCAAATGGGCTGGCTGGTTATACAGAGGCAGTACGGCAGGCGTCATCCAAAGTCCCGATTCATGTGCGCCATGATCTATGCGCCGGCGCTCTGAACGCGACTATAGACTGCATTGCCGGGATGGCAAAGGCCAACAAAAGTTGAATTTTCTGCATGCTATGGCGATTTTTCCATGAATTTTTGCTGCAGCCTTGAAATTATCGCACTCTTTTGCTGCCTTTGTGCTTTGATGCAAGGCGGCCATGTCTTCGTGGTCAGACCTTCGCTGTCAGACGCTGCAGGATGAAGCATCCTTGCAAGGGGGTGCAGTTGAGCCGAAAGGTTCAGCGAAAAGCTTTCGATGGGAGAGACAATGCCACATCATTTCAAAACAATTGCCGCTGTGTTGATATCGGGGCTGATGCTGGGATGGCTTGTCATGGGAATGGCCCAGGCGGGCGAGACGCGCCAGATCACCACTTTCGACAATGCCGATTTTTTTGGCTTTGATCTGCGGGCTGAAAAGAATGTCTCGCTGGAACGCTGCAAATCCTCCTGTCTGAGCGACCGCCAATGCCGCGCCTTTACCTATAATTCCAGCGCGCAATGGTGTTTTCTGAAATCCGATTTCAATCAGCTCAACAGGTTCGAAGGGGCGATTGCCGGCAAGGTGGTCACGGTTGCGAATGATTCAGCCCGTGGCGCCGATATCGGCGCTGCCCCGCAACTGGCGTTTCTCCCGGAAAATCTATACGCCGAAGCCTCCCGTGAAGGCGCAGAGATTGCCAAAATGCAATCGGCCGATTACGGCCTTGCGGCCACGACAATTGCGGCTGAGGATGCCTTGGCAGCCGGAAATATGGCCTATGCGCTGAATGCATTTCGCGTTGCCATTGCCATTGATTCCTCCAGTGCTGACCTGTGGCTGGGTCTTGCGGAAGCCACATGGCGTGAACTGGCGCAAAATAATTATCAAGGCTACGAAATGCAGCGAAAGGCCACGTCGGCGGCGCTGAATGCCTATCAAAAATCACGTAGGGTTGATGTACGGGCCGATGCACTGGCAAAACTGGCCAGAGCGCTGGCCATCCAGCAACAGTACCGGCCGGCGCTGGAAACCTACAAGGAAAGCCTTGCTCTGGTGGATTCACCGCGGGTGCGCGCGGCCTTTCAGGACCTGTCTGCGCGCAAGGGGTTTCGCGTTGTTGAACATACGATCGATGCCGACAGCGCATCGGCACGTGTCTGCGTGGTTTTCTCCGACCCGCTGGTCAAATCGGGCGTCAATTATGCGTCCTTTGTGACCATTGACGGCCGCGCCGCGAGCAGCGTTGTTGCCAAGGACAAGCAGATCTGCGCCGAAGGCCTGGAGCATGGCCGCGAATATCGCGTGTCATTGAGGGCGGGCCTGCCGGCGGACATCGGAGAGGTGCTCCTGGCGCCGGTTACCATTACGGCCTACGTCCGTGACCGGTCTCCGACCGTGCGTTTTACCGGCGACAATTTTGTCCTTGCCAAGGCCGGTCGCAAGGGCATTCCGGTTGTCAGCGTCAATGCCGACAAGGTTGAAATCGAGCTCTACCGGATCGGTGAGCGGTCACTGGCACCGTTGCTGGCCAAATCGCAGTTTCTGCGGCAGCTCGACGGCTATGATGCGGGCAATATTCGTGAGGATCTGGGAGAGCTGGTGTGGCAGGGAGATCTGCTGACACAAAACGAACTCAATGGCGAAACGGTCACGAGTTTTCCGATCGACGAGGCCCTTCCGGAGCGCGAGCCGGGTGTCTATGTGCTGATGGCGCGGGTGGCTGGTGAGACGCTGGATAACTGGAGCAGTCGGGCGACGCAATGGCTTGTGGTTTCCGATATCGGCCTTTCCACCCTTGCCGGCAGCGACGGTCTGCATGTGTTTGCCCGTTCGCTCGATAGCGCTCTGCCGACAGCCGGTCTCAAGCTGACATTGCTGGCACGCAACAATGAGATTCTGGGTGAGGCCATTACCGATGAAAACGGACGGGCAAGCTTTGTTGCCGGTCTGATCCGTGGCAAGCAGGCTCTGGCACCGGCGGTCATGACCGCCGACAATGGCCGGGGCGATTTTGTCTTTCTTGATATGACCCGCGCCGGATTTGATCTTTCCGATCGTGGCGTTTCAGGACGGCCTGCACCCGGTCCGCTGGATATTTTCACCTGGACCGACAGGGGTATCTACAGGGCGGGTGAAACGGTGCATCTGTCGGCAATGATCCGCGATGACGAAGCCGAGGCTGTTTCCAACCTGCCTTTGACCTTTGTCGTGCTGCGCCCCGACGGCAAGGAAGATCGTCGCGTGGTGCGCACCGGCGGTGAGATTGGCGGTTACGGGTTTGACCTCGAGATACCATCCAATGCCATGCAGGGCGCCTGGAATGTCAGAACCTATGCGGATCCCAAGTCAAATTTTCTCAATGAAACCGCCTTTCTGGTCGAGGATTTCAGGCCGGACCGGATAGCCTTTGAGCTGGATCTGCCAAAGTCCCCGCTGGAGGCCGATGGCGTCGCTACCGCAAGGGTCGATGGGCGTTTTCTCTATGGTGCCCCGGCAGCCGGGCTTGCGGTTGAAGCGGAATTGAAACTCAAGGCCGTACGCGCGCGTTCGGAATTTCCCAAATATGTGTTTGGCCTGTCGGACGAGGACAGCATTGCTGCGCGGGTCAATCTGGCGAATGTGCCGCCCCTTGACGCCGAGGGTCTGAGCGACATTGCCATTCAACTGGGCACGCTGCCTTCCACCACCCACCCGCTTGAGGCGGAGCTGACCGTCCGATTGAGTGAAGGCACCGGGCGTGCTGTGGAGCGCACCGGCACCATGGCGGTGCGGCCTTCCGGCATGATGATCGGCATCCGGCCGGAGTTTGAAGACGGACTTGTCGGTGAGAACACGACGGCGGCCTTCAAGGTGATTGCCGCCGGTCCCGATGGCACGACACAGGATGCCAATGGGCTGAAATGGTCCTTGCTGCGCATTGAACGCAATTATCAATGGTACCGGGAAGGCAATTCCTGGCGGTATGAGGCGGTCGAATTCACCAGGCAGATCGCCGATGGCGCCATCAATATCAATGCCGATGCACCTGCCGATATCGCTTCTGCCGTGGGCTGGGGACGCTATCGTCTGGTGGTCGAATCGTCCGAGATCAACGGACCGGCGACCAGCATCGAATTCAGTGCCGGCTGGTACGTCAGCGCGGCGTCCACCGAGACGCCCGACGGCCTGGAAATTGCCCTCGACAAAGCGCTCTATCGGGTTGGCGAGACTGCGCAATTGCAGATATCTCCACGTTTTGCAGGTCAGGCGCTGATCACCATCGCCAATGACGGGCTGCGGCGGGTTCTGACGGCTGACGTTCCCGAAGAGGGCGCCGTCATGGAAATCCCGGTCGCCGACGATTGGGGTGCTGGCGCCTATGTCATGGTGACATTGATCCGGCCGGGGAGTGATGCAACAAGCCGCATGCCTTCACGCGCCGTCGGGATCCAGTGGTTGAGCGTCAGCCCGCAGGATCGGGCCCTTGAGGTCACGATGAATGTGCCGGAGAAGATCGCTCCCAACAGCACGCTGACAATACCTGTTTCCGTGCGTGGGGCCGGCGCCCATGAAGAGGCACGCTTCACACTGGCGGCCGTCGATGTGGGCATTTTGAACCTGACGGCTTTTGCGCCGCCCGATCCGCAGAACTGGTATTTCGGCCAACGCCGCATGGGCTTTGAAATTCGTGACCTCTACGGGCGTCTGATCGACGGTTCGCAAGGGGTGACGGGGCGGATCCGCTCCGGCGGTGACGGGCCGGCCCTGGGTATCAAGGGCAGCCCGCCGAAGGAAAGGTTGGTGGCGCTCCATTCGGGCATCGTGACCCTGGATGATAACGGACAGGCACTGGTCAGTTTTGACATACCGCAGTTCAATGGCACGCTGAAGCTGATGGCCGTGGCCTGGACGCAGAGCGGCGTCGGACAGGCCGACAGGGATCTGGTTGTGCGTGATCCCGTGGTGATCACCGCGAGCCTGCCGAAATTCCTGGCGCCTGACGATGTCTCGCAATTGCGCTTTGATTTTGCCATTACGGATGGTCCTTCCGGTGAATACGCCCTTTCGCTGGATGCTGATCCGTCGCTGGATATCGATCGGTCCGGTCTTGGACAAACGCTGTCGCTGGCGCGTGGACAGTCACAATCATTGATTGTTGGCGTAAAGGCGGGACAGCCCGGAACGTCCGAGATCGCCATGCGGCTTACGGCACCGGACGGAACAATCATCGAGAATGTCCAGCAATTGGAGGTGCGGCCGGCAACCCTGCCGGTGACGACGCGGCTGGAATTGCCGTTGGCGGCCAATGGCGGGTCCGCCATGATTGACCGCGAATTGCTGGCCACCAGCTATCTGGGAGGGGCGAGTGTCAGCATTGGCATATCGCACGCCAATATCGATGTTCCGGGTCTGCTGATGTCCCTTGATCGCTATCCCTATGGTTGCGCCGAGCAGACAACAAGCCGGGCACTGCCATTGCTCTATCTCAGTGAACTGGATGCGCCGGCCGCATTGCTGGAAGATCCAGGCCTGCGCAACCGGGTGCAATCCGCTGTCGAGCGTGTGCTTGCCTATCAGTCATCCGAAGGCAGTTTCGGTCTTTGGGGGCCGGGCGGCGGCGATCTATGGCTCAACGCCTATGTCGGCGATTTCCTGACGCGGGCACGCGAGAAGAATTACGCGGTTCCCGAACAGGCGATGCGTCTGGCGCTGGACAATCTGCAAAATGTCCTGTCCTACAACAATGATCTGGCCGACAATGGCGGCGGCATTGCCTATGCGCTCTATGTTCTGGCGCGCAACAAACGCGCCTCGGCCGGTGATCTGCGCTATTATGCGGATGCACAGCTGGATGCCTTCCGGTCACCGCTGGCCCGGGCACAGATTGCTGCCGCGCTGGCGCTTTATGGTGATGCGGAGCGGGCCCAGCGGGTCTTTGCTTCCGCCTATCGTCTGGCCGGATCAGCACAATCCATCGCTCATGAAAACTACGGGTCACTTTTGCGCGACGATGCTGCCATGCTGGCACTTGCGGGTGAAAGCCGTCCGGTATCGCCGCTTTTGGGCGACATGGTCAAACTGGTCTCTGACCGGCAAATGACAGCGCCTGCCAGAACCACCCAGGAACAGGCCTGGATGCTGCTGGCGGCCCGGGCGTTGCAGGACACGGACCGGACGCTGTCGCTGCGGGTCGATGGCGATATCATTGAAGGGGCCTATAGCAGCAATGTCGACGGGAGCGATCTTGCAGCGCGTCCGATCCGCATTGAGAATGACGGCGATCAACCGGTCACCGCCAGGGTGACCAGCGTGGCGGCGCCACTTGAACCGCTACGCGCAGGCGGCAATGGATTTGAAATTGATCGCAAATACTACACAATGGATGGTGACGAGGTGGCCATTGAGGCGGTCAAACAGAATGAACGATTTGTGGTCGTTCTCACCATCAGGCAGACCAATGCGCTGGGATCGCAGATCCTGGTGACAGATCTCTTGCCGGCGGGACTGGAAATCGACAATTCCCGACTGGTGGAAAGTGCAAAGCTTGCGAATTTCTCCTGGCTGGGTGAAACCAATCCGGCGCACGTGGAATTTCGTGACGACCGGTTCGTTGCAGCCTTCGAGACCAGCGCCAATGACATCGATAAAGCCATCCAGGTGGCCTATGTGGTGCGTGCCGTTGTGCCGGGCATCTATACCCATCCGGCAGCACAGGTTGAGGATATGTACCGGCCCGAATTCGTGGCCCGCACAGCCACGCGCTGGATTGAGGTGAAGGCAGCGGATTGATGCCGAAGACGCGCGTCTTGCGATTGCTGGCGACGGTAGCGGGCATCGGCGGCTGCATGGTGGTTGCCGTTGGTCTGCTGGCGATTGTGCTGGACCACACCCATCCGCCGCCGCTTCCGGACCAAAGGCCTCTGTCTGCCGAGGTGCTGGATCGAGACGGGCAATTGTTGCGGGTCTTTGCAGCCGGTGACGGCCGCTGGCGCATGAAGGCGGAACTTGCGGACATTGATCCGGAATTCATCGATCTCCTGATCGCCTATGAGGACAAGCGCTTCTGGACGCATCACGGCGTGGATCCTCTGGCGATGGCACGGGCCTTTCGCCAGATGGCCACCAGCGGACATATCGTTTCCGGTGGCTCGACGATCACCATGCAACTGGCCCGGCTGCTGGAGCCGCGTGTGTCGCGCACGCTGGCCGCCAAAATGCGGCAGATTGCACGGGCACTGCAGCTGGAGCGACGCCTGACCAAGCGGCAAATCCTCCAATGGTATCTCACCCTTGCGCCCTATGGCGGCAATCTGGAGGGAACACGGGCCGCAAGCCTGTCTTATTTCGGCGCCGAGCCGTCTTCGCTGACCCTTTCTCAGGCTGCCCTGCTGGTTGCCTTGCCGCAATCACCGGAAATGCGCAGGCCTGATCGCCATCCGATCGCGGCCAGGCAGGCCGGTCTGCGGGTATTGCAGCGCGCCGCCTCGAGCGGATTGATTGATCCGGCTGAGGTGCAACGCGTGGCGGGTCGGGATGTGACCGTGAGGCGGCGTGCCTTGCCTGCGCTGGCTGCCCATATGGCCCAAAGGGCCCATCAGAATGAACCGGATGAACGGCGTCTCCAGACCAGCCTTCTGCGTGACGTTCAGGCCAATCTGGAAGTGGTGGCCCGCGATGCGGCAGAACGACTCGGCGAGCGTCTATCGGTTGCCATTGTCATGGCTGACAGTCGCGATGGTTCCATTCTGGGCCAGGTGGGATCGGCGAATTTTTTTGACGGCCGTCGTTTTGGCTGGATTGACATGACGCGGGCCCAACGCTCACCCGGTTCAACCCTGAAGCCGCTCATCTATGGTCTGGCTTTCGGCGAAGGTCTGGTGCTTCCCGAAACATTGATCGCCGATCGGCCGACGGATTTTTCCGGCTACCGGCCGCGTAATTTTGACCTGAATTTCCAAGGCGATGTCAGCATTCGCCGGGCGCTGCAATTGTCGCTGAATGTCCCTGCCATCCGGTTGTTGCAGGCGGTTGGTCCGGCGCGGCTCACCGCATTGTTGCGCGAGGCCGGTGTTGACTATGCGATGCCCTCGCAGGACAGCGCAGGCCTGTCGATCGGGCTGGGCGGTCTTGGCATCAGTCTTCTGGATCTGGTGCAGGTCTATACCAGCCTGGCAACCGTGGATGGCCGTTCTGCCGTTCTTACCAACGGGGTTGATCTGCCCAGGGGCACAGCTCCGGCAAATCCGTTGCTGCAAAACGCAGCACGCTGGCATGTGGGTGATATTCTGCGCGGCATCGCTGCGCCGGCGCAATCATTGCAGCTCGACATCGCCTACAAGACCGGCACGAGTTACGGTTACCGGGATGCCTGGTCGGTGGGCTACGACGGACGTTATGTCATCGGCGTTTGGATCGGGCGGGCGGACAACAGTGCCGTTCCGGGATTGACCGGTCTGTCGGCCGCCGCGCCAGTGTTGTTTGAAGCCTTTGCTCGCTCGGGGATCGATCTGGTGCCCTTTCGGGCAGCGCCCCCCGGCGCCGTGCGCATTGCCAGGGCCGATCTGCCGGAATCGATGCGTCGCTTTGAGTGTTTCGAAGACACGTTCCAGCAACATGCGGCCGGTGAAAGCAAGCCGCATATCGCCTATCCTCCAGACGGCGCGCGCATAGAACTCAGTCGCGGCTCGGGACAGCACTTTGATCCGCTGGTGCTGAAATTGCAGGGTGGCAGGCCACCCTTTCGCTGGCTTGCCAATGGCAGTCCGGTTGAGCAATGGGTCCGTCAGCGCAATTGGCAATGGATGCCGGATGGTCGCGGCAGCGCAACGCTTGCCGTCATCGATGCGTCAGGGCAAACCGCCAATGTCAATATTGTGGTTGATTGAGAAATCGCCGGCAAGAATGATGCAATTTGCGGTTCCTGCGAGACATACGCACAGGAATCATGAAGTCTGGTTAATCAATTCTTACACGCCTTCTATCGCCCCATCACAGCCTTGTAGACATCCTCATCGGCATGCCCGTCGGGTGGCATATTGTTACGGTTTTGATAGCTGCGAATGACGGCGCGCATCTCAAGACCAATGCGGCCATCGGTACGCGGGACGGGGTATCCTGCTTTCAGCAGGGTCTCCTGAAGAGCGATCCGCTCACTCTTGTTGAGGGGGCGTTCGGTGTTCCAGTTGCCCTTGAATGGCGTGCTGCGTTCTGCGATCCGGTCGGCCAGATGGGCGACGGCAAGGGAATAGGCATCGGAAAAATTATAGGTTTTGATCGCCGGCAGGTTTTCTGTCACCAGAAAAGCCAACCCTTCTATTCCGCTGGGAAAAAACAGCGTGGCATTGCCGCTTGACGGCAGTTTGCCGCCATCGGTGCGGCGCACATTGCGGCGCGCCCAGTTCTTGAAGGAATCATCGGCATCCATGAGATCGATGTTTTTGGGCAGGTTGACCTGATAGCCCCAGGGCATTCCGGATTTCCAGCCGTGTTCCTTCAGGTAATTGGCCGTTGAAGCCAGTGCATCCGGCTTGCTGCCCCACAGGTCGCGCTTGCCGTCGCCATTGTGGTCGACGGCATATTTCAGGAAACTCGAGGGCATGAACTGTGTATGTCCTACGGCTCCGGCCCAGGAGCCTTGCATTCTGGCGCGGCTTATCTTTTCCTGCTGGATAACCAGAAGCGCATTGATGAACTCCTTTTGAAAATAGTCTCCCCGATAGCCAATATAGGCGAGCGACGCGAGTGAACGCAGGACGTCGCTCTTGCCGATATAGCCACCGTAATTGGTCTCCATCCCCCAGATTGCCAAGACAACGTAGCGGTCGACACCGTATTTCTTCTCAATGGCGGCCAACGTCCGGCGGTATTTTTTTGCCATTGCGCGCCCGGTTTTAACCCGTCCGGCATTCACCGCCTTTTCCACATATTGCCCGATGGATCGGCGAAATTCAGGCTGGCTTTTGGTCAGTTTCTTGACGCTGTTGTTCATGGTGAGGCCAGCTGTGGCCGCTTCAAATGTATTCCATTCAACGCCTGCTGCGGCGGCCTCGGGATAAAGCGATTCAACGAAATTCTTGAATGCCGGTTTTGCCCGCGCCTGGTCGGATTTGGCGACCAGTGCGAAGAGAGCAAGTGAACAAAGACAAATTGCGACTATATTTTTGTGAACAACCATGGACTGAATCATATCAGCAACCTTGAAACAGGCAAGTCACTTGAATTATACACCCATAAGAGGAATGCATTCATTGTATACACGCTATACGGCTTTGTAAGCAATCACTGGCTTTTCTATCCGTGTGAGAATGGTTATGATCATTTGTAACGAGGACTGTATGTGGCGAGGGATCTGCATCATCAGAGCCAGAAAGACAGGATCAGCAAAAACTGACTCTATTCGAACATTTGAGAGCAGGCACACGCTGTGTCCTGGTCGCGGGACCGGGTGGTTCAGTCTGGCAGATGATCTGCACGAAACGATGACATACGTAGTTGAGGGTGGAACATTTCTGTGAGAATCAAATCCGTAATCGACTTTCTCGATTCAATCAATGAGCTGGAGACACAGCCGGAGATCATCGAAAGATTCGAAGCTGTGCTGGATGCCTATGGCTTTGACTATTATGGAATCATCCGCCAGCCCAAGGCATCGGAAGACCCCTTGAGCCTTGTTCTGGCCGGTCGCTGGCCGGAAGGCTGGCCGACACGCTACATGCAGAAGAAATATGTCCTGATTGATCCGACGATTCGTTATCTGGGGCATGCCCGCATGGGCTTCAGTTGGGCCGATGCGGTTCCCGCCTTTATCTCCGACCCGCACCGCCGACGGATGCAACGCATGATGGTTGATGCGCTGAAATTCGGCCTTGAGGGTGGTTATATCTTTCCGATTCACGGACGCCGTGGGTTGATGGGCAATCTGACCATTGGCGGCAAACAGGTCGACCTCAGTCCGTTGGAGATGATCGAGTTTGATGCCATGGCCAAGATCGTGTTCTGGCGCCTGCTGGAACTGTCTGATCCGATCATGAATGAAGAATTGTCATCCAGTGTCGACGTGCAATTGACGCGTCGGGAAATGGAAGCGCTGAGTTATCTGGCCGATGGCATGACTTCAAACGAGATTGCAGCGGTGCTGAAACTGTCGAACCACACGGTCGACTGGTACATGAATGCCCTGCAGATAAAACTCAAGGCAAAGAACAGGCACCACGCTGTGGCCATCGCCTTCCGCCTTGGCCTGATTTCCTGAGTCATCCGCTGATTGCGGGCAAAAATCCAAGCGATGCCGGTGGCCGAGCCTGCTATCGCAGCTCGCGTTGGTGTTTTTTTTGATTTCACCGGGGCCAATGAATCCCGGTCTTGCATTGCTGCGATGCACAGTGAACACACAGGTGTTGCGAAAATCTTGCTGGTGCAGCTTTTACATAACGTAGATATGACTTAAAAGAGGGCGAATGCGGCCCTAACCGCTGCACTGCACATCGCTGGAGTATTGCGCCTTGCCTATGACCAAAATTCTCGTTGCGAACCGATCCGAAATTGCCATCAGGGTTTTCCGCGCTGCCAACGAACTGGGGCTGAAAACGGTCGCTGTATGGGCCGAAGAAGACAAGCTGGCACTGCATCGTTTCAAGGCGGATGAATCCTATCAGGTTGGCCGAGGGCCGCATCTTTCGGCCGACCTTGGGCCCATTGAGAGTTATCTGTCGATCGATGAGATGATCCGTGTTGCCAAATTGTCGGGCGCCGATGCCATTCACCCGGGTTACGGGCTTTTGTCCGAGAGTCCGGAGTTTGCCGACGCCTGCGCGCAAAACGATATTCTGTTCATCGGCCCCAAGCCCGAGACCATGCGTCGGCTGGGCAACAAGGTTGCTGCCCGCAATCTGGCAATGGAGGTTGGCGTTCCGGTCGTGCCGGCCACTGTTCCGCTGCCTGATGATATGGAAGAAGCGGCACGAATGGCCCGTGAAGTTGGCTATCCGGTGATGCTGAAGGCATCCTGGGGCGGCGGTGGTCGCGGCATGCGGGTGATCCGCTCCGAGGAGGATCTGGCGCGCGAGGTGACAGAGGGCAAGCGTGAAGCGCGGGCGGCTTTCGGCAAGGATGAGGTCTATCTGGAAAAGCTGATCGAGCGTGCCCGGCATGTCGAGGTCCAGATACTGGGTGATACGCACAACAATGTGGTGCATCTGTTTGAGCGTGATTGTTCGATCCAGCGGCGCAACCAGAAGGTCGTTGAACGCGCTCCGGCGCCCTATCTGGTCGATGCACAGCGTCAGGCATTGGCGGCCTATGCAATCAAAATAGGTGAAGCAACCCATTATGTCGGAGCCGGCACCGTCGAATTCCTGATGGATGTCGATAGCGGCGAATTCTATTTCATCGAAGTCAACCCGCGCATTCAGGTCGAGCATACGGTCACCGAGGAAGTCACCGGGATCGATATTGTCAAGGCGCAGATCCATATTCTTGACGGCCACGCCATCGGCACCCCGCAGTCGGGTGTTCCGGCGCAGGCCGATATCGCTCTCAATGGCCATGCCATGCAGTGCCGGATCACCACTGAAGATCCCGAACAGAATTTCATTCCGGATTACGGTCGCATCACCGCCTATCGCGGGGCAACGGGCTTTGGTATCCGGCTGGATGGCGGCACCGCCTATTCCGGTGCGGTGATCACACGGTTCTACGACCCCCTGCTGGAAAAGGTGACGGCCTGGGCGCCCACCTCGGAAGAGGTGATCAAGCGGATGGACCGGGCGCTGCGCGAATTTCGCATTCGCGGTGTGGCGACCAATCTGACATTCCTGGAAGCCATTATCGGCCACGAGCATTTTCGCGACAACAGCTACACGACCAAATTCATTGACAATACGCCGGAACTGTTCGCCCAGGTCAGACGACAGGACCGGGCCACCCGGCTGTTGACCTATCTGGCCGATGTCACCATCAACGGCCATCCCGAAACGCGCAACAGGGTGCTCCCTGCCGCAGATGCCAATCTGCCCGCCGTGCCGCATGTCGGCCCCGGTGAAGTCAGCGACGGCAGCAAGCAGCGGCTTGACGCATTGGGGCCGAAGAAATTCGGCGAATGGATGCGCAATGAAAAGCGGGTGCTGGTGACTGATACGACCATGCGCGACGGTCATCAGTCATTGCTGGCCACCCGCATGCGGACCTATGATATCGCGCGTATCTCCGGCACCTATGCGCGGGCACTGCCCAATCTCCTGTCACTTGAATGCTGGGGCGGCGCGACCTTCGACGTGTCGATGCGGTTCCTGACCGAAGATCCATGGGAACGTCTGTCGAAGATCCGGGCCGGTGCTCCCAATATCCTGTTGCAGATGTTGCTGCGCGGCGCCAATGGTGTCGGCTACAAGAATTATCCTGACAATGTGGTTCGGCATTTCGTCAAGCAGGCTGCGGCTGGCGGGATCGACCTCTTCCGCGTTTTCGACTGCCTGAACTGGGTGGACAACATGCGTGTGTCCATGGATGCCGTGTGCGAAGAGGACAAATTGTGTGAAGCGGCGATCTGTTATACCGGGGATATCCTGAATTCCGCTCGGCCGAAATATGACCTGAAATATTATACGGATCTGGCACGGGAACTGACCGATGCCGGAGCGCATATCATTGCGCTGAAGGATATGGCCGGCCTGCTCAAGCCCGCGGCGGCGACAATCCTCATCAAGGCGTTGCGGGATTCCACCGACCTGCCCATTCATTTCCACACGCATGACACGTCGGGAATTTCGGCGGCAACGGTCCTGGCGGCGGTGGATGCCGGTGTCGATGCCGTTGATGCGGCCATGGACGCGCTGTCGGGCAATACGTCCCAGCCCTGCCTCGGCTCGATTGTCGAGGCTCTGCGCGGCACGGAACGTGATCCGCAACTCGATCCGGAGTGGATCCGCCGTATTTCCTTCTACTGGGAGGAAGTTCGTGCACAATATGTGGCTTTTGAAAGTGACCTGAAGGGACCGGCATCGGAAGTCTATCTGCATGAAATGCCGGGTGGACAGTTCACCAATCTGAAGGAACAGGCGCGGTCTCTGGGGCTCGAAAGCCGATGGCACGAAGTTGCCCAGACCTATGCCGACGTCAACCAGATGTTCGGTGACATCGTCAAGGTGACACCCTCGTCCAAGGTGGTGGGTGACATGGCGCTGATGATGGTCTCCCAGGACCTGTCGGTGGAAGATGTGAAGGACCCGCAACGCGACGTTTCCTTCCCCGATTCCGTGGTGTCCATGATGCGCGGTGATCTGGGACAATCTCCCGGTGGCTGGCCGAAGGACATTCAAGACAAGGTGCTGAAGGGCGATACGCCCTATACGGTGCGTCCGGGATCATTGCTGGAAGACGCAGACCTTGCAGCCGAACGCAAGACAATCGAGACAACATTGGACCGGCCGGTCAATGAATTCGAATTTGCATCCTACATGATGTATCCGAAGGTCTTTACCGACTATGCCATGGCGCTCAATACCTATGGTCCGGTCTCCACTCTGCCCACGCCTTCCTATTTTTACGGCCTGCCGACAGGCAATGAATTGTTTGTGGACCTTGAAAAAGGCGTCACGCTGGTCGTTCGAAACCTCGCCGTCAGTGAAGCCAATGAAAAGGGCATGGTGACGGTGTTCTTCGAACTCAATGGCCAGCCGCGCCGTATTCTGGTGCCCGACCGGATCCATGGCGTTTCCGCCGCAGCGCAACGCCGCAAGGCGGAAGCCGGCAATGACAGCCAGGTGGGCGCGCCGATGCCAGGCGTTGTCTCCACCGTCTCTGTTGCTGCAGGACAAAAGGTGCAGGCCGGCGACGTCCTGTTGTCGATCGAGGCCATGAAAATGGAAACGGCCATCCATGCGGAAAGAGATGCGGTTGTATCGGAAGTCCTCGTCAAAACGGGCGATCAGATCGATGCAAAGGACCTTCTGGTGGTCTATTCCTGATGTCATGGATCGTGATGTGTGGGGCCACAAAATGTTCTATTGAGTTCTGACCCACGCTATTGTCTGAAGGGGAACCGGGGCGCATGCGGGCAGCAGTATCGGCACTGTTCTTGATGAATGGATTCATCGTCGGCAGCTGGGCACCCCTTGTGCCGGAAGTCGCGGGGCGTCACGGATTGTCGGAAACCCAAATGGGGTTGATGATTCTGGCGCTGGGGCTGGGTTCATTGTTTGTCATGCCGCTGTCAGGTGCATTGATTGCCCGTATTGGCACGCTGCCGGTGCTGCGCGCGACCAGTGTGGTGTGTGGGCTGGTCATATTGCCTGTTGCGTTGGCGCCCAATGTGGGGGTGCTCGTGGCCGCGTTGTTTGTGTTTGGTGGCATCATCGGTTCAATGGACATTGCCATGAATTCCAACGCGGTCGTGGTGGAAAGGCGTTTGACGCGTGCCATCATGTCATCGTGCCACGGTTTCTGGAGCCTTGGCGGCCTGTGTGGCGCTGTTTCCGGTGGCGTGTTGATCGACTGGCTGGGTACGTCGGCACAGGCTATCGTTGTGTCTCTGATATCTCTTGCCCTGGCTCTGGCCTGTTTCAACCGTCTTGCACCTGATCTTCCGCTGCTCTCGCAAGACAAACCGCGTTTCCGGCTGAGCCTGGCACCGATGCCCTATCTGCTGGGTCTTGTCGCCCTGTTTTCGATGGTACCCGAAGGGGCGATCCTCGATTGGGGCGCCCTTTACCTGCGACAGGATCTTGGAGCAGATGTGACCTATTCCGGCCTGGCCTTTGGCGCTGTTGCCGCAACCATGGCCCTGATGCGCTTTGTGGGTGATGCTGTACGCCAGCGCTTTGGTTCTGTCAGGACGGTGCGTTATTCGGCCATTGTCGGTGCATGCGGCATGGTCATGGCGGCAACCGCCAGCGATTCGACCTGGGCCATTGCCGGTTTTGCGCTGGCCGGTATCGGTATTGCCAATCTGGTGCCGGTGGTCTTTTCAGCGGCCGGAAACCTGCCTGACCTGCCGCCCGGTGTCGGCATATCCATTGCCACATCCATGGGCTATTCCGGCATTCTGCTGGCGCCTGCTCTGATCGGCTTTGTGGCCGAACACAACAGCTTTTCAGTCGCATTCATGGGATTGGCTGCCCTATTTGCTGTGGTGCTCATGCTTTCGGCCATCGTACATCCGGCGGATCTCGTGGCACCCGCCGACGGGGCTGCTGAACACCTCTAAAGCGGATCATTGCTGGAGCAGAAGTGCACCTGGCAGAATCTCGAATTCGGCCTTCAGATATCCCGGTGATTCACCATCGATGTCGAGCGGGACCTTGCCGTTGCCGGGGGTCATTACCTCGGCGACGATGCGGCGGCCCTTGCGCGCGATGATCATCGGATGGTTCATATGGGCACCGCGATAGACCTGGGACAGGTCCTTGATGAGGCTCAATCTGGAACCGCAACTCAGGACAATGATTTCAAACAGGCCGGAGTCCAGACGGGCCTGCGGTGCAACGCGCATGCCACCACCGAAATATTGACCATTTGCAATGGCCGCCATGGTAAGTTCGACCAGGAAGGGCTCCGTGTCGTCAATGGTCAGGCGCACGGTCTGATTCTCATGGCGCATCAGGGCGCGCAGGGTTGCCAGATAGAAGACAAGTTTTCCCGGCAGAAACCCCGTCACCCGGTCGGCATTGACCTGCCGGTCGACCGCGCCGGAAAGACCCATGCTGGCAATATTGATAAACAGGCGCGAATCACGCTGACCGGCATCATCGGTATAGGTCACCCGCCCAAGGTCTATGCGACGGCGTTGTCCTGATGCAATGGCAGCGACTGGGTCATTGCTGTACCCTTCAGGTGCAGGGTTGCGGGCAAAGTCCGCCCCGGTGCCCTCGCTGATGGCGGCAAAGGCGCAAGTAGCATTCACAGTGCCCATGGCATCGGTAAAGCCGTTGACTGTTTCGCTTATGGTGCCATCACCGCCGACGGCAATCACCAATGTTGCACCCCCGGCGATGGCCTGGCGTGCCACATGTGAGGCTTCGCCGTTGCCGGTTGTCAGGGCATGATCAAAGGGTCCGATCTGGTCGGCAATCCGCTTTGCGATATCCGGCCATCGGCGGCCTGTTCTCCCGCTGCCCGCCTGCGGATTGACCACAACAAAAACGCTCATAAACTGGCAATAAAGCGGTTCACCATCAAATGGAAGCATTTGATGGTGGAAAGCCGGTTTGCGCCAGTTGACTTGATATCTGACTGCGCGCGTCGATTTGCGCCTATGGCTTTGGTTTGCAATCGCGGTATTTAACCATCACCCGGCTTCAGTGCTCAACTGTATCGTGTTCCGGCATCCCCTGCTTCAATGGCAAGGCACTGATGTGTTCATGCAGGAAATCCATCACGCGGCGGATACGCTGGCTGGTGCGCAATTCGCGGTGCGAAGCCAGCCAGACCGGCAGAGCCCGGATCGTGATGTCGGGCAGAATACGTCGCAGGCCCGGCGCGCCATTGGCCAGAAAATGTGCCGCAAATCCAATTCCCGCACCCGCTTTGATCAATTCCCAATAGGCAACCTGATCATCGGTGCGCACCGAAAACATGTTTCGCTCTGCGGCAATTCCAAAATCGTGCATGCCGTCGATGATCAGGTTGGACCGATCCATGCCGATAAGCCGGTGCCGGAAAAACTCTTCCATGTTGGCTGGTTCGCCCCGGCGGGCAAGATAATGCTCATGGGCATAGATCCCCATGCCCATTTCGTTGGTCTTGCGGGCGATGACATCATTTTGCATGGGACGCACCATCCTGACGGCGATGTCGGCATCACGTCTGAGCAGG
Organism: Rhizobiaceae bacterium; assembly: GCA_029212415.1. Lineage (GTDB taxonomy): Bacteria > Pseudomonadota > Alphaproteobacteria > Rhizobiales > Rhizobiaceae > Hoeflea_A. Next base: position 63,400 of record JARGOF010000007.1, on the reverse strand, counting down.
TTTTCAAGCGTATTGCTGGGGACAAGTTCGACCTCAATGTCGGGTTCGGCAATGCCCAGGGCCGCAATGATCGGCGGCAAAACATAGGTGGAGACGATATCGCTGGCGGTGATCCGTATGGAACCGCTGACCGATTGTGCGCTGCCGGCGGCCTTGAGGGCAATACGGTCGGCTTCGTCCCGCATGCCTCTGGCGTCATCGACGATCGACAGGCCGGCTTCAGTCAGCGCCATGCCTTTTCGGCTGCGGATAAACAATGCCAGCCCCAAAGAGGCCTCCAGCGCATTGATGTGCCGTCCCAGCGTCGGCTGGCTCATGCCCAGATGACTCGCTGCGGCGGCCAGCGTTCCACGTTCTGCGACTGCAAGAAAACACTGTACCTGTTGCCAGTCCATCATCCCTCAATTCAAATTTGAATTACAATTATCCATTTATGTCGATTTAAGATACGAAATTGAAGCGATATTGTCGAGACCGATCCCGTACAGACTGATTCAAAGGAGTCTCACATGAAAACGATCGCAATACTTGGTGCCAATGGCAGGCTTTCGAATATGGCGGCAAAGGCGTTCTATCGCGCCGGATACCATGTCGTTGCCATCACACGGACAGGCACGGCAAAAGGGCTTCCGGCAGCAATAGAACAACGGGCCGCCAATGCGCTCGACCGGCAATCCCTGGTGCAGGCCACCCACGGTTCGGATTTCATCTTCAATGGCCTCAATCCAATCTACACGCAGTGGAAAAAAAACCTGATGCCGATGGGCGAAAATGTCATGGCTGCGTGCCGGGAGCACGGCGCCATCCACCTTTTCCCGGGCAATGTCTACAATTACGGCCACAAGATCCCGCCCCTCGTCAAGGACGATACGGCCATTTCGAAGACGACACGCAAGGGCACCCTGCGCTGTGCAGTGGAAGACTATTTCAGGCAGCAGTCATCCAGCCATGGCGTACAGACCATCATCCTGCGCGCGGGCGACTTTTACGGTGGCAAAATGCCCGGGTCGTGGTTTGATCTTGCCATTGCTGCGAAGATGAAGAAGGGTGTCTTTACCTATCCCGGTCCGATGAATGTGGTGCACAGCTGGGCCTATCTGCCGGACCTTGCCGACAGCTTTGTGCAATTGGCCGCTCACGCCGATGAACTGTCGCCATTTGAGCAGTTTCTGTTTCCGGGGCATGCAATGACCGGCAATGAAATGAAGCACCACTGTGAAGTGGCCATTGGTTCCGACCTCAAGCGCGCCAATGTTCCCTGGCTGTTGTTTCGGCTGGGCGCCCTGGTCGTGCCGATGCTGAGGGAGGTCTGTGAAATGTCCTACCTGTGGAAGGAGCCGCATGCGCTGGATGGGCACAAATTGGAGGTTCTGATCGGTGCGATACCGATAACAGACACACAGACAGCCATTGCCACCTCACTTGCTGAGCTGGGTGTGATCGCACCGGCTGTGCGCCCGGAGAATCTCCCCGTTGTCGCCTGAACTATGCCTGTCTCACGTGCAGTGAAAACGAAGGTGTTTCCGGGAGTTGTGTCTTTCCGGAAACACGGTGGCAATGCATCATTGACGGCGCTTGCTGTCTGTTGCGCTTGAAAATTCAGGCGAAATCAACCTCCCGCGACAGCGGCAGGTGCCGGATGCGTTTTGCATTGAGTGCGAAAATGGCGTTGGCAAGGGCGGGTATGGACGGCGGTGTTCCCGGTTCGCCCGCACCACCCATATGCGGGGAATTTTCCAGTATCTCCACTTCTATGGCGGGGCACTGATTCATCCGCATCGCGTCAAAATCGTGAAAATTCGATTGTTCAACCATGCCCTCGGAGAAGGTGATTTCCTGGCCGATGGCCGATGACAGGCCAAAGATGATCCCCGACACCATCTGCGCCTTGAATATGGCTGGATCCAGGACTTCTCCGGGATCGGCGACACACCAGACCTTTTCGATCTTGATCGAACCATCAATCTCCCTGACCTGGACGATCTGCGCGACCCAGGTTCCAAACGAGAGCGTGAAGGCAATGCCCTGTGCCCGGCCATTCGGCAATGTCTCGCCCCAATGGGCCATCTGTGCGACTTTTTCCAGAACCCGGGTGGCGACCGGCCAGGATTTGCTCAGTTCCAGGCGCAGGGCCAGTGGGTCCTTGCCGGTGCTTGCGGCAATTTCGTCAAGAAAACTTTCCTGCATGAAGGCGTTGAAGGAATTGCCGACCGAACGCCAGAAACCAACCGGGACCGCAATCTCTGCCTTGGCCGCATCAATGCGGTAATTGTCGATTGCATAGGGTTGGTCATAGGCACCCTCGATGAGGGTCTTGTCGGGACCGCCCGCAGGCAGGCTGGGGTAGGTGCGCCCGATCAGACTGGGGATGATGGAGGGTGATGCCACCGTCGCCCGCAGCGCGGTGGGCATGCCCTGATCGTTCAGCAGCGCCTGGTAACGGGCCAGTGCTGCAGGGCGATAGGTGTCGTGGGTGATGTCTTCCTCGCGCGTCCAGGTAACCTTGACGGGCCTGCCGCCGGTTTCCATGGCCAATTTGACCGCATAAATCGAGAAATCAACCTCGGAGCGCCGACCGAAACCGCCGCCCAGAAATGTTGTATGCACGTGGACCTGATCTGGGTCGAGGTTGGCGACCGAAGCGCAGACGGACCGGATGATCGTCGGCGATTGGTTAGGGGACCAGATATCCAGCTTGCCGTCCTTGAAGCGCGCAGTGGCATTCATCGGCTCCATCGTGGCATGGGCCAGAAAGGGAACTTCATATTCGGCCTCCAGAACCTGGTCCGGGGCGCTGTTTGAAAAGGCCGTGTCCGGATCGCCGGCTTCGCGCAGTGAAAAGCGATCGCCGGTCTCCAGGGTTTCGCGCAATTGCCCGGTGATTTGTGCCGTTTCAGCCGGGTAGGGCGCTGGTCCCCAGTCGACAGTGACGGCTTCGGCGGCCTGGAAGGCGCGCCAGCTGTTGTCGGCGATAACGGCAAATCCGTTGCCGGTCTGGCTTTCGATCGGCACAACCTTGATGACGCCCTTCATATCTGCCGCCTGGCTGGCATCGATGGAATTGACGCGGCCGCCAAGATGCGGATTCATCTTGACGGTGGCGTAGACCATGTCGGGAAGGTCCACGTCGATGCCGAATATTGGAGCGCCGGTTACCTTCTGCCTGATATCCGTGCGGGGCTGCGACTTGCCCAGCAGCTTCCATTGCGAACGGGTGCGCAGTTGCATGTTGGCCGGCGGCGACATTGTAGCCGCGCGTGCTGCCAGTTCGCCATAGGTCGCTGAACGGCCGCTGGCCGTGTCCTCTACCCTGCCGTTGTTGGTAGCCAGAGCGGCGGGCGACACGTCAAATTTTTCCGCTGCTGCCTGTTTGAGCACTTCCCTTGCCGCGCAACCGGCAAAGCGCATTTTTTCAAATGCATCGACGGTTGAAGAGGAACCGCCGGTGGCCTGAATGGCGAGGAATTTGGACAGGATTTCCATGGCGCCGCGATATCCACCAGCGGTAAAACTGTCGTCGAAGGCCGGCACCGGCGCGGCGTCGATGAGCATTGCCTGATTGAGATAGGCGGAGGATGCAGGGCCGTGTTCAACTGTCACGGCATCAAGCGCGACATCCAGTTCCTCGGCAACCAGCGCCGCCAGTGTGGTGGTGACGCCCTGACCCATTTCGGCACGCGGAACGATGATCGTGATGGTGTTGTCTGTGGCGATTTTGACGAAAGGATTGAAGGTCGATTCACCCCTGTCCAGATCGCTCAGAAGCGGGTTGTCAAAACCGCGCTGGTAAGAATAGTAGCCGACGGCCAATCCGCCAGCGATGGCGCCGGTGCCAATCAGAAACGTCCGTCGTGCAATTTTGCCGAGGCGGGATTTTTTCGGTTTGTGTTGCTGCTCGCTCAAGGCTCAGGCTCCGATATTCTTGGTTGCCGCGCGCCTTATGGCGGCGCGAATTGCCGGGTAGGTGCCACAACGGCAAAGATTTCCCGACAGGGCGCTGTCAATGTCCTCGTCGCTGGGATTGGGTATTTCGCGCAGCAGGGCGACCGCACTCATGATCTGACCCGACTGGCAATAGCCGCATTGGGGCACCTGTTCTTCAATCCAGGCCTGTTGAACCGCATGCAGGGAATCAGCGCTGCCAATGGCCTCTATGGTGGTGACTTCGCCCTCCACGTCGCCGATCGGCAATGTACAGGAGCGAACCGGTTCCCCATCAACATGCACGGTGCAGGCACCGCAGGCGGCAATGCCGCACCCGAATTTTGGTCCCTTGATGTCGAGTTCGTCGCGTAAAACCCAAAGGAGAGGCATTTCGGGTTCAATGTCCAGATCATGAACAGTCCCGTTGACAGAGAGTTTCATGGCTTTTCTTCCTTTGGGCCGGACTTGCGTTAAGCATCGTCTATGGTGCACTAGTGCACTTGCTGATGGCAGCAGAGTGCAGTAATGACAAAATAACAAAAAGTGTCAGAATGTCAAGATGATGATACCAAGCACCGGTGATCCGCGACGTGACCTTATCCTTGAGGCTGCCTTTGAACGGTTTGTGACCTATGGTTTCAAGCGCACGTCAATGGAGGATATCGCCAATGCCGCCGGCACCTCGCGCCCGGCGCTCTACCAGCATTACAAGAACAAGGCGGATATCTTCAGAGCCTTTGTCCAGGCGCTGAAGGTGCAGATGATTTCCAATCTGCAGAAGGCCTTTCTGTCCGATCTGCCGCTTGAGGACAGATTATATGCGGCGCTTGAATGCGGCTTCGTGCAGGTGCACCGTGACATTGCGCAGACCCCGCATGGCGAGGAATTGATCGGATTGAACAAGGAAATTGCCGGCGATCTGTTTGATGAATGGATGTCGGATATGGAAAATGCCCTGACCGAGGGCTTGCAGAGTTCGGTTGAGCGTGGAGAATTTCACCTGCCCGCTCCTTCCCTGACCTGTGCACGGCTGGCACGCGTGCTGGTCAATGCGGCCGAGGGGACCAAGATGCGCGCCGGGTCCATTGATCAGATCGAAGCCGAACTCAGGACGATCGTAAAGTTGATCGTGATAGCGGGAACAAATAAATAGGCCGCTGGCCAATGAAGCGGTCATCGTGTTGACAAAACAGGTCGATTATACCACCTCCCGGTAATCAGGTGAATCGGCCAAGTGGAGCCCGAACAGTCCATGAATACGTATCATTCTCAGGTTTTTGCAAGGCGTCCGTCCGTTGCCGTTGATGTCGGCGGTGTGTTGATCGGTGGCGCGCATCCGATCGTTGTCCAGTCGATGACCAATACCGATACGGCAGATATCGACGCAACGGTGGCCCAGGTGGCCGCGCTGTCGAAAGCCGGATCGGAGATCGTGCGTATAACAGTGGACCGGGATGAGAGTGCGGCTGCCGTTCCAAAGATTCGCGAGCGGCTGGAAAGACTTGGTCTGGATGTGCCGCTGATTGGCGATTTCCACTATATCGGCCATACATTGCTGCAAAACCACCCGGCCTGTGCCGAAGCGCTGGCAAAATACCGCATCAATCCTGGAAATGTCGGTTTCAAGGACAAAAAAGACAAGCAGTTTGCGCAGATCATCGAGATCGCCATCCGCCATGGAAAACCGGTGCGGATCGGCGTCAATTGGGGCTCGCTGGACCAGGTGTTGCTGATGCGGCTGATGGATGAAAACGCGCAAAAAGGCGGCCCGCAGAACGCCCAGCAGGTCATGCAGGAAGCGATTGTCCAATCGGCATTGTTGTCGGCGGATCTGGCCGAAGAGATCGGGCTGCCGCGCGACAAGATCATATTGTCGGCCAAGGTCAGCCAGGTGCAGGACCTGATTGCCGTCTATACGGAACTGGCGCGCCGGTCGGACCATGCGCTGCATCTGGGTCTGACCGAAGCCGGAATGGGGACCAAGGGTATTGTTGCTTCATCAGCGGCCCTCGGCATTGTGCTGCAGCAGGGCATTGGTGATACGATTCGCATCTCGCTGACGCCGGCGCCGGGCGGAGACAGGACCAGAGAAGTCCAGGTGGCGCAGGAACTGCTTCAAGTCATGGGCTTCAGGCAGTTCATGCCCATTGTAGCCGCCTGCCCGGGTTGTGGTCGGACTACGTCCACAACATTTCAGGAACTGGCTGAAAAAATTCAGGGTGATCTTCGTCGCAACATGCCGACATGGCGTGAAGAATATCCGGGTGTCGAGGCCCTCAGCGTTGCCGTCATGGGCTGTATCGTCAATGGCCCCGGTGAATCAAAGCAGGCCGATATCGGAATCTCTCTTCCCGGTACCGGTGAAAGCCCGGCGGCGCCTGTGTTTGTCGATGGAAAAAAGGTCAAAACCCTGCGCGGGGCAAATATTGCCGCCGAATTCGAGGCCATGGTGGGAGATTACATCAAAAACCGATTCGGCCAGAACAGGGTCGGCGAGGGTGGTGAGGACAAGGGAAATATGGTGCAAGGCTCAGAGGCGCTTGCCACCGTCAAATAATCCCATTTGCCGACAAGCCGTTTTGCACGTCCCTGTCTGTTGATCTGCCGCTTTTCGCTGTGCTGTTGTCCAGCCATCGTTCAATCAAGACGACCAGTTTTTCCGTTGATATGGGCTTCGGCAGGTAATCATCCATGCCTGCTTCAATGCACAGGTTACGATCATCTTTCAAGGCATGTGCCGTTACACCGATGATCGGCGTATAGGTGCCAGTGTCCCTTTCCTTGCCGCGGATAAAGGCTGTTGCCTGATAGCCATTCCTGCGTGGCATCGAGACATCCATCAAAATCACTTTCGGATTGAGCTCTTGCCACAGTTCAACGGCCTCCTGACCGTCTTTGGCAATGCAGAAGGAATAACCGGTTTCCCCAAGCATATGCTTGAAAACCATCTGATTAACATCGTTGTCTTCAGCAACGAGGATGTCAACTTGCGAAGGATTATCGGTGGGGTCGATCTGGCCGGAGTGGTTGACAGGGCCGTAAGGCGGGCGCGGTGTGGCAGGTCTTGACTTTTCTTCATGGATTTCTGTGCTGGCATGGGCCGTTGGCTTGGCCGCCATTTCGGTGATGGGGACGTCGTTGCGCGCGCCGCCCAGAATGGATGTGATTGTTTCCAGCATAAGGGAGGCGCGAACCGGTTTGGTCAGGTAGCCCGCAAAGCCAAAATGTTTGCACAGATCGGCGGTGCCATGGTGGTCGACGGCGGTCATCAGCAATACCGGAATATCGCTGATCTGTTTTGAGCCGGCGAATATGTCACGCAATTGTCTACCGGATTCTTCAGGCGTATGGGTGTCGAGTATGATCAGACTGATGGGCGCGCCAAGTTCGATCGATTTCTTCACAACCTGGTCCGCCACCGCAATGGATTCCACGACCGCACAATCGAGCGCCCAACTTTGCATTTGTTCGCGGATGACGTGTTGACTGGTGGGGTTTGCGTCGATGACCACGATGCGCGCATCTGACAGGTCAACCGGATTTTTCCCTGAGGTGTTCTGATTGTCGAGGCATAGCGGCAGATGCATTTCGAGCCAGAATGTGGACCCCCGACCCAATGTGCTGTCCACACCAAAACGGCCGCCCATCAGATCGACGAGGCCGGCGGCAATGGCCAGACCCAAACCGGTTCCTTCATGCCTGCGTGTCGAGGACGCATCCACCTGGTTGAATTTTTCGAAAATGATATTGAGCTTGTCGGCGGGGATGCCGGGTCCTGTATCTTCGACGCGGATGAGAACATCCGCATGATCATCCTGTTTGGTGCCGGTGATGTTGACCAGTATCTGCCCTTTTTCCGTGAATTTTACGGCATTGCCCACAATGTTCGTCAGCACCTGACGGATCCGGCCCAAATCGCCGACGAAGACTTCGGGCAATTCCGGATCATAGCGAACGATCAAATGCAGATCTTTTTCCGCCGCATTGCCTGCCAGCAGTGTGGTAATATCTTCCACTGCCTCGCGCAGATTGAAGGAGGTCGGATTCAATTTCATCTGCTTGGCATCGATTCTCGAAAAATCCAATATATCGTTGATGATGGTCAGCAATGTCTGGCCGGATTTTACGATAATGTCCGTGAACGTTTGTTGTTTGTGATCCAATTCGGTGCGTGAAAGCAGTTCCGACATTCCGAGCACACCATTCATCGGGGTTCTGATTTCGTGGCTCATATTGGCCAGAAATTCCGACTTTGCCTTTTCAGCAGCTTTGGCCCTGCGGCTTTCTTCGCGCGCCTGGGCGGTGGCCGCGTCCAGATCGCGCAGGGTACGGCGCAACAGAATGTCGATCGGCATGAAAACCAGCAAGCCGAGCGCCAGAAGAACCGCGATTGTCGTGAGCAGATAGGTCAGAATCTTGTTGCCCTGGGAAACAATCGAATCCTTCAGGGAGTTGAGAATCACCCGCGAGATGTTTCTGCCCGAATTTTGCAGGTATTGTTCATAGGTTGCAGACAGCATCTGGCCAGCGCGCCGCAGTTCGTCAACATTGGTTGCAGCCTCGATTTCTTCAGGATCAGTCATCTGCCGGTAGTGCCGGAAGGGTATGTCCGACCGTATTTCCCGATCAATCAGATAGACGCCCTGTTTCAGCGCATCGGGTGTTTGAGGTGCGTCCCAAAGTTGGTGAAATTCAAGAAACTGACCCTTTACCGCCGCCTGACGGTACAAAAACGCCTTTCTGGCGCTCTCGAACGGTGCGCCATCTTTGATTTCACCCAGCAGTTCGGCGCGTTCGGCAAGAAAAGCCAATGAATTGTCCAGCTTTTCCACCTGTTTTATCAAGCGACCGAGATGGCGGATTTCCCTGTTCTGGGCAGATTGTTCGGCATAGAACCAGACGCATATGGCGCCGATCAGCAGGAGATTGGCGACGTAACCGACGCGCAGGCTGATGGAGAGCCTTCGCGTGCTTCGTTTATCGTCCTTGAGTTTTTCCATTAAAAACCATGTTCTATGCTTCAGCCGGTTCGGAGGAAGCGTCAAAAATATCTTTGCGAGGCCGCATGGCCCGGGGTTCCTGCATATCAAGCCCGGGTTTCCTGAATATCAAGGAAGCCGACTAATTGTCATGGGCGCGTTGGAAATTGCTGGCGCGCGCACTTTGCTGCACTTTTATCGGCTGAATGGTAGTGTGATTTTTTCAAGGAACGGTTAATGCTTGCCGGGAATTTCACTTTTGTGAATGGCAGCGCCGCCTGATGTTCAGTGCTTGCGATTGGCGACGAATTGCGCCGCATCAAGCAGAATTCTCGCCCGTTCACCATAGGGGGCCAATAGGCTGGATGCTTCGCTGACCAGACCGGCCAGCTGGGTTCGCGCCCAGTCAGCGCCATGCAGGGCAACGAGCGTGCCCTTGCCGCGCCCGGTATCCTTGCCAGTTGCCTTGCCCATGGACTGGCTGTCCGATGTGACATCGAGCAGATCATCAGCAAGCTGAAAAGCAAGTCCGACTGCTTCGCCGAAACGCTTCATGCATTCCCTGTCGGTCGGATTTGATGCGGAAAGAATTGCCCCGGCTTCGCAGGCAAAGCGGATCAGCGCACCCGTCTTCATGGATTGCAAAGTAATGATTCCGGCCTCATCGGGCGGATATTTTTCAGCCTGCAGGTCCAGTGCCTGACCACCGGCCATGCCGCCAAGCCCGGATGCCTGTGCCAGCGCCAGAACCAGTTCCGATTTCAGGCCTGCGGCCAGTTCCGTTTGTGGCGCAGCGATGATTTCGAAGGCCATGGTCAGCAGGGCGTCGCCAGCCAGAATGGCCGTGGCTTCATCAAAGGCGACATGAACCGTCGGCAAGCCGCGGCGAAGACTGTCGTCATCCATGGCCGGAAGATCATCATGGATCAGTGAATAGCAGTGCAGGCATTCGGTGGCGGCAGCCACACGCAATGCCGCTTCCTGATCGCCCCCAAGCAATTCGGCGGTCTCAAGCAGCAGGAAGGGGCGCAGCCTCTTTCCACCATTCAATACACCGTGCCGCATGGCAGCCAGCAAGGTGTCTGGCCGCGCAATCTCATCGCCGCGAAGGCGGGCATCAAGCAATTTGGACAGCATCATGTCGACCTGATCCGCACGCTGCGCCATGCGCTCGCTGAATTCCTGCATTTCGTCTTTCATGGTGCCCTCATGCCATGATGAGCAACGATCGGCAATGGATTTCCTGCCGTTTGCAACAGCTTCCCCTGCAACAACCGGGGCCGACTTTGTCAAAATGGTTGTTCAATTTCGTGTCGGGCTGCTTTATGAAGATCGCACCTGTCAGGAAAGTTGAACTATTGGCGCAAAAAAAGAAAAAGCAACCGAGCAGGCCGACCGGCAATCTGCTCAGACGATGGTTTTTCTATCTGCTGCTCGCGATTGTTCTTGTGCCGGCATCATTGCTTGTTGCTTACACCCCTTCTGCGGTTCACCCCGTCTCGACAGTTATGCTGCGCGACGCGGTTTTGTTGCGCGGGTACCAACGTCAATGGGTGGCTCTGGATGATATAGCGCCGGCGCTGGTGCAATCGGTACTGATGTCCGAGGACGGTCAATATTGTTTCCATGGCGGTGTCGACTGGAAACAGCTCAATATCGTTCTTGACGGCGCGTTGGACGGTGAAAAGACGCGCGGGGCAAGCACCATAGCCATGCAGACAGCCAAGAACCTTTTTCTGTGGTCCAGCCGGTCCTATCTTCGCAAGGCCCTGGAAGTGCCGCTTGCCATGAGTGCCGACGCCATCTGGTCGAAACGCAGAATGATGGAGATTTATCTCAATGTGGCCGAATGGGGTCCGGGTATTTTCGGTATCGAGGCCGCCGCGCAGCACTATTATGGCATCCCCGCCTCACAGTTGTCGCGTCGGCGGGCGGCCTATCTGGCCGTGACGTTGCCCAATCCGCATGTTCGAAATCCCTTGAAGCCGTCACGCGGCATGACCCGGCTGGCCTCGATTGTTGAACGCCGGGCGCATCAGTCCGGTGCCTATATCAAATGTCTTGATGCGTAGATCAATTCTATTGGCTGGACCTGCAACTGGTGGGTCCCTTAACATCAACCATTGAGAGCCAAGGTTGCTTCTGGACGCGTGTTTGGATGCGGGGTTGGCGAATTACCATTGGGGTGCAAGGAAGCCGCTGATGACCGATCTGACGCTCTATATAGGCAACAAGAACTATTCGTCGTGGTCGCTGCGTCCATGGTTTGCCCTGCGGGCATCAGGTATCCATTTTCACGAAGAACTGGTTCCCTTTGACATGGCGGCCGGCAATCCGGCTTTTTCAGCGTTTTCGCCTACAAACAAGGTTCCCGTGCTCAAACATGGTCCGTTCAGGCTTTGGGAATCTCTGGCCATCATTGAATATCTGAACGAGCTCTTTCCCGAAACGGGCCTGTGGCCGTCCGATCAGAGGGCCAGAGCCCATGCGCGCGCGGTCAGTTGTGAGATGCTCAGCGGCTTTTTCGGGCTTCGCGCGCAATGTCCGATGAATATGCGCAGGATTCCTTCCTCGATCGATCTATCGGCAGAGACGCGCCGGGATATCAAGCGTATCGAACAGATCTGGGAGACTTGCCTTGAGCGTTATGGCGGGCCGTTTCTATTCGGCGACCTGTGCGCCGCAGACGCCATGTTTGCGCCTGTGATCAATCGGTTTGAAGTCTATTGCCTGAGCGAAAAACCGGCGGTGAAGGCCTATATGCAGGCGATGCAATCACATTCGGCCTGGCAGGAATGGCAGACTGCCGGGCGGGCTGAAAAATGGGTGGTTGATGAGGATGAGGTGTGACTTTGCAGGAAAAAGGTGGCTTCACTGCTGCATAATCGCCTAAATCATAAAAAAATGCGTGAAGGTGCTGGTCAAGCGCTCACATGCGCGGTATAAGCCCGCCCAATTTCCGAGATTCATACGCGTCTGTTTCGGTCGCCATCTGGCCGAAGAATACGCATTGCCTGCGAGTGGAGTAAAGCAATGGCTGTACCAAAAAGTAAGATTTCCCGCTCAAGGCGCGGCATGCGCCGCGCAACCGATGCGCTGAAAGCTCCTTCCTATGTGGAAGACAAGAATTCCGGCGAACTTCGTCGTCCGCACCATATCGATCTGAAGACCGGTATGTATCGCGGTCGTCAGGTGCTGACGGTCAAAGAAAACGCCTGATCCTCAACGATAGACCAATTTTCGGATTGGTGGCTGATGTGACGGCTATGCCGCATGTCTCTTTATAAGTAAAAAACAAAAGGCTGGTGTCCCACCGGCCTTTTTTGCTTGCTTTTACCTATTGTTTCAATTGAGGATCAATTATTACATCAGAGTTCCTGGAGGAATGCACAGCGGTCTTCCGACAGGGGCGCGTCAGAAGCGCCATACTCTGGTCAAACAAGGCAAGGGCACTGGCATGTTGACGATAATCCCATTGATGATCGTTCCATTGATTTTTTACAATGCACTGATCTTCGGATTCCTGGGAAGCTCAGGTGTCGCTGCGCTGACCTCCGACATATTCAGCGTGCAAATGATTTCCGGTGCGCAATGGTCGATGGATCTCGGCGATACCGTGATCGTCACAGCGTTGGTCCTGCTGTTTTTCGAAGTGCTGAAATCCACGCGCACGGGCAGTTGGTCGGTGGTGGATCACATGTTGTCTGCTTTTGTATTCATTGCATTTCTGATTGAGTTTCTGCTTGTCGCGGATGCGGCAACGGATATCTTTTTCGTCCTGACCGTTATTGCTCTTGTCGATCTGGTTGCCGGCTTTTCGGTTTCCATCAAATCGGCCGGGCGTGACGTATCCATCGGACTTTAAGGCACCGATCACTGCGGCTGTTATATCAGGGCAGTGATCGGTTCACGTTTGAGCGGCTTAAGTGCGTGCCAGAGACGTTTCGGCGAGTTTTACCCAATAGGTCACACCAAGCGGAATGATGTCGTCGTTGAAATCATAGGCCGGGTGATGCAGGCCTGCCGTATCGCCATTGCCGATGAAGATGAATGATCCCGGCCGCGCTTCCAGCATGAAGGAAAAATCCTCTCCGCCCATTGTCGGCGCAATATTCTCGTCGACATGGTCCGCGCCGGATATTTCGGCGGCGACGGAGACTGAAAAATCGGTCTGGTCGGCGTGGTTGAAGGTCACAGGATAACCGCGGTGATAGTGGATGGACGCCTCGGCATCGTGGGCCTGCGCAATATTATTGACGATCTGCGTAATGCGTTTTTCTGCCAAAGCGCGCACATCGGCATCCAGGGTGCGAACGGTTCCGGCAAGCAGCGCCTCTTCGGGAATGACGTTATAGGCGTTTCCGGCATTGAACTTTGTCACGGAAACAACGACGGACTCGAGTGGGTCGACATTGCGTGATGCAATCAATTGCAGTCCCGAGACGATCTGGGCGCCAATGGCAATCGGATCCACGGTCTGATTGGGCATGGCGGCATGTCCGCCTCTTCCCTTGATGGTGATGGTAAATTCGTCCGTGGCAGCCATGATGCCACCGGCGCGGGTTGCAAATTGCCCCACAGCAAGGCCTGGCATGTTGTGCATGCCGAAAACCTCTTCGATGTCAAAGCGCTCCATCATGCCGTCCTTGACCATTTCATCGCCGCCGGCGCCACCTTCTTCCGCGGGCTGAAAAATGACGGCGACCGAGCCATCAAAATTGCGGGTTTCGGCAAGGTATTTTGCGGCACCCAGCAACATGGCCGTGTGGCCATCATGGCCACAGGCATGCATTTTGCCCGTGGTTTTGGAGGCCCAGGACTTTCCGGTGATCTCGTTGATCGGCAGCGCATCCATATCGGCGCGCAGACCGATTGTTTTGCCTTCGCCCCCATTGCGGCCCTTGATCACGGCAACGACGCCGGTGCGTCCTATCCCGGTGACCACGTCGTCACAGCCAAACGCTTTCAGCTTTTCTTCGACAAAGGCTGCCGTTTCATGAACGTCAAAAAGCAATTCAGGGTTGGAATGAAGATGACGGCGCCATTCGGTTATTTCGTCCTGCATCTCGGCTGCACGGTTCAGTATCGGCATGGAGTCTGTCCTTGATTTTGCAAATGTCCATCTCAATGTATGGCATATAGGACAGGTTTCGGGTACATACAATTTACATCCCACCCCTTTGCCGGAGTCTTATTGTGCCAATGCGCTGTAAAACCAGTTTCACAGGTGTTCTTCTTGCATTCTTCTGGTTGCTGCTGGCCACGACGGCCCCTGCCAACAGTGCCGGTCCGTCGATTGTCGTCGATGTGAAAACCGGCAGCGTGCTTGAACACAACCAGGCATTCCAGCGCTGGTATCCGGCATCTTTGACGAAATTGATGACAGCCTATGTGGTCTTCCGGCAGATCCAGTCAGGCAAATTGACCCTGCAGTCACCTGTGACCATGAGCGCAATTGCGGCAAAGGAACCGCCCAGCAAGATGTACTACAAGCCGGGCTCGCAGCTTTCGCTGGACAACGCCATGAAGATCATTCTGGTCAAGTCAGCCAATGACGTATCGGTTGCCATTGCGGAATCGGTAGCCGGAAGTCACGAGAGATTTGTACAGATGATGAATGCCGAAGCAAAGCGCCTGGGCATGCTCGATAGCAGGTTTGTCAACGCAAACGGGCTGCCGGGCAAGGGCCAGCGGACCACCGCACGGGACATGGCGGTTCTGGGTGTGGCGCTCAGGCGGGATTTTCCGCAATATGCGCACTACTTTGCGATTGAAGCCATCAGCACGGGCAAAAAGACCTATTCCAACTATAATATCCTGATCGGCCGTTTTGCCGGTGCCAACGGCATGAAAACCGGGTTCATCTGCGCATCCGGCTTCAATCAGGTTTCGTCGGCTACCCGCAACGGCAGGACTGTTGTTTCTGTTGTATTCGGCGCTGCCAGCCAGGAAGAAAGAGCGGAAGAATCCGCCCGCCTGTTGAACAAGGGGCTGACAACCGGAACCCTTGCCAAACCATCGCTCTATTCCATGCGGCCCTATGGCGACAAACGCTCGAGAATTGCTGATATCAGTTCTTCAATCTGTACGCCTGCAGCCCGGAAAAAGCGCTATGAGGGCCGCGACGTTGAAGGGAAAATGGTGCTGAATTCCAACTATATCAACAGCATGAAGCGGCAGGCCAAGGCGGTCAGGGTTGGACTGTCAGGCAGGATTCCAGCCGCATTGACACGCGGCAATATTCCTGTGCCCCGTCCGCGCCCCGATCAGATTGAAAGCGCGGGCAGCCCGGTTGCGGCTTCGGCTTTCAAGCCGACATTTGATGTGCCTGTTCCCATTTCGCGCCCCAGTCTGTAACGACATGACCCCAATGGAACCGATTCCAGTTTCAGTGCTCACCGGATTTCTCGGATCGGGCAAGACGAGCTTGCTCAACCGACTGTTGAAAGACCCCTCCTTGCAGGATACGGCCGTTATCATCAACGAGTTTGGTGATGTTGGTATCGACCATCTGCTGGTGGAACGTTCGAGCGATGGAATCATCGAACTGGCTGATGGGTGCCTGTGTTGCACGGTGCGTGGGGAACTTGTCGATACACTTGCAGATCTTGTGGACCGGGTGCAGACAGGGCGCATAAAATCCCTGAAGCGGGTGATTATCGAAACCACCGGTCTTGCCGATCCGGCGCCGGTTCTCCACGCCATCATGGGCCATCCGGCGCTCGTCCAGAGCCTGCGCCTCGACGGTGTGATCACAGTGGTGGATGCGGTCAACGGTGACCAGACACTCGATCGCCACGAAGAAGCGGTCAAGCAGGTGGCTGTTGCGGATCGTATCGTGCTGACAAAAACAGACCTGATTGACCCGACGTCGGAAGCATTTGCACATTTGACCGCCCGCCTGATGCTTCTCAATCCTGGTGCCCTGCAGATTTCCGCCAGTGATGCAGGGGCCATCAAGGCCGACCTTTTCGAATGCGGGTTGTTTGATCCGGCGACCAAAACGGCGGATGTTTCCCGGTGGCTGCGTGATGAGGCTTACCACGATGAGCATCATGGTCATGCGCATGACGTCAATCGGCACGATGACCATATCAGGGCGTTTACACTCGTTGAGGACAAGCCTATCGATCCAGACGCTCTGGAGTGTTTTATCGATCTGTTGCGCTCAAGTCAGAGCGAACGCCTGTTGCGCATGAAGGGCATAGTCTGCCTGTCCGATGATCCCGAACGGCCCGTGGTCATTCACGGTGTCCAGTCCATCTTTCATCCGCCGGCGCGGCTGCCGGCATGGCCTGACAGCGATCACCGCACGCGCCTGGTGCTGATCACCCGTGATCTGGAAAAGGATTATGTGGCCAGGCTGTTTGATGCATTTGTCGGAAAGCCGCAGATCGACACGCCGGACAGGGCGGCGTTGGAAAACAATCCGCTTTCCATTCCCGGGTACAAACCATAGCGTCGGGCGGAAAGCGCTCGGCAATCAGCCCTTTTCAATCAGAAACCGGTGCCCACCATCAACACTTTGCGTTTCGACAAGCCTGTGGCCGTATTCGCTGCAAAAATGCGGAATATCGACAACCGCCAGCGGATCGCTTGTCTCGACCCAGAGGCTGCACCCGGTTTCAAGAGTTGACAATTTCTTGCGTGTTTTCAGCACGGGCAGGGGGCACTTCAGTCCGCGAAGGTCGTAATTTTCGACCGCTTTGGGATCATTCATGGGGGCTACCAGACCTTCCACCAGGATTTTTTGGTGGAGGATTGTTCCGCTGCCTCATTGGATGCGTTTAGCTGATTTGCAGGAGAGGGCGTTGGAATTGCCGTGTTGGCGCCGTCTGACGGAGAGGTTACAGCGCTGGTCAACTGACGATCACTTTGCTGGGGTTTTGCAGCAGTGACAATTGGTGGTTCGATGGCGGCGGGCTTCTTGTTTTTTTCCGCCTTTTCCAGAGCCTTGGCAAAAGCCGCATCATAGCGTTTGGACTGGGCAGCATAGGCCAGTTGCAGCGATTGCGGTGACGCGGAGGCAGGACAGGCCCGTGTCGGGTGGAATGTTCCGCCGTCTTCGGGAATCTGGTTGAAAACATATTTCCCATCACAAACATCGACTTTCGGGGGTCGTTTCGTCAGTTCGAAATGGTCATAGCCGACCTTGATCATCTGCCAATATTCAAAATGTTCATTGTCGCTGTGCGCGGCCATGTTTTCCGCCGTCATGCGGAACGGATAGGCCTGCACCTGAAACGAGGTCTGTCCACCGCGAAATGCCTCGCGGGCAAATGCGTAGATTTCCAGAACCTGCTCGTCGGTCATCGAATAGCAACCGGCCGATGAGCAGGCACCATGAACCATCAGATTGCTGCCCGTGCGTCCGTGCGCCCGGTCATAGCGATTGGGATAGCCCATGTTGAATGACAGATAGTAGCTGGATTTCGGATTCATTTGGTAGGGGTTGATATGGTAGTAACCCTCAGGTGCCTGCCGGTCACCTTCCTTGAATTTTGGTCCGAGTTTGCCCGACCACTTGCAGATTTCATAATCCTTGACGAGCGCATAGCGACCATTGCCCTTGGCCTTCCAGACTTCCAGCACGCCTTCCTGCTTGAAAATGCGTATCAGGATCGGCGCACGCACACGCTGGTCCTGGGCTTTCATCTTGTTGACCAATTTTGTTGGAAGGCGGTATTCAGCCTTGTTGTCAACGGATTCCAGCACATCCTGACAGCCCACGAGGGCGACGCTCAGCGCTGAGACCAGCAACAGGGATTTCCAACCCAAAGAAGAATTAAAGCTCATAGTCCATCCGCGCGGCATGCGTTTATCCACAGAACCGTTGCCGGCTGCAGACCACTGTACGGTTTCATTGTTCCAACAGCCAATCGGCCATTGGGAGGGAAACATTTCAAGTCGCCAAAAATATGGCAGATAGGTTTACCAAATGTTTACCACAACCATGAATTTTCATGCGTTCACGATAATGTAATGATCAGCGGCACTGCAAAGACCAACAGCTGGTTCGTCGGTGCACGCTGTGACGCTCTGACAGATGTCAGCATCACATCCTGAAGATCTTAAAGGTTGCGGCCCATATTCAGGAATTTCTTGCGGCGGTTGTTGCGCAAGGTATCGCCATCCTGTGTCTTCAGTTCCGCAAGAGCGGCTGCAATCGCCGTGCCGGTGCTGGCCAGAACCCGCTGCGGATCGCGATGCGCACCACCCATTGGTTCTTCGATGATGCCGTCGATCACGCCCAGGCCCTTCAGATCCTGCGCGGTGATCTTCATATTGGCCGCAGCATCTCTTGCACGGGTGGCGTCGCGCCACAGGATCGATGCGGCACCCTCAGGTGAGATCACACCGTAGATGGCATGTTCGAGCATGAGGACGCGGTTGCCGGTGGCAATTGCAATGGCGCCGCCGGACCCGCCTTCACCGATGATGATGGATATGATCGGGACTTTGGCATTCAGGCACATTTCGGTCGAGCGGGCGATTGCCTCTGCCTGGCCGCGTTCTTCGGCGCCGATACCCGGATAGGCACCGGATGTGTCGATCAGCGTTATAATCGGCAGGTGGAACCGGTCTGCCAACTCAATGATCCGCACCGCCTTGCGATAACCTTCCGGCCGGGCGCTGCCGAAGTTGTGGCGTATACGTGATTTGGTGTCATGGCCTTTTTCCTGGCCGATAATGGCGACCCCCTGACCACGGAACCGGCCCAGACCGGCCTGAATGGCCTCATCGTTGGAGAATTTTCTGTCGCCGGCCAGCGGCGTGAATTCCTCGAACAGACCCTCGACATAGTCACGAAAATGCGGGCGTTGCGGGTGGCGTGCAACCTGGGTCTTCTGCCACGGCGTCAGCTTGGCATAAAGATCCTTGAGGGTCTCTTTCGCCTTGGCTTGCAGATTTGCGATTTCCGCACTCGTATCAATGATTTCATCGTCACCGGCGAGCCGTCGAAGCTCGTGGATTTTTCCTTCAATGTCGGAAAGCGGTTTTTCAAAGTCGAGATAGTTAAGCATGGAGTTTGGTGATCTCGGGCTGTTGCATCGGGCTTTGGTTGCTTCTGGCTAAGAGCCATTGTCTGGCAAAGCAAGCAAAAAGGCTAAAAACTGTGTTCTATGTGCTGTTTTTTGCGGCAATTGCAAGAGGATGGTGTTCACTGACCAGTCTATGAAGCCGTTCTTCCAGAATATGCGTGTAAATCTGCGTTGTCGAAATATCTGCATGGCCAAGCAATTCCTGCACGACGCGCAGGTCCGCGCCATTGTGAAGCAGATGGCTGGCAAAGGCGTGTCGCAGAACGTGCGGCGACAGGTTTTGCGCGCCCAGACCGCATCGTATGGCCAGGTTTTTCAGATCGCGGGCAAAAACCTGTCGGGGAATATGTTTGCCGGGAACGCGTGATGGAAAAAGAAAGGTCGAAGGAGCGCCATTGTCTGCGTCGACCTGCCTCTTGAGCACGTCGACATAGTCGGCGAGAGCCTGGCGCGATGCCGAAGACAGGGGGACCAGTCGTTCCTTGTTGCCTTTGCCGCGAATGATCAGAAACCGATCGTCCTCCTGCGCGGCGACAGACAGAGGCAGACTGACCAGTTCGGATACGCGCATGCCAGTTGCATAGAGCATTTCGAGCAAAGTCATCAGGCGCAGGCGTTGCAGTTTTTTTGCGTCCGTCAGGCCGGCTTCTGCTGCTTCGTCCCTTGCCTGATCAATCAACCGGGTGACGTCTTCCTGGCTGAGCGATTTCGGCAATGGTCGCTCTTTGCGTGGAGAATCAAGCACGCCTGTCGGGTCGACATCGCGAATGCCTTCTGAATAGAGGAACCGATAGAACTGTCGCAGCGCAGAAAGGCGTCTTGCCTGAGAACTTGCAGCAAATCCCCGATTTGCCACGTCCGCCAGGCAGGCGCGCAATTCATCACTGGTTGCGCTTGTGAGGTTGGATTGCATGCCGCGTAAAAATGCGAGGCAATCCTCCAGATCATTGCGATAGGACGTCAATGTGTTGACTGCGGCTCCGCGTTCAACACTCATCATCTCGAGAAAAGCCTCAAGATGTGCAAGGCTCATATCGGCCATGGCATCCTGCCTGTGGGTTGCAGATAGCGCTTTTCAGCGTGGATTGACCTTTTCAGTCGGGATTCGCACCGAAATTTCACGCGGTGTCGGATCGACATAAACCGTCAATGCGAACATCGCACCATAGGCCACGCCAGCCAAGACGGCGCAAAACAGAAGAAACCGGAACAAAGACGGCATGCATCATCCATTGGTTCGAATACAACAGGTCATTTATGGGCGAGGGACAATTTTGATGCAAGGTCGCATTTCCCGCCATCGCGTTGCCGCCGTTCCAGTTGCAGATAATGGACGCGATCCATGCTGATGCTTGACGGACCAGACACATTTGTCGATACCGGAGAAGCAAACCATGGAAAAGACCTGATGAAGACCCAGCCAATCAGAACCGAATTGACGAAAGCCGCGCAGGCACGTCAGTGCCTCGGGGATCGTACGGTGGTGTTTGTTGGTCTGATGGGCGCAGGCAAATCGGTCATCGGAAAAATGACCGCTGCTGCAATGCAGGTGCCCTTTGTCGATTCCGACCACGAAATTGAACATGTTTCACGCATGTCGATTGCCGATTTGTTTGAGAAATACGGCGAGGTCGAGTTTCGGGCGCTGGAAGCACGGGTTATCAGCCGTCTTTTGAAAGGCGGGCCAATGGTGCTTTCGACGGGCGGCGGCGCATTCATGCAGGAATCAGTGCGTGCCGATATCAAAGAAAGCGGCCTGTCGGTCTGGCTTCGGGCCGATCTCGACGTCTTGTGGGAGCGTGTCAAACGGCGGTATCATCGGCCTTTGCTGAAAACAGCGGATCCGAAAGCCACTTTGTCTGCCTTGCTTGGCGCCAGATATCCGATTTATGGCGAAGCCGACATGATTGTGCAATCACGCGATACGGGCAAGGAAATCATCGTTGATGAGGTGCTGGAGGCGATCATTGCCTATGCGGCCGTTTCATCGAAGCAGACTGTCAGGGGCAGCAACAATGAGCGATAATACAACAGCGCCAGGCGAAGCGCGCGTTCACGTCAATCTTGGAGAACGGTCCTATGACATTCTGATTGGCCCCGGGCTGATTGCTTCGGCCGGCGCGCAGATTGCCGCCCGGCTGCCCGGTATCCGTGCTGCCATTGTCAGCGACGAAAATGTCGCCGGTGTCTATCTTGAAAAGCTTGCAGAAAGCCTTTCAAAGGCCGGAATAGAAAGCACCTCCATTGTTCTTCCTGCAGGCGAGAAAACCAAGAATTTCGAGCAGGTCATCGCCGTCTCCGAGGCGGTCCTGACGGCGCGTCTGGAACGCGGTGATGCGGTGATTGCGCTGGGTGGCGGTGTCGTGGGTGACTTGACCGGATTCGTTGCAGGCATTGTACGCCGCGGCATGAATTTTGTGCAGATTCCCACATCGCTGCTGGCCCAGGTGGATTCTTCCGTGGGTGGCAAGACCGGTATCAATACGTCGCATGGCAAAAACCTCATCGGCGTGTTCCATCAGCCGGCGCTGGTGCTTGCGGATACGGATGTGCTTGATTCACTTTCCGGACGGGAGTTTCGTGCCGGCTATGCCGAGATGGCAAAATACGGTCTGATCGACCAGCCGGAATTTTTTGCCTGGCTTGAGAAAAACTGGCAGCAGGTTTTTGCCGGGGGAGCGCCGCGTATTCATGCCATTGCGACCAGTTGTCAGGCCAAGGCGGATGTTGTTGCCGCTGACGAGTATGAAGGTGGCAAAAGGGCGCTTTTGAACCTTGGTCATACATTCGGGCACGCACTGGAAGCTGCTACCGGCTACGACAGCGGGCGGTTGGTTCACGGTGAAGGA
Source organism: Rhizobiaceae bacterium (assembly GCA_029212415.1). GTDB lineage: Bacteria > Pseudomonadota > Alphaproteobacteria > Rhizobiales > Rhizobiaceae > Hoeflea_A. The sequence continues at coordinate 41,605 of JARGOF010000007.1, read as the reverse complement.
GTGGCCATCGGCATGGTGCTTGCGCATGAATTCTCGACCCGGATGAACCTGGCAAGTCCGGATGATGGGCAAAGGGTTGCAGCGCATTTGAAAACGGTTGGTTTGCCGACACAATTGAGTGATATTGAAGGCACCCTGCCGCCACCCGATATATTGCTGGAACATATTGCGCAGGACAAGAAGGTCAAACGCGGCAAACTGACATTCATTCTGACGAGAGGGATAGGGCAATCATTCGTTGCCGATGATGTACCCATCTCCGAGGTTCTTGGTTTCTTGAAGGAAAAGCACACACAATGATTGGTGAATATTGGCTGGTAATTCTCATCATTCTTGGCCTGATTGTTCTGTCCGGATTTTTTTCCGGTTCGGAAACGGCGCTGACGGCAGCGTCGCGCTCGCGCATGCACCAGCTGGAATCGAACGGCCAGGTCAATGCCGGAATCGTATCGCGATTGATTGACAGGCAGGATCGCCTGATCGGGGCGCTGCTGATTGGCAACAACATGGTCAATATTCTGGCGTCATCGCTGGCGACAAGTGTCTTTCTTGGGCTTTTTGGCGAAAGCGGCGTTGCCTATGCGACCATCGTGATGACGATACTGCTGGTTATTTTTGCCGAAGTCCTGCCGAAAAGCTGGGCCATATCGTCACCGGAGCGGGTGTCGATGGCGGTCGCGCCTGCGGTGCGTTTGTTTGTCATTGTCATCGGCCCGCTTTCTTCCGGGGTAAACTGGATCGTGCGTCAGTTGCTGTCGGTTCTGGGGATTACCCTGTCGACCGATACATCCATGCTTTCTGCACATGAGGAGCTGCGAGGCGCGGTTGCGCTGCTGCATCGCGAGGGTTCGGTGATCAAGGCAGACCGCGACCGGCTTGGCGGTGTTCTGGATCTGGGCGAGCTGGAAGTGTCGGATGTCATGGTGCATCGCACGACCATGCGGATGATCAACGCCGATGAGGAATCCGATGTTGCGGTCAGGCAGATTCTGGAAAGCCCCTATACGCGTATGCCGGTATGGCGCGACGAGACGGACAACATCATTGGCGTCATCCATGCCAAGGATGTTCTGCGGGCCCTGGCTGGCGCCGGCGGAGACCGGCAGACCATTGATATTGTCAAGATTGCACAAAAACCCTGGTTCGTGCCGGACACGACAAATCTGAAAGATCAGCTCAATGCGTTTCTGCGGCGCAAGACCCATTTTGCCATCGTTGTCGATGAATATGGTGAGGTGGAAGGCCTGGTGACGCTGGAGGATATTCTGGAGGAGATCGTCGGCGACATTGCCGACGAGCATGACCTGGATATTCAGGGCGTCGTGCAGGAGGCCGATGGTTCGGTGGTTGTCGACGGCACGGTGCCCATTCGCGATCTTAACCGGGCACTCGACTGGACCCTGCCCGACGAGGAAGCCACCACCGTTGCCGGGCTTGTGATCCACGAATCACAGACCATTCCCGAAGAGCGTCAGGCGTTCACCTATCACGGCAAGCGGTTCATCGTGATGAAGCGGGTTAAAAACCGAATCACGAAATTGCGAATCAGGCCGGTGGAAGCCGAGCAAAAGGGTTAGCGCATGTCTGGCTTTGATTACCCACTGTGTTCGTGATCCAGTGAGTCGATCGGCCAGGAAGGCGGTAAAGAGCGATGCTTTCGCATCGGTCGAGACGTCAGACGCAGTGGGCGACCAATGGTCGCGAACCAACTTGATCCTGACCAAAAACAACCGGCAGTGTGAATCAATGAAAGCCGGACATGCTCTCGGATCTACCAGCGCACGGTTTCGCCGGGCGCTGCCGGTTCGATTGCCAGAGCGTGAACGCTGGCAGACAATTCGTCTTTCAGCAGCTCATTTATCATCCGGTGTCTTGCAATGCGCGGCATGCCTGCAAATATGGGGCTTACAAGGCGAATTCTAAAATGGGTCTCACCTGAACCATCGAAACTGTCCTGATGGCCGGCATGCAGATGGCTTTCATTGATCACCTCGAGACGCTCCGGCTGGAGGGCGTCATCAAGTTTTTTTGTCATGCTCAATGCAATTGGTCCGTTTTGTTCTGTCATGACTGCTCTTTCCTGCTATGGTGTCGCGCCCCGGGCCAACGCGGGACGATCTGTTTTTTCGTCTTGTCGACCCGATCCTGAAAATAGTGCAATGGGCAACAAGTCAATCCTTGTTCACATTGCGGTAAAGTCCAAAAATGAGCTCATGAAACTTGATTCCAAATATTTTGATAGCATTCGTTCTTCGAAGAAAAAAGGCAAGGGCAAGAGCAAGGTAAGTGCCAAGCCGACGACCCCGGATTGTCAATGGGACGGCTGTGAAAAAAAGGGTGAGTTTCGCGCGCCGGTGGGGCGCGATGCAGAGGGAGAGTATTTCCTCTTCTGTGCCGACCACGTGCGCGAATACAACAAGGGGTACAATTATTTTTCCGGCCTCTCCGATGGCGACATTGCGCGCTACCAGAAAGAAGCGCTGACCGGACACAGACCCACCTGGACGCTGGGAGTGAACAAGGCTGCATCGGCACAGACAAATCCCGAACAGTCACAATCGCGCTCCGGCAGTGCGGCGGCCTATGCCAATATGCGCGATCCGTTTCGTCTGTTTGACGAAAAGGGTGCAGCATCACGGCCTCAGCCGCGCAAGCGCAAGCTCAAGGCTTTGGAATCCAAGGCGTTCGAGACAATGGGGATTCCTGCAAATGCCCCAGCCGAAGAAATCAAGACACGATACAAGGACCTGGTTAAACAGAACCATCCGGATGCCAATGGTGGCGACCGCGGCTCTGAGGAACGCTTTCGTGAAGTGATTCAAGCTTACCAATTGTTAAAACAGTCCGGTTTCTGCTAGAGGGTGCCTGCTGATGGATAATTCACGGGCAAAATGATTGCCGTGAATCGTGAGACGGCTTGAAAAACAGGGCCGCGTTGGAGACAAAATGAACAAGATTGATATGGATATTTCAAATCTGCCGGACACCACAGTTTCTGTGCGCGAAGCCTTTGATATCGATTCCGATTTGAGAGTCCCCGCCTATTCGAAGGCGGACGCCTATGTGCCTGAGTTGGACACCGATTATCTGTTTGACAGAGCAACGACACTGGCCATTCTGGCCGGGTTTGCGCACAACCGTCGCGTCATGGTTTCGGGCTATCACGGGACTGGCAAGTCGACCCATATCGAACAGGTTGCAGCACGATTGAACTGGCCCTGCGTGCGCGTCAATCTCGACAGTCACGTCAGCCGTATCGATCTGGTTGGCAAGGACGCCATCGTCTTGAAGGATGGCAAGCAGATCACCGAGTTCAAGGATGGCATTCTTCCCTGGGCCTATCAGCATAATGTCGCGCTGGTCTTTGACGAGTATGACGCCGGACGACCCGATGTGATGTTTGTCATCCAGCGCGTGCTGGAATCATCCGGTCGGCTGACGCTGCTTGATCAGAGCAGGGTCATTCGTCCGCATCCTGCATTCCGCCTGTTTGCCACGGCCAATACGGTGGGACTTGGTGATACGACGGGCCTGTATCATGGTACACAGCAGATCAACCAGGCGCAGATGGACCGTTGGTCCATTGTAACCGTGCTCAACTATTTGCCGCATGACAACGAAGTCAATATTGTGCTGGCAAAGGTCAAGAGCTTCAACAAGGACGACGCAGGGCGCGAAACGATTTCCAAGATGGTGCGCGTTGCCGACATGACGCGTGCGGCTTTTGTCAACGGTGACCTGTCGACCGTCATGAGCCCGCGTACGGTGATCACCTGGGCTGAGAACGCCGAAATTTTTGGAGATGTGTCCTTTGCCTTCCGGCTGACCTTCCTCAACAAATGTGATGAACTGGAGCGCTCCCTGGTGGCCGAACAGTACCAGCGGGCTTTCGGTGAGGAGCTCAAGGAAAGCGCCGCCAACATCGTCCTTGATGCATAGGATATCATTTTATGGCTGCGCGCGGAGACAATTCCAGGGCAAAGTCCGGTCTACCGGTCGATTCTGAGCCGTTCAAACGGGCTTTGACCGGTTGTGTCCGGTCGATTGCCAGCGATCACGAACTCGAAGTGGTTTTTGCCAATGATCGTCCGGGGCTTGCCGGCGATCGCATGCGGCTGCCCGAGTTGCCCAAGCGACCGACGCGCGCCGATATTGCGGTGACGCGCGGTGTCGGGGATTCGCTTGCTTTGCGCAAGGCCTGTCATGATGATGCGATCCATAATGTCATGGCGCCGCAGGGTGATGATGCGCGGGAAATATTTGACGCCGTGGAGCAGGCGCGTGTTGAGGCCATCGGTTCCAAACGCATGACCGGTGTGTCCGACAATCTGACAGCTGCCCTGTCTGATCGATACGCCAAAGCCAACTATCGCAATATTTCCGGTCAGGCCGAGGCTCCGCTTCATGAAGCGCTGTCGATGATGGTGCGTGAAAAGCTGACGGGGCAAAAGCCGCCGGAAAGCGCCGGTCCCGTGCTGGATCTGTGGCGCAACTGGATTGAAGAAAAGGCCGGCCAGGATCTGGAGCATCTGGGTGATGCCTTGGAGGACCAAAAAGGCTTTGCCCGTGTGGTGCGCGATATGCTTGCGCATATGGATGTCGCCGAGGAATACGGTGAAGATCAGGACCCGCAGGATCAGCAGGACAATTCCGAAGACGAGGATCAGCCGCAATCCAACGAGGAGAACGAGCAGTCAGCCGAAGATGAGGCCGGCTCCGAGGCGGCTCCGGCAGAGGAAAATGAATCGGCCGACGATCAGATGGACGATGGCGAAATGGATGGCGCCGAGGTCTCTGATGAGGATATGGTCGATGATCAGGACGAAGATGCTGATACGCCGGGCGAATCCCGCCGGCCCAATACGCCATTCGACAATCTCGAGCAGAAGGTCGATTACAAGGTCTTCACCTCGGAATTCGACGAGATAATTGCCTCGGATGAATTGTGCGATGAAGCCGAGCTTGATCGTTTGAGAGCCTTTCTCGACAAGCAGCTTGCGCATCTGCAAGGCGTCGTCGGACGATTGGCCAACCGGCTGCAGCGACGCCTGATGGCGCAGCAGAACAGATCCTGGGAATTTGACCTGGAAGAAGGCTATCTCGATTCCGCACGCCTGGTGCGTATGGTGATCGATCCCATGCAGCCGCTGTCGTTCAAGATGGAGCAGGATACCAATTTTCGCGATACGGTCGTCACCCTGTTGATCGACAATTCCGGTTCCATGCGCGGCCGACCCATCACCGTTGCTGCCACCTGCGCCGATATTCTTGCGCGAACGCTGGAACGGTGTGGTGTCAAAGTGGAAATCCTCGGATTTACCACCAAGGCATGGAAGGGTGGTCAGGCACGGGAAAAATGGCTGGGAGAAGGAAAGCCCGCCAACCCGGGACGCCTCAATGATCTGCGCCATATCATATACAAGTCGGCGGATGCGCCCTGGCGTCGCGCCCGGCGCAATCTCGGTCTGATGATGCGCGAAGGCCTGTTGAAGGAAAATATCGACGGGGAGGCCTTGATCTGGGCACATAACCGTTTGCTGGCAAGGCCGGAACAGCGTCAGATTCTGATGATGATTTCAGACGGTGCGCCGGTGGATGATTCGACGCTTTCGGTCAATCCGGGCAATTATCTCGAGCGGCATTTGCGTGCGGTTATCGAAGAGATTGAAACCAATTCACCCGTTGAACTGCTGGCCATTGGTATCGGGCATGATGTGACGCGCTATTATCGCCGCGCTGTGACAATCGTTGATGCCGAAGAACTTGCCGGCGCCATGACCGAGCAGCTTGCATCGCTGTTCGAGGACGAGAATGGCAGCGGTTCGCGCATGCGCCGGGGCCGATGAGCACGGCTATCTCCTTGAAATTCAGGGCAGCCATGGCGCTGGTCGCATTTTTGGGTTCGGCACCTGCCCTGTTCAATCCTGTGGTGCTCAATTCCGCGAAGGCGGATGAACAGCGGGCCCTTGCGGCGCGTGAAATCCGCGTGAATGCGCGCCAGATTCCAACCTTTGACATCCGCTCCAATGAGACCCGTTTTGGCGCTCTTGAATATATTGGCGGGATGCAGATCAATTCGCCCGATGCCCTTCTGGGCGGCATTTCTGCAATGCGTCTGCTGCCGGATGGTGTGCGTTTTGTCGGTGCCATGGATACCGGATATCTGTTTACCGGAAGGCTTGTTCGCGACAGTGAAGGGCGCTTGTCGGGCCTTTCCGATTTTGTCGTCGCTCCCATGCACGGGCTTGATGGCCAACTGGTGCCGCAGCGCTGGAGTGCCGATGCGGAAGGACTGGCGATTGACGGGGACAGGGTGCTTGTCAGTTTTGAGCGGCTGCACCGCATTGAGCAATACCGTCTTTCAGACATTGGCGAAGCGGTGCCGATGGGCACGGTGTCCCAGCCGATACCGATATCCGAGTTCCGCAGCAATCGCGGCATGGAAGCCATCGCCGTTGCGCCGACGGATTCTGCGCTTGCAGGTGCGATTGTCGTGGTCAGCGAAAAAAGCCTCAACAGGGATGGCGATGTTTTTGCGGCGATCGTCGATGGGCCGCAAAAGGGTGTGTTCTATGTGCGCCGCCAGGCTCCTTTTGATATCACGGACGGGGATTTCCTGCCCAATGGCGACCTGTTGTTGCTGGAGCGGCGTTTTTCTGTCGCTCGGGGCGTGGGTATGCGCATTCGTCGCATCAAGGCCGCGGACATACGCCCGGGAAAAACTGTCGACGGTGCGGTGCTTGTTGATGCAGGTTTCGGATTCCAGATCGATAATATGGAAAGTCTGGATGTCTTTGAGGCCGCCGATGGAAGCACCCATGTGATGCTGGCATCCGATGACAATTTTTCAATATTGCAGCGCAGCCTGATCCTTGAATTTCGTTTGCACGAATAAGTCGCCCCAGGATTAAATATCGGCGGCGGCTGGCGTGCGAAACAGCGCCAGCAGCATGCGGTAGGGCGCCAGCATGGCCAGAGACACCAGCAGCTTGACGGCGAGATCACCCAGCGCCCAGGAGAGCCACCTGGGTGCCTCCAGGGCGAAATAACCCAGCAGAGGCGCTGAGCCCGTTGCAAAGGCGTCATTGGCGCCCAGCACGCTCAGGCTTGCGGCAAAGGCCAGTGTAAAGAACAATATGGTATCAAGGACCGATCCCAAAGCGGATGAAAGCAACGGCGCGTGCCACCATCTTGAATGGCGCAGCCGGTCGAAGATCGAAACATCGAGGAATTGCGCCAGGATAAAAGCTGTTCCGGAGGCGATCGCGATGCGGGGTGAGGCGACATAAATGGAGATGGCGACGGCCAGAATAAATCCGACGGTGACAATCAGGCGCGCCTTTGCAGGGCCGAAATGACGGTTGGACAGGTCCGTGACCAGAAAGGCTATGGGGTAGGTGAATGCGCCCCAGGTCAGCAGGTCACTGAGGACGAATGGCCCCAGATCATAGTGGACCGGAAATTGCACAAGAAAGTTTGACGCAATCACCACCGCTGCCATGGCAAGCATGTAGGGGAAGATCGACGTCAAAGTGCTGAAAGCTGAACGATTGGGCGTTGCAAGCATTTTTTTATCCTGGGGTATGCCACCAGCGAGGCCCTACGGATGACAATCCGGTAGGCCACAAGACAGACAGTCAGAGATTTCTGGCGCGGCATGCGGAGATACGGCATTGCGCCAATGTCTCAATCAGTCCGCACCAAAAGGTTAAAATCTGCAGTGCAGCCCAATCAGGCTGCAGCTTCAGTTTCAACCGACTTTTTTGCGATCTGGCGCTTCAGCAGGCGAGCCCGCATGGACAGTTCTTTTTCGTTTGCCTTGGCAAGAAAGGCGTCCAGACCACCGCGATGCTCCACTGTGCGCAGGGCAGCAGCAGAAATCCGCATACGGAAACGCTGGCCAAGAGCATCGGAGATCAAGGTCACATTGCACAGATTCGGCAAGAATTTGCGACGTGATCTGTTGTTTGCGTGGCTGACATTATTGCCCGACTGAACAGATTTGCTCGTCAATTCACAACTGCGGGACATGGGTTTCACCTTAAGTCTGTTGGCTTGCAGCAATACGTATCCGGTGCCGTGCCCCGGCCGCAGCTATCAGGCCTGTAAATGGAATTTTTGGTTCTATAGTCTCAGGCGGCTTGCCCGTCAAGTCTAAGGTGGCATGAGGGGGCTGATTCAGATAGATAACGGCAAGAAAAACAATGAGACACCCTGTTTGGCAAAAATAGACCCGTTTTTGCGGGTTTCCTGAACCGGGTTCTTTTGGTGATCACAGATGGTGATCACAGATGGCGATGACAGGAAGGCTGCAGCAAACATGGGCAAGATTTTCGAATATGGTCTTGATGCGCCTCAGCCCGGAACCCTGTTGCTGTCTGCGGTGGCGGCGTTCCTCTATCTCTTTATGGTGGCCGGCAAACCGTCCGCCCGCAGAACCGGCGTGAAGACCCTGTCAGTGGCCTTGCTGGCCGTTCTATGCGTGCTGGTGGACGGGCCGCTTGTTTTGACCCTGGCGCTTCTGGCCTGTGCTGCAGGGGACGCGTTTCTGGCGCAGGACGATGAAAGGGCATTCCTGCCGGGTCTGCTGGCCTTTCTTGTCGGTCATGTCCTTTTCGTCATCGTCTTCGTCAGCCGTGGCAATCTTGATCTGATCATGGGGCAGCCGTGGCGCATCGTCCTTGGCGTCGTCATCATCCTGGCAGCGCTCGAGATGGGCCGCCGATTGCTGCCGGTCGCCGGCGAACTGCGCATTCCCGTGGCAATTTATATCGTGGTGATTGTTGCCATGGCCCTGTCTGCGCTGGCGGTGCCGGGGTGGGGCGTTGCCGTCGGCGCCGCCCTGTTCATGGCTTCCGACACGGTTCTGGCTGCACAAAAGTTCCTGCTTGCCCCTGAAAGAAGCCCCTATTTGCGCGCTTCATTTGTCTGGATCAGCTATTATCTTGCGCAGCTGTTGATGACTCTCTCCGTGCTGGCGCTTGTCTGACACGTGAAAGGGCCGCGTCCTGTCATGGACACGGCCCCATTGTTGTCTGATCTTGACTTTTGCTGTCAGCCGGTGAAGCCCTGCATCTCAGCGGACAGGGAGCACTTCACCGTTGACCGGGAGCCCGATCAATCGAGCTTGCTATAGACTTCGTCCCAAAGGGCCTGGGCAAAGGCTTCACGATCGTGGCCGGTCCGAGCGATGATGCCCTGCCATTTTTCCAAGGCCATGTTGAAGGCGTCGATCTGTTCGGCGTAATTCTCCACTCCGATGTCGGCGGCGTAGTCAGCAATCAGTTCCCTGTCAGCGTCGGAAGGCGCCAGGGCTGCGACCAGGCTTTCGTCCCCCTTGTGGAACTTCACGCCCGCGGCCTCGGCATTCTTGCGCGACTTTTCAGCCAGTGCATTCTGTCCGATCATCATATCCGCCACGCCATAGGTGATTTCCTTGAGCAGCAGTTTTTTGTGGTCGGCTTCGAGATCATCCCAGGTTTCGGTGCTGAGCGCCATCAGCGACATGGCGCGTACAGTGCCCAGTGGCGCTTCCGTGACGTTTGTCACAATGCCCTGAAGACCGTATGAGGAATACCAGTCCATAGAGGCCAGTACGCAATCGAGCTGGTTGCGTTGCAGCCCTTCGGCCATTTCGGGCGAGGGAATGTTCGACGGGATGGCGTTGAGGCGTCCCATTCTGGGGCCCATGATGCCCGTTGTCTTGACGCGCAGACCTTTCAGATCGGCGAGCGAAGCAACCGGTGTCGTGCATTGCAGCACAAATGGTGTGGTTGAATAGGCTCCGAATAACCGCGCTCCGGCATTGGCGTACTCCTTGACGCAATCGGGGCAATTGAGCAGCATGGCCTCATTGACTGCGCCTGCAATGGCGAAAGGGTCGGTGCCATACATTGCCATATTGGCAAAAATCACGGCTGACGGAATATCAGACGGATACCATTGCGGAATCACCATCCCGGCATCAGCAACCCCGTCTTCTATTCCGCCGAGAATGGCGCGTGCGCCAAGCAGCTGGCCAAGCGGAAAGGTGGTCCAGTTCATCTCGCCGTCGGTGGCTTTGGCGATGCGTTCGAACATCGGCTCCAGCGCGACGCTGAGCGAGGGATGTTGCGTTCCGACAAAGGCGGCGTATCTGTAATCCTTGGCAAGGCCCGGGCCTGCAGCAAGCCCCATGGCGATCGTCGCGGCGGTGATCGTCTTTATATAGTTACGCATGATTGTCCTCCTGTATGATGCGTCAGTTTCCAACCTGGTTGGGCAGGAACAGTGAAATTTCCGGAAATCCGATGAGAAGACCCATGATGATCAATTCGCACAGCAGGAACCACGTCACGCCGTGGAATATCTCGCCCAGCGCAATGCGGTCTCCGAGCGCACTTTTGACTACATAGACATTCAGCCCCACGGGCGGTGTCAGCAGGCCTATTTCAATGTATTTGACAACGATGACCCCAAGCCAGATCGGGTCTGCCCCAACGGAATGGAAGACCGGCAGGATCACCGGAAGACTGATCAGCATGACACCCAGCGGATCCAGGAACATGCCCAGGACCAGGAACAACAGCGAGGCGGCAAGCACCAGTATCAGATAATTGTCGCTGAAATCGCTGAAGGTGCGCGCAAGGGTCGACGATATCCCGGTCAGGGCGAGGAACTTTGTGAAAATGATCGCGCCCATGGCAATGAAGAATATGCGTGCCGTGCTTGTCAGGGTTTCGATGATGCTATCGCTGATCAACGCCCAATTCAGCCCACCGATAAAGGCTGCGGCAACCAAAGACAGTAGCACACCAAGGGCGGCGGCCTCGGTGGCCGTGACCACGCCCCCGTAGATGCCGCCAAGGACACCGAAAAAGATGACAGGCAAGGGCCAGATCGGAATCAGGCTTTCCCATCGTTCACGACGTCCGGGTCGGATGTCGAGGCCGGGTGCCAGCGCAGGATTGGCGATACAGCGCAGCATGATCATCGCGACATAGACAAACAGGGTGAGCAATCCCGGCAGGATGCCGGCAATCAGCATCTTGGCAATCGAGACCTCGGCAAAAATTGCATAGAGGATCATCAGCAGGCTGGGTGGGATCAGCGCGCCGAGTGTACCGGCGCTGGCAACGCAGCCGGCGGCGAGTTTGCGGTCATAACCTGCGCGCAGCATTTCGGGCACGGAAAGCCGCGCCATGGCAGCGGCTGTCGCCATGCTTGATCCGGACATTGCGGCAAAGCCTGCTGCCGCGACATTGGTTGCAACGGCCAGACCACCCGGCATGGTTCCCATCCACAGACGGGCCGCATGGTAGATCTTGGTCGCCAGTCCAGAGCGCTGGATGATGCTGCCCATCAGCAAAAACAGCGGAATTGCCGACAGGGACCAGCTTGCAGTGAACTCGAAAGGTGTAGAATCGAGGATGCTGATGGTCGGGCGCAGGCCGATCTGCCAATAGATTCCGGCAGCACCGACAAGCCCCAGAGCAACACCCACGGGAAATTCCAGCGCCACCAGCACAAGAACGAGCGCAAAACCGCCGGCGCCGATCCATAGACCATCCATGTCAAATGCCCTCCATTGAAGACGTGTGTGCGGGCGAAGCCTTTTGCGGGGGCTTTTCGTTCTGCAAAAAGCGCAGGGCGAGCAAGGCAAAGGCCACGGCAACGGCCCAGCGTCCGGGCCAGACAAGGAAGTAGCCCGTCGATGTTTCCCAGATTTCGCCGCGCAGGGTCTTGTCCCACGCCTCTTCAAAGGACAGCCATGCCACCAGACCAAGACAAATGGCGATGACGGCAAGACTGATGCGCCGTATCGCGTGGCGGATGTGATCGGGAAGCATGGAGGTGAAAAGATCGACGCTGATATGGCCCTCCGATTTTTCGGCATAGGGCAGGGCGCAGAATACGACTGCAACCATGTACCAGGCCGAGACGAAGGTAATGGTCTGCAATTGCGACACAACACCCAGAAGTCGAAGAACAACCTCAAGCGTGACATGCCCCAGCATCAGAACCAGCCCGGCAATCGCAACGGCCAACAAGGCCCTGTCCAGGACCGTCAGGATCCTTGCCATTTATTTCCCTCTCCCAGATGCCAATCAACCGAACAACGGTCTTCCGTCATTTCGCGTCTCATTGACTATAGTTGCCGTAATAATTATTATAATAAATTGATAAAATCAAGCTGACGGTGTATCAGCTTGATTTCGCCCTTCCTGGCTCCATCCCGGTTCCCCGGGGACGAAGCCAATCAACATCACCCAGAGACGGTTGATATGCCTGCAGAAACCACCGAGATATCGAAGCCGGAACCCGAATGGATGCCCTCTGCAACGCTCGGCGAGGCGCTGCCGGTGCGGCTTCTGCGGGCGCGCGAAGCGATCATGCAATTCTACAGACCGCTCTTCCAGGCGACCGGCATCACGGAACGGCAGTGGCGCGTCCTGCGCAATCTGTTTGACGCACCATTTCTTGAGCCATCCGAAGTGGCCGTTCGTGCTTTCATGCAGCCGCCAAACGTGTCGCGCGTGTTGAACGAACTCACCGCCCTGAACTACGTCACCCGCGTTGCCTCCGGTAAAGACCAGCGCCGGGCGCGCATTGCCCTGACGGAAACCGGACGCGCAGCCACGGTGCGCATAGGGCGTCATATCGAAGCGCGTACTGCGGAGCTTTTGAAGACGCCGGAGGCAGCGGAATTTGCCCGGCTCGGCGAACTGCTGGAGATGGTCATCGACATGCCGCAGAAATATCCGCGTCTGACCGGTGCTGAACATCAACCGCCCGGTCCATAGGGGGACGTCCACTCCAACTCTTTCGGTCCGATCTTTTTCTCGATGCATCGCCCGGCGGCATAACCGGCAATTTCTCCGGTCAGGGTGGTCCAGGGGAAATTCCGCATGACCATGAAGATCGTTTCATAGCTGAAAGACAGGGAAGCGCCCGCCAGCAGCAGGTTGTCGATCTTTTTTGGCAGGAAGCAGCGGTAGGGCACTTCGAATTCATAGGGTGTATAGGTGTCCCAGAAGAATACTTTCTTCATCGGATGGGTCACGGCATCGCGAAAGCGGTGGCCATTGCGCGCATCGTCTATGGTAAAGACATGTTCACCGATCGGATGGCGACCGTCGCGCACGCCGACATAGCGGCCAACGCTGCCGATCCGCGCATTGTCGAAACCGGGGACATATTTGCGAAGGAACCGCGCCTCTGCATCAACATAGCTGCGCAGCAGGCGCGTCGCGGCTGAATTGTCTTCACCACTTTCGTCCATATGCAGATTCAGCTCATAGGGCACATTCTGCCACAGACAGTAGCTCCCGTCGGCTGACATGGGGCTCATATCAAGGGTCGGGTGGCCGATATACATGCTGGCATAAACATGCGCGCCCTGCATCGTTGGCCGATAAAGTCCTTCAGGGATATCCCCTGCAGCACGGGCCTCGGCGATGACTTTCTGCAGCAAAGGGTCGTCGGCCTGTTGTTGATGGCGCACAAGAGACGGCAGGTCAACACCATGCATCGTCCAGAGCAGGCCCCCTGGCACAGGCCGCTGAACGCCGTCCCATTGAGCTGTGTCGGGCTGACCACCGCCGCCGGAGACATAGGGCACACCGGCACTGGCGGCGAGCTGGCCGGTGCCTGATCCCTCAATGAAGATGCGGCCGGTGATGGCGAAACGACCGCTGTTGTTTTCCACGACGATTGCACGGATGTGCCCGTCGCCATTGCCCGCATCGACAACGCTGTCGACAAAACGCGTGTCGTAGAGGGCGAAGACGCCCGCCTCGTCCAGCATTTGGGACATGACGCTTCCCGAACCTTCAGGATTGAAGGACAGACGGATAAAATCATCGCCGGGGCTTTTCTTGCGTTCATAGTGCGACAGGGGGTTGCCGGCCCAATCGGCATGGGAGGTATTGTCGGCGCGGTAAATGTAACCGTGGGCGTCAAAACGCTCCATCAGTTCGGTGTGAATGCCGCCAATGCCTTCCGATGCATGGCCCTGAAGACCCGATGTGTGAACGCCTCCCGGCGCGTCGAGCTTTTCAACCACAATGACGCTGGCGCCCATCCGGGCGGCCTTGAGTGCTGCTGCAAAGCCGGACGGTCCGGCGCCGACAACAACCACGTCGGCATCATAGGATACGGGCACGTCAGCGGCCATCGGGATAATGGATTTCTCTCCAGTGGCTAGCTGATTTTCGTCTGACATTGGCATATTCTCCCCGCTGGTTTCTCTAATAATTATTATAATAAGTAATATTGCGCAAGCCCAATCGACAACGATCTTGCAAGGCCTTTGGCATCTGCTGGGAATGGGGCTGGATCAGCGTCGTGGCGGTGGTGGAAAACGCTGCCGCTGCCGGGGTTCTCAGCCCCGGTTCCCCAGCCCGCTTTGCCGGACACTGTCTGCGTTGACCCGTGGAAAAATAAAGGGGCCGGGCAATCAAGCCTCAGCTCTGTTGATTTGCGCGGGAATTGATGAGGGGATTATCGCGGCCATGAAGCGTATGGCCGCCCTCCATTGTCGTATGGGCCGGCTGCGCTCTAAAAGCTGTCCTTGCGACGGCGGATTTCGGCGAAGACATCACTGTCTTCTGCGTCCGGCATATGGAGGAGCGCCCGGATTTTTGGATCGTCTGCCCGCAGAAAGGGGTTGGTTTCCTTCTCGATGCCGATGGTGGTTGGCAATGTCGGTTTGCCAGCCGCCCGCAACGCGTGAATTTCCTCGGCTCGTGCCATCAGCTTTTCATTTTCCGGGTCAATCGTCACGGCGAAGCGCGCATTGGCTTCGGTATATTCATGGCCGCAATAGACGACCGTCTCATCGGGCAATGCCGCCAGTTTCTGCAGGGACTGGTGCATCTGCAGGGGGGTGCCCTCGAAAATCCGTCCGCAACCCAGCGCAAACAGCGTATCTGCCGTAAAGGCGGTGGCCGCCTCGGGCATGTAGTAGCAGATATGGCCCAATGTATGGCCGGGCGTCTCGATCACTTCAACAGTATGATTTGCGAATTCGAAGGTCTGGCCACCGACCACTGTTTCGTCGACTTCGGGAATTTTGTCGGCCTCTTTTTGCGGCGCAATGACCTTCGCGGAAAATCTGGACTTCAGTGCTGCGATGCCTTCGACATGATCAAGATGATGGTGGGTGACCAGAATATG
The DNA here is from genome assembly GCA_029212415.1 of Rhizobiaceae bacterium. Lineage (GTDB taxonomy): Bacteria > Pseudomonadota > Alphaproteobacteria > Rhizobiales > Rhizobiaceae > Hoeflea_A. The sequence goes on along the minus strand of JARGOF010000007.1, from coordinate 26,449 downwards.
GCTCAAGGACCAACCGGTGCGTTTCAGCGCCGAAAGAATGGCCGCTTCCTCCGGTGCGTCAATCGACGCGGTTGCGCCCGTTGCCGGGTCGTGTATCAAAACCCCGAAATTGTCACTGCGGCACGGAAACTGTTCTATCTGCAAACGGGTCAAATTCATCTCCTGTTGGGCAAGGATACATTGCTCTTGTCAATCACATATAGGTCATCATGGCTGCATTGAAAATTGCTTCCCACGCTTCGGCAAACACTTTAGATTGTGCCCATGCATAGCGATATTGTAGATTTACGGCAATTTTATCATAGCCGGCTTGGCCTGCTGGCCCAGGAGGCCATTGCCATGGCGCTTGCGTCGCTTTGGACGGAGTTGCCGGGCGAGCGGTTGATGGGCCTGGGCTATGCGGCGCCCTATCTTGACCGGTTCAGGGCCGACGCGGAACGCACCTTTGCCTTCATGCCCGCGGCCCAGGGTGCCGTCAACTGGCCAGCCCATGAGGCATCGGCCACAGCCCTGGTCTTTGACGAGGAGCTGCCCCTGCCGGATGCGGCGCTCGACCGGGTCCTGATGATTCATCTGCTTGAATTTGCGGAAAATCCCAGAGAAACCCTGATGGAGGCCTGGCGTGTTCTGGCGCCGGGTGGCCGGTTGCTCATCGTCGTGCCCAACCGCCGGGGTGTGTGGGCGCGCTTTGATCATACCCCGTTTGGTTCCGGCACCCCCTATACGCGCAACCAGCTGACCGGACTGTTGCGCGAAGCAAGCTTCACACCCGGCGCCGTTGCCGAAGCCCTGTTCTTTCCGCCTTCACGCCACAAGGCCATACAGAGCATGGCACGCACGACAGAACGTCTGGGTCGGCGCTATTGGCCATTCCTGAGCGGATTGATCATCGTGGAGGCACAAAAAAGGCTCTACCAGGGTTTGCCAGTAGCGGAGCGCGCATCACGGCGGGTTTTTGTGCCGGCGCTTGCAACGCAGGGCGCTTCACGGGCAACGCGCAGGCGCAACAACGGATTATGAATGAATCCGCTATACTTGGCGATTGATCAATCGCCAAGTGTGTCGAGCTTGTCCTGCAGGGCGCGTAACTGCTCTTTCAGTTCCTGCAGATCCGTGTTGTCGGATTTGGGTTTTTCGCCTTCAGGCTTTGTTTCCTCGATGCCGCCAAAGGGGGAAAACATCTGCATGGCCTTCTGGAAGACCTCCGTATTGCGCCGCACCTGTTCTTCCATCACCTGTATCGGCATCTGCATGTTTCGGGTTATCGGGGTCTCGCCGAAAGCCTTGGTCAATTGTTCGCGCATCTGGTCGTGCTGCGCTGAAAATGCCGTCATGGATTGTTCCAGATAGGAGGGAACAATCATCTGCATCTGGTCACCGTAGTAGGAGATGAGCTGGCGCAGGAAGGATACGGGCAGCAAGGTGTTGCCGGTCTTTGATTCCTGCTCGAATATGATCTGTGTGAGGACCGTATGGGTGATATCGTCACCCGATTTGGCGTCCACCACGATGAAATCATCGCCACTGCGCACCATAATGGCCAGATCGTCCAGTGTCACATAGGAACTGGTGCCGGTATTGTAGAGCCGACGATTGGCGTATTTCTTGATAACAATCTGACCGTCAGACTTGGTCATATACACTGCCTCCCTGTCGGCTGCCGCCGGATTTGTCGCACTGAACGGCTCTGTAGTCAGGACCGGACAGAATATTTGTGTTTCGCCTCAAAGCTGCCTGGAGCGCCATGCGCATAATCGCAGCGTCAGACAAGATGAACATGGGTACAGAAAAAAGTATAGTCTTATTTCGGACAGATTGTGCAATGCGGTGAATGGGATAGTGTGATCTGGACCGGCCCTGAGGTCTGTTATAGGGTAGGGGAATGCTGCAACTGCGTTTGACATCTCGGGCAACCTGTCCCACTTTCCAGTCAGCATTGTTACGGATTTCAATTCCAACTTCAGAGAACACACATGACAAATCCAACCATCGTTATCGCCAGCGCCGCACGAACAGCCGTCGGTTCCTTCAACGGCGCCTTTGCAACCGTACCGGCCCATGAACTTGGCGCGGCCGTCATTACCGAAGTGCTCAAGCGCGCGGGAGTTGACCCGGCGGATGTTGATGAAGTGATCATGGGGCAGGTTCTGCAGGCCGGTGAAGGCCAGAACCCTGCCCGTCAGGCTGCAATGGCTGCCGGCGTGCCGCAGGAAGTCACAGCCTGGGGCCTCAATCAGCTCTGTGGCTCGGGCCTGCGCTCTGTTGCCGTCGGTATGCAGCAGATTGCCATGGGTGATGCGTCCATTATTGTCGCCGGTGGTCAGGAGTCGATGTCCATGGCACCCCATTGTGCGAATTTGCGCCTTGGCCACAAAATGGGCGACATGAAGATGATCGACTCAATGATCAAGGATGGCCTGACAGATGCCTTTTACGGCTATCACATGGGCAACACGGCCGAAAATATCGCTGAGAAGTGGCAATTGACCCGCGAAGAGCAGGACACCTTTGCCGTTGGCTCGCAGAACAAGGCAGAGGCCGCGCAGAAGGCTGGCAAGTTCAAGGATGAAATCGTTGCCTTCACCGTCAAGACCCGCAAGGGCGACATCATTGTGGATCAGGATGAATATGTCCGCCACGGCGCCACAATGGAACAGATGACCAAGCTGCGTCCGGCTTTCAGCAAGGATGGAACCGTCACTGCAGGCAATGCATCGGGCATCAATGATGGCGCTGCAGCAGTCGTACTGATGAGTGAGGAAGAAGCTGCCCGCCGCGGCATTACGCCACTGGCAAGGATCGTTTCCTGGGCAACGGCCGGCGTTGATCCGCAGATTATGGGTACAGGGCCCATTCCCGCCTCCAAGAAGGCGCTTGAAAAGGCCGGTTGGTCAGTGGGTGATCTGGAACTGGTCGAAGCCAATGAGGCCTTTGCCGCCCAGGCCTGTGCGGTCAACAAGGAGCTCGGCTGGAATACGGACATCGTCAATGTGAATGGCGGCGCCATCGCCATCGGGCACCCGATTGGTGCATCAGGCGCGCGGGTGCTCAATACATTGCTGTTCGAGATGCAGCGCCGCGATGCGAAAAAAGGACTTGCCACACTGTGTATCGGTGGTGGTATGGGCGTTGCGATGTGCGTGGAGCGTGCATAATTTGAATCTGTGCAAGGTGGCCGCAAGGCCACTTTGCATCCTATCAGCTATTGGGGAGTACCATGAGCAGAGTTGCAGTCGTTACCGGAGGAACACGCGGAATAGGTGCCGCAATTGCCGTTGCTCTCAAGGAGGCCGGTTATCGCGTTGCCGCAAGTTATGCGGGCAATGACGAGAAGGCCAATGCATTCAAGGCAGAGACCGGTATTGCGGTCTACAAGTGGGACGTCGGCGACTATCAGGCCTGCGTTGATGGCATCGCACAGGTTGAAGCCGACCTCGGTCCGGTCGAGGTGCTGGTCAATAATGCGGGCATTACCCGCGACGCCATGTTCCACAAGATGCTCCCCGAACAGTGGAGTGCGGTGATCAACACGAATCTGACAGGCCTGTTCAACATGACCCATCCGGTCTGGGTTGGCATGCGGGATCGTGGTTTTGGCCGGATTATCAATATTTCCTCGATCAATGGCCAAAAGGGCCAGATGGGTCAGGTCAATTATTCAGCCGCCAAGGCAGGTGACCTGGGCATGACCAAGGCGCTGGCCCAGGAGGGTGCTGCGAAGGGCATTACGGTCAATGCCATTTGTCCCGGTTATATCGGAACGGAAATGGTGCGTGCGGTGCCTGAGAAGGTGCTCAATGAGCGTATCATACCGCAGATCCCAGTGGGACGGCTTGGCGAACCAGAAGAGATCGCCCGTTGCGTGGTCTTCCTGGCATCCGACGATGCCGGCTTTATCACCGGCTCAACGATCAGCGCCAATGGCGGTCAATATCTCATCTGATCCTTTTGATCTTCTGTATCCAAAAGACGGCGTCCCATCGGGCGCCGTTTTTTTTGGCGGCAATTCTGCAATCGCGTGTTCTGCCTTCGGTCCACCCAGCGCGGTGAGTGATTCGCCCATTGTCTCCGGCATCGCGTTTCGCGCTGTTGTTGGAGGGCCAGGTTTTGGTCAATGGACCGTCAAAGGTTAACGGCTGGCCCCTTTCTGGCGTGTTGGACAGGCCTGACCGGCACGAAAATAGTGTCCGCGTGGAAGGCTGAACGCTAGATATTGTGTGAACAGACAGGGAACCTGTTCAGGTCAGCGATTCGTCGCTGATTCGTTCCGCTTTTGGTCGGAAACCTAACGCGGCACACGATTTCTGGCGGATTTGCATTCATTAAAAATTTACGAATATCTATTTTTAACAGAAGGTTAATGGGACTATTTACATCAAAACGATGTCCTGACCGATTCGCGCTGTCCTGGCCAAACGATGACTTCTGATTCGCCAATGAGCCCAATCTTGTGTTCTTAACGTTGAACCCATGGTCGCAATCGGGTCGTTTGGCTGCCAAAGGTTAACGGCAGGGGCGCTTACTGTCAGTCAAACCTGTTCGCAGAGCGGGAAAATTGTGCCTGCGCCCACGGCTGAACGCTAGATGTTGTGAGAACAAATGCGGAATCTGTACAGGTCGGTGATTCGTCGCTGATTCGTTCCGCTTTTGGTCGAAACCCTAACGCAAAGCATGATTTCTGGCGGATTTTCATTCATTAAAACTTTACATATGTCTATTCTTAACAAAACTTAACAGGATAGGGTGTCCACGTTCGATAGGTGGTGCAGTGCGACCGGGATGGCTTGAAAAATGCCATGTGTTGCGAGAGTGATTCGGCCATTGCCTTTGATCGGGTGATTTCACCTGTTTGTTGCAATCTTGCATGCCACGTCATCCGGCAGGATTTTGGCCATTTGGCCGCCATAGGTTAAAATCAGGCTGCATTTCTGACTGCCGCCTGTGCCCGGTGGCGATAGAAATTGTGTCTGCGCCCACGGCTGAACGCTAGATGTTGTGAGAACATAAAGAGAATCTGAGCAGGTCAGTGATTCGTCGCCGATTCGTTCCGCTTTTGGTCGTATTCCTAACAAAAATCACTATATATAGGTAGGTTTCTGTTAACCGGATATTGAGGATTATTGTTGTTTAACAAAAAGTTAACGGGAAATTTCGTATGAAATCCGCAACGGCGCCAAAGGTTAAGATTTGAGGCAAATTCGATCGATATTCAGCCGCTGGTCCCGCGTGAAGATTCAGTATCTAGTGCCAGCCTTCACCGGAAAGGACACATCTTGCCGTGAACAAAACCTGAATCATCCCGAGTCAGCGATTCGTCGCTGATTCGTTCCACCCCTGTTCCAAACGTTAATGGCCGGCCTTCCAAGGGCTTCAAAGAATGTTCGTTTTGCCGTGTGTCACGGTCCATTGTCGTGCTAATAGGCACCCCTTTCCAAAGTGAAGATGTTTCCCCAGTCATGTCCCAATCCCCTCCCAGGCAAGATCAACCCATGATATTCAGCGGCCGCGATGTCGTTGCGGTTCTTGGGCCGACCAATACGGGCAAAACGCATTATGCGATTGAACGCATGGTGGCCCATGAGAGCGGTGTCATCGGATTGCCGCTTCGATTGCTGGCACGCGAAGTCTATGAGCGCATTTGTCTGAAAGTCGGCCGCGATAAAGTCGCGCTGGTGACCGGGGAGGAAAAGATCAGTCCGGCGGGCGCGCGCTATCAGGTCTGCACGGTGGAAGCCATGCCGCAGCAGACCGACGCGGCATTTGTTGCCATTGACGAGGTTCAACTGGCAGGTGACCTGGAGCGCGGCCATGTGTTCACCGACCGGATTCTCAATTTGCGGGGACGCCAGGAAACCCTGTTGCTGGGTGCTGGAACCATGCGCGGCATTCTTGAAAAACTGCTGCCGGGCCTGACCGTGATTTCAAGGCCGCGCCTTTCCCATCTTGCCTATGCGGGCGCAAAGAAGATTACGCGGCTGCCGCGCCGGTCCGTCATTGTGGCATTTTCTGCTGATGAGGTTTACGCCATCGCCGAGCTTATCCGTCGCCAGCGCGGCGGGGCAGCTGTCGTTCTGGGCGCGCTGAGCCCGCGAACCCGCAATGCGCAGGTCGCGCTTTATCAGGCCGGAGATGTCGAATATCTGGTGGCCACCGACGCGATCGGCATGGGGCTCAATCTGGATGTTGATCATGTGGCATTTGCGCAGGATCAGAAGTTTGATGGCTACCAGTATCGCAAATTGAACCCCTCCGAGCTGGGGCAGGTGGCAGGGCGTGCGGGGCGACATTTGCGTGATGGCACTTTTGGCGTGACGGGCCGGGTCGATTCGTTTTCGAATGATCTGGTCGAGCGCATTGAAAGCCATGATTTTGCGCCGTTGAAAGTGTTGCAGTGGCGCAGCAAGCAATTTGATTTCAGTTCTCTGGCATCGCTGCAGGCCAGTCTCGACACGACACCGACGCTACCGGGATTGACCCGGTCCCTGCCGGTTGTCGATCAGCAGGCGCTTGAACATCTGGTGCGCGATCGCGATGTGGTTGATCTGGCGTCGACGCCAGAACGGGTGGAACAACTGTGGGATATATGTGCGCTTCCCGATTATCGCAGGATCACGCCTGCCCAGCATGCGGATATGATATCCACGATCTATGGGGATATTGTGCGCTCCGGCGCTATCCGCGAAGATTACATTGCCGAACAGATACGCAGGGCTGACCGAACAGACGGTGAGATCGACACTTTATCAGCGCGCGTTTCCCAGATAAGAACATGGACTTATGCTGCGCACAGACCCGGATGGCTTGCGAATCCGTCACACTGGCAAGAAAAGACTCGAGAAATCGAGGATCGACTGTCAGATGCACTGCATGAGAGGTTGACGAAACGCTTCGTTGACCGCAGGACATCTGTGCTCATGAAGCGGTTAAGAGAGAATGCGATGCTTGAAGCTGAAATTGGTGTTGATGGTGATGTTTTTGTTGAAGGACATCATGTAGGACAATTGGCGGGATTCCGCTTTACGCTGGACGCAAGTGCAGAGGGGCCGGACGCCAAGGCTGTCCTGGCAGCTGCGCAAAAATCTCTGGGGCTGGAATTCGAGGCGCGGGCGGCGCGCCTGCACGCTTCCGGCAATAGCGACTTTGCCCTTGGATCAGATGCCGTTCTGCGCTGGATGGGTGATCCTGTTGCACGATTGACCGATAGCGATTCGATTTTGCGACCGCGATGCATTTTGCTGGCCGACGAACAATTGTCAGCGCAGGCCAAAGAGGTTGTTGTCGCCCGCATCGAGCGTTTCGTAAATCACCATATCAGCACGATCCTCAAGCCGCTGGACGAACTTGCGCGCGCCGAGGATCTGGAAGGACTGGCAAAGGGACTGGCTTTCCGGCTTGTTGAAGCTCTGGGCATTCTGTTCCGCCGTGATGTGGCCGATGATGTCAAGGCGCTGGATCAGGACGCCCGTGGTTCTTTGCGGCGTTATGGCGTGCGCTTCGGCGCCTATCACATTTTCATGCCCGCTCTGCTCAAACCGGCACCCGCAGAATTGATCACATTGCTTTGGTCACTGCGCAACAACGGGTTTGACAAGCCAGGCTATGGCGAAATCACCGGCGCATTGGCAGCCGGTCGGACCTCGATCGTGACCGATGCGTCCTTCGAGCGGGAATTCTACCGGCTTTCGGGCTTCCGCTTTCTTGGCAAGCGCGCTGTGCGGGTTGATATTCTGGAGCGGCTTTCCGATCTGATCCGACCGCTGTTGCAATGGAAGCCCAATGGGGCCGCGCGTCCGGACGGCGCCTATGATGGCCGCCGTTTTGTCACCACACCGGCCATGTTGTCGATCCTTGGTGCGACGCCTGATGATATAGAGGAAATTCTCAAAGGTCTCGGGTATCGTGCCGACACGGTCACCGCCGAGGAGGTTTCGGCGCATCTGGCATCTGTTGACAAAAAGATCCAGGAGGCCGAGGCAACCAAGGCGGCTGAAGCCGAGGCGGCCGCAGTGCAGGCGGAAAAGACTGCCGCAGCGCAAACAGAAGCGACCACTGCTGCAGAGCCGACTGCCGAGGCAGAGGCGGTGCCGGAGGCAACGGCTGCACAGCCGGAGGCCGAACCGGCCAGTGTTGATTCCAAAGTTGAGGCAGACAAAACCGAAGCGGCCTCTCAAGACCCTGCAGCCGTTGCAGAAGGCGCTGTGGAAGCAGCAGCCGTTTCCAGTGCCCCGGATGGACAACAATCGGATGGACAACAACCGGAGGGGCAAAGCCCAGAGGTTCAGTCCGCAGATGTCCCGGCAACTGAGGGACAAGCAGACGCCCCAGACGTTGAAGCGCCAAAGCCGGTGTTGTTGTGGCACCCGGCGGGACGCACCGACAACAACCGCGGGCGCAACAGGAATCAGCAGAAGCCAGGCCAGGGCGCTGGCCGGGGCAACAACAGGAACAACAGCGAAGGCGATCGTTCCGGCAAGCCTCAGGACAGATCAAACGATCGGCCCAATGACAAACCAAGGGGCAAGGGCGGCTTCAAAGGCAAGGCGCACAAACCGGCGAAAGGCAATCAGTTTGCTGCGCGCCCACCGCGCAAGGAAAAACCCATTGATCCGGATTCACCCTTTGCCAAACTCGCTGCCCTCAAGGAGCAGATGAAAAAGTAAGAGGTACCGATTGCATGGGAGGACGCATTTGAACGTCAGTCCAAATTGCCAGGATCTTCGGCTATGCTGTGCGTGTGTCCGGTTGTGAAGCAATGAGCGAACAGCGGCAGCGTATCGACAAGTGGTTGTTTTTTGCCCGCGTGGTGAAATCCCGATCGCTGGCCGCCAAACTGGTGCAATCGGGACGGGTGCGGGTCAATGGGGACAAGGTCAGCCAGGCCAGCAGGCAGGTTGTTCCAGGCGAGGTTCTGACCATCACGCTTGAACGGCAGATCCTGATCCTGAAAATTCTGGAGCCTGGCGAACGGCGTGGTCCCTATGAAGAGGCAAAGCTGCTTTACGAGGATATCAGTCCACCACCGGTGACCAACAAGGAAAAACAATTTGCGGGTCATGCGATCCAGCGTGAAGCTGGCAGTGGCAGGCCGACAAAGCGTGAACGACGCGTGCTGGACAAGTGGAATTCATCCGGGGACTGACGTGCCCATGCGACAATTTGTACCAACCGGGCGATTGTTTGCTTGCTGCTGATTCTGCGAGATGGATATACCCTTGCGGAGTGGAAATATTAGAACGCCATTTCTGGAAGATGGGCTCAATTTTGTGAGACTGATGGCGGCAGCTGGTGGCTGGTCTTGCCAATGCAAAACAAAGCCGCTACCTGACAATGGCATAGAGCCGAGCAAGAATTACCGGAGCCGTCCATGACATATATCGTCACCGATGATTGCATCAAATGCAAATATACCGATTGCGTGGAAGTATGTCCGGTTGACTGTTTCTACGAGGGCGAGAATATGCTCGTCATTCATCCCGATGAATGCATAGATTGTGGCGTTTGCGAGCCCGAATGCCCGGCAGAAGCCATCAAGCCCGACACGGAACCCGGCCTCGACAAATGGCTGCAGATCAATACGGAATTTGCCGACAAATGGCCAAACCTGACCGTTAAACGGGATCCACCTGCCGATGCAGCAGACTTTGACGGCATGGAAGGCAAGTTCGAAAAATACTTCTCTGCAAATCCGGGCGAAGGTGACTGATTCACGATTTATCTGATGCTTTGGGCTTTCATGGTGGTCGCCTGCGCCAATACATGCCAGGATCAAGTTGCCTTAACCAGAATATGAAATGACGGCTGGCCCGTCAGGTAGTTCTGCGCCAAATTATTGATTTGCACTATATTTTGTGTTATAAGTGAACAACTGACCTCAAGCTGGTCTGATGGGCCAGCCACGATTGCCACGACCACGGAAGATAAACATCCCCGCGAAATCAATCTTTATCGAAGGCCGCTCGAGTGTTCGGCTTTCGGATATTGCCGGATGTTGTTTGACCAGTGCGCAGTCTGCCTCGCAGGTACAAGTGCCTGAACCCCGACGGGGTTCAGACACGGGTCCGATGACCGGATTTGTACCAACCGGGTGGTCGCCGGTTGTAACAGGGAGTATTGGAAGCGTATGACAACCCAGCAAAAAAAGCCTTCTCAGCGCCAGGGTTTTAAAACCGGCGAATTTATTGTCTATCCGGCCCACGGCGTCGGACAAATTGCGACAATTGAAGATCAGGAGGTCGCAGGGCACAAGCTCGAATTGTTTGTTATTGATTTTGACAAGGACAAGATGCGGCTCAAGGTACCTGTTGCCAAAGCGCTGTCCATTGGAATGCGGAAACTTTCGGAAACCGATTTCGTCGAGCGTGCCTTGAAGGTTGTTCAGGGACGGGCGCGCGTCAAACGCACCATGTGGTCGCGTCGTGCCCAGGAATATGATGCCAAAATCAATTCTGGCGATCTGATCTCGATTGCTGAAGTGGTTCGTGACCTCTATCGCGCCGACAATCAGCCGGAACAATCCTATTCGGAGCGTCAGCTTTATGAGGCCGCACTGGATCGGATGGCCCGTGAACTTGCGGCGGTCAACAAGCTTTCCGATACGGAAGCTGTTCGACTGATCGAGGTCAATTTGAACAAGGGGCCGAAACGCGGCAAGGCAGCGGAAGAAGAAGCCGCTGCGGCTGCTGCTGCAGCCGATGGCGAAACACAGGAAGCTGCTGCTTGAACATTGAATCGGGACCTGTTCACCGTAAAGTGAACATGCTGCCTCGATAGATGTTGCCCATATAATATCAGGAAAACCCGGCCAATGGCCGGGTTTTTTGCATTTATCGTCGGCAAATTCAATTTTGGAACGATTGGTTCCAAAAGGTGAACACTGCGTTTCCTTGCTTAAAAGGTGATCTGAACTCACGATTGAACCGTAGACGCTAACAACGGGCCTATATCAATCGGGAGTTCGACATGCGTGACGTTCGTACAGGACAGAGTATGATCAGAGCGGCTTTGGCAGCGCCTTACCTTGGTCGTGACGAGGAGCATCAACTGGCGGTCAGCTGGAAGGAAAACCGCGATCAGGAGGCAATGCACAAGATCGCGACGGCGCATATGCGGCTGGTGATTTCGATGGCTGCCAAATTTCGCAATTTCGGTTTGCCGATGAATGATCTCATACAGGAAGGCCATGTGGGTCTTCTGGAAGCGGCGGCACGCTTTGAACCGGATCGCGATGTGCGATTCTCGACCTATGCCACCTGGTGGATCAGAGCTTCCATGCAGGATTATATATTGCGCAACTGGTCGATCGTGCGTGGCGGTACAAGTTCCGCTCAAAAAGCCCTGTTCTTCAACCTGCGGCGCCTGCGGGCCAAGCTATGGGGCAATCATGAAGACTTTTCCGAAAGTGCGATGCATGAGGAAATTGCGCTCGCCGTCGGCGTGAATGTCAAAGACGTGGCCGTCATGGATGCGCGGCTCTCGGGCTCGGATACGTCTTTGAATTCACCGGTATCCGATTCAGAATCCCCCGGTTCGGACCGCATCGATTTCCTGAGGAGCGAAGAACCATTGCCTGATGAACAGGTGGGTATCATGATAGACAATGAGAGACGAACCAAGTGGATCAAATCGGCCTTGGCAAAACTCAATGCAAGGGAAATGCAGATCATTCAGGAGCGGCGTTTGAGTGAAGACGGGGCAACTCTGGAATCGCTCGGCAGCAGTCTTGGTATTTCAAAGGAAAGAGTGCGGCAGATTGAGAGCCGGGCCTTGCAAAAGCTGAAATGCGCTCTGGAAAAAGATTCGCCCGCTATCACCAGCATTTGAAGTGCTGGTCCCGAAGTGCAATTCACAAGGATTTGAAAAGACCTGACATCTATGGGTCTGTTGAACTGAGAGATTTCGGAAAATCTGACGTCTTCGAACAGTGTTAAAAGATTAATGCAGTTTTAATCCGTTATAGCTAGAACTATTCATCAATATTATTGGGGTGATTGATGGATTTGTTTCGCAAGTGGCGGTTGGGCTTGAATGCTGGGAAGGCCAATCCGGCTCTGGCACAAGCGCAAATGCAGTCATTTTCCAAGCAGATTCCGCTGATGTATGTCATCGTCATCATTGATACGATTGCATTGGCCTATGTTTATTTTCCCTTCGCCCCAAAATTACTCAGTCTTTATTTGCCGGCCGGATTGGTCATTCTTTCTGCCATCCGGATGATCACCTACTGGAGTTTTGGTCGAAATTCCCTGTCTGACGACCAGGTCAAAAGCCGGCTTCGGCAGATGACTGTCCTGGCAGCGGTGTTGGGAGGAATGTTCTCGATCTGGACATTGTCGTTGTACGCCTATGGCAACGCCTATACCCAGGTCCAGATCTTGCTGATTACCGGAGTGACCTGTTTTGGCATGATGGTCTGCCTCATGCCGCTGTGGAACTCTGCCGTGGTATTGGTTATCTCCACCATCGGTGTTGTGTCTACCTATATGCTTGTGACCGGTGCTACTGAATTCACGACCGTAAGCATCAACCTTTTGCTGGTCGCCGTGGTTGTGCTGTTGGTGCTGCACCGATATTCACGGGACTTTGCCCGGCTGGTTGCGCATCAGCAGGCGATGATTACCAGGCAGGAAGAGACGCAGGAGTTGAGTGACGAGAACCTGCGCATGGCCAATCAGGACAGTCTGACCGATCTGGCAAACCGCCGACATTTCTTTTCCGAACTCAAGATGCGTATAGAGACCGGTCGCGCGCGAAAGTTCGGGCTCGCTGTTGCCGTGCTTGATCTGGATGGCTTCAAACCAATCAACGATATTTACGGCCATGCAGCGGGTGATCGGGTTCTTATCGAGGTGGCCCGTCGGCTGTCGGAATTCAGTGATGACGTCTTCGCAACCAGATTGGGCGGCGACGAGTTCGGCCTGATCATAGAAAACTATGTGACGGATGAAGAACTCATTGAAATGGGAGCGTGTATTTGCGGGCTTCTCCAGGCGCCCGTCAATACCGGTTCCACCATGGCGCAAATGTCAGGGTCTTTGGGTATTTGCAAGTTTCCAGACAGCGCGGATACAGCAGAAAAACTCTTCGAATGTGCCGATTATGCGCTCTTTCATGCCAAGTCTATCTCCAGAGGGAAATCGGTTCTGTTCACGGAGGGACACGGTGAAAAAATTCGCGATGAGCGCAGCATTGACCGCCGCCTGCAGGATGCGGACCTGGAAAACGAGCTGTCTGTGGTGTTTCAATTCGTGGTCGATGACTCCATTGGCAAAATAGTGGGCGCGGAAGCACTGGCGCGCTGGACAAATCCGGTTCTGGGCTGGGTGTCGCCTGCCGCCTTTATCCCGGCGGCAGAGCGTTCCGGTTCGATCAACAGGCTGACGGAGATCATGTTCCGGAAAACCATCGAAGCCGTCGCCTTCTGGCCGGATGATCTCTTTGTTTCATTCAACCTTTCACCTCACGATATTGGTATGCCGGAGCACATAAGACACCTTGCGTCACTGGTCGAGCTATCGGGCATCGCGCCACATCGGTTCACGTTCGAGATCACGGAATCATCATTCATGCATGATTTTCAACGGGCGCTCGAATCATTGCAAATATTGAAGAGCCTGGGTTGCAGGATTGCGCTTGATGACTTCGGTACCGGCTTTTCCAGCCTCAGCCACGTGCGCAATCTGCCACTGAACCGCCTCAAGGTTGACCGAAGTTTTGTCATTGATATTGCAAGTGATCCGGCATCGCGCGCCGTTGTACGAACGATCCTTGATCTGTGTCGCAATCTGAAACTTGAGTGTATTGTCGAAGGCGTCGAAACCGACGAACAGTTGCAAATCCTGAGGGAAATCGGTTGCACCAAAATTCAGGGATATCTGTTTAGCCGACCGATGGACGTTGCCACTGCCATGCAGCACATCAAGGACAATGCCGATATCAGGCAAATCGCCTAAACGCAGGCAAGACGCCTTACCGATCCGTCACGATCTTGACGCTTTGCCCGGTTGAAAGGCTGGCACCGGACGGCAGGGCATTAAGCAAACGGAAAAGCTCCAATTGCCGGTTGGTGCCGCGCATCAGACCTGCCAGGGCGGTTATGTTTGTTCCGGGGGTCACCGTCTCAAGCGCAATGCTCAAAGGCCGCAGGGTTCTTATTTCCGCAGCGGTCATTTTCCGGAATGAATTGCGCACCTGCGCTGCTGTGGCCGCAAGCTCTGTGCTGCCAGCAGGCGCTGCCGTCAACAAACGATAGATGCTGGTCTTGACGCGAATGACCGTCACGTCAAAATCCCACTGATCTGCCGATGCTCTGGCCGTTGCCGCGTCCAGGCCGTGGATGCGGGTCTTGCGGATGGTTGAAGGATCAAGACCGCTGACCCATCCGCTGGCAATATAATCGGTCAGCGCGGTCCTGCCATTGTCGGAAACACCATCAAAACGAATGGCTATATCACCCGAACCGGTCGCCAGAACGGCCTGCGCCGTGTTGTCGATCTGAAATCCCGTGGGCACGGAGAACTGGATACCAAGATTGGGATGCAGAAAGGCCAGCCCGCGCACGTAACCTTCTTTGGGACTGTCGCCGTACAACAGCCCGTTGATGGATTCGAGATATTTCTCGCGGTCGCGTATGCCGGTTCCCTCCGGCCCGAAGGCGCGGGCGTGCCGTGTGGCAAGCTCCAGTCGCTTTGGCGCATCGGGATGGCTGGAGAGAAAATCGAGACTTTGGTCATTGTCGGTGTCGCCTGCGCGGTAGCGGCTGTAGGCTTCCATCGACTGCAGGAAGCGGCCTGCGGCATAGGGATCAAAACCTGCCTCGCCAAGCATGCGCACACCAATGACGTCGGCCTGCAGTTCCTGTTGCCGGGAGAAGGCCGCCAATCTCAGTTTGCTGCGGGCAAGCGCCTTCTTTCCGGAAATTTCATTGGACAGAACCTCCGCGGCAACGCGGCTGGCAATGACCTCGGCCTCCTCGCGCTGTTTTCTCTGAACACCGTGATTGGCTGTCACATGGGCCATCTCGTGGGCAATGACAGCGGCCACTTCAGCGGAATCATTGGCCAAAGCCAGCAATCCACGGGTGATATAGAGATAACCGCCAGGCAATGCGAAGGCATTGACGGCTGGAGAATTGAGAATGGTTATGCGGTAGGTCTGTTTTGGATTTTCCGAAACAAGGGTCAGGGCGCCGACGATACGGGCAAGCTGCCGTTCCACCTTGGGATCGCCGTATTCACCGCCATAGCTGGCAACGATTCGCGGATGTTCACGGGCACCGACCTGCGAGCGCGGGTCATTTTGTTCAAGCCGACCCACCGTCTGCGGATTTGCCGATGGCTCCAATGATGTCGGGTAGGTTTCGCCAAGCAGGGACTGGCACCCGCTGATTGTCAGACAAAGTGCTGCAACAACGCAGGATTTCCGGGCAATCAGACGCAGTTTTTCCCGCACGGTCGCGGTGCGCGTGAAGCTGTCATGGGATGAAAATGCAGAAATCGGTTCAACACCTTGTCAATAAACGGTTTCATTACCGCTTTTAGCTGACTTCTCAATCAGCTGGTAGTCCCGTTTGAGGACTTCTGTCTCCCAGATAATCCCCAAGTCCGGGAATATCAAGTCGGTCAAAAAAGCCGGACACGGCTCCAGCGGCGACAATCCGGCCACCATCAAGGAATACAACCGCGTCAGCAATGCGCAAGGCGTCTTCAGGCTGATGGGTGACGAGCAGCACGGTCATCGCCATCTCGCGCTGCAATTGGTCGATCAGATCGAGCATATCATGGCGCAGCCGTGGTCCGAGGGCGGCGAAGGGTTCGTCCAGCAGCAAAACGGGCTTGCGCCGCACCAGAGCGCGGGCAATGGCAACGCGCTGGCGTTCGCCCCCCGAGAGGGTTCCGGGCATGCGTTTTTCAAAGCCGCTCAGACCGACCCGTTGCAGCGCATCCGCCACCGTGGCCCGGTCGCCGGCATCGGCGACAAGATGTGGCCGAATGCCCAGCGCAATATTGGTCTGGATATCGAGATGGGAGAACAGATTGTTCTCCTGAAAGACCATTGATACCGGGCGATCTGCCGGGTCGGCGTGCGTATAGTCTGCATCGCCGATGCGCACATGGCCGCTGTGAGGCATTTCGAAGCCGGCAACCAGATTGAGCAGGGTTGATTTTCCGCCGCCCGAAGGGCCGATGATGGCCGTGATTTTTTCCGGCTCGAACTGCACGTCGAAATGCATTGATACATTGGCATGGGCAATGGAGACATTATCAATGGTAACCTGCTGGCCGGTCATGCGGCTGTCTCCGTTCTGGCTCGAGGCCTCTCCTGATCGGCAATGACCATCAGGATCAGGCAGACAAGGCCAAGGATGAGCGCAAGGCCTGCGGCATCATTTGACCGGTAGCTGCCCATGCGCTGCAGCAGCAAATAGGGCAGGGTGACGACGTCCTGGCTGCCAAACAGCGCGATGGCGCCAAGGTCGCCCAGCGAAAGCGCCGCTGCAAAGGCGGTGGCAAGCAGAAAGGCCCGGCGCAGGCCCGGCCAGTCGACCAGAAGAAAGCGGCTGATGCCGCTGATCCCCAGCGATGCGGTCAGGCGACCTGTTCTGGCCATATGGGTGGTATGGGCCGGTTCCAGAACCCGCATGACGAATGGCAGGGCCATCAGGGCATTGATGGTAACGACGATGACGGGTGCCAGTGAAAAGACGTCCAGCCGGTTGCGCAGGAGGACAAACCAGCCGGCTCCCAGCACAATGGGGGGTACCAGAAGCACGAGGCTGGATGCCGCCGCCGCCAGAGCCCGAAACCATCGGGCCCAGCCATTGTGGCTGACCAGCGGCAGCGCCGCATAGCGCGCCCGGATCAGCACCAGTGCCAGTGTCACGGCGCAAAGCGCCGCCAGTGAAGCAATCGCCAGGCTGGTGGTGATGGCGCGCCAGACAATTGACTCGCTGAACAATTGCATGAAATCGGCACTCAGCCCGGAAAGCGCGATGGACAGCAGCGGTGTGACCAAAAAGAGCGCCATGAGGATGATCAGGCAAAAATCCGCGCTGCGGGCCAGATACCCCGGGCCGGGAAAACGTCGTGTGGGCTGGCCCAGGGTCGGATTTTCCTGCGGCGCGCCGCCAATCGATGCCAGCACGGCCAGCAGGATGCCGGTCAGCAGCAATTGCAGCAGGGCGAGAATCACGGCGCGTTGCGGATCGAAGTCGAACCGCAGCGCCTGATAGATGGCAACTTCGATTGTGGTCGCTGCAGGCCCGCCACCCAGCAGCAGCACCAGCGTGAAGCTGGTAACGCACAGCATGAAGACCAGCCCGGCAATGCCCGCAATATGACTTCGCATATAGGGCCATTCAATCAACCGGAAGATTGCCCATTGGCTCAGGCCCAATTGGCTGGCATTGCGCCAGTATTCCGATGGCACGCGGTCAAGCTGCGTCAGCAACAGCCGGGTGGCCAGTGGCATGTTGAAAAACACATGGGCGATCAATATGCCCGGCAATCCATAGATCGAAATGGGATTGTCGAGGCCGGCAGCTAACATTGCCGTGTTGATAAGCCCGTGCCGCCCCCAAATTTCGATAAGCCCGAGGGCCGCAACGATGGGTGGCAGGCCTATCGGCACGGCCAGCAGGCGCAGCAGCCATTTGCGCCCGAAAAATGACTGTCGCCGCGCCAGGGCACGTGCCAGCGGTATGGCGAACGTCACAGACAGCGCTGTTGAAAGCACTGCCTGCAGCAGGGTGAAGCGGGTGACCCGCCACACATAGATGTTGAAGAACCCGGTATCATCGACCGACAGGTCCGCCGCCGCAATCAGCAGGGCAATGACAGCCGCGCCAATCACCAGGGCCATGCCGGCCAGCACACCATAGCCGGCGGCAAGGCTCGTGACGGTCTGCCGCCGGGTCAGCATCGGTTTTTACCGGCTCATGACGGCAAGCCATTCGTCAATCCATGCCTTGCGATTACGGGCCACTTCATCGGGCGTATAGAGCAGGGTTTTTGATGGCGTGACCAGTTCGGAAAATGCCGCCGGCAAAGGCTCGGTTGTCTTGCCGGCCGGGAACATCCAGTTGGTTGTCGGAATGGCGTTTTGAAAGCCCGGTCCGGTCATGAATGTCAGAAATTCCCGGGCCAGGTCCTTGTCCTTGGCCGATTTCAGCATGGCGGCCACTTCAATCTGCAGGTAATGCCCCTCTTCGAAGGATGCGGCCTGATAGCGGTCGGTGTCTTCGGCAACCATGTGGTAGGCGGGCGACGTGGTGTAGGAAAGCACCATCGGCACTTCGCCGGCGGTAAACAGCCCATAGGCCTCGGACCAGCCGGGGGTCACTGTCAGCACTCTTTTCTGGAGTTTTTTCCAGGCCGCGGGCGCCTCGTCACCATAGACGGACTTGATCCACAGAAGCAGGCCAAGGCCTGGTGTCGAGGTGCGCGGATCCTGAATGGCGATCTTGGTTTCGGGATCGCCTTCCACCAGTTCTTTCAGGCTGGCTGGCGGCGTGGCCAGTGCGTCCGTGTCATAGACGACGGCAAAATACCCGAAGTCGTAGGGGACGAAAATGTCATCGCTCCAGCCACCAGGCACGGCAACCGGTGTCAGGTCTGTGCCGCTTTTGGCAAACAGGCCGGTCTTCTTGGCTTCCGTGACCAGATTGGTGTCCAGTCCGAGCACGATATCGGCCTTGGTGCTGGCGCCTTCGAGCTTCAGGCGATTGAGCAAGGCCACACCATCGGCAATGCCAACCCAGTTCAAGGTGCAGTCGCACTGTTCTTCAAAAGCGGTTTTGACAAGGGGGCCCGGACCCCAGTCCGAAACGAAGCTGTCATAGGTGTAGACCGTCAACTCCCGGTCAGCCGCCATCGGGCTGGTCAAAAGCGACGAGGCCGTCAGCAGGGCTGCAGCAAGGGTGATGGAATGGAATAGAGATTTCATGGGCATAAGCGCCTCCTGTGATTGAAAGAAAAGGAAAAAGCCGCTTATGGCGTCTAATCCCTCCGCCGGTATGAGCCGGATCAGGTTCTTCGGGTTGGCAAAGCCTCTCAGCAGACCACAAATGGCCGGCACCCCGTTAGAGCAAGTACCGTCTTAATATGCGTTATCGGCGCTGGCAAGTGCCTGAAAAGCTGCTATGTGCATCGCAAGATGATCAGACAGAACACATTTTTGATCCTGCTTGGCGGGAATCTCGACAAAACCGAACGCCTGGTGCAGCAGATCGCCGGGGCGCGGGTGATTGCGGCTGATGGCGGCATGCGCCATGCGCAGATGCTTTCGGTTGAACCGGAACTGTGGGTGGGTGATTTTGATTCCTCGCCGGAGCAACTCATCGAGGCCTGGCCGGATACGCGCCGCAAGCCCTATCCGGTGGCCAAGAATCTGACCGATGGCGAGATTGCTGTGGAAGAGGCCCTGGCGCTTGGCGCCGAACGGATCATCATGGCCGGCGCCCTGGGCGGTGAACGCAGCGATCATGCCTTTATGCACATGACCTTCGCTTGCGCCCTCAGTCAGCGGGGCATTGATGTGCTGCTGACATCGGGTACAGAAGAGGCTTGGCCGCTCTTGACCGGCAGCCGCACGTTTGATCTGCCGCCATCGTCGCTTTTTTCAATCTTGAATTTTGCGGATGTTTCCGGTTTGCACATCACGGGCGCCCGTTATGAATTGCAGGCTTTCGAACTGGAATTCGGATCGTCGCGCACACTTTCCAATGTGGCTGAAGGTCCGGTCACCATATCATTGAAGTCCGGGTCGGCCCTGTTGCTGTCACGTCCATTCGATCAATCAGGCAGGTAAATATGGCTCCGCCGATTCTCAAACTCGATCATATCGCATTGACCTTTGGTGGCACACCGCTGCTGGCAGATGTTGACCTGCAGGTGGAACCGGATGACCGGATCTGCCTCGTCGGGCGCAATGGGTCGGGCAAGTCGACCCTGATGAAAATTGCTGCCGGTATCGTTGAAGCGCAATCGGGTGAGATATTCAAACATCCTTCCGCAACCGTACGTTATCTGGAGCAGGCACCGGATTTTGAGGGTTTTTCAACAGTCCAGGCCTATGCGGAAGCCGGCATGGGGCCGGGCGATGATGCCCACAGAGTGACCTATCTGCTGGAGAACCTCGGACTGACAGGCGAGGAAGATCCGCAGCAATTGTCGGGCGGAGAGGCGCGCCGCGCAGCCCTGGTGCGGGTGCTTGCTCCGCAACCGGATGTCCTGCTGCTTGATGAGCCGACGAACCATCTTGACCTGCCAACCATTGAATGGCTCGAAAACGAACTGAAGCGCACCCGCGGCGCCCTTGTGGTGATCTCCCATGACCGGCGTTTTTTAGAGAATGTATCGCGGTCGACCATCTGGCTGGATCGCGGTGTGGCGCGCCGGTTGAATGAAGGTTTTGGCGGATTCGAGGCCTGGCGTGACCGGGTTCTCGAGGAAGAGGAAATTGAACAGCACAAGCTGGGCCGTGCTGTCCAGCGCGAAGAACATTGGCTGCGCTATGGCGTCACGGCACGCCGCAAGCGCAATGTGCGCCGCCTTTCGGAACTCTATGACATGCGTTCGCGTTTTCGCGATCACAAGCGTCCTACCGGTTCCATCGAGGTGACTGCGTCGCAAATCCGTGAATCGGGCAAGCTTGTCATCGAGGCCGAAGGCATTGGCAAATCCTATGGGGACCGGGGAATAGTCGAGGATTTCTCCATCCGCATTCACCGCGGTGATCGCATCGGTCTGGTGGGTCCCAATGGCGCCGGCAAGACAACGCTCCTGAAGATGCTGACCGGGCAGATTGAGCCCGACAGCGGCACCATCCGTCTGGGCGCCAATCTGGAAATCGCGACGCTTGATCAAAAACGCGATGATCTCGATCTGAACAGAACCCTGGAAGATTTTCTGACCGACGGGCGCGGCAGCACCCTGCTGGTCAATGGCGAGCAGCGCCATGTCACCGGCTATATGAAGGACTTTCTGTTTCAGCCCGAACAGGCACGCACGCCCATCCGAGATTTGTCCGGCGGTGAACGGGCGCGGCTGATCCTGGCGCGCAATCTGGCAAAACCTGCCAATCTGATCATCCTTGATGAGCCGACCAATGATCTCGACATGGAAACGCTGGACCTGTTGCAGGAGATTGTTGCAGGCTTTGCCGGAACCGTCATTCTGGTAAGCCATGACCGAGACTTTCTCGACCGCACGGTAACCTCCACCATCGCTCCGGCCAATTCCGCAGCACCCGATGGTCACTGGCTGCTTTATGCCGGTGGCTATACGGACATGCTGGCGCAACGCGGGCAGGCGGCCATTGCCGCAAAGCAGGCGCGCGAAAAAACATCGGCCAAGACGCAGTCTGCAAAGCCTGCGGAGCAAAGGAGCAAATTGTCCTACAAGCAGAAATTTGCACTGGAGAGCCTGCCGGGGAAGATCAGCGAATCGGAAAGCAAGGCCGAGGCGCTGGAGAAAAAACTGGCGGATCAGAAGTTTTTTGCCCGTGACCCGGAAGGTTTCAACCGGACAGCAGCAGATCTGGCGGGCCTGCGCGAAAAGCTGGCGAAAATGGAAGAAGAATGGCTGGAACTGGAAATGCTGCGCGAAACGTTTGAAAGCAGCGATTGAAGACGCACCTGTAGCGGGTATTGGCCCGGCGGTTTTCCGTCATCACATGGTTCTATTTGATGACAATCCGCTGTAGGGTCCGAAAAAAATTTGCGAAAGATGGAAAACATGCGGTTTGAAGGTACAAAAGCCTATATTGCGGAAAAAGATCTGACGGTTGCGGTCAATGCCGCCATCACCCTGGAGCGGCCTTTGCTGGTCAAGGGAGAGCCCGGTACGGGCAAGACAGAGCTTGCCAAACAGGTTGCCGAAGCGCTTGGCCTTGAATTGTTCGAGTGGCACATCAAATCCACCACCAAGGCGCAGCAGGGGCTTTACGAATATGATGCCGTATCGCGGCTGCGTGATAGCCAACTTGGAGATGGACGCGTCAATGATGTGGCCAATTACATCAAGCGCGGCAAATTGTGGGAGGCCTTTGCGTCCGACAAGAAGGTCGTGCTGCTGATCGACGAGATTGACAAGGCCGATATCGAGTTTCCCAACGACCTGTTGCAGGAACTCGACAAGATGGAGTTCTTTGTCTACGAGACCGGCGAAACCGTGAAGGCCATTCAGCGACCCGTCGTCATCATCACCTCGAACAATGAAAAGGAGCTGCCGGACGCATTCCTGCGGCGGTGTTTCTTTCACTTCATCAAATTCCCCGATCTGGAGACCCTGCAGCGGATCGTTGATGTGCATTATCCAGGCATCAAGCAGGATCTGGTGCGCGCGGCGCTGACGCAGTTTTACGACGTGCGCGATGTTCCGGGCCTGAAGAAGAAACCTTCCACATCGGAGGCGCTCGACTGGATCCGTCTGCTGGTTTCAGATGATGTCGATCCCGCCGACCTGCGCGGCAATGCCAACAATGCGCTGCCCAAATTGCACGGTGCCTTGCTCAAGAACGAGCAGGATGTGCATCTGTTTGAAAGGCTGGCCTTCATGGCACGGCGCAACGGTGGTTGATGCCGATCGATCGTCCCTTCTCAACTTTCCACGCGTATTTGTGAAACGCGCCACAAGCAGTCAATAGTCCCATGCCCATCAAGATCCCTGACCAGTTGCCGGCCCGAAAGACCCTCGAACACGAGGGTGTGACGATCATGACGGATTCGGCTGCCATCCGGCAGGATATCCGTCCCTTGCAGATCGGCCTGCTCAATCTGATGCCGGACAAGATCCGCACGGAGGTGCAGATTGCCCGGCTGATCGGCGCGACGCCGCTGCAGGTGGAACTGTCGCTGGTGCGCATTGGCGAGCACAAGGCAAAAAACACCTCGGAAGAACATCTGCTGGCCTTCTATGACACCTGGGAAGAGGTTCAGCACCGCAAGTTTGACGGCTTCATCATCACCGGTGCGCCGATTGAACTGCTGGATTTCGAAGAGGTGGCCTATTGGGACAAGATGACCCAGATTCTGGACTGGACGACGACCAATGTTCATTCCAGCTTCAACATCTGCTGGGGCGCGATGGCCGCCATTCATCATTTCCACGGGGTGCCCAAATACACCTTGGACAAGAAGGCTTTCGGCGTTTACCGGCACCACATCCTGAGACCCTCATCGCCCTATCTGAACGGGTTTTCCGATGATTTCCAGATTCCGGTTTCCCGCTGGACCGAAATCCGTGACAAGGATATTGATCCGGCTTCCGGCCTCGAAGTGCTGATGAAATCCGACGAGACGGGCGTGTGTTTCGTGCATGAGGAATTGTGCAACCGGCTGTATATTTTCAATCATATCGAATATGATTCATTCTCGCTCGGAGAGGAATATCAGCGCGATGTCAGCCAGGGCAAAGCCATCGAGATTCCGCATAATTATTTCCCCGATGATGATCCGACGCGCAAACCCCTGAACCGCTGGCGCAGCCATGCCCATCTGCTGTTCGGAAACTGGATCAACACGATCTACCAGACGACCTGTTTTGACCTGAACGATATCGGCAATGATCGCAAGCTGCCAGGGGACGTGTCATGACAGGCCGATTGATCAGACCGCTGGCAAAAGCGGACGCGGCGCAATGGCGGCGTCTTTGGGGTGATTATCTTGCCGTTTACGAGACCAGCGTGGGTGAAGATGTCTATCAGATAACTTTTGAGCGGCTGCTGTCGGGCGCTGACAATGAATATTGTGCCCTTGTCGCCGAGCAGGATGGTCACTTGACAGGGCTGGTCCATTTTCTTTTTCATCGCCATTGCTGGCGCATCGAAAATGTCTGTTATCTGCAGGATCTCTATGCCGATCCGCAGGTCCGCGGGACCGGTGTGGGACGCGCGTTGATCGAGGCTGTCTATCGCCGGGCTGACGAGGCTGGTTGCCCCTCGGTTTACTGGCTCACGCAGGATTTCAACGAAACGGCGCGGCATCTTTATGATCGTGTTGCTGAAAAGACGCCGTTCATCAAATATGTGCGCGCACAAACGTAAGATTGTGACAATGGGTTTTGGTTTGACTGCCTGGCGAACCATTTACCGCAAGATGAAAGGGCTCAACGGATGTTCCTACCCTTTTTCCTCGAACTGAAAGCCGCAAAGCTTCCGGTCTCGCTGCGCGAATATCTGACCCTGCTGGAAGGCATGGATGCGCAATTGGTCAATTATGATGTGGAGGGTTTCTACTATCTGGCCAGAGCGGCGCTGATCAAGGATGAACGCTATATCGACCGGTTCGACCAGGTCTTTGCCCATGCTTTTCGCGGTGTCGCGGCCGTCTCCGGCGAGGCGGGCGCCGAGGTCACCGAATTGCCCGAGGAATGGCTGAAAAGGCTGGCGGAAAAGCATCTGAGCGAGGAAGAAAAGAAGCTGGTTGAAAGCCTTGGCGGCTTCGACAAGCTGATGGAGACGCTGAAAAAGCGTCTGGAAGAACAAAAGGGCAGGCATCAGGGCGGCAGCAAATGGATCGGCACGGCAGGGACCTCGCCCTTTGGCGCCTATGGCTACAATCCCGAGGGCATCCGCATTGGCCAGGATGAAAGCCGTCATCGCCGGGCCGTGAAGGTCTGGGACAAACGCGAATTCCGCAATTTTGACGATTCCGTCGAACTGGGCACCCGTAATATCAAGGTGGCGCTGAAACGGCTGCGGCGCTGGATCCGTTCGGGCGCTGACGAGGAATTTGACCTGTCGGGCACCATTCGCTCGACAGCCGAACACGGCTACCTCGACGTTCAGACCCGGCCCGAAAGACGCAATGCCCTGAAGCTTTTGATGTTCTTCGATGTCGGTGGTTCCATGGATGATCACATCAAGGTGGTCGAGGAATTGTTTTCCGCCGCGCGGATGGAATTCAAGCAGCTTGAATATTATTATTTCCACAATTGCCTCTATGAGGGCGTCTGGAAGGATAATAGCCGGCGACGCAGCGAGGTCCTGTCGACCTATGATGTGTTGCGCACCTATGGCTCCGATTACCGGGTGATCTTCGTTGGCGATGCCTCGATGAGTCCCTATGAGATCGTCTATCCGGGCGGTGCCGTCGAACATTGGAACGAGGAAGCCGGTCAGGTCTGGCTGGGCCGCGTGCTGGATCATTTTTCCAGGGCTGTCTGGATCAATCCGACGCAGGAAAAGAACTG
The DNA here is from genome assembly GCA_029212415.1 of Rhizobiaceae bacterium. Taxonomy (GTDB): domain Bacteria; phylum Pseudomonadota; class Alphaproteobacteria; order Rhizobiales; family Rhizobiaceae; genus Hoeflea_A. The sequence continues at coordinate 1,262 of JARGOF010000007.1, read as the reverse complement.
GGGCTACACCCATTCCATCGGCCTGATCAAGCAGATCTTTGCCGACCGGATGTTTCCCCTGACGCTGTCCGGGCTGGATGCGGCGACAAGGGAATTGTCCCGCTGATGGTGATATTCTTCGGCGCGGCCGGTTTGAATGGCGCGCGGTTTGCATGAAGATAATCGGCAAGAACACATATCTGCAAGAAAACGGGGGTGTTGCATGAAGGTGAGCAAGGAATTGTTCGGCAGGACATCGCAGGGCACGGATGTCCACCGCGTCAAGCTGACAGGCGGCGGTTTGACGGCGCATGTGATGAGTTGGGGCGCGGCCCTTCAGGATCTGCGGATGGATGGTTTCCAGGCGCCCCTGGTTCTGGGCTTTGCGGAATTTGACCCCTATTTGGCCCATTCACCCTATTTCGGCGCAACGCCCGGACGGTATGCCAATCGCATTGCCGGTGGCCGCTTTGAACTGGACGGCGCAACCTACCAGCTTGATCGCAACGAAAAGGGCAAGCACCACCTGCATGGCGGGTCTGATGGCTTCGCCAGCCAGGTCTGGCAGATCGCCGATCTCGGCACGGACTTCGTGCGCTTCGAGCTCGATGATCCGGACGGGCATATGGGCTATCCGGGACGCTGCAGGGCAGCCTGCACCTATCGCTTGAAGCCGGACGGCGTTCTGAGCCTTGTCCATGAGGCCGAGACCGACAAGCCGACCCTTTGCAACATGGCCCACCACAGCTATTTCAACCTGGATGGCGATGAGGACATCCTTTATCATGACATCTTTGTGGCGGCTGATCATTACCTGCCGGTTGATGCGGAATTGATTCCGACCGGCGAGGTGCGACCTGTCAGAGGAACGGACTTCGAATTCAGCGAAATGCGTCCCATGGTTGCGCAATCGCCGATGGGCTATGACCACAATTTCTGCCTGTCTGACCGGCGGGTGGAAAAACGGCCTGTGGCGCTGGTGCGCAGCCCGCGTTCCGGCGTGACCATGAATGTGTGGACGGGAGAACCGGGCCTGCAGTTCTACACCGGGGGCAGCATTGCCGTGCCGGTGCCGGGACTGATGGGGCAGCCCTATGGCGCCCATGCCGGTTTCTGTCTTGAAAGCCAGGTCTGGCCGGATTCACCGAATCATGCGCATTTTCCAAGCGCTGTCCTGCGGCCCGGCGAGAAGCTTGTGCAGGAAACGGACTATGTTTTCTCGCGTACCTAGAGTATCCGTTGTGATCAAGCCATATTTTCGTTCCATTTTCTCTGGTCTCTGA
>JARGOF010000051.1 GCA_029212415.1 Rhizobiaceae bacterium | reverse complement strand
GTGAATTAAGTCATGCCAACGATCGATGATCAAGACCGATCTGACCGTTTCGGGAGGCACACCGATGGCTCCCCAGCGGCAAAGCCGCTGCACCGATGGTGGATTTCAAGGTTTCTGGTTGCTGAGTTCCGGTGCCAATTGTGCTGATTTGATTTGTTCGGTGCCGATCCTTGGTGCCTCGGCAAAGCTGCGCGCCAATTCGCGCAGCAGTTCGGTCACATCCCTTGTCAATATCCTCGGTCGGACAAAGGGCGCACCAGCATCATTGACCAGTCCGGACGAGGCGACATTGGCGTCTTCTGCATTCTGCCCGTCGTCTGGCAGATCCAACCCCGGAATTGACCGCAGTTCCACGCCATGATGCGCATAGGTCATCAATTGCTTGAAGGTCATGGCGGGGAGGGAGCCGCCTGTCATCCGCGCCGACGATGTATAATCGTCATTGCCGAACCATACGGCCGTCGTATAATTGCCGGTAAAGCCGACAAACCAGCCATCCCGATAGGCCTGTGTCGTTCCGGTTTTGCCACCGGTCTTGATGCCATCGAGTTTTGCCCTGCGTCCGGTTCCCCATTCGGGGATCTGTGTCAGGATGGTGTTCATTGACCGAACGGCCTGTTCTGAAATGATCCGTTTGGGCTTGGGTTCGTCACGGCCATGATCATACAGCACGTCGCCGGCATAATTCATGATTTGCGTGATGCCGTGGCGATTGGAAGAAAATCCTCCGGCGGGAAAGACCGCATAGGCTGTCGCCATATCCATCACGGTCACCTCGGAGGTGCCCAAAGCCATGGTCTTGTCGGTTCGGATTGGTGTTTCCACACCCATTTTTCGTGCCGTTTCGGCAATTGCCTCTGTGCCCAGATGATCGCGTGCCAGTCGCACAGGTATCGTATTGACGGATTTGACCAATGCGCGCGTCAGATCCATGCGTCCCGAATAGCCGCGTCCGTAATTCCTCGGGGACCAGCCATTCCAGGTGATTGGCCCATCCCGGACAGAGGTTTCCGGCGTAAAGCCATTTTCCATTGCTGTTGTATAGACGTAAACCTTGAAGGATGAGCCTGGTTGGCGCAGCGCCTTGGTCGCTCTGTTGAACTGGCTTTCGCCATAGTCACGCCCGCCCACCATCGCCCTGACGGCACCACCGTTTTCAATCATCACAACGGCGCCCTGCTTCACGCGGTAGCGCTTGCTGTATTGTCTCAGGCTTGATTCAACGGCCTCCTCGGCGGCGGCCTGCAAATTGGGATCGATGGTCGTGCGGACAATCAGAGAATGCTGCGGATATTTTCCTGCCAGACGTTTGACTTCCTCAAATGTCCAGTCGAGAAAAAAGTCCGGGCTTTCATTGCCACCCCGGTCAACCACATCGGCCGGATTGCGCCGTGCACCGATCACCTGTCCCTCGGTCATCAATTGCCCCTGGACAAGATTGGTCAGGACTTCATTGGCGCGGGCGCGTGCAGCAGGCAGATTGATATGTGGGGCATAGCGTGCCGGTGCCTTGAACAGCCCAGCAAGCATGGCCGATTCCGCAAGCGTCACATTGGTGACATCCTTGCCGAAATAGAATTGTGATGCGGCGGCAATTCCAAATGTTCCGCCCCCCATATAGGCCCGATCCAGATAGAGACGCAGTATCTCCTTTTTCGACAGATTGGCTTCCAGCCAAAGTGCCAGAAACGCTTCCTTGATTTTGCGTTCTATGGTCCGTTCATTGGTCAAAAACAGGTTTTTGGCAAGCTGCTGGGTGATCGTCGAGCCGCCCTGCACAACAGAATTGGCGCGGACATTTTCCGACATGGCGCGGGTCAGCCCCAGCACATCGATGCCAAAATGCTCAAAAAACCGCCTGTCTTCGGTGGCCAGGACAGATTTCACCAGATGATCGGGAAGGTCTTCGATGGGAACCGAATCCTCGTGAATGATCCCCCGGTGGCCGATTTCATTGCCGTAGCGGTCGAGAAAGGTAACAGCAAAATCGTTCTGCTCTTTCCAGTTGCCATAGGTCTCGTCAAATGCCGGCAAGGCCAGCATCAAAAGGACAATGGCACCGGCGGTGCCGAGCGTCATGGCTTCGCCCATGATTTCGAAAAGGACCTTCTTGCCGCCGCGAACACGAAAACGGCGAAAAAAGATATTGGCCACTTCCCACTTTTCGCTCAGATCGGAACCGGCATTCCAGATTGAAGAGTCAATCCACGAATCCAGACGCAGCAGAAGCTTCCTGCCCTTGCGGGGTTTGTTGGCCTGGCTGAATGGGTCTTGCACTTGTGCTTTCCAGTCCCTTGACTACCTTGGCGTCTGCGTTCAAAAGTCCGAGGTGAGATCGGAGCTTTCGAAAGAACAGTCCGGACATCTATTGCCCATTTTTGACCGAAAGGACAAGAGGTCTGCGAAAGTCGCCATGATGCTTTCCAAAGACAGCTTAGCCTAACCGGAGCCCTTATGACCACTGATCCTTTCTGGAAAACAACGTCGCTTGAAGACATGACGCAACAGCAGTGGGAAAGTCTGTGCGACGGATGTGGCCGATGTTGCCTCAACAAGCTGGAAGATTGGGATACCGGTGAGATCGCCTGGACCAATGTCGCCTGCAGGTTGCTGGATTCGTCAAGTTGCCGATGCGGCGACTATGAAAACCGGCAGGCAAAAGTACCTGAATGCATTTCGCTGACACCGGATGCCGTTCGCGCGATCGCATGGCTGCCGCCCAGTTGCGGTTACCGTCTGGTCGCGGAAGGCAGAGATCTTTACTGGTGGCATCCTCTGATATCGCTGGATCCGCAAACCGTGCATCAGGCGGGTGTTTCGGTGCGTGACCGCACCGTGCCCGAAGATGGCATGGAGCCTGAAGACTTTGAAAATCACATTGTCGACTGGCCATTCGAAGAGGTGGATGAGTGAACGCCGCGCGTTGAGGCGGAGCCAGCAGGCGGAAAATCCGCCTGCCTGCGCACAGCTTTGACAGAGTGTATCGGGCAACATGATTTGCTGCCAGGCCAATCCCGTTCATATCTGGTTCAGTCTGGCTTCTGTAGAAACAACAACACAAAAGGTGGTGGAATCCGTTTTGACGAATGACACGCACCGCTTATAAGTTGGGCCGGAAATCTGCTCAAACATGAAACCAATGGCCAGACAGGGCCGGTTTGAGGAATACAATGAATATTTGCGCGAAATTACTTCTGATCGTGATGTTGGCATTGCCGTCGATGGTCCTGCAACCCGGCTTTGCCTCTGCCCAGAGTAATGCTGATTGTTCCGCTGCCGTGCGCCGGGTTCTGGCGCAGACGCAAGGTGAGCTTTTGTCGGTCTCTGTTGGCAAAAGTGGCGGGCAGGCCGTGTGCAAGATCACCGTTCTGGCCAATGATTCCAGCGGCAAACGAAGGCGTAAGCTGACAGTAAATGCCAGGCCCTGATACGGGCGTGTATTTGCCGGTTCCGACCGGCATGGCGATGGGAGACAGCCAATGCGAATACTTGTTGTTGAAGACGATCCGGATCTGAACCGGCAATTGGTGGAGGCGCTGGAAGAGGCCGGCTACGTTGTCGACAAGGCCTTTGACGGGGAAGAGGGGCATTTTCTCGGTGATACCGAACCCTATGATGCGGCCATTCTGGACATTGGTCTGCCGCAAAAGGACGGAATCTCGGTGCTTGAGGAATGGCGGGAAGCCGGTCGGTCCCTGCCTGTTCTCATCCTGACTGCCCGCGATCGCTGGAGTGACAAGGTGGCCGGCATTGATGCCGGTGCTGACGATTATGTCGCCAAGCCGTTTCACGTAGAGGAAGTGCTGGCGCGCGTCAGAGCGCTTATTCGCCGCGCCGCCGGACATTCCTCCTCTGAAATCACCTGCGGTCCCTTGCGCCTGGACACAAGAGGGGCAAAGGCCACCGTCAATGGTGTTGCGCTCAAGCTGACCTCCCATGAATTCCGCCTGTTGTCCTATCTGTTGCACCATATGGACAAGGTCGTCTCGCGCACTGAACTGGTCGAGCATATGTACGATCAGGATTTTGACCGCGATTCCAACACGATTGAAGTCTTTGTCGGTCGGCTTCGCAAGAAAATGGGCCTCGATGTGATCGAAACCATTCGCGGGCTTGGCTATCGTATTCAATCGCCGGGTCAGGCATCCGGCGATGGCCGATAAACCGGCTCAACCGCGTTCGCTTGCCGCACGGGTCCTGACAGTTGCCACGCTTTGGGCGGTGATTGCCCTGTTTGTGACCGGTGTGCTGATTCTGACGTCCTATAGAAACAGCGCGGAGCGCGGCTTCCGCGATCTGCTGCGTGCCCAACTCTACAATGCCATCAACTCTGTTTCCCTTGGCACCAATGGCAGGCTGTTGGGATCGCTGCAGCTTGGAGACCTGCGATTCAGTCAGCCTGATTCTGGGTGGTACTGGATTGTTGATGTGGTCGACAATGGTCCGCCGGACCGGATTGAATCTGTTTCGCTGGGCAATCAGAAAGTCGCCATTACAGACACAAAGACGGCACCTTTCAACGAACTCTATGAACGTTTCTATGCCTCCACCGATACGGGCGGTCGCAATGTTCTGGTTGCCGAGACGGAGGTTGTTCTGGGTGACAATGGCGAAGTGGCCCGCTTCCGGGTCACCGGAAATCAGGCAGATATGGATGCGGATGTCTGGGCCTTTTCACGCCAGCTGATATTGTTTCTGACGGTTTTCGGTCTGGGCAGTCTGGTGGTCAATGCGCTGGCGATCCTGTTTGGTCTTCGCCCGCTTGATCGCATACGGCGCTCACTGGAAGAGATCCGGACCGGCAAGACCGAATCGTTGGAGGGACGGTTCCCGCGTGAAATTGCGCCCTTGACCACCGAGGTCAACGCGTTGATCGATAACAATCGCCGTGTTGTTGAAAGGGCCAGGATGCAGGTGGGCAATCTCGCCCATTCCCTGAAAACGCCCATAGCCGTTTTGCTCAATGAAACCAGATCAATGGCACCGGAACAGGCGCAACTGGTCAATGAGCAGGCAATGGCGATGCAAAATCAGGTCCAGCACTATCTCGACAGGGCGCGCATTGCCGCGCAGAAGAATTCCGTCCTTGTGCGCACCGATACAAAAATGGTCCTGCAACGCCTCGTCAGGGTCATGGAGCGGTTGAACCCGGATATGGCGTTCGAGCTGGAATTGCCGGCAGCGGTGCCGGATCTTGCCATGGAACAGCATGACGTGGAGGAAATCCTCGGCAATATGTTGGAAAATGCAAGCAAATGGACGAGGGACCGAGTGGCCATAAGGGTCTTGGTAAAGGCAGCCTCACCACAGCGCAGCCGGGCAGGGGCGGCGGAGGCGACGGACAGCAAACCATTCATGGCCATAATGGTGGAGGACAATGGGCCCGGAATGCATGATGATCAACTGGAGGAAGCCCTCAAACGCGGCCGCAGACTGGATGAAAGCAAGCCGGGAACGGGTCTTGGGCTTTCCATCATCAAGGAGATCACCGAAGAGTATCACGGCTCGGTTGAACTCAAGCGGAGTTCTTTGGGCGGCCTATGTGCCATCGTCAACGTGCCGGTTGCTGTTCGTTAGTATGAACATCACGTGATGATGATCAAAACCTTGCCACAAAGATGCTATAGAGCAAACCAATGGACTGAAACGATTTGTCCGATCCCGCCCGTGTTAAAAACAGCCTGTTTTCGGAGAAGGCAATTATATGAAATCCGCATATCTCGTTGCTGCCATGCTGTTGGTCCTTGCCGGTTGCTCCAGCAAGACCACGCAATCCGGCATGTTGAATTCCTTTGTCCCGCAGGCCCAGGCTGAGCCAAGCGTGATACAGGCGCTCAATGGCGGTATTATCGACCCTGCCGTTTCCGCTTCTCTGAGTGCCGGTGACCGGCGGCTGGCGCTGGAAGCCGAATATCGCGCATTGGAGGTTGTTCCGAGCGGACAGATTGTCGCATGGAAAAGCCCCAGATCCGGTGCCTTTGGCGAGGTCCACGCTGCTCAACCCTATGAGGTGGGATCCCAGAACTGCAGGCAATATATTCATAAAGTTGAATACGAGGGGCAGTCGAAAACGACGCGTGGAACAGCCTGCCGGGAACAGAACGGCAGATGGACACCGCTTGTCTAGTCTTTGCTATTCCAATAGACATGATCGATGGTCGCGCGATGGCGGTATGGACATTCGTGTACTGAAGAGCACTCAAAAGTCAGATAACAGATAATATGATGTTCTGGATCCTGGCTGCCGTCATGACGGTGGCTGTTACAATCAGCTTGCTTGTCCCCTTGATGCGACCGCGGAAAAAGGACATCGACGCGCGCGAATTTGACGTGGAAGTCTATTCTGATCAGCTGCGCGAGATAGAGCGTGACATCAAGATTGGCAGCCTCTCGGGACAGGAAGCAGAATATGCCCGCGCCGAGGTCGGCCGCAGGCTGATAAAGGCGTCGAAGGCGGAGGCTGATCATACGGCAGCGTCGACCGGCCTTACACGTTTTGGCCGTCTTGCCGTCATCGTTTTCCTGCCCTTCATGGCGCTTGCCGGGTATCTGGCTGTTGGTCAACCGGGAATGCCGGCGCAGCCTCTGGCCACCCGTGTCGCACCGGTGCCCGACAGCAACAGCAATATCCAGGTCCTTGTGGCTCAGGCCGAAAAGCATCTGGCGAGCAATCCGCAGGACGGCAAGGGATGGGACGTTCTGGCGCCGATCTATCTTGGCCTCAACAGGATGCATGATTCAGAAACAGCCTACCGCAATGCCATTCGTCTGCTTGGTTCCACGGCCGCACGTCAGGCAGGGCTGGGCCAGTCGCTGTTTTCTCAAAGCGGTGGCATTGTGACAGCCGAAGTTCAGGAGGCCTTCCAGAAGGCCCAGGATCTGCAACCGGACAATCCACTCTCGGCCTATTTTCTGGCGCTGGGACTGGCTCAGGAAGGCAAGAACGAACAGGCGAGGGCGGATTTCGTCAAATTGGCCGAGAATTCGCCGCCGGATGCCGCCTGGATGCCCTTGGTGCGTGAACATATTCAAAGACTTGGAACGCAAGCGGGCATGGATCAGCTGCAGGCCGAAGCAGCGCCCCCTCCAGTTGATGTTCCCGCTGTTGATGGTCCGGCTGTCGATGCTCCGGGTCCCAGCGCTGAAGACGTTGCCGCTGCCTCGCAGATGTCCAATGAAGAACGGCTGGACATGATTGCCGGCATGGTGGCAGGACTCGATGCCAAATTGCGCGAGAACCCTGACGACAGCACCGGGTGGTTGCGGCTGATCCGCTCCCACATGGTTCTGGGGCAAAGGGATCAGGCAGGCGACGCACTGTCCCGCGCCCTCGATCATTTTGGTGCCGACAATGCAGACCGGCAGGCCCTGTTGGCCATGGCATCGCAATTGGGTCTGGAGCCGAAGGAGCTGAAACAATGACACGCAAGCAGAAACGACTGGCCATCATCAGCGGTGGGGTGGCCGTGATCGGTGCAGCGGTTCTTCTGGTGCTCTTTGCCCTGCAGGACCAGATTGTCTATTTCCATTCGCCCACCGACATTGTCGAAAAGCAGATTGGTCCCAACACGCGCATCAGGCTGGGTGGGCTTGTTGCAGAGAAATCCGTGGTCAGGGGAACGGGAACCAAAGTGGAATTTGCGGTCACGGACACGGCGAACACGGTTGCCATAACCTATACCGGGATTCTGCCTGATTTGTTCCGTGAAGGGCAGGGTGTTATTGTCGAAGGCGCCTTCGTGCCCGGCAATCCGGTTTTTGTCGCCGATTCGGTTCTGGCCAAACACGACGAAAACTATATGCCCAAGGAAGTCGCTGATAGCCTGAAAGCACAGGGCGTGTGGCAGGGTGAGGAAAAGTGAGGCATTACGATGATTGTTGAACTTGGCCACTATGCGCTGATCATGGCGCTTGCGACAGCACTGCTGCAATCGGTGCTGCCAATCATCGGCGCCAGAACCCGCGATGCCGGACTGATGGGCGTTGCCCCGGCCGCTGCGATCGCTTCCTTTGTGCTGATCCTGTTCGCATTTGTCGCCTTGACGGTGTCCTATGTCACATCTGATTTCTCGGTCAAGAATGTCTGGGAGAATTCCCATTCGATGATGCCGATGATCTACAAGTTCTCCGGCGTTTGGGGAAACCACGAAGGATCCATGATGCTGTGGCTCCTGATTCTGGTGTTTTTCAGTGCGCTGGTCGCATTTTTCGGGGGCAATCTGCCCGCAACCCTGAAGTCGAACGTATTGGCGGTCCAGGCGTGGATCACCTCGGCTTTTCTGACCTTTGTCCTGTTGACGTCAAATCCGTTTCAAAGGCTAAGCCCGGCCCCGCTTGAAGGGCGCGACCTCAATCCAATCCTTCAGGACATCGGTTTGGCGATTCATCCGCCTATGCTCTATCTGGGCTATGTGGGTTTTTCCATCTGCTTCTCCTTTGCTGTTGCTGCCCTGATCGACGGTCGCATTGACGCGGCCTGGGCGCGCTGGGTGCGCCCCTGGACATTGGCAGCCTGGACAGCCCTGACAGCCGGCATAGCGATGGGGTCCTACTGGGCCTATTACGAACTCGGCTGGGGCGGCTGGTGGTTTTGGGACCCAGTGGAAAATGCATCTTTCATGCCCTGGCTGGCCGGAACGGCGCTGCTGCATTCCGCCCTTGTCATGGAAAAACGCGAAGCCTTGAAAATCTGGACGATTCTTCTGGCGATCATGACGTTTTCCCTTTCCCTGCTTGGGACATTTCTTGTTCGCTCCGGCGTCCTGACCTCGGTTCACGCCTTTGCCACTGACCCGACGCGCGGCATATTCATTCTGTGCATTCTTGTAGCGTTCATCGGCGGTGCCTTTGCGCTTTTTGCACTGCGCGCACAAACCCTGTCTCCCGGCGGCCTGTTTGCACCGATATCGAGAGAGGGTGCGCTGGTTCTCAACAATCTGTTTTTGACCACTGCGACCGCGACCGTGCTTGTGGGAACGCTCTACCCGCTGGTGCTTGAAGCGATTACCGGTGCGAAGATTTCCGTTGGACCGCCATTTTTCAATCTGACATTCGGTCCGCTGATGATTCCATTGCTTCTTGCCGTTCCCTTCGGTCCCCTGCTGGCCTGGAAACGCGGCGACCTGTGGGCCGTTACGCAACGTCTTTATATGGCTGCAGGTGTAGCGCTGCTTGTCTCGCTTGCCGTCATCTACTTTGCCACTGGTGCCCCGGTAATGGCCGGGCTTGGCATCGGTCTCGGCGTATGGCTGATTGCCGGAAGCCTGACTGATATCGCCATGCGTTCGGGCGTTGGCAAGGTTGCCCTGCCAATCATGTGGCGAAGGTTCAAGGGTCTTCCGCGTTCCGCCTTTGGCGGCGCACTGGCCCATATGGGGCTTGGCGTTTCAGTCATTGGCATTGTTGCCGTCACTGCCTTCGCCACCGAAAGCGTGGTCACCATGAAGCCGGGAGAAACCACGGTCGGTGGCCCATTCACACTGCAATTTGAAGGTTTGAAACCCAATACCGGACCCAATTATACCGAGTTGCAGGGGCGTTTTGTCATTTCGCGCGATGGCCAGCCGGTGTCCCATTTGACGGCAGCCAAACGTGTCTTTACCGCCCGCCAGATGCCGACCACCGAGGCAGGCATCTACACCAATGGAGCAAATCAGCTTTACGTGGCGCTTGGCGATGAGCTGCCGGGTGGCGGCGTGGTCGTGCGCGTGTGGTGGAAGCCCTGGGTGACCTTCATCTGGTTTGGTGCGATCTTCATGTCTTTGGGTGGCATCGTATCGCTGTTTGACAGACGTCTGCGTATCGGCGCTCCGGCCAAAAGCAGGGCGCCTGCAGTTGCAGTTGGACAAGAAACGTGAGGAAATTGGCGCTCACCCTTTTTGCTGTGCCATTTTTCGCGCTGTATTTTGCGCTTTCTGCGGGTGCGGTGACTCCGGATGAAATTCTCGATGACCCGGTTCTTGAGCAACGGGCCCGGGACATCTCCTCAGGATTGCGTTGCCTAGTCTGTCAGAATCAGTCGATTGATGATTCCGATGCGGAACTGGCCAAGGACCTGAGGGTGCTTGTGCGGCAGCGATTGGTGGTCGGAGACAGCGACAATGAGGTCATTGGCTACATCGTTTCGCGTTACGGCGAATTTGTCCTTCTCAAACCAAGACTATCGTCAAAAACCATTGTGCTTTGGGCAATGCCCGTCATCCTGCTGGCAGTCGGCTTCGGTTATCTGCTGCTTGGCTCGCGGCGTCGCAGAACCAGCGCGTCAGCCACCGTGCTGTCTGCCGATGAACAGTCGGACATCAACAAGATTTTAGGTTCGCGTGAAGGTGATGAGCGATAGAATGATTTAACCGGCTGCTTGCCGTGTAAATCCAATCAGGAGATGCCTCATGTCAGCCACATCGATCAAGGCCGAGTTCACCGGTCATTCCGGCGCGCTCTTGGCGGCACGGCTTGATATTCCGGCTGGCCATGTGCGCGCCTATGCGCTTTTTGCCCATTGTTTTACCTGCAGCAAGGATATTCTGGCAGCCAAACGCATTGCAGCCGAGCTTTCGCGCGCCGGGATTGCTGTCCTGCGGTTTGATTTTACCGGCCTTGGATCCAGCGAAGGCGAGTTTGCTTCCACCAATTTTTCGTCCAATGTCGCCGACCTGCAATCGGCAGCCAACTATTTGCGGTTAAATTTCGCCGCACCGCAAATATTGATCGGTCACTCCCTGGGTGGAGCAGCCATTCTGGCTGTTGCGCAATCCATACCGGAAGTCAGAGCCGTTGCGACGATCGGTGCGCCTGCTGATGTGGCGCATGTCATAGAAAATTTCGGGTCGAAGATCGAAGATATAGAGCGCGATGGGCAAGCCATGGTCGAGCTTGCAGGGCGGACATTTACAATCCAGAAGCAATTTCTGGATGATGTGCGTGAGAAAACCCTGACCCAGCATATTGCAAACATGAGGAAACCCCTCATGGTCCTGCATTCTCCCATCGATGCCACCGTCGGCATCGACAATGCCGCGACGATTTTCACGGCGGCAAAACATCCAAAGAGTTTCGTCTCGCTGGACAAGGCCGATCATCTGCTCAGCCGATCGGAAGATGCCTCCTTTGCCGCTTCCATGATCGCCGGTTGGGCGTCGCGTTACATTGAAGCTGATGTCCCGCAAGGGGTCGGAGAACACGAAGCCGTGCTTGTATCGGAAACTGGCGAGGGCAAGTTCCAAAACACGGTTCATGCAGGCAGGCATCGTCTGTTCGCCGATGAACCGGTCAGTGTCGGCGGTCTGGATTCCGGACCTTCGCCTTACGACTACCTGTCGGCAGCCCTTGGTGCCTGCACGTCCATGACCCTGCGCATGTATGCGGAGTTCAAAAAGCTTGATCTGGGACGCGTCAGTGTCGAAGTGTCCCATTCCAAAATCCACGCGGCCGACTGCCTGGAATGCACGGAGGATGAGCTGCAGGCCTTTGGCAAAAAGGGTAGCGGCAAGATCGACCGCTTTGAAAGAGTGATTCGGGTGCAAGGTATCGTACCGGAAGCCCTGCGCGGCAAGATCGAGGAGATTGCCAACAAATGCCCAGTGCACAAGACCTTGGAGTCCTCCTCAAAGGTTGTCACCAGGGTCACCGCCGAGGATGGTACTGATCTCTCCGGCGAAGTTTGACACAACACCGCCCAGAAATGCGCTGGCATCGCCCGGAACCATTTCCTTGCCGACAATCCACCGCAACATTACCAAATATTCATCTGCCGGATAGGCGGCGGTAAGGTCACAGAGCCTATCTGATGGTCATGCAAATTGATGCAACAGCCAAAGGATATGCTCATGCTCAAGAAATATGATCATTTGACCCGCAAGGGATTACTGACCACCACAGCCGTGCTGGGTCTGGCAGCGGTTATGATGACCAGCGGCATTCCTGCACGCGTTCAGTCAGCCTACGCCGATGCTGTTCGGGTAGAGGCACCTTCCGTTCCCGGATTTGCCGATGTTGTGGAAGCGGTCACACCGGCGGTCGTATCCGTTCGTGTCAAATCGAATATCACGCCGGTCTCATCCGATGGTTTCAGCCTTGGAATTCCCGGGTTGGACAATCTGCCCAAAGATCATCCGATGCGCCGCCTGTTCAAGGACTTCGGTTTTGGAAAAGGCATGGGCAAACCGGATCAATTCAGTGAACGTGACAACAGGGGGGCTGAACCGCTCCAACCACGGCGCGCACGACCTGTTTCGCAAGGATCGGGCTTCTTCATCACGGCTGACGGATACCTGGTGACAAACAACCATGTCGTCGATGATGGTACGGAGTTTTCAGTCATTCTCCATGACGGCACCGAGCTGGATGCGACACTCGTTGGCAAGGATGCACGCACCGATCTTGCCGTTCTCAAGGTCGATAGCGATGAGGACTTCACCTATGTGGAATTTGCCAGTGATGACAAAACCCGCATAGGCGACTGGGTCGTTGCTGTCGGCAATCCCTTCGGTCTGGGCGGCACGGTAACCGCCGGCATCATTTCAGCCCGTGGCCGTGATATCGGCGCTGGCCCCTATGATGACTTTATCCAGGTCGATGCAGCGGTGAACCGCGGCAATTCAGGTGGCCCGACGTTCAATCTTCAAGGCGAGGTCATTGGCGTCAATACGGCGATCTTCTCACCCTCCGGTGGCAATGTCGGTATCGCCTTTGCGATTCCCGCCTCGCTTGCCGACTCGGTTGTTACCGATCTGATGGATGACGGCACGATCGAACGCGGCTGGCTGGGTGTTCAGATCCAGCCCGTAACGGATGACATTGCCGAATCACTCGGACTTGCCGAGTCCAAAGGCGCCCTGGTCACCGAACCGCAGGACGATTCACCGGCCAAGAAGGCAGGCATGGAATCGGGCGATGTGGTCACTGCAGTGGACGGCGAGACAATCAAGGATCCGCGGGATCTGGCGCGTAGGATCGCCAATGTCAAACCCGGCAAGGATGTCGACCTCACCGTCTGGCGTAATGGAGAAAGTCGCAGCATATCGGTGACGATAGAAGCGCTGAAGGACGTCAAGAAAGCGTCTGCTAAGGACGACAGCCCGGCCAGCACAAATGACGGCGAATCGCTCAAGCAGTTTGGCTTGATGGTGAAACCGGCAGAAGATGCCAAAGGTCTGGAAATCGTCTCGGTGGAGCCGGAAAGTCTGGCTGCGGAACGTGGTTTCAGCAAGGGCGATATCATCGTCTCCGTCAACAATGTCGCGGTGCAATCGGCCAAGGATGTCGCATCGGCAGTGGAAGCGGCATCTGAAACAGGCCGCAAGGCAGTGCTGTTCCAGTTGAACACGCAAAACAGCAATCGGTTTGTCGCCTTGCCACTTGCCAAAACCTGATCAGAACGGGTAGGCGGTCCTGCCCCGACCGGTTACCCGATTCTGCAGACAGCGGGCCCCCATCGGCCCGCTGTCATCTATTTCTCCAGAAGATTGCCGGTACCCGCCGGCAAGCCATCTTATGATTTGTTTTTCACCTGTAGAATTGACTAATATGCCAGCCATGAAAATTCTGGTTATTGAAGACGATCTGGAGGCGGCGGCTTATCTGATCAAGGCGTTCAACGAAGCTGGTATTGTGACAGACCATGCCAGCGATGGTGATGTCGGTTTTTATCTGGCGACGGAAAACACTTACGATGTCATGGTCATTGATCGCATGCTGCCCAAGCGTGACGGCCTTTCCATTGTCAGTGAGCTGCGAAAAAAGTCGATTGAGACACCCATCCTGATCCTGTCGGCACTTGGTCAGGTTGACGACCGGGTTACAGGTCTGCGTGCAGGCGGTGACGACTATCTCCCCAAACCCTATTCCTTTTCCGAACTGCTGGCCCGTGTCGAGGTTCTGGGACGACGCAAGGGCATGCGCGACAATGAAACGGTCTACAAGGTCGCCGATCTGGAGTTGGACCGATTGGCCCATGAAGTGCACCGGGCGGGACAGAAGATTAACCTGCAGCCCCGCGAATTCAGGCTGCTTGAATATTTGATGAAACATGCAGGACAGGTTGTGACGCGAACCATGTTGCTGGAAAATGTCTGGGACTATCATTTTGATCCGCAGACAAATGTCATTGATGTCCACATCTCAAGGCTCAGGTCGAAAATTGAAAAGGGCTATGACGAGGCATTGCTTCGCACCGTAAGGGGTGCAGGCTACATCCTGAAATCCGACAGTTAAATGAGCCGGTTCAGGGCACTTCTGCGCACAACAGCCGTTCGGTTGTCGGCGCTTTATCTCGGCCTGTTTGCCATCAGCGCCGTTGTGCTGGTGTTCTATGTGACCGACATGACCACAAGCCTGCTCACCAATCAGACCAAGCAGGTGGTGCAGGACGAGCTCAAGGTCCTGGGCAATTTTTATCGTCGTGGCGGTGTTGCCTTGCTGATCACGCATATTGATCGCCGCTCAAGGGAACCCAGTGCCAATCTCTATACGATCGCCGCGCCCAACGGGAGTATTCTCGCCGGTAATGTCGCCAGCCTGCAACCAGGCATCCTTGACCGGCAGGGCTGGACAGAAAGACCCTTTTCCTATCGGCGGTTCTACCAGCCGGAAGGCACGCCTGGGCACCAGGCGCTGGCGGAGGTTATCTTCCTGCCCAATGGCATGCGGGTTCTCGTCGGAAGGGATCTGGGGGAACCAACGCAATTTCGCACGACCATCAGACGCTCTCTTGCCATAGCGCTCGGTATCATGGTCGTGGGTGCCTTGCTCATCTGGTTTTTCATTGGCCGCGGCGCCTTGCATCGGATCGACCGGGTTTCGCAGGCCAGCCAGAAGATCATGGCAGGTGATCTCAGCCAGAGATTGCCAGTCAGTGGTTCCGGTGACGAATTTGACCGCCTCTCAGGCGCTTTGAATGCCATGCTCGGTCGCATCGAGAAGCTCAATGAGGGGTTGCGGCAGGTTTCCGACAATATTGCACATGATTTGAAAACGCCTCTGACAAGGCTTCGCAATCGCGCCGAAGCTGCCCTGTCGGGAGCAGATGATGCAGCCGAATATCGCGCGGCAATGGAGGACATGATTGATGAATCGGATCAGTTGATCCGCACCTTCAATGCCTTGCTGACGATTTCCCGGGTTGAAGCAGGGTCCGCTGTGGCGGAAATGAATGATGTCGACCTGTCGCAAATTGCCCGTGACACGGAAGAGCTTTATGAACCCGTGGCCGAAGAGGCGGGCGTGCAGCTTTCATCTGCCATTGCCGATGGTATCCATGTTTCCGGCAACAGGGAACTGATCGGGCAGGCCTTCAGCAATCTGATCGACAATGCCATAAAATATTCTGCAGACAATCAGGCAGAGGCTGAAGTCGTGATTTGCCTTGAGAATGTGGATGGCAAGAAGGTGCTCTCGGTGAGAGACAATGGCCCTGGAATACCCGAAAACAGACGCCAGGACGTGATCAAGCGCTTTGTCAGGCTGGACGAAAGCCGTTCAAAGCCGGGAACCGGATTGGGTCTCAGCCTGGTTGAGGCCATCATGGACATGCACGGGGGCCAACTTGTCCTTGAAAGCAATGGCGAAAGCGGGCAAACAGGCCTGCATGCAATGATGGTTTTTGGCTGACAGGGTTGGAATTTGAAAAGTGCACACGAGGAATTTTCGCAGATTGTCATGAGCGGTGGCCTGCCGATCAGGGCTGCTTCACAGGAGGCCTTTGATCGGGCGCTTCGCGACCTGTTGTCTGCGGCGACCGGTTGTCCTGAACTGGTCGTATTTCTCCAAAGCGACACGCCGGCACGCCAACTGCTGTTGGCCGCCATGACCCTTTCTCCCTATTTGAACGACATCGCCAGGACCCACCCGGCGGATGTCTGGAGAACCATGCACAGCAGGCCGGACGCTCTGATGCAGGAACTGGTGAGCGACGCGCGCGATGCATGGAAGCAATATCCGGCAGAAGCCGGCCTGATGACCCGCCTGCGCCAGCTCAAGCGTCAGATGGCCTTCTCTCTGGCCCTCTATGATCTTGCACGGGTATTTCAAACGCCGCGCATCACCGGTTGGCTGAGCTCCTTCGCCAGAGCCGCCGTCAGTGCTGCAACAGACCATCTGCTTTTGTCGGGCCACAAGGCTGGCAAACTCAGCCTGAAAGATGTCGAAGACCCCAGCAAGGGATCCGGCCTGGCCATTATCGGGATGGGCAAGCTGGGTTCTGGTGAATTGAACTATTCCTCCGATATCGATCTGGTTGTCCTTTATGATCCGCAAGCGGAAATCGTGACGGATGAGGACGAAGGCACAGAGGTATTCTCCCGTCTGGTACGAAAGCTCATCCGCATTCTGCAGGAAAGGACAGGCGACGGATATGTCTTCAGGACCGATCTGCGGTTGCGACCGGACCCAGGATCAACGCCGCTGGCGCTGCCCTATGATGCAGCCATGCATTATTATGGCGCCAGGGGGCAAAACTGGGAGCGAGCGGCCTATATCAAGGCCTCACCAGCTGCTGGAGACATGGTTACGGGCGAATCCTATTGCCGTGACCTGGCGCCTTTCGTCTACCGCAAATACCTCGATTATGGTGCCATTGCAGACATTCATTCGATAAAGCGACAGATCCATGCCCACAAGGGCTATGGCGAGATCCGGGTGCGCGGCCACAATGTCAAACTGGGCCGTGGCGGAATTCGTGAAATCGAGTTTTTTGTGCAGACCCAGCAATTGATCGCTGGCGGTCGTATGCCGTGGCTGAGAACACGTCAGACCGATGAGACATTGGCGGCTCTGGCCGAGGCGCGATGGATAGATCCAGATGCCGAAGAGGTTTTGCGCAAAGCCTACTGGTTCCTGCGTGATGTCGAACACCGCATTCAGATGCGCCGCGATGAGCAAAGCCATATCCTGCCCGAGGACGAAGAGGAGTTCCGCCAGGTTTCGCTGATGATGGGCTATGACAGGCCCGAAGAATTTTCCAGCCAATTGCTGGAGACCTGGGCCCTGGTCGAAGATCATTATGCCCAACTGTTCGAAAACGAGAGCGTGCTGGCATCGGAAGCGGGCAATCTGGTGTTCACCGGTGACGGGGATGATCCCGATACGATCAGCACCTTGGCAAAAATGGGGTTTGAACGGCCCTCGGACATGTCTCGCATTATCCGCACCTGGCACTATGGCCGCTACCGGGCAACACAGACATCAAGCGCACGCGAGCGCCTTACCGAACTCATGCCCGTCCTGTTGCAGGCATTTTCCGACACCAAACGGGCTGATGAAACGCTGCTGCGATTTGATGCATTTCTGTCCGGACTGCCGGCCGGCATCCAGCTTTTTTCGATGCTGGGCAACAATCCGGGGCTGCTGTCGGTGCTGATCAACATTATGGCGTCGGCACCAAGACTGGCCGAGGTCATCAGCCGCAAGCCTCATGTATTTGATGGAATGCTGGATCCGGCCCTGCTTGCCGAATTGCCGGACCGGGCCAATCTTGCCGAGCGGTTGGATGCCTTCCTGGTGGGTGATTTCGCCTATGAGGAAATCCTTGATCGGCTGCGGATTTTTGCAGCCGAGCAAAAGTTCCTGATCGGTGTTCGCCTGTTGACCGGCGCCATTGATGCAGAAAGGGCAGGGCGCGCCTATACCTATCTGGCGGATCTTGCCGTGCAGGCCGCAACGCAGGCTGTTCAGGGTGAAATGGAACAGGCCCATGGCCGTGTTTGCGGAGGCCGGGTTGCGATTGTCGGATTGGGCAAACTCGGCAGTCTTGAAATGACAGCCGAATCCGATGTCGATCTGATCCTGCTCTACACCCATGATGCGGATTGTGTGCAGTCGGATGGCGCCAAACCCGTCGATCCGGTTCGATACTATACGCGCTTTACCCAACGTTTGATCGCCGCCCTGTCGGCACCCATGGCCGAGGGCATTCTGTATGAGGTGGACTTTCGTCTGCGACCATCCGGCAACAAGGGACCGGTGGCAACGCATATCCGTGCCTTCCGAAAATACCAGATGGAACAGGCCTGGAGCTGGGAACACATGGCCCTGACCCGGGCCCGTGTCGTTGCCGGGGATCCCCGCCTGAAGGCGGAAGCTGAAGAGGTTTTCGACACTGTTCTGGGCCGCAAACGCGATGTTGCAACACTTGCTGGCGAAGTGGCTGCCATGCGTCAGCGTATCGAAGTGGAAAAACCACCCTCCAATATCTGGGATCTCAAGTTGATACCGGGCGGTATCATCGATATCGAGTTCATGGCCCAGTTCATGCGTTTGCAGGCGCCGGCCATGGAATTGCCTGTCGATGATTGCAACACTTTGACAAAGGGCGTGATTGAGTGCTTTGGGGCAAAGATGCTCGGGGAAGGGGATACCGAGACCTTGTTGGAGGCTTTGGCTCTCTACACGCGTATTTCCCAGATCACCCGTCTTTGTCTTGATGGGAAATTTGATCCTCAAAAATCACCCAAAGCCTTTGTGGACCTGATGCTCAGGCGTGTCGATTTTCCCGACCTGTCAACGCTGGAAGCCCACTTGGCATCGATTTCCGGATCAGTCCGTGAAATTTTGGTACGCACGCTGCATCAGCGAGAGGAAATGCCTTCGTGATCCGATAGAGCTATGGCGCGGGCAAAACAGCCAAAAAAATCCCCGGATCAACGAAGATCCGGGGTGGGCCAGTGCCCGAGTTTGCCGCAGGGCATTCTTGAATTCGTTGGAAAAGCTGCTTTTCATCTGTGCAAAGGCCTTGAGGGTCTTCAGCTTGTTTCGGGGTCCTCCTCCCCGGCTGGAGCAACCGGCATGCGAAGCGCCACGATTGTTCCTACACCTTTGGTGGATCTTATTTTCATCGCGCCGCCATGAATGGTGACCAGCGCGCGGGAGATCGCAAGGCCCAGACCGGAGCCGCCACGGCTCTTGGAAAACTGGTTCTGAACCTGCTCGAAAGGCTGGCCTATTGTCTTCAGAGCGGCTTTCGATATGCCGATGCCGGTGTCTTCGATCGTCAGTGTAACGGCACCGGAGTGCTTGCGGGCGCGCACCGAAATACGCCCGTCATTCTCGGTAAATTTAACGGCATTCGACAGCAGGTTGAGCAGGATCTGCTTGATGGCTCGCCGGTCGGCCGACAGTGTCAATCCAGCAGATATTTTTGCCTCCAGCAGAATTGATTTGTCCCGGGCCGGTATCGCAATCAACCGCAAGGTCTCCTCGATCAAGGGGGCGATGTCGATGGTTTCATATTCCAGTTGCAGTCGCCCGGCCTCGATTTTGGCCATGTCGAGAATATCGTTGATAACACCCAGCAGGTGTTTGCCGCTGCTGTTGATATCGTCGGCATACTCGCTGTATTTTTCCGAGCCAAGAGGGCCGAACATCCGGGTCTGCAGGATTTCGGAAAACCCGATGATGGCATTGAGCGGTGTTCGCAATTCATGCGACATATTGGCGAGGAATTCTGATTTGGCCTTGTTGGCGGCCTCGGCACGATCCTTTTCCGCCAGATATTTGGCATTCAATTCGCTGAGTTCCGCGGCCGTCTTTTCCAGAGTGCCCTGCGACGCTGAAAGATCCCCAATGCTGGCCATCAGACGTCTTTCGGATTCGCGCAAACGATCCTGATGTCTTTTCAACTGGGTGATATCCGTATGCACCGACACCGACCCGCCATCGCGTGTATTGCGCTGATTGATCTGCAGCCAGCGCCCATCCGCCAATTGCACCTCCATGCTCTTGGCGTCATTGCTGCCGCTGCCACCGGGCATCTGGGTTTTGACAATCGGACGTTTGGCCTCAGCCAGTACCTTTTCGCGCGGAACGCCCGGTTGTGTGACGTCGTCCGGCAAGCCGAAAATGCGCTGGAATTTTGAATTGCACATGACAAGGCGGTCATCCTTGTCCCAAAGGACGAAGGCTTCCGAGGTGCTCTCCACCGCATCCAGCAACCGCTGATCGGCCTCGACGGAGCGTTGCGCCAGGCGATGCTGCTCCGTTACATCCATGGCTATGCCGATCAGATGGCTTTGGTCCGCTGCATCACTGGTGATCTGACCGCGTGCCCTGAGCAGAACATAATGACCGTCTGCATGCCGCATTCGAAAGAGGTGATCGACCTCCTTGACCTTGTCACGCATGATGGACCGGGCAACCTCGAAAAGGCTTTTGTCGTCAGGGTGCATCAGGTGATTGACATCACCAAAGGAAAGGACGCAATCGCGCGGTGGCTGGCCAAGGATTTCATACATGGAGCGCGACCAGTACAGGCGTCCCAGATTCAAATCCCAGTTCCACAATCCGCATCGGCCTCTTGAAAGAGCCGTATCGACCCGGTGGTGCGCCTCGAGGTAAATATCATCTGCATCCCGGGCGCGGGACGCCTGAGTGAAATAGGCGTAGAGAATGACCAGCAAAATGCTCGATGTGGCTGCAAACAGTGTCACATTGAGCGAGACTTCCTGTCTCCACGGGCTGAAGACCTGAGCGGTCGGCGTCAACACAGTGACGCTGCCTATGCCGTCTGGAAGATCGGCCTTTGATCCAAAGTAGGAGATATTTCTGTATCGGAACTTTTGAACACCGGCGCGCAATCCAAACAGCCGAAGTTCCGAAGAACCTGCCAAGACCTGCTCCAGGTTGCGCCCGACAAAATCATTGCCGATGGAGGTCGCTGCAAAAATGCTGCCTTCAGGATTGGAAATCAGCACGAAACGTCCGTCTGTCACCAGCATCGCCGGGAGCGCATTGCCGATGCGCACTTCGACATCCCAGCGTTGCTGTGCTGCAAAGGCTTTCTTTTCCCTCGCGAGGGCAGCGGCGCTGGCAAGCGCAGTCAATGCTGTTGCCTGTTTTGCATTGGCTTCGATTTGTGAGTGCTCTTCCAGAAGGTCCATGAACCTGGCAGCGGCTACCACCACCAGAAACGCCACAATCAGTGCTGGAATTGATCGCCTGAGATAGGGCTCAACTTTCAGCAATCTGCTGTAGGCTGGTTTGGCAATAAGCTTCACGTGACCTGCGAGATCTGAACGCCAATCATGGGCATCGTGAATGCCGGATAGAGTCTCCCCCCCAGCAGCGCGTGTGTGTTGCGCTTCTGCCATATGTCCCACCTTTGAACTTCAGGTGATTCGAAAGCCGCGTGTCCGAATCTGCCCTAATGAATCAAAGGTGATTCGCCTTGTCCAGAGCCAAATTTAATTCTTTATTAACCATATATAATCGTTGATCATTTTATTTAAATGCATGCAATGGGTGCAGTGTGCGTTGCAGCATATTGAGCCGTTGCCGCCGATTGTCAGGTTTTTGCGTCGGTCGGCAGCGCGCGAAAAATGCCTCTGTGGCACTTGTGAACACGCCTGTCGCACTCGTCAGGCCACATTCCTTCAGACAGCTGAAGCTGCCAGGGAACTGTCTGGTTCCTGTGATTTTTTCAATGGCCCCGTCAGGCCAGAATGCGTTCGGTGATGTCTCTGACATCAGGCGACAGGGATGTCTGTGCTGAAATTTCGCCCAGCGCCATTCTGGCATTCTCACGGCGTATCGGTTCCAGTGATCGCCAGGAGCGCATGGCAGTCAACAGGCGGGCTGCAACCTGGGGGTTGCGCTGATCAAGCGCGATGATCTGCTCGCAAAAAAACCTGTAGCCTCTTCCATCTGCCAGATTGAACCCGGTCGGATTGCCTGCAATGAAGCTGCCGAGCAGTGCCCGGATACGATTTGGATTCTCCACGGAATAATGCGGAGTCGCCATGAGTTGCAACACGCGATCCAAGGACTGCGGTCCTGGAATGGTTGCCTGTATTGCCAACCATTTGTCGATGACCAGCGGATTGTCGCTGAAGCGCGTTTCAAAATCGGCCAATGCCTCTTTGGCCGCCGCCGCTTCCGGGTATTCATGGGCCAGGACGAGCAGGGCGCCGCTCCTGATGGTCATATTGTCCGCTGCATCATAAATCGCAAGAATGTCCTCTGCCGGCATCTGGCCATGGGACAGATAGCCGAGCGCTGCCAGATAAAGCGCGCGCCTGCCTGCACCCTCGGCGTCCGGCATGAATGGTCCTGTTGCTCGGGTCTCAGACAGAACGGTTGAAAACAGGTCGGCGCCTGCTTCGGCAACAAATTTGATGATCTGCTGGCGGGCAAGGTAAATGGCATCCGGGTCGATGTTTGAGCCAATCTCCCGGGCAATATCGCTCTCACCAGGCATTGTCAGAGCCTGCGCCTTGAGGGCGGGTTCCAGCGCGTCGTCACCAAGAGTGGCAAGCATACTGTCAACGAGAGCGGGATTGCACTGGACGCCGTCTCCTGCCCTGACAGCGTTGGTTGCCGCAATCAGGTCACGGGTTGCAAGATCGTTGAGTGCCTGCCAGCGTGAAAACGGGTCGGATTCAAAACGCGCCAGAAGGGCCAGATCCTCTGATGATTGTTCAAGGTGGATATTGACCGGCGCGGAAAAACTGCGGTTGAGCGACAGCACCGGGCGCGATTCAATGCCCGCAAGAACAACCTGATGTTTGCGCTTGCGGATATGCAAGACATCACCGCTGCTTTCAATGCCGTTGATTGCGGAGGCCACCATCTCCCTGCCGTTCTGGCCGATCAATCCCATGCGAAGGGGAATATGCATGGGCTTTTTCTTCGCCTGGCCGGGTGTTGGCGGGATGGATTGTTCAAGCTGTACAGTCAGTTTTTGCAATTTGGCATCATAGGTCGAGCCGACCGTGATTACGGGTGTTCCCGCCTGATGGTACCACAGTGAGAATTGCGCCAACGAGATCTTGGCAGCATCTTCAAAACAGGCGATAAAGTCCTCTATCGTCGCTGCCTGGCCGTCGTGGCGGTGGAAATAGAGATCGAGGCCCTTCTTGAAGTCCTGCGGTCCCAATATGGTGGCCAGCATCCGGATGACTTCGGAACCTTTTTCATAGACTGTGGACGTATAGAAATTGTTGATTTCACTGTAGCGCACGGGCCGCACAGGATGCGCAAGTGGGCCGCTGTCCTCGGGAAACTGGTGGGCCTTCAAAAGGCGCACTTCGGCAATGCGTTTGACTGGCCGTGAGCGCATGTCGGCAGAAAATTCGTGATCGCGATAAACCGTCAACCCTTCCTTGAGGCATAGCTGGAACCAGTCGCGGCAGGTGATCCGGTTCCCGGTCCAATTGTGAAAATATTCATGCGCGATGATCGCCTCGATATTGGCGTAATCGGCGTCGGTTGCGGTCTCCGGATCTGCCAGAACATATTTGTCGTTGAAGACGTTGAGGCCCTTGTTCTCCATGGCGCCCATATTGAAATCGGAAACCGCAACAATCATGAAAATATCAAGATCATATTCGCACCCGAACCTGTCCTCGTCCCATTTCATCGACCGTTTCAGGGCATCCATTGCATAGGTTGCCTGTGCCTGTTTGCCGTGTTCGACATAAATAACAAGTTCAACCGGCTTTCCAGAGCGTGTGGTGAAACTGTCCGATACCCTGGCCAGGTCACCGGCCACGAGAGCGAACAGATAGCTGGGCTTGGGGTGTGGGTCATGCCATACGGCATAATGCCATCCGTCGCCCAATTCCCCCTGTTCGCCGGGATTGCCATTGGACAACAGCAGCGGCGCTTCGGACCGTTTTGCTTCGATCCGTGTGGAATAGATGGCCAGCACATCGGGTCGATCAAGGAAATAGGTGATGCGTCTGAAGCCTTCCGCCTCACATTGGGTGCAATAGACCGCGTTGGAGCGGTAAAGGCCCATCAGTTTCGTATTCTGGCTGGGTGCACCTTCAGTTGTAATGTCCACAGTGAAAGCGTCACGTGTCGGAAGGTCGCGGATCTCCAGTCTTTGCGCGGTGACCTTGTAGCGCTTCGGATCTGCATCGACATCATCGATCCTCAACCCTTTGAAGCGCAGTTCATCACCAGCCAGCACCAATGGTGCGCCAGGCTTTGCGCCTGGACGGCGTTTCAAGAACAGGCGGCTTTTGACGATGGTGCTGTCCGGGTCCAGCCGGAATGTCAGATCAACATGGGTCACTTCAAAATCGGTTTGTTTGTAGTTTTCGAGGCGAACGACGTGTCCGGTTTCGGTTCTCATGTCTGACCTGTTCTGTCTGTTCTATCGTGCGGTGAAATGATTGCGATGTTGATCTTGTCTGGCAAGAATCCGCGCACACTAAAGGGATCATGGTGCGTTCTTCAACCGGAAAAGGTTGAACCCCGATTTTCTTGCTGCCCGCTGATGGCCGAAAACAAATTTTGCGGTGTTTTGGATGACAGGCCTGCCCATTGCCTCTATAAATGACATCGGGTGGATCCGCTGCCCTTTTCGGAATTTCAAGGTACAGGTATTTTCATGAATATTGCGACACCGAAATTCGGCGTTGGCGCATCCGCGCTCAGAAAAGAAGACGATGCTCTCATTCAGGGAAAAGGCCGCTTTTCCGATGATTCTCATCGCGACGGTGTGGTCTATGGCCACCTGTTGCGCTCTCCCCATGCCGCTGCGACATTCAAGATCAATTCTATTGAGGACGCCAGGCAGGCCAAGGGTGTTCATCTCGTGCTGACCGCCAAGGATATTCCGGATCTTGGCACATTGCATTGTTTCACGCCGGTCCAGCAGGTTGATGGAAGTACCTGTGAGGTGCGTGAAGCGCCATTGCTGTGTGACGGTGAGGTTCGCCATGTTGGTGATGGCGTTGCCTTTATCGTCGCTGACAGCACCGAGTTGGCGCAGGATGCTGCGGAACTGATTGATATAGAATGGAATGCGACCGAGGCCATTGTCGACATGGAGGCCGCTCTGGGGGCCGATGCGCCGTTGATCTGGCCGGATCTGGGAACAAATCGCGCCTTTCTTTTTGGTCAGGGAGACAAGGATGCAACGGATGCCGCCTTCGCCAAGGCAAGCCATGTCACCGAAATTTCCTTCGTCAACAACCGGCTCGTTTCCAACTACATGGAACCGCGTGCCGCGCTTGCCGAATGGGATGCACAGAACGGACAGTTTACGCTGACCACCGGTTCACAAGGCGTGCACCATATTCGCAACACGCTGGCCGAGCATATTTTTTCAATGCCAAAGGAAAAAATCCGGGTGATCTCGGGTGATACCGGCGGCGGTTTTGGAACACGCTTTCACAATTACCGGGAATACCCGCTGAGTCTTGAAGCCGCGCGCCGCCTCAATCGGCCGGTCAAATGGGTATCCGACCGTTCGGAACATTTTGTCGCTGATGCCCATGGCCGCGACAATCTGGTCACGGCCAGCATGGCAATGGACAAGGATGGGCGTTTTGAAGCTTTGCGGATCGACATCAAGGCCAATATGGGCTCCTATCTGAGCGGCTTTGGACCGATGGTGCCGACATTGGGCGCCATGATGGCGACAGGTGTTTACGATATTCAACTGCATGACCTGTCAATAACCGGTGTCTACACGAACACCACCTCACTTGACGCCTATCGCGGCGCCGGACGACCGGAGGCCGCTCTGCTGATCGAGCGTCTGGTTGACGCCTGCGCCCGCGAGATCGGCATGGACCCGGCGGAATTGCGGCGTCGCAATTTCATCAAGCCGGAGCAATTTCCCTATCGCACAGCCTCCGGGCGCCTATACGATGTCGGCGAATTCGAAGGCCACATGGACGAGGCGCTTGTCAAAGCCGATACGGCCGGATTCGCAGCGCGGGCCGAGGAGGCGCGTCAGCGTGGCAAGATCAGAGGGCAGGGCATGTCGGTCTATGTGGAGGCCTGTGCCTTCGCCGGTTCCGAACCGGCCTTCCTGCAGCTCAATGAGGATGGCACCCTGACCCTTTTCATTGGAACGCAAACCAACGGCCAGGGCCACGCCACGGCCTACAGCCAGTTCATCGCCGACCGGATCGGCATCGACTTTGACAAGATCATTGTGCGCCAGGGCGACACCAATGAGCTTGCCGCCGGCGGCGGTACGGGCGGTTCGCGTTCGATCCCGCTTGGCGGTGTCTCGGTCGACAAGGCAGGCGATATTCTGGCGACCCAGATGAAGCAGATCGCTTCCAGTGAACTGGAAGCAGCCGTCGGTGATATCGAACTGGTCGCCGGTGAAGCGCGTGTCGTGGGAACCGACAGGGCATTGAGCTATGCCGATCTGGCGGCCGCAGCGGTCGACAAGGAGCAACTCAAGGCCGTCGGTGAAATCAAGCAGGACGAAGCGACCTATCCCAATGGGACGCATATCTGCGAGGTCGAAATTGATCCCGAAACCGGACATCTCGATATCATTGCCTACACGATGGTTGATGATTTTGGCGTGGTGGTCAATCCGGTTCTGTTGCTGGGTCAGGTCCACGGTGGCGTTGTTCAGGGCATCGGGCAATGTCTGCTTGAGGGCGTTTCCTATGATGAGGACGGACAATTGCTGACCGCCAGCTTCATGGACTATGCCATGCCACGGGCCGACAATATGCCCTCGTTTGACTTCCAGACACGCAATGTTCCCTCCACAACCAATGCCATGGGTATCAAGGGTGCGGGCGAAGCGGGAACGATCGGTGCCTGTCCGGCGATCTTGAACGCCATTATCGACGCACTCGACCGTGCCTATGGCATCCGTGAAATTGCCATGCCGACGACACCCCAGCGCATCTGGTCGTCTATTCAAGAGGCAGCAAAGAACTAACGCTGTTCAACCCTGTCTTTGCCTGCAACGCAAAAAGCCAGCCGCGATCCATCCGATTGCGGCTGTCGCCTGACGCCGCACGGTTGTTGGCTTTTGTGCATGAGAAACCAGCGGCTTGTATGGTTTTATTGAATCAGTGCAACAGGTTAATCTTTGCAGGACGCATGTTCTGCCGATCAATAGGAATGAGGTGTCGGGTGAGTGATGCAGACAACAACGATGGTCGCTCCGGCGCCTTGTTGGGAATCGCGTTCAAGATCGGCTCTGTTCTGATCTTTGTCGCAATGGCTGCCTGTATCAAGGCCGCCGGGGATGGGGTACCCGCAGGTCAGATCGTCTTCCTGCGCTCCTCCATGGCGATGATTCCGGTCTTGTGTTTTCTGGCAGCCAGAGGACAATTGCATACGGCTTTCAAAACCAGCAATCTGATGTCCCACTTCTGGCGTGGCCTGGTGGGTGTGTCGGCCATGGCAACGGGATTTTATGGTCTGACCCGACTGCCGCTGCCCGATGCGATTGCTCTTGGCTACGCCAAACCCTTGATCATGGTCGTTCTGGCTTCCATCCTGCTGGGCGAGACGATCCGCATTTACCGCTGGACTGCTGTTCTCGTTGGTTTCATTGGCGTCGTGATCATTTCCTGGCCGCTGCTGTCCATTTTTGACGGACAGCCCTGGCAGAATGATCATACAAAGGGTGTCATTGCGGTGCTCGCCTCCGCCGTGCTGGGCGCCTTTGCAATGATCCTCGTCAGGAAGCTGGTTCTCAGCGAAAAGACACCGACAATCGTTCTGTATTTCTCATTGTCAGCCTCGCTGATTTCCCTGGCGACAATCCCCTTTGGCTGGGTGGCTCTGGACCCGTCAACATTGGGCCTGCTGGTCGCTGCCGGAATTTGCGGCGGCATTGCGCAGATTTTCCTGACCGAGAGTTACCGCCATGCGGATGTCTCGGTGATCGCACCCTTTGAATATACCTCCATCATCATGGGATTGGTGATTGGCTATCTGTTCTTTGGTGACGTGCCCCAATGGTCGATGCTTTTGGGGACTGCCATTGTCGTCGGCTCCGGTGTCTTCATCATCATTCGCGAACACCGCCTGGGTCTTGAGCGAAGAAGCGCCAGGCGGTTCACCACGCCTCAGGGGTGAGAACAGGAACCGCCCAGGTGGTCTGATCCGGATCGCTTCCGGCGACGCTTCAAGGCGTTGGCGGAAGTCGACCTTGCGCTTCTGGGCGCCGCTTCGGCCTGGGTCATTGGTTCTTGGCGATCCAGGTCGTCCAGGTCGTGATTGCTTCCTTAAGCGCGGTCGCATAGGTCCCGTCTGCGGTCATCGCGGTGATCGCCTTCGAAAACGGCTCGATCAACCCGAGGCACGGCGACTTCTTGGAGAAGGCGATGAACATGTCGGCCGTCAGCAGCGGTGGATCGAGTGGATCGAGCTGGCCGGTCACTCCAAACTGCGCGGCGGCTGTGATGCTCGGGTAGAGGCCGGCGATCATATAGTCCGCTTCGCCGGAGATCACGGCATTGAAGGCCTTGTCGACGCCCGATGTGCGGGTCATGGTGAGCTTGTCGGCGATGAAGGCGTCGAGCGCTGGCCCGTAGCTCTCGCCGTTGTTGGTCACACCCTTCTTGCCGATCAGGTCGTCTTGGCCCTTGAACGGAAAGCGCTTGCCTGTGGCCACCATAGCGACCACCGGGTCGAGCATAAAGGCCGGCTGGACGTAGTCGAGATACATCGCACGTTCATCATTAAAGTATATGCCGAAAATGATGTCTGCGGTGCCGTCACGGGCAGCCATCTGTGCGTCTGCCCACGATCCGGTATATTTCGATACGACGGGCACGCCGAGCTTCGCCGCGATCTGCTCGACCAAAGTAGGTGCTGCACCGGCGATCTCATCGCCGTTGCGGTAGGCGATCGGGGCGTATTCGGGATGGCCAGTGATCGTCAGCTGCGCGCACTTGTCCGCGGCCAGCGATGATCCGGATGCCATCAATAGCAGGCCGGCGACAGCGGTAAATATGATCTTTTGCATAGGTCGTGCCCCTTTGGATTGCGTGAACAGTCTTTCGCCCCAAAGGCCAATGCCTCAACGCAAAATAATGCTTATCGTCGTATGGTGTCCTTACACGACGCGAAAGAACACAGCAATGGCGACGGAAACAGCAGGAGCTTACATCCGGGTTTCGACAGCGCAACAAGGAGAGTCCGGGCTTGGTTTGGGGGCTCAAAAAGCCGCAGTTGTCAAATTCGCCAAGGCTGAAGGAAGAGAGCCTGTTGCAGAGTTTCATAAAACCGAGAGCGGATAGGCTGCGGACGCCTTGAACAATCGCCCGCAACTCGTTTCAAATCGGGCTTTCAGTCTGGTTCTCGCTGTCGGCAGGGGTCCGGTCGCCGCGCGGATCCAGTTCGTATGTCTGTGGCGTCAGTGCTCTTGTCAGTGGCATTGCCTGGAAGTCCGCCCGGTCAGCTTCGGCGACATAGGGCCGGCGGAATGTGCGGTAGTAGGCGTAGCCGCCATAAAGCACAAAGGATGCGCCGATGACCATGAACAATGCAGAACTGCCGACGCGGTCCATCAGCGCGCCCGAAATCAGCGGGCCGAGCATGGTCCCTCCGCCGAAGATGATCAGCAACCCGCTGGAGGTCGCCACGAATTCGTCTGCTTCTGCAAAGTCGTTGGCATGGGCAACATTGAGCGAATAAATCGGAAACAAGACCGAGCCCAGCAGGAACATGGAGCCGAGGAACATATAGATATTGTCCATGCCGATGAGCAGCGTGGCAAAACACATGGATGCCCCGACGGCACCGGCAAAAACCATGATGTGGCGACGGTCATAATGGTCGGAAAGACGCCCCAACGGAATCTGAAAAAAGGCGCCGCCGATCATGGCAAGGGCCAGCATGGTTGCGCCCTCAGTGGTCGACAGGCCGTTGCGCTGTGCAAACACCGGGCCCAGATTGCTCCAGGAACCGGAAATGATCCCGGCCAGCAATGATCCGACCACGGCGGCAGGGGATTTGAGATAAAGCCCCTTGAGATCGACGGAAACCACCGTGAGTGGTTGTGGCGACTGCGCGCTTGAAAGGCCGGTGGGTATGAAGGCCACAGCATAGAAGATGGCGCAAACCATGAACAATGTGGCTGTCTGCGTATCGCCCAGCGGCACGATGAATTGCCCGGCCATCAGCGCAAGCATTGATACGACCATATAGACGGAAAACACGGTTCCGCGCGTTTCATTTGAAACACGCTCGTTCAGCCAGCTTTCCATCACCATATAGCCGCCGGCAATTGAAAACCCGGCAATACCGCGAAACAGGATCCAGGCAAGACTGTTGATTACCAGCGCATGCATCAAAAGCGAGACGGCCATCAGGGCTGTCAACACCGCAAAGACGCGCACATGGCCGACCCGCAGAACCAGGCGGGGCGTGACCAGGCAACCCACAGTAAAGCAAACGGCATAACCGGTGGCCATCAGCGAAATATCGAAGGTCGACCAGCCTTCATGCACCGCCCGCAAGGGTATGAGGTAGCCTGAAAGCCCACCACCCACCAGCATCAGAAAGGCTGACATCAACAGGCTGGCAATCGGTACGATACTGCTCGTCATTTGATTATTTCCCTGCGACAGAATCAACGTTACCCGGTTGAAGGGGTGCCGTTGTCAGGCTGAACACCCATGGGGTGGTGGTTTGATGTTGCATACCCCGGAAACCCGGTTGGGGTATCGCTGGGTGATGTGTCTGATTGTCAGCAACTGATGCCACAGGAAGGGCCGCCATGCGGTTCCAGATGCGACATCCTCTCCTGCGATTGAACGCCTCTGCGAAGCAAAGCCCCGATTTAAAAATCAGGTCCCGGGTTCGCTCGGCAGGCCGAGTTCATCGAGCCGTTTTCGGATGCTCAGAAAATCGGCCCATGCCTGTTTCTTCTGTGCCGGATTGCGCAGCAGATAGGCCGGATGAAGGCTTGGCAGGGAGGGTATGATTGTGTCGCTATTAAGGTTGTACTCGCTCCAAGTGCCGCGAAATGACAGGATGCCGCGGTTTGTTCCAAGCAGCGCCTTTGTGGAGACATTGCCCAGAAGAACCAGGACCTTCGGATTGACCAGCTGAATATGGCGCTCGATGAATGGTCGGCACAGTTCGATTTCCAGCGGCGTGGGCGTCCGGTTGCCAGGCGGGCGCCAGGGAATCATGTTGGTGATATAGACCTGCGATCGGTCAAGTCGGATGGCGGCCAGCATTTTGTCGAGCATCTGCCCGGCGCGACCGACAAAGGGTATGCCCTGCCGGTCCTCGTCGCCGCCGGGCGCTTCGCCGACAAACATGATGTCGGCCTGCGGATTGCCGTCGGCAAAAACCGTCTGGCGCGCGCCAAAACGCAGATTGCAGCCTTCAAAAGACAGCAGCGCTTCCTGCAATGCCTTCAGCGTGCCAGCGCTTTGCGCCGCCTCGCGGGCCGTCGACAGCGCAGTTTCATCGGGTATTGTGGTGCGCTCGGCAACCGGATTGGATGGTTTTTGAGGCGTGCTGGCCTGAGACGCACCGGCAGCTCTCAAGGCAGGCCGTGGCGCAACGGCAGTGCTGGATTGCTTTGGAGGTTCGGGCTTTTTCCTGCTGCTTTCTTCAAAGCGGTCAATGGGATTGTCCTCCAGAGCGCAGTCGATACCCGCATCGGCATAATAATGCAGCACGGCGGCAAGCGCGCCGACGGACATGTCCTGCTGGGTCGTGTCACCATCCAATTGCATGTGCTGATGATAGAGCACAGATGGACGGAATTGAAGCGGCTTGCGGTGAAATAGACTGTGCACAGCAGCAAATTATTTTTGACAGGAAACCAATCCGGTTAATTGACGTTTACGTAAATGTTAATAAAAGGAACAGGACAGAACCATTCTAAGCCATTACACCTGTTTTCCTGAGAGGTTATTGGCGATAAGACTGTGAGAAGGCGGCCTTTGACCGCGACTTTTAGAGGAGTTGGATCATGAGCGACACATTCGAAGTGCCTGAACGCGAAAGCATGGAATTCGACGTGGTCATTGTTGGCGCCGGTCCAGCCGGCCTGTCAGCGGCCATTCGTCTGAAGCAGCTCAATCCGGAACTCACGGTTGTGGTGCTGGAAAAGGGCGCGGAGGTTGGTGCCCACATATTGTCAGGCGCCGTTGTCGATCCCGTCGGCATCGACAAACTTCTGCCGCAATGGCGCGATGACCCCGAGCACCCCTTCAAGACGGAAGTCAAAAAGGATCGTTTTCTGGTTCTGGGACCGGCCGGCTCCATCACCCTGCCGAATTTCATGATGCCGCCGCTGATGAACAATCATGGCAATTACATCGTGTCGCTGGGCAATGTGTGCCGCTGGCTGGGTGAAAAGGCCGAGGAACTGGGCGTGGAAATCTATCCGGGCTTTGCCGGCAGCGAAATGCTCTATGACGATGCCGGCGCTGTGGTGGGTGTCGCCACCGGCGACATGGGCGTGCGGCGTGATGGTACGCCCGGACCGAACTATGCCCGCGGCATGGCGCTGCTGGGTAAATACGTGCTGATCGGCGAGGGCGTGCGCGGTTCGCTTGCCAAGCAGTTGATATCCCGCTTTGACCTGGACAAGGACAGCGATCTGCAGAAATTCGGTCTCGGCATCAAGGAATTGTGGGAGGTAGATCCTGCCTGCCACCAGCAGGGGCTGGTGCAGCATTCCTTCGGTTGGCCGCTGGACTGGAAGACCGGCGGCGGGTCATTCCTTTACCACCTGGAAGACAATCTGGTTGCTGTCGGTTTTGTGCTGCATCTCAATTACAAGAACCCCTATCTGTCGCCCTTTGAGGAATTCCAGCGCTTCAAGACCCATCCGGCCATTGCACCGACCTTCGAGGGCGCCAAACGCATCTCCTATGGCGCCCGGGCGATCACCGAGGGTGGTTGGCAATCGGTGCCGAAGCTGACATTCCCGGGCGGCGCGCTGATCGGCTGCTCGGCCGGTTTCGTCAATGTTCCGCGCATCAAGGGTTCGCACAATGCCATCCTCTCCGGCATGATGGCCGCCCAGCACGTGGCTGAAGCGATTGGCCAGGGCCGATCCGGTGACGAGATTGCCGGCTATGAAGCCGAATGGCGCAGCAGCGAGATCGGCAAGGACCTGAAGCGGGTGCGCAATGTCAAACCTTTGTGGTCGAGGTTTGGAACGATTGGTGGCGTCATGCTCGGTGGCATCGACATGTGGATCAACACGCTGACGGGCGGCTGGTCGCCGTTTTCGACCATGAAACACGGCAAGACCGACGCCGCCGCGCTGGAACCGGCAGCGGGCCACAAGAAGATCGCCTATCCGCGTCCCGATGGTGTGCTGACCTTTGATCGTCTTTCGTCGGTGTTTCTTTCAAACACCAACCACGAGGAAGACGAGCCGGTTCATCTGCAATTGCTGGATCCGCAACTGCAGAAAACCTCTGAGCATGATGTCTATGCCGGTCCGTCGACCCGCTATTGCCCGGCAGGTGTTTATGAATGGATCGAGGAAGAGGGCAAGGCGCCGACATTCGTCATCAATGCGCAAAACTGCGTCCATTGCAAAACCTGCGATATCAAGGACCCCAACCAGAACATCAATTGGGTGCCGCCGCAGGGCGGCGAAGGACCGGTCTACCCCAACATGTAGATGGCCCAACAGACACCCGACCGAACATTTTACGGTCGGGTGCTATTGAAACGCCGGTTCGAAGAAACTGCGCAATTTGCGTGAATGCAGTCTTTCCGGCGGCATGGCGGCCAGTTTTTCCAGCGCCAGAAGACCGATCTTCAGGTGCTGGTTGACCTGGGTGCGGTAGAATTCCGTCGCCATGCCGGGAAGCTTCAACTCGCCATGCAAGGGCTTGTCCGATACGCATAGAAGCGTGCCATAGGGCACACGAAACCGGAAGCCGTTGGCAGCAATGGTCGCCGACTCCATATCAAGCGCGATGGCCCGTGACTGCGACAGACGGTGGACGGGACCGCTCTGATCGCGCAATTCCCAATTCCTGTTGTCAATGGTTGCGACGGTTCCCGTTCGCATGATGCGCTTGAGATCATAGCCCTGCAGGCCGGTGACCTCGGCTACGGCCTCCTGCAGCGCCACCTGCACCTCGGCCAGCGCCGGAATCGGCACCCAGATGGGCAGGTCGTCATCCAGAACATGATCTTCGCGCACATAGGCATGGGCAAGCACATAGTCACCCAATTGCTGACTGTTGCGCAAACCGGCGCAATGGCCGAGCATCAGCCAGGCATGCGGCCGCAACACGGCGACATGGTCGGTGATCGTTTTGGCATTGGACGGGCCGACACCGATGTTGATCATGGTGATGCCCGTGTGATCCTTGTGCTTGAGATGGTAGGCGGGCATCTGCGGCAGCTTGATCGCGCCCGGGTCATCCTGCGGATGGCTTTCACCGGCATAGGTGATCCTGTTGCCCGGTTCCACGAAGGCCTCATAGCCGCCGCCGCCCTCAGCCATCAGCGCCCGCGCGTAGACGCAGAATTCTTCCACATAGAACTGATAGTTGGTGAACAGGACGAAATTCTGGAAATGTCCCGGCAGCGTGGCCGTGTAATGCGAAAGCCGCGCCAGCGAATAATCGACCCGCTGGGCGGTAAAGGTTGCCAGCGGCAGCGGCACGCCCGAATCCGTGTCATAGGTTCCATTGACAATCATGTCGTCTGTAATGTTGAGATCCGGCGTATCGAAAACGTCGCGCAGCGGCACGGCGATCGCCTTGGCGGCGCTTGCCTCGACACTGGCATCATCACCAAGCGCAAAATGCAGCGGTATAGGGGTTTCCGACTGCGCAACGACGACCTGAACCCCGTGGTTCTGGATCAACAGGTGCAACTGCCGCTTGATGTAATCCTCGAAAAGATCGGGCCGGGTGAGGGTGGCCGTATAGGTGCCCGGTGAGGTCACATGCCCGTAGGACAAGCGGCTGTCGATATGCGAAAAGCTGGATGTTGAAATGCGCACTTCGGGATAGAAGGCGCGATAACGGCTGTTGGCCTCGGCCTGACCGTTGCCCACGGCAATGAGTTTGTCGCGCAGAAATTCCGTATTGCGCTGATAAAGCCGCAGCACGGCGTCATAGGCCTCTGCGGCGCTGGAATAGGATTCCTCCGCCACGTCAGGCGGGGTGATGATTGTTGCTGGTCTTTGATGTCTGATTCGTGTGTCCATGCATCAATATAGTCACGCACATGCGACATGAAAACGACCATGACGCCTGTAACGGCCACTTTTCCGCGCGGTCTGGTTAACACACGGCCCCATGGGCCTCAGCGCAGGCTGAAATAGAGAACCAGTCCCACGGCACCCGAGCCGGTACGATCCTGTCCGATATGATTGGCCGCAATGGCGGCGATCGGTCCCAGGAAGACGGATGCCAGGATGGTGATGCGAAGAATGGCGCAGATATAATGGATGGCAAGGTGCTTCATATCAACCTCCACCCATCTGCTGCGACAGGCAGGCATCTGCATCCGTGTGACACAAAACGCCCTGTGGCTTTGTCCATGAACGGCTGATGGGGGGCTGATTGCCAATGGCGATGGCCACAGTCGCAGCCAATAGTGCCACGATCAGGCTGATCAGGCAGAATCGTCGTGTTACAAAAGTTGTCATTTTCAGGCCCCCGTTACGCCGCACGCTCTTTGATGCAGGCTGACTATGCGCCGGCCATGCTGAATGCACTCTGAGAGAGACGTTCATCCAGCGTTCACAAGTGTTAATCAAAGGTCCAAATGGGCAATTTTAGTTAGGCGGGGAAACGGTCCTGGCTGCAAATCGGACAGGCTGACCATTCCGGATCTATCACGCTCTCATGGCGTTGCCAGACCGACAGAATGACAGTCGGCACGGGCCGTCAAAGTGAAGGCTTCTGGTCAAATTTTCTGAAAAACGTTTCAAAAATCGCAAGCCATTGGGCGAGGGCGCATGAATGTCCCGGGGCATTTAGTGTATGGGATGGCCTGAGCTGCGCGACCGCAGGCCTGTGCGGCCCGCAACACGCGGGCCGCAGATTTGTATCGAATGCGCTCTATTTGCGTTTCCAGGTCTGCGCCTTGCAAAACAGGCCGCCGAGCACACAGCCACTCATTTTCATGACCGCACCGGCAATGCTCGCCTTGCCTGAATAGGTCTTGTCGGTGGCAGGATCGGTGATCTTGCCCTTGTAGGCGCCCTTGACGTTGGCCATGGAGCCGATCCTTGTGCCGGCATATTTGCCGGTTTTCAGCGTGATGCAGAATGTGTTGCCACCGCATGGTGCAATGGCTGCCGTTTCGCCGGCCTTTGTCAGCCAATTGCCGACAATGGGGTCGGCCGCATAGGCGTTGCTGGCGAGCAGCGTGACGATGACGCCCGTCATGATGATCTGTTTGAACATGGTTCCTCCTGTCTCCGGCGCAATTGTGTGCCGTTGTCTGCAGTTTACGTAAACGTAATCGATATTTCATCAGAAAACTTTGAGCAGGCGCATATTTTGCATGAGATAAAAGGCAGGCAAAAATTGCCCATCCCTCACCGTGGTTATCAAATGGTTGAATTCCAGACGCTAAAATTTGATTAAAATTGCGCCTGAATGCCCGGTTTCAAGCCTGTTGGATGTTTAACAAAAGCTCAAGTTTACCAATCATTTGCACTTTGTTTGCGGGAAATTAAGCATGCAATTTAACCTCGGATTCAAACCAAACGGGCACACTCGGCTCATCAAAACAACATCGGAATAACCGGTGGAAAACAAGGCTCTTGGAAGCTTAACAGTTGAGACAACAGGCAATCGAACGGGAATTGAAAAATGGCACGATTTGAAATTCTGGATCATCAATTGGCAACAATGGGCGGCAACGCCGAGGCTGATACATTCTGCGAAATGGGTCTGATGTATGCGGCCGGGCGCGATTGTCCGCTGGACTTTGTTTCCGCCCACAAATGGCTGAACATAGCTGCCATCAAGGGGTCCGACCGGGCAGCCGCATTGCGCGCCGATCTGGCGCAAAGCATGAGCAAGAGCGATCTTGCCGAAGCGCTGCGCTCGGCACGCGAATGGATGACCATGCATTGATGGCGTCAGACAGGCAAACCGGCTTTACCAAAGGACTGCCAGGCAGACGCCTGGACACGAAAAAGCCCGGCAGGTAAGGGCCGGGCTTCTTTAGAGCGTTGCTTCAGGTCAGCCTAGAAGCTGCGCTGCAGCCAGAACATACCTCTTGTGGCGTCGCCACCGCCCTGATTGAAATCGATATATTTGATTTCGCTGCGGACTTCAAAGTTGGCAACAGGTGTCCAGACCAATGAACCTTCAACAGCCCAGGAGTCCATGCCGGAATTGGCACTGCCGAGCGGCAGGTATCCGGTGATTGGTGCAGTGTAGTAATCGGCTGAATACTGACCACCGATGGAAGCGGTCAAAGTCGAAGACAATGTGTGCTGGTAGGAACCCAGAACCGACCATTCGGGCGTGAACATGCTGGCGCCAAAGGCCGGGGCGGACGTGGCTGCACTATAAGCTGTTGGGCCATCCGCATAAAATCCCTGTACGATCAGGTTGCCGGCAGTGCCGATATCGGTGTTCAGACCGAGTTTCACACCGAAGTTTTCAGCAGACTGGTCATAACCGGCAGCAACATAAACCGTCATGCCGCCCCAGACGCCACCGACACGGCCTGTGAAATCGGGAGTGTAGGAAGCAGCATCGCCATCATCATTGGCGGAGATGGCTGCGAACCAGTTGGCTCCGGTGAAGTTGTAACCAATCTGGTTTGCCTGTCCATCACCGTAGGCCAGACCATCGTCGGTGTGCGAACCGAAACCGGAGGCGCCACCATTCTTCGAATTGACGAAGGTATTCTCGGTGTAACCGGCGATCAGGCCACCAAGTTCCAGATAGGCCTGGTCAAAAACGGCATTTCCGTCATAACCGAATGTGTTTGTACCAGCGTCGTTTGGGCTCGTGTCTGCCTGGACACGCAGGTAAGCGTGCAGAAGACCAAGTTCTGTGTCTTCCTTGGCCTGGATGTTCAAGCGGCCACGTGCAGTAGACTCATAGCTGTCATCATTGCTGTCGAATTCAACGCGAAAACGTGCGAAACCACTGATTTTCAAGCAGGTTTCTGTTCCGGGAATATAGAAATAGCCAGTACCGAAAGCGTCACAGACGCGAACGTATTCTACGGGCTCTGGTTCCGCAGCGATGATGACGTCGGCAGCGGAAGCGCCTGATACTGCAAAGAGAGCTGCAGCGGAGCCGAGGAGAAGGCTCTTGATGTTCATTTCAAACTCCAGTCATAGTTATAAATGGTCCGGGCAATCGGCTGTATGCAGCGTTCCTGTCCCATCCCCAACGAATTGAGCCAATCGGTGACCCGCCGCTCCTCCTGCATCCTAGTTGGGCCTAGCGCTTGTCGCCTAATGTCAGATTCGGGATTCCCAAATTGGGATTATTGTG
>JARGOF010000082.1 GCA_029212415.1 Rhizobiaceae bacterium | reverse complement strand
TGAATCCAAACACCATCAGGGTCATCCAGGCCGTAGCCGTCATATAGGCGGGTAGCGCGCCAATCACATCCGCCAGCTTGCCAAAGGCCAGGCGTCCTCCAATGGCAACCAGCATCATCACGAAAATCACGCTGCTGGCCTCTTGCGGGGCAAAACCGCGATCCTGGATCAAAGGCACAAGATGGATCAGCGGTACCGACATGCAGGTGCAACACAAAACAATCGCCACGCTCAATCTGAAAATGACCTCATTGGCGGGCACTGCCGTATCTTCTTCGGCCATCGCGGCCATGTCCTGGGCTGCGGTCAAAGCCGGTGGCGGCCGCAGCAACAAAGCCAGGGGCACCATAGCCGCCAACATGAATAATCCAGTCGCACCATAGGCGCCCTGTATTCCCAATGCCGCGATCAGCAAGGAAGAGGCAAACGGAATACCACCCTGCCCCAGGGCCTGTCCTGCAGAGGCAATCCCGATGGCCATGCCCGCCCCGGTTTGGAACCAATGACCAACTATGGCCATGACAGGCGGAAAAATGGCGCCAGCACCAAAAAAACCGGCAACGAAAAACAAAACATAGAGGTGCCACAGAATGGTCACCCGGGAGGCTGCCAGGTAACAAAGCCCCAGAACAATAACGCCGAACAGCACGATCGGTCTTGCGCCGCGCCTATCTGCCTGGCGGCCCATGACCACCCCGCCAAAGGCAAGTCCCATGATGCCGGTCATATTGATCAGGGTAACCTCACCCCTTTGCCAGCCATAGGCCTCTTGCATGGGAACGACGAAGGCGGAAATGCCGTTGACAATCGCGCCCATTGAGATTGCAAGGATCATTGAAGATGCAATGACAATCACCCAACGATAGGCTGGTGGCCCACTTGTCTCATTCAACATCCCGTGCTCCGTCCCAAACCGATTTCGACCGTTGGATTACACCTGATAATGAACCTGAGACTAACAGCACAGGTCCTGCCGGTCGAGTAGTCAGCGCTACCGGGCTGCAGATGAAACAAGCATCAAAGTCGCGCCGCGGCCAGGGCATGCCGTAGCCGCACCGGACACTGACAATGAACCTAAACAACAAGCCCCAAATTGCGCTTGACAATAGGTCAGCATTACTGACATTTATCGCCCATGACCGATGCTTCATCCAAGACGCCTACTGTAAATCCTGCACTCTGGGAGCCGCGCTACGCTGCCAGGGCGGCCCGCATGCAGGCATCCGAAATTCGTGAACTTCTCAAGCTCCTGGACCAGCCGGATATTATTTCCTTTGCCGGTGGCATACCGGACCCGGCACTGTTTCCAGTCGAAGCTGTGAGCAAAGCCTATCTGGATGTGCTCAGTGACAAGGCCCAAGCCAGCCGTGTCCTGCAATATTCCATCAGCGAGGGTGATCCAGCCCTTCGCGCCTGGATTGTCGACCATATGGCCTCACGCGGGGTTACCTGCGCGCCGGGCAATATCCTCATCACCAATGGATCTCAACAGGCGCTCGAATTTTTAGGCCGTCTGCTGCTGTCCCCGAAAGATACCGCTCTGGTTGAGGCGCCGACCTATCTGGGTGCGCTGCAGGCATTCTCGTCGAATGAACCGCGCTATGACACCCTGCATCTGGGTCAAACCAATCGCACGCCGGATTCCTATCGGCAGGCTGCGCTGGATGCCGGCGGTGACGTCAAATTCGCCTATGTGGTTCCCGATTTCGCCAATCCGAGCGGTGAGACCCTGCCACTGGATGGTCGACGCGATCTGCTTGCCCTGGCAATGGATCTCGACATTCCGATCATTGAAGATGCGGCCTATGCGGCGCTTCGCTATGATGGCGTGGATCTGGCGCCTCTGCAGGCGCTCGACATCGCCTCCACCGGATCCATCAATGCGTCCCGGGTCATCTATTGTGGTACTTTTTCCAAAACCCTCACGCCGGGTCTTCGCATTGGCTGGATCTGCGCTTCAGAACAATTGATAGCCCGATTGATTCTGATCAAACAGGCCAGTGACCTCAACAGCGCAGCGATCAATCAGGCCGTTTTGCTGCGTCTGGCCGAAACGCTCTATGACGAACAGGTATCAAAGGCCCGGATCCATTACCGCGCCAAACGCGATGCAATGCTGGCCGCCCTTGAAAAATACATGCCCGACGGTGTGTCCTGGACGCAGCCCGATGGCGGACTTTTTGTCTGGGTAACCCTGCCACCCGATATCAACACCTCTGAATTGCTCAAGCGGGCAGTCAGCGAGGCACGGGTTGCCTTTGTTCCAGGCCATGCATTTTTTGCAGATGGCACCGGCACCAATACGATGCGGCTCAGTTTCTCGCTGCCCGATATCGAGTCAATCACCCAAGGCGTTCACCGCCTTTCCGAGCTGATCAGAAACGATCCGACATAAATCATCAGCGATAATCGACCGGATGACACCGCTCACAAACGGCGCATTCAGGATAGAAATGTTTCGACAATCCGCCGTTTGCCAAGCATGAATGCATCCGCCACATGTTTCAATGGCGCCAGATCGACCTCCGATTGTCCCTTGGCCAGCAATTGCGAGAATCGCCCGTAGATTCCGTCATATTCGCTATCCGGCCTGTCCATGACCACCTCACCATCAACCGACATCACCCTGCCGCCCTCTGTCAGCAGCAGAACACCATCGGTCGTTTCCACCTTGATATCCCAGGTCTGATGGCCTTCATGTCGCCAGTCGAAAACGGCTGAAACATCGGCTGATTGCAAACCTGAAAAAACCAACTCGGCGGCAATCGGTGCCTGTCTGTTGTCCGGAAAATCCAGCGTGGCTGAGGCAAGATGAATGCGATGGGGCATGATTTCAGTCAGAATGGACAGGGCGTTGATACCCGGGTCGAAGACACCCAGGCCACCGGGTTCCCATATCCACTCCTGACCGGGATGCCAGCGCCGTACATCTTCCTTCCAGACAATGCGCACCTGCTTTATCTGGCGGTTTTCCAGCCATGCGCGCGCATTTTCAACGGCTGGCGCAAACCGTGAATGCCAAGTGGCAAAAAGAACGCAACCACGATTGCGGGCCAAAGCGGACAGGGTTTCCACCTCGCTGATGGTGGAACCGGGCGGTTTTTCCAGAAGAACATGTTTTCCATGCTCCAATGCCTTTTGCGCATATTCGAACCGTGCCTGGGGCGGCATACACAGCGACAGGACGGAAATGTCGGGTCGAGCAGCCAGCAATGCATCCATTGTGCTGTGGTTTTCCACCCCCTCCACGCCATCGCCGCTGCTGACCGTTGCCGCCAGTTCGAAATCTGCCGATTTCAAGATGGACGGAACATGCTGATCACGGGCGATTTTGCCGACACCCACAATGGCGATCCGATAGGGCTGATTGTTCTGCATGTTCGAATTCCGTCAGAAAAAATAATGAAACAGGGATCTAGTGGGAATCACGCGGCACCGCGTGACCCCGCGAACCGGTCAGAAAATCGAAATCGGCACCTTTGTCAGCGCCCTCGACATGATCATGGAACAGACGCGCATAACCGCTGACGGGTCTGCCGACAGGCGCCGACCATCTGGAAAGGCGTTGCTCGATCTCTTCTTGAGATAGATCGAGATGAAGACGGCGATTGGCAACATCGATCTCGATCATGTCACCGTTTTGGACAACCGCCAGAGGACCGCCCATGGCGGCCTCCGGTGACGTGTGCAAAACCACCGTGCCATAGGCCGTGCCGGACATCCGTGCATCCGAAATGCGCACCATGTCCTTGATGCCCTTTTTCAAGACCTTGGGGGGCAGCCCCATATTGCCGACTTCCGCCATCCCGGGATAGCCGCGCGGGCCACAGTTTTTCAT
>JARGOF010000050.1:1870-41948 GCA_029212415.1 Rhizobiaceae bacterium | reverse complement strand
ATGGGTGGCTCGGATCAATGGGGCAATATCATCAATGGTATTGATCTTGGGCACCGCATGGGTACGCCGCAGCTCTACGCGATCACCTCGCCGTTGCTCACCACCTCGTCAGGCGCCAAAATGGGCAAATCGGCAAGCGGTGCGGTCTGGTTGAACGCTGACCTGTTGAGCGTTTACGATTTCTGGCAATATTGGCGCAACACCGAGGATGCGGACGTCAACCGGTTCCTGAAGCTTTACACAACACTGCCGATGGATGAAATCGGCAGGTTGGAAAGCCTCGGTGGCAGCGAGATCAACGAAGTCAAAAAAATCCTGGCAACCGAAGTCACTGCTATTTTGCATGGGCGTGCGGCAGCCGAAGAAGCTGCCGAGACTGCTCGCAAGACGTTCGAAGAAGGAGCGCTGGCGGAAAATCTGCCCTCAATCGAGATCGCATCCGGTGAATTGAAAGCAGGCATCGGCATTTTGAGCCTGTTCGTCACGGCCGGTCTGGCGGGATCAAACGGCGAGGCGCGTCGC
Organism: Rhizobiaceae bacterium; assembly: GCA_029212415.1. Taxonomy (GTDB): domain Bacteria; phylum Pseudomonadota; class Alphaproteobacteria; order Rhizobiales; family Rhizobiaceae; genus Hoeflea_A. The sequence goes on along the minus strand of JARGOF010000050.1, from coordinate 41,426 downwards.
CATATCAAGGGTGGTGCGGTGCGCATCAATGATTCCCAGGTCAGCGACGAAAGACGCGTGTTGAGCGATGCGGATCTGACGCAAGACGGCGTGATCAAGCTGTCACTAGGCAAGAAAAAACATCTGCTCGTGCGTCCCGTATAACCCAATTCATTTGCAGAGCATCTGGAATGCAAGTCTTGCAAAGGATGTCAGTACAACAATTGTGGGGCGGCTCTATTTGCCGCCCTCGTTGGGATCATGGGTGCGCGGAGCGGGTTCTGTTCTGTTTTCATCGCGAAACTGGAAAATCGATCTGAATATTCCGGGCGCAATGATGGAAATCGGGTTGATGACGAGTTGCGGCTCATCGCGTCGCCCGGACAGCCGAAATGTTATGCCAATCAATCCTCTGTCACGACCATTGCCCAGCAACACACCGAGAACCGGTATTTCAGCCAGGATCCTGTTCAACCCATAGGCCGGCATGAATGTGCCTGTGACATTCATATTGTCGTTTTCGTCAAAGACAGTGCCTTGAAAGGCAAACCCCACCAGCGGGCCACGGGCAATGCCGTCAGTGACCCGGAGGTATCCCTTTCCCATTTCAACGCGCGCATATGCGTTCTGGAATTGCGCACGGCTGACATCAATATCGCGCCGTACCGCCTGATTGAGGCTTTCGCTACCGTCTGCCTTTGACGACACAAGGGACTTCAGATTTTCATCATTGACGATGCTGAATTCACGCATGTCAATCGAGCCGATATAGGGACCATTGCCCGCCCTGACCAATTGCACCGCAAGCTGCCCGCCATCGATTTTATCGTAAATGTCGACAAAGCGCGCAACAGCTCCGGCATCTGTGCTGGTGAATGTCAGCACCAAGCCTGATCCATCGTGTGTGCCTTTGGCTGCAATTGCTCTGCCCCTGTCCGTCTTGGCGGTCAGATTGAGTTTGAGAATGTTGCTTCCAACACCGCTATAGGCCAGTTTCAACCCCTGCATGGATTCATTGTTGAACCCGAAGGCGCGTTTTGTATTGACGTTCAGGTCAACCCTTGGCTTCCCCTCATCATCGCCTGAATCCTTCAGCAACTGTTTGATCGTGGAACGCAAGTCGATCGCTTCACCGCCAACGTTGACAAGATACGAATTTCCCTTGCGGGTCATATTGACCGAGAAATCGTCATTGCGGCTCAATGAGGCCCGGCTGAACTTGGCACTGGTGACGCCTCCGCCCGACACCTGCAGGCTGCCCAAAGCCGAAAACCCCTCACCGCGCAGGTTCAGATTCTTGATGAGCATATTCTGCGGCAGCCCGGGATCGGAATTTCCATCAGCCGATCCTCCTTGCGGTATCACCTCGAAACGTGCCGAGCCCTTCACACCCTTGCCCTTGGACCAGCCAATCCAGGGCAACAGCAATTCCGCATTGGTCAGATCGGCATCGATCTCCTGTCGTCCGTCACGCTGCAATATTGTGGTGAGATGAATGGTGCCTTTGATATATTCATTCAATTGTGGTGCAAACTGTGCCCGGTCATCATCGGACACATACATTTTGACTTCACGAAACGGTTCCACCCCCTTTTGGGAATCGATCGGATCAATAAAATTCAGATGCGATTGCATTCCGTTAAGCTCGGCATCCGCGTCGATCCTCATGGCCTGCGTGTCAACAAACATCTTGCCCTGTGCATTGGTGACTTTCACACCATTGACCTTTGGGCCCAGGCTGACGCCATCAAGATTCAACTCCACATTCCACTCAGGCCTGGGTGGTTGCTGCCTCTTGACCAGACCGAATGTCAGCTCGACCTGCGAGCGCACTGTGCCGGAAAAATCTTCCGGCGTGTAAGGTGTACGCTCCAGTGCATTGATCGGTTGATAGGAAATCAGTTCAGCGACGGCTGAAGCATCCCCTTCCATGGCAATGGTCAAATGCGCCATCAAGGGTTTTGCATCTGTGCTTTCTATGGTGAATGTGCCATCAGAAACAGCAACACTTCTGCCTGTGGGAAAATACGCAGACCCCCGGTTAATCTGAAGCTCGAGGTGCTGGCCGCGCAAGGAAAGCAGACCGGTGGCATCTCTGACCGGCGGGATATCTCCGGCTATATCAAAACGAGCATCTTCAATATTGAAGTCGACCTGAAGCTGGTTTTCGTCCAGATGCAAACCGCCTGGCATCCCTTCCGCCATCCGGCCACCGGGAATAAACACCCTGATGGCGCCGCCTGTAACGGTTCCGCCGAACAGATTTTCCTGCACCCAGGCGCGTGCCCTCTTTGCAATCCAGTAGGGCCACAATTGCTTGATGGCAGTGGTCTGCATTGTATTCACATTGGCGACGAAACTGACTTCAGGACTGGTATCTGTGAGTTGAATGCTTGCCGATGAAAACATCGTGCCGCCCTGCCCCGAAACAATGAATTCATCCACATAGAAACGCCGCTCGGATTTTATAAAACGGGCAAAGGCCTTCATCGCCACCGTTACGGGCGGTTCAATGGAGTCTGTCGGCGCTATGATTGCCTTGTCGACCAACAGGTCAATGGCAAACCCGTCCTGACTTTCGCTCTGATAATTGCTGAGATCGATAATGCCACCATTGAAGCTGTAGGAGGATTTTCCTATTTTCAGTCTGGAGGGCCTGAACTCGAGGGATTTACGCTTGGTATCAAGCGCCAATCGGATGGTGCTTTGCTCCAATTGCGCAGCAATTCCATCCATGAAGAGCTCGCCCGAGGAGAGCTGCAGATTGGCTTTCAATTGGGCTGGCTCCTCACCCTGGCCCTCAAGCGCCTGAAATTCCACGCGTGCAAGACTCTCGAGACGGAATTTCCTGTTTGGATTATCGGTAAAGGTACGGATCATCTTGCCGAGATGAACCCCGGTCAGATGGGCAATCATTTGCATCCGTTTGTTTGTTCCGGGTTTGATCGAAGCCTTGCCGTCGAACTTGATATTCTGATCGGCAAATTGAATTGCTGCCTCGATCTCGAATCCAGCCGCATTCATTTCTGCAATTTCGGCAGACTCAACATTGACGGTATATCCGGTAAAGCCCTCGTTTTCCGATGCCACCGAATGCCCTATGCCCTCAATGAGAACATCGCGCAGGATGATACGGCGTGTTCCCCTCAGTCTGAGCGCCCGCGACAGATCATGAATTGCCAAAAAGCCGCGGTCGGTCAACAATTCCAGATCCGTAACCTTCAGCGACGAAACATTCAGAGCATTTTGACTTTCACTGTCACTTTCTCTGCTTTGCGCCTGTTTCCCGATGGCATTGGCAACGATGAAGCCACCATCGATTTCAACATGGGATATTTTCAGACTGCCCGAAAGAAGCGGCAGAACCTTCAGTGCAATGATGACGGCCTTTGCCCGCACGGCTTCCTGGCCATCCACCCCGGCCCGCAAATCAACCTCTCTGGCAACCAGCGCCAGGCGCCCGCCTTTGGCGAAACGCACATTAGCGCCGCCAACTGTCGCCACAAAGCGACCCCCGACTGTATTTTGAAGCAGCGTTTGCGCCCGGCTGGCAAGCGCTCCATTCACCACGCCACTTTCCAGCAGAAACACACCCGATATGAGGAGGATCAGCACGATGGCAGTCAGGAAGGTGAAGAGACGCGCAAATCCATAGAGCAATCGATGGTCATGCGGCGTATGGACGATGATCGGATTTTCGGCATTGGCAGAAGGCATGGAATGCAAGGCAACAGACACAAGTCCGTTGTTTTTTCTGCTCCCACCATTTCCAACTGACATTGATTGTTGTTCCGCGACTATACAAAGTTTGCAGCATCCGTCCACGCTTTGATAATGTGCAGCAACGGGACGATTCTACGTTCAACTATATGACAATTTATATGACTACCATATAGAGCGCATCCGGCCTATCAACAGGTCGGGAACCATGGCAGAGGACAGCACAAATGGTATTACTTGCAGAAGGCATGAAAGCACCTGAATTCACATTGCCACGCGATGGCGGCGAAACCGTGACACTGGCGCAATATTCCGGGCGCAAGCTGGTGCTGTTTTTCTATCCAAAGGACGATACCAGCGGATGCACGACAGAAGCCATCGCATTCACCGCCTTGCGCGAGCGTTTTGACGCAGCCGGCGCAGATATTCTCGGCATGTCGCCTGACAGCCCTGCCAAACATGACAAATTCATTGCCAAACATGAACTGAACGTCGCTTTGGCGTCAGACGGGGAAAAAACCACGCTGGAAGTCTATGGCGTCTGGAAGGAAAAAAGCATGTATGGCAAAAAATACATGGGCGTCGAACGGTCCACCTTCCTTGTGGACGAAAATGGAACCATTGAAAAAATCTGGCGCAAGGTAAAAGTACCGGGCCATGCGGAAGCTGTTCTGGAAGCCGTCAGCACTTGAACGCGTCCATACAGGCATTCATATGCATCGCATAGGAAAGCTTCATGGGGGCATGACATTGGCATCTTCCAGGCCGATCACGACGTTGCGCGAAGGAACCAACCAGGCGATAGCGGCAGCAGATCTTGACGTGAAAACCGCCATTGCTCAAGAGACAGCCAGACGCTGGTTTTCGCGATCCCTGTCTCTGCGCTCGCCACTCGATTCGCCCGTTGCGGACAGACCGGGACGTCCTGAAAAGCCTGAGTTGCTGCCGCCAAGCATGATCGGAAAGCGCAATCTGAATTCCGTCAAGGGCCGCATTGCCCTGCTGCATGCCCTTGCCCACATAGAGTTGAATGCGACAGATCTGGCCTTGGACATCGTGGCGCGTTTTGTCACGGAATCCATGCCGCAATCATTTTTTGATGGCTGGATGCAGGTCGCCTTCGAAGAGGCAAAGCATTTTCTTCTTGTTCGCGGACGCCTGCGTGATCTGGGAGCAGATTACGGCGATTTGCCAGCCCATGATGGCCTGTGGCAGGCAGCACATGATACGCGCAATGACCTGACCGCGCGTCTGGCTGTTGTACCGCTCATTCTCGAGGCACGGGGATTGGATGTCACGCCGTCACTACAGGCAAAGATGCGCAAAACCGGAGACCATGAGACCGCTGCAGTATTGGACATCATCTATCACGATGAAAAAAAGCATGTGGCCATCGGCGCCAAATGGTTCCGCTTCCTGTGTCATCGGCAAAAGCGCAACCCGGCGGATGCATTTCGGCAATTGGTCAGGGCAAATTTTCGCGGACAGGTCAAAGCGCCCTTTAACGATATGGCGCGTGCAGAGGCAGGATTGACACCTTCCTTTTACCGCAATTTGTCATCTGTCAACGCTTCCTGACGCAAGAAATCCCCTATTTATTTTCTATGCTCAACAGTACAAATCAAATCTTTATTAACCTTAACAGAGTCTAATAAGCGCACCAACATCTTCGTATTCATTAGGGGAATAGAGTGTCGCATAGCTCAGTCAGCCGCGTATTCGGCAAACGCTCAAAGCAACACACATTGATTCTGGCCAGCGGCGACAATATACGCCATTGGACCATTCGACCCTGGGTGGTCGGTTTGACGGCCAGTTTTATAGCTGTCATGGCGATTGGATACCTGCTGGCGACAACCTATCTGATTTTGCGGGACGATCTGGTTGGATCGGCAATGGCCCGTCAGGCCAGAATGCAACATGCCTACGAGGACAGGATTGCATCGCTTCGATCTCAGGTCGACAGAATCACCAGTCGGCAATTGCTTGATCAGCAGCAGATGGACAACAAAGTCACCGAACTGATGGAGCAGCAGGCAAAAATCAGCACCAGGCACGGGCGCATTGATTTGCTGTTGAACAAAGCCGACCTTGCCGTCGTCTCCCCGGTTCGAATTCCTGTACCGAAGACACGGCCGGAAACGGCTGACGCGGGAAATCGGCAAGCCTCGCTTGAGACTGCGCCACCCCACAAGGAAAACAGGTTTGCATCACGTGAAATGCCGCTTCGCATAAGCCATCTCGCCTATGCCGATGCAGGCAATAGCGCAACGCAGAACGCCGGCAAATTGTTCGATGACGTATTCTTTTCTCTCAAGACGATCGAACACGAGCAATTCAAAAAGGTTCAGCACCTGACATCAAACACCTATCAGGCCGTCGAGACAATCCATTCGATCCTGCGCAAATCCGGCATCAAGACCCAAGAGGAAAGCGGCATCGGTGGCCCATTTGTGACAGCCGAAAACCCGGCGGTTTTCGATACGTCCCTCAAGGATCTGGGCACGGCACTCGATAAGCTTGAAAAAGCAAAGAAGTTGGCGCGCAAAATTCCCATTGCCAACCCCGCACCTCATCAGCCCATCAGCAGCCGTTTCGGCACACGCCGCGATCCCTTTCTCGACCGGGTTGCCCATCACTCGGGGATCGATTTCAGGGTCGCCTACGGGCAGGCTGTCTTTGCGACCGGTACCGGCACTGTCTTGAGCGCCGGCAGAAAAGGTGGCTACGGTAAAATGATCGAGATTGATCATGGCAACGGCATCACCACCCGCTTTGCGCATCTCTCACGGATGCTGGTTAAAGTCGGTGATCGCGTGACTGTTGGGCAGAAAATTGCCGCAGCGGGAAGCACCGGGCGATCAACAGGCCCCCATTTGCACTATGAAATTCGCGTCCATGACAAGGCAGTTAACCCTCAGCGCTTTCTGGCTGCCGGAGAAAAGCTGACCCCTCTTCTCTGACAGGTTGAAGACCGCAAAGCGGCCTCATCGCCAAATTGCGGGCACCCGGGGCTGCAAATTGGAGCCTTCGACAGGCGATCTGGCATCCTGCCTGATTTTGCAATTTTGTTTCAGAATTAACACTGTTCGACATAAAACCCCCATATTTGGGTAGGAATATGAGTATATTCCGTGATTTCCTTGACTTGAGGGATGGTTCGGACTAGTCGGAGCACAATGTGAGTGGAGTGTCATAAGACCTCCGGGCAGTTAGTGACTCTTGTAACGGAAACGACGTTCTCATTGATTACATTCTCTGATCTTGGCTTAAGTCAAAAGGTTCTTTCAGCTGTCGAAGACGCTGGATACACAACACCGACTCCAATTCAGGCTGGCGCCATACCACCTGCCTTGGCTGGAAGAGACATTCTTGGAATAGCGCAAACCGGCACAGGCAAGACGGCATCCTTTGTATTGCCGATGCTTTCCCGGCTTGAAAAAGGCCGTGCGCGAGCGCGGATGCCCCGGACATTGATCCTGGAACCAACCCGCGAATTGGCCGCTCAGGTTCAGGAAAACTTCATCACCTATGGCAAATATCACAAGCTGAATATTGCGCTTCTGATTGGTGGCGTTTCCTTTGAGGAACAGAATAGAAAGCTCGAACGCGGTGCAGACGTACTGATCGCAACACCGGGTCGTCTTCTCGATCACCAGGAACGCGGCAAGCTTCTCCTGACCGGCGTTGAAATTTTCGTTATCGACGAAGCGGACCGCATGCTGGACATGGGCTTCATTCCCGATATCGAACGGATCGCAAAGCTTATTCCCTTTACCCGTCAAACCCTGTTCTTTTCTGCGACCATGCCTGCAGAAATCCAGCGGCTGTCAGACGGATTTTTGCAAAACCCGGAAGAAGTCAGGGTCGCGCCCGCCGCCTCGGCAGCCACGACAGTGACGCAGCGGGTGGTGGCATGCAAATCCAAAGACTTTGAAAAGCGCGCGCTATTGCGTGATCTCATCCGTGAGCAGGACAACCTCAAGAACGCGATCATATTCTGTAATCGCAAGCGCGATGTGTCTGACTTGTTCCGGTCACTGGAGCGCCATGGTTTTTCCGTCGGCGCATTGCACGGTGACATGGACCAGCATTCGCGTACGGCCATGCTGCAGGGTTTCAGGGAAAATAAAATTCAGCTTCTGGTCGCCTCTGATGTGGCGGCTCGCGGGCTTGATTTGCCGGATGTCAGCCATGTCTTCAATTTTGATGTGCCAATCCATGCAGAAGACTATGTGCACCGGATCGGTCGAACCGGACGTGCCGGACGCGAAGGTGCATCCTTCACGCTGGTGACTTCCCGTGAGTCCAAACAGTTGGATGCCATCGAGAAATTGATCAATCAGAAGATCGCATGGCATGATGGTGACCTGTCATCTGCCAGCACTGGTGCCAGTGAAGAAGAAGCACCAAAGCCGAAAACACGCTCAAACCGCAGTTCCGGAAAATCCTCCGGCGAGACGAGCGGGCGCAACCAGCGATCAAGCAGCAGGAAAACTCAAGAAGAAAAGCCGGAACCCGTCGAAATGGTCAAACAGGAAAAAAGCCCCGCGACCAATGATAACAAGAACAGACGTGGCGGCAGACGCAATGACAGAGATGATTCATCGTCTCCGGTCGGTTTTGGTGATGAAATTCCAGCTTTCATGATGATTGGCGAGAAACGCTAAACCTGTTCATCAGCAACGGTGCGCATTTTTGCGCACCACACTTGCCCCGAAATATCCCCAACATCTCTCAATATATAAACACACTCAATTTTCCGTGCGCTCATCGGGTGCACGTCTTTCCTATGCTGTCTCGCAGACATCGAAGGTCAGCCGACGATCAATTTCTCCAGGTGTCCTTTTGGATCGTGAAACGGCACTTGAGTTTTGCAGACTTACGTTACTGCGACACGCCTCCGCCCACCACACGCCGATCTGCATCTTGGATGACCCCGAACAATCATCCTCTTCTCACGGCCGTTCCCGGGCTGCAGAGAGCCAACTGCGTGGCGACTATGATCATCAACACCATTCATTTGGCCCGCAAAGACGCCTCAAAGGCCAGATGCACCCATGTTTTCATTTCGTCAGGATCATCCATTGCGCTGTCAGGAATGGACCGATAGGGCATTTTGACGGGCCGATTCTTGCCTGCGTGAGCCCACTGGGTGGAACCCGCTGCTTCAAACTTTCCGGCGCTGAGTTTGTCGGCCTTCAAAAGCATTTCACCGTCGACTTCCAACGCAATGATACGCCCCTGGTGATAGACGCCCTGACCACCAAACATCCTTTTGACGGTCACAGGCCCCAATCCCTCGAACATTTCGTTTATGGCTTCAATATCCATTTCCAGCTGTTCCCATCTTTCATCGACAGCACCGTAAGCAGGCCCGGATATCATCTGCCGGCTTGCCTGTCACGGCCCCCTGCCCGAGCCCCTTCATACAACTGAATGCTTTTGGTGGGCTTTGCTGTTCGCAATCCAGATGCCAATTCCATGATTCGAAGCGGAAACACACAATTTGAAATACAGGCGTAATGCGACCAATAAACCCCTGTAATACAACTGATATTACAAAGAATATGCAAATATTGAGAATAGTAACAATGGTTCAATGGTGATAAAATCAGGGCGTTACACGGGAATTTCATCAGTTGAACAGGGAGCAATCATCATGGAAGCTTTGATTCCAATTATCATACAGGCCATTTCCGGCGCAGTCGGCGGCGGCGTTATCGGCAATGTCGTCAAATCCGCAGCCATGAGCATGTTGCCGAAATTGCTTGCAGGTGTTGTTGGCGGCGTTGCCGGCGGCAGCGCCATTGGTCCGATCATAGCGGGCATGATGGGCGGCGACATGAGCAGCGGCATGGATATGAGCTCGATCGTCGGTGACGTCGTCGGCGGCCTTGTCGGCGGCGGTGTCCTGACCGGTATAGCAGGCGCCGTCATGGGCGCCATGAAAAAATAGTCCCTGACCCGGGACACAGAAAAGGCGGCTCTTGTGGCCGCCTTTTTTAGTTCTCGAATAGACGAACATATGAAAATTCACAACTAGGCGTCCGCTGGCGTCTCTTCCGGTTCCAGCTGGCTGCGTGCAATACGCCTTGCTATCTTGAAAATGCCGTCGAGGATTTCGACCAATTCCACCTCGCGTACATAGCCCATCAGCGCGCTCTTTTGATGGCCCTTTGTCTGTCCAAACCATTCCCTGCTCATGTTCCGCGACATGCCCACGACTTCGCGCTTCTTGTTTCGTACCGAGACTGCCAGCTCCATGTTCTCCTTGACAACGGCCTCCACCGCCTGTTCCAGCGCCAGCGCGACCTCTGCGTGATAGGCGCTGATCCGCCGCGCTGCCTCGGGCGTGATCGGAGCGTGCTCGTCCAGCCGTTTGCGCGCCGAAATGGTGATATCCGTCGTGATGCGATCGGCGACATGCTCCAGATCGTTGGCGACGCTGACGAGCTGCAACAGATCCCGCGACTGCTTATCCGAAAGCCGCAACAGCGAGATACGTCCCAGATATTCGATGATGGCTCTATGAAGTCGGTCCACCGGCGGGTCCATCTCTTCAAGTTCCACAAGCGCCCGACGCGACGCAGACAAGGCCGTCGGCAGGGCCTTTACAAGCAGATCGTCCACATAGTCGCCCATCCGCCCGATCTCGCGCCGCGCGTTCTCCAAGGCGAATCCGGGAGTGGATAAAAGCCCTTCGTCCAGGTATTTCGGCGTCAGCGGCGCCTCCTGCGACAGCGGTTTGTCCGGCACCAGCCACTCCACCAATCGGGCGATCTGAGTCGTGAACCCGATGAACAGAAACGTGTTCGCTACGTTGAACACCGTATGCGCATTCGCCACCTGCCGCGGCACGTCAAACTGCGGCGAAATCATTCGTGCGAATGCCGAAAGCTGATCGATGAACATGATCCACACGATCACGCCTGCCACATTGAACAGCACATGCACCACTGCCGCCCGCACCGCCTCCCGCGGTTTGCCGATTGCCGCCAGTCCCGCCGTGGCGCATGTACCAATATTGGCGCCCATCGCCACCGCGATCGCCGTCTCCAGCGTCATCACACCTTGGCCCGCCAGCACGATCACGATGCCTGTCGTCGCCGCCGAGGACTGGATGATCGCCGTAAACACCATGCCTGCCAGCACCGCCAGCATGGGCATCTCAAGCGTCGCGATGAAGTCGATGAACACCGGGCTGGTCCTCAGCGGCACCATGGCCTGACTCATGAGCCCCATGCCATAAAACACAAGCCCGATGCCAAAGAGCATGCGCCCGTAGTCCTGCCAATCCCGATTCTTGAACAAAAACGCGACCGCGAACCCCAGCGTGATCATCGGCAGCGCGAAACGTGTCACGTTGAAGGCGAGGATCTGTGCGGTAACCGTGCTGCCGATATTGGCGCCCATGATAACGCTGACGCTCTGTGCCATCGACATCAGCCCCGCCGAAATGAATCCGACCAGAATCACCGTCGTCACAGAGGATGAGTTCACCAGTCCCGTGAACAGCGCGCCTATCCCCGCGCCCAGAAACCGGTTGGTTGTGACTTTGCCAAGCACGTCCCTGAGCTGCTCGCCCGCCACCCGCTTCAAAGCCGCAGTCATCAGGTCCATGCCGAACAGAAACAGTGCCAGCCCACCGAACAGCCCCGTGATCAGTGCGAATTTGTCGAGTTCTTCTGTCATTCCTCCATCTCGGGCGGGGCTTTCACGACCGTAACAGGCGGCCGGGCCATTTGAACCACGCGCTCGGCAACGGATCCGAGCATGACGTGTGGCAGTCCGGTCCGTCCACGGCTTCCGATGACAATCAGATCCGCTCCGATCTCGCCAGCAACTTCTACAATCCGGCCTGGCGGCAGGCCGCTGACCTGCACCGTCTCCATCCGCTCAAGAATGCCTGCTTCCGGGTATTTTCCTTTGAACCCGGCGATGAAATCCGTGAACATTTCCCTGGCGACATCCTCCAGGGGCCGCAGCCAGTCGCCATCGGGTTTACGGTAGAAGCCGGGGCTGGACGCAGGATCGTGCACGACGTTCAGCACGACCAGTCGAGCACCATCGCGCGCCGCCTGGCCGCATGCCCACAAAAGGGCAGCTTCGGAATCCGCCGAGAAATCAACGGCGCACAGGATCGTGCCTGTTTTGTCTTTCATGGCAGCAGCGCTCCCCGAATCATGAAGAAGATCATCGCGGAAAGAAGCGCCGTTGCCGGAACGGTAATCACCCAGGCAGCGGCGATGCGCAGCAGCAGCGTGCGCTTGACCAGTTCAACCCGCTGAATTTTCCGCAGGCCCTTGCGCTCGGCCTTGTGCAGCGCGCCTGCTGTTCCGCCGGATTTCAGCCGCCGCAGCATTTCGCCCTTCTCCTGCACACTCGCCGCATCAAACCGAGCAAGAAAGACGTCAACAGATTCGCCATCCTCTCCCTGATGATGCTCCCGGATCTCCTCAATCATCCGCGAGTAGCTGACCTTCAGGTATTCGCGCAGGAAGCCGACCCCGAAGACCCCGCCCACCGCAATGTGTGTCGAGCTGACCGGAAGCCCCAACTGAGAGGCAATGATCACGGTGATCGCGGCGGCCAGCGCCACGCAGAAGGCACGTGCCTTATCCAGTTCAGTGATCTCGGAACCCACCGTCCGGATCAACTTCGGCCCAAACAGCGCCAGGCCCAGCACGATGCCGGCGGCGCCCACCAGCATCACCCAGAACGGGATTGGCGCCTTGCCCGCTATGTCGCCATGCATGATCGCTTCGCTGATACCTGCAAGCGGTCCGACCGCATTTGCCACGTCATTGGCGCCATGGGCAAAGCTCAAAAGCGCTGCCGCGAATATCAACGGCACCGTGAAGAGCGCATTGACCCCATTCTTGTCGTTGGGCAAACCCGGCGCGACGCGCGCCACATGCCGGCGCATCAGCGCCCAGACCACGGCTGCAATGACAATGCCGACCAGACTTGCGGTCATGAACCCGACGGGAAAGATCTTCTTCAAGCCTTTCAGCATCAGGTAGGTCGCGAACGCCCATGCCATCACCGCGATCAACAGCGGTGCCATTCGTCGCGCTGCAGCCATCAGATCCGGCTGATAGGTGATCGTGCGCTTGATGAGGTACAGAAATGCCGCCGCGATGATACCGCCAAGGATCGGCGAGATGACCCATGACGCGGCGATTCGGGCCACCACGCCCCAGTCGGCAATGCCCCAGCCTGCCGCCGCAATGCCTGCGCCCAGAACGCCGCCGACGATGGAATGGGTTGTCGACACCGGCGCACCGACGGCAGTCGCGAAATTCAGCCACAGGGCAGCAGCCAGCAGTGCCGCAATCATCAGCCAGATGAAGGTGTCGGTGTCACCGATCATGGCGGGGTTGATGATGCCGTTCTTGATCGTGCCGACCACATCACCACCGGCGATCAGCGCTCCCGCGGCTTCGCAAATCGCGGCAATGATGATCGCTCCGACCAAAGTGATCGCCCGCGATCCGACAGCCGGCCCGACGTTGTTCGCAACATCGTTCGCGCCGATGTTGAGTGCCATATAGCCGCCAATCATCGCAGCCATCACCAGCAACGTGCCATGGGGCCCGCCTGGCGCACGCGCCAACGCGAAAAGCATGATCAGCGCAATGAAAAGAACCGCTGTACCCAGTCGGAAAAGTTCTCCCCGGTTGACCAGCAAGCCTTCCTCAAGCTTTCGAATATCCCAGATTTTGTCGGTCATCGCATTCCCGCCTCCCCGCAGTCACAGGCTTTGAGCAATTGGGCGGCCTGATCACGATAGATGAGTAACAATAGGATGTTGATTAAAGCATCATTTCAGGCCGGGCGTTTTGTCATGGATCAAGTTCGGCGGAGCGCTTGCCCTTGGTTAGTCGCGTCTCAATCGCCGGGCATTCGTTCGGACAAAAGAGAGGTTATCGATGCTCCCATCCGCGCCCATTTCGGGAGCACCGAAAATGCGTTCCATGGAAAGAACCCGCAGTGAACCAACGACAACCGGCTTGGAAGGCCCAAAGCGAACGCTGAAAGCGCTCGGCCTGGTGCAAAACGGTCTACAGAAACTGTGCATTGCTGAGCTTGGTGCCGGCCCGGATATTTACCTGCTGTCTTGTTGGATCAAATTCGCAGAGGTAATTTCTCTGCGACAAAAGGACGGTGCCTGACGATCAACCACAATGTTGCGCAGGCCGTGCCTATGACAATCAGCAGTATGCCGTAGTTGCGGATAAGGTTGACGGAGTTGGCGGAAACGATCTGCACAGCTGCAGCCCCCATGAGGGTCCCGCTGAATTGGATCAGGGCCGCAGCCGATCCCGTATCTTTCGTTTGTTGATCTAACAGCAGGTTCGTACCGGGCACGCGCACAATGATGACAGCAACGGTTGTCGTGGCGGCCACGGCAGCAAAGACCCAAAGGGAATATCCTCCAAACAACAGCATCGCTATGCCGCCAGTGACGACCACAATGAAGCACCCCAGAATGACTGACTGAACCGGGATGAAACGAGATAACCGCAAATAGAGCAATGGTCCCAACGTGGCACACGCGGCGTTGAAAGCGAAGATGAAGCTGAACGCCTGTTCGGATAAACCAAAGTCGTCGATATAGACATAGGCGGCGATGCCGAGGAAGGCCAATAGACACATGGGCACCAACGAGAACAACATGAGCAGGTAGGCAAAATGCGGGTTCTTCAGAACCACGCCCAACCGGTTCCATGATTTCAGGATCGGGGCTGTAGATTTGTCCACTACGGTTTCCTGATAAAGCGCGACAAGCCCGCCAGCAAAGCAGGCAAACAGAGCAAGCGCTACAAACATTGCGTGCCAGGACGCTACCTTTAACAAGAAAGCCCCAAGAACCGGCGCGACCATTGGAGCTATGATGACCAGTGACATAACAGTCGCCATGACCCTCTCGCGTTCACGTCCGTCAAACATATCCTTGACGATGGAGGTGCCGACGACAGTAATCCCACCTCCCGCGAGCCCTTGCAGAATACGAAAGGCGATCAGGTTTTCAACATTGCTAGCCAGGGCACATAACAGACTGGAGGCAATGTAAATTGCCAGGGCTGCATACAGCATTGGCTTTCGACCTGTCCTCTCGCTCAGTGGCCCCCAAAAAAGCATGCCAAAAGCGAAGGCGACCATATAGGTGCCAAGTGTCAGGTTGATCATGGCGTGGCTGGTCGCAAAATTTTCAGCCATTTGTGGCAACGCGGGAAGGTAAAGGTCCATGGTTAACGGGGGAAACGCGCCAAGAATGATCAACAAGAACAATGTGCCTCGTTTCCCCAGTTTGGACTGTTCGACGTTCATTGCAATATGTCCTGTTTTCGGTGATCCGGCGAAAACAAAAATTGTTTCAGATGTATTCCGCGCAGTGACGTCTTTATCTGTCATACCCAAACGTGAATGGCGAGATGCCAATCATTGCTTTTCTGGTAACTAATAGCTCTGTTTCTGATCACTTTTCCTTTGGTGGCCACGCATGCTATGTGCCTTGATGGGGGCTACAAAGTGACCACATCCACTGCGCGCCAAACGCTGTTTTGCGTGATCAAGATAAAAGCAGAGGTTTGTAAAATGCGCCGAATGCTCCCTTTGGAGCATGTCTTGCTTGCATTGCTTCACTCTGCCGGTTGTTTTTTGGTCAGGATCAAGTTGGTACGCGAAGCGCGTACCTTAAGGTACGGGCAAGCGAAACGACGTGCATAGTGGCGAAAAAACAGCTGACCCTAACGGTTCGCGACCAGTGTCCGCTCGCTACCGCCACGGCGTGAGATAAGGGCAGCCAGCAATGGCGGCCCTTCTCGTCAGCGTGGTTCGCTGTGCAGTCCCTTGAGGATCGCGAAACAGGCGAGCAGCAGGATGATGGTGAACGGGAAGCCCGTCGAGACAGCCATCGCCTGCAGCGCCCCCAGTCCGCCGCCCAGCAGCAGCGCAATAGCGACCAGTCCCTCAAAACTTGCCCAGAATATGCGCTGAGGCACCGGCGCATCGATCTTGCCGCCGGCGGTGATCGTGTCGATGACCAGCGACCCGGAATCGGACGAGGTAACGAAGAAGACGATCACCAGCACGATGGCGATGAACGAGGTGATCTGTTGCAGCGGCAGGCCTTCAAGCATGGCAAACAGCTTCAACTCCAGTGGAGAATCGACGACGAGCTGGTAGCCGTCATTGACCAGCTGGGTGATCGCGGTGCCACCGAATACCGTCATCCAGAACACCGAGACGATCGACGGGATGAGCAGTACGCAGACGAGAAACTCGCGCACGGAACGGCCGCGACTGACGCGGGCGATGAACATGCCGACAAACGGTGACCAGGAGATCCACCAGGCCCAGTAGAATGCCGTCCAGCCCTGACGGAAATTGTCATCGTCACGTCCGAACGGATTGGATAGTTCGGGCAGATAGCGGACATATTCGTAGAGATTGTGGAAGAAGCCGGTGAAAATCGCCACTGTCGGTCCGACGATGAGCACGAAGACCAGCAGCAAGGCGGCCAGCATCATATTGATCTCGGACAGCCGTTTGACCCCCGCATCGAGGCCAGCAACGACCGACATCAGTGCGACGCCGGTAATCGCGACGATCAGCAGAACCTTGGAAACGTCATTGATCGGAACGCCGAAGAGGTGGTTGAGGCCGGCATTGGCCTGTTCTGCGCCGAAACCCAGCGAGGTGGCGAGCCCGAACAGCGTGGCGAACACCGCCAGGATGTCGATGATGTGCCCGGTCCAGCCCCAGATGCGCTCACCGAAGATCGGGTAGAACACCGACCGCATGGTCAGCGGCAGTCCTTTGTTGTAGGAAAACAACGCCAGTGCCAGTGCGACGATGGCGTAAATTGCCCAGGGGTGCAGGCCCCAGTGGAAAATCGTCGCCGCCATGCCGAGATTGCGCGCCTCGACCGCGTCGCCCGCTGCCCCGCCAAGCGGTGCCCAGCTTTCGGGCGTGCCGGCGTTGTCGGCGAAAGAGGAGGAGAAGTGCGAGATCGGCTCCGACACGCCGTAAAACATCAGCCCGATGCCCATGCCGGCGGCAAACAGCATCGCAAACCAGCCGGTATAGGAATAGTCCGGGGTCGCGTCCTTGCCGCCGATCCGGACCTTGCCGTAGGGCGAGACAATCAGGAACAGGCACAACAGGACGAAAATATTGGCCGCAGTGAGGAAGAACCAGTCGAAAGTCCCGGTCAACCAGTTGCGCAGATCGTTGAAGGCTGCACCGGCACTGTCCTGGAAGGCCAGGGTGAAGAAGACAAAAGCGACGATGCTCAATCCGGAGATCGCAAAAACCGGATTGTGGATGTCGAGGCCAAAAGGCCCCATTGACATGGAAATATTGTCCTGACCAACCTCGTATTCGGTGTCGATCATGTTACTTGGGCCTTCCGGGTCCGGAATACCCTGTCCGCTGGTGTCACTCATGGTGTGTCCTCCCGCTCAGGTTTGTTTGTTGCTGCAAGTATCGCCGACGTGCGCTTAGCCGCGGACGAGAAAGACAGATGCATGCGTATGGGTCGCAAGCCGGCCACCGTTGGACGGCCAGAAATGATCGGCGACATTGGGAATATGCGTCGCCATAACGATCAGATCGCATTGGGTTTCGCGCGCCGTCTTGATCAGCGCGTCATCGAGATCGACTGCCGGATCATGACTGACCACGGTCTTGCCATCTGCCTCGATGCCGTGGGTCTTGGCCTGCTCGGCAACAAAACCTGCAAGCTTCTGATCGTATTCCGCCGGGTTATGTCCCAGTGGACCGGGCGTTGACGCCGTCACGCCGACATAGGTCACCGGTGCGTTATAGAGTTTCGATAGTTTTGCGGCCGTGTCCAATGCGAGCGACAGCTTGTCAGCGTGTGCAAGATCCACAGGTACCATTATTTTGGTGTACATTGGCTCTCCCCGTACTGTATTCGATCGGCTCGATTGTCGCCGATGCTGTTATCCGGCATTCCCCATTTGGATCACCTTTTGACACACTAGGCGCATCCAGGGTGGATCGCCACGTTTCTTTCGAATTCGGTGCGCGCTGGCTGTTAACAATTGGTGGGTGACGCAACAAAGTCGGGTGTCCTGGCAGCCAGAGACGTGATTTGACCATGCGCCGGACAATGTTTTTCTGCAAATGCACCGTTTCCATGTCGTTCGCGTCGTGCATCATCAGCGACGGACCCGATTTGTTGATGGCATAATCCGGCGAGCGCCCCAGCGCGATTTCAATGCCGGTCGAAACGCCACCACCGCCCGCGAACAGATCGATGATTATCTCTTCATCGCGATTGGCAGGTGACTTGTGGGGAAACCGGAGCGTCATGCCGTAGCACACCGGATGCCGTTAGACTGAATTGTCAATTACCGGAAGTTGTGCCTATGGTGCAAACCATGAATGAACCGCAATCCAAGCCGGCATACAGCGAGGCCGCGAAGACGCTTTCTCCCGGGCTCATTGCTGTTGCGGTCTTGCTGGTGGCAGTGATCGGCATCGAAATCTGGACTTGGATTTTTGCCGGCAGCAATGCTGAAGAGATTGCCTTCCGCTCCGGTGTCGTTCGGAATATGGGCCTTTTGGCAGTGGGTGTGATCGGGCTGCCTTTGGCCATCTGGCGCTCCTATACGGCGCACAAACAGGCGGATGAAGCAGCAAAACAAGGTGCGCGCACAGACAAACAATTGCAGCTGACATTGGATCAAATGAAGATCACGACGGAAAGTAACCATGTCGATTTGCTGGAGCGATCTGCTGCATTGCTCGATTTGAGCGATGAAAACAAGCGCCAAACAGCGGTCTCGTTTCTGACAACACTTGGCGAGGATAACAGCAGTACATATGCGTCTGCAGCCCGACAATTGCTTGTATCTATCATTGAAGGGCAGGAATGCACCGAAAAGAGACCGGCATATATTGTAAATACGTTGAATTGGATGGAATTTTACTGCAATCGCAACAAAACAACAATTCCTGTGAAAGATGTGCGTTTCATAAATAGTGGTGTTACGACGAGATTTTTCGAGAATATAACTGGAATTAGCTATATAGGTGGATTTTTCCAATGTGTAACGATTAATGATGTTAATGGGTCTCACTTTGAGAATGCACGCATAAAAGATAGTATTATCGGTGGAAGTGTATATCTCTCCAAAAGGGTTATAATAGAGAACTCGCGAATCCAACATCTTCCCATGTTCCTAGACCGTAATTCCCAGGCTCATTTCTTCGGATGCGACTTTACAAGTTGTAGTGTTTTTCCAACCGCATTCATGGAGAACGAAATAACTTTTGTGAACTGCTTTTTTCGGGATGTCGAACCACCAACAAACATTTATCACGATCAATTCAGAACCAAACTTGCCGCACTTTCTGAAACTGAATACGCGAACCGCATCAAAGATATGTATGTACACACCAACTGACATCCCCCCCCTCAAACAGCGGACCATGATCGCCGGCATAAGTTGATTGCTTTTGTGCCCTACGCACCACCGGTCCGGCTTGTGTCACCGTACATTCAAAGCGCTGTGTTGCAACATCGAAATGGTTTTGCATTTTCTTGAAACCGGCAAATATGCGACCCTCCAACAGGCTGGCAACTCCATTCGTTCCGCTACCCATGAACGGATCCAAAATCAGATCGTCAGGACCGGAGAAATCCCGCACCAGCGCGCGCATCAGGTCGACCGGCTTTTCAGTCGGGTACCGCCCGTCGCGCTGTGAATTGTTCGTGCAAAACGTGTAGACACCGCGCTTACCGCCCGCGTTCTTTTTCGCATGTCCAGGGCCGCACCAAGCGGCAACAAACATTTCACCCGCCATCGCCGGCCCCTGCCCGTTGAATTGCGGCGTGGCGTCCGGCTTGATCCAATAGCAGGTTCATTTTTTTTGCCACCCGCCGCCTCGATTGCATCAGGCCAGGGCGCAACGCCTTCCGTTGTGCAGAACACCAGCAGCCAACCTCGCGATATCCGCACCATGCGGCGCGCGGCATACTGCCGGATCTGCTCTATGCTCTTGAAATCCAGCGTTTCCAATTCAGCATATCCATCGCCGCAATGTTTTCGCCCACCGATGTAATGGCTCAAAAGTTTTGGGCATGCATATTGCTTACATAGAGTGGTCGAATTTGCCTGGTCGGCCTTGCCCATCAGCAAGTATCGCATGGCTCTGAGACAATCACTGAGCCATGATTTCGCTCCATCACAATTGAGGTGTCCGCGAGAGGATGATCTGACTTGCGTAAAGCCTGCGCGCCTCAGGATCTCTTTTCTGTATATACAATAATAACTTGAAAGACGTCTTTTCTGTATATACATTAACGACATGAGAAACGCTTCGCTCAACACTCTGAAGCAGTCTTTCGACCCAGCAAAGAGCGATGCCAACAAAAACCTTCGCGGTTTTGGCTTCGAGATTGCGCAAGCGTTTGAATTTGATAGCGCATTGATTGTCGAAGATGACCGCGCAGATTATGGAGAAATCCGCTATGTCGGCCTCGGCTTTGTCGGCGAACGCATGCACGTCATTGTTTTCACGATGCGCGATGACCTACTGCGGATCATATCACTGCGCAAGGCAAACAAAAGAGAGATAAAACGCTATGTCGAAGGATAGGCAGGCCTCAGAAATGAAATCAGTCCAGAAACCGAAAAGCAAGGAACAGAGCCACAGCACCAAGGCGAACACACAAAGAGCTCTGCAGCGCGCCCGAAAAGCGTTAGATATAATGACGGATGAGGAAGACGCCGCAATTACGGCCGATGCCCTGGCGGATCCTGACAACCCGCCTGCCGATGACCTGTTTGCCAGACAACCCGCCACATCATTGGGCAGGCCGAGATCGAACAACCCGAAACAGCCTGTCAGTATACGGCTGGATGCAGATGTCATCAAATATTTCAAGTCGACCGGTTCGGGCTGGCAAAGCCGAATCAATGATGCACTGCGCAAGGCCGCGAAACTGCCAAAGGCGGGATAGGCAATCAGGCATGCCGGAGATACAGGAGCTGATACTGGCCTGCCCCCAATCCGTTCACACGGGAAAAAGTGTCAACGATGTGATCGGAATAGCAAATAAACCATGTGTCCGGTATGGACCGAGGAGAGAATGGTGACCCCTGTTGGATTCGAACCAACGACAACCGGCTTAGAAGGCCGGTGCTCTATCCAGCTGAGCTAAGGGGCCTGTATTTTATAGGCGTTTAATGCGTCCAGGGCTGACGACGGTCATAGCGAAAATTATCGGAATAGACCAGACGATTGCGTTTGGGTTCATGCGGTTCAATGACACGATAGGCAATGCCATTGCGTTCGGCATAGCTGATCGCGTCTTCACGCGTATCGAAGCTGAGACGGACCTGCTGTTTCATGTCGCTTGAGGAGGTGTATCCCATGATCGGATCAATGGTGCGCGCAACCTCCTGGTCGTGCTCGAGAATCCATTGATGGGTCTTGGCTTTGCCCGATTGCATCGCTGTTCTCGCCGGGCGATAGATTTTCGCGGACATGGCCAGCTACTCCCAAATCAGGTTGCTCAGCGATCGCAGCTCGCTGTGCGTATATTGGTCGGAGCGGCAGGATTCGAACCTGCGACCCTCTGGTCCCAAACCAGATGCGCTACCAGGCTGCGCTACGCTCCGACGTGCCTTGAAGGCTTGGATTGCCTAAGCTGTTAGCCGGAATTCCGCAAGAGGAAAAATGGATTAATATGGATAAAATGAAAACAAACCAACCGAACAGCCACTGAACCTGCCAAAAGTCGCATGACGGCCCCGAAAACACCCCTGCCCTGCGCCAAATTGTAACGCCGAAGCAATGCGTTCATCCTGGTGATTTGATTGGATCAGCTATGCGATGCGCTGGACCGTCAGTGCAGCAGAATCACTTTACGGCTTCCCGATGATGGGATGAAATACCCGATCACCGATTTTTGCGCCGATTTTCTTCGCCATGCCGCCGTTGAGTTCCAGAACATAAAGAACCGGCTGGCTGGCGCGGATGATGTCTTCAGAATGCGGTACGGCATTATGATGAATATCCGCCACGACCCCATCGGCGCGAATGAACAGCATATCCAGGGGGATCAGTGTGTTTTTCATCCACATCATTGCCCGCTGCTCACGATCAAAGCGAAACAGCATGCCGGCACCTGCATCCATCTGTACACGGTTCATCAGGCCGACCGACCGTTCCGCATCACTTAAAGCCAGTTCGACGGTAAAAACGCGACTGCCCTTGTCTGTTACGATCTCAAGGTAGTTGCTCTGGGCCAGTGTCGCCTGGACACTGACAAGCTGGACGATCAGCAAGAATACAAGGTGGACGCTGAAGCGTCTCAGCGGCGGGAAAACGGGGTTCATCAAAGGGGTTTCTCCTGAAACCGGCCCGTCAAAGCAACTGGGGTCAGCAGCCGGCCGGCAATGGCCGATAATTCAGTGAGACTGAGGGAAAGTCAAATCAATGTCGGGATGAATTTCCGCTGCCATCAGCCCCTTGTCGCCCTGCCCGAACCGGACCAGAACGACCTGCCCGGGGCGCAATTCGGTCAATCCGAACCGCCGCAAGGTTTCCATGTGGATGAAAATGTCTTCTGTGCCGTCACCGCGTGTCAGGAAGCCAAAGCCTTTGGAGCGATTGAACCATTTGACGATCGCTCGTTCCAGACCGCTGCTGGGTGTTACCTGAACGTGGGTGCGAACCGGCGGCAATTGCGAAGGATGCACCGCCGTTGACTGATCCATGGAAAGAATTCTGAAGGCCTGGTAACCGCGATCACCCTTTTGGATTTCACAAACGACCCGCGTTCCTTCCAGAACGGTCTGAAACCCATCCCGGCGCAGGCATGTGACATGCAACAAGACATCATCCATGCCATTGTCCGGTATAATGAAGCCAAATCCCTTGGCGACATCAAACCATTTGATGGTCCCTGATATCTCGATCAGATCGACAGCTTCACCGGATAATGCAGCCTGGGCTGCTTCACCCTTGTGTGGAGATTTTTCCCCCATTCACCACGGCCTCTCAAAGTTACGCAAACCCACAAATCAATGAGTGATTCTTTCACACACGATAGCATTGGTACCATAAGTTGTCGCAACCATTTCTTTTCGTCCCGCGGAAAAACCGACGCACCTTGCATATGCCATTGAATTCTATATCTTCCAGTCGACTTAAATAGCTTGGATAGATCAATGCGTTATCTTCATACAATGGTTCGTGTTCGCGACCTCGATGAATCACTCGAATTTTATTGCAACAAACTCGGTTTGATCGAAACCCACAGGATCGAAAGCGAAGCGGGTCGATTTACGCTGGTTTTTCTGGCTGCCTCGGAAGACAAGGAAGCTGCCGAGAAAAACAAGGCTCCCCTGCTGGAACTGACCTATAACTGGGATCCGGAAGTCTATGATGGCGGCCGTAATTTCGGACACATTGCCGTCGAGGTTGAGGATATTTACGTACTTTGCCAGTCGCTGATGGACAAGGGCGTGACGATCAACCGCCCGCCGCGCGATGGCCATATGGCCTTTGTGCGCTCACCTGACGGCATTTCATTTGAGATTCTCCAGCGTGGTCCATCCCTTGCACCACAGGAGCCATGGGCTTCGATGGAAAACACCGGCAGCTGGTAATGCAGATGCAACCGGCACGTTAAATCTGCGCCACCTTGGTTCTGCCGCATTTCTGCTGCAATCACCGCGTGCAGGGATTGCAGCCTCGATGGTCATGAATGTGTCTTCGGTCTGAATCGCAATGCGACGATTGAACATTCATGAACCATTCAGGGGCAGCTGAATTTTGAAATCTACCTGGCGCAGCTATCGGCCGGCCTATCGGCAATTGGCGCAAGCAACCGCAATCATCACCACGGCAGCCATGCTTTCAGGCTGCATGTCATCATCCGATGCGATCCTTGGTTTCGCACCGTCGGAAGTGCCCGCAAGTTCCGGCTTCTCACAAGCTGACAACAGCGCCGAGAAAGGTGAATTTGCCGGCTCACATAAGCAAACACTTGCCTATGCCGACGATTCAGCTGCGCTGAGCCAGCCCACGCTGGATGGTTTATCCGAAGATGCCAACCCAGCCAATGCAAGCCAAGCCGAAACCAGTCAGACCAATAACAGCCAGACCAGCGCCCAGACTGCTTCTGCAACTCCCACACAGCCCGAAGCCGACAGCCTCGCTGTCGCTCAATCATCCAACGAAACTCCGGCCGCTGACCAGGCGGCGGCTGTCTCTGCTCAGCCTGCCGCAACACCCAGCGTCTCCAATGCTTATGCGCAGCCCAAAAAACGTGGTTCCCTGTTGTCGCGTCTTTTCTCGATTGGAACGCCGCGCAGCGCAAATGCGGCTGATCAGAAAAATACCAATGACGCCGTTGCAGAGAGCAAAACTGATTCGATGACGGTTTCGGCAATAGCTGCAGACGTCGATGATCTGCCCGGGCTGCGTCTCGATAGGCTTTTTGAAACCGATGCCCGTGCCGGTTCACAGGCTGGGTCAGAAAAGAATATTCAACTGGCTTCAGCTGCAGGCCTTGGTCGGCTGTCACGTCATGGCCTGCGCCCACAACACGATCGGGTGAAGATCGCCTGCCTCAAGCCCGAGCTGCTCAAACTGCTGTCCAAGGTGCGACGTCACTACAAACGCGACGTCATCATCACATCCGGCTTCCGCGATGCAAAGCACAATGCCAGCGTCGGCGGTGCCCGCTCGTCGCGTCACACAAGTTGCGAGGCAGCCGATATTCAAGTGGACGGGGTTACAAAGTGGCAACTGGCAAAATACCTGCGGACAGTAAAGGGGCGCGGTGGCGTCGGAACCTATTGTCACACCAAATCAGTACACATTGACGTCGGTAAAAAGAGAGACTGGAACTGGCGTTGTCGCAGACGTTGAACCTCTCGTTTTTCCTGTCCAAAATTCATAGTCACCTTTTTTTCAAAAAAGCCAAATTCGCGCTTGCGGGAATCTCAGGACCTGACTATATAACCGTCACTACGCGCCCTTCGTCTATCGGTTAGGACGCCAGATTTTCATTCTGGAAAGAGGGGTTCGATTCCCCTAGGGCGTACCACATCCTTCTGAAAATATTCGCAAATACATGAGCACCGCAGTCTATCGACTGCGCATGCTCTGTTGTGGCACGTAGCAAGCTGGCACCGGCGGCACGCCCTGAAATCCATTGACGTTTACCGCGCCAAAGAACCTCAAAACATGCGCCGGTATCAGGAAAGCCTCCCTACAAATCCACTTCGACAATGCCCTGGTCTTCGCTGGCTCTTGACTGGCAAAGAATGATTGCCGTTTCCCGCTGCTTTTTTGACAGAACAAAGTCACGATGGTCCACATCGCCGGAAACGAGCCCGCATTTGCACACACCGCAAATGCCGTCCGAACATTTTACATCAATATGGATTCCATTTTCAGCCAGCACGTCGGTCGCGGATTTGTCAGCCGGAATGTTAAACTGCTTACCCGAACGGCTGAGCTTCAACGTAAAGTCATGATTGACATATTCAGGCATCTCCGGAACCGAGAAATATTCCAGATGACGGGCTTCTTCCGGGTAATTCTGACGGATGGCCGCATCGACGACACCCTGCATGTAGCGCTCCGGGCCACAGGTGTAGACGTGATAGCCCTCCTGGTATCCCTGCAGAACAGAATCAAGATCGGCGCGTGTGCCGTCATCGCTGAAATGCAGATGCACCCGGTCCTTCCAGTCAAACCGTGCAAGATCATCCAGATAACCTGCAGTCTTTCGCGACGCACAGGAATAATGCATTTCAAAATCGGCCCCGATGGCATGCAATCGGTGCGCCATGGCGATCATCGGCGTGATGCCGATTCCCCCGCCCATCAACATGGTCTTCTTGGCCTCTTCGACCAAGGGGAAATGATTGATCGGTTTGGATATGAAAATCTTGCGGTCCTTGGCAAAGATTCGGTGCATCAGCTTTGAGCCGCCTTTGCCCTGATCCTCCCGCAACACACCGATCTGGTATTTGCTCCGATCGGCCGGATCACCCGACATCGAATATTGCCGCAGGAATTCCGGGGCAACAACGATATCGAGATGCGCTCCGGCGTCCCAGGCTGGCAGGGGCGAGCCATCCAGTGTCGAGAACTCGTATTTGGTCACGTCTGGCGTCATTTGCTCAAGTGCGGAGATTTGCACCCGTACAACCGGTGCATCGCCCTCGATCCTGTATTCATGGGCCAGGCCGTCCGTTTCACCGCGCGCCAAGCGCGCCTTGTACTCTTTGGCCGTGATGAGCGCCTGATAGGCTTCAATGCCCTTCTCCCGGTCCATGGGAAACGGAAAGGGCCATGGATGCGGCGCCAGGTTTGCCGGATAGACCGCCAGGGTCTGGTCTTCGTATTTGAGATCGAGATCCTTCTGCAGATCGCGTGCATTGACCGGGTGCCTGGATGGCCGATAGCCGCCATCCTCCTCGATCTCCAGGTCCCACCACCATTTTTTCACCGGGTTCAGGCCACCATTGTCGACGGCATCATCCAGCTTCGCCAGCAAAGGCGCTGCCTGCGGAATATTCATGGCGGCCCAGCGGAAAGGTTTTTCCGCAAACAGACCTTCGAGGTTCCAGGGGCAGGTTTTCATGCAGCGGCCACACATTGCCCCACCCGGTGTTGTTATCCGATAGGTCGCACATTTCTGGCTGTCCGATTTCCAGATTTCATAGCCATTGAACATCAGTTTCGGACCGGCTGTAATGGCGCCAGAGGGACATTCGCGTGCGCACTTGTTGCAACTCTCACAGAATTTCTGCAGGCCGAAATCAATCGGTTTGTCATGGGCCATCGGCAAGTCGGTCGTCACCACACCGGATTTCAGCCGCGGTCCCAGATAGGGATTGAGGATGACTTCGCCAATGCGCGACACCTCACCCAGCCCGGAAAGCAGCAGCAAGGGTGGTTGCAGGACTTCACCATCCATCACCGAATGGGCCTTGGCGGAATAGCCAAGGCTGCGGATCTGCTTTGCAATCACACCGCCCAGCAGGGAAAAGCGCAGATAGGCCCGCATCGATTGGGAGACCGATATCCAGTCATCGCCGGAAGCCCCTTCCATGGTCTCGTATCCCTGATCAATGATCATGGAGATTGCCTGATCCTGTGTCGGAACAATGGGCTCGCCCACGGCATCATGGGAATACCACGTCCAATCAGGGCAACGTGAAATGCCAACAGCATCGACGCCCAGGAAATAGGAAGCAGCTTTGATATTCTGTGCGACAACCTGCGGATCGGGTTTCAGAGCCTCCTGGGTGACGGCGCCATCCTGCAACAGGACAAAAGCACCCAGCGCCCGGCGCTGCGCCATGGCCGGTGCGGCCTTGCGTGCATAGTGGCCGTTGGTCGCGCCTTTCTGGTTGGCCTTGCCCATATCGCCGAATTGCGCCCGGGCGAACATATCCGCCCGCTTTGGCACCCGTGCCACGCGTTGCTCGTCAATGAAGGTCGTCGGATCATCGACACGCTTGAGTTTTTCAAAAGGATGGGCGCCGTCGACATAGCGGCGTTTTGCAAAAGGCTCCCGGTTGAATGCATTCTTGGCAAAACCCTTGCCGAGTTTCCAGGCGACACCATGGGTCTTTGACCTGGGTTGCTCGGCAAGCGGCACCAATGGCGCGTCAGCAGCGACAGCAAAGGTCGTGGTGACAATGGCAACCCCGAACCGGTCGCCGACATAGGGATTGACCAGAGCGCCCTCTTCCAGCGTCGCAAGACCGGCTGCAACACATAGGCGGTTGAGATCAACATCGCTGGTCGATCCCGTATGCGCTCTTGCATCAAACCCCAGCAGCCGGATGTAATTGGCAATGACAACGGCGGTTTCCGAGGCCCGCAGGCATGCACGGTGGGCCTGTGCATCCATGATCCAGTCGCTGCCCGGCTCATCGGGTTTCGGATCCCTCGGATATTCATAGAGATAGACAATTGCATGGGTGTGGCCATCAATTGTTGATGGCGGCGCCTGCATCGATTCCTTCAGATCAGCCATGATCATGTCGATACCCGATGCCAGGGTCTTGGTTTGCTTGGTGCGCAAATCCTCTGCCAGCCGGTCTATGTCCGGATTGCGAAAGGGCTCTTTCAGCAGGGCATCATCCGGCAACGCACAAATGCCAACCATGGATGCATCACTGAAATACCCGAACGCCTTGAGATGCCTGGCCCGTTCACCCGGGTCAGCAGGACATTCGGATCTGGCTCTATTGACCAGACCGTCGCGAATGGCATCCAGCATGGCCTGGTGCTGGCTGGCGGCATTGACGATGCTTTGCGGCTGATCAGGCCGGTTGAAGGAGAGTTGTTTGAACAGGGGGACAGAAGACAGATCCGGCAGGTTCGCGGCACGCGACAGCAATTCGAGAGGGTAAGGCCCCCTATCCACGGGTCGATTCTTATCTGAAAAAAAACGCATGCCTATTTCCCTGTTTCAGGTTCATTTAAAGTGTATCAAAGATATTACCGACCGCGGGTCTGATCTGGCAAAGGATACGCCTTTGCAACTTTGCATTCCAAACCGGATTGGTCGCGTCAATTCATCACGGTTCCGCCTGTAATGAATGCCCCCGTCGCCGCATCCGGACGATGCGCCAGACCACTTGTTGCCAGACCGCTAATTGCCAGACCGCTGAAGGTGCCACCATCACCTTGTCCGTCACCTATGCCTCCCACACATCTATGAAATACTTGATCCAATTCCCTAAAACTGGCAACTGGTCATTTTCGCCCGTGCCGCTTGGTGGCACGTCTCCATCGGATCGTCTGCAGGCAATACATGAAAAAACTTGAAAACCGTTCACTCGACCGCGGCATTACCATCATGGAAACGCTGGCGCGCAATGGAGCCAGTTCTCTGGCCGATCTGCATCGTGAATGTGCATTGCCAAAATCGACCATCCGTCGGCTGCTTGCAACTTTGATCCGCCGCCGCCTGGTGCGTCGGTCGCTGGCCGATCAACTCTACCGCATCAATATCACGCTCGCAGCGGGCAGCGGCGAACCAATACCGGCCAACCTTGCATTGCTGATCGATGTGGCCATGCCCCATGCGGTGGAATTGACCCGAAAGATATCCTGGCCATCAGATATTCATATCGTTGACAATGTCATGATGCGCATTGTCGAGTCGACCAGACCCCTGAGCCCGTTTCATCTCTACCGTGGCGTCGTCAATCGCCGGATCAACCTCTTTGGATCAGCAACCGGAATGGTTTGCCTGTCCGCCATGCAGGATGAAGAAATTTATCAGTTTCACCGACAAAGCGAGGGTGATGAAATCTGGGGACTTGCACGATTCAATCTCAGCTTCGACAAATATCTGCAGGAGATTGAAGCAACCCGCAAGCGCGGTTACGGCGTGCGATACGCGCAATACCTGGGCGAAACCGTCCTCGATGACGGATTGGCGGCAATCGCAGTCCCGCTGCACAAGGCTGGCAAACCCTTCGGCGGCATGACGGTGCTTTGGCCAAGGGTTTTCAAAAAACATGAGGAATTTGCTGCGGAGTTTCTCTCATCTCTGCGCGAGGCGGCCTCCCGTATTGACGCCGAGCTGCAACGTTACACATAGAGCTTGTCTGGCTCCAACATCCGCTCAGATCGACATCTCCAGACCATCCGACAGGCTCATGGCCGCCAATCCGCCGTCTATGGGAATGTCTATTCCCTTGAGCCAATTGCTTTGAGGACTGGCAAGAAAACAGATCACTTCCGCGACCTCCTCCGGCGTACCAGGCCTGCCAATGCGGGCCATTGCCTTTGTCGCCCTTTCGCCAAAAGCTGTCACAAAATCATCCAGAATATCTGTCGAAACAGCAGCCGGACTCACCGTATTTACGCGCAACCCAAGCGCTGCAAGACGTTCGGTCTGGGTGATGGTCCACAGGATCACCGCTTCCTTGGAAAGATCATAGGCCCGCACCGGGCTGATGGCCTGAGTTTCTATGAAGGCCGGCAGGCCATCCACGTCAGTCAGGTCTCTCAAAGCCCTGATTTGCGGGATGTTTTCGCGCCATCGGGCACCCGCTTTCGACGCCGTATTGACGATTGCCCCGCCCTGCGTGAGTTTGGGAATCATGAGATTGGTAAAGTTGACCAGTCCGAAGTAATTGACCGCCAGGACCTTTTCTTCAAGCCCCTTGCGTGGCGGCAGGCCGGCATTGTTGATCAGCGCGTCGAAGGAGCCGGAAACCTGTTGTTCCGCTTCGAGAATTGACGTCGGGTCAGACAGATCGACCTTGACCCATTGATCGATATTGACCCTTGGTTCGACGATGTCGAAGGCAACAATATCCGCACCCAGCCGCTTCAGATTTGCCGCCACGGCAGCGCCGATACCACTTGCCCCTCCCGTCAATGCAACCCGCATAGCCCTCTCTCCCTGTTCGCCCGGCACTCGCAATCAAGCCATGGCAGCGTCAATCACCCGAATCTGTACCCTGCGGCTACCCTGCCAATGGTTGACGGACAGGGTGCCGGCAATATGAAACCGCTTGCCCCGTCCGTTCAGCAAAGCCTTGCCAACATCTGTTTCGCTTGCGCGAAAGACAATACCTTCAATCTTTGAACCGGTTGCATCGGCAAGCCGCAGCTTGACATGATCGGCACCGACAATCCGCGCATCGACAAGCTGGTGGTTGGGCAGAACAAAAACCGGCTGCGGGTTGCCTGCGCCAAAGGGGCCGGCACCTTCCAATTGATCCAACAGGTCAATGGTTGCGCCACTGGCCGCAATCGCTCCATCAATTTTCAAGGTCTGGTTTGAACGCAGAGACCGAACCTTCTCTGCCGCAGTTTCCTCAAAGTAGGCACGCAAGGCGCCGAGCTGGCTGCGCTCGAGACTCAGGCCTGCAGCCATCGAATGGCCACCGCCCTTCGTTGCCAGTCCCTTGGTCACTGCATCGCGCACCATGCGTCCGATATCAAACCCGGCGATGGAGCGGCCTGACCCGGTACCCGATCCGGAAGGGTTGAAGGCAATGGCAAAGGCCGGGCGTCTGAATTTCTCCTTCAGCCGTGCGGCAACGATCCCGACAATACCCGGATGCCAGCCATCACTGGCGGTAACAATGACAGCCGGCCCCTCGCCCACTCCAATTTCCGACAGCGCTTCGGCTTCGGCTTCCTCCAGCATGGAGCGCTCGATCAACTGGCGCTCCTGATTGAGGCGATTGAGTGTTTCCGCAATGGTCTGCACTTCGGTGGTGTCGGATATGGTCAACAGACGACTGCCCAAAGCCGCATCACCGACCCGCCCTCCGGCATTGATCCGGGGCCCGACTAGAAAACCCAGATGATAGGGCGTCAGGGGTCCATCGACGCCGGCAACCTTCATCAATGCCGCCAGACCCGGATTGCCCATCTGCCGAGCCACCACGAGGCCCTTGACCACGTAAGCCCGGTTCAAACCGGTCAGAGGCACGACATCACAAACCGTTGCCAATGCAACCAGATCAAGCATTTTCAGCAGATCCAGCGATCCGGCGCGTTTGTCTCCCCGACTGCGCAAGGTGCGCGCCGTGGCCACCAAGGTCAGAAACACCAGACCCGCAGCACAAAGGTGCCCCTGCCCTGACAGATCATCATTGCGGTTGGGATTGACCAGCGCAACGCATGGCGGATGGTCATCACTCAATTGATGGTGATCGATGACAACCACATCGACGTTGCGGCTTTTGGCGTGCTGGAGCGCTTCGTGACTGGCCGAACCACAATCGACAGTAACAATCAGGCCGGCGCCATTATCAATCAGTTCGTCCATCGCATTGATGTTGGGGCCATAGCCTTCAAACACCCGGTCAGGAATGTAAATCTCGCTTGGAACGCAGAAATGTTCAAGAAACAGAGCAACCAGGGCCGCAGAAGCGGCACCATCAACATCATAATCACCGAAAATCGCTACGCGCTGCTTTGCGACGATCGCATCACACAGCCGCGATGCCGCCACTTCCATATCCTGCAGGGAGGACGGGTCCGGCATCAGATCACGCAAGGTTGGCGCCAAAAATGACGTCGCATCCTGCGCGATCACCCCACGTCCGGCAAGCACGCGTGACACGAGATCGGAAATGCCCTCGACCTGCGCAATCGCCAGCGCCCGGTTAAGGCCTGCAGCATCAAGACGCTGCAGCCAGTGCTGCCCCGAAAGGGATTTCTCGACATCCAGAAAAGTCTGTCCACGACTTTCGGTTTTCACATCCAACCAAATGACTCCAAAACAATTGTGCGGATGCTATTGCATATTGGTCTTTGACGACAGTGCCTCTGTTCAAGGCGCATGTATCATCTTATCCAAACTTTCCGAGATCCTGGTGCCTTGCCTTGATCTCGCGGACAGTGCGCGAGGATGAACGCATGACGATCGTGTGCGTCACGATGGCATCACGGGCAAAACGAACACCGCTGAGCATATTGCCGTCGGTCACTCCGGTCGCCGCAAACACCACGTCGCCACTGGCCATGTCTTCCATCTCGTAGACTCGAAGCGGATCCATGATGCCCATCGTCTTGGCCCGTGCAATCTTCTCCGCCGTGTTCAGCTGCAGGCGCCCCTGCATCTGTCCGCCAATGCACCGAAGGGCCGCAGCCGCCAGAACGCCTTCCGGCGCGCCGCCGATACCCATGTAAATATCAATGCCCGTCTCGTCGGGATCCGTCGTGTGAATAATGCCGGCAACATCACCATCGCCGATCAGCCTGATGGCTGCACCGGATGCCCGGACTTCCTCAATCATGCGGGCATGACGGGGACGGTCCAGAATGCACACGGTGATCTGCGCGATCGGCACGCCCTTGGCTTTGGCAAGAGCTGACAGGTTTTCTGTCGGACTGGCATCAATCGAAATGATGCCCTTGGGATAACCCGGCCCGATGGCAATCTTGTCCATGTAGACATCCGGCGCATAGAGCAGGCTGCTTTTTTCCGCCACGGCAATGACAGCCAGGGCATTTGGCAGGTTCTTCGCACAGATCGTGGTGCCTTCCAGCGGATCCAGAGCAATATCCACGTCCGGGCCCAATCCGGTGCCGACGTCCTCACCAATATAGAGCATGGGGGCTTCGTCGCGTTCCCCCTCACCGATGACCACACGGCCATTGATCGGCAATTTGTTCAGTTCCTGACGCATGGCGTCAACAGCCACCTGATCGGCCTCTTTTTCATCACCGCGTCCACGTAACCTGGACGCTGCCACGGCTGCCCGCTCGGTAACGCGCACGATCTCAAGTGTCAGTAAACGGTCGAGACTGCTGTCGCTGGGAGATTTGGTCGCCATTTCTGATGATCCTGTTGTTGTGATTTTGGTCCTGATAGCCCGTTGATGGGATCATTGGCAACGGCAATCGGGCCGAATAACGCCGGAATTCCTTGGTTCTTTTCAATTGCTCACCACTAAATCGATTAGTGTAAAAGCATGTTTCCTTCGATCACCTTCAACGCGCACAACCGGCGGAGAAAAAACTGATTCGATAGCCAACATTCCTGCGATCAGATCAGGCGCAAAGAAACGCGATGCCACAGGCCGCGGCATCAGTTGATAAAATGCACCTGAAAGCCTAAACACCACGCCTGTAGAAATCACAAACACGGCGATACATGTCGACATCCCTGCTCACATTCATCTGGAAATACAGCGCACGCTCGCAGGTCATCCTGTTGATCCTGACGGTGATCTCTTTTCCGATTCTCTACCTGTCGCTTGAATTGCCAAAACAGATCATCAACGAGGCTATTGGTTCCAGCACATTCCCCATTTCAATGTTGGGTTTTTCCCTTAGCCAGTTTGAGTATCTGGCGAGCCTTTGCATCGCTTTTCTGCTGACCGTCATTGTCTCGGGCGTTCTGAAGATGCAAACCAATATCTATAAAGGTGTGGTTGCCGAGCGTCTGCTGCGCCGTTTCAGATTTCAACTCATTTCCAGAATGTTGCGACTGCCTCTGCCGCAATTTCGCAGGACATCCCAGGGTGCGCTGATTTCAATGATTACCGCTGAAGCGGAAGCATTGTGCACAATGATGGGCGATGCAATTTCCAGACCGGTGTTTGCAGCCGGCCAGATGTTGACGATCACCGTTTTTCTATTTGTACAGAACCTGTGGTTGGGTGTGGCTGCCATCATCCTGATCCCGCTGCAGGCCTATATTATTCCAAGGCTGCAACGCCAGATAAACAACCTGAACAAGGAACGTATCCTGGTCGTTCGCTCTTTGTCGGATCGCATCGGAGAAACCGTTACCGGCGTTGAATCCCTGCGTACAATCAATGGCCTGAGTTATACGCTTGCCGATTTCTCCAGTCGGTTCGGTGACATATTCAAAATTCGACTGCAGATTTACAATCTCAAGTTTCTGATGAAATTTCTCAACAATTTCATCAATCAGCTGACCCCTTTTCTGTTCCTGTCCATAGGCGGATATCTGGTTATCCAGGGAGAGCTGACGGTCGGCGCGCTCGCTGCGGCTCTGGCCTCGCACAAGGACCTGATGTCTCCCTGGCGCGAATTGCTGGCCTATTACAGCCAAATTCAGGATGTCAGCCTGCGTTACCGCACAATCACCGAACAGTTTACACAGCCAGGCATGATTGATGAGGAGCTGTTTTACGCAAGACCGGAGAAAATTCCCCATCTTGCTGGTGATATTTCGATCCGCGATCTCACAATCATTGATCAATACGGCATGCCCGTACTCAACAGGATCAATGTCGAGATCAAAAAGGGGTCCTTCATCGCCATTCAAAGCGATAATGCCTTTGCCCGGCGGGCCTTTGTCCAGGCCTTGAATCGTTCTGTTCTACCAGCCTCTGGGAGCATTACGATCGCTGGTCACGACCTTGCTACACTCTATCAGGAAACGATATCCAGCCGCATCGGCTCAGCGGGCGGCACACCGCATATATTCAGTGGTACGGTGGGGCAGAATGTACAGATGCCCCTCATGCCGGCTCCGATCGGCGTTGAAACGCTCACCGATGAGCAGATCGCCGAGATCGAGGAATCAAAGCGCGTCGGAAACAGCCCCTACTCCTTGCAGGATCAATGGCTTGACCCGGAATTGGTGGGTGCGCACACCCCTGATGAATTGCGTGAATGGTGGCTCGAAATCATCAATGCGATCGGGCTTGAGGACATGCTGATGCGGCGCGGACTGGAAGCCAAAATAGACCGGGAGAATTATCCTGAGCTAACCAGCAAGATCCTTGCGATACGGGAGCGTCTGCGAGACCAATTGCGATCTGGTGATTTCGCCTCATTTATACACTTTTTTGACCGCGCACACTTCAATCCTGCCCTGACAGTCAGCGAGAATATTCTATTTGCCATTCGCAATGACGGCACCAGCGATCATCAGATCGTTGACGACCCGCTTTTCCTGTCTACCTTGCGGGAGCTCGGACTGGAGGAGGACATAAAACAGCTGGCAATGGATCTCATGGCTGTGCTGGTGCAAACATTTTCGAATGTCGGTGCGGAGCATCCCATGTTCCTTCGCGTTGCCACGCTCACCTCTGACTTTTTTGAAAGTCTCGTATCCATTTATCGCAAGCAGCAAAAAATGGGTTGGCACGCACTGTCCTATGAAGAAACCATGTTGGTCATGAGCCTTCCGTTTCGCATCACCGCAGAACAGTTTGAAGACGCTTTCCCGCACGAATTGACCGAAAAAATTACCCAGGCCCGCCGTGACTACGGTTTTCAGATCTACCATCGGGTGCGGGAATATTACGCGCCACTGGATCGGCATACCTACTGCCCAAATCTCAGCATATTGGAAAACATACTCTTTGCACGGGTTTCCAAATACACAGTAGGCGCTTCGAAGGCGCTGATGAAAATCATTTCACAGGCACTGCAGGAAGAGGACATCAAAACCGATATCATGCTTCTTTATGCGGATACGCAAGCCGGTTTCAATGGCGCAAACTTTCCGCAGATCGCACAGGAACATATTGATTTCATTCGTGCCGCCATCAGACGTCCGGATATCCTGGTCCTGGATCGCATCTTTGCCTCCGAAGATGAACGCAAGCGCAGCGAGATGAAACAAAAGGCGCGCAGATTGTTGCCCAATGCGACAATCATTGTGCTTGAATCAAAGTTTCGCAATCCGCAGCAATATGATGCCTGTTACGAATTGCGCGCCGGACAGCTTGTTCCGGCCGGATATGCTGTGGTGACAGACGAGAAATTGGCCGATGAGGCCTCTGCACCCGCGGCCGCCAGGCTGGCAGAAAAGCTGCATGTCCTCGCGCGCACCCCCCTCTTTGCAGAACTTGACCGCAAACAATTGCGCCTGCTTGCCTACGGCTCCCAATGGGTGAAGTACGAGAAAGGCGAAAAGATCTTCAAAACCGGCGATCGAACGGATGGTGCCTACACATTCACCAAGGGCAAAGCCGAACTGTGGCTACCCGAAACGGAAGAACACAAGGCGCTGCTGATCACCACCATTGAGCCGGGACGCATCATAGGTGACCTTGCCATCATCATGGATCGGGATCGTGAATTTGACATGATTGCAACCACTGACCTGATCGGATTGCGTATCAACAAACAGGCGTTTCGTGATGTTGTCGAGCACGACCGGGATGTCGCTCTCAACCTGCTGAAAACCATTTCCGGTCATCTGCTGAACGCGCGGGAAATGTGGTGACGCGCGCCCAATGCTGATTCAGAATCTCAGGTAATCAGACTATCTTTTTGAATTTGAATATTAATTTTAAAATTCTTCAGAACAGTCACAACAGGACGTCAGTGATGGCCGGGACGTTCTATTCTGATCACCTGCGGCTTATCCTGCAGATAACCATCTGACGAAATAGACCGGACAGCCTTGCGCACAGATGCTTCCATGGTCGCATGGGTGACGAGGATCACTGTCTTGTGTTCGCCGGTTCCGCCTTTACCGAAACGTCCGGGACGCTGCACAATCGATTCAAGCGAGATACCATTGTCTGACATGTGTTTCGCCAGATTGGCAAAGACACCGGTGCGGTCCTCCACTGTCAAACGGATGAAATAGCCACCTTCATGGCTGCGCATGCGCGCCTTGACATAGGGCTGCAACTGAACTGCCGGCCGCCCAAGGACGGGACCGTGTTGGTGGCCCGGCTGGCATTTCGCGATATCAGCGAGATCGCCCAGCACCGCAGAAGCAGTTGCGTCGCCGCCTGCCCCCGGCCCCGAAAGCAGCAATTCCCCCAGTATGTCGGCATCAATGGCCACAGCATTGGTGACACCATCAACCTGGGCAATGACCGATTCCTTCGGCACCATCGTCGGGTGAACCCGCTGTTCGATACCTGTATCGGTTTTTTGAGCAACACCGAGCAATTTGATACGAAAGCCCAGATCGTCAGCCGCGCGTATATCTTCGATCGTTATGTTGGAAATACCTTCCAGATAGATGTCATCACACGCAATCCGGGTGCCGAAAGCAAGACTGGTCAGGATTGCCAGCTTGTGTGCGGTATCGTTTCCTTCGATATCGAATGTCGGATCGGCTTCGGCATAACCAAGCCTTTGGGCTTCCTTCAGGCAGTCCTTGAAGGACAGGCCGCCACGCTCCATTTCCGTCAGAATATAATTGCAGGTCCCGTTCAATATGCCGAAAACACGGGAAATATTGTTGCCCGTCAAGGATTCACGCATCGCCTTGATGATCGGAATTCCACCGGCGACAGCGGCCTCGAAATTCAACAGGACGCCGCTTTCTTCCGCTACCACGGCCAGTTCGACACCATGGCGGGCCAGCAGGGCCTTGTTGGCCGTCACGGCATGTTTGCCGCGCGCCAGTGCAGTGCGCACAGCACTGAGAGCTGGATCCCCCTCGCCGCCCATCAGCTCGACAAACACGTCGATGTCAGCCTCAGCCGCCAATTCAACGGGATCGGCATAAAAGCGCACATGCGACAGATCAACGCCACGATCCTTCTTCTCATCGCGCGCGCTGACAGCGACGATTTCAATCGGTCTGCCGCAAATATCCGCCAGCTTGTCGTGACGATCGATCAGGATACGGGCAAGCGATGCACCGACAGTGCCAAGGCCCGCAATGCCGATCTTCAACGCATTTACCATTTTCGAAAAATCCAGTCATTGTGATGCTGCGCCCGATGAATGAATACGCCGGGCGTCTAATCAGTGGAAAGGTGAACGGCTATCGCCGGGTGTCCAGCTGAACAACGTTTTGCATATTTTCGTCGCTGGAAGCAAGAAAGCGTTTGATATTTCGTGCAGCCTGACGAATGCGGTGCTCATTTTCCACCAGAGCAATACGCACAAATTCATCGCCATATTCACCAAAGCCGACACCTGGCGCGACCGCAACATCGGCACGTTCGATAAGCAGCTTGGAAAATTCCAACGATCCGATTTTACGAAAACGCTCCGGCAACGGTGCCCAGGCAAACATGGTTGCGTCAGGTGACGGGACAGCCCATCCGGCATTGGCAAAGGATTCCACCATCACATCACGGCGGCGTTTATAGGTATTGCGGACAATTTCGATATCGGAGCCATCGCTGTTGAGAGCCATGCTCGCTGCAACCTGAATCGGGGTAAACGCGCCGTAATCCAGATAGGACTTTACCCGCGACAGGGCGGCAATCAGCCGTTCGTTGCCGACTGCAAATCCCATGCGCCAGCCGGGCATCGAAAATGTCTTGGACATGGATGTAAATTCAACTGCAACGTCTATCGCGCCCGGCACTTGCAGAACCGACGGCGGCGGCATGTCATCATAATACAATTCCGCATAGGCCAGATCCGACAGGATAATGATCTCGTGCTTTCGCGCAAAAGCCACAACATCCTTGTAGAAATCAAGGCTCGCCGTGTGGGCTGTCGGATTGGACGGATAGTTCAAAATCAGCGCAATCGGTTTCGGGATGGAATGGCGAACCGCACGCTCCAGTGAGTGAAAAAAACTGTCATCGGGTTTGACCGTCATGGACCGAATGACACCGCCCGACATAATGAAACCGAAAGCGTGGATCGGATAGGTCGGATTGGGGCACAGGACAACATCGCCGGGCGCTGTTATGGCTTGCGCCATATTGGCAAACCCCTCTTTCGATCCAAGGGTTGCGACAACCTGCGTCTCGGGATCCAATTTGACGCCAAAGCGACGCTCATAATAGCGCGCCTGTGCCTTTCTGAGCCCCGGAATACCTCGCGATGTCGAATAACGGTGGGTGCGTGGATCCTGCACAACTTCACACAGTTTGTCGACAATCGCCTGGGGCGTCGGCAAATCAGGATTGCCCATTCCAAGGTCAATAATGTCGGCGCCGGCCGCCCGCGCGCTGGCTTTCAGGCGGTTTACCTGTTCAAAAACATAAGGCGGCAGACGTCTGACTTTGTGAAATTCTTCCATGATGCTCTCGGTTTGGTCCCCGGTATCGGTGGATCGATGGATCAATCTATCGACCACCGCTGTGTTAACTTGGCCTGTTGCAGGACTGTCGGGCGTTCCAATAGATGGTTGCATTGAAGCTGGCAATCCCGGCGAAGGAAGCTTCAGTTTTCAATCTCGGCTTTCGTTTCAGTCGCATGTGTTCGCGCGACATCATCAAGACTGCCACTGCGCCGGGAAGCGGCGACCGCCCTTTTTCCGGTTGCCTGATTGGCGGCGCGAATCGCCCGCATCTCTTCAAGCATGGCCTTCTTGTCTTCATCGCTGAGTTGGACAGTGGCCGCTCTGGGCGTTTGTGCAAATGTCGGAAACACATCATTGTTCAAGGCGCCCTGGCTCACGAAGCTGTTGTCACGCGCTGAACCGGCGTCACGCGGC
>JARGOF010000050.1:0-1860 GCA_029212415.1 Rhizobiaceae bacterium | reverse complement strand
GGTGGAGAAGCATGCCTTCCTCACCCTGCTGCGGGCGTCACGCGGCGATGCGGCCTGCTGGATCTGGTTGCCCTCAGACGCCGCATTGCTTGCCGCGTCATCGCCGGTTCGTCTGGGACTCTCAGGCGTCGGGACTTGCTTGGGGGCCGCATCTTCCAGCGAAGCCGAAACACACCCTGCCAATAAAACGAGTGCTGACAGGGACAATCCCCTGGACGCCAATCCCAGATATCTTTTCAGGCTTCCGCTCATATATTTCACCACATACGTCTTCACTAAAGGATAATGATTTAACTGCAATTTATACCTACATTATTTCCATAAGTGTTGCATAATAAAGTGACCGAAAGACGGACGAATTGAAAATTGATTGCGCAGCGCGGAGGTGCTCACATTGGCGGAAAAGAAAGACCCGACTGGTCAAGACGAAGCCTTGACCGCTCGAGGCGGCAAAGACCCGCAGGAAAAAAACAATCCTTCGGATAAATCTGCCGGCAAAAAAACATCCGGCAAGAGCAAGAGTGAATTCGAAGATCTGGCAAATATGTCGGCGATAGAACCTTTTGTCGTCAAGGATCCTGAAGCCATGGCCCGTAACATGGCCCATGTGATGGAACACCTTGGCAAGGCCGCATCAGCCTGGGTCACACCGCGTGAAACCGGAGAGAAGAAAGACAGCCTTTCGGGCCCCGCCACCGATATGGTCAAGACCTTCTCGAAACTGTCAGAATATTGGTTGTCCGACCCCCAACGCGCCATCGAGGCACAAACGCACCTGCTCTCCAGTTACTTCAATATCTGGTCAAATTCGGTTCGTAAATTTTCCGGTGAAGAGGTCGAGGATCCGGCCGCAGGCCATTTGAGTGACAAACGCTTCAAGGACGAGGACTGGCAGGACAACGCATTTTTCAGTTTCATGCGCCAGGCCTATTGGGTGACCGCCGATTGGGCGGACAAACTGGTCACCGATGCGGACGGGCTTGATGAACACACCCGCCACAAGGCTGAATTTTACGTCAAGCAATTGATGAGCGCCCTGTCGCCGGCAAATTTCATCCTGACAAACCCCGAAGTGTACAAGGAAACCGTCGCCGAAAACGGCGAGAACCTGGTGCGTGGCATGCGCATGCTGGCCGAGGACATCGAGGCCGGCCGCGGCGACCTGCGCATCAGACAGTCCGACAAAGGCACCTTTGCGGTGGGCAAGAACCTGGCGCTTACCCCCGGCAAGGTCGTGGCACAAAGCGACATCTGTCAGGTAATCCAATATGATGCGTCGACCGACGCCGTGTTGAAGCGCCCTTTGCTGATCTGTCCGCCATGGATCAACAAGTTCTATATTCTTGATCTCAATCCGCAGAAATCCTTCATCAAATGGGCTGTTGATCAAGGGCACACGGTTTTTGTCATCTCCTGGATCAATCCGGACGAACGCCACGCGGACAAGGGCTGGTCCGCCTATGCCCGCGAAGGAATCGGATTTGCACTCGACACCGTTGAGAAAGCCACCGGTGAAACGGAAATCAACGCCATTGGCTACTGCGTTGGCGGCACATTGCTTGCTGCTGCACTGGCTCTGTTCGCCCAGGAGGGTGACCACCGCATTGCCTCTGCCACCCTGTTTACTACGCAGGTCGATTTCGTTCATGCCGGTGATCTGATGGTTTTTGCAGATGCCGAAAACATCGATTCCATCGAGGAAAACATGAAGGATCGTGGCTACCTTGACGGTTCAAAAATGGCGACAGCCTTCAACATGCTGCGTTCTTCGGAGCTGATCTGGCCCTATGTCGTCAACAACTACCTCAAGGGCAAGGAACCGATGCCCTTCGATCTGCTTTACTGGAACTCGGATGCAAC
>JARGOF010000006.1:182032-205285 GCA_029212415.1 Rhizobiaceae bacterium | reverse complement strand
CAAGTAAAGGCCATAAGGGGTCGGATGATCCGATTTACGACAAAACGACCCGGGATGTATTCAAGCTCCTCGGTGATGTCCTCGCCGAGTGTTTTTAGCGACCCACGACAAGCACTGCATTCAGTGCCAGGCGAAAGTATCTCATCATTGCGAGGCAGATGGTCAGGCAAAGGCTTGCGCTTTGGTTTGCCTTTCGGCGTGTCAGAGACATCTGAGGCAACAGGTATCTCAACGGCCCGTGCGATCTCTTCGTCTTCGAGCGTCAGCTCAAGCTGATCAAGGGCTTCGGACCGCGCGCCGAACTGGTGCCGGCGCAAACCCGCCAGTTGATGCTCCAGCTTCTCAATCCGGTAATCGCGCTCTTTGATCTCGGTCTCAAATATCGACAGCTTCTGGAGATACGTTCCAATCTCAGCGTCCCGAAGCGCGATCATTGCCTGCAATTCGGC
The DNA here is from genome assembly GCA_029212415.1 of Rhizobiaceae bacterium. Taxonomy (GTDB): domain Bacteria; phylum Pseudomonadota; class Alphaproteobacteria; order Rhizobiales; family Rhizobiaceae; genus Hoeflea_A. Next base: position 204,836 of record JARGOF010000006.1, on the reverse strand, counting down.
GACGTCATCGGGGAGATCGGAGGATGCTTCGAACATCTTCGTTCATACCAGAATCCAGCGTCTCAGGGAATCATAAACCCGCAAGCTCATGCTGTTTTTGTGAAGAATTGTCGACTATCCCGTAGTGAGTGGACGCCATGTCCTTGCTGGCGCGCGCCAGTCGATCCCCTCTAGCAACATCGCCAGTTGAGCGGGTGTCAGCGTCCCCTTCCCGGTCGCCGCCGAGGGCCATACGAACCGACCATTCTCCGGGCGTTTGGAGAACTGGCACGCCCCCTTTCCGTCCCACCACACAACTTTGATCAAATCGCCACGGCGGCCCCGGAAAACGAACAGGTGACCCGAATACGGGTCTTCGGCATGAACCTTCTCGGCCAGCGCAGACAGACCGTTGAACCCCTTCCTCATATCCGTGAACCCAGCCGCCAGTCAGACCTTCGTGCGTGCAGGAACTGGGATCATGGCGCAGCCAAACCCTTGGCCAGACGAAGCACGGCACCTATGTCAAAGGGGCCGCTGAGCGTCAGCCTGCGCCCCGAGACGAAGGCGATCTCAATCTGACCGGCACCGCAAACGTTGAACGGCCCTTGTGCCGACAGCAACTGATCTGAATTGATCTCAACCGGCAGGAACGCGGCCGCCTCCCGGCCAGGACCGAACCGTGGATCGCCACGCCAGAGAAACACCATGTTGGCGTTGAGCCCGTGTCGCCTCGCGACCTCCGCTACCTACGCACCCGGCTCCATCGTCTCGGCCACGACCCGACGTTTGAAGGCTGTCGAATAACTCCGCCGCTTGCGTTTGCCACGGTTCGCCAAATTAAGTGTCCGCGTAATTTAAGCGGACACGATCACACGCTGCAGTGGGCCTGGTATCATACCAAAGATCGATCCTTTCATTGCCGCCGGCAATCACCTGCCGTTGAAAATGAAAACATCAGGTTGACCAAATCAGTCGAATTTGAGGCAATTTTTATACTTATTTTATATTCAATTTACTCAAATGAATAGTTTATTTGTACTTGTTTCTATCGTTTATATTCTCAGGATTTAAAAATATCAATGTCATTGTGCTCCCAACGAAGACGGGAAACAATGATATGAAAATCGGGACTATTTTGAATATTGCCATCCTGTGCGGAATGAGCCTGATGCCAGTTGAAGTTATGGCCAGAGCACAGAGCATGAAGACCCATGGCCTGACCAGTCAGCCAATCGGGCATTACAATTTTTGCAAAAGCAATCCTGGCGAATGCAGCCAGCGGTCGGGCAAAACACGCCCAATGCAATTGACCCGCGAGGCGTGGCGTCAGATGATCGATATCAACCAGCGCGTCAATATGGCCATTGAACCGCGCACCGACATGGAACTGTTCGGGGTGGAAGAATACTGGGCCTATCCGCAATCTGTTGGAGACTGCGAAGACTACGTGCTGCTGAAGAGGCACCTGCTGATGCAGGAAGGCTACAGCCCGTCGGATTTGCTCATCACCGTTGTTCGCCAACCCGATGGTTCCGGACATGCCGTCTTGACCGTTCGGACAGACAACGGCGACTTCATTCTCGACAACATGCGCAACCAGGTGCTCCTGTGGTCAGATACGGAATACACGTTCCTGAAGCGTCAATCTTCCCGCCATACCGGAAAATGGACAAAAATCGAGCATAGCCGCACAACGATTGTCGGCAGCATCAAGGACAGATAAACGCAAATGCATCCGGTGATCACCCGGAATCAACGTTAGAGAAAAACCTTGGAGATGCCTCTGATCGCCAGCTGGCAGACTTTACGGCAAACACATCCGGAACGAGATCTGCAAACGATAAAACCGAATGCTGATTATCGAAGTGGAATAAAGACACAAAGCAATGGTTGCACGCTCCGTGGAAACCATATGCGCGTGAAAGGCCTTGGTCAGTCCCCACCCTTCCCGTCTCGGACCATGGCCTTGGGAGCCGACCTACCCGGTCGGCTCCCTTCCCCTCATGGGGTAATCCGGACAAGTCCCTTGGCAAACCGACGGGCATTTTCCACATAATGGCGGGCGGACCATTGCAGCATTTTCACTGCATCATCATCCAGCTGCCTGACTGCCTTGCCAGGCGCACCAATCACCAGAGAGTTATCGGGAATCTCTTTTCCCTCCGTCACCAAAGCGCCAGCGCCTATCAGGCAGTTTTTGCCGATTTTTGCGCCATTCAAAACCGTTGCTCCCATGCCGACAAGGCTGTTGTCGCCAATGGTACAGCCATGAAGCATGGCCTTGTGGCCAATGGTGCACCCCGTGCCTACCGTCAAGGGGAAACCCTTGTCGGTGTGCATCACGCAGTTTTCCTGAACATTTGACCCTGCCCCGATGGTGATGCACTCATTGTCCCCGCGCAACACGCTTCCGAACCAGATACCAACGTCATTTTCCAGGACCACCCGGCCTATGACAACAGCAGTGTCAGCAATCCAGCAAAATCCTTCAGGCATCTGTGGGCTGTTGGCTTCAAGTTTGTACAGCGGCATGGTTTTCTCCATTCATCAGTCAAAACGCAGCGACGGCGTATAAGAACCGCGGCCTGTGACACTTCATAATGAAACCCTGTCGGAAATGAAACGACAAGTCTTCCTGTCAATGTTGTTGCAACCGCGAGACTTGACGGAATATTGCATCAAATTTACTCGGATTTAACCATAATACTGAAAGGTTGAAATAGAATACCTAACCCGCAAAGAAATCGAGTCGGGAAAAGAGCGAGTCAGCGAGTTCATGCAACAACCCAATGAAACAGTATCGGCAGAGATATATGAACCGTTGATATCTGCCCGCCTGCTTCGCAGAACGATGGCCGTTGTACTCCTGATCGCAATTCTTACAATCATACTCAATATTGGCGGCCGATGGTATGGCGAACGTATGGCAGCTGGTGGTTACAACGTCGACGAAAGCCTTAAAACAATTACAATCGCTGGCGACAGGATGACATTTCCCGCCAATACGATCCGCTTTGAGAGCCAACGCGCAGGCGGCTCATCTGATCGTCTTGACCTCTATGTTGTCTGGCCGGAACTGGCAGGGTATTCCCTTGCCAACAGAGAGCAATTCAACAACAGCGAAAAATCCGGGAATCTGATTTTTCTGTCTCTGATGCCAAAAACAATGCAACTTGACATGTCAGCGCGCCTTGCGCCGATTTACAGCAAGCTGACAACGCCTGGTATGGCGTCCAGTATTGACGGGCTTGAAGCGCTGGAGTTCACCGAAGATAGCCGTTACGTCGACGAAATACTCTATGTCGGCGCACGAGAAGACAGCAAACCATTTGTTGTTCGCTGCTTGAAGGAGGAAAAGCTTCCAAGCGGTTCGCGTTCTTGCATGCGGGATATCAATATCGGCCAGAACCTGAGCGTCACATACCGTTTTTCCAACGGCCTGCTTCCACAATGGCAGCAACTGGACAGGGCTATCTATAATTTCATTGAAAAAGCAATGCTACCGGGTACCGCGCAGTCCCCGGCATGATGACACATGATTGCAGATGCGATTGACGCTTCTCGCCAATCGGATCGGCATCTTCAGTGGTCGTCCAGATCCATTTCCAGAATGGCCATGGAAAAATTGAAAGACAAATCGCCGTCTTCCTCATCGCGAAACAATACGCCGAGAAATTCATCGCCCTTGTACACTTCGGCGGAGTCGTTTTTGTGCGGTCTGGCGCGCACAGCCATCTGCTGACAGAAGGTCTGTTTAAAGTAGGAATCGAGTTTTCGCAGTTCTTCGGGCTTCAAAATGATCTCCGTTCTGGTGTCTTGTCTGCACGGCTTCTCGCACGGCACCAATCGCGCTGTAAAGCCCTTCGGACCTTCGCCGAGCATTTAAAGCGGTTTGTCTTTAATAACCAGCGAACCACAATTCGACCGACCGACTGCCTGGTTCACGACGGCGTTTATCTGCCGTATGGTTCATTCTTTCCCGGGAATCTGATCCATCAGTCGTGCGGGTTCCCGGCAACCTGCCTTGCCAACGACACGCGCAGGCACACCGGCCACGGTCGTTGCTTCAGGCACGGCCTGCAAGACCACCGAACCGGCTGCAATGCGCGAGCAACATCCGATTTCAAGATTGCCAAGGATCTTGGCGCCGGCACCGATCAAAACACCGTGGCGCACTTTGGGATGCCTGTCGCCAGCATCTTTACCGGTACCGCCCAGCGTCACACCATGCAAAATGGAAACATCATCCTCGATCACAGCTGTGCCGCCAACAACCAGACCTGTCGCATGGTCGAGGAATATACCTTTGCCCATGCGTGCACCGGGATGAATATCGGTCTGGAAGACCTCTGAAGACCGGCTCTGCAAATAGAGTGCATAGTCGCGGCGGCCCTGTTCCCAAAGCCAGTGGGCCAAACGATGCGCCTGAATGGCGTGGAATCCCTTGAAGTACAAAACAGGTTCGATGAAACGGGCACAGGCCGCATCACGGTCGTAAACGGCCTGTACATCAACCCGCAATACGCTGCTCCATTCGGGCCAGTCTGCCAGCATCTCTTCGAAGGTCTGTCGCAGCAGATTTGTTGGCATGTCCGGGTGATCGAGTCGTTCACAGACCCGATGGATCACCGCATCCTCCAGCGAACGGAAGTTCAAAATCGTCGAATAATGGTAGGTGGCAAGCATGGGATCATTTTCCACTGCCTGCTGTGCTTCGGTTCGAATGGCATCCCAGATCGGGTCCATGGACTTGATCTGCTCGGTACTGATGGCTTTGTTGGCAATCATATTGCACCCTTCTGATGACCACCCTGTCGAGGCCCAATCATCCCTATCGTCAAAAACTCGCGTATGCTCTATCGCACCTTGAACAACATCCAGTAAAGATAGAGCAGATATGTTGAATTTCAAATGGATAATATTTTCATGAAATCAAGTCACTCATTTTCTGAAAATGCGCTCATTGCCACGACTGAGGATGATCGCGGATATCTCACCTTCAACCGGCCTGAGAGCAAGAACGCCATCAACTTCAGAATGTGGCAGGAAATTCCACTGGCATTGGACTGGTTATGCAGCCAGGGTGACATCCGCTGCATCATATTGCGCGGCGAAGGCGGGCGAGATTTTTCGGCCGGCGCTGATATCACCGAGTTTGAGCAAATGCGACAGGCCGCTCCTGATGGGCAGGCCTATGAGCGCTCAAACACGTCCGCTTTCAGGGCTGTTCGCCTGTGCCAACTGCCCGTTCTGGCAATGATCAATGGTATCTGCTTCGGCGGGGCCTTCGGGCTGGCAGCGGCGGCGGATCTGCGTATCGCAAGCAATGAAGCACTTTTCGCGATACCGGCCGGGCGACTGGGGCTTGCCTACCCGGTAGACGCCATGAGTGATATTGTTGAAGCGCTGGGGCCGCAACGCGCAGGTTCTCTGCTCTATACGGGTGGAAGAATGACCGCACGCGACGCGCAGGCTGCTGGCTTTATCCTCTCCACCTGCGGTCTGGCGGATCTCCATGTCACGATGACTGCACTGGCCGATCAGATTTGCGCAAATGCGCCGATATCGAACAGGGCATCAAAGGCGGCCATCCGCGCTGTGCTCACTGGAAACAAGGAAGACCGGTTGCTGGCCGAGGATTTGGCTCGGTCCACTTTTGACAGTTCCGATTATGAGGAAGGTCGATTGGCGTTTCGAGAGAAAAGAAAGCCGATATTCAGCGGGCATTGACGCATCGGGCAACGACCTTCGAACCTATCGGCCCAATCCCATCGCATCTGTATGCCCATCACCCCGCAAGCGTTGCTTGCGGGGTGATGACCTGTTCAATATCAGTAAGGCGAACGGCACTGCTTGCGAGGCCCGTGGTAGGGCTGGAACGTGTTGTCCGATACCCGATATGAGCGGTAATGATCAAAACACCATCTCACATGGCGGTTGCCACCTTGCGATGGCTGATTTGTAATGATGCCACCGATAATCGCACCGGTTATGAAGGCTGCGCCTGGAAACCAATAACCATTATGCTGGCGATAGCCTCTGCGCGGTTTGTTATAGCCACGGTGGCCATTGTAGTAGGCACGGTTTCCGCGACGTTCAAATTTGTTTCGGCGGTGCTGGCGGTTCTGGTTGTGTGCTCTTTGCTTCTTGTGTTTTTTGTACTGAACCTGCTCGACAAGGCTTGGTGCAGATTGCACCTCAACGAGAGCGGGTCCTGAAATGATCGGAGCGGACATCGCACCGAAACTTGTCAACGTCATAGCCGTTGCACATAAAACGGAAAGAATCCTGGTCATTGATAACTCCTGTTTGGCCAAATATTATCTGCTGCAATCGCCATACAATCCAGCGATCAGCGTCGCTGGCAGCGCATTAATCTCTGATACAACAACGTCTTTGTCCACGGATGGTTCCATTGGCGCATGCCAAAGGGTAAAATTGCGCCGAAACCTTAAAAACAAGTCGAAGTGCATAACGTACCACCCATATTCATGCGTTCGAAGCCACAGAAACACAGATTTGCAATGTTGTTTGCAAGCTTCTGGCGAGATCGTCACTCTTGACTAGACCAACTTGTTGCAAAACCCTTGAGTTAAATCAATTCGTTCCAAAAAGTCGAAAATAGATTTCTGAAACAGGTCGTTCCGGTCGCCAGCGACCATGTGCCCTGCCCCCGACACATCAGCCAGGACAGCGTGCGGCACCATTTCCTGAAACTCTTGGGCCAGCGCCAGAGACACCAGTTCTGATTGCTGCCCTCGCACCAGCATGGTTGGTATAGACAGCGCGCGGGCAGCATCCATACGGTAGCCTTCCCGATGAGCGCGCCCTGAGTGCACGGGATGCGGCCCATTGATGAAGGCTGGATCCCAATGCCATCGAAAACGTCCATCCTTACCCTGGCGCAGATTCTTCGACAGACCACTCAGAGATCGCGGGCGATTGCGATTGGGCAGGTAGGCCGCCACCGCCTCGGCAGCCTCTTCGAGAGAACCGAAACCATCCAGCATGCGGTCCGACATGAAGCCGATAATGCGTTCAACGCCTTCGCGCTGCATGCGCGGCGTAATGTCAACCAATACCAGCGCGGCAAGAAGCCTCTGGCCCGATGTATATTGCGCAACCAGGGCTGATATGCCGCCAAGAGAGGCCCCGACAGCAATTGGCTTGACCCCATATTCCTTTGCCACGGCCTGCACAACTGTACCCACATCGGCAGCATAATCATCAAAGGAATAAAACTGGTTATCGAGCCACTCACTGTCGCCATGCCCGCGCAAATCAACGGTGATGGCGCAACGCCCCGCTCGTTGCATTGCTTGCGCCGTGGCGTCCCAGGCGTGCCGAGTCTGCCCGCCTCCGTGAAAGAACAGAACGGGTTGTTTGGCGTGTCCATAGATACTGGCGGCCAATTTGTTGCCGTGCACGCCGATATAGGTGTTATCAGCCGTCGCCGCGCCACTATCGTTGCGCGTTACATGGCTCATGGTGTTGCGTGGTCCTGATAAAATTGCAGCACTGCGGCCTTGTATGTACGATCCCCCACGGCAAGCATATGATCGCGGTTCAGGATTTCAAACGCCTGACCGTTCGGCAGCATTTCAGCAAGAACACCCGCCGAACCGGCAATATCGTCTTTCGTTCCAACGGCAACCATTGACGGCATATTCAGTCTTGCAAGGTCCTTGCGCGCAACAAGAGTACGCGAGGATTCAATGCAGGCGGCAAGCGCTCGACGGTCGGAACCGGTCTGATCCGCAAAAGCCCGGAACGCGCGGCCCTTGGGATCGGTGACATCATCCAGGGAGGGTGCCAGCAAGGCATCGGCGATCAGGTTCCAGTCACCCACGCCATCCACCAGACCGGACCCCAGCCCACCCAGCACAATTGTTTTCACCAGCCCCGGTTCCGCCAGCGCAAGAAATGCACACAGGCGCGCGCCCATGGAATATCCCATGATATGGGCCTGACCGATGTCGAGATGCCTGAGGATCGCAAGCGAATCACCCGCCATCTGATCGGGCGTGTATGATTTCGGATCATGCGGCTTTGCGCTGTCGCCATGACCACGGTTATCCAGCGCCACCACGCGGTAACCAGCGTCAACAAGTGTTTTTACCCAGCCGGTAAATACCCAATTGACGTGCGCCGTGGATGCAAACCCATGAACCAGAAGGATTGGCATGCCCGATCGCGGACCGACATCCAGATAGGCGATATGCACACCATCATTGCTGATACTGTTCATCGGCAAACGACCTATATCCATGCCCGAATCTCCTTAAAGTCCAATAAATCAAACGCTATGAACGACGACCAGAGCCGGTTCGGCCTCTACCGCCATGTGTAAAATGAACGCAGGCGTTTGCCTGCTGCATCTCAGCAACATCATGTCTTCCCACAACCAGCAATCAGCACGCGATAATTCAAACGCCTCACAATATCAATCTCGCAGCAACGAACGAAAGAAAGTGTTAACGGGTCATCGGACCGGAAAATATTACCCCTATGCTTCAAATGGGTACTACACAATTGACAACCATGCGTATATGTTTCGCGAAATGCCGCTAAAATGGAGTGCCAGGATGGCCGGACATCCCATACCATATTTTCACAACGACGCCGGGCATCCCATCATCGAGATTGGGACTCGAAAGTTCATGTGCGTCGGCGCCCATCCACCCTTTGATCATCCCCATGAATTTCTGGATATGGGCGATGATACGGAAATCGTCTGTCCATACTGTTCGACACTCTATCGGTTTCGTCCGGCGCTGGTCGCTGATGAGACAATTCCTGCAGGCTGCGTCTACGGCGAAAAAGTCGAATAGATCCGCTTAAAATGCACTGGTAACCGAATAAAATCGGCCTGCCTGACCTGACTTGACCAGCAAATATCCCACTGCTGTAACGTGCACACTTCATGTGATGCATCGGGGTAGGCATCATGCAACCAAGAATTGCTATTGTAGGAGCCGGCATTGCAGGGCTGAGCGCGGCCCTTGCCTGTGCCAGACTGGGATTTCAGACCGATATTTTTGAACAATCAGCTTCTCTTACGGAGGTTGGTGCCGGACTGCAATTGTCTCCCAATGCGACGCGCCTTCTCGATGAACTCGGCGTGCTGCAGCGCCTTGGCAACAAATGGTACGAACCAGATGCACTTTCATTGGCATCAGGCAAGGATATGCAGACCCTGTGCAACATCCGCATAGGTTCGCAAGCCCGGCAACGCTGGGGAGCCCCCTATGTGGTGGTCCATCGCGCAGACTTGCTGGGCGCATTGAATGAGGCTGTCGGGCAGGAAGCCACGTGCCGCCTGCATCTGGGCAAAATGATTTCCGCAACAACCCAAAACGAATTGACGCAACACCTTAAGGAGATTTCAGGCAGCGCGCCGGATCTGATCGTCGCTGCCGATGGTGTCTGGTCCAGGACAAGACAGATGCAACAAGGCGCATCTGCCGCTACTTTTTCCGGTTCCATTGCCTGGCGTGCGCTGTTGCACCACAAGGATTTCCCCGCCCTCGAAGCGCCCGGAAATGTAAACTTGTTCCTCGGACCGGATACGCATCTGGTGACCTATCCGTTGGGACAGCGTGGCATGATGAATGCCGTGGCTGTCACGCCCGGTGGAGCCGGGACGCGCGCTTGGGACAATAGCGGTGACAGTGACATTCTGGCCCGCCACTTCCGGCATTGGAATCCGCAGATCACCTCGGTTCTGGCAGCGACGTCCTGGCGTTGCTGGCCGCTGTTCGAAGTCAGGAAAAACGCATGGCAAGGGGCAAACAGGACCGTGCTCATTGGAGATGCCGCCCATGCCATGACGCCCCATGCGGCTCAGGGTGCGGCCATGGCGATTGAAGACGCCTGCACCCTTGCTGCCTGCTTGCAACGATCCAACGGCGAGATCTCCCCTGCCCTTGACGCATTTGTCTCAATACGGGACCCTCGAATCAACAAGATCCGCAAGCGCGGAGATTTCAACAAATTCGCCTATCAGACCAAGGGGCCCATTCGCATGGCCCGTGATCTTGTTTTATCCCTGCGTTCACCGGCGGGACTGGCTGCAGATATGGACTGGATCTACAAATATCGTCTGGACAAATCGTAGGGTCCAATCGGGATATGTGCGTCTTCACTGCGACAAATGCAAAGGCCGAGCATCGTCATATGTCATGGCGCGTAGATGACAGGTGTCAGTGTAGAATCTGGCTGAGGAAAAGTTTCGTGCGTTCGTGTTGCGGGTTGTCAAAGAAGGCAGCGGGTTCGTTCTGCTCGACAATCTGCCCCTGGTCCATGAATATCACCCGGTTGGCGACCTGCCTGGCAAACCCCATTTCATGGGTGACAACCAGCATCGTCATGCCTTCTTCGGCAAGACCAACCATCGTATCAAGCACCTCCTTGATCATTTCCGGATCAAGTGCCGATGTCGGCTCATCAAAAAGCATGACGCGCGGGTTCATGCACAAGGAACGTGCAATGGCCACGCGTTGCTGCTGACCACCAGACAGCTGGCCGGGATACTTGCCGGCCTGCTCGGGAATCTTCACACGCTCCAGAAAATGCATGGCAATTTCCTCGGCTTCTTTCCGGGGCATTTTCCGCACCCAAATCGGCGCCAGGGTGCAGTTTTCCAGAATGGTCAGATGCGGGAACAGGTTGAAATGCTGAAACACCATGCCGACCTCACGGCGTACTTCATCAATTTTCTTCAGATCATTGGTCAGTTCGATACCATCAACGATGATCTTGCCAGACTGGTGTTCTTCCAGTCGGTTGATGCAGCGGATCATGGTTGACTTGCCTGACCCCGACGGCCCGGCAATGACGATGCGTTCACCCTGCATCACCTTCAAGTTGATATCGCGCAGGACATGGAAGTCGCCAAACCACTTGTTCATTCCAATAATTTCAACGGCGACGTCCGTCTCTGATACCGTCAGCTTGGCGCGCAGGTCCAATTCAGCAGCGTTTACAGACATTGTATTCCCTTTGGTTCAATTCCATTCACCGCACGGTTAGCATTTCCTCAGGGTAGAGAGTTTGCATGCCGGAACCGAGGCAGAAAACCCAACACCAAGAATGACCAACACACCATGGGCCGTTCCAGATTGAAACCCGCCACAGGTTGGCGGTTCGACCAACTGCATCGCAAGCCATAAGAATTGGACAATGCTTGTGAGGTCAAGTGTCTATGTAAAAAAGACCGATCGAGCCCCTTTGTGCTGATCGCCTAACGTTGTAAACCCGACTGCATCAATCCGGTACAGGAACAGCGACATGACGAAAAAAACCGACAAATCAAATTGGGGCAGCAACACTGTTCTGGCGCATGCCGGAAACAATCCACAGGACTATTTCGGCTTTGTAAATCCGCCTGTTGTTCACGCCTCGACCGTATTGTTCCCCGATTCCGCCACTATGGCTGGCCGCAACCAGAAATACACCTATGCCATCCATGGGACACCAACCTCCGACGCCCTGTCTGAAGCGGTTGATGCGCTGGAAGGATCGGCCGGGACCATTATCGTGCCATCCGGTCTGGCTGCTGTCACCATTCCACTGTTGGCATTCCTGAAGACCGGTGACCATATGCTGATGGTCGATTCCGTCTATCATCCGACCCGCCGCTTCTGCGATACGATGCTGCGCGATATCGGCATTGAAGTGACCTATTATGACCCGCTGATCGGTGCGGATATCAAATCGCTGATACAGACCAACACACGTGTGGTCTTCACGGAATCACCCGGTTCAAATACCTTCGAAATTCAGGACATTCCGGCCATTTCCGAAGTCGCACATGACCATGGCGCCGTGGTGATGATGGACAACACCTGGGCCACGCCGCTCTATTTCAAGGCGCTCGACTTTGGCGTTGATATCAGCATTCATGCGGCCACGAAGTATCCTGGCGGCCACTCCGACGTCATGTTGGGGCTGGTTTCCGCAAATGCGCAGAATCTGGCCCGCTTGAAAGACACGCAGATGCTGCTCGGCGTTTGTGGAAGTCCCGATGACAGCTATCAGATTTTGCGTGGGCTGCGGACCATGGGCGTGCGACTGGAACAGCACCGCAAATCGGCTCTCGAGATCGCCCAGGCATTGAATGGCATGCCGGGCGTTGCCCGGGTCCTCCACCCGGCTTTGCCGGATTTTCCCGGCCATGCCTTGTGGAAGCGCGACTTCAAAGGCTCAAGTGGCCTGTTTTCCATTGTTCTGGATGGCGGGCCCGATCAGGAAAAATGGGTTGAAAAAGCCCATGCCTTCCTTGATGCACTTGAAATATTCGGTCTGGGATACTCCTGGGGTGGCTATGAGAGCCTTGCAGTTCGCGCCCATCTGGATGATCGCACAATTGTCAAGAAACCGTCCGAAGGGCCGGTCATGCGCCTGCAGATTGGGCTCGAAGACGGTGCTGACCTGCTCAATGACCTTCAGAACGCTCTTGCCGCCGCAAATAAAATCGCCTGGTTCGAATGATTCAAATCCGCAGAGATCTGGCGCAACATACTGATTCTGCGCCTGTATTGATCTGCCAGAAATGCCAGCAGGGGAAACATTCCATTCCCCTCGTGACGCTCAGTTCTTCAGGATGCCACCGGCATCCAGAACGGCCTGTTGTGTATCAACGTCCAGCAAGGCCGCATCACCGATATCCACATCAATGATCGGCAGTCCGGCACTGGCGATAACCTGCCGTGCGCCGACATCGCCTTCCAGACGCGACAATGCCTCGAAAGTCTCCCGCGGCAGAATGACCGGATTTCCGCGCAGCGCGCCGCTGGCAGCTCTGACTATAACCGTCGCACCCGCCTGATTGAATGTCTCCAGCATGGTGCGAAGATGCGCTGCTGAAATACCCGGCATATCGGCAAGCATGACCAGAACACCGGCCACATCGGGGCCCATCACCGAGACGCCACACCGCAGCGAGGAGGCCATCCCTTCATCGAAATCGGGATTGTGCACAATGGCAACATCCAGCCCCTCAAGCGCCGCTTTCATATCATGGCTTCGATAGCCGGTGATGACATGGACATTGCCGGCAGATTGCGCGGTTTCGACTGACTTTCGAATCAGCGGCACGCCATCGAATTCTGCGAGCAATTTATGCGGCGCCGGCAATGGCCCTTCCCTGCCCAGGCCTCCTGCTGTTTTGCCTGCACCCATCCGGCTGGCACGCCCCGCAGCAAGGACAACAATGTCCACCGGCCGTTTGCCCTTGGAGACCTGTTCACTGGCAAGCCGAGGCTGCGGACGTCCGGGTATTTCCTTGAGCAGGCCGCCTACACCCATTTGCATGATCATTTCAGGCGCGGGTGTTTCGCCGGCCAGGATGCGCGCCAGAACCCAGTCAAATCCGTTTTCTCTGGGGCTTCTTGCACAACCGGGGGCACCAATGACCGGCACCTTGCCGACATGCCCCAGCACCAGAAGATTGCCAGGATCCACCGGCATGCCAACCTGATCGACATGCCCGCCGGCATGGAGAATACCGGCAGGCAAAACATCGAGTGGGTCGACAATCGCCGACGCACCAAACGCGATAACCAGATCGCACCTGTCAACCAGAGAAAGGATCGCCTCACCCACTGCGACCGCATCGTGGGGAACCCGCAATTCACGCAATATGTGGCTGCCTGAAGCATTCAACCGTTCCTGCAAAAGCCGGGCAGTCTTGTCCATGACAGATGGTTTGAGTGTGGGCAATTGTGTCGCGACCAACCCCACAACACGGCTTTCAAAGGGTCGCAACACGAGAATACCCGGTGCACTGATTGCGCGCATTGCGCGGTTCAAGTGACCTCCGGCAACCGCCAACGGAATGATCTTGACCGTCGCCACCATGTCGCCTGCAGCAACCTGCGTATGATCCGCCAAAGTCGCAAGCGTGATGGATGGGTGCACTAGATTGAGTTGATCAACAAGCGTCTTGTCGGCAAGGAACAGCCCATTGTGCGTGGCATAGAGATTAACCCGACCGGTTGCCGCCTTGCCCGCTCTCAAGCCGTCGGCGACCAACACACCTGCAAGCCGTTCAGCAGCGTCATCCTCTCCGACATCATCCGCCTCCAAACGGGCCACAATCACCTGCTCGACCTGCGCAGATGCCAAAGTCGCCAGATCATCGGCGCTCAGAACCCGGCCCTTTTTCAACCGAACCTTTCCGGCAACAAGTGAATGTGCCAGCACTGAACCCAATGCATCATCACGTTTGACAGGTCCAAATCTCATGCAGGCCCCATTGGTCGCTGGCGCAGCGCCGCAATGATTTGTGCCAGAACAGCAACGGCTATTTCTTCCGGGTTTGCCGCACCGATATCCAGACCGATCGGCGATGCGATGCGTCCTATGTCCGCTTCGCTCAATCCGCGTTCGCGCAGCCGCTCGACCCGCTTTGCATGGGTCTTCCTGCTGCCCAGCGCCCCGACATAGAAACATCCGGCCTCAAGTGCCGCCTGCAAGGCATAATCATCAATCTTGGGATCATGGGTAACGGCAGCAAGCGCAGTAAAGCTGTCGAGAGGGGTTTGCGTCAGAACATCCTCCGGCCATTCGGCCAGAAGCTCAACACCGTCAAAACGTTCCGGCGTTGCAAAGGCCGTCCGCGGATCTATGACTTTGAGATCAAACCCGGCAATACGTGCCATTGGCACAAGCGCCTGCGATATGTGAACCGCACCAATAATCACCAGTCTGGCCGGTGGCAGATGAACGTTGAGGAAATAGGATCGCCCATCCACCTCGACGCTCATGGATTTGCCGGAACGAAATGAGCGCTCGATAGCCTCGCCCAAAGCACCGGCCACCGCATCGCCCGGAGCAATCAGGCGGTCGCGTCCATCACCAAGGTGCGTCAGCAGCAAGGCCGCCCTGCGGGCGTTCCTTTCAACATTGAGTTTTTTCAGAAGATGTGGATCCACAGTTCAACCCAGCCTTTCGACATAGACACGAATACGCCCGCCACAGGAGAGCCCGACTTGCCAGGCGGTCTCGTCTGCTACGCCGAATTCCAGCATGCGCGGTTCTCCCTCCCGGATAATCTCAGCTGCCTCGCTGACAACCGCGCCTTCAACACAGCCGCCGGATACGGACCCATGAAAATTGCCATCGCCGTCAATGACCAGATGGCTGCCGGTCGGCCTTGGTGCGGAACCCCATGTTTCAACCACCGTGGCTATTGCCACGTCGCGCCCCTCACCCATCCAGCGTTCCGCGATCATCAAGGGGTCGCGTATCTCGTCTGCGATATCCATTTGCACGCCACCTTCGCGCTGTTTCCAGTTAATTACAGTTTGCTAGTGCCCCAGAAAACGCCTGGGGTCAGCCTTATAGCTGTCATTGCCATCCAAAGCATCGACCAGATCAGCCATGGATTCAAGATTGTGCACCGGCCTGAACTCGTCAACATGAGGCAACATTGCCCTGACCCCCATGGCCCGCGCTTCGAAACCATCGAACCGCAGCAATGGATTCAACCAGATAAGACGCCGGGACGATTTGTGTAGCCGCTCAATCTGATAGGGAAGATCATCAACGCTTTCGCGTTCAAGTCCATCCGTAATGAGAAGCACAACGGCCCCTTGAGACAGGACCCGGCGCGACCAAAGGCGGTTGAATTGCGACAATGTTTCGGAAATACGCGTTCCACCGGACCAGTCCTGAACTGCGGCCGAACATTCCAGCAGCGCCTCGTCGGGGTCGCGATGGCGCATTTGCCGTGTCACATTGGTCAGGCGCGTGCCAAAAAGAAATGTATGCACGCGTCGTCGTTTTTCCGTCAACACATGCAGAAAATGCAGGAAAATACGCGTATATTGGCTCATTGAGCCCGATATATCGGCAAGCACCACAAGCGGCGGATGAACCATGCGCTGCTGGCGAAACTTGGGCAGGATCAGCGATCCACCGGTTTTGAGCGCCGTGCGCATGGTTGACCGCGGATCAATCACGGCCTTCCGATGGGTTTGCCGGAAGCGCCGGGTGCGCACCATATCATTCGGCAGAACAAGCTGTGACATGGTGCGTTTTGCCCGCACGATTTCATCTGCCGTCATCTGCGCAAAATCCGTTGTGCGCAAAACCTCACTGCCCGAACTGGTAAACCGCGCATCCACCTCGATTTCCGGGTCTTCATTGATCGGCCTGGGCTTTTCCCTGTTCTTGTGGAAGGCTTCATCGACGCGGCTTTGTGCCGCCCGTTGTTTTTCCCGGTTGCGGTAGTCCGGGGCAACCGGGGAAAACATGGCAATCATTTTTTCGATCAAATCACGGGAACGCCAGAAAAGACGAAACGCCTCGTCAAAAACGGCATGATCTTCGTGTCGGTTGACGAATATCGGGTGCAGGGTCCAGTAAAAGTCTTCGCGCGATCCAATCCCGGCAATCGACAGTGCCCTTATTGCATCCGTCACCGCCGCTGGTCCGACCCGCATGCCTGCGCGACGCAGCGTGCGGGCAAAATAGACAATATTGTCCGCGAGACGTCCTTCAACCAGTTCCTGTTTGTTGCCTTCAGCCAAAGCGCCTGCTCCGCAGATCGTCACGCGTCCGCTATTTCTGACTTCAATTCATCGAGTATTTTTCTGCCGTCACCCTCTTCGATCCGGGCAATATCATCCTGGTATTTCAACAGGGCACCGATCGTATCGGAAATGATTTCGGGATCCAGCGCCACACTGTCCAACTCCGTCAGGGCTGTCGCCCAGTCAATGGTCTCTGCCACGCCTGGCTTTTTGAACAGATCAAGTTCACGCAATTTCTGCACATAGGCCACCAGTTCCTGCGAAAGCAGCCTGTTGCAACCGGGCACCTTGCGTCGAACGATCTCCAACTCTGCATCGGCCTGCGGATAGTCAACCCAATGATAAAGACAACGCCTTTTCAACGCATCATGGATTTCACGGGTACGATTTGTCGTGATGATCACAATGGGTGGCTCTTCGGCCTTGATCACACCGATTTCCGGTATGGTGACCTGATACTCGGAGAGCAACTCCAGCAGGTAGGCTTCAAACGCTTCGTCCGTTCTGTCCAATTCATCAATCAGGAAGATCGGTGCTGCCCCGTCCACAGATGAAAGCGCCTGCAATATCGGACGACGGATCAGATAGCGGTCGGAGAATATATTGTGCTCGATGGCTGAGCGGTCCGATATTCCAGCCGCCTCCGACATGCGGATTTCCAGCATCTGAGCGGGATAATTCCACTCATAGACCGCTGTCGAAATATCCAGCCCCTCATAGCATTGCAGACGAATAAGCGGCCTGTTCAGCCCGGCGGAAAGCACCTTGGCAATCTCCGTCTTTCCAACGCCCGCTTCACCTTCCAGCAGCAGTGGACGGCGCATACGCAGACTGAGGAACAGCACGGTCGCAAGCGCCCTGCTGGCAACATAATCCTGGCTCGTCAGCAGCGCCAGCGTTTCATCGATGGAACTGGGAATTGCACTTTGAGGATTGGTCAAAGCTGTATCCTTCGGCATAGAGTAGAAAGGGCACGGTCAGCGCCCTCATTCAAGGTTCAAGTTTGCAGGCTACAGGCTTCGCCACTCCCGGTCCATGAATAGAAGCGAAGATTGCCGGTTTCCAATGCGCAGTCCGACCACTTCTCCAAAAAGAACCATATGGGTCGCCATGATCGTGTGCTCCTTGATGATGCAGTCGAACACTGCGAGCGCA
This sequence comes from Rhizobiaceae bacterium, assembly GCA_029212415.1. Classification (GTDB taxonomy): domain Bacteria; phylum Pseudomonadota; class Alphaproteobacteria; order Rhizobiales; family Rhizobiaceae; genus Hoeflea_A. The sequence goes on along the minus strand of JARGOF010000006.1, from coordinate 187,161 downwards.
TCAGTCAGCGTCGGAGACCCGGTCGAAAGTGTATCCCACTCACCCATTGCAAAACGGGCATCAGCGCCTTTGTTCTCAAAGCCCGCAAAAGCGGCAGCCATGTCCTGATGCTGAACCGCCAGCGTATTCAACGCGAATCGGCCACTTTCCAGAAAGATCGCATTGTTGGGATTGCTCTTGTTGAGGCACACCAGAACGGTCGGCGGATCGTCAGAGACCGAACAGGCGGCTGTAACCGTCACACCACGGCGCTGGCCCGCGTGCGCAGTGGTCACCAGTTGCACATGTCCGGCATAATGGGCCATGGCATCCCTGTAGTCGCTGGACCCGACGGTTTTTGTTTTCAACACCCATTGTCTCCAATCGTCATGGCGCCAGTTCCTGGCAACGCTGCCTTTGTGGCATTGGTCTTTGAGGCCAGGCATGTTTCATTGATGGCATACATAGAGATATCTCTTTTTATTGTAACCATTGGCAGAGTTTAAATTTTACGAATCGCCAGCTTGAAGCCTGTTGCATGGTGATTGAAGGCACGTTCGCCAAACGGTCATCACGGCGTTGATTATCGCGCTGCACAGAAGCAAACACGCATGTTCGACTTGGTTGCCCTTGGCTGATCTGTTATCGCTGGAGCAGATCAACTATTATTGGGAAGAGACATGAATTCCCGAACGCACGAACGACGCGCACTGGATCAAAATTGATGAAACTCTGGTTACCCTATGTCCTTGCAGCCTGCGTTCTGAGTGCAGGCCACACCCTTGTTGCGCCGGCCATGGCACAATCTGCCGATCAAGGCCTTCGCATTGGCATCATGAAACCGGAAGACGGTGCATTTTCGGTTCTGGGAAACCAGATGGTCAACGGCATCAATATGCTCGCGAGCAGCACGAATCTCGATATTTCGGAAATCCTGATTGAGCCTGACACCTGCGATGCTGCGGGAGGAACCGATGCTGCCAGCGCTTTTGCCGAAGCCGACGTGGATGCTGTCATCGGTTTTTTGTGCATGGAAAGTCTCAGTGCGGCCTTGCCCATTTTGTCGTCAGAGGGGATCCCGGCCATAACACTTGGTGTGCGCTCCCAAATCATTGCCGAAGACAGCGAGCGAAACGGCTGGCTGTTTTATCGACTGGCACCAAGGGCGGACGATGAAACACGCATGATCGCGGAAATCATATCCACACAATGGCAGGGTAAACCTGTAGCCCTTGTCGACGATGGTACGATCTATGGTCGCGAACTAGCCGAATCCGTTCGCATCATGCTTGAGGAAAAGGGACAGTCCCCAATCTTCATAGATAACTTCCGACCGTCCCAGGAAAAGCAGTTTGGCCTCGTCAAACGGCTGGAGAAATCCGGTGCCACCCATGTTTTTATCGGTGGAGACAGACAGGACGCTGCGACGATTGCCCGCGACAGCATTGCCTCTGGTTTCAATCTGACATTCCTTGGCGGTGATGCGCTGAAAGCCGCGAGCAGTGAACCCGACCTTGCCGAAGGCGTTCTGGCCGTGACACTTCCCGAACCACAATATCTGCCAAGTGCCCGGCAGGCCGTGGCACAATTTGACTCGGCCGATCTTTCGGCAAACGGATATACAATTCCAGCCTATGCCGCCGGTCAGATTTTGCTGGCAGCCAAAGCTGTATCCACCGCCCGTTTGGTACCGATATCCCAGGTACTCAAACGGGAAAAGTTCACCACGGCAATCGGCATGATCGCGTTTGATGCCTTGGGTGAGCGCAAAGACAACCCTTTCGAACTTATGGTCTGGAAGGACAACACCTTCATTCCAGCCAATCTGGCAGCCAGAATGACGCCGGTCTATTCCAACGGAGAGAACCAATGAAAACAACGGGTCCAAGCAATCTGATCACTGATGTCGAAGGCTTGCTGGTCGGCAATGCGCAGGATACCGATTTGAATTCAGGTGTGACGACTGTCCTTTGCGAGGGCGGCGCCGTGGCTTCTGTGCAGGTACTCGGCGGTGCCCCGGGCACCCGGGACACGGACCTTCTTGAGCCCCACAATACAGTGGACAGCGTTCATGCGCTGGTGCTTTCCGGCGGATCGGCCTATGGCCTGGATGCCGCCACCGGCGTGCAGGCGGCCTTGCGCGAAAGGAATATCGGTTTTGAGGTTGCCGGCTTTTGTGTCCCCATCGTGCCCAGCGCCATTCTTTTCGACCTGGCCAATGGCGGCAACAAGGATTGGGGTCGCTACCCTCCCTACCGGGAAATGGGGTACGCATCCGCAAATTCTGCCAGCCGCGAATTCGAGATAGGAACTGCAGGGGCCGGGACCGGCGCCTTGACGGCTGATCTCAAGGCCGGCCTCGGCTCTGCTTCCCTGGTGATGGACAATGGTGTCACACTTGGCGCGCTTGTGGCTGTCAACGCGGTCGGAACCACCAATGTGGCTGGTGGGGCCCATTTCTGGGCGGCACCCTTTGAAGTGGACGACGAATTCGGCGGGATCGGCCTGCCCTCGCCCCTGCCCCAGTCCACGACAGACCTGCGGATCAAGTTTCGCGACAACCACAGCCCGGAAGGCGCCAACACGACGATTGCCGTGATCGCGACGGATGCAGTGATGACAAAGGCTGAGGCAAAACGTCTCGCGATAGCTGCACATGACGGTTTCAGTCGTGCCATATGGCCCTCGCACACACCTTTTGACGGTGACCTGATCTTTTCCCTGGCCACTGGAAAGAGCGGCAAACAACTGGACGTCAATGGTTTCCTCGACCTGTGTGCCGGCGCTGCTGCGGTAATGTCACGGGCCATTGCCAGAGGTGTCTACCATGCCACACCTCAACCCAACGACATGCTGCCCACCTGGAAATCAAGATTCGGCAAGTAGAGCGCTTGCACCAAAGACAGGCGACATGTTTTGACGTTTGTTTCGTCCGTCCGATAGTGTTATGGCCCGATCGAATTGCAATTGCACGGAGCCTGAAATGAATCGCCCGATAAAGATCGCACCGTCAATCCTTGCCGCCGACTTTGCAAATCTTGGCCAGGAAGTGCGCGATGTAACAAGTGCCGGCGCAGACTGGATACACCTTGATGTCATGGACGGGCATTTCGTTCCGAATATTTCCTATGGCGCAGATGTCATCAAGGCTGTGCGCCCATGCAGCGATGCCATATTTGACTGTCATTTGATGATTGCCCCCTGCGATCCTTTTCTGGAGGCCTTTGCCAAAGCCGGCTGTGACGTCATCACAGTCCATGCCGAGGCAGGACCACATCTTCACCGTTCGCTGCAGGCGATTCGGGCACTCGGCAAAAAGGCAGGTGTCTCCCTCAATCCCGCGACACCGGAAAGCGTCATTGAATACGTTCTGGATGAAGTTGATCTGGTTCTGGTCATGAGCGTAAATCCGGGCTTCGGCGGACAGAAATTCATTCCGGCCGTTCTGGAGAAAGCCAAAAACATCAAGACAATGATTGGCGATCGCCCGATCGATCTGGAGATCGATGGCGGGATCAATGAAAACACCGCATCTCAGGCAGCGGCCGCTGGAATCAATGCTTTTGTCGCCGGTTCCGCGATCTTCTCCGGTGGTTCGCAAGATGCATACAGACAACGCATAACGGCCATCCGGTCCGCTGCCCAAAAGGCACAGGGCAAATGAGGGTGATGAAAAGCGGAGTTTTGCGGCTTGCCGCCTGAAAATAGAACTTCGCGCGGGCGCGGCGGTCATTTTTTCGCCCGTGCCCGTGATGCACTGCCTTCACCCTTCGTCTTGATTTCCGGTGCGCTGTTTTGGGGCTGCGCTATGGCGCTGTCGCTTTATGCCGGGCTGGAAGTGATGATGGGTGGCTTTACCTCACATCGCACAGCCCTCATCGCGCTCTATTTCGCCGGTGGAACAATAGCCTTTCCGATGGCGCTTTACACAGCACGTTTTCTCGGCCTGCGCAGGCCTGCCGAAGTCCGGTTTGCTTCGGCATTCGTCTGCCTTATCGTTGCAACCATCGCCTGCACTTCCGGTCTCTACGCCATCATTTACTGGAATTTCTATGCCAGTTGGGCAGGCGATTTCCTGTCGATCGCATGGGCCTATCAACTGGCTTTCACCACAGCCAGTGCGCTGTTTCAATTTGCGGTTATCGGCCTTCGCTACTTTCTGCCGGTCGGTCTTGTATGTCTGATTGCTACGAGCTTCTGGATCGCCAAAAGGATGCGTTGAGAACAAAGGCAAATTCTGTTAGAGCGCTGCAAAGAAAACATGAAGCGGTTCTGCAGCATGAAGCGCGCAGACAAACCACCGAACCATCCATTGTTTCAAGACACGATGTTTGGTTCTGTTGGCCGGGCAATTTCCCGATCAATTGAAGTGAGCGGTTCACGCCGCCAGATAAATCCAACGATGTCACCAGTGAGTGTTGCCCATGATACCCCGTTACTCCCGTCCCGAAATGGTCGCTATTTGGTCGCCGGAAACCAAGCTCCGCATCTGGTTTGAAATTGAGGCACATGCTTGTGATGCCCTCGCCGAACTGGGTGTTATCCCCAAGTCAGCCGCGCAAACAATCTGGGACAAGGGTGGCAAAGCCGTTTTCGATGTGGCCCGCATTGATGAAATTGAAGCTGTGACCAAGCACGACGTCATAGCCTTTCTGACCCATCTGGCGGAAATCGTCGGTCCGGATGCCCGTTTCATTCATCAGGGAATGACCTCATCCGATGTGCTCGACACCTGCTTCAACGTGCAATTGGTCAAAGCCACGGACATCCTTCTGGCTGACATGGACAAACTGCTCGACGCGCTGAAAAGGCGGGCCATCGAGCACAGGGACACCATTACCATCGGTCGCAGCCATGCGATACATGCCGAGCCAACGACCTTCGGTCTCAAACTGGCGCTCGCCTTTGCGGAATTCGAACGGTGCAAAAAGCGGCTGATCGCCGCCCGCGAAGAAATCGCAACCTGCGCCATATCGGGGGCCGTGGGCACCTTTGCCAACATCGATCCGCGCATTGAGGAACATGTTGCCAAAGCCATGGGCCTTGTTGCAGAACCGATCTCGACGCAGGTCATTCCGCGCGACCGTCATGCGATGTTCTGTGCGACTCTGGGTGTGATTGCCTCTTCAGTGTAGCGGCTTTCGGTTGAA
>JARGOF010000006.1:51817-182022 GCA_029212415.1 Rhizobiaceae bacterium | reverse complement strand
AAGCGGAAGAGTATTTCTCCCCCGGGCAGAAAGGTTCATCGGCCATGCCGCACAAGCGCAATCCGGTGCTCACCGAAAACCTCACGGGCCTCGCACGCATGGTCCGGGCCTTTGCCCTGCCGGCCATGGAAAACGTTGCGCTGTGGCATGAGCGCGATATCTCCCAGTCCTCGGTGGAACGCATGATCGGGCCGGATGCAACCGTCACACTGGATTTTGCCCTTGTCCGACTGACCGGCGTGATCGACAAATTGCTCGTCTACCCTGAAAACATGATGGCCAATATGAACAAGTTCAAAGGACTGGTTCACTCACAACGAGTCCTCTTGGCCCTCACCCAGGCAGGTGTAAGCCGCGAAGATGCCTACAGTCTGGTTCAGCGCAACGCCATGCGCGTCTGGGAAGAAGGCAAGGATTTTCTTGCCGAACTGCTGGCTGACAAGGATGTCCGCGCAGTCTTGTCGGAGGATGAAATCTCGGAACTGTTTGACCTGAGCTACCATACCAAACATGTCGATACGATTTTCAACCGCGTTTTTGGCGCAGGTACAACTGGTAAAACAGCACCAACTGGAAAAATTTGATATTTTTTCAATGCCAATAGTCTGAAGACACACAATCGGAACGGATCAACAATCCAATGATCCGTTCCACAGAATTCAACAACGCGATAATCAAAGCCCGGAGTCTGTCATGAAAGCATCTGAGGCCGATATTCTGGTTGTGCCCGGATACAAGAATTCCGGTCCACAGCACTGGCAGAGTCGTTGGGAAACGAAATTGTCCACCGCAAGCCGGGTTGAACAGCAATCATGGGAAAAGCCGGTTTGTGAAGAGTGGACGCAGGAAATCGCCCGCGCTGTCAATGCATCCGTCAGGCCGACTATTCTGATCGCGCATTCTCTCGGGGTGGCGGCCTCTGTCCAGGCCATTCCCCAGTTCAGTAAAAAAATTGCCGGTGCCTTGCTGGTCGCCCCGCCAGATGTGGCCAATCCGAAAATCCGCCCGCGGCATCTGATGACATTCGGGCCCTACAGCCGCGATCCGCTGCCATTCCCCTCTATTGTGATTGCCAGCAAAAATGATCCCTATTGCAGCCTGGAAGTGGCTGAGGACATCGCTGCGGCCTGGGGATCATTGTTCATGGATGCAGGCGAAGCCGGACACATCGATGTCGCCTCGGGCTTTGGGCCCTGGCCGGAAGGGTTGATGGTCCTTGCCAAATTTCTGGGCCAGTTAAAGGCCTGACATCACGACAGCACTGGGTCAGATAAAATAAACTTGGTCAGATTTTAAACCTGACCTTCTGATTTGAAGCTTTGCGTTGCGGAAAACCGTTGGAAACGGTTTTCCGCAATTGCACTATTCCGAAATGATCTGCGCCCGGGCTGTTTGCAGCAATTCATCCATGGTGCGGCGAATCTGATGATCAGACTGCTCAACCTTGGCAGCTTCGAGATCCCCCTTCACCTTGCGAAAGACGTCCTCGTCGCCAGCTTCCTGAAGATCGGAAATGACAACTTCCTTTGCGTAGGCCTCGGCCTCTTCGCCCGTTTTGCCCATCAAGGCTGCTGCCCACATGCCCAATAATTTGTTACGCCGGGCCTCTGCTTTGAAACGCAGTTCCGCGTCATGGGCAAATTTATTCTCAAAGGCATCGCTGCGATCGTCCATGCCGCTCATAGTCTGTACTCCCGAAGGTCGATAGAATTATCCTGATAAACAGCCGTCCCGGCTGTTCGTTTCATACGTGTAAACCAAAAGCGCGCCGAAAGATCAATCATTGCGTTGGCCGATTATCAAATAACACGGCATTTCGGCCAAAATGCAGGCGTCAAGCGATTGTGAAATGCACCGCTTTGGGCTAGATCATAGCCAAACTGTCGCCATTCGACGCAGCATGCGACAATACCGCTGCAGAAACAGAGTGAACCATGAAGCGTCGCCGCCGCATATACGAAGGCAAGGCCAAAATACTGTATGAAGGCCCTGAACCAGGAACCCTCATACAGTTTTTCAAGGATGATGCCACCGCTTTCAACAACAAGAAACATGATGTTGTCGAAGGCAAAGGTGTGCTGAACAATCGTATTTCAGAATATATCTTCAACCATCTGAACCGAATCGGCATTCCGACGCACTTCATTCGGCGTCTCAACATGCGCGAGCAGTTGATCAAGGAAGTCGAAATCATCCCGCTGGAAGTGGTTGTGCGCAATATTGCCGCAGGCCAGCTGTCAAAAAGACTGGGTCTTGAAGAAGGCACGGTTCTGCCGCGCTCGATCATCGAGTTCTATTACAAGGCCGATGCTCTGGATGACCCGATGGTTTCCGAAGAGCACATCACGGCTTTCGGCTGGGCCAGCCCGCAGGAAATAGATGACATCATGGCGCTGGCCATTCGGGTGAATGATTTTCTCAGCGGCCTTTTCCTCGGCGTCGGCATCCAGCTTGTGGATTTCAAGATTGAATGCGGCAGGCTGTTTGAGGGAGACACCATGAGGGTTGTCATCGCTGACGAAATCTCGCCAGACAATTGCCGCCTCTGGGATGTCGAGACCAAGGACAAGATGGACAAGGATCGCTATCGCCGCGATATGGGAGGCCTCGTGGAGGCATACCAGGAAGTGGCTCGGCGTCTGGGCATTGTCAACAAGAATGAGCCACCCCGCGGGACCGGCCCGGTTCTTGTCAAATAGCTGCTGTTGCTCAAACGGCATACGGCAACGCATACGTTAAGGAAAAAGTCTGTGATTAAGGCGCGAGTGACCGTAACCTTGAAAAATGGTGTTCTTGATCCACAGGGAAAAGCCATTGAAGGTGCGCTTGGATCAATGGGCTTTGAAGGCATTGGCCATGTCAGACAGGGCAAGGTTTTTGATCTGGAACTCTCAACCACTGATGCAGCAGCTGCGCGCCAACAGCTCGATGAGATGTGCGCGAAGCTGCTGGCCAATACCGTGATTGAAGATTACGCCATCGAATTGATCTGAACGGCGCTCTCTTTCGACCTTTTTAAAGATCCGTGCGCACAGCCCACAGTTCCGGAAAAAACGTCCGATCCAGTGCCGTTTTGAGATAACCCACGCCCGATGAGCCTCCAGTGCCCTTCTTGTGTCCGATGATTCGCTCGACTGTTTTCATGTGACGAAAACGCCATTGCTGGAAATGATCCTCTACGTCCACAAGTTCTTCGGCCAGTTCATAGAGCTCAAAATAACGTTCCGGCTCCCGGTATACCTGCAGCCAGATATCGTGAAGCGCATCGCTGTAGCTGTGTGTCTTTGAAAAATCACGATTCAGCAGAGAATCAGGCACGTCCAGTCCCGAGCGTTTGACCAGTGCAATGGCCTCATCATAAATGCTTGGTCCGCGAAATGCCGCTTCAAGGCGCGCATAGACCTGCGGTGTGTGGCGGTGCGGTGCCAGCATGCGCTCGTCTTTTGCACCCAAGAGGATCTCCACCAGCCGGTATTGATAGGATTGAAACCCCGAGGCCTGTCCCAGTGTATCGCGAAATGTCAGATAGTCCGAAGGTGTCAGGGTCGAAAGCACATCCCAGGCGGAGATCAATTGTTCCTGGATTCGCGAGATCCGCGCCAGCGCCTTGAATGCCAGCCCCGCCTTGCCGTCACGCATATTCTGCATGGCAAATTCCAGCTCGTGAATAATCAGGCTGAGCCAAAGTTCCTGCACATGATGGACAATGATGAAAAGCTTTTCATCCTGCTTGTCGCTGAGCGGCACTTGCGCAGACAGCAACCTATCAAGTTTGAGGTAATCGCCGTAGGCCATGCGCCCCTTGAAATCGAGTGCCATGTCACTCTCAACCCGACTGTTATCATCTGTCAAAATGCTCTCCATCCAATCAGCTGTGCAAACCGCATCGACGCCCGTCGCTTGTCTACAGCGGTTCGATCGGCATTTGTTTTAAGTGTAAACTATCTGGACGATACAAGGCGCTCAATAGCAAAGCAACAGCTATCGCAATTGCCGAACATATGCGGTAAAAGGCGGAAGAACCGTATCCAATTCCAGACCCGCAAAGCTTTGACCATGAAATCTGCTGTTCTACTCCTTCCTGGCCTGAACCGAGACCGGGACATGATTGCTGCATTGACCAAAATCTCCGGCGAGCCCCCCATAACCATCTGGCAGACCGAAACCGAGATTCCCGATGTCGATCTGATCGTCATACCCGGTGGTTTTTCCTATGGTGATTATCTGCGCTGTGGTGCCATCGCCGCGCGCATGCCGGTCATGGAGGCGGTCAGGCGCAAGGCTGCCAGTGGGACCCGCGTGCTTGGCGTATGCAATGGCTTCCAGATTCTTGTTGAAGCCGGTCTCTTGCCTGGCGCGCTGATGCGCAATGCCTCACTCAAATTCGTCTGCAAACAAGTTCAGCTTGAAGTCGCCAATGCCGACACGGTCTTTACCGGGCAATACAGGCAGGGCGAAATCATACAGTGCCCGGTCGCCCATCATGACGGCAACTATTTTGCTGAAAGCGAAACGCTCAAGCAGCTGGAAGACAATGGGCAGGTGGTGTTTCGTTATGCAAATGGCACAAACCCCAACGGTTCCGTCAATGATATCGCCGGTATCATCAACAAGAATGGCAATGTTCTTGGCATGATGCCCCACCCGGAAAACCTGATTGAAGCCGCCCATGGCGGCAATGACGGTTACGCCCTGTTCAGTGCCGCACTGGGAATCGCTGCCTGACCCGCCACTCATGTCGCTCTGTTGTAAGGAATTAACGTGACCCCGGTTGGCACACATACTGCTGAAGCACCAAGACGTCGCGTTTCGCGTCCGGCCCTGTCGATCATATGGGTGGGTCTGCTTGCCACCGGACTATTGACCGGCTGCCAGAGTGCTGGACCGGGCCCCGGCAATCTGACACTTCAGGCATCCGAACCCGCACTGCCGGCCATGGAGCGCATCGCCCTTACGGCCAGCAAATGCTGGTTCAGGTCGGGCAACAGAAGTTTCAAGCCATACCGGCTTGCCATGGAGCTCAATTCCCTGACGGGACGCCCGCGTATCCTGCTGGTTCCACGCAACAGGCCCGAAGACCGACCACTTGCCGTCATTGAGGCGGAAGGCGATCCGGCCACGATAAAGGCCTACGGTGCCTTGCTGTTCTCCCCTACCGGCAATCTCATGGTCGCTGACATCAGGGACTGGACCAAAGGGTCCACCACATGCAATTCCGCCACCTGACACAATCAACCTATTGAAACCGGACATGACCATCCCAAACGAAATTCAGATCACCCCCGAACTCATCGAAGCCCACGGCCTCAAACCGGATGAATATGAACGTATTCTCGCATTGATCGGCCGCGAGCCGAGTTTTACCGAACTGGGTATTTTCTCGGCGATGTGGAATGAACACTGTTCCTACAAATCATCGAAAAAATGGCTGCGCACATTGCCCACAGAGGGGCCTCAGGTGATTCAGGGTCCTGGTGAAAATGCCGGAGTGGTCGATATTGGTGACGGTGACTGCGTGGTTTTCAAAATGGAAAGCCACAACCATCCGTCCTATATCGAGCCCTATCAGGGCGCTGCAACCGGCATGGGCGGCATTTTGCGGGATGTCTTCACCATGGGCGCTCGGCCAATTGCAGCCATGAATGCGTTGCGTTTTGGCGAACCCGACCACGCCAAGACACGCCATCTTGTTGCCGGCGTTGTTGCCGGGATTGGCGGCTATGGCAATTCCTTCGGCGTCCCGACAGTCGGTGGCGAAGTCGAGTTCGACGCGCGCTACAACGGCAATTGCCTGGTCAATGCCTTTGCCGCAGGCCTGGCAAAAACCGATGCGATTTTCTATTCGAAAGCTGAAGGCGTCGGTCTGCCAGTCGTCTATCTGGGCGCCAAAACCGGGCGTGATGGTGTTGGCGGCGCCACAATGGCTTCCGCCGAATTTGACGAAATGATCGAGGAAAAGCGCCCCACCGTTCAGGTTGGCGACCCCTTCACCGAAAAATGCCTGCTGGAGGCAAGCCTTGAACTAATGGCATCGGGCGCCGTCATCGCCATTCAGGACATGGGCGCAGCCGGACTGACCTGTTCGGCTGTCGAGATGGGCGCCAAGGGCGATCTCGGCGTGGAACTGAACTTGGACATGGTTCCGGTTCGTGAAGAAAACATGAGCGCCTACGAGATGATGCTATCGGAAAGCCAGGAGCGCATGCTGATGGTTCTGCGCCCGGAAATGGAAGCGGAAGCAAAGGCGATCTTCGTGAAATGGGGGCTGGATTTCGCCATTGTCGGCAAGACGACCGACGACCTGCGTTTCCGGATCTTTCATGGCGGAGATCTGGTTGCTGATCTGCCAATCAAGGAATTGGGAGACGAGGCACCGGAATATGACCGGCCATGGCGTGAAACCGGACTATATTCTCCGCTTCCGGCGCAAAACATTGAAGAACCCGAAGATTATGGCGATGCACTTCTGGCGCTACTGGGTTCGGCGAACAATTCCTCACGCCGCTGGGTCTATGAGCAATATGATACGCTGATACAGGGCAACAGCCTGCAATTGCCAGGCGGTGACGCGGGCGTGGTCCGGGTTGACGGCCACCCGAGCAAAGCCCTGGCATTTTCCTCCGACGTGACACCGCGCTATTGCGAGGCCGATCCCTATGAAGGTGGCAAACAGGCCGTAGCGGAATGCTGGAGAAACATCACCGCAACCGGTGCGGAACCTCTGGCATCGACCGACAACCTCAATTTCGGCAATCCGGAACGCCCGGAAATCATGGGTCAATTGGTCAAGGCCATTGAAGGGATCGGGGATGCCTGCACCACCCTGCGCTTCCCCATCGTTTCGGGCAATGTATCGCTCTATAATGAGACCAATGGCGAAGCGATCCTGCCGACACCGACCATAGCCGGTGTTGGACTTATTCCTGATTGGTCACATATGGCGACCATTGGCGGCGCAAAAGTTGGCGACACGATTGTTCTGCTGGGCGGCGACGGAACACATCTGGGCCAGTCGGTCTATATGCGCGACTGTCTGGGTCGGGCTGATGGCCCGCCGCCCCCGGTTGACCTCAATGTCGAAAAGCGCAACGGCGACTTTGTCCGCTCGGCCATTCGCAATGGTCAGCTCAGTGCCTGCCACGATATTTCCGATGGAGGCCTGGCGCTTTGCCTGGCCGAAATGGCCATGGCCGCCGATAAAGGCATGAAAGTGGAAATCGATTGCGAAATCGCTCCGACCCACGGGCAATTGTTTGGTGAGGACCAGGCCCGCTATGTGGTGACCATTTCTGCCGATATGGCCAATTTCTTCTGTATGAGTGCCGAAGGGGCCGGTGTGCCTTTCCGACAGATTGGCACTGTTGGCGATGATCAATTGACGATCAATGACCTGCTCTCCATATCAATAGAGCAATTGCGCAATGCACATGAATCCTGGTTCCCGGACTATATGGACAGGGATATTGCCCAAAGCCTGATAGACTGATTGCCGGCAACCGAAATGACAATGACACAGACAGGAATGAAACCATGCCCATGAGCGCTGGAGACATAGAAACAATGATCAAGGCAGCCATACCGGATGCCGTGGTAACGATCAGAGATCTGGCAGGCGACGGTGACCACTACGCCGCCGAGGTCGTAGCCGAAAGCTTCCGTGGCAAGAGCCGCGTACAGCAACACCAGATGGTCTATCAGGCCCTGCAAGGCAATATGGGCGGTGTTCTGCACGCCTTGGCGCTGCAGACAAGTGCCCCTGACTAATCAGGCAGGTGGCTGACGATACCCATGAACTCTCTGTCAGTGGTGCGTTCGAAATGCATTCATCCAGTCTCCACTGGTTTCGTTCCGCTCCCGCAAGGGATGCACAGAAACAAACGAGAGACACATGAAAACTTTAATCGCAACCACCACTTCTCTTGCCATTGGCGACACGCTTTTGATTGCTGCCCGCGCCCGCAATGCCGATACAATGCACTGACTCGAATGTGGCAACGGAAAAACCGTCTTGGCTTCGGGAACCCAAAGTGACGCAGAAGGCTGCCGCTCGATGTGCATCAAGGCAAAAAGTCTAAATACGCATCGTGCCAACCACTCAGGGCATGAAAACCATTAGGTTCTGCAGCAGCCAGACCAACGCCGCTCCCGACAACACTGCCCATGCATGGACGGCTGGCTGCTGTGCAGAATTTGACCCCATTACGTAATCGCCGAAATCCTGTTGCCTCTACGCCGGCTTTGTGCAGGCCGACGGCAGAAGATCCAAGCTTGTCACTTCAGCAAAAACGCAGTACGAAAAACAGTTCGTCATCAAACGGATACAATGAAAGAGAGCACTGGGGGGTGGGACAATTCATGCGCGCTTTATTACTTGAAGATCCGACAAGCGCCTATCGGATTCTCGTGCCGCTTATCGGCGTCCTGATGATTGGTGCGATTTTTGTCGGCATATCAATTGATGATAAAGCAACGGAAATTATTTCCGGTATCGTATTGTTAATTACTTCGATGATTTGCTATCGCATACTAAATGTGCGCCGCAAGCCAAATGCTCCAATGCTCAGTGGACCATCAAGAATTTGGGCCCTTATTGCGGCCGGTTTCATGTACCTTGCATTGGACGAGACCTTTTCCATCCACGAGAAAATTGACAAGATGATCCATTCTGTGCTGGCCATGGAAGAAACTGGATTGTCAGACCGGATCGACGATTTCATCATTCTACTCTACGGTATCATCGGAGCGATCTTGATATATTTCCACCGCACTGAGTTTCGGTCGCTCACTGTATTTTACAAATACCTTGTGGCCGGTTTCATGTTCCTTTGCGTGATGGTTTTTCTGGACGCATTCAGCAATCGTGCCGATGTCATCGAATATCTGGGTTTCGAGGGTGTTGCGCGCAAAAACATCAAAATGACGGCCAAGTATGGAGAGGAGATAATGAAACTTTTGTCCGAGGCCGCCTTTCTATTCGGTTTCCTAGGGATATACCGCAAATTTTATGATGAAAGAAAGGCCTCCGCTCTGGGTCAAGCCTGACGCGCATTTCGAGAAGAATATGCTGGTTCAAAGAATGGGAAAGACCTTCCAACTGGCGCAGACCAGTCAAGCTCTTTCTGCATCAAAATATTCAGGAATGAAATTTCAAGCCTAAAGAAAAACCGCAGCCCTTTCTTTTCGCGCAAAGACTTTCGCTGGAAAATTCCTTCCTGTCACCCATCGCTGCAGCACCTTGTCCGCCGCCCAAAGCATTTTGCAGCGGATCAGGGCTGGAAATCACAACGGTTCGGGGCTATTTACGATGACAGGACAAACTCCGGGCCTTAACCCCGGCAGACACGAGGTATTTGAGATGACGGGCATAAGTGATTTTATCGACAACGAAGTCAAAACCAGCGACGTGGTTCTTTTCATGAAGGGCACACCAGCATTTCCGCAATGCGGATTTTCCGGTCAGGTGGTGCAGATCCTCGATTATCTTGGTGTTGAATACAAGGGTGTCAACGTGCTTGCGGATGATGATCTGCGACAGGGCATCAAGGATTATTCAAACTGGCCGACAGTCCCGCAGCTTTATGTGAAGGGAGAATTCGTCGGTGGATGCGATATCATCCGTGAAATGTTCCAGGCCAATGAGTTGCAGGAACACATGGTTGAAAAGGGCGTAGCCGTCAAAGGCGCAGCCTGATGCGACAATGGAATATCTATCTTTCCGGGGAAATCCATTCTGACTGGCGTGAGCAGGTTGAGACCGGCGTGAAAGCTGCCGGTCTCCCGGTGGTTTTCAATGCCCCGGTAACCCATCATGAGGCATCCGATGATTGTGGCGTTGCCATTCTTGGCGCCGAACCGGACAAATTCTGGCATGATCACAAGGGCGCGCAGGTCAATGCGATCCGCACCCGCACATTGATCGGCGATGCCGATATCGTCGTCGTGCGTTTTGGCGACAAATACAAGCAGTGGAACGCGGCTTTCGATGCAGGCTATGCTTCTGCGCTGGGCAAGGCACTGATTGTCATGCACGGCCCCGATCATCAGCACGCCCTCAAGGAAGTGGATGCAGCCGCTCTTGCCGTGGTCGAAACACCCGAGCAGATCGTCAAAATCCTCAACTATGTGATCGACAGCAAGCTGGCCGGTTACACCGGTTAGAACGATTATCTCCAGCGCCTGTCGGACATCCAGATCGGCAGGCGAGCAATTTACTGTTTTCCGGCATCGTGCAACAGGCCTCAAATTCCTGTTGCACGATGCCGTTGTTTTATGAAAGAATATTCAGGTCGCAACTGTTGATGAGCATCAACCCGGGTGGTGCAAGTAGAGTGCAGCCCAATCCTGTTGCGGGATCACAGCCGTAAAACCAACGCTTTCAAACACCCACGCCGCTCCATGGCGCGATTCGGGTGGAGATTAGAGGCACGAATGGACATGCAAAGCGCACCTGATTCTGAAGGCAGAACTGCCAGCAGCGGCAAAAGCAAAACTTTCGTCGACCGCGCCGGCATCGGTTTCGGAGAATTCATTTTCCTGATCGCCGCCTTGAGTTCGATTGTCGGACTGTCCATAGACATCATGCTGCCTGTCCTGCCCCTGATTGGCGACAGTTTTGCGGTCACCAATGAAAACGACCGACAGGCGATCATTGTCGTCTTCATGCTCGGATTTGGTGGCGCTCAAATCTTTTTTGGCCCGCTGTCAGACCGCTACGGTCGCAATATCATTCTGATCCCAGCCATATTGTTCTATGCTGGCGCCTCTGTGGCTGCGATATTTGCCGACAGCTTTACTGTTCTTCTGGCGCTTCGCCTGGCGCAGGGGGTCGGCGCTGCTGCCGTGCGCATCGTCGTCATGGCCATCGTCCGCGACTGTTTTGCAGGGCGCGATATGGCGCGGGTCATGTCCTACACATTCACCATATTCATGATCGTGCCGGTTGTGGCCCCAGCTCTGGGACAATGGATTTCAAACATCGCCTCATGGCAATGGATATTCCTGGTGCTGGGTTTTGCCGGAATGGCCTTGGCCGCCTGGAGTGGATTGCGCATCAAGGAGACATTGCGGCCCGATGAACGTCAGCCATTGTCCTTTGCCGGCGTCGGCAATGCCTTTATGGAGATTATGAAAAACCGTCTGGCCATGGGGTATACGCTGGGCGCAACATTGTGTTTCAGCGGCCTGATTGCCTTTGTCGTCTCCGCCCAGCAGATTTTTCAGTCGATGTATGACCTTGGCCAATGGTTTGCATTTGCCTTCGCACTCAACGCCGCGGTCATGGCCGTGCTCAACATTGCCAATGGCGCGATCGTGCGCACAGTCGGCATGCGCCTGATCTCGCACAGCGCTCTTATTGCCTTCGCCCTGCTGGGAACCTTGCTGCTGTTGATCAGCCTTGCCGGTCAACCGCCCTTTTGGGTTTCCTATATCCTTCTGGCTGCAATCGTTGGCGCCTTTGGCCTGGTTCCAGGCAATTTCAACGCACTCGCCATGGAGCCACTGGGGCATATTGCCGGAACCGCATCATCGGTGCTGGGGGTTATCACCTTTACAGTCGGCGCAGTGCTGGGCGGTCTTGTGGGGCAGGCCTATAACGGAACCTTGATCCCCTTGGCCGCTGGTCTGGCGCTGTTTGGCTGGTTGGCACTGGCCATCGTCCTGTGGACTGAAAAAGGCAAGCTGTTTGTCAATCCCGCCGGACCGCGTTAAAACATGACCGCGTTAACTCATGACCGCGCTGCCCCATGGTTGCGATGGCCCGTCTCAGTTTCTGACGCGATGAATCATTTCTAGTCGGCCTCGTCCGTTTTTGGACTGCCTGTGAGATTGGCAAAATCAAACAGGGTGCGATCCATCAGATGCGAGGGGCGCACATTGGCCAGGGCCCGGATCATCGCATCCTTGCGGCCCGGCATTCTGCTCTCGATATCTGCAATCATCGCCTTCATGGCATTGCGCTGCAGGCCATCCTGAGAGCCGCAAAGGTCGCATGGAATAATCGGGAAATTCATGGCGACTGCGAATTTCTCCAGGTCATCTTCGGCGCAATAGGCAAGCGGCCTGCACACCAGCACATCACCTTCGTCGTTGAGCAATTTCGCGGGCATGGCGGAAAGCCGACCGCCATGGAAGAAATTCATCAGGAATGTCTCCAGAATGTCTTCCCTGTGATGACCGAGGATCAGAGCGTCACACCCTTCCTCACGGGCAACCCGGTAGAGGTGGCCACGACGCAGCCGCGAACACAGCGAACAATAGGTGCTGTTTTCCGGAACCTTCTCCTTCACGATGGAATAGGTATCGCGATATTCGATCCGGTGGGCGATGCCGTGAAGGTCCAGAAAATCCGGAAGGATATGTTTGGGAAAGTTGGGTTGTCCCTGATCCAGGTTGCAGGCAAGCAGATCAACCGGCAATAGTCCGCGCCACTGCATATCAAGCAGAAGCGCCAGAAGACCATAGGAATCCTTGCCACCCGACAGACCGATCAGCCAGCGCGGCCGGCGACCCTCCACAGGCTCCACCATGCCAAAATCGGCGATGGCCTGCCTGGCCTGTCTCAGCAGCCTTTTGCGCAACTTGTTGAAGCTGACAGAAGACGGTGCGTTGCGGAACAATGAATGGCAGGTCCCGGCAAGATCATCAGCGCCTTGGCCGACAATCTCCGGCACGGTCGATTGAGACAAGCCAGCGCCTGTGTCGTGAATACCCATTGGTCGACCCTTCATTGTAACTGCAGCTGTTGATTTGAATGATTTCCCGTTCCGCCGCAATGGGCCGGATACAAAAAAGCCGCCGGTTTGCACCAGCGGCTTTCAATCAGTTGAATGCGCTCAAATCAGCGTGAGTAAAACTCGACCACCAGATTTGGCTCCATATGCACTGGATAAGGCACATCAGCAAGCGCAGGAACCCGCACGTAAGTGGCAACCATCTTGTTGTGGTCCACGTCGATGTATTCAGGAACATCACGCTCGGAAAGCTGGGAAGCTTCAAGAACAACAACCATCTGCTTGGATTTTTCGCGCACTTCAATCACGTCGCCTGGCTTGCAGCGGAATGAAGGAATGTTTGTGCGAACGCCGTTGACCGTGACATGGCCGTGGTTGACGAACTGACGGGCTGCAAAGACGGTCGCAACGAATTTTGCGCGATAGACCAGCGCGTCAAGGCGTGATTCCAGAAGACCAATCAGGTTTTCCGGTGTATCGCCCTTCCGGCGGTTTGCTTCATCATAGACCTTGCGGAACTGTTTCTCACGAATGTCGCCGTAGTAGCCCTTCAGCTTCTGCTTTGCGCGCAGCTGAACACCGAAGTCGGACAATTTGCCCTTGCGGCGCTGACCATGCTGGCCAGGACCATATTCGCGGCGATTGACAGGAGATTTGGGACGGCCCCAGATGTTTTCGCCCATACGGCGATCAATTTTGTATTTTGAAGAATCGCGCTTACTCATCGCATTCCCTTTCAAAAAGTTGCACCGATCCGTTCCCGGACCGATTTAAGGAAACGCGCCCTCCTCTGCCGGCTGTTTTTGCCGACTGACAGAATATCCAACTTTCACATGGAAGCGGTCATTCACGGGACACGTAATTAAAAACCGGGCGCAAGCACCCGGAGACAGGGCGGATTTAGGTCAATGGGCGTTGATTGTCAATGGCGCATCTGCTCGGGAGCCAAACCAAAACCTGACATCAGGCGCTTTATCGCAAAATCCGGATCATTCGACGTAAATATCGCCAGATCGGGCGCGTGCGACACCAATGGCCCTGTTGTCACCAGCGACAGCGCGCGCCGGGCAATGGCCTCGGCCGGATCCAGCCAGTCAACCGGCCAGGGTGCAAGACTTCTGAACACATTGGCAAGGAAGGGATAATGCGTACAGGCAAGCACGACTATATCGGTTTTTCGCCCCAGCTTTTCGACAAAACAGGGCATGATCTCAGCCTGTATATCATCGGGTGAAATATCCTCCCCGCGAATGTATCGCTCCGCCATGCCGGCCAGATTTTCAGAGCCCACAAGCCGCACATGGCATCGTGATGCAAAGGATTCGATCAGATCTCGCGTATAGGCCCGCCTGACCGTGCCGGGCGTCGCCAAAACGCTGACCAGCCCCGAACGCGTTCGCTCGGCCGCAGGCTTGATCGCCGGAACGGTTCCAACAAATGGCGTATCGGGAAATGCGGAACGCAAGGGCTCCAGAACCAGCGTCGCCGCCGTGTTGCAGGCGATGACACAAAGCGCCGGCCGGTATCTGGAAATCAGGTCGGCAAAAAGCGAAAGGATCCTTTGCGTCAATTCCGCTTCACCCCAGTTGCCGTAGGGAAATCCCTCATCGTCGGCAACATAAATAAAGCGACGTTCCGGCATGAGCACCCGCGCTTCGCGCAAGACAGTCAACCCGCCAATACCGGAATCAAACACCAGGATTGGTTGCTGGCTCAAGGTCGCTCGTCTCCTTTATCCGGTGCATCCAATGCGTCTGTGTCGGCTGACAAGGGCGGTCCGCTACCGCGCGGTCTTTGCCTGCTGAACAGATCCAGCGAGCGAATGACGCCGCGCAAAAGACGCACTTCGGGTTTGAAAAACCCCTGCCGGCTCAGGACTGCCCGAAGGGCTTCCACCATTTTGTGTTTCTTTTGCATCGGCCTGAAATATCCACGCGCTTCCAGTGCTTCTTCCAGATGATCGAAAAGACCCTGCATATCCTCCTTTTCAGCCGGTTGCATGTCGGGCCCGCGAAAGGCCGTTTCATTTTCGTGAGCAAGCCCGGTTTTCAGCCATTCATAGGACATCAGCAAGACGGCCTGAGCAATGTTCAGCGAAGCAAATGCCGGGTTGACCGGAAAAGTGACGATTTCATCCGCCAGGCTGACCTCATCGTTTTCCAGTCCCCAGCGTTCACGTCCATACAATATGCCGCATTTCTGTCCCGAATCGAACCGACTGCGCAGCGCCACGGCGGCCTCAACCGGACCTCGCACGGGCTTGAAACCATCACGCACACGCGCTGTCGTTGCCAGGACGAAATTCAGATCCGAAATGGCATCTTCCAAAGTGTCAAAAACGCGTGCGCCTTCAATGACGTGATCTGCCCGGCTCGCTGCGGCCTGCGCCTTGGCATTGGGCCAGCCGTCGCGCGGCTTGACCAGACGTAGTTCAGACAGACCGAAATTGGCCATTGCCCGCGCCACCATGCCGATATTCTCGCCCAATTGTGGCTCCACGAGAATCACCGCGGGACCTTCTGTCATCAATTTTCGTAATTTGTCCGTGCCTGCCATCTGTTCCGTCCGCTTAACCGTCGACCTGTCTGTCTGCCTGTCCGTTCACTGCCATATTCACAAGGCACAGGAAAGGCGACACGCCATCGAATTTTGCCAATTTCGTCCTTCAGGCGGTGTCAGCGGACGGACGTTGCCTATGGTCAGCTCGATTTGTCTCCCAGCCACGCACGCACCAAGGCAGCGACAACGTCCGGCTTTTCATGCAATATCCAGTGCCCGGCACCTGATACCGTCTTCACGGTAAGGTCACTGCAAAAACGATCAAGCCCCTCCATACAGACCGGGCGCAGAGCCTCATCAAGGTCACCCCACAAGACGAGATGCGGCACATGCACAGACATCGCCGCCTGCGGTATCGACAAAATTGGCACCTTGCCTTCGAGTTCGGACGCAGAAATGTCGACAGGTGGCACGATAACGGGTGATGCCCGATACCAGTGCAGCATCGTGTCCATCGCGCCATCCGCGCTCCAGGCCCGCAGGTAATCGGCTTTTGCTTCGGCGCTCATCCATGCAGTGGTTGAGAACCCTGCAATCATGTTGAGCGTACGCGCATAATTGTCACGGCTCATCAGTTCGGTGGAATTCCTGCGCCGCAAAGTGGTCATATATTGGCTGGCGGCGCGCTGTTCCTTGTCGTCGATAATGGCCTTTTGAAATGTATAGGGATGAACACCATTTGCCACGATCAGCGCATTCAGCCTTTCGGCAAAGCCGAACGCATAGGCATAGGCGACAGCCGATCCCCAATCATGGCCGAACAGCGCAAAGGGCTGGTCTGGACTCAGATGATCTGCAAGTGCAGCGACATCCTCCACCAGATAGCGCGTCTGATAGGCCTCGACACTGGTTGGTTTGAACGATTCGGCAAATCCGCGCTGGTCGGGCGCAACGACGTGATAATCCTCTGCAAGCAAGGGCATGAGGTCGCGCCAGGCGCCCCAATACTCCGGAAAGCCGTGCAGGCACAGGATCAGCGGTTTTGACGGGTCCCCCATCTGCACATAATGGATGCGGCGCCGACCGTCGTCAAAAAAGGCTGAATTGAAATCCATGGCGACACACTCGTCAAAAGGGGCAGGAGCCGGGTGAAAACAAACAATATTGTCAGTTTGCCCGTATTATACGAAATCGCAAGGGCGGGCACCTTTGCCTTGGCGCAACACAATGGTATAGGAGCGCAAACTTCACTAAAGTCCAGCGGGCGCGAGGCCCATTCCATTCAAAACGAGGCACTTCAATGGCAAAAATCAAGGTCGAAAATCCGGTCGTCGAACTCGATGGCGACGAGATGACCAGAATCATCTGGCATTTCATCAAGGAAAAACTGATCCACCCCTATCTCGACATTGATCTGAAATACTACGATCTGGGCATGGAATCGCGCGATGCATCCGATGACCAGATCACCATTGATGCAGCAAATGCCATCAAGAAATACGGTGTCGGTATCAAATGCGCGACAATCACGCCGGATGAAGACCGTGTCGAAGAATTCGGTCTGAAAAAAATGTGGCGTTCTCCCAACGGCACGATCCGCAACATTCTCGGCGGCGTCATCTTTCGCGAACCGATCATCTGCAAAAACGTACCGCGGCTGGTTCCCGGCTGGACAAAGCCTGTCATCGTTGGCCGCCACGCCTTTGGCGATCAGTACCGGGCAACGGATTTCAGATTCCCCGGCAAGGGAAAGCTGACGATGAAATTCGTCGGTGAAGATGGTGCGGAAATCGAGCATGAAATTTACGATGCACCGGCCGCCGGCATTGCCATGGGCATGTACAATCTCGACAAGTCGATCGAAGATTTTGCCCGCGCATCGCTGAATTACGGCCTGCAACGCAAGGTCCCCGTCTACCTTTCAACGAAAAACACCATCCTCAAAGTCTATGACGGACGTTTCAAGGATATTTTCCAGGAAATCTATGAGGCGGAATTCCTGGATTCGTTCAAGGAAGCCGGCATCACCTACGAACACCGTCTCATCGATGACATGGTTGCCTCCAACCTGAAATGGTCGGGCGGTTATGTTTGGGCCTGCAAGAACTACGATGGCGATGTACAGTCCGACACCGTGGCGCAGGGATTTGGCTCACTTGGTCTCATGACCTCTGTGCTGATGACCCCGGATGGAAAGATCGTTGAAGCTGAAGCTGCCCATGGCACAGTGACCCGTCACTTCCGCCAGCATGAAAAGGGTGAGGAAACATCGACCAATTCCATTGCCTCGATCTTTGCCTGGACCCGCGGATTGGCGCATCGTGCCAAACTGGACGGCAATGACGAATTGGCACGGTTCGCACAGACACTGGAAGACGTCTGCGTTGCAACAGTTGAAAGTGGCCATATGACCAAGGATCTGGCGCTGCTGATCGGTCCGGACCAGCCTTGGCTGTCCACCATTGGGTTCCTCGACAAGGTTGACGAAAACCTCGGAAAAGCCATGGCGGCCTGATTACAGGTATCTGTTCCAACATAAAAAAGCCCCGGTCTGTGCCGGGGCTTTTTCGTTTGAACAACAAAATGTTCTATCCGGCGATTTGGGTTGCAACCGCTTCGATGGCTTCGTCAGCCTTGCTGCCGTCGGGTCCGCCTGCCTGGGCCATATCAGGCCGTCCGCCGCCGCCCTTGCCGCCCAGAGCCGCAGAAGCGACGCGCACCAGATCAACGGCACTGAAGCGCTCCGTCAGATCCGCAGTGACGGCAACCACGACGCTGGCTTTGCCATCATCGGAAACATTGATCAGCGCAACAACACCCGAGCCAATAGTGGTTTTGGCCTCATCGGCAAGCCCTTTCAGGTCACGCGGTTCAACACCCGACACCGATTTGCCAAGAAATTTGATGCCGGCGATTTCGCGGGTCTCGTCTGCACCTTCCGCGCCGCCGCCCATTGCCAGTTTCTTTTTCAACTCACTGATTTCGCGCTCAAGTTTCTTGCGCTCATCCATCAGGGTCTCAACGCGTGCAACCACTTCGCCTGGCTGAACGCGCAGTGAAGAGGCCAGTGCTTTGACGCGATTATCCTGTTGCGAAAGATAATCAAGGGCCGCATCACCCGTCAGGGCTTCAAGCCGGCGTACGCCTGAACCAACGGCACTCTCGTCGATAATATGCACCAGGCCAATGTCTCCGGTCGCACGCACATGCGTCCCGCCACACAATTCGACCGAATAGGTTTTGCCCTGTTTTTCGCCGTGCAGAGCGGTTCCCATGGAGACCACGCGCACCTCATCGCCATATTTCTCGCCAAACAGCGCCATGGCACCCTCGGCCCGGGCGTCATCAACGCCCATCAACCGTGTGGTTACAGCACTGTTCTGCAGGACCATTTCATTGGCGATTTTTTCAACAGCTGCCATCTCCTCAGCGCTCACCGGCTTGGGATGGGAAATGTCAAAGCGCAAGCGATCCGGTGCGACAAGCGAGCCCTTTTGCGCTACATGCGTTCCAAGCGTTTCACGCAGTGCTTCATGCAGCAGATGGGTTGCTGAATGATTGGCACGCAAATGGCTGCGACGCTGATGATCAACCGTAAGGATGACTTCGGCTCCGGACTTGATGACACCTTCTTCTACAGTGCCAATATGAACGAAAAGCCCCTCACCTTTTTTCAAGGTATTGGTGACATTGATCCGCACTCCGTCACCGGCAATGATCCCGGTGTCACCCATCTGTCCGCCGGACTCGCCATAAAAGGGTGTCTGGTTGACGATGAGCTGCACGGTATCTCCCTGCCCTGCCTGTGCCACTTCCGCACCGTCAACAACAATGGCTTCGACAATCCCTTCGGCCTGTTCGGTATCGTAGCCAAGGAACTCGGTTGTTCCCAAGCGATCCTGCAGTTCCAGCCAGATGGTATCGGTTGCAGCGTCACCCGATCCGGACCAATTGGCACGGGCCTCGGTTTTCTGGCGCTCCATGGCTGCCTTGAAGCCGGCATCGTCAACGGAAATTCCGCGCTGCCGGAGCGCATCCTGCGTCAGATCGAGTGGGAAACCGTAGGTATCATAGAGCTTGAAGGCGGTCTCGCCATTGAGTTCATCGCCCTTGCCCATGCTGACGGTTGCTTCTGAAAGCAGGCCAAGGCCCCGCTCCAGCGTTTTTCCGAATCGTGTTTCTTCAAGTTTCAATGTCTCGGAAATAAGCGCTTCAGCGCGTACGAGCTCCGGATAGGCGCGACCCATCTGGGCAATCAGCGATGGCAACAGCTTCCACATCAGTGGTTCGCGAGCACCCAGCATCTGTGCATGGCGCATGGCACGCCGCATGATACGACGCAGCACGTAGCCACGCCCTTCATTGGATGGCAAAACGCCGTCAGCAATCAGAAAGGATGATGAGCGCAAATGGTCCGCAATCACCCGGTGGCTTGCCCGCGCCTTGCCTTCGGCCCTGACACCGGTGAATTCCACAGAGGCATTGATCAGTGCCTGAAACAGGTCAATCTCATAATTGTCGTGTTTGCCCTGAAGCAGCGCTGCGACCCGCTCCAGCCCCATGCCCGTATCGATGGAGGGCCGCGGCAGATCAATCCGCAGATCCTTTGTCTGCTGTTCGTATTGCATGAACACCAGATTCCAGATCTCGATGAACCGGTCGCCATCTTCACCGGGAGATCCTGGAGGACCGCCCTCGATTGTGTCACCGTGATCATAGAATATCTCGGAACAGGGACCACAAGGCCCGGTATCACCCATGGCCCAGAAATTGTCATTGGTGGGAATACGAATGATCCGGTCATCGGGCAGGCCTGCAATCTTCTTCCACAGGTCGAAGGCCTCGTCATCCGTATGATAGACGGTGACAAGCAGGCGGTTCCGATCGATGCCGAATTCACCCGTGATCAGTTTCCAGGCCAGTTCGATCGCCTCAGCCTTGAAATAATCGCCGAAGGAAAAATTGCCCAGCATTTCAAAGAACGTATGGTGACGCACCGTATAGCCGACATTGTCGAGATCATTGTGCTTGCCGCCTGCCCGGACACATTTCTGCGCCGTCGTCGCACGGGTATAGGGCCTGTGCTCCAGTCCGGTAAAAACATTCTTGAACTGGACCATGCCGGCATTGGTGAACATCAATGTCGGGTCATTGCGGGGCACCAGCGGGCTTGAGGCAACGATCTCGTGTCCATTCTTGCCGAAATAGTCGAGAAATGCCGACCTGATGTCGTTAACGCCAGTCATGATACGCCCTTTGATATGGTTTTTAGCGGACCGTTGCCAGTTCCGGCAGCGGACAATCCTTTCGGCTTTTATCGCTCCCATGCAGGACTGTCCAGACAGTCTTGATTTCTGCCGCGCGGTTGGATCGCGACAGCCGATACCATTGTCAAAAACAATGGCCGGCAACATTTTCAAATGCTGCCGACCATCATTCAGATCGCGAGTGGTTTCTAAAAAAAACGATATCGACGAACAGGAGCCGTCCTATGCCTCGGCGGCATCATCCGGACCTGTATCTTCCAGCAGCTTTTCGGCAATCAGGCCGGCATTCTGCCGCAAGGCCAGTTCAATCTCATCTGCCAGAATCGGGTTTTCCCGCAGGAATGTCTTGGAGTTCTCACGGCCCTGCCCCAGACGTTGGCTATTATAGGAGAACCATGCACCGGATTTCTCCACAATGCCCGCCTTGACGCCAAGGTCGATCAATTCACCAACCTTGGAAACACCTTCGCCATACATGATGTCGAACTCCACCTGCTTGAAAGGCGGTGCCAGCTTGTTCTTGACGACTTTGATGCGTGTCTGATTGCCGACCACTTCGTCACGATCCTTGACTGCGCCGATCCGCCGGATATCCAGACGGACAGATGCATAGAATTTCAGCGCATTGCCGCCCGTCGTGGTTTCGGGTGAACCAAACATCACACCAATTTTCATGCGAATCTGGTTGATGAAAATGACCATGCAATTGGATTTTGAAATCGAAGCGGTCAGTTTTCGCAAAGCCTGACTCATCAGACGCGCCTGCAGGCCCGGCAGAGAATCACCCATCTCACCTTCGATTTCAGCGCGTGGCGTCAAAGCTGCAACCGAGTCGATAACCAGAATATCAATAGCACCGGAGCGAACAAGCGTATCGGTAATTTCAAGCGCCTGCTCTCCCGTATCGGGCTGTGAAATCAGCAGGCTCTCAAGGTCAACGCCCAGCTTGCGGGCATAGATCGGATCCAGTGCGTGTTCAGCATCAATAAATCCGCAGATGCCCCCCACCTTCTGCGCTTCCGCAATGGTATGCAGGGCCATTGTCGTCTTGCCTGAGCTTTCAGGTCCGTAAATCTCAATGACGCGCCCCTTTGGCAGGCCGCCAACACCAAGGGCAATATCAAGCCCCAGCGATCCGGTCGAAATGGTTTCAATCTCGACAATATTTTCATTGGAGCCGAGCTTCATGATCGAGCCCTTGCCGAATGCCCGCTCTATCTGAGAGAGCGCTGCGTCGAGTGCCTTGCCTTTGTCCACCGATTTTTCCTCTACGAGCCGCAATGAATTCTGAGCCATTTTGTCCACCTTTAGGTTATATGGGCACCGCAGGCAATGAAAGCCGCTTGCGAAGTTTGTACTCTATTTGTTCCAAAGATGCAATAGGCATCTAAGAATATGAATAAAAAGAGGAATTAATGGAGTGTTCTATTTTTGTTTTCCGCGGGTGATCTATCTCAGCAGCTGGAGGAACAGCACACAAGCAGCAAACAGAGCGAAAATCTTCGCCCAAGCGATTCGCCTTCTGTGCGCTTGAGCACATCAGGCCAGACCTGCAGGCGGCCATTCAAATGTGTTCTTCAGCCGCTTCGCACCTGCCTTGCAGTGCAGCCAAATTGTAAAACCACCGTTCTTGGCTTAAGCCATGATTGGGTTCATTGGAACATGCCAAGCCCCGACAGAAAAGGCCTCCCAATATGACACGGCATACATGACACGTTTTCTTGTTGTTGGCGGCGCACACATCGACAGACGCGCTCGGATAAGCGGGACGACCATTGCCGGTGCGAGCAACCCCGGAAAATGGCAGGACGAGCCTGGTGGCGGCGGCTTCAATGCTGCCCGCAATCTTGCTGCCCTTGGCAATCTTGTGACCATGGTCTGCGTTCGAGGCGGCGATGCCACCGGACAGTTGGTTGAAAACGCCGCGGAAGCGGCCGGCATCAACGATCTTGCGCAGGTCTTTCTGGATCGCGCCACGCCAAGCTATTCGGCCATTCTGGAGCATAGCGGTGATCTGGTGATCGCCGTGGCCGACATGGAACTATATGATCTTTTTTCCCGCCGTATGTTGTCGCGCAAGTCGATCCGCCAGGCGATTGCGGATTGCGACGCCATCCTGTGTGACGCCAATCTGCCGGCAGATACACTGTCGGCCCTCAGTGAACGTGCAGTGCGGGAAAACAAACCGCTTGCCGCCATTGCAATCTCACCGGCAAAAGTCGGCAGGCTTGCAGGCACATTTGAACATCTGAGCGCACTTTTCCTGAACCGGGCAGAAGCTGCGGCTGTTTGCGGTGAAACCGTCACATCCGATCTGTGGCCGCAGGCGCTGAAAGCGCAGGGAATCAAGCGGGCGGTGATTACCCGCGGCGCACAACCGGTATTGGGCTTTGAAGAAAACAGGGTCTTTGAAATATCGCCGCCCGAGATCGAGGCCCTCGTCGACGTTACAGGTGCCGGCGATGCCCTTGCGGCTGCAACCATGCATGCGATGGCCAAGGGAATCGATTTTTGTGATGCCGTACGCTTTGGCATTGCGGCAGCCCGCATTGCCGTTCAATCACCCCACGCCTCCCCCCCGGATTTGAATGCCCAGACACTTCACGCTGCTTTCGAGCTTGTCCCCGAAGCCGTTTTTCTGTCATGAACACCCGACAAACCAGCCCCATCAGGACGACCATGAACCAGACACCTTCCTTTCCTCTCATCTATTCAAATGAAGTCAAAGCAGCCCTCGACGCTGGACGCCCCGTCGTGGCCCTGGAATCGACCATCATCACACACGGCATGCCCTGGCCGGGCAATCTCGATATGGCCAACGATGTTGAAGACATCATCCGCGCGCAAGGCGCAGTACCCGCCACAATAGCCGTTCTGGATGGCAGCTTGCACATAGGTCTTGAAAAGAAGGCGCTCGAGGTGCTTTCGCATAGCCAGAACGCCATGAAGGTATCACGGGCCGATCTGCCCTTTGCAATTGCCACCAAAAGGACCGGAGGGACAACTGTTGCAGCCACGATGATCGCCGCCGCTCTGGCCGGAATCAGGGTCTTTGCCACCGGCGGCATTGGCGGTGTTCACTTTGGAGCTGAACAGAGTTTTGATATTTCTGCTGATCTGGAAGAACTGGCCCGCACGCCGGTAATCGTGGTCAGCGCCGGGGCGAAAGCCATTCTGGACATCCCCAAAACGCTGGAGGTCCTCGAGACCAAGGGCGTTCCGGTGGTGACCTACCGCAGCGATGAATTGCCTGCCTTCTGGTCGCGCAAATCCGGCCTGACCAGTCCCCTGCGCCTCGATACGGCACAGGAGATCGCCCATTTCCAGAACATGCGCACAGCGATGAATATTGGTGGGGGCATGTTAATCGCCAATCCTGTCGCCGCCGCAGATGAGATACCGGCCAGTCAAATGCAGGGCTACATCAACCAGGCATTGGAAAAGGCCAGATCCAAAGGCATCTCGGGCAAGCAGGTCACACCATTCCTGCTGTCGGAAATACTGACGATCACCGATGGCGCCAGCCTTGTGACAAATATTGCGCTTGTCAAAAACAACGCCCATCTGGCAGCCGCCATTGCCTGCGCATTGTCAGACTGAATCAGAAAAGGCGCTGCCTTTCGGGCAACGCCTTTCAAATTGTTCATTCTGCGCAAGGTTTACTGGCTGCGCAAAGCATACTGGCTGCGCAAAGCTTACTGGCTACGCAAAGCTTACTGGCTGAGCGGAACGATCTGGATTTCCACACGACGGTTCTGGGCGCGCCCGGCTTCGGTCGCATTGCTGGCGATCGGCCGCGCTTCACCAAATCCTGTGACATACATGCGGCGAGGATCGATACCCTGGCCACTCAGATATGATGATACCGACTGGGCCCGCTGTTGGGACAGATTGAGATTGTATTGATCCGACCCGGTCGAATCTGTGAATCCGTAAACATCAACGAGTGTCTGATTGTATTTCGACAGCACGATGCCGACTGAATTCAACGTTGCATAGAAACCCGGATCAATCTGCGCCTGGTTCAGTGCAAAGGTAATATTGGATGGCATGTTCAACACGAGATTGTTGCCATTACGCGTCACAGAGATGCCTGTGCCTTGCAGTTGCGCCCGCAGTTCGGCTTCCTGACGGTCCATGTAATTGCCAATCGCACCACCGGCCAGCAGACCGATGCCAGCACCAACCAGCGCGTTGCGACGGTCATTGCCACCAGCCAGCAGGCCAAGCCCTGCACCAGCAGCAGCACCCAGTGCCGCGCCACCTGCCGTGTTTGAAACACGCTGCTGTCCTGTATAGGGATCCGTTGTCATACACGATGACAGAAAAATGCCAGCGAACAATGAAATTGCAATTTTTTGGTACATCCGGCTTTCCCGTCCCAGTTGATTATTGAGTGCCAATTTGCCTTGAACAGCAACAATACGGCGGCTTTGTGTTCATTCTGTCCGTTGACCGACTCTGCCCGTCAATGACGTTCAATTGTCATCTATCCTGCGACATAGGGCCATGCAAACCACCCTTCTGCCTGCAATTTGATTCTTTCAACGAACTTTTATCACCAATAGGCAGGTTCAGCCAGCAGACCAGATCTCGCGTGCTTTCGTGCCTGCCGATTTCATTTTATGATTTTCAGCCGAATGGCAAGGGCCACGGCCTGAATGCGGTTGACAGTGTTGAGCTTTCGGCAGGCCAGCGTGATGTAGTGATTAACTGTATGCTCCGATATCTGCAGAATGAGAGCCATTTCATGGCTGGTTTTGCCTGCGGATGTCCAACGCAGGCACTCCACTTCCCGTTCGCTAAGGACCGGTAAATCGATCCGTTCGACCTTGCCAAGTTCACAAAACCGAGCAAACAGACCTGACGCCAGCAGTGCCAGTTCTGCAAAATGCGATGCATTCGGCAAGAGTCCCTTGCCATGAAATCCCACAACACACCGATCATTTTGCGTCCCCAGCAGCGGAAAAAGCACATTTGTCTGTCCAAGCCAGTTTGCCGGATCGATGTCGCGCTTCACATCACGCAAAGGCGCCGCGTTTCCTCCAGCATCAGCGCTGAGCCTGACCATCAAGGGCGCGGACGATTGGTGAAGCGCTGCAAAAACCGGTCCGCTTGCCTGTGAAACGTCCAGTTCACAGACTTGCTCGATTGCATCGGGAAAGTTGGATGCCAAAACATGGGTCATTGCCGGGTTTGACGCGGGCAATTTCAATCTGGTGCGCATCAGAGGCTCCAGAGAAATGATCGAGAAATACTCAAAACCAAATTGCGCGCAGGTCTTTTCGAGACTGCGCTCGACGTCGTACAGATCGCGCAGTGCTTTGATAGCATCAAGAGTTTGCTGCAACGTAACAACCCGAAAATTGCGCACCGTCGGGCTGTCTTGAAATAGAGCGACCTGCCATAAACGATGGATCAATAGTGGCGTGTCTCCAGACGAGCACGCTTTCACGGGATTGTTGTGGCCATTATTGCTGGGCAGTGCCAGCAATTGGCAGTTGCATTAAAAACACCGTTAATGCCTAAAATTTACATTAACTTTCAATAACTTCCTTGACAACCGTGGCCAGCTGCTTGAGCGAAAAGGGCTTGGGTAGGAACCCGAATTGCGCATTTTCCGGCAGGTTTTTGGCAAAGGCATCCTCCGCATAACCGGACACGAAAACAAATTTCAGATCCGGGTATTCCTTGCGCACTTCACGCAACAGGGAGGGACCGTCCATTTCAGGCATCACCACGTCAGAAACGACGATATCGATATCACCACCCAATTCCTTGATGATATCCAGAGCCTCCAGTCCCGAAGCCGCTTCGTGAACCGTATAGCCTCGTGTCTCCAGCATGCGTTTCCCGCCACGCCGCACCGCTTCCTCATCCTCAACCAACAGGACGGTTGCTGAACCGGTCAGATCCGTATGATCCGGTGCCTGCATGTCACCCTTGTATGTACCAGAGGCCTTTGCAAGTTCTGCACTTTCAGCGGATGCGGCAGCCGAGGCATCCGCCTCCAGGAGCGGTTGCAAATCCTCCGGATCTTCAACAAAACGGGGAAGGTAAATACGGAACGTCGTTCCCTTGCCGACTTCCGAATCCGGATAGATATAACCACCGGACTGCTTGATGATTCCATATACCATGGAAAGCCCAAGGCCAGTGCCCTTGCCAACGTCCTTTGTGGTGAAGAACGGTTCGAATATCTGTTCCATCAGGTCAGGCGACATGCCGGTGCCACCATCACTGACAGCGATCATCACATAATCCCCGTCAACCATTCCGCGGTTGTTCAAGGCTTCGACATCCTTGCTTTCAACGTTTGCCGTGCTGATCTTGATGGTTCCGCCCTTGGGCATCGCATCACGCGCATTGACTGCCAGATTGATAATTACCTGCTCGAATTGCCCCAGATCCGTTTTGACAGGCCAAAGATCCCTGCCGAATTCCAGCTCAAGCTTGACATTCGTGCCTGTCAGCCGATCCACAAGCATACGCAAATCACCGATCACATCGGTCATTGAAAGCACTGCAGGACGCATGGTCTGCTTGCGTGAGAATGCCAGCAATTGCCGCACCAGAACCGCAGCGCGATTGGCATTGCGCTTGATTTCCATCAGATCGGCGAAACTGGTGTCGGACGGACGCAGAGACAAAAGCAAATGATCTGCAGAGAGCAGAATGGCAGTCAGAACATTGTTGAAGTCATGCGCGATGCCACCAGCAAGCGTGCCAACGGCGTTCATTTTTTGCGTCTGCGCCATCTGGGCTTCCAGCGCCTTTTGTTCCGTGGTCTCTACGGCATAGACAATGGCAGCTTCGCTGCTGTCACCGCCATCCAGAACGGCCGTGATGAAGAAGCGGAAGAACCGTTCGTCATTATCCGCATGCCTGGTATCGACCGGCGCAATCTCGGCCTGCCCCTGAAATGCGGCATCCAGGGCGATGGCAAACAGCTTGCGGTCGGCCTCATGCACGACAGTTTCAAACCGGGTGCCCTTTTCCAGATCATCACGTGTGACGGCCGCTGAGAACATCCTCAGGAACGGTGCGTTGGTGCGTTGTATCTTGCCGCTGCTGTCAACCGATGCAATGGCCATGGGAGAATTGTTGAAAAAGCGCGTAAACCGCATTTCGGCTGCGGTTGCTTCTCCTGGAGAATTGCCCTCACCAGTTCGCAAGAGCACGATGGTACGACTTTCACCAGGCGCGCCATCACGTGTGGCGCTGACGCGATGCACCAGCGTAACCGGCAGGCTCTTTCCATCACGGCGCAGCATATCGAGATCGAGCGTTGCGGTGCGATCCAGGCCGGGTGCCGCCTGCACTGAATCGATCAGCGCCATGCCCTCTCCGGCAATCAGATTTCCGAGCGCAATGGAACCAGGCGTAAATTGCGTCAGATCCAAGCCTATCCAATCCGCCAATGTCGCATTGATATAGACCACTTCGCCATTTTGTCCGGTCGACATGAACCCGGCCGGTGCATGGTCCAGATAGTCTATGGCATGCTGCAAATCCCGGAAAAACTGCTCCTGCATTTCACGTTCCGATGAAATGTCGGACAATTGCCAGGCAAAGAGTTTTTCACCTGTGGCTCCAAGGTCGAGAAGGCGCACACGCAACCTATACCAGCGCGGCACGACGACCTGATCCGCCGCTTCACCAAGTCCTTTGAGCAGACGGAATTCCTCCTGCCCTTCTTTGCCTTCACGAACCTGATTGGTCAGTCTGTAAACCGCTTCCGCAGCCTGATTGTCATGGGACATGATCGCTTCGATCGACAGAACGTCATCGGAATGCGCGGCCCCGGTCAATGCTGCATAGGCCCGGTTGGCGTAGACCACCCGCCCCTTCTTGTCGGTGATAACGGTACCTTCAGGATGCCCGTCGATATAGACTCTGGAAAGAACATCGCCACCAGCGCGCGGCATGACCTGCACGAAACCGATAAAGGTTGAAACCAGGTAAAAAATACCGATCATCGCAAGGATGCCCAGCAGACCAAGACCGAAATTGGTGTTCAGCCGCCCGTCCATGAATACAAATACTGCAGCAGAACAGACAAGTACAACGGCAAGCACAATCAGGCGAATGACGGTTCCGGGTCTTGAGTGCCGGTCAATGATTGGTGTCGGGTAGTTCCCCGACTGGTTCTCACGCGCCATCATGTCCCTCTAGAAGCGAGTATGATTCCCTCGACTTACAAAACCATGTTTTGACCACATTCCAGCCGACATGAACAGGGGGAAGACGCAATTGCCGGAGCACTGTGCACAGGCGGTTGAGCCTTCAGGTGATTCGCAATGGTTCACTCCAATGGCCCAACACGGAACGCAGGCCAGATACCGGCAGCGGCAATATCCGGCATTCCAGCACCATTATACTGGCCATCAACATATTGAAGCTGTGCTTTATACAAAATTTGGCCTGTCTCCTGCTTGCATGGTCTCAGATCGCCCTTTACCTTTGCTCTTGGCTGCTGTTGTCGCAATATCAGCCTTGGGAAGAGAATTCAGGACACTGTTTCATGAATGACACGATTTTGAGTGAGGGCGGAATGACCTGGGTTTCAATACTTGGAATTGGCGCAGCTATTGTCGTTGTGCTTGTGCTGCTCTTCTGGTTCCTGAACCGGCGCGGACACATGGCGTTCATGCGTGGCGGGTCAAACCGACAACCCCGTCTGGCTGTTCTGGATGCCGCTGCGGTCGATTCCCGGCGGCGTCTCGTCCTGGTTCGCCGCGACAATGTGGAACATTTGATTTTGATCGGTGGCCCAACCGATGTTGTTGTCGAGGGCGGCATACACAGATCCAAAGCCCCGCAATCTGACGGCACCAAACAGCCCAATCCAAAGGCAATTGCACGCCCGGGCAAACCAAGGCCGCAACCCAAGACCCAGCAGACAGAGCAGCCGCCAGAACAGCAGGCAGAACAGCAGGCCGCACCGGCAACCAAAGCAATCGTGATGGAGCCTCTGGAAATTCCCAAATCCCAAGATTCCAAATCGCCAGAACCAAAAAAACCGGAACCCAAAGCGCCAGAACCTAAAACGCCGGAACCTGCAACACCAGAACCCCGATCTCCCGAAACAGCAACGATGTCGGCTGTAAGCCGTGGGCCTGCTGCGCAACAGCCAGCGCCAGTCCAAAAACCGCAGGTTGTCTCAGCACCACAATTGGCGGCTGTCGCAGCTGCAGCAACGGCAAGCGGCACAGTATCTGCATCACCGCCTTCACAGGCTGCAGATGGGGGTGCGGACATCATCAGCGAGATTGCATCAGTCAGAACCGGGAATGCGGCCGCAGCAGGCCCTGTGCCCGCTGCACCAGCCACACGCCACACGCAAAACGACCTGACGGCCGAATTCGAAGAAGCCTTCGATGCGGCGCCGGATGTGATTGCTTCCGAGTCTGGCCAGAATACCGAATCGACAAACGGCGGGTCTGAGTCCGATCCATGGTTGGCAATGGTGGCCGAACAACAGAAAACGACGGAAAATGCTGCGTCATTTGTTGCTCCGACAGTGGGACCGGCCAGCCATCAGAACCCGTCCTCCGTCGACGAACCCCTGATGCCGAATCCCTCAGCACAAGCTGAACCGATACCGCAGGGTGAACCGGTGCCCAGAAAGGACAGCCCAGCAGAACTGATTGCCGATTTCGACAAGGTTTTGGAAGCGGAAATCAACCGTTCAGAAAAGGATGCCCCGGAAATCGCCGAGAGCGAAGCTGCAGCGGAAGCGGTCAACGGCCCTGATGGGCGCGCGCAGTCAGCCTCACTCGAAGACGAGATGAAAAAACTGCTGGGCGACCTGTCTCCCAAAAAGGAATAGAGCGACCACCGACACGGTGTTTGCAACCCAAGCCCAAAGCGGCCGACCGGGCTGAGAGCATGTGTCCCTATTTGGACGTCATGACCCAGACGCCGTCCCATTTACCGTCTGGCGGCGAATGTTTCAGCAATTCACACCGATCGATATAGGTGGTTGCCAGACTGTCTGACGGGGTCGCCTTGATGGCCTGTTCGAAATTGGAAATGGCCCTGTCCCAATTGGCTTCCCGGTACTGTTTCACGCCTTCATTGAAGTAGTTCACATTGTCCATCAGGTTGGGGTAGGTTTCGTTGTCATGGTAATCAAGCACCTCATAGACACCCACCGGTTCTGTTTTCCCCTTGACCACGACCAGGTCAACGTCGCGCATGCGGTAGGTGCCCTTCAGTTTGGCTCTGGTAAATTCGCTGATCAGAATGCGCGCCGAATATTGTTTGCAGGCTGATTCCAGCCGCGCGGCAAGGTTCACACCATCGCCAATCATCGTGAAATCCATA
Source organism: Rhizobiaceae bacterium (assembly GCA_029212415.1). Classification (GTDB taxonomy): domain Bacteria; phylum Pseudomonadota; class Alphaproteobacteria; order Rhizobiales; family Rhizobiaceae; genus Hoeflea_A. The sequence goes on along the minus strand of JARGOF010000006.1, from coordinate 151,196 downwards.
CGTTTCGGAGAGCCTATGTTGCCGGAAACGACCATCCCGGTATTCAGCCCGACACCATGATCAATAGGCATTTCACCGCGTGCAACACGGACCTTGTTCCAATCCCATAATTCCGTGATCATGGCGATTGTCGCGCGAACAGCACGATCAGCATCATCGTCATGGGCCAGCGGTATTCCGAAGGCTGCCATGATCGCGTCACCAATGAACTTGTCCAGCATGCCGCCTTCACGGGTGATGATGTCGACCATGATCGTGAAATACTCGTTGAGCATGGCAACGGTGCCCTGAGCGCCCAGCGATTCCGTCAATGTGGTGAAACTGCGAACATCCGAGAACAGGATCGTGGCTTCTGTGCTCTTGCCACCCAGGAAGTCATCACCACCTTCCATCAGCCGATCTGCAAGAGAAGGATCCATATAGCGCGACATCGTCGACTTCATGCGTTTTTCGGTGCTGATGTCCTCGATCATCACCATCGAGCCGAGCTTTTTCTGCTCCGTATTGATCAACGGCAAAATGGTCACATTGACCGATAACGGCCGGTCTTCAAATTTCAGCTGCCCGTCGACAATTTCTGCAATTTCGCCCGATTCTTCAACATGACGAATTTTCTCCATCAGCCATTGGTTGTCTTCGACAAAGAACGTGTCCGCCGCCAGACCCAATATCGAGCTGTGGCCCATTCCGGTAATGCGCAGGCCCGCCCGATTGCAGGTGACGATCCTGCCGTCCTCATCCATCGTGATCACACCGTTCGACATGCTTTCCAGCATGGCTTCGGTATAATTCTGCATATTTTGCACATCTTCGAACAGTTTTGCGTTCTCAAGAGCAATGGAAACCTGCGCCGTGAATGTTTTAAGCCGCTTTTCATCATCATTGGTGAAGGGACCGCCACGCCGGTTGAGGACCTGGGTGACCCCTATGCATTTGCCGTTTTTGTTGATCACCGGCACGCAGAGGATCGAGCGGGTAAAATATCCCGTTTGTTTGTCAAATGCCGGATTAAACCGAAGATCTGCATAGGCGTAGGGTATGTTGATGGTATTGCCCGAGGTAAACACGGCGCCGGCTATGCCTGCCGTATTCGGAAGACGGATTTCTCCAATGCCATCCCCCATGGCAACCCGCGAAAACAATTCGCCGGTTTTTTCATCGTTCATGAAGAGCGTGGAGCGATCAGCCCCCAGCATGCGTGTCGCCTCACTCATGACCTTTTTCAGAAGCGTGCCAAGTTCCAGCTCAGATGTGACATCGGAGACGACATCAAGAAACTCGAGCTCCTTTGCCCGGCTTTTTTGCATACGCTCGGCAAATTGCGTGTTTTGCAATGCGATGCTTGCCTGTGTGCCCATGGCCTCCAGAAGACTCAGGTCCTGTATCGTGAACACACCGGATTTCTTGTTGAGCACCTGGATAACGCCGATTATTTCCTCCCGTACGGTTTTGACCGGGGCGCAGATAATCGTTTCAGTATGATAGCCCGTCTGCTCATCGATGGAATGATTGAAGCGGGAATCGTTGTAGGCATCATCAATCACCTCTCCCTTTCCGCTCGTGAACACTGCACCGGCAACACCAGTCGTATTGAGAATGCGGATTTCCCGGGAAAAATTGCCCTGCGCCACGCGGGAATACAATTCACCTGTCGTGCCATCATTGAGAAACAGACTGCCTCGCTCGGCCCCCAATTCCGTGGTGGTCATATTGACCAGCGTTTCGAGAATTTCGTCCAGGCTTTCCATCGCCGCGCATTTGCGCGACACGCTCAGCAGCATCTCCGCATGCTTGAGCTTCTTTTGCGCCTCCACAAGCAATTCCTGAGGCTTTGCCTTCATTTTGCGCGACGACGCCTGTCGCCTGACCGTTGAAACCGCTGTCGTCATGCCTGCTCAATCTCTTTGATGTGCTGGCTGAACCCTATCATGTTTGCCTGCAAGCTGCATGGCCATGGTGTCAGCCCTTTTCCTGAATTGTTTCCTGTCGTTCGCAGTCAAGCACTTCAATGCCTGAATTCGCCCCTCATAGACCAGCGCATCCGCGTCCGGCTTATAGCAATGCTGCGATGCTCTTTTGCTGTTCGGTGTCGCTGCTCTTTTGCGCAGCCTATTTTTTACGTCCCTGTGTCTTCTATTCAAGCGCAGGATCGTCCAATTGGGCACGCAAGGCACTGATGGTGGCCTTCAATTGTCTGATTTCATCATGGGAACGCGCATTGGCCTCTTGAATTTCACGGTCCCGGCTAAATTTAAGCTCTTCCAATGTATCGCGAAGTGCGCTGATCGTCTCTTTCAAATGCTTGATTTCGTCATGCGAACGATGAACGGCTTCCTGAACCTCTCTGGTTTTCTGATGCCCGAGTTCGTCAAGAGAATCCCGCAACGCACTTGCTGTCTCCCTGAGCTGACTTATTTCATCAGCTTTGGCTGACAGCGCTTCTTGAACGGCTCTGTCTTTTTCAAAATTCAAATCATCAAGGGAATCGCGCAACGCAGTGGCGGTGTCCTTCAACTGCTGCATTTCATCTGCGTGAAACGCGCGGACGTCCTGAACCTTGCGTTCCTGCTCCGCAGCCGTGCGGTCGAGCGCTTGCCGCAACGCATTGATCTGCTCGTGCAGACTTCGTGCCTCAAGCTGGGCTTCGTGCAGTCTGTCTGCCTGGCCTTCACCGATACCCGATGTGCTCATAGGTTCAATCGCCCGATATAACATTCAGGAATTCAGTCTCACTTTGCGAAATTTCTTCGTCAAGTGGAATGCCGAATATTATGTTTTGGATACACGCTTTCCTATTGCATTGATACAATGCAATGATCACTGAGTATTGGGGGTTGAAGCGCTCAGGCGCGAGGCGCGCCATTTTTCAAAAAGCAAAGCGAACAAGCCGGCACAGCGCTCGAGACGTGGAACCTCAATGGGTTGTCCATTCGGCGCAGCAGAATGCACGAAAGAACGGGCACCAAGGCAACGTGAAAAAAGCAATCAGAAAACCGGTAGACTATTCGTCCCGGTAGACCTTTTCGCGGCGTTCGTGACGTTCCTGTGCTTCAATCGACAACGTTGCAATGGGACGGGCGTCCAGTCGCTTCAGACTGATGGGTTCGCCGGTTTCCTCACAATAACCGTAGGTACCTTCGGTAATGCGTCGCAACGCTGCATCAATTTTTGAAATCAGCTTGCGCTGACGGTCACGGGCACGCAATTCAATTGCGCGATCTGATTCCGACGACGCTCGGTCGGCGATATCAGGATGGTTGACACTATCTTCCTGCAGGTTCCCCAGCGTTTCACGCGCCTCACGCAGAATATCGTCTTTCCAGACGTTCAGTTTGGCACGAAAATAGGCACGCTGTTTTTCATTCATGAAAACCTCGTCATCCGAGGGTACATAGGAACCAAGATCAATCATATCATTCATGGTGATTTCCCTTGAGGCGGTCCTTTTGCGCGTTGTATAGCTACACCGAACGTTCCACACAAGCAGCAATTCCCGCAGTCCATATATTTTTTGTGGTCATCCTCTTTTACATAAGCACCTCAATTGATTTGTCATTTTGTCATCTGGCGTTCATATTTCCGGCGAACGAGTGATTTGCAAACACGCTATGTTGCCGGCAGGTGCGAAATTTCTTTCCGATCGGCCGGCGATCGGAAACCACCGCATCGTCAGGCGATTGCCTATTCTCGAAATCATCGAATGCCTATCGAAACGGCAAGGCGAAACAGAAAGGCAAAACAGCGATTGTTGCGCCCAAAGATTGCTCTGCATTTCTCCAGAGATCCGGGTGCAACAGTGATGCCGCCGCGCCGGCTACGGGCAGATATCAAAAGGACCGCTGCCTCACGCAGAACCACCCGAAGACCCCTCGTCCATCGCAATCTGTGCACCCCGTTTGGATTTGCGTTTCCTGATTGCCTGCAGAGAACAGGCGCCTGAAACATAGCCTCTTGAACGCATGCGACGGCATCAGATCAACGGCAAATAGAGGGTTAACAAGGGCACTTCAGGCTCGCTTCAATGTTCAAATGATGATTTAACTGCGTCGATCAATCAGAGGCTATGAAACGGTAAACCGCCTGCCATGAACAAAAAAGAACAAGCGCCCAACCTGATATATCTGCTGCGCCATGCCCATGCGGCCTGGGCGCGCCCCGGGCAGCGTGACTATGATCGTCCGCTTGACGACCTCGGTATTGAAGATGCCAACTTGATGGGGACGGTGCTGGCGAAATTTGAACATCTGCCGCAAATCATTTTGTGTTCGTCAGCGCGGCGCTGCCGCCAGACCTGCGAAATCATACAATCCCATCTGTCCAACGGACCAATCGTCGAACACGATGACGGGCTCTATGAAAATGACCACGACTATTATGTCAGCCTTTTGGCGCGGCAGACCAATCGACCGGTCCTTTTGATCGGGCACAATCCGATGATGGAAGATACAGCACATCAATTGAGCGCCTCGACAAGCAAGCAGGCAGGCAAAGTGTTGCAAAAGGGTTTTCCGACTGCGGGGCTGGCCGTGATTGAAATTTCGGGCGATTTTTCAACTTTAAGCGAAGGCGGCATGCTGACAGGTTTTTCGACGCCGAAAAATCAGAAAACAAAAGCCGGCAAGGCATCTGATTGACCTGCAGGAATATTCCCGTCTGGTCTTTACTTTGCAGCCTCACGGCATCGCGGGAAAACAGGACATCAGCTTGAAACACGATCCGGCTGCATCCATATGCCAAGGAAGGAAGGGCCCTTTCTTGTAGCAAAATGCTGGCGTTTCACCTGACGGCGGTGATGCGCTGACTTATGAAAAACCTTTTCATTCTTCGCCGGGACGATTCGCACCCGAAACAACTTGGGCCCGAGATAATACAGGCGTTGCTGCCAACGAGGTGCAATTTGGTTTCCACTCTTTCCCGGTTTTCTGACGAAGCCCTGATCACGCTTGACAACCTGACCGATCGGGCTGGCGATCTTCTTCGCCCAACCATGCGGTTCGGGGTCACAGGCCTGTCGCGCGCAGGCAAGACCGTCTTCATCACCGCCCTGGTCCACAACCTTCTGCACGGCGGTCGGCTGCCCCTCTTCAAGGCACAAAATTCCGGTCGGATCGCATCAGCCTATCTCGAACCGCAGCCCGATGATGGCGTCCCCCGCTTTCAATATGAAGACCACGTCAAAGCCCTTGTCGAAGATCGTCTGTGGCCGCAATCGACCCGGGCGATCTCCGAACTCAGACTGACAATCGAATATGAATCCGCCAGCGCCTGGAACCGCCTGTTTTCCGGTGGCAAATTGTCGATTGATATTGTCGACTACCCCGGCGAATGGTTGCTGGACCTGCCTCTGTTGAAGCAGGATTATCGCACCTTCAGCAAAAATGCGATTGATCTGGCGCGCTCCCCTGCCCGCATCGACCTGGCAGAAAAATGGCTGCAGCGCTCAACCGATGTTGGAAACGCGAAAACCGCCGATGAAGCTGTTGCCCGGGAAATATCCGATCTGTTCGCACAATACCTTCGTGCCTGTCGCAGCGACGAGCGGGCGCTTTCCACGCTGCCACCAGGCAGGTTTCTGATGCCCGGTGATCTCGAAGGGTCCCCGGCCCTGACATTCTCGCCACTTCCGGACCTGGAACACGGACCGGCCCCGGCAGGTTCCCTATGGGCCATGATGGAACGTCGTTACGAATCCTACAAATCGCTGGTGGTCAAACCCTTCTTCCGTGACCATTTTGCGCGTCTCGACCGTCAGATCATTCTTATTGACGCCATGCAGGCGATGAATGCCGGAACGGAAGCCATGAAGGATCTGGAACGTGCATTGGTCGATATTCTTTCGTGTTTTCGCCCGGGCAACAGCAATCTGCTGACATCATTGCTCACCCGGCGCATCGATCGGGTTCTCATAGGAGCCACCAAGGCAGATCATCTGCATCATGAAAGCCATGACCGGCTTGAAAACCTTGTCGGACGACTGGTCGAACGCGCCACCCAGCAGGCCAGCTATTCCAAAGCGGATATCGAGGTTGTCGCCATGGCGGCTGTACGCGCAACCCGAGAGGGGAGCGTCAAACAGGGCAAAGAGCGTTTACCCTTGATCATCGGAACCCCCATGGCCGGCGAAAAAATCGAAGGAGAGACGTTCGATGGCAACAGCAAAACCGGCATATTTCCCGGGGACTTGCCCGCTGACGTTGAATCATTCTTTCAGCAGGGGGAAGCGCACCCGGCCAAGGCCTTTCCGCATCTGAATTTCGTGCGATTCAGGCCGCCGGAACTGGAGCAGACAGCGGAGGGTGTGACACTCTCATTGCCGCATATCCGTCTGGATCGGGCTTTTGAATTCCTGTTCGGAGACCGTTTGGCATGAGTGAGAAAAATCGCAAACCAGCGGCCTTCAAAATTGAGGAAACCGCTCAGAGCAAACCCAGAAAAGCCAGGAGTAATTCTGAAACCGCATCCAGCGAACGCACGCCTGTTTCCATTTCGGAAGGTATCGAATTCATTCAGCCTGAAGATGATCTGTTTCTGGCTGATCAACCGCCAAATGAACGGGCAATTGATGATGGTGTGCTGGCAGATCAATTGACGCCGCCGATTGCCAAAGCGAGGCGCAAACGGTTTTCATTTGCAAAACTGGCGATGTCCGCCTTTGGTCTGTTGTTTTCTCTGGCCTTTGCCACCTGGCTGGATGGGCTGATCACATCCTATTTCGAGCGATCCGCATGGCTGGGATGGACTGCAAGCGTTCTCACGGCAATCGCTGTTCTTGCACTCATCGCCCTGGCAGCAAGAGAGTTGAGCGCATTGGCGCGGCTTCATGCAGTTCAGTCCATGCGTCAGGAAGCCGCCGCCGCCGTGGCGGAGAAAAATCCGGCGAAAGCCCGTGTCGTCTTGAAAAGACTGATCCGTTTGTTCGCCCATCAACCGCAAACCGCAAGACCCAGAGCACGACTGAAGGAACTGGATGACGAAATCATCGACGGTCCGCACCTGATTGAACTGGCCGAAATCGAATTGATGGCGCCGCTGGACCGCCAGGCCCGCGAACTGATTGTCAACGCATCCAAACGCGTGTCTGTGGTGACCGCCGTCAGCCCAAGAGCCCTGGTGGATATCGGCTACGTCCTGTTTGAATCCATGCGCCTGATCCGGGCGCTTGCCACGCTTTATGGCAGCCGGCCTGGCTCGCTGGGCGCAATCCGCCTTGCACGGGATGTTGTCAGCCATCTGGCGGTAACCGGGTCAATCGCAGTCGGCGACGGCATGGTTCAACAATTGCTCGGTCACGGACTGGCATCAAAACTGTCCGCCAGGCTGGGAGAAGGCGTCATCAACGGCTTGATGACCGCACGCATTGGCATAGCAGCCATGGACCTGTGCCGACCGCTGCCTTTCAAGGCGCTCAAGCGTCCGGGTATTGGTGATTTTGTGGGTGATCTGACACGTCAGGCGACAGGCACTCAAAAGTCCAAAGACTGAATTCCAGGCGTTCACTCAAGGGGCGGTGGCGGGCGCAGTTACGCCGACACAGCATTCTCGCGTCAGAAAATCCACCAGATCCGTCATGGCATCATAATTGGCATGGTTGCGTATTTCCCTGCCATGGCGTTGCTGGCGAACCAATCCGACCTCAACCAAAGCAGACAGATGATGGGCCAGCGTTGACGCCGGTATGGTCAGGTGCTGACCGATTTCACCAACATTCAATCCACCGTCACCAGCACGTACCAGCAAGCGATAGACGGAAAGCCTAGCTTCGTGTCCAAGAGCAGACAGAGATTTTGCAGCCGTTTTTTCGTTCATGCCCGGACCATAGCTGCTGCCTGTATTTCGTCAATACACATCGAAGAACTGGTCAGATGAATGCCGGTGAAGATTTGCCAATCTCCTTTCAAAGCCATGGTTTGCATAAAGACACCAGCTTCTGTTATAAACCTTGAACACATCCTCAACCGGACATTAACCATTCTGAGTGATGGTGTGGAATCATCAAAACCGTTGCAGGCTGTATTATGTATTTTCGAATCGCACTTTCGATACTTGCCCTCTTCACATCCTTGATAGCGACGCAGGCCTGGGCCGGTGCGAAGGAAAAGGTCTTTTTCGATTCTGTGTCGGGTGTCTGGCGAGGCCCGGGCAAGATCGTGGCCGGAAAATACAAGGGCACGAAATTCGTGTGCAACCTGAAAGGTGGCCCCTCCGTCGAGCAGGCCAGCGGCGTTGCTCTGGATGGTCATTGCCGCGTTGGTGTCTTCTCACAGAAAATGTCGGCGATCATCAACCTGAAAGGCGGCAAATATTCCGGTCGTTTTCTTGATGGCGCGGCCGGTGAAGGGTTGGACATCACCTCGGGAAAGGTCAGGGGCAACAAGATCACGGTTGGTATCAATCGCAGGAAACTCGACGGTGCCATGGTTGCCCATCTGGAAGAACCCGATACGATGAACATCACCGTCTCCGTCAAGGTTCAAAACCAGATGATCCCGGTGATCGGCATGACCTTGACGCGCGAGAGCAAGGTCGGCTCCAAGCGTTAGAGTATCATTGTGGATTGCACGCATCATCCCGTGATGTGAGCACGACAGGCAATTGTCAAAACCACCAGGATCCGTCCTTGCTGGCAGGATCGATGCCCGTTCCGTCCACCTCTGATGCCCATTGTGAAACGGGCTTCTCGCGAACCATGATCGTACCGTCGATTTCATTGAGCGGCAGCAATGCAAATGCACGTTCATGCATATGCGGGTGTGGAATAGCCAGACCATCCTCATCCACAATGAGGCATTCATAGGTCAGGACATCAATATCGATGATACGCGGCCCCCAGCGCTCGCGCCGCACGCGCTTGAGTTTGGATTCCACTGCCAGACAGGCTTCAAGCAATTGCCGGGGCGTCAAAGACGTCCGGACCAAAGCGCAGCAATTGTAAAACCAGTCCTGATCGACCTTGCCCCAGGGCGGCGTCCTGTAAACACGCGAGACCGTCACGATGTCAATTTCTGACATCGCATTCAACAGGTTCAAAGCTGCCGCCATGCTTTCCTGCGGATCGCCGACATTCCCACCCAGGCCCAGCGACGCCCTGTGCATTTTGGCTGAACCGTCATCGGGCATTGGATCCGACTTACTCAGGGATGTATTCAACACAGACCTCTGCATGATCAAGGACACCGGGAACCGGAGCCCCCGGTTTGCGAATTGTGACACTGACCCTTTTGATCTGTGGGAATGTTTCGCATAGTCCGCTGCCTATGCGATAGGCCAGCGCCTCGATCAACTGATAACGCTCCTGCGTGACAATCTTTTCAATGGCCTGGAAGGCCACGCCGTAGTCAACGGTGCTGTCCAGATCATCGTGGCTCAAGGCCTTGCCGGCGCAAACGTGCATATCCACGTCCACAAAAAACCGCTGACCCAATTGCTGCTCGGCCTCAAGGACCCCATGGCGGGCAAAAAAACTGCAGTTTTTCAGACCGATACGAAACGTCGTGTTCATCTTTGTGAGTCCCTTTTGTCACCAACTGCCAGCGTCGCCCGGACAGCCAGGACGGCATCGGCCATGGCCAGCGCATCCCTGTTTGCAGCGATATCATGGACGCGGAATATCGAAGCTCCCTCAAGACGCAATATTGCCGTTGTCGCGGCCGTGGCAATGTCACGGTCTTCCGTTTCACGACCGCTCACGGCGCCGATGAAGCGCTTGCGGGAGGTTCCGGCGATCAACGGATGGCCAAGTGCATGCAACTCGGCGAACCGTGCCATCAGCTCAAGATTTTCGTCTGTATCCTTGGCAAAACCGAAACCCGGGTCGAGTGTGATCGCCTCATCGTCAATACCCGCAGCCTCCGCAATTTTCAAAGATTGCCGCAGAAACAACAATTGGTCTTCGATCACGTCGGCCGCCTTGGTGCGTTCGCGGCCCGTATGCATGATGCATATACCGGCTTTGCATTGCGCCACGATTGCCGCCATTTCAGGGTCCTTCTGCAAACCCCAGACATCGTTGACAATATGAGCCCCTGCCTCAATGGCGAGCCTGGCTGTTTGGGCTCGATAGGTATCCACCGATATCAGTACATTGCTGCGCTGAGCCAGCATTTCGATGACCGGCAGCACACGCGCCTGCTCTGTTTGCGCATCAACCGCCCCGGCACCCGGACGCGTGGATTCGCCTCCGATATCGATAATGGCAGCACCCTCTCCTGCCATTTCCTGGGCCGCTTCGACAGCACAGACGACCGAGTCAAAACGACCGCCATCGGAGAACGAATCCGGCGTCACATTGACGACAGCCTTGATGTATCCCCTGGGCCCAAGCTGCAGCGTGCGATCATGCGCCAGCCGCCAGGTGCGCGCCACCGGTATAAACCGGGATCCAGAGGGTTCCTGATGCGATTGCGTCATCTGGATCAACCCTTACTTGACGCCCAGCTTCTTCTGAAGGCTTGTGGACGAGGTCGTGTACTGGAACACCACCCGCTTGTCAGGATTGACAATCTTGCGGGCCGCCTGCGCCATCAATGCCGCCTCGTGAAAGCCTGAAAGGATCAATTTCAGTTTGCCTGGATACCAGTTGATATCGCCAATCGCGAAAATGCCCGGCTCGCTGGTTTCAAATTTCTCAGTGTCGACGGCAATCAGGTTCTCATGCAGGTTCAACCCCCAATCAGCAATCGGACCAAGCTTCATGGTCAGGCCGAAAAACGGCAACATACGGCTGCAGGGGATGTCACGCTCACCCTCGGGGCCTTTCAGCGTGGCGCCCTGCAAAGCCCCGTCCTCGCCCCGCAAGGCAGTGATCTGACCGATCTCGAAACGGACCGCGCCCGCCTCACGCAGGGCCAGCATCTTGTTGACACTGTCATCGGCCGCGCGAAACTCCGCCCTGCGATGAACCAGGGTGACCGATGCGGCAACCGGCTGCAGGTTGAGTGTCCAGTCCAGCGCTGAATCGCCTCCGCCGACAATCAGCACATCCTGGTCCCTGAAGTCCTCCATGCGTCTGACAGAATAGAATACGCCCTTGCCTTCAAAGGCTTCAATACCCGGAATAGGTGGACGTTTGGGCTGGAAGGACCCGCCGCCGGCCGCAACAACAACCACCTTTGCCCGGAATTTTTCACCCTCATCCGTGGTCACCTCAAAGCGACCGTCATCCAGCTTTTCAAGGCCCGTCACCATTCTGTTGAAATGGAAACCGGGTGAAAAGGGTTTGATCTGCTCGAGTAATTTTTCAGTGAGTTCCTGACCGGATATCTTTGGCCAGGCCGGAATATCGTAAATCGGCTTTTCCGGATAAAGTTCGGTGCACTGTCCACCGGAGCGGTCCAGAATATCGATCAGATGACATTCAAGGTCATAGAGGCCAAGCTCGAACACGGCAAACAGGCCGACCGGTCCGGCACCAATGATAACGATATCGGTTTCGATCAATGATGCCATCTGCGTGTCTCCGGTTATATTATTTCAATGTCCGGCCTGTTGCATCAAATTCAAGCCTGGCGTTCCGGCACATGTACGATCAGGCCGTCAAGTTCAGGCGTAACCTTTATCTGACAGGACAGCCGCGATGTCGGCCGCACATCATAGGCAAAATCGAGCATGTCTTCTTCCATGACCTGCGGTGAACCGACTTTTTCGGCCCAGGCGTCATCAACATAGACATGACAGGTGGCACAGGCACAGGCACCACCGCATTCGGCCTCGATGCCGGGGACGGAATTGCGGACAGCATTTTCCATGACCGTCGACCCGTCTTCGGCATCAATATCAAAATTCACGCCATCATGGGCAACGATTGTCAGTTTTGTCATAAGTCAGGCTCCGCACGTGTAACAACAATGCGGAGTTAAAGAGACTGACGGGGAAGTCAAGGACTACAGGGTAATTCTTGTCATCACTCTTGTCATTTGAAGCAATTCTGCAAAAAATCGGGACACTATCGCGACAACCCGGATATGAAATTCTCGACCTCAACAACGGCATCGGTCAGTGCCTCATTCAACAATTGGTCCCGGGGATCCTTTTCAAGGCTCTCTGCAGCGTGCGACACACAGAATGCGCCCACGTTGGATGCAGACCCGCGCAATGCCTGAACGGCTGCAACCGGATCGGCATTTTTTGTCCCCTGCCCTGTTTCACACAGCTGGTTGACGCATTGTCTGGCCTGACGGGCAAAAAGACCCAGAACCGTCGTTTCCGTTTCCTTGTTTCCCCTGGTGCTGCGCGCCAAATGCACCAGATCAATGGGCCGCGCGCGCGATGGATTGCATTTTAACGAATGTTGTGGAGCTTCGAAGAATTCCTGCTGCATTGCCATAATTTACCCTTTCCCAATGGTATAAAGTGCACTGCACAGCAGAATCCTGCGGATCGGATTAATAGCGGTCATCAAACGCCGAGATATTTGTATATATGGTTAACGCATGGTAAACGCCGGAAACAAAGCGAATTTTGACGAAAGCATCAATCAACGTCATAGTTCATTAAGCAAGCAAACCCTTTCTTGGCGCTATAGAATTTGTTTCGTAACCATATGTATGCAACAAATGAGCGCTGGCACGCACAGTTCTTGCCCTGGTAAGGCTGCGCGTGAGGGGTGTTGGTGTGATTGGCGGTTCTGTTCGAACCGGAAAATCACACAAAAAAGTCGGCAAAGATCACTCCTTCCGGATAACCGGACCGGTTACCCAGGTTATGTCCCGGGATGTTTGGTTCAGAGTACGAGGCATTGATCAAAATGGCAAAAAGAAGCGCACAGACCAGTTCAGTTGAAGATCCTCTCAAGGCCTTGGAAGACGCTTTGCGTCTGGACCTGGAAAGGGACGACGATGCGGATTCATCCGATGAGCAGTCCTTTGAGGAACTTGAGGCTCAAGTTGAATCGGCCGCTGCCGAGCTTGCAAAATCAGATAGCGAAACGGCACGAACGGCATCGATGAACAAGCGGACCACGCCAGGCAGGATCGCGAACCGGCCACAGCCGTCCAGGCCCTCGCCCGAAAGCAAGATCAGCGCTGAACCGGTCCGCAGTGCCCGTCCGCAGACCAAACAACAGGTCAGGCCACAGCCTCAGCCGCAGCCACGTCCACAACAGGCGCCGAAAGCGGTTGCACGGCCTGTTCAGCAATCATTTGCACCAGCCAATGATGACAGCCGGGAGTCGCGCGCCGCAATTATGCGTACACTTGACGGTAAGGGTGGCCGCTCAACGAGAATTGCCACTTATATCCTGTCAGCCCTTTGGGTTCTGGGCGGTCTGATATTTACAAATCTCATTTACGGCTCAAGAATTTGGGAAATCGACTCTTTTGCCGATTTGGCGATCAACCCCGAATATCTGACCGCTTTGCTGGCCATCGTTTTGCCGGTTCTCATTTTCCTGGCTTTCGGTCTGATGATTGCCCGCGCCCAGGAAATGCGCGCCGTCGCCAAATCCATGGCTGAACTTGCCATTCGGCTTTTTGAACCCGAAACAATGGCAACGGACAACATCATGCGCGTTGGCCAGGCCGTTCGCCGGGAAGTCTCGGCGATCAACGAAGGCATTGAACGAACCATCGCCCGTGCCTCTGAGCTGGAAACACTTGTCCATTCGGAAATCAATGCGCTGGAGCACAGTTACTCAGACAATGAAGTGCGCCTGCGCAGTCTTGTAGAAGGCCTGAGCAACGAACGCGAAGCGATCGTGGTCCACTCCGAACGCGTGCGTGCCTCCATCGTCAGCGCCCATGAGCAGCTGCGCGAAGAACTGGAGACCGCCGGCGACGAAATCACCAATCGTCTGTCCACATCGGGCAAAGCGGTTGCAGAGTTGCTGGACACGCGCACGACAAGGCTTTCCGGTCAGGCAGAAGATCTGACACAGTCCGTTTCCGACCTGCTGCAGAAGCGGACGGAAGCTCTGATGTTGTCATTCGGCAATTCGGGTCGCGCTCTGGCAAAGGAATTTGACAGCCGTCTTGAAGCCCTGCAGGACACATTGAGTGAGCATGGCCAAAGTCTGCTGGGTGAATTCGAAACCCGGGCATCCTCGCTCGACAACAACACCAAGAAGCTCAATACGATCCTCAACGAACGGGCACGTCAGCTCAATGAGACACTGGTCACCCGCACCCGGGAAATCAATGAGAGTCTGAGCGTTGGTGAACAGGCACTCAGCGGCGGACTGGACAATGTCATTGAATCGCTCAATGCCAAGCTTGATGAAAAGTCGGTGAACTTCCGTCAGAGCCTTCAGCATTACACTGAAGATGCCATGAGCGATCTGGATGTTCGATCCGGTTTCTTTGAAGAGAGACTGCAAAGCACGATCTCGCAGCTCAACACGGCCTTCGACGAACGGGTCCTGGAATTCTCCACAACCTTCGATGAGCGAAGCGGCACACTGTCAGCCAAGCTCAGTGAAAATCTTGACAGCATCAACAGCACGCTTGTTGGTGGCACCGGATCGATTGAAGGCATATTGAAATCAAACGCCGGCCGCATTTCGCAAACGCTCTCTGAGCGGACGCAAAACCTTGAAGCCATTCTGGCGAGCAGCAGCAGCGAAATCGAGCAGAAACTGGAAGCCAAGGTCGGCGCAGTTGAAACGGCCATGGAAAACACCTCCAACCGCGTCGATGCCCTGATGCAGAACGGCACCGAAAACCTTGGTCGCGCAGTCGGCGAAAGGACAGCTGAACTTGCCGCCACATTGGATTCAAGTACCAGCAATATAGCCGGATTAATCAAGGATGGCGCAAATACGATCAACAGAGCTGCTGTCGACAACGCGCAAAACCTCGAAGCCACTTTCACCACCGGTGCAGAACGTCTGGAAGGTCTGATCGGATTTGGAGCGGCTGCGATCAACAATGCAGCTTCTGAAAGCGCCGAGAAACTTGAATCCACCCTTGGATCAAGCGCTGAGCGCCTGCAGACCCTCATCAAGGACGGCACGCAAGCCATTCGCACCGTCTCCGATGACGGAACACAATCCTTGTCTGAAACACTTGGTTCAAACGCTGAAAGACTGCAGACTCTCATCAGTGAAGGCACACAGGCCATTCGCACCGTTTCTGATGACGGAACACAATCCTTGTCCGACACACTTGGTTCGAACGCCAAACGGCTGGAAGGCCTGTTGAACAATGGTGCTGCGGCAGTTGGCCGGGCGGTGACGGAAAACACCCATGCGCTTGCCGTGACGCTTGGCTCCAATGCCGAGCGCATAGACGGTCTCCTGCGCGATGGTACGGGCGCCATCACAAAATCTGTTGCAGACAGCACAGAAGTGCTTTCTTCGACGCTGGGTTCAAATGCAGAGCGGATCGATACCATCATGCGTGAAGGTACCGGCTCCATCGCAAACTCGGTATCGGAACATGGCGAAGTCATAGCCAGTACGCTGGGTGCCACAGCCGAACGGGTGAACAGCATTTTGAATGAAGGTGTTGGCGCCATCAGCAATTCTGCCGCACAGAACGCAGAACTTTTGGCCACGACCATGGGATCCAATTCTGATCGCATGGACGGTATTTTGCGCGAGGGTGTTGAATCAATCACAACATCAACCGCCAAGAGTGCAGAACTGCTTGCAACGACCATGGGATCCAACTCTGATCGCATGAACAGCATTCTGCGCGATGGCGTTGATTCAATCACGCTTTCAACCGACGAGAGCGCAGAGCGTCTGGCAAACACCATGGGATCCAATTCCGATCGCATGAACAGCATTCTGCGTGAGGGTGTTGACTCAATCACACTTTCGACAGCCGAGAGCGCTGAACGTCTGGCAAATACCATGGGGGCCAACTCCGATCACGTCAGTACCATTCTGCGTGAAGGCGTTGATTCAATCACACTTTCGACCGCCGAAAGTGCAGAGCTGCTTGCCAGCACCATGGGATCCAATGCCGAACGGGTTGATACCATTTTGCGTGAGGGTGCAGGAGCAATCACCAACTCTGCAGAGCAGAGCTCGAATTTGCTGGCCAACACCATCGGGTCCAATGCCGAACGGGTCGACTCCATTCTGCGTGAAGGTGCAGGAGCCATCACCAACTCCGTGGAACAGAGCTCGAATATGCTGTCCACGACCATGGAGTCGAACGCCGCACGGGTTGATGCCATTTTGCGTGAGGGTGCCGGTGGCATTACCAGTGCGACCGCACAAAGCGCGGAAATGCTGGCCACCACTTTGGGTGCCAATGCCAACCGGGTGAATTCCATATTGCGTGAGGGTGCAGGGGCAATCACGAGTTCTGCTGAACAGAGCGCGGAATTGCTTGCCACGACATTGGGAGCCAATACCGATCGCCTCGACAACATCATGCGTGAACGCTCCGACGAGATCGCAAGTTCCGTCGCAACGCATACGGCTGAAATATCCAATACACTTGGAGCAAATGCTTCCCAGATTGACAGCCTGATGCGTGAAGGCACTGAATCTCTTGCCAACTCGGTTGCCGGACACACCAGGTCAATCTCCAGCACATTGGGAGAAAATGCCGAACAATTCGACACCATCCTGCGCAACGGTGCAGGTTCGATTGCCAGCTCCATCGTCGAAAATACCGACATGCTGGCCAGTACACTTGGAACCAATGCTGACCGGATTGACAATCTGATCCGTGAAGGCACCAGTTCCATCGCCCATTCCGTTGTCGACAACACGGAGACACTTGCTGCGACCCTGGAAAGCAATTCTGCGCGGATCGAAGGCTTGATGGGTACGGGCAACGAGAGAATTGCGCAGACACTATCGGGTGAAATCATGACCATGTCATCCAAACTGGATGACAGCGTTGCGGCCATGGACACAACTCTGGCGACCAATGTCGAACTCATTGGCACCACGATTGATACCCGTACTGCCAATATGCAGGATCGCCTGCAGATCATGAACGATGTTCTCGACTCCGGCCTCGAGAGTGTCAATACGACGATCGAAAGCCGTGCACTGGGAATGGCGGCGACCTTGCGTGAAACAGTGACGCAAACCGTCGAGCAGATGGATTCCGAAGCAAAACGTTCCGCAGAGTCTCTGGAAGGCATTGGCCACGATTTCTCAACACAGCTCAATCTGGCTGCGGCCAAATATTCCGATGCTGTCGAAATGCGGTTGGCTGAACGTACAGAATCGCTGAACAAGCAATTTGCCGAACTGACCGGGCATCTGGCTGAAAGTGAATCCGGTATTCTTGGTGCTGCAAGCGCCATTACCAACGCGGCCCATGAAGCGGGTGAAAAAGTCGGACAGCAGGCCCAGACAATTGTTTCGCAGTTTGCTGACAGCGAGAAAGCACTTGATGCCCGTAACAACTCGATCAGAGCCACTCTGGACGAGCACACGCGCGAGCTGAACTCGATGCTGTCCAGCCGCTCGACAGAACTGTCCAAGCTGATCGACGAGCAGGCTCTGCCGCTGGTTGAAGCCTACGCAGAGCGTGGCCAGCAGATCACCAAAGATATCCAGGAGATCACTGCCGCCAGTGCCGAACAATTGCAGTCTCAGAGTACTGCGCTTGTTGACGCATTGACGTCCCGCACCCGGGAAACGCTGGATGCCATCGGCAGCGCCGGCAACAGTCTGAAAACGGAAGTGAGCGAACTGATTGCTGAACTGGGCCGAAGCAATTCGTCCATATCCAGCCTTATCAGCAGCACGGCTTCGACACTTGAAGAGGTGGATACACGCCTGACCAGCACAACCGAAAAATTCGCTGGTTCTGCGGGTCGTGCGGCAGAAATATTTGCCGACTCGACTGAAATACTCAAGACCAACATTTCTCAGCTGGACACCATATCCAGCGAGACTCTTGGCCGTGTGAGTGCAATTGCCGGCAGCTTCGACGACCATTCCAAAGTCCTGGCTTCGGCATCGGATCTGCTCGGATCAGCACAATCAAGCCTGTCCAACACTCTGGAAGAACGCAAGGAAGCCCTGGATGGTCTTTCCACCGGGTTGGTGACGCGTTCCGAGGAAATCGAGAAGAACATGCGTTCTCTCGAAACCATCGTTGAAGAGGCATTCGGTAAGGCCAGCGAACGGGCAAGCAGTTCTGCCAAAGCCCTGTCGGGCAGCCTCTCCTCCTCTATCGAAACCATCAGCGCTATGCTGTCGGATACGGAAAGCCGCTCGGTCACGACTGCAGACACAATGAAACAGGCGATCCGTGAAGCTGTAGAGGATGCCGTATCCCGCTTCTCTGGCGCGACGAATGAAATCCGCCAGTCTGCCAATGAAATCCGCGAGGAACTCAACAGCACACGCAGTGAAATCAAGAAGGGCATATTTGATCTTCCTGAAGAAACCCGTGAAAGCACTGCTGCCATGCGCAATGCCGTGTCAGAGCAGATCAAGGCACTGCAGGATCTGTCTGCCATTGTCGAGCATTCATCACACATGCTTGATCACTCCGGTCCACAAGACAAGCCGGCAAAACAGAAACCCGTTGCACCGGCACCAGTCGAAGCATCGACACCAGCACCATCCGTTGTTGAACTGAAAGTGGTCGAGAAACCCGTTGCAGAAGCAAAGGTCGCAGAGGCACCGGTAGCGCAAGTCGAAGTACCGGTATCCCAGAATTCTGAATCCAGGATGGACCTGCGCGGCGGCATGGGTGTCATGCAAAGTTCCAGCCAGTCGGGCCAGCAGGCTACTCAGCAGGTAACGCAGCAAGCAACCCAGAAGGCAACGCAGTCTGCGTCAAAGGCCTCACTTGCACCGGTACCGGTACCCGCGCCAACGGATGCGGTCTCCACCCCCGCACGCAAGCAGCAAGGTGAAGGTTGGGTCAGGGATCTTTTGAGAAGCGCTTCACGGCAGCAAGACGGTGAGAGCAACCAGCCACCGCGCGGCGCGGCGAACAGCTCAGGCAACAATGCGCGTAGCAGAAACCCACGTCAGGTCGTTGAATCGCTCAATTCACTGTCGGTCGATATCGCCCGGGCAATTGATCATGATGCGTCGGTGGAACTATGGCGTCGTTACCAAAGCGGCGAGCGTGATATCTTCACGCGCCGGCTCTATACCCTCAAGGGACAGAAGACCTTTGAAGAGATCAAGAGCAAATATGCAAGGGAGCCAGAGTTCACGACGGCGGTTGATCACTACATTGCCGACTTTGAAAAGCTGCTTGCCGATGTCGCAAAGAATGATCGCGACAAAGTCATAACCCAGACCTATCTGACCTCGGATACGGGCAAGGTCTATACAATGTTGGCGCACGCAAGTGGCCGCCTGAAGTAGAACGAAACAAGTCGGCCGGGCATGCCAAGGGCACTGCCCGGTCGTTTCTATTGGGCTGATCGCATCATCGAGAATTGTATGATGGGTGGGCCCACCGACGAGCAACTCATCTGTTGCTTGCGACATGGGACCGGTGGATCGAGATCCACGCCAATACCATTGCTGCCCATTCAAGCCTTCATTTGGAACAGCATTTCAGCACGCGGCTTCACGCTGGCATGACAACGCCTCGCCATGTCTGGTCACGCTGTATCAAGTCGACAAACAAATGACCGCTGAGACGTGCGAGGGTTGCCGGAGGATGGATGCTGATGCCTGTGGTCATCTCGTTCGACGATGCCTCCCCGACTAATATCGCCGCGGAATTACACGTCGCCAAATGACGAAACGGCATCAAGACCTGCAATCTTTTGAACTGTGCATTTTCCCAGGTAAACAGGAAGGGCATCTTGACGTGCAACGACCATGTCCAGATCGTCAACGCAGACGGATCATCGTTGCACCAAACGGGACGTGTGTGCAGACTGCCTGAACATTGTCGGACAAGAAGAGCACAAATTCAACGACTTCCGGCGTGGTGATGAATCAATGTGTTAGCGGGCAGCAGCTTTAAAAGAACTTTTTGACGTCACCCGGTCTGAACTTTGTCATGATCCCCTGACAGCCGAACGCCATCATCATGGCCGATGATTTGCGGATCAATACAGGTATGATTGGCGCACTCCAATTCCAACGTCGCGTGTGAAATGCCAAACTTGTCTTTCAGGACCTGCTTGACGGCAGCCTTGATGGCATCGGCATCGCCCCATCTTCCGGCAACAATCGCAACATGTGAACCGACTGCCTTTTCATGTTCCTGCATTTGCCACAGATGCAGATGATGGACATCTGCAACGCCGTCAATGTTCTGCATTTCGGCCAGCACCTGCTCTGTGTGCAGATCGGGAGGGCTTCCAAGCATCAAAATCCGTATGACTCCACCCACTTCGCCGAAAGACTGCCAAAGGATGTAACCGGCAATCATCAAGGTCACCAGCGGATCGATCAGGCGCCAATCGAAAAGTATGATCAAGGTCCCTGCCACGATCACCGCGACCGAACCAAGAGCATCGGCCACATTGTGCAGGAATGCTGCGCGAATATTGACGCTTTGTTTCGAAAGTGAATAGGTCAGCAACGCGGTCACAGTGTCGACTGCGAGGGCAATGGCGGCAATGATGACCACAAGCCAACCATCAACGCCCGACGGCTCGATAAAGCGCAGAACCGCTTCATAGACCAGATAGAGGCCAACGACGATCAGGGTCGTGTAGTTGACAAGGGCAGCCACGACCTCCGCCCGCCCGTAGCCAAAGGTCATTTTGCCGTCTGCAGGTCGCCGTGCTATTTTGCGTGCGAAAAAAGCAATGATGAGCGAGAGCGCATCGGAAAGGTTATGAATGGCATCCGCAATGAGCGCGAGGCTTCCAGAGAGAACCCCGCCGATGAGCTGGGCGACAGTCAGCCCAAGGTTGACCAGGACCGCCCAGCAGACACGGGCATCACCTGAATCCGGATCGATATGATGATGATGATGACCTGCCATTTTGATCTCCTGAGAACGCTGTGGAATATCCAACAACCATGGATATAGTCCCTCTAGTGGCTATAGGTTCAAGAGGCAATTGCATTTGATTTCGATTGGGAATGCCTCAGGGCAGACGGAACCAAAAGCAGAAAAATCCCGTGCGCCCCATCTTGTCGCAGCCAAGTCAGAATGATAGATTCTGACTTGCGAGGACGACCTCCCCATACAGGACACAATTCGGGACGACCCGTTTGACATCCGGCCGTGTAATTCAACGGCCAGAACAATTGGGGACGATCATGCGAACACGTTCTGACCGCATTCGGCACGCAATCAGTTTTGAAATAATTGGCCTGATCATATCAACGCCTGCCGCAGCGTTTGTCTTTGGAATGCCGCTGCACGATATGGGGCTGGTCAGCCTGGTAAGCGCCTCCATCGCAACGCTTTGGAATTATGCCTATAATCTGCTGTTCGACCATGCCATGATCAGAATTGCCGGATCTGTCAGCAAGACCATGGCTGTGCGCGTCATTCACGCGGTGATTTTCGAACTGGGGCTTCTGATCGTCTTGATGCCATTCATCGCATGGTATCTCAACGTCAGCCTGCTGCAGGCCTTTACAATGGATATTTCGTTCGCCGTTTTCTATATGGTCTATGCCTTTGTATTCAACTGGGCATATGATCAGGTCTTTCCAATTGCCCAGACTTGAACCAAAAGATGAACAGCAGGCTTGTAGCGCCCCTTGTGGGGGGCGGCGAGCCCCTCGCCTATCAGATGATTTTCAATGCCCAGGCAACGATATCATTCATGATCTTGCCGTTGGCTCTATCCAGCGCATCAATGAAATCTGCGTTGGTCACACCCGCTGCTGCTGCAGTGGACTGGAACACGCGCTGTGCTTTCACCACGCCGTTGCGATCATTGATGATGCGAACGGATATTTCCACCACCGCTGTATCCGTGCCGTTGCTGATAATTTCGAACGATCGGATTGTTGGTGAAACCAGATAGTCGACGGCAATACCGTCACCGGGTTTCCCGACACCACCAAGCCGGCCGGAATCCTCGAACGCATCGATCAGATTTTGTTGCACCAGTTTCGGCAGATTGTCGTTCCACTGAGATCTGGCGAGATACTGAATGGCAGATGGAGACGTGCGCACAACAATATTCGAACCATCGAGTGATTTTACAGCCGACGGATCTGTCACAACGATCTGGCGGCGCCGGGAATTCGGCCCCTTTACCGGTGCGATCTTTGTCAGTTCAAACGTATCATTCTTGGGTCCGCTGATCACTGAACAGCTGCCAAGAGCCATTGCGCCGATCAACAGCGCCACGATAGAAATCGATTTACTGGTCCAGTAAGTCAAAGAACCCCCTTGATCCTGCCATCCAGCAGGCCATTCTAGCTAACAGCACTCTGCGACGCGTTGTCAACGCCGTCTTCGCCCGTCAAATTGTTTCACTTCACCTGATGTTCCAAACAACAGGCTTTGCGGTTGGCTGCCAATCTCGGAGATCGTTCGCTCAATACGGGTGACGGAGCGTCTCGCCTCGGAAATCAGCGCCTCAAAATCACGCAGTCCAGTACCCGAGAACCGTTGCAGATTCTCGGCGATCGGACCAACATGAGCGTTGATTGTATTGGCAACTTCCTGAAAGGTTTTAAGGGTTTTCTTGGCCTCGGTGACCAGACCTTCAGCATCACTGTCGCCCATGACCCCATCAAGCTTGTCCAGCGTTGCCTGCACCTTGAGGGCCACATCATTAAGGCGCCCGGACAATTGATTCACATTGGTGATGATCGCATCGATGTCTTCATTGCGATTGCCGATTGTATCGGCAACGGTGACAAGGCTGGCAATGCCTTGGCGTGCCTGTACGCTCGCCGCTGAAACATCATCAACCGTCTGCGTGATCTTGGCTGGATCCACGGCAGCCACAAGCGTATCCACCCGGCCAAGCGTGACATCAGCATTCTCACCCAGTTTCGAAAGATTGGTTGCCGCGGTCTTGAATTCTTCCAGCATCGGCTGAAAATCAGACGATGCATCAGCAACCTGTGAACTGATTTTTTCGACATTTTTCACGATCGCCGATACTCTTGCCGGCTCGACCGCAGCCACCAGAGCCTCAGCCTTCGTCATGACACCCTCGAGCGTGCCCGACACATCTTTCAATGTGGATGCAAGTGACGACGCACTCTTGAGGAAATCGCTGACACCGTCAGAATTTTCAGCCAGCGCAGCAGAAAATTGCTCGGCATTCTCCACGGTTTTTGCCAAAGGTCCCTTGGAGGCCGTCACGAACTCTTCAATACCGGTCACCGCCTTGTCGACCCGGCTTAGGATATCCTCAGCAGTTGCCAACAGGTTCGTCACACTGGATTCTTCCGCAGTGAGAGTAGCATAGCTCCCTCTTTCAACCGACTGCTCAAGTATGTTGTCACCGCCAGTGTCGCCACCACTGAGTTCGATATGAGACTGCCCCGTTAATCCCTGGATACCAAGCTTCGCCTTGGTGGTCGCAAAAACCGGGGCCGAGGCACGCACTTCCGTCATGGCCAGAACGTAGTTCGGATCCACGCCGTCGATGGTCAATGAGGTCACTGAGCCGATACGAATTCCGTTAAAGAGAACCGGCGCACTGACGCTGAGACCGCTGGCCGAACCCGGAATCCTGATCTCCAATTGCGCCATCTCTCCGGATTTTCCGTAGGTTGCCATCCAGTAGACAAACCCGAAAGCGGAAAAGATGACAGCAAGCGTAAACACGCCTACAATCGTGTAATTGGCCTTGGTTTCCATTAAAATCGGTTCCGGTTCACTTTGTCAGGCCCTGTGATTCTATTTTGTCCGCATATACAGCATTATGCGCCCAATTACTTCGTTCGCACAAGCGAACGTGCCCGTTTGCCATGGAAATAGGAGCGGACCCATGGTTCATCGCTGGCAAGCATGTCTTCGATTGTCCCTTCAACCGCAATCTTCTTGCCACCGAGAACAGCAATTCGATCGCAGACCGAAAACAGGCTGTCAAGATCGTGGGTCACCATATACACCGTCAACCCAAGCGTATCGCGCAACTTGGCAATCAGTTCATCAAATTCCGCCGCGCTGATCGGATCGAGACCGGATGTCGGTTCATCGAGGAAGACCAGATCCGGGTCCAAAGCCAGGGCGCGCGCAAGCGCTGCCCGCTTGATCATTCCACCGGAAAGCTCATCCGGATAGAGATCGGCACTTTCCGGACGAAGTCCAACCAACTCAATTTTCAGCAAAGCCAGTTCGTCCATCAATTTTTTTGGCAAATCGAGATATTCCCGCATGGGGACCTGAATATTCTCGAGAACCGTCAAAGACGAAAACAATGCGCCCTGCTGAAAAAGCACACCCAGCCGCATATCCAAAGACATGCGCTGCTCGGGAGTGGCCTTGTCGTAGTCAAGACCGAGAATCCGGATTGACCCCGCCTGCCGGGCGGTCAATTTGAGGATCGTGCGCAAAAGAACCGACTTGCCGGCCCCGGAGGCCCCCACAAACCCGAGGATTTCGCCTCTCCAGATATCCAGATCCAGATGCTGCAACACCTGATGGGATCCAAACGCAACACTGATGTCGCGTGCTTGAAGAATAATTTCACGCCGCCCGTTCGCAGGTTCAACGCCGCCGTCTGCACGACCATTTTCCGGGGTTGCTTCCACCATTGTCAAAAATCGATCGCTCCGTAAAAGATGGCAAACATGCCGTCGACAAGGATCACGACGAAAATGGACTTCACCACCGAGGATGTCACATGGCGCCCCAGGGATTCAGCGCTGCCTGACACTTTCAGTCCTTCGACAGAAGAGACAATGCCAATAATCAGCGCCATGAATGGCGCCTTGATCATTCCCGACGCCAGTGTCGAAAGGTCAATGGCCTCTCTCAGCCGGGCAAGAAACGTATCAGGCGTAATATTTGAATAGATCCAGGTTGTAAGGCACGCCCCAAAAAGTGCGGCAAAATTCGCAATTATAGTCAACAGGGGCAGCATGACGACCAGTGCCACCAGACGCGGGAAGACAAGAACACCAACGGGGTTGAGACCCATAACCTTCAGCGCGTCGACTTCCTCGCGCATCTTCATCGACCCGATTTCCGCCGTTATGGCCGATCCGGAGCGCCCGGCAATCATGATTGCAGTCAACAGAACGCCGATTTCCCGCAGCTGCAAAATCCCCACGAGGTCAACAACAAACAGTTCGGCACCAAAGGTGCGGAGCTGGAAGGCCCCCTGCTGGGCGATGATCCCGCCAATCAAAAAGGACATCAGTGCAATGATCGGAACGGCACGCACACCCATGTGGTCCATCTGGCTGAAAATGGCAGCCGCAGAAATCCCCGACGAGCGGTTCCGTTTGAGCTGGGTCCCGCGCACGACTGATCCCAAGATGAAAAGGATAGCAACGAAATTGTCCCAGAACGCATAGGCCAATCGTCCGACCGGTGCAAAGATGCGGTCTGCCAGGCTGAGATTCGGACCGGCACTATCATCATCGCCAAAATCCGCGTGACGGGCACTGGAAACAGCGCCCAGCAATGTCGTGCGATCCGCTGTTATGGACTGGTAATCCACACCAATTTTTCTTTGCTCAAGCGCATCTCGCAGGCGCTCGACAACCAGTGCTCCCGAGGTATCAAATTGTCTGATACCGCCCAGATCAATGGTCACATGTTCACTTTTGATCGATACCTCAAGAGCACGCATGGCGTTGTCAATCTTGGCGATGCAACGCAATTGCCAGTCACCGGATAGAGATAGATGCGTTTGGCCATTGGAATCCAGAACATCAACTTCAGGTGTGATAAATTCGTCTACCGAAATGGGTTCGGCAGCGGCATTCACTTCAGACTGTGATTCTTGATGTGGCGGCAAAGACATGAAAGACACATACCCAGTTATAAGACGCCTGTCACCGCCTAACGCCTCTCAATTCAGCGGCAATTCACCGTCCGATGCAATCCTCCAACACCATTGGCCCCACGGCGTGAAAACATCACGACTGCCTGCCACAGGAAAATGGCATGCCGTATTTCCAGAGGTCTCCCGCTCACAAGCTGCAAACACCTGAATTCGGTTGCCTGCCTGCAAGGAGTTGCATGCACCGAGGTTGACCAGCTCAGGCAAGCCAGCCAGATCAAACGCCTGCTTCAGGCTGCTTCAGCGGGGAACCGGTTTTCTGCGCCATACGGTTTGGCTTCCTCTGGCATGATTTCATTTCCGCCCATGTGAATTGTCCTGCTCCAGCGCAGCAGTTGCATGTTGCCATTAAAATCCTCTGCAACGGCAGTGCAGCTCTCAACCCAGTCCCCCGTGTTGATGTAAACCACACCGTCGACATCTTCTATGACAGCATGGTGAATGTGCCCGCATATCACCCCATCCACACCACGCTGGCGCGCTTCTTGTGCAACGACGCGTTGAAAATCACCGATGAAATTGACCGCCTGCTTCACCTGAAGTTTCGCCCAGGCAGAAAACGACCAATAGGGCATGCCAAATTGCCGCCGCATGGCATTCAGCCCGCGATTGATCAATATTGCGAGATCATAGGCCCAGTCACCCAGATAGGCCAGAACGCGGGCGTGGCGAACGACAACGTCGAATTCATCGCCGTGTATGACAAGATAGCGCCTGCCATCGGCTGCCTCGTGAATAATGCTTTGGGCAACCTCAATTCCACCGAAATGCATTCCTGGAAAAGCGCGCAAAAATTCGTCGTGATTGCCCGGGATATAGACAATACGGGTGCCCTTTCTGGCCTGCCTGAGCAACTTCTGAACAACATCATTGCAATTCTGGGGCCAATACCAGCTTCTTTTCAGCCGCCAGCCATCCACAATGTCACCAACCAGAACAATCGTTTCGGCTTCATGGTGGCGCAAGAAATCGATGAGAAATTCCGCTTTCGCAGCTTTCGATCCCAAGTGCACATCGGATATGAAAAGCGTTTTGAACCGCCGCACATTCGTCATCTCCAACACCATCCTTGTCGTTTGAAACTTTCGTTTGGATGGATAATCAGACTCATGTCACAATCAAATGACAATCGCGCACTGATCTGCTTTCTCTTTGTCTTCTGATGGACTTCGCAAGTTTGCTCATCTATTGAAAGTGCACTTTATTCATTGAAAGGAAGCCGCCATGGATCTCGGGATTTCAGGTAAAAAAGCGATCATCTGCGCCTCCAGCCGCGGCTTGGGAAAAGGCTGCGCCATCGCATTGGCCGAAGCCGGCTGCGATGTCGTGCTCAATGGCAGAAACGAACAGGTTTTGGCAGCAACAGCAGATGAAATACGCAATGCGACAGGTGCGCGCGTGGAACAGGTGATTGCCGACGTTTCAACCAGTGCCGGCCAGGATGCATTGCTTGCGGCCTGTCCCAACCCGGATATTCTTGTAAACAACAATGGCGGCCCACCCTTTCGCGATTTTCGCGACTTGGACCGGGCGGCCCTGCTCGAAGGGGTGACCCAGAACATGGTCACGCCGATAGAACTGATACAACGTGTCATTGATGGCATGTGCGAACGCGAATTCGGCCGCATCGTCAATATCACATCGTCATCCGTCTATATGCCGATCCCCGGACTTGATCTGTCTTCCGGTGCACGGGCCGGCCTGACATCCTTTTTGGCAGGTGTCGCCAGAACGGTGGCCGACAGGAACGTCACCATCAATTTCCTGCTTCCGGGCAAGATGGACACGGATCGCCTCACGTCTTCCTTCAAGAACACCTCCGAAAAAACCGGAAAGTCCATTGAGGACGTGAAACAGGCCACACTGCAGCAGATCCCGGCCAAGCGCGCGGGAACCATATCCGAATTTGGCAATACCTGTGCATTTTTGTGCTCTCGCCATGCCGGCTATATGACAGGTCGCAGCCTGCTGGTGGATGGGGGCATTTACCCCAGCGCCTTTTGACGCGATCATCGTCGACGCGGCCCCGATTGCCCGGGATGGGCAGATCAACTGATCGCAGCCACGAAGTATCAGGATGCCAGAACCTGTTTGCGTGGTAAGGATTGATGCCTTACGCCTGAATTTCCAAGGCGTGAATTTCCAATGAATGCGCAAGCACAATGGAGGAATGAACAAAGTGAGCGGCAAAAAAGACAAGCCTGAGGACTCCGGCATTCACGACCTTGATGAAAGCGCTCTGTATTTTCACAAATACCCCCGTCCGGGTAAGCTGGAAATACAGGCCACCAAACCGCTTGGAAATCAGCGGGACCTTGCTCTTGCCTATTCTCCGGGCGTTGCGGCGCCCTGCCTTGCCATTCAGAAAGATCCGCAACTGGCAGCCGATTACACGGCCCGGGCAAACCTGGTTGCCGTCGTCACAAATGGAACCGCGGTACTGGGTCTTGGTGCCATTGGCCCGCTGGCTTCGAAACCTGTCATGGAAGGCAAGGCGGTTCTGTTCAAGAAATTCGCCGGAATCGATGTCTTTGACATAGAAGTTGATGCTCTGGACATCGACACGATGGTGACCGTTGTCTCCGCCCTGAAGCCTACCTTTGGCGGAATCAATCTGGAGGATATCAAGGCGCCTGAGTGTTTTGAAATCGAAGCACAATTGCGCGAAAAAATGGACATCCCGGTCTTCCATGACGATCAACACGGTACAGCCATTATCGTCGCAGCGGCTGTCACCAACGCACTGGAATTGACTGGGAAAAAGCTCAACGACATCAAGATCGTAACGAGCGGCGCCGGCGCAGCCGCTCTTGCCTGCCTCAATCTGCTTGTCAGCATGGGTGCGCGGCGCGAAAACATCTGGGTCCACGATATTGTCGGGCTGGTTTATGAGGGACGCGAAGAACTGATGGATCAGTGGAAATCCGTCTATGCCCAACGCTCCGACCATCGCGTTCTGTCCGAAAGCATTGCAGGCGCGGACGTGTTTCTTGGCCTCTCGGCGGCCAATGTTCTCAAACCGGCAATGCTCAAAAACATGGCCGACCGGCCACTTATCATGGCGCTGGCAAATCCCAATCCGGAAATCATGCCCGACGATGCCAGAAAAGCACGTCCCGACGCGATGATTTGCACAGGCCGATCTGATTTCCCAAATCAGGTCAACAACGTCCTGTGCTTTCCCTACATCTTCCGTGGAGCGCTGGATTGCGGCGCGCGCACCATCAACGAAGACATGAAGATGGCTGCGGTCAATGCCATTGCAGGTCTGGCGCGCGAAGTGACGTCCGATATTGCTGCCAAAGCCTATTCAGGCGAAATACCCGTCTTTGGACCGGACTATCTCATTCCCTCACCCTTTGATCCGCGTCTCATTTTGCGCATCGCTCCCGCCGTGGCGCAGGCTGCAACGGACACCGGCGTCGCCTCCAGACCAATCAGCGACAATGACGCCTATCTTGATACGCTCAACCGTTTTGTCTTCCGCTCCGGCCTGATCATGAAACCGCTCTTTGCTGCGGCCAAAACAGCGCTGAAAAAACGGGTCATCTTTGCCGAAGGCGAAGACGAACGGGTGTTGCGGGCGACACAGGTCCTGGTGGAAGAACAGGTTGCGCAGCCCATATTGATCGGACGCCCCGACATCATTGAAAGCAGATTGCAGCGTTTCGGGCTCAAGATTCGCGCCGGCAAGGACTTCCAGATTACCAATCCCCATGATGACCCGCGCTATCGTGAGTATGTTGACCTGTATTTCTCGCTGGTCGGCAGGTTGGGGGTCAATCCTGAAGCAGCCCGAACCATCGTGCGCACCAACTCGACAGTCATCGGAGCACTGGCCATTCGACGCGGCGACGCAGACGCGCTGATTTGCGGTGTGGAAGGCAGATATGCCCGGCACCTGCGGGTCGTCGAACAGGTGATCGGATTGCGCAAGGGCGTATGCAATCTATCGGCCATGAGCCTGCTCATTTCCCAGCGCGGTGCGACATTCTTCACCGACACATTTGTATCGCTTGATCCAACCGCAGAAGAAATCGCGGAAACCACCTTGATGGCAGCAAAGGAAATCAGACGGTTTGGAATTACCCCGCGGGCAGCCCTGGTCTCACATTCTGACTTTGGCACGCGTGATTCAGCCAGCGCCAGAAAAATGCGCGAGGCCATCCGGCTGATTCACCAATGGGAGCCGGAACTTGAAGCAGATGGTGAAATGCATGGCGACTCTGCCATTTCGGAATTATTGCGCAACCGCGTCATGCCGGATTCCCGCCTCACCGGGGAAGCCAACCTGCTGGTGTTCCCAAATCTGGACGCTGCAAACATCACTCTGGGTGTTGTCAAATCGATGACCGATGCGCTCCACGTCGGTCCAATTCTGATTGGAGCTGCAAAACCGGCCCATATCCTGTCTCCATCCGTCACCTCCCGGGGTGTTGTAAATATGGCAACATTGGCTGTTGTCGAGGCGTCGATTCCAGAATAGGCTTCAATTTTTAGTATAATTTGTTGAAAATTTTAATTAAATTGTCTCGAGAATTGTTGATTTTCAGAAACACATTTGCAGGTTAGGGAAATTGCTGGATACGCGCGCGATACATCCTGACAGCAGTACAACTCAATCGTTCAGGGGTTGTCCATAAATGTCACGTCGACAAGCTTATTTTGATCTTCTGGGTGATTTGGAGCAAGCAACCGGAAAGGAAACCGAGAGTCTTTTTGGCAGGATCCAGGAATTTTTCGGTGTCCGGCATCAATCCTATATGAACATTTCGCTCGCTGCAGGCCGTCAAAAAGCGCTCGATATGCTCCACACTTTCCCTGAAGATCTCGTGCAACATTACACAGACAACGATTTGCATCTGGTCGACCCGATTGCGCAAGCGGCTCTGACAGGCATCACGCCGGTAGACTGGCAAGCCTATATCAATAACAAAAATGCACAGAAATTGTTTGCCACCGCCAGTTCCTTCGGTGTCTCCACCACGGGCATGACCATCCCGCTGCTTTGCAGAGGCAATCAAGCCGCTCATTTTGCCATTGATGTTGGCGTAGCTGTCAGCGAATGGCCGCAATATCGCCGGGAGCATATTGGCGAGATACAAATATTGGCAACCTATCTCCATGCTGCCCGCCAGGAAATGGCCCAGGACCTTCCCGAAGCGGATCTGACCGCACGTGAAGCTGAGGTTTTGAAGTGGACGGCAGCGGGAAAAAGCTACTGGGAAATTTCGATGATCCTTGGAATTTCCGAGCGGACAGTGCGATTTTTCATGACCAATGCGCGCAAAAAATTGGGTGTTGTCACAAATTCCCAGGCCGTAGCACAGGCCGTGTTGCGCGGCATGATACCCCTATAGCGGGCACAAAAGGCCGTTCAAGAGGGTCTCGGGTTCATAAATCGCCCCTGAAATGCAATTAATTTGAATTAAATTGTAAATACTGTCGGTAGTGACAGTACCACAGATCCTTCTAACCACATCATAATTCTCCAGTCCCTGAGTGCTACTGGAGTATGACCATGATCCGAATTTTCAATCGGCTTGACATCAAAACCCATCCCGAAGAAATGGCGGAAATATATCGGCTACGCAAACGTGTGTTTCACGATAACCTGAAGTGGGATGTGGAGATCAAGGATGGTCAGGAGGTTGACCGTTATGATGAAGCCAACCCAATCTACGTAACATCGATTTCTCCAACAAGTGGCAAGCTGCGCGGGGCGTTGCGCCTGCTTCCCACCCTCGGCCCCAACATGCTGGCGGATACGTTCCCGCAGTTGATGGCTGGCGAGCCTCCTATCCGCAGCGCAGCGGTCTGGGAATCAAGCCGTTTTTGCATCGAACCCGATCTGCTGCAGGATCGCGCCTCAAATCAGGTCACGATTGCTGCGGCCGAGCTTATGTGTGGCGTCGGAGAATTGTGTCTTGCCTCCGGAATCGACCATATCGTGACGGTCACTGATATTTTCCTGGAACGCATGTTCCGTAGAATGGGATGCCCGGGCGAGCGGATTGGCAAGCCTCTTAGAATAGGCAAGGTCGTTGCGGTTGCTGTTGGATGGGAAGTCTCGCATGCAATGCTCAATCAGATGAAATCGGTGGCCTCCATACCGCAAACCGTGTTGGAAACACCTTTGAACCTGGAAGAAGCCCGCCGGGCAGCCTAGGCTGCAATTGGACGGAAATTCCGGTTTCGGTCTGGCAAGATCGTCTTTACCTCTCCCGATATTCTTGGGTTGAGGTAAAGGCTGAGCCGGCTGAAATCATGTGGCCATTTGAAGCTGCACCCCCGAGATCTGCCCCGAGATCTGCCCCGGGATTTATCCGGAGGTCTGCCCTGGGATTTGCTGCAGGACCTGCACGCAAATTTTCCAGCCCCGAAAACTGTTTCACGCTTTAGTGGAAAGCTTGATAAGATGGTTTCGAGACAGAATCCGAACCATCTCAAGGTCCATTGATGTGAAACAGAACGGTCCAGAATCTCCTTGCCTGTTCGCATGTATTGCAATCGCAATCGCCATCTGTGTCTCAGCACAAAGCGCAGACGCACAGGATTCATCCTTGTGCAGCAGACTGATCGCACAACTTGATGACAGCGCTCAGGCCGCCGAGATTCGGGCAGAGAACGCCCGTCGACTGCGAGACTATGGCCAGCGCATTGCAGAGCTGAAATCAGAGAAGAGCCGGCTGAATTGCTCGCGAGGCAGCGTCATCATCTACAACAGCGAGAACAGATCTGCCTGTGCGGTCGTATCCAGTAGAATGGAGCGTCTGGAGGAGGACGTGCGGATGATCAACCACAACAGCGATGCCTTGACAAGGCAGGACAGTGAAACAGCCCGCAACCGCATTCTCCAGGCCATGAAGGCCAATGGTTGCAGCTTCAATGATGCCACGGATATGCGTCAGTCACTGACCCTGGCAGAGGAGTCCACAGATTTGAGTGGCCCCACCGGGGGGACGTATCGCACGATGTGCGTGCGTCGCTGTGACGGCTACTATTTCCCGATTTCCTATGGTTCTTCGCCCGCACAATTCGATCAGGATGCCAGCCGCTGCGAAAACATGTGCCCGGGCTCCACAGTGGAACTGTATTTTCAAAGCGTTGCGGAAAAAGACAGCGAAAACATGCTGTCGCTTGACGGCCAGACCCCCTATCTCTCTTTGCCCAATGCATTCGCCTACAGGAAACGTGCCGTCGGCTCGGATCCGCAATGCAACTGCGATTATCCCGGATCCGAAGCCCGGGATGATGCAGCAAGTGGACCTTCCGCAGGGTCCATAGTCCTGATACCCACCCGCAAAAACAAGACGCAATTGTCTTCACAACCGGCCGGGACAGGCCCGGCAGATACATTGCAGGCCAAACGGCCCGAGATGAATGGTGAGGATGGACCTGCTCGTGACATAGACCCGGACCGACAGATCAGGGTTGTCGGTCCAAAGTTTTTGCCCGACCAATCAGAGGCAATAGATCTGCAAGCTCCGGTCCCGAACGAATCCCGGTAAGGGCAATACGCAAAGGCATGAAGAGCCCTCGCCCCTTGCGCCCCGTCTGTGCCTTCACCTGACCTGTCCATTCCGACCAGGTCTGATTGTCCCAGGGTTCCGGGGGCAGCAACGCGAAAGCCTCTCTTACAAATGCAAGATCATCATCCTCAAGCGTTTCACCCGGTTCCGGCCCGGTTTCAACAATATTCCACCAGCGTTTGGCATCCGTGACGAATTCGGTGTTCTGATGAACGGCCTGCCAGAATGCTTCCGCTTTTTCTCCGGCAATGCCCATTGCTGCCAATCGTTCACGCACATCGTCAAAAGAAAGCTGATGCACGAGGGTCTTGTTGAGGCTGGTCAGTTCCGCCGGATCAAACTTGGCGGCAGATTTGGATGCAATGTCAGGTCGGAAAACCTCCAGCAAGGCCTCCATGGAAGGCAGGGCCGAGACATTTTCCGAGGTGCCGATCAACACGGCAAGGCAGCAGACCGCCATCGGCTCGAAACCGTCGTCGCGAAGAGAACCGATCGACAGCGCATTGGAGCGTTTCGACAACCCATCTCCCGATACCGTCGTCAGAAGATTATGATGTCCAAACTCAGGCGCCTGACTTCCAAGCGCGTTGAACAATGCAATCTGGGCGCCCGTATTGGTCACATGGTCATCGCCGCGAATAACGTGTGACACCCCCATCTCGATGTCATCCACCACTGAAGGCAACGTATAGAGATAGGTGCCGTCTGCGCGCACCAGAACCGGGTCTGACATCGAGGCCAGGTCGACGGTCTGAGGACCGCGCACCACATCATCCCAGTGAATCTCGGTTCGTCTGGTCTCAAACGGGTTGTCAGCAAAATTCGGCAGTAAAAAGCGCCAATGCGGCTTGTGCCCGTCCGCTTCCAGCTTTGCTCTTTCTTCGTCCGTCAGTTTCAGCGCCTCGCGCCCGTAAATGGGAGGAAGCCGGCGCGCCATGCGCAGCTTGCGCCGCCGTTCCAGCTCTTCTCCACTCTCATAGCAGGGGTACAGGAGACCAGCTGCCTTGAGCTTGTCGGCAGCCACAACATAGGCATCGATCCGCTTTGATTGCCAGGCGACCGTATCGGGTGTGATTCCAAGCCACTTCAGATCCTGCGCAATGGCATCGGCATATTCGGTCTTTGACCGCGCCACATCGGTGTCGTCGAACCGCAGGATGAACTGGCCGCCATGTTTTTTCGCAAAGAGCCAGTTGAACAGCGCGGTGCGCACATTGCCAATATGGATGTAGCCGGTTGGGGACGGCGCGAACCGGACCGTGACAGGCATGGTGTTTTCAAAGTCATTCATGGTGGCCGGATTACTCAAGCGGGTTCAAATTGGCAAGCTCTATTATGCCACATCAGCTGCGGCGATGGTGATGTTTCGCCTTTTGACCATGCGACTGACCAGCATCATCGCAATGGAGGCCACAAGACAATAGGCGCCCATGACCAATATTTGTGAGGGATAGTCTACACCATAGTCAATCAGGAAGCCTGTAATTCCGGGTCCCATTGCGGTGGAAAAGACCATGAAGGCCACAATGATGGCACGAATGGAGCCCAGGTGACGGATGCCGTATATCTCCGGCCAAAGGGCGCCAAACAGCGTCCCTGACACGCCATAGGACATGCCAAGCAATGCCATGAAGGCGAATATCCCCCATTGTGCCTCGATACCACCCAGCAGGAAACAGGATACGGCCATCGGCAACAGAAATGTCGGCAGAAGCGTCAGTGCGGAAAAGCGGTCAATGAGAATGCCGCTGATCAGGGCAAAGCTGAAATTCATCACGGACATGAAGACGAAGGAACCGGCGAATGCCTGCATCGACCAGCCCCGCAGTTCCACCAGATAGACCTGATGGAAAAATATCGATGTACCGATAAAACCCGGCGCCAGAATACCCAACAAAATCAACCAGAAAACCGGATCGCGCAGGACTTCCTTGCGGGTCCAGTCCTTTGGTGCACCGTTCAGGGCAACGCCATCGGTTGACCGCGGCTG
Organism: Rhizobiaceae bacterium; assembly: GCA_029212415.1. Lineage (GTDB taxonomy): Bacteria > Pseudomonadota > Alphaproteobacteria > Rhizobiales > Rhizobiaceae > Hoeflea_A. The sequence goes on along the minus strand of JARGOF010000006.1, from coordinate 115,898 downwards.
CCGCTCCTTGCGCATCAGCGCATAAACCAATGGCAGCGCAAAACCCATGATCACCAGTGCCGACAGCAACCAGGTGTTGCGCCAGCCAACTGTGGCAACAATGGACACATAGATGATCGGCAGGGCCGCTTCGCCCACCTGATGGCCCAGTGACGCGACGGAGACAGCGCGGCCACGCTGCGCGACATACCACCTGCCCATGGCCGTAATGGCATTGTGAGTCATCATGCCCTGACCGAAAAGCCGCAGGCCAAAAATTGCCACGACCAGAAGGACAAGACTATTGGCGAAAGCCATTGATGCGGCAAACAGGGCAAGAAGAGGAATGATGATCAATGCAACGCGAGAAACGCTCAGGCTGTCAACGATCTTGCCGAGCTGCGACAGGGTCAGCGCACTGGCCAACGTGGCAATCATGTATACCGAACCAAATTCGCCATGACTCAAGCCAAATTCCGACCGGATGCTGCCTGCGGACAGGGATATGAAGAAGGTCTGTCCAAAGCTGGAAAAAAATGTCAGCAGGAACCCGCCGGCAAGCCAGCGGACATTGTCACGCACAAAGGCAAAATAAGACATATTACAGACGAAAACCCCAGAGCAGGCCCTGAAAACGGCAGATAATTTTCCGATAAGACAAGGTGTGGAAAACAAGGTGAGCTGATAGGGCCATACGGCTCAAGGGTCAGGCTCGTGCAGTTTTGGAGCCGAATGTATGCACCCTAATCGCAAAGTCGGTCAAGACTTGCCTGAAATCAATACGTTTGAAAAACCAATTATCAGCCACTGAGGAAAGACTGCCCATTGGAAATATGCTAGCGATGCCCTGCCCGCTGCAGGCATAGATTCCAATTTCCAAAAATGGCCGACCAATTCATGCCAGACACCTCCGTTCTCATCATAACCGGTCTTGTTTTTCTGCTTGCCGGCTGCACCAAAGGCATTGTCGGCTTCGGTCTGCCCCTGGTTGGCGTTGGCCTTCTGACCGCTATCTTCGGCCTGCCGACAGCCATGGCGCTGTTGTTGATACCTGCGCTGACGACCAATCTCTGGCAGGGTTTCGGGGGCAAGGACACGATAATCCTGTTGAAGCGCTTCTGGCCGTTTTTCGTTGCGACCATGATCTTCACCTATCCAGGGACACTTGCCCTGAGCCGCGGCAACGTCAATTATCTCACGGCTTTGCTAGGCGCCCTTCTCTTGAGCTACTCCATCTTCAGCCTGAACCGTTCGCAATTTGCCGTCCCTGCCCATCTTGAAAAAGGGCTGAACCCCATTATCGGCATGATCAGCGGCATCCTGGCGGGACTGACAGGGGTATTTACGGTTCCCGGCGTCGTCTATCTGCAGTCGACCCAAATGCCCCGAGACCAGCTTGTGCAAGCGATGGGGATATTGTTCACTCTATCGACCATAGGACTGACGGCGTCGCTCGGAGCCCAGAGCATTCTCACTCCAAAGCTGGCGTTGCTCTCACTGGCCGGGCTGGTACCAACCATAATCGGCATGCTGGTAGGCACCTGGATCAGAAAACGCATTTCCGAAAAAACCTTCAAGTCGATCTTTCTCATCGCACTTGGAGCCCTGGGTCTCTATATTTTCATGCGCTCGGTCATCGCTCTGATGAATTGATGCCCTGTCTCACAGGTTCGTGATTCAAGCGGACGGATGCACCATTTTCGCCGGATCGACGATCCTGTCAAATTCAGTCTCATCAACATAACCCAGTTCAAGGCAGGCCGCGCCCAGGGTAAGAACCTGTTCAAAAGAGTAATGCGCCGCGTGGCTTGCCTTGTCATAACCGATCACCGGGCTGAGCGCCGTGACCAGCATCAGCGAGTTTTCCACATAGGCAGCGATCTGCTTTTCATTCGGCTCAGTCCCATCAACCAGGAAGCGCGCGAAATTCGAACTGCCGTCACCCAACAGGCGGATCGATTGCAGGATCGCATTGATCATCACAGGCTTGTAGACATTCATTTCCAGATAGCCACTGGCCCCACCAATACCGACAGTGACGTCATTTCCCATGACCTGCGCCGCGATCATTGTAAGCGCCTCACATTGGGTCGGATTGACCTTGCCCGGCATGATGGATGACCCCGGTTCATTGGCTGGAATGACCAATTCATTGAAGCCGCATCGTGGTCCGCAGGACAAAAGGCGGATGTCATTGGCGATCTTGAACAGGGATCCGGCCAATGTTTTGAACGAACCATGCAGCATCACCAAAGCGTCATGCGCGCCCTGCACAGCAAACTTGTTGGGCGCAGTGGAAAAATCAATGCCCGTCAGCTCGGCAATCTTTTCGGCTGAGCGTGCGGCAAACGCATGATGGGCATTGATACCCGTCCCGACAGCCGTGCCGCCCAGAGCCAGTTTTTTGACGTCCGCCAAGGCATGTTCGACCCGCGCAATGCCCTCATCCAGCATCCAGACGTAGCCGGAAAACTCCTGACCGAGTGTCAGTGGCGTCGCATCCTGCATATGGGTGCGACCGATCTTGATGATCTTCTCCCACATATGGGCTTTACGATCGAGACTGTCCCGCAGCGCGCGCACACCCGGCAAAAGTCTTGCGCTGGTATGAATGACCGCCGCCATATGCATCACGGTCGGGAACGTATCATTCGATGACTGGGACATATTGACATGATCATTGGGATGGATCGGATCCTTCGACCCCATCACCCCCCCAGCCATTTCAATGGCACGATTGGAAATCACTTCATTGATATTCATGTTGGTCTGCGTGCCGCTGCCGGTCATCCAGACGTGCAAGGGAAAATGCCCATCCAGCCTGCCCTCGGCCACGTCCTCAGCCGCAGAGACAATCATGTCACGCTTGTCATCGTCCAGCAGGCCCAGGTCGTTGTTCACCAAGGCAGCCGCCTTTTTCAGAATTCCGTAAGCATGGATCACTTCGATCGGCATCAAGTCGGTCCCGATCGAAAAATATTCAATGGACCGCTGCGTCTGTGCACCCCAATATTTGTCTTCGGGGACTTCAATCCCTCCGATACTGTCCGTTTCAAGCCGCACGTGCATCTCCCTGAAATGAATATGGTGTTGTCACTTATTGCCGATCTGCGCGATGAAACCAAGCATTCGTCCAACGCGCGAGATCGGAACACTCAATGAAAATTCCGGCCGTCGATGGTGACAGCAGCCAGGTTACAGTTCATCGCAGACCAATGCGCGCGTTGGGTAGGAACTGCCCACCCATCAAAGGGTATCGCGATCCCTGAACTTGTTGGTAATCGGATAACGCCGATCGCGTCCAAAGTGCTTTTTGGTAATTTTCACGCCTGGCGCCGATTGCCGTCTTTTATACTCTGCAATGTAAAGCAGGTGTTCCATGCGATTGACCAGATCGCGTGGATGTCCGCGTTCAACAATCGCATCGACATCCATTTCATGTTCAACGAGACATTCCAAAATGTCATCAAGCACCGGATATTCCGGCAGGGAATCCTGATCGGACTGGTCCGGACGCAGTTCCGCGGTGGGCGCCTTGTCGATGATATTGACCGGAATCACGATACCGCCCGGCCCCATTGCATCATCAGGCACATGATGGTTGCGCCAGCTGGACAGCCCGTAGACCTGCATTTTGTAGAGGTCCTTGATGGGATTGAAGCCGCCATTCATGTCGCCGTAGAGCGTCGCATAACCCACGGACATTTCAGATTTGTTGCCGGTGGTAACCACCATCGAACCGAACTTGTTGGAAAGTGCCATCAACAAGGTGCCGCGTGTGCGGCTTTGCAGATTTTCCTCTGTCACGCCCTGTTCGGTGCCTTCAAATTGCTCCTCAAGCGCGTCCAGAAACCCTTCCACCGGCTTGAATATCGGGATTGTGTCATATCTGAAGCCCAGCGCCTGCGCGCAATCGCGTGCGTCCTTGAGGGATTCATCCGACGTATAATGATAGGGCAACATGACGGCGTGAACACGATCCTTGCCCAGCGCATCGACAGCAAGCGCTGCGCAAAGAGCACTGTCGACACCACCGGAAAGCCCGAAAACGACCGTCTTGAAGCCATTCTTGTTGACGTAATCGCGCAGCCCAAGCATGCAGGCGCGATAATCAGCCTCTTCGCGCGCCGGTATCGGCAACACCGGCCCATTGGCGCATGTCCAACCCTCGTCCTGACGTTGCCATTCGGCGACAGCAATCTGGGTCTCAAACTGCTTCATCTGGAAGGCCAGCGTCTTGTCGGCATTGATCCCGAAACTGGCGCCATCAAACACCAGCTCATCCTGCCCGCCCAATTGATTGGCAAATATGATCGGCAATCCACTCTCGATAACCTGACGGATCACAACCTGATGACGCACATCGACCTTGCCGCGATAATAGGGTGAACCATTGACCACCAGAAGCAATTCGGCGCCGGTTTCAGCCAGGGTCTCGCACACGCCCAGGTCACCCCAGATGTCTTCGCACACCGGCAAACCCAGCCGAATACCCCGAAAATTCACCGGTCCCGGCATGGGGCCGGGATCGAAAACACGCTTTTCGTCAAACTCACCGTAATTGGGCAGATCGACCTTGTAGCGTTCCGCTATGATCTTGCCACCGTCCAGCAGGGCGACCGCGTTGAAACGCCCCTGCTCATTTTGTCTCGGGAACCCGATGACAATGCCCGGCCCTCCATCGGCCGTGTCGCCGGCAAGCTCGTTGATCGCACGATCACAGGCTCTCATGAATGCCGGTTTGAGAACCAGATCCTCCGGCGGATAACCGGACATGAAAAGTTCGGTGAAAAGGACCAGGTCCGCGCCAAGCGCTGCCGCATCGGCACGTGCCCGCCGCGCCAACTGCAGGTTACCGTTAATATCGCCCATTGTCGGATTTTCCTGGACAATGGCGATCCGGATCGTGTCGTTCAATTGGATCATATCACTCATAGGAAGCCGTTTATCGTGCTACAAACAGCAAGGCAATCCTGCATTTCACATCAATGACTGGCCATTCTCGTTGCGATCAATCAACAGGGGGATAATCAAATCCTCTTCGTCTTCGAGATGGCGCATCAATCCGCTGACCAGATGGTCTGCCTCGCCACCATATGTATCCGCAGCAAACCGCATCCGGTCGCCACCCTGCGCCAGTGCTTCGGCAAAGGCCCAGCCGGCAGTTGCATTGCGTTCCAGAAGATCATGAATATGGTGATGATCGCGATCAAGGATATCAAAACCCCGTTTCAATCGGGGCTCCGCCGACACAAAAACCGGGAAATAGTGGGCGTCTTCGATATGGTGGTGACCTTCAAGTTCGCTGAGCAGAAAATTCAGTCGCGGTGCAAACCATTGGGCAAATGCCTGAGGGTTGAAGTTCTCTTCCCTCAATTGCACAAGACTGCCGTTCAATGCAGCGCCCAAATCCCGGAACATATTATGACGCTTCAACCAAAAGCGCCCCATCGCCGTCAGATCCGGAGATTTGCGCCAACTGTCCCGCGGGTGTTGCTTTAACAGAAAACTCAGTTCTTCGGGCATTCTCGAGCGCACGAACAACCCATTTACATCATCTTTTTCGTTCAAAATTGTAACGCACCTTTCAAAAGGCCCAAGCCCCAATACCTGTCGACGACAATGACCAAAACAACCGGACCGTCACAATCAACCGAATGCATAGGCATCCATAGACAGAACGCCGAAGTCGCTTGAACCATGTAATTTGGACGCCGTCCATTTGTCACCAGCCGCACCGAGTGCTGCAAATAGCGGCATCAGATGTTCTTCTGTCGGGTGGTTTCTGACCGCATGGGGCGCCTTCTGCCTATACTCTATCAAGGCGTCCGTATCACCTTCGGCAAACCTCTGGTCGAACCAATCGACAAATTGCGAAACCCATTCAGGCATAGCCGCCTGCCGTTCGCCACACCGCATGGCGGCAAAAGCCTGTTGGAGATTGTGCGTCATCGATCCCGAACCGATGATCTGAATATTTTCGCTCCGCAGCGGTGCCATGGCCCTGCCAAGGTCATAATGATGTTGCGGCCCGGCGTGCGGGTCAACGGACACCATGACCACGGGAATATCCGCTTCCGGATACATCAGGCTGAGTGGAACCCATGCCCCATGGTCGAACCCATGACCATGAACCAAACCGGCGGCCAGTCCGGCATTGCGAAGCATAATCGCCAGCCGTTCCGCCAGTTCCGGGTTTCCCGGAGCCGGATAGTCAATCTGATAGAGTTCAGGAGCAAACCCGCCAAAATCATGAACGGTCTGTGGATACCGGTCTGCCTCAATCGCCACACCGCCAGCCTCGAAATGGGCGCTGACAAGAATGATCGCCTCGGGCCTGTCCCTTTGCTCGGAAAAACTCTGGAGAAAATCGCGCGCCAGCGTATCAGCGATCGCTATATCGGGCGAACCGTGGGAAATGAACAATGACGGGTATGTAGACATGAATGCTCCTTTGTACCCCATAGGTAGCCTCTTTGTGGCCGGCAGGAAGGAGCCAATTGCTGCACACATCATCCAGCTTTTGTGAACACCCCGGATTTCAGGCAAAAGCACAGGTTTTCATTGCTTCGCGATATCGTCGTGAAAACAGACCCTGCAGACATTCTGGTCAGGGTGTCTGCGGGCATCCATCGGCGATGTCGTAATAATCGCCCTTGTCGGCGCAGAAAATGTGTTTCTTGATTTTCAGGCCCGTCGGTCCATCAAGGGAGCCGGCAAGGACAGACGTGAAGGCATCATCCCTGTGCTTCCAGAACATGGTCGAGCCGCATATGCCGCAAAACCCGCGTTTTGCAGGCTCCGAAGCCTGGTACCAGACAAGGTTTTCTGAACCATCGACGAAAAGCTGCGCATCATCGACGTTGGTTGCAGCGTAATAGTGGCCTGACTGTTTCCTGCATTGGGAACAGTGACAGGCAACCACATCGCTGATCGGGCCCTCCGCGCGGTAACTGACAGCACCACACAGGCATGACCCCGTATAAGTCTTTGTCAATGGGTCCACCTCACTCCGACTATTTGGTTTTTCAAAGAATCAAGGGACGACGTCCCGCAGGCCATCGTCCCTTGAATATCCGTATCAATCAAGCCGATTCAGACGGCCGGTCAGCCTATCGCTGCCAGCCGTGTATCCTCGTCGCGGCCGCCCTTCATCAGTTCAGCCACCAGAAATGCCAGTTCCAGCGACTGGTCAGCGTTCAGGCGCGGATCACAATGGGTGTGATAACGGTCTGAAAGATCTTCAGCAGACACGGCACGGGCACCACCGGTGCATTCTGTCACGTCTTTGCCAGTCATCTCGATATGAATGCCGCCCGGATGCGTGCCCTCTGCACGGTGAATCTGGAAAAAGCTTTCAACCTCGGAAAGAACCCTCTCAAAAGGCCGTGTCTTGTAGTGATTGAGCGTGATCGTATTGCCATGCATCGGATCGCAGGACCAGACAACCTTGCGGCCTTCGCGTTCCACCGCACGAATGAGTTTCGGCAGGTGATCGGCGACCTTGTCGTGCCCGAATCTGGCAATCAGCGTCAGCCGGCCCGGGTCGTTTTCCGGGTTCAACAGATCAATGAGTTCAAGCAGGCCATCGGGATCCATCGACGGGCCACACTTGAGACCGATCGGGTTCTTGATGCCGCGGCAATACTCGACATGTGCATGATCGGGCTGACGGGTCCGGTCACCAATCCAGATCATGTGTCCAGAGGTGCCATACCAGTCCCCGGAGGTTGAATCCGTCCGCGTCAAGGCTTCTTCATAGCCCAGCAGCAGTGCTTCGTGACTGGTGTAGAATTCTGTCTCACGCAAGTTTTGATGATTGTCAGCATTGATGCCGACAGCCCGCATGAAATCAATCGTCTCCGATATGCGATTGGCCAGCTTGTCATAGCGTTCAGCCTGCGGACTGTCCTTGACGAAGCCCAGCATCCACTGGTGAACATTTTCCAGATTGGCATAACCGCCCTGCGCAAACGCCCGCAGAAGATTGAGCGTTGCAGCCGATTGACGGTAGGCCATGTCCTGGCGCTGTGGATCAGGCAGGCGGGCCGCCTCATCAAAATCGATACCATTGACAATATCACCGCGATAGCTCGGCAATTCAATCTCGCCCTTGCGCTCGATATTCGACGAGCGCGGCTTGGCGAATTGCCCGGCAATACGGCCGATCTTGACGACAGGCTGTTGTGCACCAAAGGTCAGGACAACGGCCATTTGAAGAAATACGCGGAAAAAGTCCCGAATATTGTCGGCACCATGCTCGGCAAAACTTTCAGCACAATCGCCACCCTGCAACAAAAAGCTCTTTCCGTTGGCCACATCAGCCAGACGCGAGCGCAACTTGCGGGCTTCCCCTGCAAAAACCAGCGGCGGATAGGTCGCGATACGCGCCTCAACATCTGCCAAAGCCTTCTGATCCGGATACTCCGGAACCTGAAGAATTGGTTTGCTGCGCCAACTGTCGGGTGTCCAATTTTGTGCCATTTTACTCACCTGAGTTTATAGGTTTAAAGGCTTTTCGGGCCTCAAGTGGCGGCTTATAAAGACAATTGCCATCAAATACCAGTGCGATTGCACATGCATGCGGGGTTTGCCGGAAGCGCTGGCAAAGATGACATTCCATCGATCATCACCAAAGCCCGGCTGCCCGTGAACAGGATAGAGGGCGATGACAGGAAACAGACGGATCAGGGCAAAACAGTGCCGGTCCGATGTGCCTGCAGCAAATCGTCAAAAAAAGACTGTTCCTCGGATGACAAACGAACAGCCCGTGGGTAAATCGGCTGGTGCCTGTCAACATGCACAGATCGCTCGAACCCGTCCGTGGTTGCCAGGAAATCAAGCACCCCCTGCTTTCCAAACTCCGCAAGAAAGCCTTGCAGAACGGCATCAAGATAGGATTGCAGGATAGGCTCTCCGGGATCATGCGTTACAGCGTTGGTCTGCGCCTCATAGACATAGACCGGGCAATCGGGCAACGCACCTCCCAGCATCTGCAACCTGTCGAGGGGCACGGCAACGCGGTCATAACCATTCTCGCGTTCATCAACCGCAGCAAGGTTCTCTGCCCTGTCATAGACCAGCAACCCGTCAATGACACTGTCGGCAACCTGACGCGCACTCAGAAGCGATGCCGGTGGCTGCCCCTCATGAACCAGACCAGTGTGTCGGGGACGCCAACAGCGACGCCAGCCATGCAAACGGACAGGCTGGGCCGAGACATAGGACGTGCGCAACGTTGCTCTGTTGACCAGCGAACCATAACCGAAATAGGCGACAAGTTGCTGCGGTTGCAACGACGCTGACTCAGTTGTGATCTGATGATTCATGCGCGTTCGCTCCTGATATCAATCCAAATGCGCCATCCGTGGCATCGACACCAATTCGGCACAGCCAGTCGTTCGCACTTCAGATAATGCTAATAGTGGGCATCTTCCAGCCCGCAAAACGGATCAACCGGATTGTTCTGGTTCCATGCCTTTCGCCCCATCAGGCAATCGACCACGGCGCATTGCATATCGTCCATCGTGCAGTAGGCATTAACATAGGTCGGAACGCGCGGCGCATCATAAAGATAGTAGGGATAACCAAAAGAGATCATCGCCGTGGGGATATCGTGCCAATAGCGCTGCATGGCGCCAACAAAATTGCCGCCGAGCCGGGCCCAGTCGAGAAATATCCGTCCGCGCGTCAGCAATGTCTCTTCGCCGAACAGATAAAGCACCAGATCAAACGCTTCCGGGCTGACCTCCACGTGCGGGGTGTACAGGGTCACCTCAAAGCCTTCATCGCGCAACAGATCCGGCACGGCGAATTCGAATGGCTGCGGATGCAGAGGCGAAATAATCCCGCCGGAAAAGACCAATATGCGTCGGTGCCTTTTGACCGACAATGGCATCAGGTTCTGGATATCCTTGACCAGCGTCGGAGCACGCCCGGTCGCCGAACGGGCAAGGGCAACATTCCCGGTCGTGGCAAGCTGCGACTTGCGCGTTGCGAAGTCAGTTTGTTTCTTGGTGTGCAGCCCCAGTGCTGCCTTCAGTCCGAGGACACGCATGACCGCCTCGTCGAAACGTCTCTGCGAAATTGAACCGCTATCCACCGCAGCCAATATTGCCGCCATTTCGGCTTCGGGGTCCTGCGAAAAAAGAATGATGTCACAGCCGTTGGCTATGAGCTGAACCTTGGCTTCCCTTGCGCTGCACCAGGACGTCAATCCCGCCATCTCCGACGCATCAGAGACGATCAATCCATTGAAACCAAGTGTGTTGCGCAAGAGGTCAATGTTCAACAGGTGGTTGATCGACGCAGGACGATAGGCTTCCAGCCCTGCCTCAGGATGGATTGACCGCACAAAAGACGGCAGCGCGATGTGCGCCGACATCACAGACAGCACACCAGCGTCGATCGCAGTGCGATAAAGCCTGCCGAATTCGGCTTCCCATTGATCCATATCGAGCGGGTTGATGGTCGTGACCAAATGCTGGTCCCGGTCATCATAGCCCTCTCCCGGCCAATGTTTGACCGTTGCGGCAATGCCATGGGCCTGGAATGTCTCCATCTGAGCCATCGCATGTTTCTCGATCATCTCGACATCTGCGCCAAAGCCGCGCGTGGCGACAATTGCGCTGCGAAATGCTGCATTGATGTCGAGAACCGGTGTGAAGGTCCAATTGATCCCGACAGCCACAGCTTCTTCTGCCATAATCCGGGAAACCTCTCGCGTGATTGTCACATCATCGACAGCGGCAAGACCAAGCGGATTGAGCACCTGGGTGCCGAAGGGCAGGCTCATACGTGATCCTTCCAGATCCGAGCTGATCAACGGCGGGACATCGGACAAATGATTGACCGCGTCAATGAACGCCAGTTCATGGTCAACGTCGGGCATAAACATCCGGGTGATCCCCGCGGGCTGCAGTTTCGCCAGCCGTTCAAGCTCTGCCGGATCATTACCGATGGAAATGAGCACAAACAGCTGCGCGACCTTTTCTTGCCGTGTCAGTCGCCCAAATGTCGACAGGACCCAATCCCTATCGGCCGGTGCGAGATTGAACGGTGCGGCTTCAAGAAAGTCATGGGGCATAAATGGTCTTCCGAACGATGCTTTGCTTTGCTTTGCTTTGACAATAGGCCCATTCCACCCGAACAGAAAGCCACCGGTTCCGCTGAACAAGTCGGCAACGGCACCTGCCCTGTTACATGATGCCAAATCGAAGATCGCAACCACTGCGACCCAACTGCGATGTGCAAGGTGCATCGGCCTCAGGCATTCAGGCATTCAGGCATTCAGGCATTCAGGCACAAATCTATTGACTTTGACGTAAACGTAAATGGTAATTGTACCGGGTGTCGAAATATAATTGCCGGAATCAGAATATGAACATCCCCATGCAAACCCCGAAAAATACAGCAGGAACACCCCAAGCGAAAACCGTGGAACGCAGCGAAGAGCATATCTGCGCGACAGATACCGTCTTTCATGCATCCGACGGTTACGCGCTTTCGGGCACGCTGTTTGAGGCCCGGCGCGACAGCCCTTCCGGTACTGGCCCCCTGGTGCTGATTTCCGCAGCCACCGGTGTGCCACGCGGATTTTATCATGCCTTTGCGCGCCAGTTGATTGCCAATGGCAGTCGCGCGGTTCTGACCTATGATTATCGTGGAATGCCCGGATCACCGCGCCCGCCGGAATTCACCGCACGCATCAATATGCGCGATTGGGGTCATCGCGACATGCCGGCTGCCATGGCCAGGCTGGACGCCGTCGCCCCCGGTCACAAAATGGTGGGCATCGGTCAGTCCTACGGGGGACAGGCTCTGGGCCTGAGCGGCATGCCAGAGCGTTTCGAGCGCTATTGCATGATTGCAACTCTGTCCGGCTACTGGCGCAACACCAGTACACCCTGGAAAGTTCTGCTGAGGTTGAACCTGATTGGCGTGCCGATCGCCAGCCTGTTGGGCAGCACGGCGTCCTGGATGGGTATAGGCGAGCCAATTCCAGCCAGCGTCCTGAGAGATTGGACCCGGTGGTGCAATCATCACGAATATTTTTTCGATGATCCGACCGTTGATGCCCGCTCCCGCTACGCCATGGTCCGCATGCCGATACTGTCAGTCGGCATGAGCGATGATCCTTGGGGTACACCAGCCGCGATAAACGGTCTGATGAAGCATTATGTCAATGCCGATGTAGAGCAGATCTGGTTGTCCCCACAGGATGCGGGCGGGCAAAAGATTGGCCATCTGGGTTTCTTTCGGTCCAGATTCGCCGAGACCCTGTGGCCCGGCATCATGGATTGGCTCCTGACGCCGGGTCAAAGCTGAATTTTACCCGGTTCTGACGCCATTTTTGACCAGATAGCTGGGCTGGTACATGGTGACGAGTTCTTCCGATGCGGTCGGGTGAACGGCCATCGTGCGGTCAAAATCATCTTTCTTGCAGCCGGCCTTCATGGCAATGGCAAGCAATTGCGCCATTTCACCGGCCTCAGGGCCAAGTATATGGGCGCCGACAACCCGCCTGTCGGCGGCATTGACCACCAGTTTCATGATCATTTTTTCCTGCCGACCGGAAAGCGTATGTTTCATCGGACGGAAGAAGGCGCTGTAGATTTCAAGCTCTGCAAATTTCTTTCCTGCCTGTTCTTCAGACAGGCCGACAGTCCCCACTTCCGGCTGTGAAAACACCGCTGTGGCAATCATGTCATGGTCCGGTTTTGTCGGCTTGTCCTTGAAGAGTGTATCAACCACACACATGGATTCGTGAATGGCCACCGGCGTCAACTGGACGCGATTGGTGACATCGCCGACCGCGTAGATATTCTCAACATTGGTGCGCATATAATCATCGACGACAATCGCCCCTGCCCCATCTGTCCTCACGCCGGCCTTTTCCAGCCCCAGACCGGATGTGTTTGGCTTGCGACCGATAGCCATCATCGCCTGATCGACCTTGAGGTTTTTCCCCTGCGACGTCGTGACATCGAGCCGGTTATCGGCAGAACGGACAACCTCGCTGATGACCTCACCACACAAGATGCGAATGCCCTTTTCTTCCATCGTCTGGTGAAGCGTGCGCCTGATATCATGATCAAAGTTTTTCAGCACTTCGACCCCGCGATAGATCAGGGTCGTTTCAACGCCAAGACCATGGAAAATATTGGCAAATTCCACGGCGATATAACCACCGCCGGCAATCAGAATGGATTTGGGCAATTCTTTCAGATCAAAAGCCTCATTCGAGGAAATCGTATATTCGAACCCCTTCAGCTCATCGGCAGCACTGGGGCGACCACCGACAGCCACCAGTATCTTGTCAGCGGAGACAACCTGGTTTGTGCTTAGAATGCGCACATGATGGTTGTCGACCAATTCAGCACGGCTGTCGAATATCTCTGCGCCGGCATTGCTCAATCCTTTACGGTAAAGGCCTTCGAGCCGGGTGATTTCCTTGTCCTTGTTTGAAACCAGGACATTCCAGTCAAAATGCGATTCCCCGACCGACCAGCCATAGCCTGCCGCATCTTCAAATTGTTCGGAAAAATGTGATGCATAGACGAACAGTTTTTTGGGCACACACCCCCGGATAACGCATGTTCCGCCGTAACGGAATTCTTCGGCAATTGCCACCTTTTTGCCCAGGCCAGCGGCCAGGCGCGCCGCGCGAACACCACCCGATCCACCTCCAATTACAAAAAAATCATAGTCAAAGTCGGTCATGGTCTCGCCTTCTATCAATATTCAGTGGTGGCTTGCCCCGGGTCAAGGTGGGGCGCAGTAGCAAAAGAAAAGCCCGGAACGTGCCGGGCCATCTCAACAGATTTTGATGCCGGATATCTATTCGGCAGGCTTCGCCTCCGGAGCAACGTCCTGGCTTTCGGCGGGTGTCGTGCCAATGCGCGCGCGCAACAGCTTGTCAGTTTCGACTGACAGATCCCTGTTTACCCCATTTGCCCAGATTTCAGCCGCCTGAAGCAATTGACGCGTCACGACCGGTCCGGTTTGCAGAAGTTTCTTTCCGGCGTCGCTGTTGTAAAAGGTCTGAATGGCGTCCAGCTCATCCTTCGTGAAATTTTTGGCATAAATGGCAGCCGCTTCGCGTTCGAGGTCGCCGCGTCTGCCAGCCATTTCTATAGCAGTCTCATCAACCGTCACAGAAATGATTTCCTGAAGGTTCGGTGCCGTTTGTATCAGCGTCGTTTTCAATTGCTGAGCTGCAGCCGGCAAAATGTTATCGAAGCGATCGGTAGCACCAATGGCATCAATCGCCGCGCGGGCAGAAGCAAGATGCTCGGCTGTAGGTTCCTGCGCCCATGCCGGCATTGCGAGGTTAACTGCTAAAGTGGCAGCCAATGCCAATGTACAACGGCGGACGCTCATGGCCATGCTCATCTGTTTCATTGTTCGTGAATTCCTCTGCTATTCATAATTTTTATGCCGGATGAACCGGCTATGATCGCCTCAACAGCGACATTGAGAAAAAGTCCATGTTCGACAACCCCTGGGATTGCGTGCAGCGCGCAAGAAAGCGCTTCTGCATCCGGAATACGGCCAAAAGATGCATCGAGTATGAAATGGCCACCGTCCGTTTCAAACGGCATTGATCCATTCATACGCAGAACAATCGAACCGTCCAGACCCATCGATTTTGTTGCGTTTTCAATCGCTATGCGCGTCGCAGCAAGACCAAACTTGTTCACCTCTATCGGCAGTGGAAATCGGCCAAGCGTCTCCACCACTTTGGAAGCATCGGCAATGACAATCATCTTCTCAGAGGCACAGGCAACAATTTTTTCACGCAACAATGCGCCGCCACCGCCTTTGATCAAACGCAAGTCCGCGTCGATTTCATCCGTCCCGTCTATGGTCAGGTCCAGCTCCGGCAATTCCTCCAGGGAATAGATCGGGACACCCAGCTCTACGCATAGCCCGGCTGTGCGCTCAGATGTCGGAACGCCCTTGACCTCGAGTCCGGCGTCAATCTTTTCAGCAAGAAGCCGAACGAACTCATCCGCCGTACTTCCGGTTCCGATACCAAGACGCATTCCGGGTTGAACATGCTCCAGTGCAGCGCTCGCTGCCTGAATTTTAAGTTGTCGGGCGTCCATACGCCAATGGCTCCAAGAAAATTGTCCTGTGCGCTGTTACCATGGTGAGCCCGACAAGCAAAGTCGTATTTCATGCCAAGTCTTCTCCTGGTTGCCACGACCCTTTGCCGAAAACAGACAAACCGCCAAATCAGGTCAGGCATCAGGAAACCCATTTTACTGTCTTGCAAAAGCTGCCCCCCTGCCATAACCGAAGGAGACACCATCCACCAACGATCGGAACCGCATGTCTACTCCACTGATCATCTTCGACCTGGACGGCACATTGCTGCATACTGCGCCAGACCTCATGGACAGCCTCAATCACACGATTGACTCCCTCGGACTGGAGCCGGTGCACTACGACGACATGACGTTCCTGGTCGGCAGTGGTGCACGGGTGATGATATCAAGGGCATTGGAATTGAGAGGGGCTTCGACTGCAGCGCATGACGAGGATCAGCTGTTTGACATTTTCCTTGATCATTACAGCGCCTCCATGCCCGGCGCCTCGGCGCCCTTTCCCGGTCTGGCCGACGCACTGGCCAGAATAGGGACTGCCGGCATGTCCATGGCCGTTTGCACCAACAAGAATGAGGCCATGGCGCAAAGGCTGCTTGAGCTGACCGGTCTTCGTCCGCTTTTCGCAGCTGTCACAGGCGGTGATACCTTTGCTGTGCGAAAACCCGACGCAGGACATATTCTGGGAACAATCGAACGGGCTGGCGCCGATCGCTCATCGGCCATCATGATCGGCGATTCCATCAGCGATATCGCTGCGGCAAAAGCTGCTGGAATTCCCTCTATCGGTGTGCCGTTTGGATACACCGACACGCCGATTGAAGAACTCCACCCCGATCATATCATCGCCCACTACGATGAACTGACAGTGGAACTCCTTGAAAAGATGCTGACCGGCCGCTGAACGCGACCGGCACCAGCTTCAAATAACAATATTTGAAGCTGGTCAGGCTTAACCCCGGCGCTTTTCCCGGGTCTTGGCAATGGCATCGTTGAGACGCTTGTCGCGGTCATACATGTCAGCGTAGTAGCCGACTGAGCCGTCTTCATTCGGCCAGGCGGTAAAATAGGACACATAGACCGGAATGTTACCGGGAACCGGTTCGGCCTTGTTGCGACCCTGCGCGATCTGCTGGGCGATATGTTCACGTGTCGACCCAAGAACAGCCGCTGCCATTCCGCGCGGATCATGCAGACGAATGCAACCATGGCTCAGCGCGCGGCTTTCGCGATTGAACAGGCTTTTGGATGGCGTGTCGTGCATATAGATCGCATGTTTGTTGGGGAACAGTATTTTCAGTTCGCCGAGCGCATTCCGGGCTCCGGGAGGCTGCCTTATGTCCACAGGAATTGATGCCGAACCGACGGAATGCCAATTGATATTCGTTGACGCGACGCGCCGTCCCTTGCGATCGGTCAATTCATAGCCCTGGCGATCCAGATAGGAGGGATCCCTGCGCAATTGCGGCAACATTTCATTGACGATGATTGATCGTGGGACGCCCCAATAGGGGTTGTATTCAACGGTCTCTATCTCATCTTGAAAGAAATTTGTCTGGTTTGATTTCTTGCCAACGACCACCCGCATCGAAAGTTCATCGCGGTCATTGTTGATATAGGTCGCCTGATAGGCCGGCTGATTGATAAACACATGGCGCGAGCCCAGATTGCGTGGCAGCCAGCGCAGCCGCTCCATAGCCAGCACAATCATCTCTTTTTTGCTGGCCGTGGAAACATCCGTCAATTTGCTGATGGTATTGCGACCAACGATGCCATCTGCCGATAGACCATTTTCCTTCTGGAAATCCTTGACCATGGCAACCAGCTCAGGGCTGTAGACATGTCGGCCATCCAAGCCGTATTCCATCAGGGTCACACCATGATCAACCAAAAGCTTGTCGGAGCCACGCTTGCGAATGGCCGCCACGACATTCTTCAGTTCCGGATTTTCTGTCCCCGGTTTCAGGAATGTTCCAGCGGCAATTTCGATCAGATTGTCCGCCTCGACTGCATTCAGTTCAGCAAGCTCGGTTGCAAGCGCCTTGAACTGGCGATTGTCAGGATTGCTGGCCACAAGAGCGGACCCGGCATCTTTTGCGGAAGCAATATTTTCCAGCGCCGACACCAGATCGACATCCTTGCGCTTGAAGTCATGGTAGCCTGAAAGCCGGTTCGGATCGACACGGCCGCGGGTCGCGTCAAGAACATAGGAAAGCACCTGGGCGCTCATGTTCATTTCAAACAGCATCAGCGCGCGCTGTCGTTCCTCCAGCGCCGAAGTGTCATATTCACTGGCAGGCAATTCGACCTGATAGTCTGCTGCGGACAGACCGTAGGCATCTGCTTGGGAAAGCGCATCCAGAACGGCACCTGCGCGTTCATTGGCATTGGTTCCCTCAACCCAGACAAAGGAGGGGTTGGCAGTGTAATAGGCGATCAACGCCTCACCGACTTCACCCAGGGCATTCAGCTTTTCGCCCTGCAGATATTGCCGCGCCTCAACAAATGGGTTTTCAACGGCGGGGCTTTCCATGGCTTCAACGACCGGCGCTGCCGTGCGCGCGGGCACGGTTGCGGATATGGCGGGCTCTGGCTCCATTGCCGGTGTTTCCGCGACAGCCGTTGCCTCATCATCACCGACATCAACCATTTCATCAGGCTTTGTTGTCGCTGCGGCTTCAGACCGCACTTCAACAGGTGCAGGCGATGCCGCCTCGGCAGCCATGACTTGCGTGGCCGAAAGGTCATCTGCGCTGGCAAGTTCAATACCTGGGGGGGGAACGCTGGGCGTGTCTTCAATATCGGCCAACGCCTCAACCGTTACCGCATCGGCAGGTGTGACAGAAGCCGGTTTTGAAATCGAGGAGGTTACCTCCATTTCGACACCGGCATCCGTCGAATCCAAAGCTTCTTCGACATCGGAGCCAACCGGGATCTCTGGCAGGGCTGCTACGATCTTTGCGGGCGCGATCTCCATTTCAGCCAGAACCGTCAGGTCAACTGGCTTGAGAACGTCCGGTTTGTAATTGTAAAATTTCGGCGCACTGATTTTGGGTGCGGGCTGAGCAACCTGTTGCTGGCGCTGCATTTCCCGTTCCGGAAGTCGCTGGTCACGCGGCTTGTTGCCGAAAATGATCTCAAAAAGTGAGCGTTGTTGAGCATTTGCCGGTTCGGTCGTGGGCATCACCACACCTGCTGCCAACACACACGCAAGCGCAAACAAGCCTTTGCGCGTTCCAATTTTCCTGGTTGTCAAACCTGGCACCTCCGAGAAATTCCCACGATTCATGAATGATGTCTTTGCACCATATTGACCCATTGCTACGACTTGTTGCAGACAAAGTGCAAGAGTCGGCCGATCAATATTTGTAAAATACGACCAATTTCCTAAAAAATTGATCAACATTAATCAGTTTGAACGCATTTGCCGATCTGTCCGTGATCGATGGCAGAATCACTGCATAATCGAGCATAGCAAAATGGCGAACAATGACGGCGCAGCAATACAACAGATCGTGGTCAAAAAAAGTCTGCGGCGCACCGCCATGACAGAATCTTCCCACTTTCAGCATCGCTGAGAATGGCACTGCAAGGCCTGGAACCGAAAGCCCCTGTACAAATCATTGTGATGACCTGCTTGCCCTGATGTTTGGCCCTGATTTTAAGCCGTTATTTTTGGCCGTGTTTTTTCCGGCACCTTCGCTTGATGACGCAAGCGGCAATAGTCACCCGGCAACGACCTCGAAGTACTGTGCGGTTGCAGCTATCACTCGATTATGCCTGCGAAGGCACCTTGCCGCCAATATGGCAGTGAAAAGTCATGCTGGTGAAAAACCATAGGTAAGATTTGACCTGGAACGTGTTTAATTCCAAGAATGCGAAAATTCATGGGGACGGGACAGAACATATGATACGAAATCTGCGCATGCTTTCAGGAACTGTGTTGCTGGTCTTCGTGACCGCGCATCTCCTGAACATGGCGTTCGGACTGCTGTCCGTAGACGCTGTCGAGACCGCGCGACGTTTCCTGACAGCCCCCTGGTCCCTTTTGCCATTGGCTCTGCTTTTGATGGCTGCGATGCTGGTACACGGCTTCCTCGGGCTGTTTTCCCTTTATCAACGCAACACCTTGCGCATGTCCGGATATGACCGCGTGCAACTCATCTCCGGCCTGCTGATCATTCCCCTGCTGGCTTCTCACATTGTGGGCATCGCAGCGGCAAAGAACCTCTTTGGTTTCGATCCGACCTATCGAATCATCCTGACATACTTCTGGCTTGATGCACCGCTGGAAGGGTTGCGGCAGGTCTTTGTCGTTGTCATTGCCTGGATTCACGGATGCATTGGCATGTTCAGCTGGATGCGCCTCAAGATCTGGTGGAATCGTGTGTCATGGTTCATCTATCCGTTGGTCGTCGCCGTCCCGGTTCTGGCGCTTTTGGGATTTGTTGAGGCAGGCAAGGACGTGATCGCCGAGCGGGCCCTGGCAATTACGCAACAGATGAATACCGGTCCTTATGATGCGCCACAGCTTTCTGCAGCAGAAGAAATTGCACAGCAGGAAGCCAATGCAGCGGCGGCAGAAGTCAACCGTGAGAAGCTGGCATTTTCCAAACGCATCATGTGGAGCATCATATTCGTCTTTGCTTTCCTGTTGGTGCTGACCCTGTTGGCCCGGGCAATCCGCTTGCGCAAGGCACCCGATGCCATGACCTTCATCCGCTACATGAAAGGCCCCGAAATCAACACGCAAGTTGGCAAGAGTCTGCTGGAAATTTCCCGCCTTCATGACCTGCCACACGCCAATCTGTGTCGCGGCCGGGGAAGATGCGGCACCTGCCGTGTTCGGGTCATTGAGGCGAGTCCTGCTCTGCCAGCTGCTGGAGAAATAGAACAGCAAACGCTTGACCGGCTTGATTGCGGCCCCGGGGTCCGTCTGGCCTGCCAGGTCGTACCACTGGCCGGGACACTCGCGATCGAACGCATTGTGCCGCCGGATATCACACCTGCAGACCTTTACAGTCCGAATCAATCTGATGGTGTCGCGTTGACACAATGGTCTGCGGAGGTTTCAGATGCTTGAACCAAAACGCAGGCTCGCCGCCATTGTGACCGCCGCTCTTTTGACAGGTTTCATCACACTGATGG
Source organism: Rhizobiaceae bacterium (assembly GCA_029212415.1). Lineage (GTDB taxonomy): Bacteria > Pseudomonadota > Alphaproteobacteria > Rhizobiales > Rhizobiaceae > Hoeflea_A. Next base: position 95,661 of record JARGOF010000006.1, on the reverse strand, counting down.
GCCTCAATCCAGCGGCCGCGCAATCGCCAACGGATTTGCTGGCACCGGAAGCACCAGCGGTCCTGGCAGAAAGCCCCCCACCCTCTCCCAATGATATTCGTGAATTGCTACGACTGCTTTCCGATCAGTCCGTGATTGATTGGCTGAAAAGCGAAAGCGCCTCCTCCTCAGCGGATGGGTCGGATGGCGTGATTGCCGCCTCTGTGGGATTCCAGCAGGAGTTTTCCCATCGCGTTGATCTAACCCGCGCCCGTCTGTCAGAACTGGCTGTGAGCTGGCAAAACCTGCCCGCCACTCCATCCTTTGTTGCGGCAACCTGGCAATCACAAATGTCAGTGGATCAGACGTTGCGGAGCATCACCTACGTTCTGATTTTCCTGGTGGTGGGAAGTGGTCTCGAATGGCTCTACCGTCAATATACCCAGCACCTGCTGCTGGGGCTGGAAATGCGGCGACAGATCACCCTTTGGGGCAAATTTCAGGCAGCGGTCAAACGTGCCCTGCTGATTTTTGGCGGACTATTTGTCTTTTCCATAGGCGCGATGGGTACCTTCCTGAGCTTCGACTGGCCTGGCTTTGTTGATAATCTGGTTTTGAACCTGCTGTTGATTGTCATATCGGTGCGTTGCGCTTCCACCTTTTCTATGTTCCTGCTGGCACCCAGAGTGACGGCGCTTCGTCTTGTGCCGCTGTCCGGCGCCATTGCCCGACCGTTGCACAATTGGATCGTCATTCTTGCAACCGTTGCGACAATCGGAATGGCGACGTCGGATATCTTCTCACATCTGGCCGGATCGACCGATGCAATGGGAGCAGCCCTTGCCGTCAGCGTTTGCGCGGCGACAATCACCACTGTGCTGCTGATTGTGGCGATCTGGCACATGACGCCGATCATTCGCCGTAACGCCAAGACACCAACCGACCTCACCAAACGCCAGAGCCATTTCTGGCCCGGCTACCTGACCATCCTGGCGCTTATGGCCCTGGCGCTCGGCATCATCAACGCCCGCGAACTGATGGAAACCGTCATCATCATCGGCCTCGTCTTTCCGACAATCCGTGTCGTCAACGGTTGCATCGACCATCTGTTTTTTCTGTCGGAACATTCCAGCAGGAAAGCCATCGCTCAATCGGAGGAAAAACCTCTCCTGGCTGAGACCAGCGAGACACTCCCCAACGTCCAGCAATCTGTTGCAGAGCCGTCTGAAGCGGAAATTCCAGCCACACTGCCCGCCACGCCCGAGGTTGAGAGTGGGCTGCCTGTTGTTGCAGAGGAAGACATGGACGACGTCGAACAGGTCAGTTCTCTCGAACTCTATCATCCCGTGGCACGGCGCCTGGCCCGGTTTGTCATCCTGATCGGCGCCACATTCCTGTTGCTGTCGAGTTGGGGCGGCAATCTTCTCAGTCTTTCCGAATCGCAGACCTATTCGGGCCGCCTGGTCGGCATCATTGCTGACGTGCTGACTGCCGTTCTCATTGCCGATCTTGTCTGGGTCTGGGCAAAATCAGCCATTGACCGCAGGCTGGCCAATTATGTTCCGCCGCAGGGAAGCGATGCACCCGGCCCCGAGGCCCGCATGGCAACCTTGCTGCCGCTCCTGCGGGTCACGTTGATGGTCTTCCTGATTGTCATCGTCGCCCTGACCGTCCTGTCGTCCATGGGCATCAACATCGCGCCGCTGATTGCCGGCGCCGGAGTGCTGGGCATTGCCATAGGATTTGGCGCGCAGGCCCTGGTCAAGGATATCGTCTCGGGTATTTTCTTTCTCATCGATGATGCCTTTCGCATCGGTGAATATATTGAAGTTGGCGATTTGCGCGGCACGGTGGAATCGATGTCCATCCGCTCGCTGCGTGTGCGTCACCACCTGGGCGCGATACACACAATCCCCTTTGGCGAATTGTCCTCACTGACCAATTACAGCCGTGACTGGGTCATCATGCGGCTGGAATTCCGGGTGCCCTTCGACACCGACGTCAAACTGATCAAGAAGATCGTCAAGAAAATCGGCGCAGAACTTCAGGAAAACGAAGTCTACGGCCCCGGCATCCTTCAGACCCTGAAATCCCAGGGCGTGCGACGGATGGAAGAATTCAACATGGTCATCGGGGTGAAATTCATGGCCAAGCCGGGTGCCCAATGGCTGATCCGCCGCGATGCCTATCAAAAACTGCGCGATGCCTTCGAGGCAAGCGGCATCAGCTTCGCCCAACGCAATGTCACGGTCGAGGTTGTCAGTGACAAGGAACTGGATGCCGAAACCAAAAAGTCCATCGCAGGCGCTGCCCAACAGGCCGTGGAATCAGCCGCCGGCGTCCCGGCAGCCGCACCGGACGAACCGTAAGGACTTCCAATAGCTGTCAGCGCGCATCATGAAAAATCAGACCGAGCACATGCCGCTGGCCGCTGCGTACCCGGCTGACCCCATGACGCATGCGCACCCGGTAGATGCCACGGGTGCCGCGAACCGGACGCTCGTTGACCGGGAAGATGACCGCCTGCCCCCGCGCAAGCGCTACAACCTCGGCCCGGGACTGCATGCGTGGACGCTGCTCCGTCAGGACAAATTCGCCGCCGGTAAAATCCCTTGCAGGGTCTGAGAGCAAAATCGCAATCTGCAGAGGAAACAGGTGGTCGCCATAGATATCCTGATGAAGGCAATTATAGTCCCCGGCCTGATATTTCAGCATCAGCGGAGTCGGCAGGCACTGGCCGGCTTCGTGACATTGCCGCAGATAGTCCGCATGATCCGCCGGATAGGCACCCTCCCGGCCCGTCATCTCCAGCCACTGATTGGCGATTGCAGCAAGATGGGGATAGAAGGCGTGCCGCAAAGTGGCAATCAGATCGGGCAAGGGATAGTTGAAATATTGGTACTCGCCGCGTCCAAAACCGTGACGCGCCATGACGACACGGCTGCGGAAGAATGCCTGCTGGTCATAGGCCTCAATCAATAAATTGCATTCCTCAACTGAGAGCACCGGGCCAATCGTGGCTTGCCCCGTTGCATTCAGATCAGCGGCGATGGCATTCCAATCGAGGTCGACCATTGACTGTTCCGGCGCAGCCATTGGTGGCTGCACGTCAGTCCTCTGCGCCTGGCCCGTCATGACGATGCCTCCCGGCTGAGCAGTTCCTGCTTGCGCTCGATCCCCCACCGGTAGCCGGACAGACTGCCATCGGTGCGAATGACCCGGTGGCAGGGTATGGCCACCGCAATCCGATTGGCGCCGCAGGCCTGCGCCACCGCACGAACGGCTTTGGGCTGCCCGATTGCGCAGGCGATATCCGTGTAGCTGGCCGTTTGTCCCGTCGGCACCTTGAGCAGAGCCTCCCAGACCCTTTGCTGAAAGGCGGTACCCTGAATGTCGAGCGGCAGGTCGAGAGTGCCTTTCGGTGCCTCAATGTGGCCAATAACGGTCGCAGCAAGTGTTTCAAACGCAGGGTCACCACCGATCAGTTCTGCATGGGGAAACTGGTCCTGCAACAGTTTTAACAGGTCGTCCGGGTCGTCTGCAAAATTGATCGCACACACGCCCCTTTGCGTTGCCGCCACCAGAATACTGCCGAGCGTGCACTCGCCGACCGCAAATCTGATCGTCGCATCGCGTCCGCCATCACGATATTGCGTGGGGCGCATGCCCAACCGCCTGTCCGATTCCTCATAGAACCGGCTGCTGGCGTTATAGCCCGCATCATAAATGGCCGCTGTCACTGACCCGCCTCTGCCGAGTTCACCGCGCAGCCGCGCAGCGCGACAGGCCGCCGCATAGGCTTTTGGTGTTATGCCGGTCACCCGCTTGAACAGACGATGAAAATGAAACCGACTAACCCCGACCTTGCTGGCCAGAGCCTCCAGGCTGGGCGGCTCTTCGCTGTTCTCGATCATCCGGCAGGCGGCGGCCACCAGTTCGGCCTGCCTGTCGGCGGCTGATTGCTGCTCAGGCCTGCAGCGCTTGCAGGGCCGAAACCCTGCCCGCTCGGCATCCGAGCCTGCTGCAAAAAACGACACGTTTTTTCTCAGCGCCCGGCGCGATGAGCAGGAGGGACGGCAATAGACACCCGTTGTCTTGACGGCGAAAACAAACTGATCGTCAGCACGCCTATCGCGCTGTTCAACCGCCTTCCAGCATTCGTCCTCAGTCATTGGCAACACGCTGGCCGCATCTGAAATCATCAACATCACCCGGTTCCTCTATGCTCATATCACATTATCGATGATGGCATATTGTGATCCTTTGCATTTGCGGGCACCCCGTCTCTTGCGCCCGTATTCTGTTTTCGGCAATTCGGGCACGAATATTCCACAACTGGCCATATTCCGGTTTCATTGGCTGCCTACACTCATCAGATCGTGAACTGCATCTGGCTGATTTGCGTGTATGCTGACGATCATTGCCAACTGACAAGAGGAACACTCATGAAGGCTGAGAGCAAACTATTCATACTGCTGGTATCGGCAGGCATGGTTCTGGCAACGCCTGTTCTGGCTGCTGGGGACGGAGGCTCAACGACCAATGCAAACACCTGTAAAAGCGGCATGGTATGGGACAAGAAAACGAAAAAATGTGTCAAACAAAGCTCAAGCCTTGATCAGGACAGTCTCTATGAGGCCGGTCGCGATCTTGCATTGGCAGAACGCTATGAGGAAGCCATAAAGGTCTTGAGCCTTGCTTCCGCAGACAATGACAAACGCGTCTTGAACTATCTCGGTTATGCCAATCGCAAGCTTGGCCGCATTGAAATCGGCCTTGAATATTACCGCCAGGCTTTGGCGCTTGACCCGGAATATACGCTCGTCAGGGAATATCTTGGAGAAGCCCTGTTGCAGCAGGGTGATCTGGATGGAGCGCTGGCGCAACTCGTGGAAATCAAGCGCCTTTGCAAGAGCCGCGGATGCAGCGAATATACCGATCTGGCAGGGCAGATCGCCGAATATGTGAAAAAGCAAAACAGCTGATTGGCTGATTGATGCATTAAAGCCGGGCGCTGCACAGGCCAGCGCCCGGCTTTTTGTTGCGGGTGCACCATTCGCTCCATTGCCCCGATTGCAATGAAACGCCGTTCGCATTACACCCGGCCACGTTCGCTGCCATCCCACGAAAGGTGTCATCCATGTCCGATATGCGTAACAAGGGGCTGTTCCCGCTCGAAGCAGATCAAACGCCCTACAAACAGCTCAGTTCCGATTATGTCGCCGTTGACAGCTTCCGCGGTGAAGATGTCCTGACGGTCGATCCGGAAGGCATAAGATTGCTGACTGAAGCCGCATTTGCCGACATCAACCATCTGCTGCGCCCCAACCACCTCAAGCAGCTTGCCGCCATTCTTGATGATCCCGAAGCAACGGACAATGATCGTTTCGTCGCTTATGATCTTTTGAAAAATGCCAATATCGCCGCAGGCGGTGTTCTGCCCATGTGCCAGGATACGGGAACGGCCATCATCATGGCCAAGAAGGGCCGCCGGGTGTGGACTGAAGGTGGCGACAGCAGCGCCATGGCCAAGGGCGTGCAAGACGCCTATGAAAAAAAGAACCTGCGCTATTCCCAGCTCGCCCCCATTGCGATGTTTGAAGAAAAGAACACACGCAACAACCTTCCGGCGCAGATCGACATCTACCAGGAAGGCGAGGATTCCTACAATTTCCTGTTTGTCGCCAAGGGCGGCGGCTCGGCCAACAAGACCTTTCTATATCAGGGCACCCCGTCCCTTTTGACCCATGACCGCATGATCGAATTCCTCAAGGAAAAGATCCTGACACTTGGAACCGCCGCATGTCCGCCCTACCACCTGGCAATTGTCATCGGCGGCACATCGGCTGAAATGACCCTCAAAACGGTCAAATTGGCCTCGACAAAATATCTGGACGAATTGCCGACCTCCGGCTCTGAAGACGGCCATGCCTTCCGGGACCTGGAGATGGAAGCCGAAGTTCACAAATTGACGCAGCAAATGGGCATTGGCGCCCAGTTCGGCGGCAAATATTTCTGCCACGACGTGCGGGTTATCAGACTGCCGCGCCATGGCGCATCGCTTCCCATCGGGCTTGGTGTTTCCTGTTCCGCAGACCGGCAGGCCAAGGGGAAGATCACCCGGGACGGCATTTTCCTTGAAGAACTGGAAGCCAATCCGGTCAAATACATGCCGGAAATCGACGAAAGCAAGCTGGAAGAAGGTGTGGTCCATATCGATCTGAACCAGCCGATGAATCAAATTCTCAAGGAATTGAGCAAACACCCGGTAAAGACTCGCCTTTCCCTCAATGGCACGATCATCGTGGCGCGCGATTTGGCGCATGCGAAAATCCGGGCGCGGCTGGAAGCCGGCGAAGACATGCCGGAATATTTCAAGGACCATCCGGTCTATTATGCCGGTCCGGCAAAGACGCCGGAAGGCTATGCTTCCGGCTCTTTCGGGCCAACAACCGCCGGCCGCATGGACAGTTTCGTCGACCAGTTCCAGTCATTTGGCGGATCCATGGTCATGCTGGCCAAGGGCAATCGTTCCAGAAGTGTGCGCGAAGCCTGTGCCCGCCATGGCGGTTTCTATCTTGGATCCATTGGCGGTCCCGCAGCCCGTCTGGCAAAGGATTGCATTCGAAAAGTCGAAGTGCTCGAGTATCCGGAACTCGGCATGGAAGCCATCTGGAAAATCGAAGTGGAAGACTTCCCGGCATTCATCGTCATCGATGACAAGGGCAACGACTTTTTCCAGGAGTTCAATCTGGGATGATGACTGACCTGCTGCCACCGGCTCTTGTTACGGCCTTTGAGCGGCAACAGCAGGCCTGCCGAGCGCTTGGGTCCGACTTCACAGCACTGGTTTGCCAGTCCATTGGCGAACTGGGGCTACCCGATTCCACAGTGCGCCAGACCATTGCCGGCTGGCCGGGAGACCCTTCCAGCCAGGGTGATTCTGTGCCTTTGCGGCTATGCGGCGCACTGCACGAATTGGTCATCACCCGATCTGACGAAGAACTGGCGAAAGCCTACCCTCCCCACAGCCATGGCATGACACCAAAGGATCTGCATCCGATCCTGTGCCGGGCGATTGATCGCCATCAGCGACGCATCTGCGCACGCCTGCAAAGCCCACCTCAGACAAACGAAATCCGCCGCGCCGCTGCAATCTATGCCGGATTGAACCACATTGCGCGCAAGACAGATCTGCCTTTCGTGCTGTCGGAAGTCGGCGCCAGTGCCGGATTGAACCTGCTGCTTGATCAATTCAGCTACCGGTTTGGCCCGATTACCTTCGGAAAAACGGCTGCCCCGGTTCACCTTGAACCCGATTGGACGGGCCCGGTGCCGCCGCCCGCCGCCTTCACGATCGAAGAGCGGCGCGGCTGCGATCTGTCCCCCTTTGATCTTGCAGATGCCGGCGACCGGGCACGTTTGCTCTCCTATGTCTGGCCTGATCAGCCTGACAGGCTGGAGCGCCTGCGCGCGGCGCTGTTTCTTGCCAAACAAACCCCATTTACTGTTGATGCCTGTGATGCCGTCCAATGGCTGGACATACGTCTGAAAACGCCACGCCCGGGCAAGGCCCATGTCATCTACCACACGATTGCATGGCAATACCTCGACGAAAGGGACAAGCAGGCGGGCCGGAAGATCATCGAGAATGCCGGCGCCAAATCCTGTGACGATGCACCATTGTTTGTGCTGGGAATGGAAGCCGATAATCAGCACCGAGGCGCTGCCTTGCGGCTTCGCTCCTGGCCGGGTGGCATGGATGAGCAATTGGGGCGAGTCGATTTTCACGGGCGCTGGATTGCATGGAACGCCGTGTCATGAAAAACTGGTACAAGATTATGGAAAGGTTTCTTAATCTATCATGTACCGCGCTGTCGAAGGGTGATTCGAGTATTGGCAGCCTTGAATGAAAACCAGGCAATCACGGATAGACATCAAAATGAAAACAATCATCATCGCATTTATCACGGCATGTTTTGCCGTGCTTTCGCTTGGCGCGCCGGCGCATGCCGAGCGTGACAACGACCGCAAGACACTGCTGCAAATCCTTTTCCCCCCGTCACCAGGCTACATGAATGGAAAACACAGATCCGACAAGTCGCCCATTCCACGCCGTGTGGTCCGCATGAAGGAAAACTATCCGGCAGGCACGATCGTCATCGATACGTCAGAACGTCGGCTCTACCACGTGATGGCCAATGGCAAGGCCATGAAATACGGCGTTGGTGTCGGACGTGACGGCTTTACCTGGAACGGTAAAAACAAGGTCAGCCGCAAAGCCGAATGGCCGGGCTGGACACCACCTGAAGTGATGCGCCGACGCGAAGCTGCCAAGGGGCGTAAACTGCCGGCCTACATGAAGGGCGGACCGAACAACCCGCTGGGTGCACGCGCCATCTATATCGGCTCAACGATCTACCGCATCCACGGCACCAATCAGCCCTGGACCATTGGCAAGGCCATGTCATCGGGATGCATCCGAATGGCCAATGATGACGTTCGGCACCTTTACGAGCGCGTAGACATCGGCACACGGGTTGTTGTGCGCAATTAGCCAATACACTGGCTGACAGCTCAGCGCCCAAAGCGCTGGCTGTGGCCCGGCGGACGGCATTCGATAATTACCACATGGTGTTTTCGGCGCGATCCTGCCAGGCATCATCGTAGGGCTTCCCACCAATGCGGCCCTGCGTCATCGACGCCAGAATATCCCCTGGCGTCGGCAATGTTTTCGGATCAACATGATTGTCCGGATTCCACAGATCAGAGCGCACCAGCGCCCTTGCACATTGAAAATAGATTTCTGTGATAGCAATGACCATGACGCTGCGCGGGGCCTTGCCCTTGACGCTGAAACTGTTCAGCAATTCGGCGTCAATACTGATGTGCGCACGCCCGTTGACGCGCAATGCATTGCCTGACCCAGGCACCAGAAACATCAGGGCAACGCGCGGGTCGCGAATGACGTTCCTGAGTGAATCAATCCGGTTGTTTCCGCGCCGGTCAGGCAACAAAAGTGTCTTGCTGTCATGAATGCGCACAAATCCTTTCAAGTCCCCCCTTGGAGAACAATCCAGTCCCTCCGGGCCGACCGTGGCCAGGGCACAAAAGGGAGCTTCTGCAATAATCCGGGCGTAGGCCTCCGTCACATATTCAGCGACTTTCTCCAATGAGGTGTCGCCCGGCGAGCCGTAAAGTACTTCCAGTTCCTCAACACTTTGAACGATCGTCATTAAATGGGCTCTCCAGCAATTCGCTCCCGGCTCCTGGCACATCCATCGCCAATCAGGCTGCCTTTTCTGCGTATTGCCGATTGGCAAATCCAACAATGGATTGAACCACCTCCGGTGCCTTTAAGATACGTCGGTGACCATAGCCATCGGCCCACACAAGTTCAACATGCTTGCCAGCCGTCAAAAAAGCCTCCGCATTCGCCGCGGACACTTCCCGGTCCTCACGTGCATGGACAACGAGCGTGGGTATATTCAGCCTGTTCACCATATTTGTCCCGACAAAGTCTTTCAGCGGCCGACCGGTCACCTGCTCTACCTGACGGAACAGCGCATTTCGGCTTTGTTCGCGCAGGCCCAGCCAATCGGCAAACCATTGAAAAACCGCGGGAAGCGAGTTGGGCGCTGAAATCAGAACCAGCCTGTCCGGCTTGCAGGCTGGCACGCCTTGCACGGAACCCATGGCTGCATTGACAAGCACCGCACCGCCAAAGGAATGACCGACCATCGTTGAAATCGGCCCGAACTGACGCCATACCGCATTCACGGCCTCTACGGCCAGAGCCATATTCAAAAGCCGTCCTGTCGATTGGCCATGGCCGGGCAAATCCAACGCCACGACGGCCTTTCCGGAACGCTGCAGAGCCTCGATAATGGGCAACATGTGCTCTGTCCGCGATCCCCATCCATGGGTGACAAGCACCAGCTCACTGCCCTGCCCGGACGGCGCAGCAAAATAACGGGCAGAAACAGCCCCCCTGGATATTGCCAGGATGAACTGGCGCGCCCCCGCCATGGCAGGCTGAGCATCCTTGAGAACCTGGCGCGCCTTTTCGCTTGTTGCACGGCGCTTCGGCGTCGTGCTGAAAAGGCGAAAAGCCAGCCGTCCGGCAAATTCGGGGGCCAGGCGATCAGAAATACCAAAAACCAGGTGGATGACCTTTTGCAACAATGATGTCATAGTCAGAATCCATTAGTAAGTTCAACCATGAACAATATTGTACAACTATGAACGAAAATCAAGTCCTGCCCTGGGAGAATCCGCGTTTCAAAAACTGGATCGCCGTGGCCAGAGCCAGTCAGCTCATTCATCAAAGGCTCGCAAAGGCGCTCGCGCCGCTGGACATCAAGGTTCCGCATCTGGATATTCTGGCCAATATCTATCGGTTTGAGGGGATCTCCCAACAGGACCTTGCGGATAAATTACTGGTCGGACGCTCGAATATCAGCATGCTTCTGCCGCAGATCGAAAAACGCGGACTGATGGAACGGCGCAGGGATGAAAGCGACAAACGGGTGTTGCGCCTTTATCTCACGGATCAGGGACGTGACGTGACCGGAAAAGCGCTGGCGATCGAAGTGGACCTGATTGAACACGTCATGTCGACAACCGGCATGGAAGAATGCAATCGGGTCGGAGAGACCATGAAGCGCATGATCAACAAGTTGGACGATTGGCAAAAATAGCCATCGGGTTTGAAACACTACCGCGGTTTTTCTGACCTGTCGCGCGTCATCCCCTTGTCTGCCAGTTCCTGCAGGTAACCGGCCCAATGCTGTTCAAGATTGCTGCCAAGATCATACAGATAGGTCCATGTGAAGATGCCGGTGTCATGCATATCGTCAAACCTGATTTTCACCGCGTAGTTGCCGACCGGTTCGACCCCGATGATCTGCACATGACGCTTGCCGGGAACCGTTACCCGCTGTGCGGGAGAATGTCCCTGCACTTCCGCCGAGGGCGACATGACACGCAACGCTTCGGCGGGCAGTTCAAACGGCTTTTCCCCACCAAATGAAATGGTCAGGATCGACCGGTCTTTTGACACGCGAAGTTCTGAAGGGCGTTTGTCCTGACTGCTTGTCATGATGAAACCTGTATGTTGGAAAGGCCGTCGATGGCTTTCGGTATCAAGGCGCAGAACTTTCCGCAACCCATTGTTGAGGATACCGTAGCGCCTGACCACAAGGGCGCGGACACACAGCAAGACCATCACCTGATTTTCCCGACCAATGAAACCAACCCGACACCTCCGTTCCCCAATCGGGGAAGCTTTTGACGGAAGCATATTGCATATGCACTTTGCACCTTGACGAAGCCGGTCAAGAGGGCGACATATTGGGTCAGTGTGATGCGCAATCAGAAGTCAGTGGATCTGCCTCACTTGACCCGGCATGGTGGAAACGCGCACAGTCGTTGACACAACAATAGGATGGGAGCGAGATACAATTGACAATCGACAGGAACCCTGCCCCGCCGATGATTGATCCCTTTGGCCGCGCCATCAATTACCTTCGGGTATCGGTGACGGATCGTTGCGATTTCCGCTGCACCTATTGCATGTCGGAGAACATGACGTTCCTGCCGAAAAAGGACCTGCTGACACTGGAAGAACTGGACAGGCTGTGCACGGTTTTTGTTGAAAAGGGCGTCAAGCGTCTGCGTCTGACCGGCGGCGAACCGTTGGTGCGCAAGAACATCATGCATTTCATCCGATCTCTGTCGCGTCATCTTCAATCGGGCCAGCTTGACGAGATCACCATCACCACAAACGGATCACAATTGTCGCGCTTCGCCGATGAACTGGCCGATTGTGGCGTGCGTCGCATCAATGTTTCACTCGACACGCTGGATGCCGACAAATTCAGACGCATCACCCGTTGGGGGGATATCGACCGTGTGCATGCGGGCCTTGAAGCTGCCCGTCGGGCGGGTCTGAAGATCAAGATCAATACCGTTGCGCTGAAGGGATTCAATGATGTTGAAATTCCCGAAATCATGCGTTGGGCACACGGCCTGGGTATGGATATGACGGTTATCGAAACCATGCCGATGGGCGAAATTGATGAAGATCGCACAGACAATTATCTGCCTCTCTCCCTGCTTCGGGCACAATTGGCGCAGCAATTCACCATGCAGGAGATTGCCTACAAGACAGGCGGTCCGGCCCGCTATGTGGAAATAGAACAAACCGGTGGCCGGCTGGGTTTCATCACGCCGATGACCCACAATTTCTGCGAAAGCTGCAACCGCGTTCGACTGACCTGTACAGGCACACTCTACATGTGTCTGGGCCAGGACGATGCGGCGGACCTGCGCAAACCTCTGCGTGATTCCGAAGGCAACGAATTGCTCGCCACTGCCATCGACAACGCCATCCTGCGCAAACCCAAGGGCCATGACTTCATTATTGACCGCCGCAGCAGCAAACCTGCCGTAGCGCGCCACATGAGCGTAACCGGCGGATAGTGATGTACAGCAATTACGAGCGGCTTATTCCTGCGATGGGCAGAAGCTGATGCTGCGCACGGCAAACATGCGCAGTGCCCTTTATATGTCATTTGCGATGTTCGGATTCACCTTCAATGACGCGTTCATGAAGAACCTGTCTGAAGATATGGGCATGGGACAGGCCATTTTCCTGCGTGGCATTTTTGCCTCTTCCTTGATCATTCTGATTGCATACAAGAAGGGTGCCCTTCGACCCTTGAGAACGGCGCTTCAACCGATGCCTTTCCTGCGCACGGCGGGTGAGGCAATGGCAACGGTGTTCTTCCTGACCGCCCTCACCCAGATTCCACTGGCCAATGCATCGGCGATCATTCAAGCGCTTCCTCTGCTGGTCACCGTGGGAGCAGCTGTGTTTCTCAAGGAGGCCGTCGGCTGGAGGCGGTGGACCGCCATATTGATCGGGTTCCTCGGCGTTCTGCTGGTGATCAGACCGGGTGCAGCGGGCTACACGCCCTATTCGCTTCTGGTTGTCGCTGCGGTGCTTTGCGCCGCAACGCGCGATCTGGCGACACGCGCGCTCCACAAGGATACCCCGTCGCTTTTCCTCTCGGTTCTGACCGCCTTGGCTGTGACCGCAACCGGCCTTGTCATGTGGGTTCTGGATGGCAGCGTGGCGCCGGTTGGCACCGTCCAGATCATCAAGATCGTGGCGGCGTCTCTTTTCATTCTTGTCGGATACCAATTTATTGTTCTGGCTGTGCGCGAAGGCGAAATCGCTTTTGTCGTCCCCTTCCGCTACACAGCCTTGCTCTGGTCAATTCTGCTGGGAGTGGTTATTTTTTCCGACTACCCGGACCCTCTCACCATTGCCGGAAGCACGATCATTGTTCTTACCGGAATCTATACCCTTTACCGTGAACATCGATCTATGACGAAAATTTGATATGCATACTTACTCATAGACCATGGGGCGCGGCCGTAGTCCGGGCCTTCCAATCACCCAATTGACCGGGTCCCAACTGGCACAGCCGCAAGAGGAAATCAGACGTGCCTGAAAAAATACGATTTCTGAATAGAAAAACCCCGCCGCATATTGCGACATTGGTGATCATCACCGCGGCTGGCGCCCTTAACATGAACGTTGTCTTGCCCTCCCTGCCGGGCATAGCGGAATATTTTTCCGTGAGTTACAGCTATGTTCAACTTTTGATTTCCGCCTATCTTGCGGCAACAGCCGTGATGCAATTGCTGATAGGTCCTCTTTCGGATCGCTATGGCAGACGGCCGGTCATGCTTATCAGCCTGACTATTTTCCTCGCAGCGTCGATCCTGTGTATTTTTGCACCCAATTTTGAAATTCTGTTGCTCGGGCGGATGATACAGACGGTCGTCGTTTCCGGCATTGCGCTGTCACGCGCTGTTGTCCGCGATATGGTCGGCATGGAGGATGCGGCCAGCCTGATCGGTTATATTTCCATGGGGATGGCAGTGGTTCCGATGTTTGGCCCGCTGATAGGCGGCGTCCTTGAAGAATTTTTTGGCTGGCAGGCAGCCTTTTTCGTGACTTTGATTTTTGGCACGTTTGTCCTTGTACTGGTGTTTTTTGACATGGGTGAAACCAACAAGGCACGCAGCCGCAGCATCGGTGAGCAATTCAAGGCCTATCCCGAACTGTTCCGATCGCGACGTTTCTGGGGATATGCACTTTCAGCCGCTTTCACCTCAGGCGCGTTTTTCGCCTTCCTGGGTGGTGCCCCCTATATTTCCATCAATATGCTCGGGCTCAGCCCTTCCGAACTCGGCGCCTATTTCGCTCTGACCGCCATCGGTTATATGCTGGGAAATTACTTTTCCGGCCGATACTCAAAACGGATAGGAATCAATAAGATGATGTTGCTGGGCAACGTGGTTGCCGGTACAGGAATGATCTTGGCGATCATCACCTTTGCCGCAGGCGCCACGCACCCACTGGCATTTTTTGGTTTCATGGGGTTTGTCGGTCTGGGAAACGGGATCAGCCTTCCCAATGCAAATGCCGGCGTTGTCAGCGTTCGCCCGCACCTGGCGGGGTCCGCATCCGGACTTGGAGGGGCTTTGATGATTGGCGGCGGTGCAGCTTTATCAGTCTTGTCCGGCGCTGCGCTGGGTCCCGAAACTGGACCCTACCCGCTCTTGTGCATTATGCTTGTATCTTCAATTCTGGGAGCCTGTGCGGCTCTTTATGTCATGCGGGTGGCCAAACAGGCCGACCGCGAACTGGGTGAGACAGCGTAGTGCAGGTAACAAGATGAACAATCAGGGTTTTCTGCTGGGGCCCGATCCAGGCAATCCGCTGTTGTCGCGTGAAGTCGACGGTATTGATCACAACGGCGAAACCGTTACCACCCGTGTCGTCACCGAAAAGCCCCTGACACTCTATCTGAACCGCCAGGAAATCGTCACCATGATGACCATTGGTGATTACCCGGACCTGCTGGCAGTCGGCTACCTTCTCAACCAGAATATGCTGACAGCCGATGACCAGATCACGGCAATTGATTATGACGATGACCTTGAGGTTGTCGTTGTGCGCACCGAGCGCGAGACCGACTACGAGGAAAAACTGCAAAAGAAGGTGCGCACGTCCGGATGCGCCCAGGGAACGGTCTTCGGAGATGTGATGGAAGGCGTGGAATCCATTCACCTCAACCCCGATGCGACCATCAGGACCTCCTGGCTCTATAGCCTGACAAAAGCCATCAACACTGCACCATCACTCTACCTTGAAGCCGGCGCCATTCACGGCTGCGTGCTGTGTCAGGACGACAGGCCTCTGGTCTATATGGAAGATGTCGGACGCCACAATGCGGTCGACAAGATTGCCGGATGGATGTTCATGAACAAGGTTCGCCCGGAAGACAAGATTTTCTACACCACCGGCCGGCTGACCTCCGAGATGGTTATCAAGACGGCCATGATGGGAATTCCCATCCTGATATCCCGGTCTGGTTTTACCGCCTGGGGTGTTGATCTGGCGCGCACGGTCGGCCTCACGCTTATTGGCCGGGCCCGGGGCAAACGGTTTGTGGTGCTTGCCGGGCAGGATCGCGTGGTCTTTGACATCAGCCCGGATCAGGTTGGCGACGAGGACACCAACCGCAAGAGCGGTTCGAAAGGCAAGTCTGCATGAGCCCTGAAGCTGATAGCATCATCGGCTGTATCCTTGCAGGCGGGCAATCCCGCCGTATGGGCGGCGGCGACAAGACATTGTTGAAATTGCAGGACAAATCCATGCTTGCCCTGGTCAAAGACCGGCTGCAGCTGCAGGTGCCTGAACTGATCCTCAATGCCAATGGCGATCCCGGGCGGTTTGCCGCCATTGGCCTGCCGGTGATCGAGGACAGTATCACGGGCTTTGCCGGACCATTGGCCGGTGTTGTAGCCGGCCTGCAATGGGCGCGGCAGCACAGACCGGCATGCACCCATGTCGTGACAGCCGCTGCCGACACACCATTTTTCCCCAAAGACCTGGTGGAACGGTTTTTGTCGATCAAGCCGCCTGCCTCCAACACGATTGTCATGGCCACATCCATGGGGCACCGCCATCCGGTCTTCGGACTGTGGCCGGTTGCCCTGCATGCGGATCTTGATCAATGGCTTGCCACAACCGATACCTACAAGGTGCTGGCCTGGGCGCGCAATCATGACCTGAAGTTTGTGGACTTCGCAGCCATTGACGGCCCGAGCGGTGCAATCGACCCATTTTTCAATGCCAACACGCCTGAGGATTTTGCCATAGCCACAGAACTTGTGATTCAGCTCGGAGCAGATGACGCACCGGAGGAATACAGGTGAAGCAGAAGGTCTTTGGTTTCACCGGATGGAAAAACTCCGGCAAGACCGGTGTGACGGTTCGCATCGTTGAAGAATTGACAAGACGTGGCTGGCGCATATCGACAATCAAGCACGCCCACCACGCTTTCGACATCGACCATGAAGGCACCGACAGCTTTCGACACCGCGAAGCTGGCGCAACGGAAGTCGCCATTGTCTCCGGCAATCGATGGGCGCTGATGCATGAACTCCGGGACGAAAGCGAACCGGATTTCGAAACTGTCATTGCCCGGCTTGCGCCCTGCGATCTGGTTATCGTGGAAGGCTACAAGGCCGAAGGCCATGACAAGCTGGAAACCCGCCGCATCGGCTCTGGCAGCCAGGAACCGCTGGCGCCCGGCAACCCGACCGTCGTTGCCATTGCAGCCGATCACCCGGTGGATTCACAAGGTTTGCCACTCTTTGACCTGGATGACACACGCGCTATCGCTGATTTCATCGAAATCCACACAGGCCTGGTTGATAAAGGCAAGCCATGACTTTGAAGCCGCACCTGATTGATGATTGTTTTCTGCACGACAAGGACCGTCTGCGCCATGACGATGTGATCTCCCTGTTGCTTTCACGGTTGAATGTCATTGTGGGAACGCAAGAGGTGGCGCTGAACGCCGCACTTGAACGCCATCTTGCCGATACAATCACAGCGCCGCGCAATGTCCCCCTGCACGACAACAGTGCTGTCGACGGATATGCATTTGCCCACGGGGAATATCTGCAAAAGCCAGCGCTTGTTATCAATCAGAGAATCGCCGCCGGGGATGCCATACCGGGCAATCTGCCGTCCGGAACGGCTGCACGCATCTTCACCGGCGCCATGATGCCGCCCAATGCCGATACCGTTGCGATGCAGGAAGATTGCGTGCTTTCACAGGATGGACTGTCAGTCGAGATACCTGCAGGGCTGCGCGCCGGGGCAAACCGGCGCAGGGCCGGTGAAGACCTGCAAACGGGAGACGTGCTGTTTTCCGCCGGGCAATTGCTGCGCCCGCAGGATGTCGCAGCACTGGCATCGGTGGGTGTGGCCAAGGTTCCGGTCTTTCAAAAATTGCGCGTTGCACTTGTCTCCACCGGCAATGAAATCGTGCGCCCGGATGCAGCGGATGCCTTGTCGATGGGGCAGGTATTTGATTCCAATCATTACATGCTTGCTGCTCTGTGTCAGAACCTGCCGGTCGAACTGGTTGATCTGGGAGTGCTCGAAGACAAGGCGGATGTGATCGAACACAGGCTTTCAAAGGCCGCAAAAGAGTATGACATCATCCTGACAACCGGCGGCGCTTCCCGGGGAGAGGAAGACCATATTGTCAGAACCATCGACCGCCTTGGAACACGCCATTTGTGGCAAATTGCCATAAAACCAGGTCGTCCGATGTCCTTCGGACAGATTGGAGATTGTGTCTTTCTCGGATTGCCGGGCAATCCGGTGGCGGCCTTCATCTGCTTCCTGCTGTATTGCCATCCGGCAATCAGGATGCTGGCTGGTGGAACCTACCGGGAACCAAGACGCTATCCGATAATTGCAGGTTTTCAGATCGAAGCGAAAAAAGCCGACAGAAGGGAGTTTCTCAGAGGCTGGCTGGAACGCGATGACGATGGACAAATGGTTGCCAGAAAATTTGATCGGGATGGCTCGGGCCTGATATCCGGACTGCGCCAGGCTGATGGCCTGATCGAACTGCCGGAAGAAACCCGGACCGTGCGCCCCGGTGATACAATAAGCTATATTCCCTTTTCCGAATTCGGCATTTACGCAGGCTGAGCGATACCGCTTGGCGCGCCTTCCGGCGTTCGCAGCACAGTGCAAATCAAATGGCCTGCAACCAATGTTTTATAACGCAAAACCAGCGATGTTTATGGTTGCATTTCAATTGAAAACAATGGGACTATTATTGCACGGGCATGACAGGGAGACCGACAAAACTCTGTCGACCTGAACACCTGAATGAAGAAAACTCAAAGGAAGGCACACCATGAAGATCACAAGATATCTCCCCCTTGCAGCAACAGCTATTGCGTTGACGATCAGCCTGGGTGCTGCACAGGCAGAGATCAAATCCCTCAAGATTGGCACAGAGGGCGCCTATCCTCCTTTCAACAACCTGACCACAGACGGGCAACTTGTCGGCTTCGATATCGATATTGCCAAAGCGCTTTGTGAAGAAATGAAGGTTGAATGCGAATTCGTCACGAATGACTGGGAAGGCATGATCCCCTCTTTGATCAGTGGGAAATTTGATGCGATAATCGCCTCGATGTCGATTACCGAAGAGCGCAAGCAGAAGGTGGATTTCAGCAATAAATATTACAACACGCCGCCAGCAATTGCCGTGCCCAAGGATTCCGACATAACGGAAGCGACAGATGCGGCTCTCGACGGAAAGGTTATTGGCGCACAGGGATCAACAACACACTCGAATTATGCGGAAGAAAAACTGCCATCAGCAGAAGTGCGCCTCTACCCATCCCCTGATGAATACAAGCTGGACATTGTCAGCGGTCGCGTGGACGGCGTCATCGATGATGTGATCGTGCTGCTGGATTGGCTGAAAACCGACGATGGTGCCTGCTGCAAAATCCTTGGCGTATTGACGCCTGACCCGGTGATCAATGGCGAAGGAGCCGGCATTGCAATCCGCAAAGGCGAGACCGAATTGCGCGATATGCTGAACACGGCCATCGCCGCCATTCGGGCAAATGGAAAGTATCAGGAAATCAACGATAAATATTTCGAAGTCGATGTTTACGGTGAATGATCGGCATTCATGAATAGGACATAACGGCGGGTTCAATCCCGCCGTTTTTCGCGGTGCCCGATGCATCTTTGCAAAAATGTGCAAATATGGCATGCGTGCGCCCCACCAATTAAGCCCGGCTATCAGGCGACAAACGAAAAGAAACCATGGAACAGACTTTCATTCTGTTGAGTTTCGGCCCCGATGGATGGGGAGACGAGATTGCATTCGGCGTTCTTGTCACCATCGGTCTCGCTTTTGCCACCCTGCCGCTTGGCCTGATCGCAGGCTTTTTTCTGTCGCTCGCGAAACAGAGCGATGAAAAGACATTGCGCATGGCTGCGGAGGTCTACACCACCATATTCCGGGGCCTGCCTGAACTTCTGACGCTTTTTCTCGTCTATTACGGCCTGCAAATCGGCATCCGCCAGTTGCTGCTGGCACTGGGAATCGAAACCACTTTTGAAATCAATTCGTTTCTGGCCGGCATGATCGCACTGGGCGTCGTCTTCTCCGCCTTTTGCAGCGAGGTCTTCCTTTCGGCATTCCGGGCCATTCCGGCTGGCCAGTATGAAGCGGGTAGCGCGCTTGGTCTGAACAGGTTTCAGACAATGTTCAACATCATCCTGCCGCAACTGATCCGCATTGCACTGCCCGGTCTTGGCAATCTGTGGATGATCCTGCTGAAGGAAACGGCGCTTGTATCCGTCATCGGGCTGCCTGATATCCTGCGTCAGGCGGGAATAGCAGCGCGCGTCAGCAAGGAAGCATTCCTGTTTTACGGCATCGCCTGCCTGCTGTTTCTTGCTCTGGCTCTGCTTTCCTCGATCATGATCAACCGGATCGAGCGCCACGTGGAAAGGTCGGGGATCCGGGTATGAGTTTTGCCAAGCAGCTGATCGCTCCACAGAGACCGCCGCCGCCTGCGCCCCGGCCATGGACAATATCCAGATTTGCCGGGCTGTCGCTTATGGCGATCTGGATTTTGGTCGCCATTGGCGTCATCCTCTTCCTGACGGCTGAGTGGGACCCCGAAAAGGTGGCAAAATACGCGCCAAAGTATTTCTCCGGGCTTGGCGTGACGCTGACCCTTGTGAGCATTTCCATCATTCTGGGCGCAATTGCCTCTGTCCCGGTCGCTCTGGGTCGCATGTCAAACAATCCATTGCTCTCCATGCCGGCATTCTTCTATGTCTACTTCTTTCGCGGAACGCCTCTGATCGCCCAATTGTTTCTGATCTATTATGGACTGGGAGAGTTCAGACACGCTCTGGACTCCATTGGCCTATGGGGTTTCTTTCGCGAACCCTGGAACTGTGCCATCCTGGCCTTTACCTTGAATACAGCAGCCTATCAGGCTGAGATCCTCAGAGGTGCGCTGCAAAGCGTACCGAGAGGCCAGCATGAGGGCGCGAAGGCGCTGGGCCTCTCGCGGTTCCACACCTATTGGAAGGTCATTATCCCCCAGGCACTTATTGTCGCCCTGCGTCCCTATGGCAACGAAATCATATTGATGATCAAAGGCTCGGCGATCGTTGCCATCATTACGGTCTTCGATCTCTTTGGGGAAACCCGCCGCGCCTATTCGCGCACCTTCGATTTCCAGGCCTATATATGGGCCGCCATTTTCTATCTGATCATCGTCGAGGGCCTGCGCAATCTCTGGAATGCAATGGAAAAACGCCTGACACGCCATCTCAAGCGTTAAATCGCTCTTTCTTTGAAGTGCTACTGATGACGCAACGCCTCGATGGGATCGAGCCGGGCTGCTCGCCGCGCGGGAAAATATCCGAACACCACGCCGACCACTGCAGAGAACAAAAAGGCCACGCCGATAAGAGTGGGGTCGGGCGCAAAGGGCACAGCAAGAATCCGCACGCCAATCAAGGCCAGACCCAGCCCCAGAATAATGCCGATCAGGCCGCCGATCAGTGACAGCACAATCGACTCCACGAGAAACTGCAGCAAGACCTGCCCCTCGGTCGCCCCGACAGCCAGCCGAATGCCGATCTCCCTTGTTCTTTCGGTGACAGAGACCAGCATGATATTCATGATACCGATGCCGCCAACGAAAAGGCTGACCGCGGCCACGGCCGAAAGCAGGCTTGTCAGCACCGTGGTGATACCGGTCAGCATGGAGGATATCTGCTTCATGTCGAACACATTGAAATCATCCTCTTCACCTGCAGAGATACGCCGTCGCTCGCGCATCAACCGCTCGATATCCGCCTTTGCCTTTTCAGTTGACGCGTTCTCCTTCACGGCCGCATAAATCAGGTCCACATCCTGATTGCCTGCAATACGGCGCTGAAAAGTACGGATGGGCAGCAGGATCAGATCGTCCTGGTCGGTTCCGAAGCTGGAGGCCCCCCTGGCTTCAAGAACACCGATGACCCGGCAGGAAATCTGCTTCAGGCGAATAGCGGCACCCAGCGGATCCCCATTGCCAAAGAGCTCCGCACGGATGGTGTCACCAATGATGCAGGCCGCAGCGCCTGCCCTCAATTCGCTGTCATAAAACGACCGACCCAGGGCAACCTCCCAATCCCGGGCGACCAGATAGCGATTGTCTGTGCCGGTGACACTCGTCGCGTGATTTTCGTTGCCGTAGATGGCTGTCATGCTGCGCGCGCTGGTCGGTGCCGCCACCCTCACCCGGGCAATCTCCGACTCGATTGCATCGACATCTTTCAATGTCAGACTGGCAGCCGATCCCGTTGTCGACCCCGGTCCCTGCGAGGCCTGACCTGGCTTGATCATCAGCAGATTGGTGCCCAGCGCTGTGACATCCGCCTCAACCTGATCGGTTGATCCCTGACCGACAGTCACCAGCGCAATGACGGCCGCTACACCGATGACAATGCCAAGCACGGTCAGGAATGAGCGCAGCAGATTGCGCATGATGGCTTGCAGAGCGAGGCGAACGGTCTCGTAGAACATATCAGTTCCTCACCGGATTTTGGACGTCGGATTCAACCCGCCCATCAACGAACCGGATCAGCCGATCCGCATATTCAGCCATATCCGGCTCATGGGTGACCATGATGATGGTGATGCCTTCGTCACGGTTGAGCGCCGTCAGCAGATCCATGATTTCTTCACCACGGGCCGAATCCAGATTGCCTGTCGGTTCATCGGCAAGGATGACATCCGGCCGCGTGACGATGGCCCGTGCGATGGCTACGCGCTGTTGCTGGCCTCCCGACAATTGCGACGGGTCATGCGACTCACGCCCCGCAAGACCGACCTTTGCAAGCGCTTCAAGTGCCATGCTTTTGCGTTTTGCAGCAGGAACACCCTTGTAAATCAGTGGCAACTCGACATTGTCGAGCGCCGAGGTTCGCGCCAGCAGATTGTATCCCTGGAATACGAAACCCAGGAAATTGCGCCGCAACAGGGCCCGCTGATCACGACCAAGGCCACCGACCTCCACTCCACCAAACCGGTAGTGTCCCTCGGTCGGTGTATCCAGACAGCCAATTATGTTCATCGCAGTGGATTTTCCAGAACCGCTTGGGCCCATGATCGCGGCAAATTCTCCCGACTGGATCACCAGGTCGATACCGCGCAGGGCGTAAACTTTCGCCTCGCCCTGGCCATAGATTTTACTGACACCCTCAAGATGGATTAGCGGAGCGGCCTGAGGATCCTCTGTGTTTTTTTTTGAGACCCTTTCGGTCATGGTTGCGTCACCACGTCCGTGATGACTGCATCGCCAGCGGCCAGATCGCCTTCACGTATTTCGGTGACAGATCCATCGCTCGCTCCGGCAAGCACCTCAACCGCGACAGCCTCCTGACCACGCAGCACCCATAGCGTTCTCTTTCCATCGGCCCTTGCCTCGTTGACCGCAGTGGGTGCAGCAGAAGGCCGATTCTTGAACAACAGTCCCAGCAAGCCCGATCCGCCTTCTGACTCGGTTTCATTGTCCACAGGCATGACAAACCGCAAGGCCGCGTTGGGTACGCTCAGCGCATCATCAATTTCCGCGACAATGATCTCTGCAGTGGCCGTCATGCCGGGGCGAAGCAATAATTCCTCATTCTTGATGGACAAGACAGCCTTGTAGGTCACCACGCCATCAATGGTCTCCGGCATATATCTGAGCTCCGAAATGACGGCCGGAAAAACCTGTCCCTGATAGGCCTCAACTGTAAAACTGGACCTATTGCCGACAGCGACCTTGCCGATATCGGCCTCATCGATATCGATCTGGATTTCCATGTTTCGCAAATCTTCCGCGATCGTGAAAAGTATCGGCGCTTGCAGGGACGAGGCAACGATCTGCCCCACCTCGACATCGCGTTGAAGCACAATTCCGTCGATCGGTGAACATATGCAAGCCTTGTCGAGATTGGTAATTTCCACCTTCAAATCGGCTTCGGCGACACGAATTTCTGCCTTGGCACTCAGGAGCGCTGCCCGCGCCCGTTGCAGCGCTGCCTTTGCCGTCAGCAAGGTTTCCATAGAAGCAATACCCTTGCCATGAAGTTGCACTGCCCTGTCATAGGAAGACTGCATCTCTTCGAGCGTCGCTTCGGCCTCCACCTCTTTGGCCTTTCTGACAGCCAGTGTTGCTCTGCTGTGCTCGACTGTGGCTTCCAGCCTGCTGGTATCAAGGCGCGCCAGAATTTGACCGCTTTTGACTTCGTCATTGTCATCCGCTTCAACGGCCTTGATTGTGCCGGACAGTTCACTTGAAACCTCGACCTTGTTTGTCGGCTCCACAGTTCCTGTCGCACTGACAACCACGACAATATCTGAAATACGCGCCGGTTCGGTGGTGAAATTCGCACCACCATCCTGCGACGATCCACTGCTCCAGTACCAGAAGGCAGACATACCGACGAGCAAAAGAACCATCGCCCAGACCAAAGGCCGCGTGATTTTTCGTCTCTGGCCGCTCTTCACGGTCGTTTCAATATCACTCTTCGACGGCGCCATGTAAAAATCCCTGTTCCGATGCATGGTGCACCGGCAACACAGGACATATTTTGATTTCGGTCAATGGCGTGCCTGCCACGGGGTACAGGGGGCCGTTTTTGGAACGGAAACCCTAAGGGAGAACAACCTTGAGGCGATTAAGTTAGGTTTGATCAAGGTCGACTTCGAGCCCAAAATTACTGCTTAGCGTCGGTCTGACGTCGCCGCAAGTTTAGCCTTTTCCAGCAAGCTTCAAAGAAATTGTATTATCTTTTCTTAAGGGCTGTTTCGACATACATAGCAAATGCCATGTTCAGTTCCTGGGCAATTTCACCAAGGCCTTCCATTGTAAACTCTGCGTAAAATTTGGAGGTAACTTTTGCTCTTTGCATTACATCGGATATGGTCAGCCGATTGTTGTTCCATCCAATTCTCCCGTGTGACAGCGCGTTGCGAAAGTGTGTCAAAATAGGCTTTGTCGGTTTGTAGCTGTTTGCGACATTTAGGCTAGCCGCCGCCGCGATTTCTTCCGCTTTGGTCATATCGTAGGCTTTTACGAGTTTTTCTTGTCCTATCAGTTCGTGAGGAAGCACAAGTAAAAGATAGAACACTGTCAATAACGATCCTTGTCCTTTGAAGATTGGCACTTCTGGATGGCTTTTTTTGATGATCTTCGCAGTCTGTCCGTATATTTTGTCTTTCAGGTTTTCGAATTCGACATTCTGTGAGACTTCCATCTCTCCTAGGCGCACTAAGCATTCGACAAGCGCGTGCGACTGAATCAGAAATGACTCCTCGAATGTTATTTGCGTCGCTTTCATACCAACTCCTAATGGATGGGTCGTCCGGTAAATACCCTAACAGACAACACCTATGCTGTGATCGGCAACGTCATCCGCACAGCCTTCATTTGGCGATATCAGGCTGCAAAACGACGCCAGCACACTGTCTCCACCACTGGTTGTCTTGCAGAGTCTGGCCATTAACAACGATTATATACCGTAGGTACGGTTACAAATCGACAAAAGTCTACCGGCAGGGAACAGAAACCCATCAGGGAGTCAATTGCCACGTGCCCTTGACGCTCATCTCATAGACCGCCGGGTCCGTCGGAATCCGGATTGCTTCAACATCCGACCAGGGGCGGGCAAAATCACGGTAATGCCGTGAGAACGGATTTCCGGACTGACCGGTCGTTTGAATGAATGTCGACTTGTTCAGATCCGAAAAATCATAGATGCCACGGAAGCTCGAACCATGCGTGTTGATAAAGGGCGACTCTGCATCGCTGAACGTTGTCAGGCCGCGATCCAGCGTGAAGGGACCACCGGCACTTTCCACCTGTATGTCGAAAAACCATTTCAACATCGGCACCTGCGAGAACGGTGCATGGGCACCGGCACTCAAATGCGCCTTGCCCCAGCTCCACTGGCTGCGCTCCTCGCCGTAACGGCTCTCCAGATCACTGATGGCGCGCGTCAGCGCAGCCGCCAATATATCGGCGCAACTTTCCTGCCCGACCGTCAGCCGGTCATCGCACCAGTCACGTGACACCTGGCCATCCAGAAGCCTTTGCATGACATCCACACGAGCCCGGAACCAGGGATCAAATGCCGCCCCCAGATCATCGGCATAAATACCCTTCATGCTTTCCCGGATCCAGGCCATGAATATGAGGGGTGCACGCGCGTCGCGCACCATGGTGTAATCCCAGGCCTTCAGCGTCCTGAGAGCTTTCGGATCGACATTGGCTTTCGCCTCGACCAGTGCAATCATTCTCGGACCGATTGATGCAAAAGCCGTTGATGTGACATCGGCCTGCGCCACCTGTGACAGCGTCGTGGTTTGCGGCGAGCGATTGTCGACGATCAACTCATTGATACGTTCCTGCCGCCACGGCTCATCCCAGTCAAAGGTCAGAAGATAGGGGTAATCCGCTCCAACGATTTTGGTATTTGCCGTTCCGATTGCACCCATTTCGGGATTGAACTGTCGCGGAAGCCCCTCGAAGGGGATGGTTCCTTTCCAGTCATAATCACGGTCCCAACCTGGCACAGGCGCACGCCCCATAACAAGGTTGTTGGGGTCTCGCACCGGCACACGGCCCGGTGCGATCAGTCCGATGTTGCCCGCCGTATCAGCCACCACAATCGACTGCATCGGCGTGACATAATTGACCATGGCATCCTGGAAGCCTTCGACGCTTGTCTGATTGACCGACGTAAAGGCACTGTCAAAGGTCAGATCATCATCGGCAAGAGCAACCCATTGCAACACGGCAACCGTATTGTCCGGCAGATATTGGCCAATATTCATATAGGCCATTGGCAGAACCGGGCCATGGCGGGTCCAGCGGCGGGTAAAACTGACCGCCTCGCCACCGCGTATTTTGATGGTTTCCTGCTTTTTGCCAAATGGCTGCCAACCATCCGGCGTCAGATATTCATCTTCATTGTCAGGATTTGTCTTTTCAATAAATATGTCCTGAACATCAGACGCCGTATTTGTCAGCCCCCAGGCAAGCTCATTGCTGCGCCCGAGCAAAACAAGGGGCGAGCCCGGTGTGGTTGCACCAACCAGATTCTGCTCCCTTTCAGGACCCTTGATTTTCAGATGTGTCAGATACCAAACCGATGGCGCAGACAAAGACAGATGCGGATCATTGGCCAGAATCGGTTGGCCGCTTTTCGTTCGGTCGCCTGCCAGAACCCAATTGTTCGAAGCGCCCATTTTTTCATATTGGCCCATCGGGATAAAATCCGATTGGGCAGACTCGGCGCTTTTCGCGCCGGACAATGGCCCCGTATCCAGGCCGAGCAGCGCCGTCAGATCGGGAAGCGGTGGTGGATTGTCCGCCGACAATGCCGGCAGCAAATCGTCGATTTCATCGGGCGTCAATCCCAGTCGCGCAAAGGAAAGGCGCTGCACTTCGGACGTGGAATTTGACGCCAGGGTCACCGACATCATTTTCAGCGCTGCAACCGTATGAGCCGGCTCCCAGGTCGTAGGTTCATGACCCAGAATGACAAACTCCGGCGGAAGCCTGGATGCGAATTCACGGCCCTCGCGAGTGAGCCAGGCATTGACCCCGTTGGAATAGGCGCGGATCGCCCGTTGCGAGGTTTCCGGGAGCATGTCGTAAGATGACTGAGCGGCTTCAAGGATGCCCATGCTGCGCAGCCATTTGTCGGAATTCACCGTCTGCGCACCAAACAGCTCCGACAGACGTCCCTGTGCAGCAATTCGCACGACTTCCATCTGCCACATTCTATCCTGCGCATGGGCAAACCCCAGGCCAGTAAACACATCTTCAATCGACGCGCCACTAATGTGGGGCACACCATTTTCATCTCGGGAAATCGTAACAGAATCAGTCAATTGATCAATCTGCATGCGACCGGAGCCCGGTGGCAAGGACCGGCTCAGCCAGACGATCCCTGCGCCAGTTCCAATCAGGACGAGAGGCACTGCGATAAAAATAATACGCACAAGGGCTTTGAGGATCCGCCGCATTAATCTATTTCCTTCAGAACTGAATGGACCAACAACAATACATTGCAGAGGGCATTGATCATGGCAACTGTCACTTTTATCGGACTTGGCGTTATGGGGTACTTTATGGCCGGACACCTCCAGAAACGCGGTGGTCATGATGTGTGTGTCTACAACAGAACCACGGCGAAGGCCGAAAAATGGGTTGCCGAATTTGGCGGTCGCATGGCGGCCACGCCGAAGGAAGCTGCAACCGGCTCCGACTTTGTCTTTGCCTGTGTCGGCAATGATGATGATTTGCGCAGCGTCACCATTGGCAGCGATGGCGCCTTTCACGCCATCAAGCAAGGCGCCATCTTCATAGACAATACGACGGCCTCAGCGGAAATCGCACGCGCCTTGCATGCGGAAGCCAAAGCAAGGGGATTCGACTTCCTTGACGCGCCGGTATCCGGTGGGCAGGCAGGCGCCGAAAACGGAGCACTGACCGTGATGGTTGGCGGCGATGCGTCAGTCTTCGACAGGGCCAAACCCGTTATCGAGAGCTATGCCAGGATGGTCGGACTGATGGGCGACGTTGGCAGCGGACAACTGACCAAAATGGTCAATCAGATCTGTATTGCCGGTCTTGTGCAGGGGCTTTCGGAAGGCATTCATTTTGGCAAGGCCGCCGGGCTTGATATCGAAAAGGTCATAGAGGTGATCTCCAAGGGTGCGGCCGGTTCGTGGCAGATGGAAAATCGCTACAAGACGATGAATGCGGGCCAGTATGAACATGGGTTTGCCGTTGACTGGATGCGCAAGGACCTGGCCATTGTGCTGGATGAGGCCCGCACCAACGGATCAAGCCTGCCGGTCACAGCCCTGGTCGACCAATTCTATCGGGAAGTTCAGACAATGGGCGGCAACAGATGGGACACCTCATCGCTGTTGGCCAGACTGGAAAAGTAAGACTGGAGCGGTAGGACGGTGAAGGATGAACCGGTCCCGCAATGGGACTGTGCACGGGTGGTGGTCTGGCTGCGCAGCCATGCCAGCGAAGAGGTACGCGCCGGCAAAGCCCGCTTCGGCATTGTAACCGGACAGGCTCTGGGCATTCCCAATGCCCAGTTGCGGCCCCTCGCCCGGAAGATCAAACGTGATCACCAACGGGCTTTGGATCTGTGGGAAACCGGCATCCGCGAAGCCCAGCTTTTGGCCTGCTTTTCCGATGAACCCGGCAAGGTCACCGTTCAGCAGGCCCTGCACTGGGCCGAAGCCTTCGATTCATGGGACATTGTGGATCATGCAGCAGCACTTTTTATTGAAGCAAGACTGCACCAGGAACTCATTTCTCTGTTTGTCGAGGATGATCGCGAATATGTGCGCAGAGCCGGGTTCGCGATGATCGCCTGGGGCGCGCTTCACCTCAAGAAAGAACCTGATACGATCGCCACACCCTGGCTGTCGCTGATTGAACACCATGCCGATGACGACCGCAATTTTGTCAAAAAGGCCGTCAATTGGGCATTGCGTCAGATCGGTAAACGCTCGCTGAACCTGCATGCCCCTGCCCTGGAACTGGCGCAAAAGCTGGAACGCAGCAACAATCGGTCAGAACGATGGATCGGCAGGGACGCGGCAAAAGAACTGTCGAGCCAAAGCACGCTTGATCGCCTTGCCAAAAAGGCAGCACAGCAGCCGGCCAAGGGACAGTCAGGTGCAATCTGATCCGCCTTTCCACGCAATCGGAACTGGCATCCTCACGTATCGTTCGATGCGCGGCTGTTTTCAAGCTCCATGTAGTCAAGCGGCAACTGCGTGGTGTATTTTATCTGTTCCATGGCAAAAGATGACGAGACGTCGCGGATTTCAATCTTCTTGATCAGCTTTTGATAGAAAGCATCATAGGCTGCAATATCCGGAACGACCACGCGCAACAGGTAGTCAACCTCGCCGCTCATCCGATAGAACTCGACCACTTCGGGAAACTGGGTGATCACCTCGGAAAAACGCAACAGCCACTCACTGGAATGCGAATTTGTCCGGATCGACACGAAGACCGTGACATTGGCATTGATTTTCGCCTGATCCAGAAGAGCGACCCGTCGCCGGATAACCCCTTCTTCCTCCAGTTTCTGAATGCGCCTCCAGCAGGGCGTTGTTGACAGGCCGACCTTTTTGGCCACATCCGCAACCGCCAGAGTTGAATCCTCCTGCAAAATACGCAGTATCTTTCGGTCCAGACGATCCAAGTTATCTCTCCTGATGACGACGCCGGTGGGTCATGTCAATTCCGTTGACTATGGGATACCTTTTCCCTGCCTCTCTAGTTCAGCATCTAGCAAAGAAAATCAATCCTATTTATCAACTTTTTCGGAAATATATTCCAATAAAACGTTAACAACCTGCCTTCGAGAGACAATCCCTGCCAAGGCGATGGGATGAATTGACCCAATCAATTTTGCTCTGAGAGTATGCTCGATACGTCCTGACGGAGCTCCGGCAAAAGGTCCTCTTCAAACCATGGGTTCTTCTTCAGCCAGCTATTGTTGCGCCAGGAGGGATGCGGCAGCACATAAAGACGCCGGGAATTCTGTCGCGCCCGAATGGCCCTCCAGTTGGCAACCGTGGCGGTCAGGGTCTTCTCTCTGTCTTTTCCCAGATGATAGGCCTGGGCATATTGGCCAATGACAAGGATCAGCCGGATTTGTGGCAGCGCCGCCATGACCCTGTCACGCCAAACCTCCCGACATTCGCGCCGTGGTGGCAAATCTCCACCCTTCGCATCAAGGCCAGGAAAGCAAAAACCCATCGGCACAATGGCAACGCTGCGCTGATCATAGAATTCATCACGCCCCAGTCCCATCCATGCGCGCAACCGGTCGCCGGATGGATCATTAAAGGGGATACCCGAGGCATGAACCCTTGTGCCTGGAGCCTGGCCGGCGATCAGGATCCGAGCCGTGGTTGATGCAACACAAACGGGACGCGGCTCCTGCGGCAGCGCCTTCCCATAGCGGGGCGCATCCCGGCAGAGCCTGCATTGACTGATCTCATTGAGAAGGTCCTCAAGCATTGCAGCATTTGCCATGGATCATGCAGATGCACTGGGGCGTGAAGCAACCGCCTTGTACCAGCGCATCAGGTTTTCAAGATGGTCAGGCCTGTCAATGCGGGCCGGTTTCAACATGTCCATCCCCATCATCGCCGTGATGTCTGCAATGGAAAACCGGTCGCCGGCCAGAAAGGCTCTCGTGGCCAATTCCTTGTCCATATATTCCATCATTTTCAGAGCCTTGGGGCGGTTTGCTTCGCCGAACTCCGGCACCTGCGGAACTTCCCACTCCTTCATCGCCGGATGGGTGTGCCGGAAGGCGGATGCAACAAAATTCAGAAATTGCAATTCCATCCGACGGTTCCACATCTCGACCCGTGCCTGGTCTGCGGCATCCGTGCCCATCAGCGGCGGATCTGGATAAAGCACCTCAAAGTACCGGCAGATTGCAACGGATTCAGTCAGGATCGTGCCATCGTCCAGTTGCAGCACAGGCAGGCGCTGGAATGGATTGAGCGCCGTTATGGCCTCAGAACGATGTTGCAAGGCGGACATGTCGACAGGCTCAATCGGCACGACAACATTTTTTTCAGCCAAAAAGATCCGAACCCGGCGCGGATTTGGCGCCCTTCCCCCGTCATACAGCAGCATATATGCCTCCCATCTGCGCCTCTGTGGCAATCTTGAACAATACGCATGAATTGCGTCCGTCGCAGTCCATAACTACCAATTCTGCACATACATGGAAGGGTCTTTTAATCATTAGCACCTATTATGCGGTCAAACTCAAAGTGTTCGGCCTGGAATGAATTCAGCAAGCGAAAACGCAGATAAAAATATCGTCGACCGAACGCGCAAACACCGAAATCCGGAGATTGCGCGCACGGTACGCCTTACCCGTGATCGACTGCAATCCCATGGCACGCGAAATGCCCAATATGACCGCGAACTGCTGGCGATGTACATCAGTTCGTCAATGCCCAGCGCGGCGGCCATGCCCCTGCTCATCCTTCTTGCTGTCGGTCTCGGTGTCTTTTTCTTCGAGGCAACCAATGTCTTCGCCTGGGCACCGATCACCATCTTCGGATATTTGTTACAGGTCCTGCTGACCAGACGGGCCTCACGGCAAAAACTGACACTCGAGAATGTTCGCTCCTGGGAGAGGCGTTTCATCGAAGTCCATGCGTTGACGGGATTTGGCTGGGCAATTTTTGCTTTCCAACCCTGCGTGCTGTGCGGAAGTCAGGATTTCAGTTTCTACAAAGGCGTGGTCTTGCTGGTCGCCATAGCGGTCACGGCCATGTCCAGCTTTACACTGAGGCGCCTGCCACTGGTGGTGTTTTCCACCCCGATCATTGCCTTCACTCTGCTTGGTGCGCCGCCAAATACAACCTTTGAAATATCCGTCCTGACCATGCTTGTGGCATCTGTGGTGTTTTTCCTGTTTGTATCCGGGCGGCTCTACAATGCCAATCTCGTCATGCTCGCCGTACAGTCCGAAAAAGACTGGCTGATCACCGAGTTGGAATTGGCCAATTCCACCTCCGATGAGGCGCGCCTGCGGGCCGAGGAAGCAAATCTGGCCAAGTCACGTTTTCTCGCCTCCATGAGCCATGAATTGCGCACACC
Organism: Rhizobiaceae bacterium; assembly: GCA_029212415.1. GTDB lineage: Bacteria > Pseudomonadota > Alphaproteobacteria > Rhizobiales > Rhizobiaceae > Hoeflea_A. The sequence goes on along the minus strand of JARGOF010000006.1, from coordinate 63,531 downwards.
TCTGAATGCAATCCTGGGTTTCTCGGAGGTCATGAAAAACGAGGTTCTGGGGCCGCTGAACAATGATACCTACAAGGAATACGCCTCGGACATCTATCGTTCCGGCGATCACCTTCTGCGGCTGATCAATGAAATTCTCGATCTTTCGCGCATAGAAGCCGGCCGTTACGAGCTGAATGAAGAACCGATCAGCCTGAAGGATATTGCCGAAGATTGCATGGCCATGGTCGGGATGAGAGCACAAAAGAAGAATATCACCATCGCCGGACAGTTTGAGCGCGCTCTGCCACGCGTGTGGGCTGATGAACGCTCGATGCGTCAGGTCATTCTCAATCTTCTTTCCAATGCCGTCAAATTCACGCCCAATGACGGCAATGTAAGCCTGAAAGTCGGCTGGACCATAGGCGGCGGTCAATATGTATCTGTTGTTGATGACGGGCCGGGAATTCCGGAGGATGAAATCCCGGTTGTGCTGTCAGCCTTTGGACAGGGATCCATTGCCATCAAAAGCGCCGAACAGGGAACCGGGCTTGGACTGCCGATCGTCCAGGCAATTCTCGCCGAACACGGCGGTGAATTCGTATTGCGATCCGTGCTGCGCAAGGGCACAGAAGCGATCGCTATCCTTCCGCGAAACCGCATTCTGGTGGATTCACCAAGTATAGAAACGCCGGACCCGGTGAAGAAAACCCGCCGCTCGTTTGCTTGAACTGCAGAAGTGTCTCAAGGCGCCATTGACCTGCAGCCTTTTTGGCGGAGTCGCAAGCCGGCCCTGCCGCATCATGGGCCCACTTTACAGGGCCCACTTGACAGCGCTCCGGACCGCGTGACACAGGTTCGCGCGGTCAGGGGTACGTAAATGGTTCCAATACAAGAGTTGATCTGGTTTGTCTCAGTGCTGGCGGTGGCTGGCGCGGTGGCAGGGTTTCTGGCCGGCATGTTCGGCATTGGTGGCGGCGCGATTCTCGTCCCGGTCCTCTATCAGGCCTTTACGCTGCTTGACGCGCCAGAATCGGTGCGCATGCATCTGGCGATCGGAACTTCGCTTGCCGTGATTGTGCCGACATCCATCAGTTCCTTCAGAGCGCACTACAGGAAAAAAGCACCTGACATGCAACTTCTGAAAAGCTGGATCATTGTGATTCCGGCTGGTGTCATTGTCGCATCTCTGGTTGTTGCTGACGTTTCCGGCTCGGCCCTGCGTGCAATCTTCGCCTGCATTGCCGTGCTTGTCGGACTGCGCATGATCTTTAACCGTGACAGCTGGCGCCTGGGTGCCGATCTGCCGAAGAATCCCGTCCGGGCACTGGCCGGTTTCATCATAGGCCTGCTTTCCGCTCTGATGGGCGTTGGCGGTGGTGTTCTCAACAATACGTTCATGACAACGTTTGGGCGGCCTGTGCATCAGGCAGTCGCAACCTCTTCGGGAGTCGGCATCCTGATTTCATGGCCAGGGCTTATCGGCTATATCTGGGCGGGCTGGGGCAACCCGGATTTGCCGATGTTTTCAACCGGTTATGTCAATTGGATCGCCATGGTGTTGACCGTGCCGATCACCATGTTTGTCGCCCCGCTTGGCGCCAATGCGGCGCATCGGATGAACAAGCGACAATTGGAAATGGCTTTTGGTATTTTCATGATGCTTGTAGCGGCTCGTTTTTTCTGGAGCATCTGGGCTTAGAGGTGTTGCTCTGATCAGTCGCGCAGCACCAAAGTGTCGCGGCTCATCTGAAACGAGGTCAAGGTTTCAAGGAAACTCATGCCGAGCAGACTTTCCGTCAGTTTGCCACGCTCGAGAACGCCTGCACGCACATTGCTGCGACTGATCCCGCCGATGGACACCTGTGACAATTGCACCGGGGCCGCCATTGCAATGCCATTGGCTGTTTGCACGGGTTGCACAAATTGCAGACCATCCATGTCAAGTCCGATGAGTTCCGCATCATCATAGGAAAGCGCAATCGTGCTGGCGCCGGTATCCACCATCATGGTGAGTATTTTGCCGTTGATATCGGCATTTGCCTGAAAATGTGCGCCAAGCCCCTTGGAAAGAATCACTTCCGCCGTTCCATTGCTGGTCACGCGGCTGATCGGCGTGCCGGGAAACAAACCACCGGCCAGCCGAAAACCGACTTCGCGCAGCTCGAACCGATAGACATAGACGGTGCTCAGGACCAGAAATGCAAGCAGCCAGATCATGGCGTTGCGCAGGATTTCCGCGACCCGCTGACGCGACCCGACAAGGGCGGCAGCCACGACACTCAGCCAGACGCCCAGATAGAAGAGATTGGCGAACTGATCATTGGGCAACCCCAATGTCTCGCCGGAATTGTGATTGATCAGAAGCAACAGAAGGCCGAAGCCGATTGTGCCCAATATGATCCAGAGGCCGCGTCCCATTATCAACTCTCACTCCGCTCGCGCGCCAATCTTTTCCGCTTTGTCTCACGCCTCGGCTTGCGTTCAATGGTCTCCATCCGGTCGGGCAGAACATCCATCACAGCGCGCCGCTGGCTGGCTGAATAGTCCAGCCACCCGGCAATTTCATCACCCGTGCGCCCGCAGCCGAAACAATAGCCGGTCTTCATATCTATCGAGCACACAAGGATGCAGGGAGATTCGATATCGCTCATTTTCCGCCATCACCAGAACCAGCACAGTATATTGTCCTACTAACACCAAACGGCAAGTCCTAAAAGCGCCGCGATCTCACAGACTTGCTGGCATGCGCCGATCGTATCACCCGTATGGCCTTCAATCCTCGCCCGGCACCTGCGTGTCCACAATATGCCGGCTCCGGCAGTCAAAATCAGCAGTGAAACAATGCTGGCCCAGCCTGCCACCGGCAGCGCCAGCACTATGGCAAGAACCAGACTGGACGCGACGGCAAACACCATGGCTTCACGCGTTGGCTGGCCTGCGGCAGCGGCGACACCGCCACTTTTGGCGGCCGGCAGACTGGTCCAGTGCCAGACCATGACGCCGCGGCTGAGGATGGAAACAGACAACAATGCCAGAGCAACAACAAAAGCATGGGTCGATGCCGCTATGGCGCCGAGAGCCAGCACGCGCAGCAGCAAGGCCATGATCAGTGCAATGCCACCATAGGCGCCAATGGTGCTGTCTTTCATGATATCCAGCACCCTTTGCCGGTCACGCCCACCGCCAAAACCATCTGCGCAATCGGCAAGCCCGTCCTCATGCAAAGCGCCGGTCACCAGCAATTGCAGCACAACAGCCAGCGCCGCAGCGAGAAGAGCATCCAATCCAAGCATCAACAGGCAGAACAGCAAGAGAGCCGATGGCAAGGCGATGATGGCGCCGGCAAAACCATAGGCACGGACACAATGGGCCATCGGCTGGTCCTCATGTCCCGCAAAATACCTGTCCGCAACGGGAATCCGGCTCAAGAAAGCCACCGAACGCGCGGTATCGACAATGAGATTGTTCATATTGGTCCTCAAGCGGCGTGCTGCGGCGATCTGACAACGACCCACGAAATCATTTGCATTTATCTGCGTATATCCTATTGCCAGACTGTTTTCGAAACACAAGGACATTATTGATGGCGACTTCAGGCCTTCCATTTGACGACATCCGCGAATTGCTTGCCAATCTGCCGGGTCCCGACCAGGCGGCTGTTCAGGCCGTGCGCGACAGGGACGCCTTTCTGACAAAGCCGCCAGGCGCTCTGGGACGGCTTGAGGAAATCGCCGAATGGCTCGCCGCCTGGACCGGCCGCACGCCGGCCGTGACACGCCCTCTGGTGGCCGTATTTGCCGGCAACCATGGCGTGACAAAGCAGGGCGTATCGCCGTTTCCCTCTGAGGTGACGGCACAGATGGTTTCCAATTTTGCCGCTGGTGGCGCAGCCATAAACCAGATCTGTATCGCCCATGACCTCGGCCTCAAGGTCTTCGATCTGGCGCTGGATTACCCGACCGCCGATATCACCGAGGAAGCAGCTCTCGACGAAAGAGCCTGTGCGGCCACCATGGCCTTTGGAATGGAATCAATAGCCGGCGGAACAGATCTTCTGTGTATCGGCGAAATGGGCATCGGCAACACCACCATTGCAGCGGCCATATTCCATGCGCTTTACGGCGGTTCTGCCGAGGACTGGACCGGACCGGGCACCGGCGCGCAGGGAGACGGCCTGAAACGCAAGATTGCTGCAGTTGAAAAGGCCGTGAACCTGCACAAGGCGCACCTGTCAGATCCTCTGGAAGTGCTGCGGCGGCTGGGTGGTCGTGAAATTGCCGCCATGGCCGGGGCCATCCTTGCAGCCCGCATGGAAAAAATTCCGGTCATCATTGACGGCTATGTGGCCACAGCAGCAGCAGCCCTGCTGCATGCAGCCAATGACACGGCACTGGAGCATTGCATGATCGGTCACGTCTCGGCCGAACCCGGACATGCAGGTGCGATTGCCAGGCTGGGCAAAAAACCCTTGTTGTCTCTGGACATGCGTCTGGGTGAAGGAACCGGAGCAGCGTTGGCTGCGGGTATCGTCAAGGCTGCTGCCCTGTGCCACACGGGCATGGCAACCTTCGAGCAGGCAGGCGTCAGCGACAAGGGATAACGGGCAGCCAAAGTCCCTTTACTTGCAATAGCGATAGCCGTTGCGGCGGCTGGCGATATCGAAGTGAAAATGGTCCTTGTGGTGAACATCACTTCCCGGCCCGAGCACGGTTGTGAAATAGGTGCAGGCCGCATCCCGCAAGGTTTTCATAAATCGTCGTTTGGGCATTCCCGGCAACGGACGGGAGGCCACATCGACAATGGTTCCATTGGCCATATGAAAACGCCCCAGATCAATGGCATTGCCCAATGAATGCTGAGAAATTTTGGCGCCCGGCTGGGAATTGCGCGTGCGGCAATCATAGGACGCATATTGATCAATGCGAATAAGCTTCGATTTGAAGCGTTTTTGTGCTGCAGGCGCTGCGGTTTTGACCGTCCATTCGGCGAGGGCCTCTCCTGCACGACAATTGAGAACCGTGCGGCCCGAGAGCTTTACACCACCGGGAAGACCGGCGATCTCCAAAGGGTATTTAATGCCGCATTTGCCTTTGCCGTGGATCCGCTCGACGGCTTTGAACCGGACGCCCATTTTCCTCAGACGGCTCCTGCAGGCTCTTTCCTTTTGGGGCAAAACCGACAAGGGTTTTGCTTTGAGCAGATCCCCCAGCTGCTCCGTCGCGGTTGGGCGCGGTGTGGGCACGGGAATGTAGTCCTGCGCAAAGGACAGCGTCGGCAGAACCAGCAACGCTCCGGCGACCAGCGCGAAGCAATTCAGCAACAACCGTTTCACAAAAATCAGGTCTCCTGACCATTTTCCACGACACGATCAATCCAGCGATCAAGCGGTGCCAGTGCTCCCATGATTTCCGTCAGATAGTCAAGAGCGGCCGGGCCAAACAGGCGTTTGTCAAACCCGGCGGTCTCGGCCGATCGTGCCACAATGCCCTTGCGGCGCAGAAGGTCGGCTGCCGGATCGGCCGCATCAAAGCCGCGCGGGACTTTCTTCAGTTCCGGCTCTCCTGGAAAACAGCCGACACGCGACGCTGATTGAAGCGCCGCCTCAAGCGCTGCCCTGTGTTTCTGGTTGACAACCGCCGCACGGTATCGCCCCAGCCCCTCGCCCGCAAAGGCCCAGTGCCCGGCGCCAAAACCGAAATGATCATGGGATAAAACCAGATGAATGCCGGGGGATCGATTGGGGTGGTCCCCTGCCCAGAACACGATATGAATATGGGTGTGATAGGGTGTCTTGTCCTTTGAAAATCGCGTATCGCGGTGAATGCGGCGCAACGACTTGTTCAATTTGGGAACGGCATTGTGCGCAGGATCAAGGGTCTGCGCCACGGGTGCAAGCGCTTCGATCAGGTCCAGGGCCGGATCCACGCAAAGGGACTGAAATTCCGAGCGATTGTCTTCGAACCACGCGCGGTTGTTGTTTGCTTTCAACGCAGCCAGAAATGCGACGGATTTCTCCGAAAACCCCTGAAACATCAGCAACCTCCTATTTTGGCTTCAGACCACCGACAAAGGCGAATGTGAAATCGACCCATTCGGCAAGGCCTGTGTCCAAAGCCGTCTCGGCATCGACATAGACAAAACCGACCATCTTGCGGCCGGTAAAATCCATCGGTCTGGCGCCCGGCCTGCTCAAGGCCTCTTCGTGCCTGTCCTTGCCGACACGAAACATGAAGCTGTCGTGATTGGCAATGCCGCCGAACATATTGCCATTGAGCAGAAAACAGACACCGCCAAACATGTTCTTTTCGGTGATGCCTGCCCGGTCGGCCAAGGCTTCACGAAGCAATTCGGCAAGATGCGGATCATGGGCCATCCTTTGCTCTCCCGTTGAACCCAGCCCCCTTTTGCAGACCGGAAATATTTGCCACCCAGACGTTCTCATTGAAAACGGACAGTTCTGCAGCATCTCTACAAAAAACCGTGGCGGCTCTTTCAAGAAAATATTATTGCCATAAATGAAACCCATAGTCGCAGGACATATGTCTTTGTGCAAGGATGGCCTGCCCCAGCTTTTGGAGAACCCGCTATGAAGAGAATCATCTTGGCCCTGTGTGTCACCGCAATCAGTCTTCCGGCATTTGCGATCAATCGGTACAATGTTCAGACCATGACCTGTGGCGCTGTTCAATCGGCTGTCGATCGCAATGGCGCTGCAATCCTGCGTTACCGCTCGACCCGCAATCCGTCATTGCAACTCTATGACCGATACGTGCGCAATGGCCTCTATTGCGATGTTGGAGAATACGCCAAGCGCGCCTATGTCCCGACCCGCGACAGAAAGAATTGCCCCGTTCGCAAATGTGCAGATCTGGAATTCTACAACGATTGAGCGCCACATAGAAGCGGCCTGACCGCCGGGCCCATCGGTTGATCTTTTCCATTGCCGCAGTCGCAAGCGGTCTCGTCATGGTGACCGCAACCGTCTATAGATGGTTGTCATTTCGATTTGAAAACCGGAGCAATGATGAGCAATACCGAGACAAGCGAACCACAGGGTATGTTGACATTGCGCACTCTGGCCATGCCGGGTGACGCCAATGCAGCCGGCGACATATTCGGCGGCTGGGTCATGGCACAAATGGACCTTGCCTGCGGCATACGGGCGGCCGAACACGCGGGAGGTCGCGTCGTGACGGCAGCAGTCAACGAAATGGTTTTCGAAAGACCCATGCATGTCGGTGACACGCTTTGCGTCTATATCGAGATCGAAAAGACCGGCCGTACGTCCATGACGTTGCTGGTCGAGGCCTGGGCTCAACGCTATCTGAAACCCCACCGCGAAAAACTGATCGTCGGTCGTTTTGTCATGGTCGCCCTGGATGAGGATGGAAAGCCCACGCCAATTTCTCCCTTGTCCGTATCCAGTCCCCCCTGACAACCCCCCCCCCCTGACAATCCAAACCCTGCCGAAATGGGCCATCCGGATTGGCAATGCCTGACTGAATGGCTCTTGGCTGGATACCGGGCCATCTGAACTTTGTCGTTCTTTTCAGAAGCACTCTCCTGACACCAGGGTGGCAAGAGGGTGCCATATTTGTGCAGCACGCTCTTTCCAATTGCCCTTTCAATCTCCATATTCACCCCATGAGTTCCAACAGCAAAAAAAATTCAGAACCCGGTTTTTCAGAAGCACCGCAAAAACCGCTGGACGGGGCACCTTTGTCCGGGACAGTCAGTGCGTGGGCAAAAGAGGTTTCGACAGAGGCCAAACGGCAGAAATCGAAATCTTCAAAACCGGCCAGTGGAAATGTCACGACCGGCCGCACAGCGCGCGGTACGTCCATTGGTGGCAGCAATGATCCCAAAACCCGCGCTGCCGCAGGTCTCAATCCGGTTGCCGGTCTCGATATATCGCTGGAAGACGCGCAGGCCCTTCAGGCAGACAGCCGAAAAGCAGGCAAGGCTGGCAAGGGCAAGGCGAAACAGACAAGCCCGGCTTTTGATGACGATTCAGGTGTCACGGCCACCGTCGATGCCCTTTCAAAGCTGATCGAATCAGGCAATCCGCTGTTCAAGAACGGCAAGGCCTGGATTCCCCATCGCCCGGCCCGCCCGGAAAAATCAGAAGGTGGCATAGAGATCCGGATGCAGACGGATTTCGAGCCCGCCGGTGACCAGCCGACAGCGATCAAGGACCTGATCGCCGGTCTGGACGATAATGATCGCACCCAGGTACTGCTGGGCGTCACCGGCTCCGGCAAGACCTTCACCATGGCCAAGGTGATTGAACTGACCCAGCGCCCTGCCCTGATCCTGGCACCCAACAAGACATTGGCAGCGCAGCTCTACGGGGAATTCAAGCATTTTTTTCCCGACAATGCGGTCGAATACTTCGTCTCCTACTATGACTACTACCAGCCGGAAGCCTATGTGGCGCGCTCCGACACCTACATTGAAAAAGAATCATCCATCAATGAACAGATTGACCGGATGCGGCACTCGGCAACACGCGCCCTGATGGAGCGCGATGACGCGATCATCGTCGCCTCCGTATCGTGCATCTATGGTATCGGTTCGGTGGAAACCTACACTGCGATGACCTTCCAGATGGAACTGGGTGATCGCATTGATCAGCGGCAATTGCTGGCCGACCTTGTGGCGCAGCAATATCGTCGCTCCGACATCAACTTCGTGCGTGGAACATTTCGCGTGCGCGGCGACACCATCGAAATATTCCCGGCGCATCTGGAAGACCGGGCCTGGCGCATTTCGCTGTTCGGAGACGAGATTGACTCGATCACCGAATTCGATCCGCTGACCGGGCACAAGACGGATGATCTGAAATCGGTCAAGATCTATGCCAATTCGCATTATGTGACGCCCCGTCCAACGCTCAACCAGGCGGCAAAATCGATCAAGGAAGAACTCACCCACCGGCTGGCGGAACTGCAGAAGGCCGGGCGTTTGCTGGAAGCCCAGCGACTGGAGCAGCGCACCCGCTATGATCTGGAAATGCTGGAGGCGACAGGCTCCTGTCAGGGTATCGAGAATTATTCCCGCTACCTGACCGGGCGCGCGCCGGGTGAGCCGCCCCCAACCCTGTTTGAATATATACCGGACAATGCGCTGATCTTTCTGGATGAAAGCCACGTCACGGTGCCGCAGATCGGCGCCATGTATCGCGGCGACTTTCGGCGCAAGGCAACCCTGGCCGAATATGGTTTCCGCCTGCCGTCCTGCATGGACAACCGCCCTCTGCGTTTCGAGGAATGGGACGCCATGCGCCCGCAGACCATTGCGGTATCGGCGACACCCAGCACCTGGGAAATGGAACAATCCGGCGGCGTCTTTGCCGAACAGGTCATTCGCCCGACCGGCCTGATAGACCCGCCTGTCGAAGTGCGCCCGGCAAAAAATCAGGTTGATGACGTGCTGGACGAAATCCGGCAGAAGGCCAGCGAAGGCTATCGCACATTGGTAACCGTACTGACCAAACGCATGGCCGAAGACCTGACCGAATATCTCCACGAACAGGGTGTTCGGGTGCGCTACATGCATTCCGACATCGATACGCTGGAGCGCATTGAAATCATCCGCGACCTGCGGCTGGGCGCTTTCGACGTGCTCATCGGCATCAACCTGCTGCGCGAAGGTCTCGATATTCCCGAATGCGGACTGGTCGCCATTCTGGACGCTGACAAGGAAGGCTTTCTGCGCTCCGAAACCTCGCTGGTACAGACCATCGGCCGGGCCGCGCGTAATGTTGACGGCAAGGTTATCCTCTATGCCGACCGCATCACGGGTTCGATGGAGCGGGCGATGGGAGAAACCAGCCGCCGCCGTGAAAAACAGGAAGCCTATAACAAGGAACACGGCATTACACCGGCGAGCGTCAAGGCCCATATCGCCGACATCATGGACAGCATGTACGAAAAAGACCATGTCCGCGCCGACATCTCGGGCTTTGCCGAAAGCGGCGCAATGATCGGCAACAATCTTGCCGCCCATCTCGAAAGCCTCGAGAAGAAAATGCGCGATGCCGCCGCCGATCTCGACTTCGAGGAAGCCGCTCGTCTGCGCGACGAGGTGAAGCGCCTGCGCGAAACCGAACTGGCCGTCATGGATGATCCCCTGGCCCGCCTGCAAAACGATATGGACGCCAGTCCGAAGGCACGCCGCGAGAAGAAGGCAAAGCCCAGAGGGCCGCTGCCACGCAGCGAACGCGGCGGCGATTATTTCAAGAAGCCGGAACTGGGCGCCATGGGCCCGGGCACCGATGTGGCGCGGCCGGTGGGGTCAGGCAAACTGCCATCAAAACCCGGCAAAAAAGACCCCGCAGCAGATGCAGGGCCGCTCAACCGGGGCAAGATCGGCGCGGGATCCTATGAGGACCCGGCAGAGCAGAAGCGCAAGAAAATGACCCGGGGCAAAACCGGAAAACCCGGACATTGAATCGGCCCGAGCGGGCCAGACAGCCATTGCCGGTTTTACCTGGATCGCATCAAGGAGCCTTTGATTTTCTCCGGCCGGCGAGCAGCTTTGCAGGGGCAAATCCGCCCCTGCGATGCGATCAGGGTTTCGTCCAGTCCACTGCCGCTTCAAAAGCCGCCGCGACCCGGTAGATTGTCGGTTCGTGCCAATAATTGCCAACCAACATCATGCCGATCGGCAGACCGTCTGACGTGGCGCAGGGAACTGACATGGCGGGATGCCCCGTGACGTTGAAGGCACTGGTGTTGCCGATCATCTCCCAGGATCGATCGATCACCTCGACCAGATCCGACATGTCACTCGGCAAAGGCGTTGCCTTGAGTGGAAGGGTTGGTAACAGCAGCAGGTCAAAATGGTTCAGAGCCTTGTCATAGGCTGCGGCCAGATCACGACGCACCCGCTGCGCCTTGGCATAATAGCGCCCGAGATAGTTTTCCGTGGAATAGGCGCCAAACAAGGTCATGATTTTCAGTGGATCCGACATCTCATCTCCACGCTGCCGCCATTGCGAGGCGTAATGGGGCAGATCACTGGGCGTGGGCGCCTGTGGTCCCAAACCCATTCCATGCGTTTGCATCGCCCAATATCCGCCGTCGTGGACCAGTGCCGACCAGATACTGAACCCGTGGAGATGCATGGGGATGCTTACCTCCTCGACTTCAGCGCCGAGATCCGCTAGCCTGCTCGCCGCTTTGCGCACGGCGGCGTCGACGTCAGGCTCGGAATTGCCGTGCCCAAAGCCTTCGCGCAAAATGCCGATGCGAAGACCGGCAAGGTCACGACCGATATCGGCGCTATAGTCCTTGACCTGAACATGGCGCTGGCGCGCGTCCATGCCGTCTTCGCCTGCTATGACCTGCAAAAGAGCGGCATTGTCACGCACATTGGCGGTAATCGGACCGGTGTGGTCGATGGAGGCCTCCAACGACATCATACCGGTATAGGGAACCAGCCCGAAGCTGGGTTTCATCCCATAGGTCCCGCAATAGGCGGACGGGATGCGGATGGATCCGGCCTGATCACCCCCGATGGCCATATCCACCTCGCCTGCTGCAACCAGGGCGGCGCAGCCGGAGGAGGACCCGCCGGCTGAATAGCCATGTTTGCGCGGGTTGTGCACCGGACCGGTCGAACTGGTATGGCTGCCCCCGGCCACACAGTAGTTCTCGCAGACCGCCTTGCCGGCGATGGATCCACCGGCATCGAGAATGCGCGAAACCGCAGTGTCGTCCATGTCAGGC
>JARGOF010000006.1:0-51807 GCA_029212415.1 Rhizobiaceae bacterium | reverse complement strand
CACGAACCCCTCAAACAGACTGGCCCCGACCATCATCGGCACGCCAGCCACGCAGATACTGTCCTTGATGGCAATCCGACGCCCGGCCAGTGGTCCATCTGAGGCCCCGGAGATATCGGTCTGCATATACCAGGCACCCAGCGGATTGTCTTCCGGCGCCGGCCTGACGCCGGTCGCCGGACGGTCGGGTTGATTGGGAATATGGTCCGGCAGACTGTCGAGATCATTGTAGGATGCACTCAGCGGCTCAAGAATGCTGCTGACCTTCTCCAGATAATCGGGTGCGGCGGACAGACCCAGCTTGCGGGCGATCTCCTGCAGTTGTGCAGCATCGGGATTCTTGAACATGGCTTTCACTCCTCACACGTCATTTTTTTCTCGGGCAGCGATCAGAACAGTCCCGCCCCCCCTGCACCAAATCATATGGACCAAATCATCTTCCGTATCTGACCCTTGATTCCCCAATTCTGCAACCGCAGACCATTCTGAAAACTGCGACCATTGATCCCACAACCGGAACGGTTCACCGATCGCCCTTGCTGAAGGTGCAGATGGTGCTGTCCGATATCTTCCGTTACGGTCGGAGAAGGGAAAACTGCTTTCTGATGCTCTATCTGGCAACCATCGTCGGTTCCAGTTGCACGGCTTCCAAGGCTCACTTGATGCTTCCCCGCCTCGTTCCCGGCTGAGTGACACCATTCGCCAGGATCTGCCGGCAACGCCTGTCTGCGGTAGATACTGCATGACACTCCATGAATTAGTTGTCCGAATCGGTGGATTGCAGATTCCATTCGGGCACAGACCATGGCATATTTTAAGCCGGAGGTTGGGCGAACATGACGATCCAAACCAGGAAAAAGCCACCAACACTGAGCGATGTCGCCAAACGGGCTGGCGTTTCGCGCAGCCTTGTCTCGCTTGCGATTCGTGGCGAGGGATATGTTCGCGCCGAATCTCGTGAAAAAATCGCCAAAGCTGCGCAAGAGCTGAATTACATTCCCAACCTCGCCGCGCGTATGTTGGCCAGCGCACAAAGCTCCCATATTGGCACTCTGGTCGGCAATATCACAAATCCACTTCAAGCTGAGACCGCCAAATGGATCACGGTGCTCGCAGGTGAACACGATCAAAACGCACTTCTGTCGCTTGATGCAGATTCTGACGACAAGGCTGAGGGCGCAATCGACGGTCTCATTTTACACAGGATTTCCAGTGCCATATTGATTGGCGCACCTTACGAAAAGGCGGCCATCGCCCGCGTCGCAGCGAAATTGCCATCCGTCTATATCGGTCGCCTTCTCAAAGCCGTAGAAATCGATAGCGTTACAACTGATCATGTCTTGGGTGCCGGCCTTGCTGTCGACCACCTGGTCTCAGTCGGCTGTCGTAAAATCGTGCATTTGGGCGGCGGCGCCTCTCCGGGCTCCCAGCGCATGCAGCAAGGCTATGAAAATGCCATGGCCCGCCATGGGCTTTCTGAACACATTGAAGTGCTGGTGGGCTCCTACAGTGTCGACTCGGGTGCCAGTGCCGGACGGGTGCTGTTTGAACGCGACAATCTGCCGGAAGCGGTGTTCGCTTGCAACGATCTGGCTGCAATTGGTCTGCTCAACGAGGCTGCGAAACATGGCATTGCCGTACCTGACGAACTGTGTGTGGTTGGCTATGACGACGTTACCATGTCCGGTTCGGAGACTTTGGCGCTGACAACCATCCATCAGTCGGCTCATGATCTGGCCGAAGCAGGAATGAAATTGCTTCTTCGTCGTCTTGCCGATCCAGAGGCCAGCCCGAACAAGACGTTGGTCCTGCCCCGACTTGTCGTGCGCCGAAGCACCGCCAGACAATAAGATTTTCTCAATCAGCGTATTGACAACCTCGAGCACAAGAGAAAATATGCATTTATTGGAGCGCTCCAATCTGGTGCTTCGAGGTGGTCAATATGGCGGGGAATTCAATTCAATGGTGGCAATTCGACTTGAGGGCATTCGTAAAGCCTTCGGCACAGTTGAAGTTCTCAATGGTATCGACCTGACCGTTGAGGATGGAGAATTTGTAGTCTTTGTCGGGCCTTCCGGTTGCGGAAAATCCACGCTTTTGCGCATCATCGCGGGGCTCGAAGAAGCCTCCGCAGGTGAGCTTTATTTTGACACCAAACCAATTACCAATGTCGCCCCCGCCCAGCGGGGAGTGGCAATGGTATTTCAGTCCTACGCTCTTTATCCGCACATGACAGTGGCCGATAACATGACCATGAGCATGAGATTGTCCGGCATTCCCAAAAAGCAGCGACGCATTCGCGCTGAGGAAGTCGCCGAGATGCTTCAGCTATCGCCACTCCTTGATCGCAAGCCGGCACAACTTTCTGGTGGGCAAAGACAAAGAGTGGCAATCGGTCGGGCAATAGTGCGTAACCCGGATGTGTTCCTGTTCGATGAACCGCTATCCAACCTGGACGCTGCGCTCCGCATCGAGACCCGCGTCGGGATCAGCCAGCTTCATCGCACATTGGGAAACACAATGGTTTACGTGACCCATGATCAGGTCGAGGCCATGACGATGGCGGACCGCATAGTGATTTTGGATCAGGGCCAGATTGCCCAGGTCGGCGCGCCGATGGATCTCTACCACCACCCGGCCAATGCTTTCGTGGCGGGATTTATAGGGTCCCCCAAAATGAACTTCATTCCGGTCACAGAAGTGAGTCGGGGCAACAACAGCTTGCGCCTTGCGTCAACCACCGGTGAGGAATTCGAACTGGGTCTGCACCTGACAAACGACGATCAGGTGGCTCTTTTGGGCATTCGTCCCGAAAACCTCAAGATTGACCCCGACGGCCAGATTGCCGGGACGGTGACGGCGGTTGAACGCCTTGGCAGCGAAACCCTGATTTATGTGGCTGTCGGCGACGCAACCTACGTGGAAAAAAGCACCTCGGACATCTCTCCCTCAATTGGAGGGTCGGTGCGACTTTTGATCCCGGATCAACCTGTCCATCTATTCAAAGCAAATGGGCAGGCCCTTGCACACGAAACGATTTTGCCGCCGCGCTGATGCGCATATAACCTAGGAGAAGTACCATGAAGATGACGAAAAACGGATTGGCAGCCTTTGCCACCGCCGTGGGACTGCTTTATTCAACCGCCTCGCCCGCCCTAGCGACAACCGAGATCAACGTGATCGGTTTCGGGGCAGGTTTTGCCTGGGCCGATCTCTTTGGTCCCTCGGGCACCGAGAAAACCCAGAAACTTCTCGATTTCGAGAGTGCAAACGACGTGTCTGTGAATATGGAGTTCGCGGACGAGGATGTTGCACGCCAGAAAGTGCTGCTTGATCTCATAAATGGCACAGGCAATTATGATCTGGTGATGCTGGGGAGCGACGGCGCTGTCCAAACCTTCTCGGCTGCCGGGTACCTGGAGCCGCTCGACGGATACCTTGACAGCGCAAAGGATATTTTCGACGCCTCCAAGGTCTACAAGCCGTTTCTCGAGGCCAATACTGTCAACGGTCAGCTCTGGGGCCTGCCCTACTATTCGTTCGGCTCTGGTGTTGTCTATCGCAAGGATATCTTCGATAAATACGGCATCACCGAATTTCCGAAGACAACTGCTGAGCTTGAGGTCGTCCTGCAAACGATCAAGGACGGCCTGGCAGCAGACGGCATCACCGACGTCTATCCGCTGACCATGCGCGGCGCACCGGGCGAAGAGCCTTCACTCGACCTCTCGGGTTTCGTTTATGCCTATGCGGGCTATCCCGCCTGGTTCGAAGGCGGGCCAGTTACCCCCGAAGAAATCAAAGCCACAAAAGCACAGCCGATCTTCAACGGCGACTTCAAGCCGGGATTTGAAACCTTCGTTCGCTGGTCGCAGGATTTCGGCCCTCCAGGTATTGCCACGCACACCTGGGTCGACATGATGAACCTCTATGCACAAGGCAAAGCTGTCGTCTTGATGCCATCGGCTATCAACGCGTTTGCTGGTATTCCCGGTTCTGAAATCGCCGCGGTAAAGGAACACAGCAAATTTGCACCCTCGCCCACAGGACCATCGGGCAAGGCCATCCAAAGCTTTTGGACATTCTCGGTTGGCGTTTCAGCCTATTCCAAGAACAAGCCGGAAGCCTATAAAACACTGGCTTTCTTGACGAGTGAACCTGTACTACGTGGTTTCGCGGACGCCTTCGGTTGGCCCTACACGACTTATCCGGAGATCATGCATTCACCTACGTTGACCGATCGTTGGTCAGCCGAGATGCTTGGCCAGATCGAAGCCTCCTTCAGCGAAGCTGATCCCCATTACTTCCCCTATATCCCTGAACTCGTCGAGTTTATGGATCAGATTGGTACTGGAGCATCCTCAGCCATCGCCGGCACGGTTACAGTCGATGAGGCTCTGGACGAGTTGCAAGACTGGTCAACCGACCGCATGACGCGCGCCGGTTATTACAAGTAAACCCAAATTTCTCCCGGGGGAGCAAGCCTCCCCCGGATCATCCCCTGGAGTTCGGTTAATGGTTAAAGACTGGCGGTTCTGGTTCGTTATCCCGACCGTGTTGGCACTTGGCACCGTTGTGGCCTTCCCGACCGGATTCCTGTTATGGATGAGCACCGCCCACTGGGTGGTGACCGAACCTGGCGTTTATTTCAACGGCGCACAAAATTTTCAAACTCTGTTTGCATCAAGTGCCTTCCTGTCAGCGACGGGCGTGACGCTTGCCTATTTGACTTTGTCTACAGCCATCATGGTTGTTCTGGCTTTTGCATTTGCACTTGCCCTCGCCGGCCCGCATTCGTCGGGACTGTTGCGCGCACTGATGATAACGCCGCTTGTCATTCCCCCTGTGGTTGTCGGTTTTACCTGGCGGTTTTTGTTGAACGGAGAGATCGGTTTTATCGGCGCATATTTGCTGCCGGCCATCGGCATTGAAGCAAATTTGCTCGCCGAGCCTTTGGGTGCCCTGTTCTCAATTGTTATCGCGGATGTATGGAGCCGGACACCCTTCATGTTTCTGATTTTCCTCGCCGCGCTGCAGTCCATCCCCCGCGATTATTACGAAGCGATCCGGCTGGATGGAGCAAAGCGTTTCCATGAGTTTTTCCTGATCACCCTTCCAATGATGAAAGGCGCGATCAGCGTTGCCATATTGTTTCGAGTCATTGATGCGCTCAATACATTCGAACTCATCTATGTCATGACAAAGGGCGGACCGGGCCGGTCGACCCAGACGTACTCGCTTCTGGGATGGAAAACCGCCTTTCAGGGATTTGATTTTGGTGCAGCAGCAGCACTGGGCGTTGTCATGATCGTGGTAACAACAATCGTTGCCTTGGCGGTGTTCCGCCGCTTCATGAGGGGGGTATAATGGCTCGCAAGCTTGGCCGCACGCTTTCCGATGACCTCGGGCGTTGGACGCTGATCACTCTGGCACTGATATTTGTGCTCCTGCCTATCGTCTGGTTGGCAATCGCGTCGGTGAAAACACGCAACGCCGCACTGGCCATTCCGCCGGAGTTCATTTTTACACCAGACTTTTCAGCCTATGCACGGATCATGTCCGGGGGGTTCCTTGGTGCCTTCCAAAACAGTTTGATCATTGCGCTTAGCAATGTGGTTCTGACACTCGTCCTTGGTGTGCCCGCAG
Organism: Rhizobiaceae bacterium; assembly: GCA_029212415.1. Classification (GTDB taxonomy): domain Bacteria; phylum Pseudomonadota; class Alphaproteobacteria; order Rhizobiales; family Rhizobiaceae; genus Hoeflea_A. The sequence goes on along the minus strand of JARGOF010000006.1, from coordinate 46,161 downwards.
CCTTTGCTCTGACCCGAATGCACGGCAAGGTTCAGGAAAACCTGTCTTTCTGGCTGCTGTCGATCAGAATGGCGCCACTCTTCGCGGTGATCCTGCCACTGTACGTGCTCTTCAAATCCATCGGACTGCTGGACACACCCATTGCCGTTTCGCTGGCACATCTGACATTGACGTTGCCGCTGGCGATCTGGATGCTGGTCACCTATTTCCGCAGCATACCGGTGGACCTGGACCATGCCGCTCGACTGGATGGCGCCAACGCAATGCAGATACTCTGGCTGGTCATTATCCCGATCGCCAGGCCGATGCTGGCTTCTGTCGCCATCATCGTGTTCATCTTTTCCTGGAACGAATTTCTGCTGGCGTTCATTCTGACCTCCCGCAACGCACAGACTGTGCCGGTTGCGGTTGCCTCGCTGGCTGGCACAATGTCCTTCGATTGGCCATTGATCGCTGCCGTGTCAGTTGCATCAATGTTACCCGCCCTGATTTTTGTCGGCTTTGCGCAACGCCACATCGTTTCCGGACTTGGATCAGGAGCGGTGAAATGAGCCGCCATATTCTCATAACCGGAAGCGCAGGCGGCATCGGCTGTTCCATTGCCAGACGTTTCTTGCGTGAGGGCTGGATCGTGACCGGTATCGATCGTGCCGAGGGGGCGATCGAACATGAGAATTACACCCATGACACCCTCGATATCACCGATGAAATCGCCATGAACCGCGCCTTTGGGCAAGCCACCACGCGGGCGCATTTGACCGCAGTCATTGCCAATGCTGCGGTCACCGACATGGGCCACCATTGTGTGAGCGACCTCAACTATGAAACATGGCAGAACGTCTTGCGCGTCAATGTAGATGGTGCGTTTCTCACCGCCCGCGCCGCGGCACGCTCAATGGTTTCGGGCGGCAACATTGTCTTCATCACCTCATCCCTGGCCTTTGCTGACAATGCCATTGCAAATGATGCCCCCTATAGCGCGTCGAAAGCGGCAGTTGAGATGTTGAAGCAAGTTCTGGCACTTGAACTGATCCCTTCGGGGATCAACGTCAACACGCTATTTCCTTCTGCCAAGATTGCGACAGGCTTTTTTTCTCACCTGCCCGCACAGGAGCAGACAGAACTGGCGCCGGCCGACATACTCGATGAAACAGCCTTGTTTCTTGCCGGGCTTGCCCCGGGCGTTTTGACGGGCGTCTCTCTGAACCAGGCGCGCTGGGACAGCGATCCTTCATATCGAAAGATGCTTGAGGAAGGAAAAATGAAATGAGTGAAAATTCCTGGCTGGACGCGGGACGTGCGACGTTGCCGGAAATCAAGGATTTCGTGGCACGGCACCCTTTTGCCATTCTGCCGGTTGGATCAACCGAACAGCATGGCCCTCACCTTCCCATCAATACCGACACATTGCTTGCCGAAGCCATTGCGCTTGAAACAGCCAGGCGCAGCACCGGCCTTGTGCTTCCCGCGCTGCCCCTCGGCTATGCCTGGGTCTGGAAGGATGTGCCGGCCAGTCTGACGCTCAGCTTCGATACATACATGCGGGTGATCCGCGATACGGTGGAAAGCCTGTCAAGCTGGGGGGTGAAGGCTGTCTATATCATGTCCGGACACGGATCGAACCCTCAGCCCATCAAACACGCGCTACGCGAACTCATCCACGACAAAATCGACATCAAGGTGCTCTACGGAATGTATGCCGGCCTGAACACCATGAAGGCGGAAGCGGAGAGCGACAGCTGGCATGGCGACCTGCATGCCGACGAGATCGAAACCTCCCTCATGCTTGCAATCGCTCCCGATCTGGTACGCATGGATCTTGCCGAGGCCGATTATCCGCCAGCACCCAGTGATTATGGCCAATCGGAACTCTCGATGGGGCATTTGATGCGGTCCGGTGTTTTTGGCGACCCAACCAAGGCAAGCGCCGAAAAAGGCCATCGGTGGCTCGATATTGCAGCAACTGAGTCCGCGACGCTCTGGAGCGATTACCTTTCCCGCCACGACTTGCTAACAGGAGACTAAAATGTCCGAGATTATGACTATGCGCGGACCGATTGCAGCCGACCAACTTGGGGTGACGGATTATCACGAACACCTCTACGTCGAGCCGGCCGGATGGCTGCACAAACTTGACCCCGACTTTGCCTTGAACTCCGTGACGAAATCAGGTGAAGAACTGAGGCGGTTTTCGCAGGCTGGCGGCCGCACCATTTGTGAGCTTACTGCTGTTGATTTCGGCCGGAACATCAACAAGATAAAAGCCGTTGCCGACCTTGTTCCAGAGGTGAACGTGATCGTGACTGCCGGTTATAACCGGCCCTATTACATGGGACACTGGATCACATCTGTCTCGGAAGCCGACATGATCCGCGATACGGTCCGCGACCTGACCGTGGGGATCGATGGCACCGATGTGAAAGCGGGAATTATCAAGTGCGGAACCGAGTACAACAACTTCAACGATAAGGGCCAAAAACTTATCCGTGTTGCTGCCGCTGCCTATCGTGAGACCGGACGCCCGGTCATCACCCATACAACCGCCGGCACGATGGGCTACCAGCAATCAGAGCTTCTCCTGGAAAAAGGTGTCGATGCGCATCGGATAACGCTCAGCCACATGGACCGCAACCTGGATTTTCATGAGCATTTGAGGGTTACGAAACTCGGCGTCTATATTGGGTTTGACAGCTTCGGAAAGGCCAAATATGGGCCGGAAACCGACCGTTTGAGCCTGCTTCGCGAGTTGATCGATGCAGGTGCAGGCAACCGTATCCTGATTGGCAATGACCTGGGACGTCCCAGCTACTGGAACGCCTATGGCGGTGGACCAGGACTCGATTACCTGTGGACCGAGATCAAATCACGCATGTTGGAAAATGGTTTTACCGAAACCGAATGGAACATGCTGGCAATTGACAATCCGCGTCGTTTCTTTGCGGGCGAAGTCTAGGTACATGCAAGCAAGCATTGGGATCGATATCGGCACGTCCGCGGTCAAGGTCGTCGCCCTTGGTCGCGACGGCTATGGGGTACTGGCTGAGACAACACGTGCCTACCCAATGGCCACCCCCCGGCCCGGCTGGGTTGAACAATCACCTGAGGATTGGTGGCGCGCCACATGCGAAGCGCTTGCCGAACTGTATCAGGCGGTGCCCGGTATCGAGATTGTCGCAGTGGGTCTTTCAGGTCAGGTCAACGGGCTGGTGCTCCTTGACAAACAGGACAGGCTACTCGGCAACGCCATCATCTGGCTGGATGCCCGTGCCGAGGCGCAGGCCGAGCGTCTCAAAAAACAACACGGAGACATTCTGACCGGCCAGGCAGCAACAGACATCAATGCGATCTCGGTGCTCGCCAAACTTGCCTGGCTCTCAGACAACGACACGGAAAGTTTGCGGAAAGCGGGCAGCCTGCTGTTCGTCAAGGATTATATCCTCTGGCGACTGACCGGGCAACAATGCACTGATGCTTCCGAAGTCACATCCGCGGGCATGCTCGACATCAAAACCAACAATTGGCTGGATGGCGTTGCCGCGATGGCCGGCTTCGATCCGGCGCTTTTGCCACCGATCCAACCATCTACGCGCATAGTCGGTGCAATCACCGACGGTGCCGCACGCGAAACGGGCCTGCCTTTGAACACACCCGTCGTCCCCGGAGCGGGAGACGTCGCCGCGCTCGCTGTTGGCTGCGGCGCAACAACACCGGGCATTCTCGGGATCACCCTGGGCACCGCGGGCCATGTTGTGCTCTCCGCGGGGGCTGCCAAGCCGTTCATCACCGGGCAAGGCCTGTGGAGGGTCGCCCATGCCATCCCTTCACAAGCTGTCTGGCTCGGCCTTGTCATGAGTGGCGGGCTGAGCCTGACGTGGTTGCACCGCACTATGACCGGCGCGGGATCAAACCTGGATTTTGAAAACTTCGCAGCGCTGGCGCAGGAAAGCCAGCCAGGCAGCGCTGGCGTCAGTTTTGTTCCCTTCCTTGAGGGTTCAGCTACCCCCTATGCCCAACCGACGGCACGCGGCAGCTTTATTGGCCTGTCCTCGTCAACGCAGGCCTGTCACCTGGTGCAAGCTGTGATGGAAGGTGTTGCCTTCAATATCAGGCAATGCGTCGATATCTTTGACACGCTTGGCGCTGAGGTCGTTGAAATCCGCATGGCGGAGGGCGGTGCACGTGTCGATCGGTGGTGCCAAATCATGGCCGACGTGTTGCAGCGTCCGGTAACCCGGCTGGGATATCTCAATACGTCAAGCCTGGGCGCTGCACTCATGGCCGAGGCAGGCCTTTCGGGCAATGATATCGCAGAGCTCAGTGCCAGTCTTCACGGCGATGGCACCAGGTTTGAACCTGCGCTCGAAAATGCCACCACCTATACACAGGCTTACAGCCGGTATCGCGACGGTGCTGAAGCCGAAATCAGGCGGGTAGCGACCGCGTCGCGCCGCTGAGCCCTATTTCCCCGAATACACATTTGCAAGAGAGGCAAGAATGAACATTACCAGAATCGAAGATCGCCCACGTATGAGCAACGCTGTCGTCCATAATGGGGTGGCCTATCTGTCAGGCGTGGTGGGCAGAAAAGGCGAGAGCGCCGGAGAACAGATGCAGGACGCATTGGCAGAAATCGACCGCATCCTGGCGCTGGCCGGCACCTCTCGCTCCAACCTGCTCAATGCAACCATATGGCTTGCAGACATTGCCGACTACGATGCGATGAACGCTGTTTGGGATGAATGGGTCGACAAGGAAAACCCGCCGGCAAGGGCAACAGGACAGGTCCCTCTGGCGCGTGACAAGTATCGCGTCGAAGTTATCGTCACGGCAGCTGTGCCGTGATCAGGAGGCGTTTTGGTCACTGACTGCGCCCTTGCGACCCTTTCAGGAACGGAAATTTGGGTAAAGTCACACCAGGTAAACGCCGAAGATGTTGACGATGGGAAAGGGAAAGGCGCTGCGCCAGGAAAAGTGCTTTTTTCTGTGCTCTGTCAGGCAACCATGGCCGGTTCCAGTTGCACGGCATCAAAGGCCTCTTTGATGATCTCTGGCCCGGCTCCGGGCTGGCTGGCGCCATTCGACAGGATCTGCCGGAAACGCCTGGCGCCCGGCAATCCATGAAACAGGCCGACCATGTGCCGGGTGACATGGATCAGCCGGCCACCTGTTGCCATGTGCCTTTGCGCATGGTCCATCATCGCGTCACACACGCCATTCCAGTCCACCGTTGAAACCGCGTCCCCGTAGAACAGATGGTCCACATCTGTCAGCAGGCTGGCATTGTGATAGGCAGCGCGCCCCAGCATCACCCCATCGACATGGGGCAACAGATCAAGCGCCTGATTCAAAGTCTCAATACCGCCATTGATCCCTATGAATTGACTCGCAAATTTCTGCTTCAGCCGAAATACGCGATCATAATCCAACGGCGGCACATCGCGGTTTTCCTTGGGGCTGAGCCCCTGCAGCCATGCCTTTCGGGCATGCACCCAAAGGGCATCCGCTCCGGCATCAAAGACGCTGGTTGCCATGGCATCAAGAGCCAGTTCCGGATCCTGATCATCGACACCGATACGGCATTTGACTGTCACCGGAATTTCCACGGCGGCTTTCATCGCCTCAACACAGGTTGCGACAAGTCCCGGTTCCTGCATCAGGCAGGCGCCAAACCGGCCGGATTTGACCCGGTCAGAGGGACATCCGACATTCATGTTGATCTCGTCATAGCCCATCTGTGCAGCAATGCGCGCAGCCTCGGCCATTTTCAAAGGATCCGAACCACCCAATTGCAGCGCTACGGGATGTTCCGAAGGATCAAATCCAATCAAACGCTCGCGGTCCCCGTGAATGACCGCATCGGCGACCACCATCTCCGTGTAAAGCAGCGCGTGCTTGGTCAACAGGCGGTGCAGATACCGGCAATGGCGATCCGTCCAGTCCATCATGGGAGCAACGGAGAAAATTTTTTCTATATTTTTCAATTCTTTATGTCATCTTTCAGATAGATCGCGACAAGAACAGCGTGCACTAAATTGAACCAAATTGCACGATTTCGCACCTTGTTTGATCTCTATGTGCACGGAATTTGCAGGGATTGAAAGGACTGCACGGATGGCAACAATAGTCTGCAGTAAACAGGGAACCTGGAGAGCGCAAGTTCGTCGAAAGGGAAAATATGCTTTCCGCACGCTTCGTCTTAAGACACGTGGCGGTGAATGGGTGTCCGAAACCGAACGGCTTATCGACATGGGTTGCGAACCAAGATCCAGAAAAGTTGGTAAAGTAAAATCATTGCTGACCTGATTGATCTGCATATTGAGGACCTCCTGAAGGTCGGAAAACCAATTCGTAGATCCAAGCGCGCTGTTCTGGAAGCGCTAAAGCGCGAACTTGGAGCAACACGGATATCAAACCTCGACCGGTCAAGCATAATCAGCTTCGGTAAAAAGCGCGCCGAGCAGTGCGCGGGGCCCGTCACACTCTCCGTCGACCTTTCATATTTGCACACCATTCTCACTCACGCAGCCGCTGTTCACTGTATCAACGTGAACACGGAAAACCTCAAACTTGCCAGAATAGCCCTATCGCGTCTGGGCTTGATTGGCCGTTCGAACGAAAGGGATCGCCGCCCAAGTGATGATGAGATTGCCGAACTACTGGAATATTTCGACAACAAAACTAATATGATCATCCCAATGGGACGCGTTATCAGATTTGCCATTGCGACTGCCATGCGATTGGAAGAAATCTTCAAGATCGATTGGTCTGACGTTGACCTAAAAAAGAAGCTAGTTGTGGTCAGGGATCGCAAAGACCCGCGCCACAAGGATGGAAACGATCAAAAGGTCCCTCTCCTCAACCTGACCGGTTTTAACGCTTGGCAGCTATTGCTTGAGCAGAAAATCCTTACGGGCGGCAAAGGGCGCGTATTTCCCTACCACCACAAATCGGCAGGAACGGCATTCCAGCGCGGGCGAGATGTTCTTGGGATCGATGACCTGCATTTTTACGACCTAAGGCACGAGGCCACAAGTCGTCTTTTTGAAGCTGGCCTGACGATCGAAAAGGTTGCACTCGTTACTGGCTACAAGGACTGGAAAATGCTGCGCCGCTGCACTCACCTCAAGCCTGAAAGTCTGCAAAATCTTCAAACAGAAGTGCAATTTACGGAGGAAGAGCACATCCGATTTGTGGCCAAATCCTGAGCCAACTCCGCTGCTCTAAGGACGCCCCGCTGAGCTCAGGCTTACGATTCCGATACAGAACCAATGAAATCAAGGGGTTAGGATCCCAATGTCAAATCCATGTCAAAACTGGGCAACTAGATGACTCTTGCTCAGGTTAGTGGAACCTTCCGCTATCGCCCTTTGCCCTCTATACAAGTCCAAATCATGGCCCCGTAACCGTCGATATCAGCAGGGACTTTTCCAAGCAGTCGCATAAAAAGCCATCATAACGAAATCGAGAAAAACGTTTGAGCTGCTATCTCCCGCCCTCAAAGCGCAGGTAGAGAGTATCGCGCTGCTTACCCAAGGTACCATCTTTTCTGAAACGTATGCCATAAACTACAAAAGTGGCACCATTCTCGCTTGGGACGAGGCTAACGTCATTCACAGACAAACGCAGGAAACGTCCGCTATTCTCGGCGGCTACGATATCTCCCACTCCGATGCCCAATATGGACTGAGCCAATGCGGATCGCTCAGCTTCGAGTTCCTTTTCCCATTGCTCCAACTCGTCCTGCAAATGCCTCCACGCTTCTCGCGCCGCTCGAAATGGACTTTCCTTGCCAAACCAAATTTTGTCCGCCAGCGCGAGTTTCTGATCAGGAATTTCTCGCTCCATTCCATACGCCGAATGAGATATCATTTCGTGGACGCGATCGAGTTCCAGCAGGGCTTGAAGACGCTCAAAATACGGCTTCGCTGATGCTCTCGAAATTGCGGGGGAGAATCACACCTCTCTGACCGGCATGTAGTCTATGGGCATGATCGCCTGCAAGCTCAGTTTACCGGTCACGATGTGCTCCGGCGGGTCTTCCTCCCGCCAAGCCCTTCGTGTCGCTTCAACCCAAATTTCAGTTCTCGATACGCACAAGGTGCTCTCCAGAAGAAGATGGGTCTCCGGGCCATGGACGTGAAGAGCGGACCAGGCATGATCGCACGCTATCAAGGGCACAACGATGTGACGTAGCTCGTGTTCTCGGACAAGTCGAACAAGTGACGCAATCTGTTCCTGTAACGGTACCGTCAAACGTATGAATACCGCTGGACCACTCGCCCTGTACCAGTTTTGATTTCCTTCGCTCTCGAACATCAACAGCTGCGGGCGTGCCATCGGCAAGAGCTTTTCGACGAGCTTCGATGCGCTTGCTTGGACCGAATGGTTCCACCGCGTTTCCACGGCCCCGGCCTTGACCCACGCATGTCCTCGACTCTGAATAAGGAGCAAGATTTGAGAGGCAAAGTCTGGAGCAAGATCGGGCAATCTGCCCGCCTGTATTTCAGCAGCGTCTATCCGAACACTTTGGCGCTTAAGATCAGACAATGCATCTTGGTAAAACTGTTGCTGTAGCTTCGATAACAATCCCGCAGATTTGGCGCGTATAGCTTCACGTCGCTTGCGATCAACCTCCTCTCTGAAGGCAGCCAAGGGGGGACGTCGCGGCGTCTGTCCCGAACTTACTCGAGCCCAATATCCACGCGGCGGCTTCGGAACCTGAAGCCGCGCGCACAACTTGGCGATCGCTACGTCTGACACGCCGAAGTCCTTTGCCACTTCTTGAGTAGTCTTTTCCCAAACGAGCGCGAAGAGTTCTTCGCTAGTGATATCTTTCATTGCTACTATGTATCTTGAATGCTTCGATATTTGTATTGAATCATTGTTTAATCTGAGAGCGGCTTCGATACTCACCACGTAAACAGTGAGAATCTGATACTCTAACTCATAACTATTGCCTCACCTAAATAATCTATCGCGCGATCAACCTGACTATCATCAGAGAACCGGCCGAAACTAAATCTTATGCACTCCGACGCAGCTTCACGATCTATTCCCATGGCATTCAAAACATGCGAGGGTCCAATCGTTCCAGACGCGCAAGCAGACTGCGTCGATGCGGCAATGTGGGGCTGCAGGCGAGCCAAGAGGTCGGCTGCATTCTGCCCGTAGAAATGCATGAGCGCATTGCCAGGGTGTCGATCTTCCCACTCTCCGACTAAGCTAGCAAGCTGTTTTTCCTCAAGTATTTTGACAAATCGATTTCTTAGTGACGATACACGCTCGCGCTCAGCCGGTCCATCAATCGAAACGAGCCGGCAAGCCTCGCCGAACCCCATTATCAGCTCAGTAGGCATCGTGCCTCCGCGCCGCCCACCCTGCTGACCGGCTCCGACGATAACCGGCCTGATCAACTCAGAGGCGCCGGGACCCACAAGAAGCGCCCCAACACCTTTCGGTCCATAAAGCTTGTGCGCGGAGACCGTCGCAAGCGTGATATCTAGGCCAAGCAGATCGACATTCATCGCGAGCGGAGCCTGAGCAAGGTCCGCATGGAAGGGAACACCATGAGATTTGCAGATGGCTGCCATCACACCTAGATCGGCGATGGCTCCATTTTCATTGTTGACACCAACCACAGAAACAAGCGCCGTGGCATCGCCTATCGTTGCTCGCAGGTGATTGGGATCCGGAGCTCCCCGCCCATCGAGTGAGATGCGCTTCACGGTCAAACCACTACTGTCCGCCTCATTGCGGACAGACCCGTGATCCGCCGCGCCGATTAGAACCTCGTTACGTCCCGTTTGGGAGGCGATCGCCTTCGCCGTGTTCAGCGCCATCGCATTTGCCTCGCTCGCGCCTGACGTGAAAATCACATCATCAGCTTGCAGACTGAAAACGGCGGCAATCTGAGCAGCGGCGGTGTCAATGGCGGCTGCCGCTTGCCAACCGAGCAAATGATCAGCCGCGTGCGGATTGGCAAAAAGCGTCGCGTACGCTGTCTGCATCACCTGCAGGACGCGTTCATCCAACGGGGTCGCCGCCTGATAATCGAGATAAATTGTGTCTCCAACTCGCATGTAGCCCTCAGTGCTGGACGATTTCTCCAGTACCTTGTATAGCTTTTCGTACTGGATGACATCCCCAGGAGGCAAAATGAGTGTTCAGGAACTAAAAAGCGATCGGTATCACCCATGTTTCTCGGGTCATGAGACATTTCCCTTGCGCTACGGGTGGCTGCAAAAAGCTTATCGAGCCGTCAGCAGCGCACCCTCGCCCAAGGATGCCATCCATGTATTTCGCGATCCGGAGTCCATCGCGCGCTTTGGCGTCGGTCGAAACATGGTGGGTGCGATAAGGTATTGGGCAGCCGGTGCCGGAATCCTCAATGAAACAGATGAGGGCCTCGCAACTGCATGGCTAGGGGACATGCTTTTTGGTCAGGATGGGATCGACCCTTATCTTGAGGAAGACTCATCTCTTTGGCTGCTCCATTGGCATTTAACTGCTCGCACGCGCCTGACGTCAGCTTATTGGCTCTTCAACGAGTTCCGAGGTGGTAGCTTTGTCAGACAAGATATCGTTTCCGCCCTGCTTACACTTGCCCAAGAATGCTCATGGAGCCGGGTGGCCCCTACGACTGTCGACCGCGATCTCCAATGTTTGCTCAGAACTTATATCGGAGGCCGGGGCTCAAGCGATGCAGGAGATTCCATACTTGCGGAACTTGGGCTGATCCGCCCAATGGACAAGCAACGATCACGGCTTTCGCGCGGACGAAAACCAAGCCTTCCCGACAACGTATTTCTATTTTGTCTCAATGAGTTTTGGGGAAATTTTGCGCCTGCCCAAAACACGATGTCTTTCGAAAATGCGGCATATGTACCGCGATCTCCGGGCAGGGTCTTTCTGCTCGATGAAGAAGACATGGTTGAACGACTCGAGCGGCTCGAAGAAGTATCAAATGGTACACTCGTCTGGTCGGAAACAGCCGGGCTCCGGCAGATCATCCGCAGTGGCAATCGCTCGGTGGACCTTGAACGGAGTATTCTCCGCGACGCCCTTGCCTATCCACAAACGCAGGAGGTCGCATGAACGACCCTGTGACAATCGCTCCGAGATTTCGTCGTTCAGTACGGATCGATTCCGATTTTGCCTCCGTCACGGCTATTGACGGCTTCTATTGTCCGCCATCGTTTCAAGCCACACTAACCTTCATGGCCGCGCATGTGGCCGACACGGAACAAGGCGCTTTCACATGGACAGGTCCCTACGGGGGTGGCAAATCAAGCTTGGCACTAGCGCTTGCCTGCCTGTTCGGCGCACCAAAACCTGTTCGGGACCAAGCCGCAACATTATTTGGCGATGCAGTCACAACCACCCTGAAGGCCGCTTTACCCTACTTCCCAACTCGCTGGAGCGTTTTGCCGCTCGTCATCGAACGCTGCTCCATTTCTGAGCAACTTGCTGAGGTCCTGGAGCTTCCCGCCGACGCCTCATCAGCCGCTATTATCAAAGAAATCCAACGCAGATCCAAGGACCGCGGCCTCCTCCTCATTTTGGACGAACTCGGGAGAGGATTGGAAGCTGCTGCCGATGGAGAAGGTGACATACATCTTTTGCAGGATATCGCGGAACTCGCTTCCCGGAGCCAAGGCAAACTGATTATTCTCGGAATCCTGCATCAGGCCTTCGAGGCATATGCCGAGCGCCTGAGCCACAAAGCGCGGGATTCTTGGGCAAAAATCCAAGGCCGGTTTGTCGATATTTCGATCTCTGTTTCGCTGGAAGAGACCATAGAACTTGTCGGTGAAGCATTGGGCCACCAGCGCGCGGCCCGAAAAGTGCTGCCCCTCGCTGAAGCCTGCGTCGATCACCTTCGTCCGGTGAGGAGCAAATCCGACGCCAAACGCATGGCCGGCAAGCTCGCGCGAACAGCGCCGCTTCATCCCTTTACGGCGTGCCTCTTGGGGCCTTTGTCTCGAAAGAGATTTGGTCAAAACCAGCGAAGCATATTCTCGTTTCTGAGCTCGGCAGAACCTTTTGGATTGCAGGATGCTCTGACAGGGGAGGCCCTCGACAGTACCTATCCGCCCTATCTTCTGTGGAGCTACCTGCAGGCCAATTTCGAACCCGCCATTCTATCTTCCCCCGACGGGCGCCGGTGGGCGCTAGCACATGATGTCATCGAGAGGGCAATAGCTCGAGGGGCTGGCGATACGGAGCTAAAAGTCCTGAAGACGATAGCAGTCCTGGATCTGCTCAAGGATAGATCAGGATTGGCGACACACCCTGCGACAGTGGCGTTAGCGCTCCATGAAACTAACCGCGCCAACGTGGATAATGCGTTGGCGCGCCTGGAACGGCAATCGGAAATCGTTTTCCGAAAGCATGCTGGCATCTATGTGCTTTATGCAGGGTCCGATTTCGACGTCGAGGCACGGTTGCAAGAAGCAATAGCCGAAATAAACGAGCTTGATCTCAATCTAGTTCGTACTTTGGCCGATCTTCAGCCGATGCTGAGCAAACGCCACCATGACAATACCGGGGCCATGCGATGGTTCGAAATGTCAATCGAACCGGCATCGGAGCTGGAAGCCTTACCTAGCCCGAAGCATCCTCAGGACACCGTCGGACGCATTGTATTCCCTTTACCAACACAAGGCGAAACCCCTGACGAAGCAATCAGCGCGTATGAGCGCGCTATACGGTCCAACAAGTCCTATCCACTGTTCATCGGGCATCACCCCAATGCAGGCAAGCTGCTGGAGGTTGCGCGTGAACTGACTGGCCTAAGCAGTTTGGTCAATCGGTTTCCCGAACTAAGGGGGGACCCGATAGCAAGGCGCGAGATCGATTCTCGTATTGCAGAAGTGCGCCAGAAACTCGAAGACAACTTGCATGGGTTGATCGGAGAATGCGTTTGGTATGAAGGTTCCAACACGCCGCGCCGCTTGACAAAACGTCTTCTGAATGAGCAATTGTCATCTCGTGCCGATAGTATCTTCAGCGACGCACCCGATATTCGCAACGAGCTGCTCAATTGCTCAGAACCATCCTCAAACGCAGTCAGTGCACGAACCAAGCTCATGAAACGGATGGCAATGCGTGCTCCCGAGCCAAATCTGGGATTTGAGGGCAAGAACTATCCAGCGGAGCGCGGCCTTTACATATCGCTTCTGCAAGAAACAGGGTTGCACATCGACGGAGAATATAGGGCGCCGGACCAAGGAAATAAATTGCATCCGCTATGGCGGCGGGCGGACACAATGCTGGCCGATGCCGAACATGGCATCGTGACGGCCGATGAAATCATCGAGGCTTGGGGCAAGGACCCAATAGGTCTTAAAGCAGGACTTGGACCGGTATTCGTCGTCGCCTACATTCTTTCGCGCCGCGCTAGCGTCGCTGTTTATGGCGAAAGCGTATTTCAAAGTAACTTCAACGAACTTTGCGTCGAATTCCTAGCAAGAAACTCCAAAGACATTGGGCTACGCCGCGTCGAGATGGAGGGATTTATTGGAGAGACGCTCGAAGAATTGGGAGGCCTCCTGAAGCTCGAAGCGGCCACCGAACCCCTTCTTGTCGCTCGAACCATCATTGGAGAATTCGACGCGCTCGTGCCCTGGACCGCGCGGACCCAATCACTCTCGCCACAAACACTGCAAGTGCGCGAGATCCTCAAGCGGGCGAACGACCCAAACAAACTGCTGTTTGATGATTTACCACGGCTGACAGAACCACTCCCGGATGGTCAGTTTGACCCCAAAGCGACCGCTCTCTTGCTCAGGGATGCCCTGGCAGAAATGCGCGCTGCCTATCCCAAGGTCCTTGATGAGCTCAAAGGCCTGATGCTGCGCGAGCTTGATGTTCGAGGGCATGGCGAAGATGCTTTCAAGAATTTGCGCGATCGGGCAGATAACGTCCGGCAAATTGGTGGCAACCTACGGCTTGAAGCGTTTGTCGGCCGGCTGACTCAGTTCCATGGAACGCGCGAAGATATGGAGGGAGTTGCGAGCATCGCTGCCAACAAACTGCCACGTGATTGGAACGACGGAGATCGCGAGCGCGCTGCGGTTGGAATCGTAGAACTCGCGGCGTCTTTCCTAAAGACCGAGACCATGGCGCGGGTAAAGGGACGCAAAGATCGTCGCCACGCATTCGCTGTCATTATCGGAAAAGACTCTGCACCGCATTCGCTCTTCCGAGAGTTCGAGGTTGCCGACATAGACCGGCAGGATGTTGAACACTTGGCTACCATTGTCGACAAGGTACTCAGCGAAGCAGATCAGCAACGGCGCGAAATTATTCTGGCAGCCCTGATTGAGGTAACATCCAAATATATCGATTCCGACAGAGAACATCGCGTAGGAGAAAAGGCATGAGCGCTACTCGGCACGTCCTTGGTCTTTCGGGGGGGCGAGACAGCGCCGCTTTGGCAGTCTTCATGCGCCAACGGCATCCGGAAATCGAGGTGGAATACTTCTTCACCGATACTGGAAAAGAATTGCCCGAAGTTTACAACTATCTCACCAAGCTGGAGGGTTATCTCGGCAAATCCATATTGCGGCTGAACCCTGACCGGGATTTCGACTATTGGTTAAAAAGCTACAAGAGCTACCTCCCCTCCCCTCAGTCACGCTGGTGTACACGGCAGCTAAAGCTCCGACCCTTCGAGCAATGGGTTCGCCAATTTTTAGAAGCTGATGAGACCGTCATTTCTTATGTCGCCATACGCAGCGACGAGGATTACCGCGAAGGCTACCAGTCCAACAAGGATAAGCTGCTTGTGAGGCTGCCATTCAAAGATAGTAGCATCGACAAAGCGGGGGTGATTGAGATTCTCGAAGGCTCAGGCCTTGGCCTACCCGACTATTATGATTGGCGATCGCGAAGTGGATGCACATTCTGCTTCTTTCAGCAAAAGATAGAATGGGTGCGCCTGCGCGAAAGGCATCCAGAGGCATTTGAGGAAGCTAAACAATACGAGAAAAGCGCCATTGAACATGGCTCCCCTTTCACATGGAGTCACGGTGAATCTCTCAATGAGCTCGAGAAGCCTGAACGCCAGGACCAAATCAAAGAAGAACACCAACGGCGCCTGGAAAGAGCTCGCTCGCGGCTCCAAGCAAATCCGTTGCGGCCAGACGCCTCGATTGACATGGACGATGTCTATGGTGGAGCAGCCAAAGCATGTCTTACTTGCCATAAATAAATATAGGAACTTTATTTTAAAACCCTGGCGATAACTTGGGTACATATTGTATTTACAAAATGGGATGGGGGAAGATATACCTGTGAAGATTGAGCACGAGCGTCAAACTCTCGAAGAACTCCACCGCGGCCGAGAGACAATAAACCTCACCCCAATGTGGCAACGCGGTCGCGCTTGGACCGAGCAAAAACAAGTTCTCCTTATCGACTCAATCTTGCGCGGTATGGATATGCCCAAAATTTACCTTTGGCGCCGAAAGAAAAATGGCCGAAGTTTTGACGTCGTCGATGGACAGCAACGACTGCGCGCCGTTTGGGATTTTATGGACGGGAACTACGAGCTCAAGCACTCGCAGCCACTTCAACCGGTTGGGAAAACTGAGATCGCCGGTAAATCGTTTTGTGAATTAAGTGAGCGCCTTAAACAAAAACTTCGAGATTTCGAGGTGTCCATCGCCCTGATCGAAAAGGCGGAGACACAAGACATAACCCTTCTCTTTGCCCGATTGCAGCTTGCGGCGCCTTTAAACTCTGCTGAATTGAGAAATGCCATACTGTGCCCTCTCCGGCATGAAGTCGACGCTACTGCACTGAATCACGAATTTTTTCGCGACTGCAGCATTTCCTCACGTCGAATGAAGCACCAAGACTATACGGCACATGCTTATGCACTTTGCGCAAACGGTGACCAGGCTGACCTAAAAGCCCCTGATCTTCGCGAGCTCTACATCCAATCGACAGAAGTCGACCAGCAACTTCTTATGGATCAGTCCAAGCAAATTGGAGAGGCCCTCACGCTTTTACAAGCTGTCAATGCTAACGTAAACCAACGCATTACACAAAAATGGATATTTTGTGACCTAATATATCTCCTGATTAAGCGAGTTCGGGATGGGATCACCATCAACCTCGCGGAATTTGCAACGGTGTATCAAGAATTTGATGTGCGCCGGCTAACACACACTAAAAACGCGGATGTTCTCCTTGAGGGAGATCAGAGCGACGAAGATCAAGACCTTTATGACTATATTCAAGCGTTCCGAATTGAAGGAGGGCGCAAGGAAAATATTGCCGCGAGAGCGGCTGTAATTGAGCGTTTGTTTGAGGATTGCGTATCATGAGCTTTGACGTCAATCGCCTACCAGCTGGCCTTGCAAAAGCATACTCGGAAAGAAGATGTGCAGTTTTCGTCGGGGCAGGTGCGTCACAAGCCGCCGGCTATCCTGGGTGGAACAATTTTTTGGAAACTCTCGTCGATCGCTGTATCGAAGAGAATCGCCTGTCCGGTGATGACGCCGCTAGTTACAAGGCGCTGGTTGGAGAAGCTGGTAAACATCTAACGCTGGCAAGCGCTCTGAAAGACAAATTGGGTGACGTTTGGGATCAGATCATAGCTGAGATGTTCTATGACAATCCAAAGGAGCCGGCGGACGTACACGAACTGCTTCCAAAGCTTGACAAGTTGTCAATGATAATAACGACCAATTATGACACCCTGCTCGAAGATACCTACACGAAAGCTCTGGGCCGCAGACCAAGCGTCCTTACATTTAATGATGGCGGAGAGATGCGCCGTCTCATGTTGCAGCGCAAATTCTTTATACTCAAGGCTCATGGCGATGCTGCAAAGCCCGGGAACGGGATCATTCTGACAACGAGCGATTATAGAAAACTAAGTAGAGAGCGAGCTTATCAGAGTTTACTTGCGTCTATTTTTACATTGCATACAGTTTTCTTCGTTGGCGTCTCGCTCAGCGATCCTGAGTTGATCGTTCTGTTGGACTACTTGGCTGATACATTTGCGCCGGGTTCCGGGCCTGTTCACTATGCATTAATTGCACAAGAAGAAGTCAACGCAGTAGAAAGAGAGCGTTGGCTCAAAGATTATATGATCCAGATAATTCCGATTTCATCGGACAACAATTTTGCCGAAGTACCCGGTGCCGTTGAAGCCTTGCTTAAACGCTCGGCGGCCGATGATGTAGCAGCCGGATAGTACCGAGAGGGGGGCTTTGTGGACGCGGAGAATCTGTTCTGGCGATTATTTCGATGCCCTATTGAGGCTGATGTTCAACGCGTCCTTGAAGACGCTGCCCTGCTCGAATCCCCCTCGAACTGGAGACCTTATGGGGGGAACGACAATAATTACGGCGTTGTCGAAAACCAACAGGCCTCTCCGATCCCGGCTCTGGTTGAAAAGATAACGAACGGCATAGACGCGATCCTGGAGCGGCGATGCCGTGAAGAGGGGATTGATCCCAAATCGCCAGAAGCGCCGAAATCTGTTCCGGAAGGCGTCGCGCAGTTCTTCCTGGATCATAAAAACTGGGATCTGACAGCCCACCGCAAGCAACAATCGGAAATGTTGCAGATCGTCGCGGACGGCCCTCGGATGGAGACATCCTTGGTCATCTTCGATGAAGGCATTGGTCAGGCACCAGAGGATTTCGAAAATACTTTTCTATCGCTTCTTCGCGGCAACAAGAATGAAATCCATTTTGTGCAGGGCAAGTACAATATGGGCGGTGCCGGTGCGGTCGCATTCTGTGGAAAGCATCGGTATCAACTCATCGCCTCGAAGCGCTTCGATAATAATTCTGAGTTTGGATTCACCCTCGTCCGCCGCCATCCATTGACGGCATCCGAAGAAATCACCCGCAAGAATACCTGGTATGAGTATTTGGTGATCGATGGTGTTATCCCGTCTTTCGAAATAGACACGATAGATCTGGGATTGGCCAACCGTAATTTCCGAACCGGCAGCGTCATAAAGCTTTATTCCTACGATCTGCCGGCGGGCTCTCGATCCGTCATATCCCGCGACCTCAACCAGAGCCTGAACGAGTATCTTTTTCGTCCAGCACTGCCGATACTAACGGTCGATACAGAAACTCGATATCCAGATGACAGAAACTTGGAGCGAGATCTCTTCGGACTCCAGAGAAGGCTGGAAGAAGACGATAGCAAATATGTCCAGACCTATTTTTCCGACGAAATCAACGAAGCTAAAACCGGAGTACTGAAAGTTACCTCCTACGTCTTCAACGCTCGCGCGGAAGGGCGGTCCTCAAAAGACACACGCAACACAATCCAGCGAGAATTCTTCAAAAACAATATGGCAGTGATCTTTTCGATAAACGGCCAGGTCCACGGTCATCTCACAGCGGAATTCATCACTCGTTCCCTTAAATTTCCCTTGTTGAAGGATCATCTACTCATCCATGTCGACTGTACGGGGATCAGGACCAGCGTGCGAAACGAGTTGTTTATGGCATCGCGCGATCGCTTGAAAGGCGGTGAAGAGTCGCGCGAACTGCGCAGGCGTCTCGCGACACTGCTCTCAAGCGGCCGTCTGAAAGAAATCAATGCTTCGCGTAAGGCGTCCTTGAATATCGAGGGGAGCGATGCGGAAGACCTCCTTCGCAATATGACCAGGCACTTGCCGTTTAAACAGGACTTGGCGAAGCTTCTGAATCAAACTTTTAGGCTTGAAGATCATCGTGAAGGCAAGCGCGAAAAGACAGAAACGAAAAGGAAAACTGAGACCTCAAAGCCCGAAAAGCCTGAATTCAATCCGCAGCGGTTCCCGGCAACATTCCAAATCGAGGTCAAAGCGAAGGATGAGTCTGGATTACCCCTGGTGATGCTCCCTGCCGGGAGTTCCAAGACCATTCGATTTTCAACCGACGTCGAGGATCATTATTTCGACCGCGTGATGGAACCCGGCGAGCTACGGATTGCCATCTTGGGACCGGAACCATCGGAGAGTGAAGGTGGCGACGAGGCGGGCAGACTAACGGAAATCAAATCGGTCCTTAACGTCGTCAAATCCAGCCCGGCTTCGGGAACCATTCGGGTGCATGTCAGCGCCACTAACGATCTTGCCGTTGGAGACGCCGTCACGGTTCGCGCTGAACTGTCCCAGCCATCCGGCGTGTTGGAGCAGGTATTCATGGTGAAAGTCACGGATCCAGAGAACAAGAAGCCATCGAAAGATCCCGGTGACACGCCGGATGACCGTCTTGGCCTACCCGAACCTGTGATGGTCTACAAAGAGCCTCGCGAGGACGGCCCGGTTAACCTGATGACGTGGGAAAAACTTGATGAAAGCGGGATCGACATGTCGCACGAAACCGTTGTTCATCCACTTGCTGACGAAAACGGCCTCAGCGCGGTCTATATCAACATGGACAGCACCGCACTGCTGAACTACCGCAGCGGATTGAAAACCGCAGACGCGATATCTGTCGCGGAAAGGCGGTACTTTTCTGCCGTGTATTTTCACACCCTGTTTTTGTTTGCGATCACCAAAAACCGCAAATACCTTATTCAGCGTGAGGCGGAGGACACTGACGGGGTTTCGGTTGAGATCACCGAGTACATCTCTGACCTTTTCACTAGTGCCTACGCACAATTTCTCCTGAGCTTTGACACGCAGGAATTAATAAGCGCACTGGAATCTTAGGCCGATTTTCTAGTAAAGTTCTACTTTCGATTCACATACTTAATGCTCACGATACGGGAAAGTTCATAGGAAAGCCCGATCTCCCTCAAAGTTTGCGTACACCCATACAGAGGACGGCCAACGTGAGATTGGAAGCGATATTGCAGTGATCCTATTCTGAATGTCCCCACTTCTCAGGAATTCACCCATGAATTTGAAAATCCAAGCTTACGAACAAAACTACCAACAGTTCAGGTCCCTAAATCAGATCATGTGGCAAATTCCGGTGCTAGCTATGACTTTAACTGGCGGACTTTGGTTTGGTGTCTCCAAACTGCAAAGCAGTCCCTTGTTAGTAACCGTACTTCTTCTGACTGCGACACTCGGAAATTTGGCGCTTGTCGCAATTCTCTACCGTTTTCGACACGTAATGGGTTGTTACCTGCAATGGTTAAAAGCCGCTGATCCGGATAGCTTTGTAGAGGCAAGCGCGAACGCGAACTCGGGAAACCGGTTTGAACGATTCTGCAATGCAGACATGACTGTTCGCAATTTGTTCTCTTATCTGTTATTTTGGGCTGCTGCCTGCAGCGCGGTTGTCTTGACCGGATACTGGATGGAAAAAAACTGGAGTTGGAACGTGTCTAACACAAACACAGCCATCGCATTTTATGACAGCCATGCTGCCGCGCTTGCTGACAGTTATGAAACGATTGAGTTCGAACAAGCATATCCGTTCTTGGTTTCAGTGTTCAACGGACCCAAATTAAGCGTCCTAGATATCGGTTCCGGAACTGGTCGGGACGCCGCATGGATTGCTCAAAAAGGGCATAACGTTCTTGCGGTAGAGCCTTCAGAGGCCATGCGGAAAGTAGCGATAGCTCTTCACCCGTCAGAAAACATAAGTTGGACAAGGGGCAGTTTGCCAACGTTGTCAAATCCCGATTTGACTTCCAGAAGTTTCGATATCGTGCTGGTAAATGCGGTTTGGATGCACCTGCCACCATCTGACAGAGCGTCTGCATTAAAACGGATATTTGAGCTAACTAAGACGGGAGGAAGCGCGTTTGTTTCTCTCCGCTTGGGCCCTCAGGATCCTGAGCGCGGAATGTTCGAAGTGTCGTCGAGCAGCTTCGCAATACAAGCCCAAGAGGCAAGTTTCGATGTCCTTCCAATCGGAGACTTTGATGATCTACTCGGCAGGCCGGAAGTCAGTTGGAAGATGTATCAACTTATGCGCCGATAGTGTATGAAACTGACCAGTTTGCGAAATAGGTGGCTTTTTCTGCATGCACACGGAAGGCCATCGCACTTCAAATCGCCACCTTTTCCCTGAGATTATTCACGCAAAAACGCTACCCCTCCCGCCGATTCCACACCAGATACGCCACCCCATCCTCCTCAAACAAAGCCGCACGAATCGGCTCCGGAAAGCTCGGATCATCGTAAGACCTTATGTCTTTTCCCTCTGTGGCTGGCTGCAGTGCGGATTTATGCTGCGCCTCAGAGGAGGGACGCATCCTGCGGCCCTCCAATAGGGAGGATTGGCATGAAAGAACAAGATAAGGTTGTTTTCGTGGGACTTGACGTGTCCAAGGACACATTGGCAGTTTCGGTTGCAGATGGCGGCAGGAATGGTGAGATACGGGATTAGGGGACGGTTTCTACAACACCCGCTTCTGTGGAGAAGTTACTCTACAAGCTTGCAGCGCGGTTTCATCGGGTTGAAGTTTGCTATGAGGCAGGGCCAACGGGTTATGGACTGTATTGGCAGATTACCGCATTTGGGTTTGCCTGTTATGTTGTGGCCCCATCGCTTATTCCAATTCGCATGGGCGAGCGGATCAAGACGGATAGGAGGGATGCGGAACGCTTGGCCCGTCTTCTCAGGGCGGGCGAGTTGACGCCAATCGGGGTGCCTGACGAAACTCACGAAGCGGTGCGGGATTTGGTTCGGGCACGCGATAGCGCTGCCGGGGTCCAGCGCCATAAACGACAGTTGGTCTCGGCTTTTCTTCTACGGCATGGGCGGATTTATCATCGAACGAAGACTTGGACGATGCGTTACCGACATTGGCTGCAGCGACAATCCTTTGACCATCCTGCGCAGCAAATCGCCTTGCAAGAGATGGTTCTGGCCGAACGCCATGCTGTGGAACGAGTCGCGCGATTGACGGCTGGTATCGAGGAACTGGTGCCAAACTGGCAATTAGGGCCCGTTGTTGAGGCGTTGCAAGCGCTGCGGGGGTGTCGCCTTGATTAGTGCTGTTACATTTATGGCCGAGATTGGTGATGTTCGCCGGTTTGAGTACCCACGCAAGCTGATGGCTTATCTGGGGCTGGTGCCGAGCGAATATTCCACAGGTCAAACAACCAAGCGCGGCGGGATCACCAAAGCGGGCAAGTCCAGGATGGTTTGACCCTGTTCCTGAGCGATGGTCGCATTGAGCTGGACAACAACACGGTGGAACGCACCATTCGCCCCATTGCCCTGAACAGAAAAAACGCACTATTCGCCGGTCATGATGTCGGCGCTCAAAAGTGGGGTATCATGGCATCGCTGATCGAGACCTGCAAACTCAATGGTGTGGAACCGCATGCATGCCTCACCGCCAAACTGACAGCCATCATCAACGGGCATATGCAGAGCGATATCGACCAGTTATTGCCATGGAACTACACACACAACGTGTGATCGGCGCACCGTTTACGAATTGATACGGGGCAAGTCCAGTTTAAAGTCCGCCCCCCCCTGCTCTGCACGTTCCGAGTGACTTCAGATAATACTCTATGAACTCATGTGACTTCAGCAGATTGTTTTGCCAGAAATTCAAACAAGCGAGCCACTGCCTCAGCACCCGGATCCACATGTCCTTCCAACTGTTTTGCACTGACGTAAGTGGCGCGCCCCGCTTTTGCCTGAAGGATGGTCGCGGTATGATCCGCCCCCGCACGCGCTGCCTTTGCCGCGCCCTCCACACTGACTTCCAATGCGTCAAGGGCTGGCGACAAAGCGTCGACCATTGTACGGTCACCAAGCTGTGCACCGCCAATTTCCTGCATGCGCGCCAACCCGGCTTTCAGTGCTTTGTGCATAGGCAACCCACTCGACGCGCCGTCTCCAGTAGCTGCAAAAAAGATAGCCAGAAGCACCCCGGAGGAACCGCCCATTGTTTGGCTCAGTTCCAAACCGATCGCGCGATATAGTTGGGTATGATCGGAAAGAGGAAGACGATCCAAGGCGCCAATCAACGCTTTTGCCGCACCTGCCAACGTTGACCCGGTATCTCCATCGCCTGATTTGGCATCAAGGGCATTCAGGTCGGCTTCCGCGGAAATTAAAAGTTCGCAACAATTGGTCAGGAAACTTCGAGTTGCCGCATGTTCTGACGGCAAAGGCATAATGGGTGTCAAACCATCAGGCAGCGCGATTATCTTCACCGGTGTCAGAGCGCTAATTCCCGGCCATGCCGCGATAGGGGTAATTTTGTTCAAAGCATCCAACTCGCTTCGATCTGCGGGATACAGCGATAAGGAAAATCCCCGCATATCCAGCGAAGTCATCATGGCTGCCGGTCCAACTACATGACTGATTTTGTGGGCCATCGCCGATTGAGCCAATTCCCCTACAAGCACGGACATTTCCAATACCGAAGCGCCACCCAGGTTATTCACCAGCGCGACGTATGATTGGTCATCGGCCATGGTCGGCGTGAGTTTTTCGACTACAGAGGCAATCGCCGCTTTTGCCCCCATGAAGTCAACTTGTTCAACGCCCGCTTCCCCGTGGATGCCAAGACCGAGTTCGGCCTTACCTTCGGGAATACGGTCTTCCTTGGGGGACCCGGGCACAGTGCATGTGTCCAACGACATTCCAATACTTTTGGTCCCCGAAATCACCCGCTGAGCAGCATGTGTTACAGTTTCCAGATCAGCCCCGTCCTCGGCCAGAGCACCGGCGATCTTATGGACAAAAAGAGTACCAGCAACACCGCGCGCCTGTGGCAAATCCGGCAACGCAATGTCGTCATCCACAACGACCATATTGACCCTGTGCCCAAATGCACGGGCGCGTTCTGCAGCGAGGCCAAAATTCAGCCGATCGCCGGTGTAATTTTTGACAATGAGCAAGCAACCCGACGGGCCAGTGACAGCGAGAATACCAGCCAGCACAGCGTCCACCGATGGAGAAGCAAAAACATCACCACATACCGCTGCAGTCAACATCCCCTCGCCGACAAAACCCGCGTGCGCTGGCTCATGGCCCGAGCCACCGCCCGAGACCAGCGCGACCTTGGATTTGTCCCACTTTGAACGCACGACGACCCTGATATGGGGATATCCATCAAGCCGCGCGAGCGCCCCACCAGATGTCGCAATGACACCATCAATCGCCTCAGTGACGATATTTTCTTTGTTGTTTATGAACTGCGCCATTAGCTGTCCTCCCTCATCCAACCCGCAGCCCGTTTGCATCGAAGTACAAAGGCGCATGGGGTTGTATTTTTACGATGTTGCCAGTCTGCAGCCTGGTATGCGCGTCAGTGACAGTGATAACGTCATGGTCTTTGAATTTCAGATGAAGACGCGTCTGATCACCCAGATGCTCTACCCGTGTCACCAAACTTTCCTGCCCATCTCCCTGAGTGATATGTTCAGGCCTTAAGCCAATCGAAACGGCTCCATTTGGCGCGTTGCCAAAAAACTCTGCTGGCAGCACGTTGATTCTGGGTTGGCCCAACCGACTTGCGGCATAAATGCTCACCGGGTTTTCGTAGATTTCCCGCGGAGACCCGAACTGAACCAGTTTGCCGCGGTCAAGAACGCCCACATGGGTCGCCATCGTCATCGCTTCGATTTGATCATGCGTCACATAAAGCAAGGTCGCGCCGGAGTTGGCCTGAATATTCTTCAACTCAATACGCAGGTCAGAGCGCAGCTTTGCATCCAGAGAACTCAGTGGCTCGTCCATGAGATAAACGGCCGGGTTGCGGACAAGCGCGCGCCCGATTGAAACGCGCTGCATCTCTCCACCTGAGAGAGCTGTCGCTTTGTTGTCCAATTTATGTGAGATTTGCAAGGTCTCAGCAACCTCCGCAACCTTTGCATCAATCTCAGCTTTGGGCGTGCGCAAAATTGGCGATTTAAGCGGGAATTCAAGATTTTCGCGCACTGTCAGGTGCGGATAGAGGGAATACTGCTGGAAGACCATCGCAACATCACGCTGCGCCGGCGTCCAGCCGCCCATGGCCACGCCTCCAATTTTCACATTTCCACGATCAGGATTGTCCAAACCCGAGACCATGCGCAAGGTCGTCGTTTTGCCAGCACCCGTTGGGCCGAGCAGAACAACAAATGAACCATCGGGAACCACCATGCTCACATCATCAAGTGCGATATCTGCGCCATAGTTTTTCGAGACGTTTGTTAGAGCAACTTCAGCCATTGTTCAGCACTCCCTCATTGGCCTTTGAGACAAGCGCACGCCCATTGTCATTGTCGAAGATGGTCACTGTGCGGGCATCAAAACTTAGGCCCACTTGTGTGTCACTTGTCACCTTGTCGCTGGACGCAACACGCGCTTTCACGCGGCCGTTAGGTGTGTCCAAAGTCACGATCTGTGTGGTCCCCAGATATTCTGCAGCAACCACACGGCCTTTGTAGGTCGATGCGTCGTCCAGCGTCACATGCTCGGGGCGCACTCCAAGGCACAAATCGCCATTTGCACCCTTCAAAAGACTGGGAATTGCAAACGCCGTCTCACCCAAGGTCACGCTATCCGTGCCCTTTCCAACCATGGCATGGAAGTCCAAAAAGTTCATCGGCGGTGACCCGAGAAAGTTGGCGACGAATTTGGTTGCAGGCCAATCGTAAATTTCTTGCGGCACGCCAAATTGCTCAACCACGCCATGATTCATAACCACGATCTTGTCGCCCATTTGCATGGCCTCAAGCTGGTCATGGGTGACATAAACCGTCGTCGCCCCCATCCGGTCATGCAGCGCGCGCAACTCCTGCGCCATATGTTCGCGGAATTCCGCGTCCAACGCACCCAATGGCTCGTCCATAAAGAAGGCTTTTGGCTCACGCACGATGGCACGGCCAAGAGCGACGCGTTGACGATCACCACCTGACAATCCCCCAACAGGGCGATTCAGAATGTCTGCGATGCCGAGTATCTCCGCCACCTCGGCAACCTTCTTTTTGACCGCTGCTTTGGGCATCCCCTGAGAGATCAGAGGATAGCTGATGTTTTTTCCCACATTCATGTGTGGATAGAGCGCGAACATCTGGAACACGAAGGCAATATCGCGCTGACTGGCGGGCTTTTGGCTGACCTCTTCGCCATCGATGTAAATCGACCCGGAAGTTGGTAATTCCAGCCCGGCCATCATCCGCAGAGTCGTTGTCTTGCCGCAGCCAGATGGTCCCAGCAACATAAAGAACTCACCATCCTCAATGGTAAAAGTCGAAGACTTTACCGCATTGAACGACCCGAAGTCCTTGCGCAGATTTTCAATTTTTATCTGTGCCATGGGTTACTCCGGAAAATGACTGACGATGAGGAACATCACCGTGCCGGTCAGCGTTACAATGAAGGAGTAGGTGAAGAGCACCATGACGAATGGCTGCATCAACATCACGACGCCAACAGAGATCAAGATTGATGCAAGCATCTCCCAAGGGCCGCGACGAAACGTGGTGAGACCTTTGATAAAGTTACTCATTTGCGCACCGCCCCGAATGTGATGCCGCGCAATAAATGCTTGCGCAAAAGGATTGTGAACACCATGACCGGCACGAGAAAAATCGTGGCCCCGGCCGCAACAGCGGGCCAGTCCTTGCCGCCAACACCAATAATGGTGGGAATGAATGGCGGTGCCGTCTGGGCGGTGCCAGATGTGAGCAAAACCGCAAAGGCATATTCATTCCATGCAAAGATCAAACAGAAGATCGCAGTGGAGGCGATGCCCGTAGCTGCCTGGGGCAAAACAACTTTGTAAAATGCCTGGAACCGCGTGTACCCATCAATCAGGGCCGCCTCTTCATACTCAATCGGTATTTCGTCGATGAACCCTTTGAGCAGCCATACCGACAATGACAGGTTTACGGCTGTGTACAGCAGGATCATACCGAGATGGGTGTCATTCAACCCCAGATTACGAAACATCAAGAAAATCGGGATCGCTACCGCAATGGGTGGCATCATCCGGGTGGACAGAATGAAAAACAGCAGATCATCCTTGAGCGGCACACGAAAGCGCGAGAACGCATAGGCAGCCGCTGTCCCCAACACCATACAAAGCAGGGTCGAGCCAAATCCGATAATCACGGAATTCAAGAAACGCTGACCGTAGCGTGACGGGCCGGAAATGATCGCCCCCTGATCCCGAACAATCTGATCGTACCAGGTTTGCGGTTCTCCCGCTTCCTCCAACATGCCCTCGGTCGCGCGTGTCCGCTCCGTGAACAAATTCACATAGCCTTCCAGCGAAGGTTGAAAGATCACCTTTGGCGGATAGGCGATAGCGTCGGATGGCGATTTGAAGCCGGTAGCGATAATCCAACCAAGGGGCATTAGGGTGATCAGTGCATAGGCGATGACCAAAACGCCCGCCAGCCATTTCATCCGACTGGACGGTTCTGTAACAGAAAAGCTCATCGCTCTTTCACCTTATTGAGGGCTTTCACATAGATCGAAGCAAGGCCAAACACGGTGACAAACAAAATGACGGCATAGGCCGAGGAGTAGCCGGTTCGCCATTTTTCAAATGCCTCACGTTTGAGGTCTATTGATGTGAGCGTTGTAATCGATCCGGGCCCGCCGCCAGTCAGTTGAACGACAAGATCAAACATTTTGAAATTTTCAATACCGCGGAACAACACAGCAAGCATCAGGAACGGCAGGGCCATAGGAATCGTGATTGTCCAAAACTGGCGCCACTTGCTGGCTCGGTCGCACTCTGCGGCTTCATAGATACTGTCGGGAATTGAGCGCAGGCCCGCTAGACAAATCAACATTACAAACGGCGTCCACATCCATGTGTCGGCGATAACAATTGACCACGGTGCCAGATGCACATCGCCAATCATTGAAAAACTCGAAGGATCTACTCCAGTAAAGAACGCGACCACATAATTGAACAATCCGATTTGCGGCTGATACAAGAATGTCCAGAAATTGCCGACGACTGCCGGGCTCAACATCATGGGAAGGACGATTATCGTCGTCCACATATCATTGCCTTTGAACTTTTTGTTGATCAGGAAGGCCAACGCGAAACCGATCAGCACCTGCAGCACAATCGTCCAAAACAAGAAATGCGCCGTGGCCTGCATGGTCGTCCAGGTATCGGTGTCGCCAAGGATGCGTTGGTAGTTTTCCAGCCCCACCCACTCGACGTCACGGTTAGGCCGATTGACACGAAAATTGGTGAAACTCAGGCGGATCGTCCAGATCAGCGGAAAAATATTGACTGCCAAAAGAAGAAATATGGATGGCGCCACAAACAACCAAGCGATGGTGCGATCTGACAAGCCGCGTATCCGTCTTGCAACGCGATCCGGCGTCGCTTGTGCTATTTTGTCGATTGGTGCCTGGGTCATTTTGTCATGTCTTTCATCGCAGAGGCTCGTGTCGGGCCACCCAAGGTTATATCCGCTAATGTTTGGGTTCCAGATCAAGTCCTGGCGAAGTGCCAAACTGAATTTCCAACGAAACTCTCAATCAGTCGCCTGGACTTTTGGGAGAAAAGGCCGGCGCTTTCGCACGCCGGCCTGGAGGAAACTTAAAGCTTACCCTCATCTTCAAAGATCTCGACCCAGTCTTCAACAAGACCATCGAGCGCCTCTGACGCTGTACCGTCACCCGCGATTACGTAGTTGTGCACACGGGCCTGCATTGCCAGCAATAGTTCTGCATAGGCGGGTTCCGCCCAGAAATCCTTGACGATCGCCATGGAGTCCAAAAAGGTCTGCGCATAAGGCTGACTGGTGGCAAAACCCGGATCTTCGACAACCGCTTTCAGCGCAGAATAGCCACCCAGTTCCCACCATTTGGCTTGCACTTCAGACTGCGCGAACCATTGGATATATTCCAACGCCGCTTCTTGCTTTTCTGAGTAAGCCACAACAGAAATGCCTTGGCCGCCCAGTTGTGCGAATTGACCTGCTGGACCAGCTGGATTTGGGAAATAGCCTGATTTGCCGCCACCCACATTCGGATCAGCTTCAACACCCGGCCAGATAAACGCAAAGTTCATCTGCATCGCAACCTGTCCGGATTTATATGCGTCAATGTTCTCGCCCATATACCAGTTCGATGAACCAGGAGGCGTCGCATTGTCGTAGAGTTCCTTGTAAAATTCGAGACCGGCGACAGCGCCATCCGAATTCACAAACCCTTCAAGGTCATAAGGTTTTTCCGGGTTTTCATACTCAAAGCCATAATTGTACAAGACGTTTGTCACGCCCATCGTGATGCCTTCAGAGCCCCGTTCAGTGTAAATTGCCGCGCCGTAAACAGTCTTGCCATCAATATCGCGACCTTGGAAAAATTCCGCGATGTCTTTCAACTCTGCAAGTGAGTTTGGCACATCAAGTTTGCGGCCGTATTTGTCCATAAATTCAGCTTGAATCTCTGGACGTTCAAACCAGTCACGACGGTATGTCCAGCCAACAACGTCACCAAATGCAGGCAGCGCCCAATAGTTTGGTGTGTTCTTTGGCCATTCAGAATATCCAGTCACCGTGGCCGGAATAAAATCATCCATCGTGATGTTGTTGGCGTCAAAGAAATCATTCAACTTGATGTAGTGACCGTTCTCCGCGCCACCACCAATCCATTGGCTGTCACCAATCATCAAGTCACATAACTGCCCACCCGAATTCAGCTCGTTTAGCATGCGATCAGCAAAATTTGGCCAAGGCACAAACTCAAACTTCATTGAATGTCCGGACTGTTCTTCAAAGTCCTTGCTCAGCTCGACCAAGGCGTTTGCAGGGTCCCAAGCGGCCCAGCACAGGGTCAATTCGTCTGCTTGAGCTGATGTTGTCGCAACAACACCACTCATCACAACACTCAGCGCGGCGACTGAGCAAAACAAAGTGGATTTCATGGTAAAACCTCCCAAATGGCCCCAACCTCCCGCCAGAGCTCAAAAAACACTCAAAATCGAGTGCCCAAATTTAAGATCAAATTGTTGAGGCTCGCGCCTCATAAATCATCGAC
The DNA here is from genome assembly GCA_029212415.1 of Rhizobiaceae bacterium. Lineage (GTDB taxonomy): Bacteria > Pseudomonadota > Alphaproteobacteria > Rhizobiales > Rhizobiaceae > Hoeflea_A. Next base: position 16,273 of record JARGOF010000006.1, on the reverse strand, counting down.
CCTTCCATCATTCAACATCAACTCACCGAAATCGACGACGCTCGGTTATGTATTGCTAACACCACATCCTTAACTGAGGTGCGCACCTCAGTGCAAGTTATTTCTGAGGTGCGCACGTCAATTTTCTTGATTTTGAGCCAGGAATACCCCACAAGACAGCCAACTACTGCGGATTTCCGAGCTTAAGGGGAGAGGCAATGCGACCGACTGCAAAAGATCTGGCAAAAGCCGCAGGCGTTAGCTTGGCCACAGTAGATCGTGTGCTTAACGATCGCCCAAACGCCAGCAAAAAATCTGTATCAAAGGTCAATGAAGCCATTGAACGCATTGGTTTTGTGCGCAACATCGCTGCTGTAAATCTGGCCCGAAACAGGATTTACAAATTCTTGTTCGTTCTACCGTCGTCAGGTGATCAATATTTGCGTGAACTGCTCAATCATGTGGGGGAATCAAACAAAAATCTGGCCTCAGATATGATTGACGTGGATGCGGTGCAAATAAGTGTTGATGACCCTCATGATGTCGCCAATTTTTTGACAACACTCAATTCAGAAGACGTCGACGGTGTGGCGATTATGGCGCCTGAATCACCCCAAGTACGTGACGCCATGGTCAGATTGCACGACAGGGGCATTAAGGTGGTTCAATTCCTTTCCGGTCAGGAAAGAATGGAGAACACTGATTTTGTCGGCGTCGATAACATTGCAGCTGGTGCGACTGCGGGTCGCATTATCGGGCGTTTTCACCCCGACGGACAAGGTCAGGTCCTCATCATATCCGAAACAATGCAAGCCCAGGATGCCATTGAACGACGCATCGGTTTTGACCGCATTATGAACCAAAAATTCCCACGCCTGAAAGTATTGCCATCATTGGAAACCTACGCCAGCGCAGAGCGAGCCGCCGACGTGATAGAACGAAGTTTCAGGTATAATTCCAATATAGTTGCAGTCTATGTCCTGAGTTCGGAAGCGAAAGTACCAGTTTCCGCTGTGTCTAAATGCGCCGCGATCAAGGACTTGACCATTGTTGTTCACGAACGCACCCCGTTCACCGAACAATCTATTCGCGATGAAACCATTGACGCAATTATTGCTCAAAACCCCGGCCACACGGTGCGGAGTGCGATAAGGATACTGCGCGCCCGCACAGACCATAGAGAACCCCTCGCCTCGCAGGAGAAAATCCGGATCGAAGTTCTATTCAAGGAAAATCTCTAGATTGCGCACTTGGCATCCATGCAGTTGGAGAAATACCATGCCATTCAGCTCTTCGTCATCGGCTTCGGAAAATTGGCTTCAGAATTTTCTCTAACGTGACAAACCAGAACGTCCGTCTGTAATAGGGGCGAAGAACCAGGATCAAACTGGACGAGCTTGGCTGCTCTTTGATCACTTGGTGCACGCATTTCGCACACACGACTTCGCAACCAATTGATATTTACGAGTTTGCCGTCCAGTCCATCATCGGTGCAACGGAGAATCGATGCGATTGGTATTCAACCATGTATCGTGCACTCTATAGCTGTTTCACGGCGTCTGCCCGGCAGCGGTCTTTTTCCATGCGCCATATAATGCACATGCCGCCAGACCACCAGGCACATTGCAGATGTCAAATATCGCGCTTCTGTCCAACAAAGTGTCAAATTGCACTTTGGTGGTGCGTTGAAATCAAAGGCACGATAATCAGTCAGCCGGATACATTTGCCGCGCTGCATCCGGCTATGCACCTTTGTGCCACTCAGGGCAGCGGCGATACGCCCAAAACGATGGGATGCAGGACCAAAAGCAAGGCGAAAACAAAAATTCCTGCGGTCAACCTGAGCAAAATCTCAAGCCACGAACCGTGCCTGGTGAAGAACGGGGCTGCGGCAACAAGACCGCGCAAAGATTGCCATTGCGTGTCACCCAGCAGGCGTTGTTTCCTGCGATCCACAATCTTCATTCCGAACAGGCCAAAGAGTGCAAAAACTCCAAACAGAATGACGTGTGCAACATCACCATTCGGCAGAATGTGAAGCGCCGACCAGAGCGTCAGGGCCAGCAGCAATGGATGTCGTGTCCAGCGGATCAAACCCGGTTTTTTCGGATCAAAACGCTCATTCCTGGCCCCACCAAAGGAAAACGGATTGGGGCGACCGATGGACAATGCCACCAACAGAGACACAGCAAACATTCCGATGAAGATCACGTGTCTTTGCCAGGTTGCTTGATCCCAAAGCGCAACATAGGGCGCATTCGCGGCAGCAACAATCAGCCACGCCAGCATTGCAAGGGACAGGATCGAATAACTCAGGGTGAAACCGCGCGGCCCAAGTCTTTTCACGAGCCAGCGTTTGGATCTTGGCCGCACCGGCAGGGAATGGGTCAGGAAAAAGGCCCCGAAAACGGCCGCGTAGAGGATCCAGCTCACGAAGACATTCCCGGTTTTGGTCGCAGCAACAATCCGCCATAGGCAATCACAAAACCGGCAAAGGCCCCCATCCACAAGAGTGCGGAAAGGCTGTAGAGAACCATTGCAATGTCCGGCAACAGCCCGGCCGCCAATCGCACGGAAACCGAGGCTATGAGCGCCAGGTAAATCGCCAGTGTTGCAGAACCTGCATGCAGAGCCTGCCCCGTATGGCCAAGTGTTGCACGTGTCATGACGGCCAAAGTCATCAGTCCCGTTGCGCCTGTCATCCACACGTGCTGGGGCGCTGCCAATCCCAGAACTCCGGGCAAGAGAATATCGATTCCAACAAACAGGGCACCAAGCGGAACCAGGCCATAGCCAAGATGCAGCACCCAGACCAAGGGCTCGCTCAAGGTATTCAGCCCTTTCCACCGCACCAACCGGACGGTCTGAAAGGTTGCAAGAAGCAACAGCAGGAGACCGGTAACGGGCCAATCAGGCCTCAGAACCCACAAAGCCAACCCCGCCAGGGTTATCATCAGAACCACCTTGTCAAATGCCTGCATCGGTGGAACCGGTCGTGTGTCGTGGCCGGATTTCACCAGCCAGTTACGCGTAAACGACGGAACGATCCGCCCGCCAATCACCGAAATCATCATCAGCACGGCGGCCAGACCCAACCGCAAACCGATGCCCTGCGCCGCATAAGTACCCTGCCCCGCCTCCATGTGAAACAATAGATTGGCAAGGGTGAAAACAGTCAGCATCGCCAATACGATGAGATTGCGCCAATTCTTGCCTGCCACGATTTCTCTTGCGATCAGCAAACCCAGGGCAATTGCAAACATCACATCAACAAGTGCAACCAAAAATGCAGGTATGAACGCGGAGAAGGCGATTGCCAAACGGCCGGAAATCCATAGCGCCACCAATGCGCCAAGGCGCCAACCCAGGACCGGAAGACGCCCGGTCCAATTGGGGACGGCTGTCAAAAGGAATCCCGCAATAATTGCGCTCAGGTATCCGAACAGGAATTCATGGGCATGCCATGAAACAATGTCGAAACGGGTCGGCAAGACAAGCCCGCCTGCGAGCATGGAGATCCACATCGCCATGGCAAAGGCGGCCCAAAGCGCACCCAGCAGAAAGAATGGTCGAAAACCAAAAGACAGAACAGCCAGTCCGTCCCATTGGCGCATCTGTTCTGCAGTGGTCTTTGGCATCTCGGATGCCTTTCCTTTAGGGTCGTGGCCCGCGCCACAATTTCGCGTTGCCGATAATGCGCTGCAGGATCGCTGATCCGGACTGGTGGCAGCACAGTGCCGGATTGTTCACGTCATTTGTTTTGCACTGCAATAGCATTGCGCCAGTTGGTTTTAACAAGCTTGCTATCAAGAGATACGCCGTCACGATCACCCGTCACGGCATTCATCATGCATCACGCCAGTGGTTATTGGCATTTGCAATCGTTGCAAAATGGGTCGCCACCACCTGTGAGACTGCAATCAATGCATTGGCATCGGCCTCATAGACCTCGCGCAACCGCTCACGCACAGCGGCGTCAGGTTGCGTTTTCTTGACGGCAATGCGGGCAAGCTTGACGGCCAGATCATAGCCTTCACTCGGTGTCGCAGTGATAAGTGTAGGGAGCCAGTTATCCATTCTCTCGTCCTTTCATCAGAAATTCATTTCGCACGGGTTCGTGATGACCCACCGGACACCGTCATACCCGCAGTACAAAATCAGTCGACGCCGTCGGACGCAGACGATCCTGTCTTAACAAGTATTACAAATACCTATTAAAACCTGTGGTTCATTCTGTAAACAGGTATTCATGGCTTGCAGCGAAATGAACCGTTGGATCAGCCTGATGACGATCAGAAAAACCGCAACGGTGTTTTGCAGACAAGTTTACGATTTTATCCGGCCCGCAGCGCATACGCACGACGCCTCCATTTTTCACACATACCGAGTGTCCGCAACCCGTTGCATCCGCTGTGAGGATCGTTGCCGTTTGCCGGAACTTTTGGGCACGGGAAGCGTTTTAAAGTCATGTGCAGCGAAACGACGGAGAAAAACGATGCCTGCCAAATCGAAAGCCCAACAAATGGCCGCCGGCGCAGCCTTGGCTGCCGTGCGCGGTGAGACCGATGAAAGCCAACTGAAGGGTGCGTCCAGGGAGATGTTCGATTCCATGACGGAAGATGAACTGGAGGAACTTGCCTCAACCAGCCGCAAAGGAAAGCCCCGGCATGTCAAGGATTCCTGAGCACCCGACTGACCTTTCAAACGCATTTGACACCCTCTTTGGAGCCCTGGCGGGGATTTGAATGGAAGCCCTTTTCAACGACATCACACATACGCCGTGGTTGACCTTGCCGGTGATCACGGGCCGCATGCTTATGGCGCTTTTTTTCGGCGCACTCATCGGATTTGAACGGGAGAAAAGGAACCGACCCGCCGGATTGCGCACACACATTCTGGTGTGTCTGGCATCCTCATCTGTTGCCATCCTGACGATCGAGATTTCCAACATGCAGCAGTTCGCCGCTGAAAATGTGCGGATGGACCCGGTGCGCCTTGTCGAGGCGGTGACAGGCGGCGTGGCATTTCTGGCAGCGGGCTTCATCGTCTTTGCAAACGGGAAAGTGCACGGCCTGACGACAGGCGCCGGCATGTGGCTCGCTGGGGCGGTCGGACTTGCATGCGGGCTTGGCCAGTTGCAGATCGCGGCTATCGCGACCTTGCTTGCCATCATCGTGTTGTGGCTGCTTGGCCGCATGGAAACGCGTCTGGATACCAGCCAGGGCGAATAGTGCATTTAGAGTCAGCACCGTTAGGGGGAACGGGCAAACCGCAAATCATGCGGAAGATAAAGGGAAGTTACAGAGCTATTGGAAAAACGGAGAAAATCATGAAAATGTCAAGGAACAACCGCAAAGAATCTGTAAAGCTCAATACCACGGAAGCGCGCCAGGCGCGGCCTGCTTTCACGTTTCGGGTTTTGTTGATTGCCATGGGGCTGATCGTCATCACATTCGCCATTATTTATGTGATAGCCGAGACAGGCGACCCTGAAGAAACCGCATATGAGCGGCGTGAAAAAGGGGATATTACGAACATCCAGCCCTAGCCAGAGGAGTCGCCTGCGCGCAGTGAGACGTCTATCCACAGCGATCGACCCTGATGTGATCCTATTCAGAGTTCCGGTCGATATCTGTGTCATCGGGGCCAAGAATCCGGCTCGAAAGCCATTGATAAATGCCCAGGGCCACCAATCCGAACATTGCGGCCACGAACAGAACAGCCGGATAGATCGCCAGTGAGATATCTTCCCGTGTCGCCTTGAACACCATCACCAGCGCCTCCAGGCTGGCGGCGATGACAATAATGGTCACGAACTTGGTAATCGACCGCCGTGATTCGGTTGATGAGCGCAATTCGCGATTGCGCAGAATTTCCTCCTCGGCGATGAACTTTGCAGTCTCGATTACAGCAAAACCGATGACCAGCAGGCTCACGCCGCTCAGTGCCCCATTGACGAAGTAGCCTGAGAAAAAACCAACCGAAACATCCCATATCGCGATCACCAAGAATGCAAAGGCCAAAAGCATCAGAGCGATGGTTGCAACGAAAAAATATGCGCCTGCCAGCCTAGAATAGAGCTTTTCCATGTTGGGCCTTCTTTTGATATTGCTACATGGAACGGAAAACACCTGACGCGCTGAATTGTTCCAGAGGCGCGGAGAACGTGTTCCCGCCTGGAGGCGTTCCGACAGTCTCCACTCTCAAAACAGGGCGCTTTGGCGGGCCCCGATTTCACCGATTTTGCGCTCATTGTATCCCGCCCTTTTTGCGTCGCTGCAAGCAACGATCAGCGCTGCAGGCCGCACACGCGCAGGTCGTGCAAAAGGCTCGGGCCAACAACGACGCCCTCCTCGGCAGTCCCAGTTTATGAAATTACGTCGCTTCACCAGATCGCAGCGACTGTTTCGGCACGTATCATGGTTGATGTGGTTCTGGTCGTCAGTCCCCAGTTCGGGAGCCTTAGAGCATGCCTGCCATCTACGACAATGCAAGACAAGCGGGCCGCACAATCCACGTGCAGCCCGCTCAAAGCTTCCAGTGTGCAAACGCTATTCATCGGGCAGTGCCCACGCGATCACATAATCGCCGATCGGCGTTTCCATGAAGTGGTGCCCCCCCGGAGCCAGCGCGATAAACTCGCGACCACCCACTTCGTAACTGATCGGCGTCGTCTGCCCCCCGGCAGGCAGGACATCGCTCCAAACCGTTTCGCCAGTTTCAATATCAATGGCCCGGATGAGGTTATCTGTCGCCGCGGCGATGAAGATCAACCCGCCAGCGGTAATCAACGGGCCGCCGTTGTTTGGTGTGCCGATCTTGATGGGCAGCATGGACGGAATTCCGAAGGGCCCATTGGCGCGCGCCTGCCCGAGCGGTTGATCCCAAAGCATTTCGCCGGTTTCGAGATCGATCGCCCGAATGCCGCCATAGGGTGGCTCTTTGCACATCAGCCCTGTCCATTCTTCCCGCCAGCCGGCATTGACGGAAATGGCATAGGGAGAACCCAACTGCGGACCCGCCTCGCCACCGGGACCCTCCGGCGAAAAGATAGGACGCACGCCATCTGCATCAGCCTCTGCACGGGGAACCAGCCGGTTGTAATTGGGCATGTCGTTATAGTTGGCGATCAGGATACCCCGTTCCACGTCAATGGCCATGGAACCCCAGTCCTGACCACCATTGTATCCGGGGTATTGAATCCATTGGCCATCCGACGTTGGCGGCGTGTAGATGCCCGCGTAGTTTGCTCTGCGGAACTGGATACGGCACCACAACTGATCAAGGGGGTCATGCCCCACATGTCGGCCGAATTGAGGTCTTGCTTTGCAAGGCTGTGATAGGTGGAAAACGGCTGAGTGGGAGATAGATAATCCGGCTCCACACCCATGCCCGCAGGCACTGAACGTTCCTCAACCGGAAACAGGGATTCGCCGGTCTGGCGGTTGAGAACGTAAATTTCGCTCCGTTTGGAGGAAAGGACGATAGCCGGCACGGTGTCACCGTTCAGCGGGAAGTCGATCACGCTTGGTTGAGAGCCAAGATCGTAGTCCCAGACGTCATTGTGGACGGTCTGGAAATGCCAGACTTCTTCCCCGGTCGCAACATCAAGCGCGACAAGAGACGTTGCATACTCATTTTCCGCAGCACTGCGGTTGCTGCCGTAATAGTCAACAGCCGAATTGCCAAGCGGCCGGTAGACCTGACCAAGCGCCTCGTCGCCCGCTGCGGTTGTCCAGATGTTGGGCGTTCCGCGGGTGTAGACCTCGCCGTCCTCCGGTTTTCCCCTGAGACCGGGATTGCCCAGATCCCACGCCCATACCAGTTCGCCCGTCACTGCGTCATAACCACGGATAACGCCGGAGGGCGAATCTTCCGCTTGTCCGTCCTTCACCTGCGCGCCCATCACGGCGACGCCGCGCACAATTGTCGGGGCTGACGTTATCGAATACCAACCGGGCACTGTCTCCCCCAGCCCGTCTTCGAGGTAAATCTCGCCGTTCTGGCCAAAATCCTGACAGGGTTTCCCGGTACGGGCATCCACCGCCAGAAGGCGCGCGTCCAGTGTTCCCCAGAGAATGCGAGCTGAACAAAGGGACTGCTGGCCATCAGCGGCGGGGTTTTCAAAATAGGCAACGCCCGGCATGTGGCGCCATAGGGAATGGCATCCACCGGCACCTGCGGGTCATAGCGCCATTCTTCCCGCCCGGTTGCTGCATCAATTGCGATGGCGATGCCCATGGCCGAACATGTATAAAGCTCATCGCCGACCTTGAGCGGTGTGTTTTCCGGCGAATATTTGCCCTCGGCTTCAGCACTCGGCATGTCGCCCGTGCGGTATTGCCAGACCTTTTTGAGCGTGCCGATATTGTCGCGATTAATCTGGTCATTTGGCGAATAGCGTGCCGCGTGGATTGAACCGCCATAGGCAGGCCAGCCACTGCCGGCTTCGCGCATGGCAAGGGCGGGGCGCCCCGGTTCCTGCATCAGGTCGTCCTGAACCGGAAATTGAGTTGACGTCGTCGGAGTCGGTTCCGGCGCATCGCGATCCCCCTTAACAGGTTGCGCTTCATCCACAGGGGCCAACGGAGCCGGCGCTGCACGATTGGCGGAGTTTTCGGGTGCAGCGACCGCCGGTGCCGTATTCTGGGCCGAAACCTTTGTCGTTTGCGAAACGGCGTAGGCCCCACCAGGCCGAACACCACGACAAGCACCGACGACACCAGCCCCGAACGCACGGACGGCAGCCGGACAATGCCATTGCGCCGCCGAAGCACGGGGATTGTCGCCAGCGCCAGCACGAGTATGACAGTCGGCGCGACAAGCCGGGGCACCTGCGCCCAGCCATTCAGCCCCACCTCCCACAATGCCCAGATCAGCGTGGATAGGTAGGTTGCCGCGTAGACAGAAACCGCCGTTATCGAACCGGCCAGTATCAGCGCCGCCGTTGCCAACAAGCCGACCCCCGCAAGGGCATAATACCAGGATCCTCAGAGAATGGTCAGCCAGTAGCCAATGCCGCGATGGTCACGAGTTGGGGTGGGTTTCATACCGATGGTTGTCATGATCAGGATCCTTCATTGCTTCTCTTTTTCAACGATGACAATCCAGGAGAGTTCCAGCCGACCCCAATTTTTTTTGGAACCAATCCCAATTCAACGTGTTTGAAAATTGACTGACCGGCGCTTTGGGGGAACGTGTGCACGATACAAAACCCGAAATTACCATATCCTTCGGGCCATGCCTGCCGATCGCCGCCATGGGCTTGCTACTATCAGGCTGCGTCGGTCGCCAATCGGCTCTGGCGCCTGCCGGGCATGATGCCGAGCAGATTTCCAATCTCTTCTGGGTCATGACTGCGGGTGTCTCGATTATCTGGGCGCTGGTTCTCGGCACGGCTCTCGCTGCAACTTTGGGTCTGTTCAAAAATCCGACACGGCTCACTCCAAACATCCTGATCGTCGGCGGTGGCGTTGTGTTTCCAACCGTCATATTGGGCATTTTGCTGATCTTTGGGCTGCGCTTGCTGCCAAACTGGCAATCTGAACCCGACCGGCTGCAGATTCACGTGCACGGTGAGCAATGGTGGTGGCGGGTTGCCTACAGGGCGCCGGACCAAATTGAACCCGTTATCTCCGCCAACGAGATTCACTTGCCGGCCGGACAGGCGGTCGAGTTCGTTCTGACCAGCGCTGATGTCATACATTCGTTCTGGATACCTTCGATTGGCGGCAAGCTGGATATGATCCCCGGTCGCACCACGCGCCTGCTTCTGGAGGCAACAAGGCCAGGCGTTTATCGCGGCGTTTGCGCGGAATATTGCGGCACATCTCACGCAAAAATGGCCTTTGCCGTCGTCGTGCATGAGCCGAAAGAATTCAACGCATGGCTGGAAGACCGAACCTCCGACCCAAACATAGGGACCGATGACCCGGGAAGAAAAATCTTCCTGTCATCCGGCTGTGCGGCCTGTCACCGGATCAGGGGTTTGACGGAGATCGGATCGGTGGGACCGGATCTCAGCCACATCGGCAGTCGCAGAACGATCGGCGCCGGGATCGCTGAAAACACCCCAAAGAATCTCGCACGCTGGATTACCGATCCCGCACAGATGAAACCTGCCGTCCAGATGCCCGCCTATCGAGCCTTGCCGCCTGAGGATATAGCGGCAATTGCGCGGTTTTTGTCAAACCTGAATTGAGGCTTCAGCGATGAAAAACGAGATGGCCCATCGACACGGCCCCGACCAGGACGATCCATGGATCCGTGCTGCGCAAGAAGCACGCCTTTCAAAAGCCTGGGAGACACCTGGTGGTTGGCGTTACTGGTCGTCCGTCAATAACAGCGAAGTCGGCATCTGGTACATTGTCACGGCGTTCGGTTTCATGCTGTTTGCCGGCGTGCTCGGACTGTTGATTCGTACACAGCTCGCTGTGCCTGATAATGAGTTTCTATCCGCCGAGACCTACAATCAGGTGTTCACGCTTCACGGAACGGCGATGATGTTCCTGTTTGCCGTGCCGATATTCGAGGCCGTCGCCATTCTCATCCTGCCCGCCTTGCTGGGCACACGCGACCTTCCCTTCCCGCGCCTTTCCGCGTTTGGTTACTGGTGTTTCCTGATTGGCGGTGTTTTCGTCTGCGGGTCCATTTTCTTCAACGCAGCACCGTCGGGCGGCTGGTTCATGTATCCCCCATTGACCACCAAACAGGGGGGGATCGGCGCTGACATCTGGCTTCTGGGGTTATCATTTATCGAGGTCGCTTCCATTGCCGCTGCCGTGGAACTCATCGTCGGGGTTCTCAAATGTCGCCCGCCGGGCATGCATATCAACCTGACACCCCTTTACGGATGGTATGTGCTGATTGTCGGCGGCATGATCCTGTTTGCCTTCCCGCCGCTGATTGCCGGTGATTTTCTTTTCGAGATGGAACGGGCGTTCGACTGGCCGTTTTTCGACCCCGAACGCGGCGGTGATCCGTTGCTCTGGCAGCATCTGTTCTGGATTTTCGGACATCCGGAAGTCTACATCATCTTCCTGCCGTCCATCGCGCTGCTGGCCATGATCGTGCCGACTTTCGCCGGACGCCCGATTGCCGGTTACTCGTGGATTGTGCTTTCAGCGCTGGGAACCGGGTTCCTGAGTTTCGGCCTCTGGGTCCATCACATGTTCGCAACCGGCCTGCCCTCGATTTCACTGGGTTTCTTCTCAGCGGCCTCGGAAGCCGTCGCCATCCCTACGGGCATTCAGATCTTCGTATTCATTGCCACTTTGATGCTCGGCAAGGTGGTGCGCTCCGTGCCCATGCTGTTTGCTTTGGGGGCCTTGGCCATCTTTGTTGCCGGCGGTCTGACCGGGGTGATGGTTGCCGTTGCGCCCTTCGATTTTCAGGCGCATGACAGTTATTTCATCGTCGCCCACCTGCATTATACACTCTTCGGAGGCATGTTGTTTCCGCTGGTGGCAGGCATTTATTACTATTACCCCCTCATGACCGGCTACATGATGTCACGGCGCCTTGGCGTATGGGCCTTCTGGCTGATGTTCGCCGGCTTCAACATCTGCTTCCTGCCCATGCATCTGACGGGCATGCTCGGCATGCCGCGGCGCGTTTTTACCTACCCGGGAGATCTGGGCTGGAACACATTGAACCTCGTTTCGACAATCGGCGCGTTTGTTTTTGCAGCCGGCTTTCTGGTCTTTGTCTTCGACGCACTGCGACCAAAAAGCCATGCAGAAAAGGCATCGCGGAATCCCTGGAAAGCCGGAACCGTGGAATGGGCGCTCGAACTGCCGCCAGGGGCGTGGGGCGCCCGCACAATTCCGCATATCGAAAGCCGATATCCGGCCTGGGATGATCACAGTTTCATGCGTAGGTATGACGAGGGTCGTTTCTATCTGCCCGATGCCGAAGAAGGACGACGCGAAGCTCTGGTCACCTCGGTGCTGGATGCGCAGCCTGTACAATGCATGCGCGTTGCCGGACCGACCTGGATAACGCTTGCGACGGCCCTGTGCCTGGCCGGCGTCTTTATTTTCGCCACCTATCATTGGTGGACCGCAACCTTCATCTCCGGCCTGTTGACGCTGTGCTCTATTGTTTACTGGCTTTGGACAGGCACCGGCGAACATCCCGAAAAGGATGAAAAGGCCATCGGGATGGGGATGACGGCGCCGCTTTACATTTCGGGACCGCGCGCCACGGGCTGGTGGGCAATGTTCATTACCATGACGGGCGACCTGACGGCCTTTCTGGGCCTGATCTTCGGGTATTTTTTCTTCTGGACAGTGCACGATCAATTCCCGCCGCCGGACATTGACGGTCCGGGGTGGACATGGCCACTGGCGGCCGGTCTGTTGTTATGCGGATCCTGGGTGCTGACCTATGGCGCGCGCCTGTGGAACGCGCGCGGCGATATGTTGCTTTTTCGCATGGCTTTGCTTGCAGCGGTTTTGCTGGCGCTGGCCGGCATCGGCGCACTTGTGATGGGTCCGCTGGCCCACAGGATGGATCCGACTGCGCATGCCTATCCGGCCATTGTCTGGGCGCTGGTTCTATGGACAGGCGCGCATGCCGCCGCAGGCGTGATCATGCAGCTTTATTGTCTCGCGGCCAGCTTTGCTGGCCGGCTGACACCTAAATACGATACCGACATCTGGAATGTTGCACTTTACTGGCACTTCATGGCCTTCACCGCCTTCGCCACAACACTTGTCATAGGAGGCTTTCCGCTCGTCTCATGACCGACCATCTGCAGAAGGAAGTCAAACGCGAAACAGGAGAAGGCACCGACCTTTGGAGGGTCATTCTTGCCCCGACCATCTGGGCTGTGCACTTTCTTGTCTGTTACGTGGCAGCGGCAATCTATTGCGAAAAGGCAGGGCGAATGGCTGATCTGCTACCGGTCCGCCTGATCGTCGGTACGGCCACATTCATTGCACTTGCAGGCCTGGCAGCGGTCTTTATTTCGCTATGGAAGGTTCGTGGCCTGTCTTCGGTCAACGATGATTACAACTACGCGGGCAATACACCTGAAGAGCGGCATCGCTTTCTGTCTCACGTTGCCCTGATGCTCTGCGTTCTTTCTGGTGTGGCGATATTGTATGCGGCATTTCCCGCTCTCGTGCTGGAGGTTTGCAGATGAGGCACAGGATGGCCGTGATTGCCGGGATCTTCGTGCTGTTCCTTGTATGGGCCGGCCCCCTGCCCCTTTTGGCGCGGGGAAGTTTTGCTGCCCATATGCTCATGCATATGGGGGTCGTGGCCGTTGCCGCTCCCTTGTTGGCCTATGGTCTGTTGCCGCTTTTCACGCGATGGAGATGGGCAGCAATGCTGTTTGCCTTTCCGATTGCCGCAAGCCTGCTTGATCTGGTGGTCATCTGGGGCTGGCATACCCCCCTGGCGCACGAGGCGGCGCGAACCAGCTCTTTGACACGAACCGTCGAGCAATTTTCGTTTCTGGTGGTGGGACTTTTTCTGTGGCTGACCGCCTTGGCGGGCAGTTCGGGCCCCTCGCGCTTTCTTGCAGGTGCGGCGGCCTTGCTGTTCACCTCCATGCACATGACCATGCTCGGCGTGCTGATCGGGCTGATGCAAAATCCCATCTGCGCCGTACCACCGGCACGCCCGCCGTTTGGCCTGACGATCATTGTCGACCAGCAGCTTGGCGGCCTGTTGATGCTGGGATTGGGTGGCTTGATTTATCTTGCTGCAGGACTTGTTCTCGTCGGAAAGGCGCTCCAGGAACCGGCAACAAAACAGGAGAACGCCTGATGAAAATGTCCATGCGCCATATCGTCATTGGTCTGGGAGTCGCCGCTATGTGTGGCGCCGGCGTTTTCTGGCTGGGTCTCATCAATGTCGGAGCAAGCACAGGACATTGGGCATTGACGGATTGGCTTCTGCATACCGCCATGCGCCGGTCGGTCCAGTTCCGCGCCGACACGCTTCCTCCAGAGGATTTTGCCAGTGAAGCCATGATCCGCCGTGGTGCGGCGCATTTTGAAACCGGATGCGCCCCCTGCCACGGCAGCCCCGGTGCACCGCGCGGTGCCGTTGTGCGCGCCATGACACCTGAGCCGCCCGATCTCCTCGACCAGGTCGATCAATGGACGGCGGCAGATCTGTTCTGGATCGTCAAACATGGCGTCAAATTTACCGGCATGCCGGCATGGCCGGCACCCGGTCGCGACGACGAGGTCTGGTCGATGGTGGCATTTCTGAAATTCATGCCCTCTCTCGACGCGCAGGGGTACCACGGTCTCGCCTATGGCGCCGAAAAAATACCCAACGGGCGGCAACGTGTTCTTTCGGTTACGGCCAACCCTGCACTCGCCGACTGTGTCCGCTGCCACGGCCTTGATGGGCGCGGCGATGGCAATGGTGCGTTTCCCCGTCTCGACATACAGGACGAAGCCTATCTGCATGATGCGTTGCAGGCCTATGCAGGTGGCCACCGTTTCAGTGGCATCATGCAGGAAGCGACCGCAGGTCTGGATGGAGAAACGCTTGCCATACTTGCTGCATACTTTGCACAGCAAAGCGTCGGCAAGCCCTTTGCAACGGCACAGGAACCGTTGGAAGCAGAACGACTGCAACGCGGCAAAATCATCGCTATGCGGGGTTTGCCGGACAACAATGTTGCTTCCTGTGCAGGCTGCCATGATCGGACCGGAACACAGAGCCGTTCGCAATTCCCGCGGCTTTCAGGCCAGTACCGCACCTATATCGAAACACAGTTGCGACTGTTTTCTACAAATACAAAACGAGGTGGCGGGCCTTTCGCAAATATCATGCGGCAGTCCAGCCACGCGCTTGAAGATGCAGACATTGAGGCTGTGGCCGCCTGGTATGCGATGCAAACACCCAACCCGTAATCAGTGCCGGGAACAATATTGATCCTTTTCCGTTGTTCGAAGGAAAGGAGACATCAGATGAACAACACCACAAGCGACGCAAGGCAGAAGGATGATGGCGCCACCGAACGCGATATGCTGCCCAAACCCGATTGCATGCCACGCTATGCCGGCAGCAAGCGTCTGGCAAACAAAACGGCAATTGTCACCGGAGGCGATTCGGGCATCGGACGCGCGGTATCGATTTTATTCGCACGGGAAGGCGCAAATGTCGCCATTGTGTATCAGCATTCCGATGAAGATGCGCGCGACACAGTTGGGATGATCGAAGAGGAGGGACAAAAGGCGATATACGTCAAGGGAGATATCGGCAGCAAAGCCTTTTGCACGGACATAGTGGCGCAGACAAAACAGGCCCTCGGAGCCCCTGACATTGTCGTCAACAACGCCGGTGAGCAACATCCCAAGGCGGATGTCGACGCTATTGACGAGGATCAGTTGCGCCAGACGTTCCAGACCAATATCTTCGGCCAGTTCTTTCTCACCCAGGCCGTATTGCCGGACTTGAAAGAAGGCTCTTCAATCATCTGCACCACATCGGTGACGGCCTATCGGGGACAAGACCTGCTGATTGACTACGCCTCCTCAAAAGGCGCAATCTTGTCCTTCATCCGTGCTCTTTCCCACAAGCTCGCTCCCAAAGGCATCCGGGTAAATGGTGTGGCGCCGGGGCCAATATGGACCCCGCTTATCCCTTCGACTTTTCCGAAAGACAAAGTGGAGTCTTTCGGCAAGAGCACACCCCTGGGCCGTGCCGGACAACCCAACGAGGTTGCACCCGCCTTTCTGTTCCTGGCCTGTGCGGATTCAAGCTATATCACCGGACAGGTCATTCATCCGAACGGAGGAGAGCCCGTCGCCAGCTAAGACACCTACGGCTTTCTTGGGTGCGAGGGGGTTCGGGATCAGGAAAGGGTCGCCTTTCTGGCTGCTGGTTTCATCGTTTTTGCCAACGGCAAGGTGCATGGAATAACGACGGGTGCAGGCATGTGGCTGGCGGGCGCGATTGGACTGGCGGGCGTTCTTGGTCTTCTGCTGATTGCAGCCATTGCCACTTTCCTCGCAATTATGGTCCTTTGGATACTCGGACGGATGCAGGCGCACATGGATCAGGAATAATCCGTACAGACCTCAGCCGATCCGAAAATATCTGAGGAATGCATCCCTGTTCCAAGCAATTTCTGATCCGCAGCTTTCGCCTGTGTTCAACAATGCATGCTGCAAGAATTGCCTTGAAAGCATCCGGCAGTTTCATGTCCTCGAGCCAGCGTCAGATGCATATCCGTTTTGCGCATCATGCTTTCAAAAATAAATTGGAACCAGCGTTGATTTGATAGTAGGATATTTTTTTGCCATCGGCGCCATATAAGTTTTTT
>JARGOF010000049.1 GCA_029212415.1 Rhizobiaceae bacterium | reverse complement strand
ATGAGCGGTGAGCGCTATCTGGGCGAACTCGACCGCATCATTGGTGTGGCGGCAGATGCCGGCTTTTCAGGCCTGGAGTGCGAAATCCAGTTCCTCGGCAAATTGCGCGATCCTGCATTGATGCAATCTGTT
Source organism: Rhizobiaceae bacterium (assembly GCA_029212415.1). GTDB lineage: Bacteria > Pseudomonadota > Alphaproteobacteria > Rhizobiales > Rhizobiaceae > Hoeflea_A. The sequence continues at coordinate 42,939 of JARGOF010000049.1, read as the reverse complement.
CTGGACAAAACGGGTATCGATTTCGCTGCCATGTGCATCGTGTCCAACTGGCATGGCCGCACTGAAAACGACGCGGAAAGGGCAGAAACGGATTTCGCCATCGAATACCTGTCGCGTAATTTCCCCGATACGATCCTCAATATCGTGCCATTGGCCGATCCAGATCACGACGATCTGGCCGGGCGCCAAAACAATCATATCGCCATCATCAATGATATCGCCAAACGTGCCGCTGCGCGGGGACTGAAGGCTGTCTACCACCCCAACTCTGTGCCGGGCTCAACTTGCATTACGCGTGACGACTACCGAAAAATGCTCGATGGCATCGATTCAACTGTGGTTGGCTGGTGCCCCGATATCTATCACATCAAGGCCGGTGGCATGGAGCCCCTGGAGATGCTGCGCGAATATCGGGATCTCATCCGGCATGTTCACTACTCAGATCTCGACGAGACACTGACACCGCAGGCGATGGGTCACGGCATAATGGACTATCCTGCAATCACCCAGTTCCTTGCGCAGACCGATTATGATGGCTGGCTGGTCGTGGAAGACCACTGCAAGTGGGCAGAGACGGATCCCGATGCCGTCACCCGGTCGAATGGCCGTTATTTCACTGACAAACTTGCTCCCGCAGTCCTGCAGGCTATAAAATGAGAGCGTTTGCGATCAACAAGATCTGCCTGAAGGACCTGTCTTTCGAGCAGGCCATTGACGCCACTGCGCGGGGCGGCTTTCACGGGATCACGCCGTGGTATGATGACGTCAGCCATCTTTCGCCGTCAGAGGCGCGGCGTTTGATTGCCGATTCAGGTCTGACGGTCAGCGGTTTTTGCAATTGCGGCCTTTATGCACTCAAAGGCAAGGACGGCCGCAGGGCAGCGATCGACGAAGCAAAACGCAACATAGAATATGCTGCAGAACTGGGCGCATCTAGTATCGTGACGGTCGTCGGCGGGCTGCTTCCCGCCTCGAAAAGTCTTGACGAAGCGCGCGACTTTGCCTTCGATTGCCTGGCCGAAACGCTCGAATTCGCACGGACCACGCCGGTAACGCTTGCCCTCGAAGCGCTGCATCCCATGTATACGCCCGACTGGTCGGTGGTCACGTCTCTGGCAACCGCCAATGATTGGTGCGATCGATTGGGCGCGGGCATCGGACTGGCTGTCGATTCATACCATACCTGGTGGGACCCATCGGTTTACGCCGAAATCGAAAAGGCCGGAAAAAAAGGCCGGATCGCCACCTACCACATCTCCGATTGGCTCGTGCCAACCAACCACATTCTGCTGGATCGGGGCATGCCAGGAGAAGGTATTATCGATCTCGCCGAATTTGACACGAAGGTGCAAAGCGCCGGATATGACGGCCCGATCGAAGTGGAAATTTTCTCCGAACGCCTGTGGAAACTGGATCCGGACCAATTTCTTGCTGATCTGATGAAACGCTGCCAGTCAACCTACAGCGGGTAGAAAATCCGCAGGCGGGCGAACGGTGGGATTGCCTGCTGCATCAACCCGCTGCAACGCCCCCTCTGCATATCTGACTCAATAGGGTCTGCCGTCCTTGTGGGTAAACATCCACTTGCCATCATCGCCCAGAACGGCCTTCAGATCATCGTTGGGATAGGTGCCTTCGTCGCCTTTCGTACGGTCACCGACTTCAAGATAGACAACCACCTGTTCTGTTTGGTTGACCAATTGATGGGCAATGCCTTTTGCTGGAAATCCCGCACACATGCCGGGGCTCAGCAAAAGCTCTTCATTTTCCGTAACCAGCGTCGGCGTCCCTTCCAGAATATAGATGAATTCATCCTGCTTGCTGTGTCGGTGCAGAATGCTTGATGCCGAATTGGGCTGAAGCCTCGTCAGATTGACGCCGAAATTCTGCAGTCCGAAGACATCCCCCAATTGGCGTTTTTCACGTCCCGCCATGCGGCTGTAGAACGGTTCGGGATAGTTCGACGGTTTGGTGCGTGGCGGAACCGTTTCCGCCAGGATTGCAGTGACGGCTGGTGTGTTGTTGCCTTTCATGGATGGCTCCTTCTATGCAAATGATGCCCGTTTACGCATTCAGCCAAAATTTATCAGGGCTTTTTCAACAGGTCGTATTGTTTCCTCGCCGTTTCAATCCGGTGCACATTCTCACGGGTCCAGTCGGCAAGTCCGGCAACCGGCACCAATAACTCTCGCCCCAAATCTGTCAATTCGTAATCCACACGCGGCGGACTGGTGGGCAGCACCGTGCGCTTGACGAAACCGTCGCGTTCCAGATTGCGCAGAGAAGTGGTCAGCATCTTTTGTGAAATATTGCCTATCCCGCGCCGCAACTCACTGAATCGCATGCCCCCCTCACCCAGATAGGTCACGACCAGCATGGACCACTTGTCACCGATCCGAGACAACATCTGCGATATCTGCTGGCAGTCTTCCGTTTCGGCTATGTGAGCAGGTTTCAAAAAAGTGCCTCCTTGTTATCTCTGAGAATATCCTATTTAGAGCTGGTACCCTTTATATACCATCAAACGATAGGAGATCAAAACATGCCTCGTATTGCCGTTATCATCGGATCGACCCGGGATACCCGTTTTGCTGACAAGCCGGCACAATGGATATTCGATGTTGCCAATGCTCGCGACGACATGGATGTCGAACTGCTTGATATTCGTGACTTCGATCTGCCGTTTTTCAATGAGCCTGCATCCAACATGTGGATGCCGACGTCCGACCCGAATGCCGTCCGCTGGCAGAAGAAGCTTGCCGAGTTCGACGGCTTTGTCTTCGTCACCTCCGAGTATAACCGTTCCATCCCCGCGTCGTTGAAGAACGCTCTGGATCAGGCCTATGTCGAATGGGTCAAGAAGCCAGCGGCCATCGTGGCCTATGGGGCTGCCGGTGGTGTTGTTGCTGCAACCCATCTGCGCGCAATCCAGATCGAACTGCAGATGGTGCCGGTGCGCGCCAGCGTGCACATCGGTGGCAGCGAATTCATGAAAGTCCACCCCATGGGTGCCGGCGAGCCAATGTCCGCCATAGAAGATGCAATCCTGCCCGGCGCCAATGGCATGCTCGACAGCCTTGTATGGTGGGCAAACCTCACCAAACAGGGCCGTGACGCGGATGCCGCTGCCGCAGCAGCCAAATAATTGTCTGGCCATCCCGTTCCAAAGGAATGGGATGGCCTTTCGTATCTTTTCAGTCCATCTGTGCGCTCAAGAAACTGAATGGTTTAGACCACGGCAACTGTTGAACAGACAGGTTCCGTTACCACCCACGCACGTCCTTGAAGATCGCTCCTGTGCTGGATCAAGCCAGCCAGTGATCCCGATCCCCCAGGGCTATATGGATTGACTTGACCTCCATATATTCCTCAACGCCCAGCATGCCGCATTCACGCCCGCTGCCGGAGCGTTTGAAACCACCCATGGGCTGTTCCGGACCGCCGACGATTGTGGTGTTCACCCAGCAGCGCCCTGCCCGTATTTTACGGATAACGCCAAGCGCCGTATCAATGTTCTTGCTCCAGACCGATGCCGCCAGGCCAAATTCAGTGTCATTGGCAATTTGCACTGCCTCTTCGGCCGTTTCAAACGGAATGACGGAAAGAACCGGTCCGAATATTTCATCCTTGGCGATCGCCATTTGCGGAGTGACGCCGGAAAAAAGCGTTGGCGCAATAAATCTGCCGCCATCAAGATCCACCGCGTGGCCACCACACTCGAGTTTGGCGCCTTCTGCCTGTCCCCGTTCAATATATCCCAGAATCTTGTTGTGGTGTTCCGGTGAGACAATTGCTCCCATTTGTGTATCGGGATCGAGTGGATCGCCGACCTGCACACGCGCCAGTTTTTCCATCACCTTGGCGCAGAACGCCTCGGCCACGCTGGCTTCCACAATCAGCCGCGATCCCGAGACGCAGCATTGGCCCGCATTGAAACAGACCCCGAAGGCCACGCCGTCGGCAGCATCGTCCAGATTGGCGTCGGCGAAAACAATCTGCGGATTCTTGCCGCCCAGTTCCAGGCCGACTTTTTTGAGATTGGATTTTGAAGCCATCAACACGCGCTCACCAACCGCAAGTGAGCCAGTAAAGGAAATCATGTCGACGTCATCGTGGTTTGACAGCGCTTCGCCCACCTCCGGCCCCATGCCGGTAACGACATTGTAGACGCCACTTGGCAGCCCGGCTTCGGCAAGGATATCGGCAAAGATAAGGCTCGTCGTTGAGGTCATCTCGGACGGTTTCAGCACCACTGTACAACCGGCGGCAAGAACGAACGGCATCCGTTCAGCCAAGACGATAAATGGAAAGTTCCAGGGCGTGATCAGCGCCACAACCCCGATAGGCTGACGGGTGACAAGACCCAACATCGCCTCCCCATAACCATTATGGGTTTCGCCGGTCACCATACGGGCCATGCCTGCCGCCGCCTCATAGTGATCTGCGGCACCGCCGATCTCGGCTTTTGACTGGGAAATCGGCTTGCCGGTTTCCAACGTCTCCCAATAGGCCATTTCCTCCAGGCGAAGACGGATCCCCTCTGCAGCCTTGATCAGAATGCGTCCGCGCTCTGCGCCTGGCATATCGCCCCAGACATTCTCGAACGCATGCCTTGCCGCTGCAACGGCACGGTCCGTGTCTTCCTCCGTGCACAGGGCGACGGAACTGACCGGGACGCCATGGCCCGGGCTGATCCGTTCAAGCCGCGCATGATTATCGCCGGCGTTCCACGCCCCATCAATATAAAACCCGTTGCTGCGTGGTGTCTTGGGAAGAGAAAGGTGTTTTGTCATGTGATGGTTCCTCAAATCAGGTGAAACGAAAGCGCTTGAACAATTGGCGCACGCTGGCGCTGGAATAGCTGGCCACGGCAACGGCAAGCACGATGCCGATCACGATACGCTGCCAGTAGGGGTTGATGCCCAGCAGATTGAAAGCATTGGCCATCATCCCGATCATCAGGGCACCACACAGCGTGCCGGAGACCGTCCCGATCCCACCCATGAGCGACACACCGCCGATGGCCGCTGCCGCAATGGCATCCAGTTCCCAGCCGACGCCTGTTCGCACCGCCTCCCCTGATTGCATGCGTGCAACAAGCATGAGGCCGGCAAAGGAGGATAGAAAGCCGCTGATGGCATAGGTGACGATCTTGACCCGCGCGACATTGATCCCGGCAAGCCGCGCCGCCTCCTCATTGCCGCCCACCTGGTATATCTGTCGACCAAGCGCCGTGTAATGCAGGAAAAAGACCGAGATGGCACAGGCCAGAAAGAACAGGATGGCTGGAACCGGCAGGCCCAGCAAAGTGCCATCGGCCAACAGAAACAGCTCTTCAGGCAAGGTGCCGAAAATCGGCCGTGAGTCGGAATAGGCCATGGCCATTCCGCGTACAATCGCCATCGTTGAAATCGTCACAATGATCGGTTGGAATCGAAAGGTCGTGATCAGAACACCATTGGCGATTCCGATCAGGATGCCGGCACCCAGCGCGACATGGATGCCGACAATGGGCGGCAAAGTGGCCGAGAGCCCGGCGATCAGCACCGATGAAAGCGCCACGACCGATCCAACAGAAAGATCAAGCCCGCCGCCGATCAGGACAAAGCACATGCCAAGAGCAACGAAACCCAGCAAAGATGATTGCTTCAGAATATTGGCAAGATTGCCCGGCTCGAAAAATGTCGGTGACATCAGACCGAACACAAGGGTCAGAACAAGCAGAACCCAGACATACGGATAGGATCTAACGAGATTCATCATTGTCACTCTCCCACCACAATGGTTTTCACAATGCCGTATTCGAGCACGTCGAAACTGCGTTCCACATCCAGATCAAATTCAAAGGTGCCTGCCTTGATTGGTTCAAGCGTGGCCGTAATCGTCATCGGTTCTGTCAATTTTCCGAATGACCATGCACGCCGGCCCCAAAATTCCGAGACCGATCGCGGATTTGGTGTCGCCTTCACAAGCTTGAAGCCCTTCCAGAAACCCAGATTTGTCATCAGTGAAAAATCAGCGGACTGGTCACCGCGCGGTTCGACCTTGATCACCAGATCCATCCTTTCACCCAGTGTCGCCGTCTCCGGCAGGACAACATCCCTGGAAGTGATCACAACCGGCGCATTGTCTGGCAAAACCCCGCTATCGACAGCCGCTGCAGCCGCACGGATCTGATTGAGAAAGACCTCGGCCTCACGGGTGGCATCAGAATCTGGATAGTTCGTCTTAAGTTCGGCAAACACCAGTTCGAAAGCTTCGCCATCAGCCGTTTCCTGCAAAAGGGTGGCGTAATTGCGCAGAATGTCGAAACGCAGGTCCGCGTCGATCACACCGGCATTGACGTCGGCCAACAGGCCGGCATAGGCAGATTTTGCCCTGTCCAGATCACCGCTGCCCCTTGCAGAATTTGCTATGCCGATCCGCGACAGGACGGCGTAATTGCTGTCGGGAAACCGATCGATGACATCCTCATACAGCGTGATCGCCCGATGATAGACCCGGGTCAGCTCCAGGTTGTTGGCGCGCGTATAGGGCGATTTCGCCAGATCGATCTGGTAGAGCGATGGGACTGCCTGATACAGGATTCCGTTCAACACCAGGAGAACAACGGCAATACCAGCAAGCGGTTTGAGCCATTCGCGGCTTTGACCTGGTCTGAGAAGGGAAATATCCTGCAGCCTTGCAAAAAGACCATGGTTTGCCGCCAACTGCAAAGTCACCGCAATGATGATGATTGCACCCTTCGCGACTTGCTGCCATGCGGGGCCAACGCCAAGCAGATTGAACAGATTGGCGACGATACCGATAATCAGAGCACCGACAAATGCGCCCCACACGGAGCCTTCTCCACCCCGTATCGCAGTGCCTCCGATCACCACGGCGGCGATCGCGTCAAGTTCCCAGAAAATGCCTGCCTGTCCCGGCTCGCCAGATTCCATGCGGCTTGTCAGGATGAGACCGGATATCCCGGCCAGCAAAGCGCAATAGAGGTAAGTCTTGAATTTGACAGACGCCACATTGACGCCGGACAGGCGCGCCGCAGTCTCATTTGCCCCGACCGCATAGATTTCACGACCAAAGACGCGCCATCGCATGATGTACCAGGTCACAAGCGCGGCCATGAAAAACAGGAAGGACGGAACCGGAAGTCCCAACAATGTTCCGCGTGACAGGAACATGAAAAAATCCGGGTAATCCGCATAGACAGGCTGCCCACCGGTATAGACAAGCCCCGCTCCCCGGGCGACGGTCATCAGGATCAGGGTCGCGACAAAGGGTTGTAGCCCGACAAAACTCACCAAGACACCGTTTGCAAACCCCACGCTCAGAGCAACAAGCAGCGGAACGGTTAAAAACAGAATAAACGGCGCGCCGGACACCCACAGGCTTGCAGCCACTGCGCCGGTCAGCGCGACAATCGAGCCCACCGACAGGTCTATGCCGCCGCCGATGATGACGACATTCATGCCGATAGCGACAATACCGATCAGCGAGGCGGCGCGGATCACATTGACGATGTTTTCGCCGGTCCAGAAATGTTCGGAGACGAGCCCTGCCGTTATCACCAGCACGGCGAGAATGACAAAATTGCCTTTGCCAAAGAATGCCTTAGCAGCAAGCATCATTGGGAAACCTCCGAGACATCGACATTTTTGCCCATGGCGTTGAGCATGATCCTGTTGAGATCAAAATCCTCGCGATCATAGGTATTGGTGACCTTGCCCAGATGCAGACAGATAATTCTGTCGCAAACACGGATCAGTTCGTCGATCACGGACGAGATGATGATCACCGAATTGCCCTTGGACGTCAGATCCCAGATCAGGTCAAAGATCGCTTCCTTCGCACCGATATCAATGCCGCGCGTCGGCTCATCCAGGAGATAGATTTCCGTGCCGGCACCAAGCAGCTTGGCCAGAACGACTTTCTGCTGATTGCCGCCACTGAGATTGCCGACCGGCTGGTTCAGATTGGAGTATTTTACAAAAAGGCGCTTGCACAGATCGGCGGCAGCTTGCGATTCCTTTTGCAAATCGAGCCCGAAAAATCCGCAATGAGACGCCAGCGACGGCAGGGTCGTATTCTGACCGATGGGCATCGAAAGGATCAACCCTTCCGACTTGCGATCTTCGGGGGCCAGCCCCAGCCCCTGTTCCAGGGCCACCCTCGGAGACGACAGAACAGCAAGTTTTCCATTGACCTTGACTGTGCCTTCATCCAGACGGTCCGCACCAAACAGCGCTCGAACCAGCTCTGTGCGCCCTGCCCCCATCAATCCGGCTATTCCAAGCACCTCGCCCCGGTGCAAGGCAAGATCGACACCATTGAGATCAGGGCGCCTCGACAGGCCGCGCGCTTCGAGAACAACTTCATCGCGTTGCACGACCGCCCGATGCTTGGCTGTATCGTTGTTGACCGCATGGCCAAGCATCATGTTGACAAGCTCTGCCTCGTCAATTTGATCAATTGTTGACGCTCCCACATAGTCGCCGTCGCGCAAGACAATCAACCGGTCGCAGATTTGAAAAATCTCGTGCAGATGATGGGTGATCAGGACAATCGCAATGCCCTCATCACGCAGCGAACGTACAAGCTTGAAAAGATTATCGACTTCATCCTTGGACAATGACGCCGTCGGCTCGTCCATGATCAGAAGACGCGACTTCCGGCTCAGGGATTTGGCAATCTCGATGAGTTGCTGCTCGGCGATGCTCAATTGGCCCGCCTTTGAATCGACGGATGCCGTCAAACCCAATCGGGTGAGGATCTCGGCAGCCTCCCGGCGCATGGTCACCCAATCCAGTATGCCATTCTTCTTTTTCAGATGACCCAGAAATACATTTTCGACCACGGAGAGTTCCGGAACAATCAAAAGCTCCTGGTAAATCGTGCAGATGCCGTGCGATTGCGCCTCGATTGGTCCTGAAAAGGAAACCTCCGAACCATCCACCTTGATGGTGCCCTCATTGGGTCTGATGGCGCCGGCCAGCACTTTCATCAAGGTGGATTTGCCAGCACCGTTTTCACCAACCACGGCAACAATCTCTCCGGCATCGACGGTAAAATCAACACCCTTGAGCGCCTTGACACCCGGATAGAATTTGCTGATTCCTCTCGCTTCCAGAAACATGTTTCCCCCCAAAAATTTCAGAAATGATCAGCCCAGGCCAATGGCGCCTGTTTCAGCGAGCATTTGTTGCTGTGCCTCGCTCACGCCCAGTTCAGACAGCACTTCGGCCGTCTGGGCGCCAAGTTTTTGCGGAACCAGGCGGATCGGTGCGGTCTTGCCGTCATAGCGAACCGGGTTGGCGACCAATGTTATGGGATCACCATTCCAGGACTCGACCTGCACCAGATCACCGTTGTGCTTGACCTGAGGGTCTTCGGCAAGATCATCGTAATCATTAACCTGCGTATACCAGATCTTTCTTGCATCCAGCGCGCTGGCCCATTGTGCAAAGGGCTTCTCGCGCAGTTTTTCAGCAACGATGCTGGAGATTTCCTCGCGGCGGACATATGCATCGGACGGGTCAGCTTCAAACGGCAGGACGATGCCAAGCGCTTCAAGTGTGACATCGAGCGAACCGAGTGAAAGACCAATATAGCGGTCCGCAGTTGCATAAATGCCGTAGGGCGCTTCGTGGTACCAGCTGCCGATATGGGCGGGCTGCTGGGATCCTTCCGGTTTCTTGCCGTTGAAATAGCAAACAAGCGATTCCGCCTGAAGGTTCAGTGCCGCCGAAAACAGGTTCACGTCGACGCGCGCGCCTTTGCCCGTGCGGGTCTTTTTCACCAGCGCTCCCAGAATGCCTGCCGCGAAGATCATCGCTCCGTGATGATCCACTGCAGATGTTCCGACCAGGCGCGGGACTTCGCCAGTCTTGCCGGTAATCCATGCCAGACCAGACAGCGACTGGGCGATCATGTCCTGCCCTGGGCGATCAACATAGGGACCGTCAGCACCAAATCCGCTGGCCGACGCAAAGATCACTTCAGGATTTATGGATTTCAGCGCCTCATGGCCGAGCCCCAGTTTCTCCATCACGCCGGGCCGAAAATTTTCCGCAACGACATCTGCGCCCGCGATCAGCTTTTTTGCGATTTCCAGTGCGGCAGGGTTCTTGAGATCCAGACAGATACTTTTCTTGTTGCGATTGGCGACAAGATCAAGCGTCGTCTCTCCACCAGCCTTTTTGGCATTGTCCCCACCCCAGTGGCGCTGAAAGGCACCCTGAATCGGCTCAATAGCTATGACTTCTGCACCAAGGTCAGCAAGAAACTGTATACCGAATGGCCCCATGAGAAAGTGGTTGAAGCTGACAATGCGGATGCCTTCCAATGGCATAGGTAATTCCTTTCAATTTGAATGCCGCACGCATGATCTGCGGGGCCTACGGCTCATGAATGTCTATTCGTCTTTGAAGTCGGGCGGGCGTTTTTCAAAAAACGCCGCAAGCCCTTCCTTCTGATCGCGTGTGGTAAAGGCCAGCGCAATATTGCGACGCTCACGCTCAAGCCCGGCGGAAAGAGGCAACTCCTGTGCAGCTCTGACACTATCTTTTGCGAGAGCAAGTGCCCTGGAGGAATGCCGCGCTATCAGTTTGGCGATTTCAATGGCCCGCGCTTCGCATGCGCCATCATCAACCACTTCCCCGACCAGCCCCATCTGCAGCGCCTCTGCTGCACTGACAGTTTCACCGGTCAGGATCATTTTCATGGCGGCATATTTGCCCACAAGCCGGATCAGCCTTTGTGTTGCTCCGTCCCCCGGAATATGCCCCAGCTTGATTTCGGGTTGACCAAACCTGGCGTTTCTGGCGGCAACCGCCATATCGCAAAGCATCACCAATTCATGGCCGCCTCCGACACAAAGACCCGAGACCGCAGCAACAATCGGGACACGGGCGCTTTCCAGCACGGCCCAATCTTCAGCGCGCTTGCGATTTTGAATGGCGGCAATTCCGTCGGCACGCATTTCAGCAATATCAGCCCCTGCTGAAAAAAACGCTTCGCCACCGGTCAGCACAATACACCGGCAATTCTTTTCGGATTCGGCCTGGCGAACGTGGTCTGCCAATTCAGCGATCATCGCGTTGCTCAGAGCATTGCGTTTTTCGGGACGATTGAGACGCAGTAGCAAAACATGGTCGCAGGGCGACTCGACTTGCACCAGAGAAGGTTTCACGGCCAGCATCCTAGAATTCGGGGAAACGGCAGCAGGCCCTGGACAAGCCAGGAACCTGCGATTTAAGCCAGATCGGCCTTAGCGAACGTATTGGGAATCGGCGTTATAGAAATCGTCGACATTTTCCAATGTGATCACCGGAGTTTCCGTGATGATGCGCTTTGGAACAGGCTCGCCTTTCAGAACACGAACAGCCATGTCGAGACCGAGAGCGCCGCCGGTCGCATAGATTGCAGTTGCCTGCAACCAACCTTCCTTGATGGCTTCAAAGGCTTCGCGCTGACCATCGACACCGACGAGGAAGACCTCACCGGGCTTGTAGCCGGCTTCTTTCAGCACGTTGATTGCGCCCAGAATCATCGGATCGTTGTGTGCGTAGATGACCTGGAAATCACCCCGGTATTTGGTCAACCAGTCTTCGACGATTGGAATTGCGGGAGCCAGATCATAGTTTGCAGGCTGCGCATCCAGACGTTTTACACCGGCATCACCTTCAATTTTGGACGTGAAACCCTCATGGCGCTGAATGGTTGGCGTGGCACCGGGAATACCTTCAAGCTCAAGGTAATTGAATTTCTTTCCGGCCTTTGCAACCGTATATTCGCCAAGCTTCTCACCGATTTGGAGATTGTCGCCACCAATGAAGACATTGTAATCTTCGCCGACAACTTCCCGGTCAAGCACAACCAGCGGAATTCCCGCTGCCTTGATGGCATTCACAGACGGCACAAGCGCCTGTGCTTCTCGGGGGCTCATCATGATGAGATCGACACCACGTGAGATCAGGTCTTCAACATCAGCGATCTGTTTCTCATTGGATCCACCTGCATCGGTATAGATGAATTCCTTGATCAGATCGGGATATTGTTTTGCCTGAGCCTCTGCGGATGTCACCATATAGGCGCGCCAGGGATGGTCCATCGTGTCCTGACTGAAGCCGATCGTCCAGGGTGGCGAACCAAATGGATAATCATCTGCAAATGCGGATGGGGCCGCTGTTAGCCCAAGGGCCAGCGCTGCCGCCGGAATCATGGAAATGAAATTGCGTCTGCTCGTCATATCTTCCTCCATTTATTATAGAATCCTCACTGGCATCACTGCATAAGTGAGATCAGCCCAAGTGAGATCAGCCCAGTCTCCCCGATCTCACCTGCAGCTTCGCAGAGCAGCAACGCAAGACGGCATGAACCTGACAATGGGACCATATGCGACTTCACGGCTTAGTCAAATGTTTATTGAATTTTTTACTGATTTATCGATTTTATCCACTAATTTGCAAAATTCATAGGATTAGATGGCTATTTTTCGTCATTACTCGCGAATTTTGGACATTTTTTGTGTGCATCAATAAATTTTCTACTAAATTATTTGCTATTCGCAATTTGTCCCGCTACTTTGCTGATAGAAGTTTCGCGTCACGGGAGGTGCGGCATTTATGTATGACTATATTATTGTGGGTGCGGGTTCGGCCGGATGCGTTCTGGCAAACCGCCTGACAGAAGATTCCAGCATCAAGGTTCTGCTGCTTGAAGCAGGCGGCCCGGATCGAAACCCGATGATCCACATACCTGGCGGATTCGGCAAGCTTCAAACACCAAGCGTCAACTGGTGTTATGCAACAGCGCCGCAAAAACACCTCAACAATCGTGAACTCTGGTTTCCATTGGGAAAAACCCTCGGCGGATCGAGTTCCATCAACGGCATGATCTATATTCGCGGCCAAAAGGCGGATTATGACGGCTGGGCTGAAGATGGAAATGCCGGTTGGTCCTATGAAAACGTCCTCCCCTATTTCAAGCGCGCAGAATGCAATGATACCTATGCCGATGGTTATCATGGCACACAAGGGCCCTTGAAGGTATCCAACCAGCGTTCACCACATCTCCTTTCCAAGGCCTATGTGCTTGCAGCTCAGGAAGCCGGACACCGGATGAACCCGGATTTCAACGGAGACGACCAACTTGGAACCGGACTTTATCAGGTCACACAGCATGCCGGTCGCCGCGCTTCTGCAGCCGTATGCTACCTGCGACCAGCGATGAAGCGGCCTAATCTGACTGTCGTTACCCGGGCGATCAGCAAACGTGTGATCATCGAGAACCGGCGCGCCGTTGGTGTCGAATATATCAGAAACGGCAAGGCTGAAATCGCACGCTGCGAACGTGAGGTGCTGCTCAGTGCAGGGTCAATCGGCACGGCCAAGCTGATGCTTCTGTCCGGTATAGGCCCCACCGATGAGATCAGACCGCATGGCCTTGACGTGACGCACCACATGGACGGTGTGGGCAAAAACTATCAGGACCATTTGAATACCTATGTCGTATGCGATTTGAACGAGCCGATCTCCTATGATGGACAGCATAATTTTCCAAAGAACATCAAACACGGAATACAATACGCTCTGTACCGCAATGGCGCAGCCACCTCACCGGTTGCAGAGGGCGGCTGCTTCATCGACAGCCACGGCACCGGACGGGCCGACATACAGACACACATACTTCCCGCCTACGTTGTCAATGGTGCACGCACCTATGTCCCTGGCTATGGTTTGACGATCAACTCCTGCAATATGCGTCCGACCAGCCGCGGAGAAGTGACCCTGCGATCGGCCAATCTGCAAGACATGCCGATCATCAACCCGAATTATCACGACACCGAGTTTGACCGCGACATGTCGGTGCGCAGTGTGCGGCATATCAGGGAAATCATCGCTCAGCCCTCAATCGCCAAACATATCAAGCGTGAACGTTTTCCCAGCGCTGAGCGCAGGTCACCAGAACAGATCCTGGAATATGCACGTGACTATGCGTCGGTGGATTACCACCCCGTCGGAACGTGCAAGATGGGGACCGACGAGATGGCCGTCGTTGATCCTGAACTGAAGGTTCACGGCCTCGAGGGTTTGCGGGTATGCGACAATTCCATCATGCCCAAACTCAATAGCGGCAACACCAATGCTACGGCAATCATGATCGGCGAAAAGGCTGCTGCGATGATTTTGGGGGAACCGCCTGTGAGCGAAAAATTGCCGCAACGCACCTATTTTCCCGCCGCATGATCTGAAAGTTTGAAAGAGTCGCCATGGTTGAGTCCGGAAAAAAAGTTACAATAAAGCATGTCGCCGTGAGAGCAGGCGTGTCTCCTGCAACCGTTTCGCTGGTTGTTCAGGGCAAGGGAAACCTCAAGGATGAAACCCGGGAAGCCGTCAAACGTGCGATCCAGGAGACCGGTTACCTGCGCAAGCCACTCGTGTCTCAATATGAAGTGGGCAAACAATACGTCCTCATCGTGGATGACATCTCCAATCCTTATTTTCATTCCCTTTACAAGGGGCTCGACAAGGGGCTTTCCGAAGCCGGCCATTTCGCCACGCTTCTGTCGTCAAATGACTCCGTTGCCCGTCAGACGCATTTGTTGAACGACCTTTGGAACTGCGACATTGGTGGCATCATTCTGGTGCCTGCAACAGGAACGAAAGAAGATGATCTTCAGGTCTGCGCAAACCGCGCGCACCCGGTCATCCTGGCGGTTCGCCGAATCGGCCAGACCAGCTTTGGCTATGTCGGCGCTAACCCGACCGTTGGCATGCAGATCGCCACAAATCGACTCATTGCGCTGGGCAATCGCAACATCGCCTTCGTGGGTGGCTATCAATCCAACTACGCCTATGGAGAGCGATATGCCGGGTTTGCCACCTCGTTGATGAACCACAAGCTGCAGCTGAATGCAGAATTCATTATCAATGGCGGTTCAACGAGAGAATTCGGCCGCGAGGCTGCAGAAAAACTGTTGGGCAAACACAACCGGCCCGAAGCTATCATCGCCTACAATGATCTGGTGGCAATAGGCGTTCTGGACGCCATTTACGCCGCCGGCCTTCAGCCTGGCAAAGACATCGCTGTCATCGGTTATGACGACATTCCGGAGGCTGCTTTGCAACGCGTCCCGCTGACGACCGTGGCGACCCCGGCATTCACTTTGGGAGAGGTCATTGCGCAAGCCATCAAGAACCGTACATCTGACGGAACCGAAGATAATCCGATCGACATCAGCTATCCTCCCCGCTTGATCATCCGTGAGAGCTGCGGAGGCGCCATGCAATCAACAAACGCCAACACGATCGGTGACGCCCATGGCTCTGCAGCAGATATCTGAGGGACGCTGGCTCAATCCGCCAAAGGCCTGGACCTTTGACAAGGATGCTCTCTGCGTTGAAACGGGCCATGAGACTGATTTCTGGCAAAGCACCTATTACGGCTTTCGCCGCGACAACGGTCATTTCTGGCACATTCCCGCGCCATCCGAATTTACCGCCACCATCACATTTCAGGGGGACTACGAAACGCTTTATGATCAGGCTGGCATGATGGTGCGCATAGACGATACGCACTGGATCAAACTGGGCATCGAGCATTCAGACGACATCACCAATTTCAGCATTGTGGTCACCCGTGGACAATCCGACTGGTCGGTGTTCGGTCAGCCATTGCTCTCGGGACCACAATCCGTCCGTCTGACCCTCAAGGACAACGCGCTGATTGCTCATTTCCAAAGACCGGACGAGAGCTGGCAACTGATGCGGGTCGCCAATTTCCCCATGACGGCTGATGCCATGATCGGCCCAATGGCCTGCTCGCCACAGCGCGAAGGTTTCAAAGCCCGGTTTCTTTCCTTCCAGCTGACAGACCCAATCACCAACGCCTTGCATGGCTAAACACAGGTATTTCCTCATGTCCGATATGATCGCCCCTCATATAAAAAACGCGCTCGACCTGATTGCCGAAAAGACGCTTCAGGACGAGACAATTATCGGTGCGGCATTTCCATATGTGACCCTGCCGGATGGCAGCTGGGATACCATGTCAGTCGGCATTTCTGCCGGCTACACCGGCGAAGACTGGAGCCATGGCAATTGGTTCTGCGGCTTCTGGGTTGGATTGCTGCTGACAAGTTATCTGCATACGAAAGATGAGAAATATCTGAAACTTGCCCATGATCGCATGGTTCTGGTGGAAGAGCGGGCCAACGACGGCAACACCCATGATATCGGGTTTATCTTTCTAAGTTCCGCCATGCCGTTTTACAGAATCACCGGGGAGCAGCGCTTTCGTTCTGCCGCACTCAAGGCGGCTGACAAACTGCGTTCGCGTCTGGTGGTCACCGACAAGGGCGCCTACGTCTCCTCCTGGGGCCCAATGGAAGACCCCAGAGGCCGCGCCAGTTCGGCCATCGATACGATGGCGAATATCCCCTTGCTTTACTGGGCCGCCCGCGAAAGTGGCGACGCCAGTTTCCGTCTTGCGGCTGAAGCCCATGCGCAAATGACCATGCTGTCATTCCGTCGTCCTGACGATACGCTTTATCATGCTGTGGAATACGACACCAAAACAGGTGAGAGATTGCGTGGCTACACGTTCCAAGGCGCGCACGATGAGAGCTATTGGTCACGCGGAACCGGCTGGGCCGTCATGGGTCTGGCAACAAGTGCCGCCAATTCCGGCAATATGGACTATCTTTCCCAGGCCATCGCACTGTCGGAAAAATGGTTCGCGTGCCTCGGCGACAAACCGGTTCCTCCCTATGATTTTGACGCCGAAGGCTCCGGTGTCCCGGAAGATTCGGCTGCAAGCGCCATCATGGCCGCAGGACTCCTTGATCTGGCCGACCTGCACCCGGATGCAGCCGTTGCAAGCCATTGGCGGGAAAAAGCCCATTGGCTCATTGAGGGGCTTTGCCGCGACTATCTGGCGACGGATCCAAAACATCGTGGAATTCTGCTACACGGATGTTATTCCGAGCCACATAAAATCGGCCCGGATGCAGCCGTGATGTTTGGAGACTACTTTTTTGCAGAAGCGCTCTGCCGGATCGCATTCCCCGACAAATTTGTCCCCGATTACCGCAAATGAGGACTATGGAAACCAAAAGGCGGCGCGACTGAAATATTCTGACCCCGGAGCTATTCGACTGTTATCGGATCAAGGCTCTGGAGCCTGACGCACAGGCGCCGCTGGGATGAATACGCAATCCAAGCGTGCTTTTATATATTTGCTACACTTAGTTTTTACTTATTCCCGCGCATTGGGCTTTGCGATATGACAACAAATAGTCCATGCTTGCAGTATTCTGACAACAACAAAGGTGTGGCGCCATGTCACTTGGAGATCGTTCACCGCGTCTGGCGGTTCTGATTGATGCCGACAATACGTCGGCCAAAATTGTCGACGGGCTGTTTGAGGAAATTGCCAAGATCGGCGAAGCCAGCGTACGCCGCATCTATGGTGATTTTTCCAGCGCCCGCTCAAAATCCTGGGCTGCCGTTCTGGCGCAGCACGCCATTATTCCGCTGCAACAATTTGCCTATACGACCGGCAAGAACGCATCTGACATCACCCTGGTGATTGATGCGATGGATCTGCTGCATAGCGGACGTTTTGATGGATTCTGTCTGGTTTCATCCGACAGTGATTTTACCCGGCTTGCAGCGCGCATACGCGAAGAAGGCATCGACGTCTTCGGCTTCGGAGAACAAAAGACGCCGGAGAGTTTCCGGCAAGCCTGCCGCCGGTTCATCTACACGGAAAACCTCCTGCCGGCCCCGCCGCCAACGACCAGCGGTGAAACCCAGACTATCCGCTCACTGCAGCAGCCCAGCGCAGCAACCCCGATCATCGAGAAGGTGATCGCGCAATTGGACACGGAAGACGGCTGGGTCCCACTGGGTGCTGTCGGCACCCAATTGGCAAACCTGGCATCGGACTTCGACCCCAGAACCTATGGAGCACGCAAACTGAGCGACCTTGTGCGCAGCACCAAAGCCTTCGAAATTGATCGCCTCGATAGCGGCGCATTGCGCATTCGCAACAAGCCCAAGGCATCGTCGCAGCGTAAAACCAAGTGACATGAGGTTTGCTGCCATTGGATATTTCACCCCTTGGCCAGAGCAGCGTCACAGGTAAACCAAATGCGGTCCGTCCTGTTGCCAGAGACTGCCTGTGATACACGCAGGACTCCAGTTGCATTCAGGCATGTGCGCATGCCTGAAAACGGCATAGCGCACGCCCAAGCAGCAATTCCCAACAGTCAAGCTGCGCGATTACGCTACTTGATTTCCCTGAGGCGCTTGATGGCTGTTTTGTCACCCGCCTTGGCAGCGGTCTGGAGCAATTCTTTGGCGCGATTCGGATCAGTTGAATAGATCAGGTTTGCCAGAGCCACCTGCGCGAATGCGTTGCCTTGTTTTGCCGACTGCTCAAGATATTTCTGGCCGCGGGAGACATCCTTTTTGACGCCCGTTCCATCAACATAAAGTTTGCCAAGCCGCAATTGTGCCCATTGATTATCCTGATCCGCTGAAAGGGTCAGATTCTTGACGCCGCGATCAACATTCTTTGGTGTGCCCGTGCCGTCCAGATAGATCTCACCCAGACGAAACTGCGCCCAGGCGTTCTTCTGCGCTGCTGATTTGGTCAGCAGTTCCAGCGCCCGCGCGCTGTCCTTTGTCACACCATTGCCGTCAGAATACATTTCACCAAGACGCAGTTGCGCCCAGGCGTTATCCTGTTCAGCGGCTTTGGCATAATAGTCGGCAGCAGCGGCTTTGTTTTGCGGCACGCCTTTGCCATCCAGCAACATATTGGCGTATTTGTACTGGCCCCAGGATCCACCCAGATCAGCAGCCTTTTTGTAATAACGCGCGGCAGTCGCATTATCGGCCGGACCCGGCCGATTGAGAATGGCATCCCCAGCCTTGACGGCTTCAAAGGCTTTGTAGCCTCCTGTGCTTCCTTCCTGGGAAATCATGTCGGTGGTACAAGCGCCAAGCGCCAGGGGCGCTGCAAGCGCGAACACTAAAAGGTAATAGCGGCTCATTTCCAATTCCTCTCCCGGAGAAATAAAGTGTGTTTTACGGGGTTACCACACCATTATTTAGTTCGTTCAGCACCTTACAGTAAGCAGCAGGCTCACTATTCCAATATGGGGAATACAGCCGGTCCAACTTCGCCTACAGCGCGGGTTGCGGCGGGTAGCAGCAGATCCTCTCGTTTGATAGCAATACCAAGGCCAATCTCTTCCAAAGATATGCGGGTATAGCCGGGATGGCCCGGAAAAACATGGATGTATTCTCCAAGATTATCCTGAGCCTCATTCACCGGCTCCAGTTCAGAAGCATTGTCCAATGGTGTCGATTGCAATTTCATCTCGGAGATTTGCGGTTGAACCACAATGATGTCTTCAGCCAATTTTCGGGGTGCCAGAGAGATCGATGTTCCAATCACAGTGCCTGCTTCAATGAATTCGGTCCCCTGCCTTGACGCAGGCGCCGAACTGATGATGGACACCTCAGACAATTCACCATTGGCAAGGCCTTGACCAAATGTCCAGGGCGCGAGCAGGACAAGTGCCGCGGCGAGCACAGGGGCTGCGGCATATCGGGAACCCGTGCGGACCCAGATACCGGCATGTCGGCGTCCACCTCTTGCCAGCAGGGAGACATGCGGGCGCGCCGCAGTCACTTTTTCTCCCATGGCAAGCCGGGTATCGGTACCACCATCTTTCAGGCCTACAAAGCGCAAAAGTCCATATGCATAGAGCAAGACATTCACCGACGGGATGATGGCTCCCGTATACTCTCCGGCGACAATGGCCTTGACTATATAATTCAACATCAAGACCAAGATGCCGATATTGAACAGGTAGGCATAGGGCGGAATAAATGTCCGATTGGTGACTTTCGGCGTTCGCACGAAACTCCCCTTGCGGCCCGTCAACAATTGTCGAAAGGAGGAGGCAATGCCGGCAAAATTTACCGGCAACAGCACCAGGTTCAAGGCGCAGACGCCAAACAGGTCGCGGGCTCGGTAGCCAAGGCGCCGCAGATCCATCCCATAAAGCAGGAAATAGGGCAGCATGATCAAGGGCGTCCACATGACGCTTCGGGCATCGGAACTTGACCACATCATAAGAGAAAATACAGCCACATTCCCGATAACGGGCGAGAGAAGATAATGAGACCGCAAAAGGAGTTCAGGGATACGGCGAAACTTGTTGCCTGCGTTCAGGTATTCCCGCAACAGAACCGGGAAAATGATCAGGCCACCGTTGGCCCAGCGTTTGCGCTGTATTGCAAGAGAACCGAAATCCGCAGGCGTGGCGCTATAGGCCAGTGGTTCAAAATGATTGTGAACAGTCCAGCCCTGACGCAACAGATCGATCGTCGAGCCGGTGTCCTCAATGACCGTTTTATCCTGAATGAACACCTTTACAGGTTTTGTCCCTTCAAGACCCTTCTCTTCAATCGCCATCAATGCGTCGTAGCGAATGACCGCATTGGCACCGACCCAATAAGCCGCATTGAAATAGCTTGACCCCTGATGGACGAGGTATTGAATATCAGTTGTCGCGCCAGCAATTCTTTCGATCGCCGAGGCCGCCTTCGGAAAGGTCAAATAGGGTGTCTGAGCAACACCAATCCGGTCATTGCTGTTGAGAATATTGACCAGAGAAAGCATATATTTGCTCAGTATGACACTATCGGCATCAAGCGTCAGGACAAATTCCGGCTTGCTGATCGAAAGGTCGCATGCCTCCCCCTCGGACTCTTCGAGAAAATGTTTGCCATCACGCAAGACATGGGTGTAGCGCCCCCCCATCAGACCAATGTAGGCATTCAGGTTCATGGCCTTGTTTGGTGCGTGCGAAAGGTTTTCAAAGGACTTTCGTTGAAAGCTTGAGATGTCCGCACAGAACAGCGATCCAAGCCTGTCGTATTCACGATCAATATCGGCCTCGTCAAGAACCAGTTCTGCCAACTGGCTGGCATGAGCCTGATACTCGCTTGATAGCTTCTGGATGATCGTTGCCGTCAGAAAACCGTCTACATGGTCAAAAGCGGCGTGTTTGGCGCTGTCCAATTCGGCCGCCATATGGGTCAGCCATCTGGCGGCTTTGCGATAATTGTCGGCCAACCGTTCGGCTTCATTGCCAGGCGTAAACAAACCGGCAGCACAGCGCTCTTGCCAGGCAAGGTACTCACTGCGAAGCAGAGCCATCGGGACATCCACCGCGCGCTTGACTTCATCAATCGCCGAAAGAGAACTGTCAAGTGAAGCAACATCTCCCGGTGGGTCATCCACAAGGACGACAATCTTGCGATTGGAGTATTGAGACAGCGCCGCAGACAATATTGTTGCCACCAGAACACGCCGTTCCTCGCGGTAGGACGGAATGAGAATAGTTATTGCAGGGGCCACGTCGCTGCGAGGATAGGCCAATTTGCTGGCATCGACAGGCGTCTTTCGTTTGCGACGCGAAGCGCCGAAACGGTTCAATTGATAGACAAAACTGCAGTAGAACAATCCGAGCAACAGAAGATAGTAGAGATATATTCCAACGCCGCTCATCTTCTGAATTTGGAAATTATAGAACAGGAATGCAGCAGCAAGAGCAGTAGAAAACAGCATCCCAAGCGCGATGAAGCTGGACCCGACAAAGCCGGAATCCCTGCCTGGCTGACTGCGATCTGATCCCAGTTTCAGTTTCAACGCCACGACCCAATCCATATCCTCAGAGAACCGGCAAAGCCGATTATGTTCGTATCTAATGTACTGCGGCAACCGGCGCGGGAGATCGAAAGGTCGATCCCGCACCGGTTTCTGTTTGATTAGAAGTCGAGACTGAGTTTGGCACCGCCTGAATTAATGGTTGTCTTGTCGCCAAACTGCCCTTCGTAGAAAACACGAAGGTTGCCCGAGCCAACATTAAGCAGATCCACGCCTGCCGCCAGATTCCAGATCACATCATCCGATGAATTGGTTACCGAGAATGGATTTGCACCCGAGGTATCTGCAACGAAACGGCCCTGCATTGTGATGTCTGAGTTCGAATAGAAGCTCACGCCACCGCGCATATAAGGCCGGACCAGCACGCCGTTTTGCATGGCAACCTCTCCACCGATCTCAAAGGAAGGCGAGAAGCTGAATACTGTGTTGCTGTTGCTGTCGCTTGAAATCGATGCAATTCCGCCCGTCTCTGTGAAAGCCCCGCTATACACGTAGGTCAGGTTCACATCGGCCTGTGGCTTCAGGTAGAACTCTCCCTGCTGCATTGTGTAAGCTGCACGCAACCGTCCGTTCACAGTACCCGAGTCCGGCTTTCCTGTAAGCGTATCGGAGAACCCGACAAACGCCACCTGACGCGTCGTGTCGTAAGATCCATAGGAGCCGGATACGGCACCGGCGAACAACCAGGGACCTGGAACATATTTCAGCGCGATACCGCCCAGAACGCTATTGCCCTCGCTGGTAGCCCCGCCATCGCCTGTACGATCATGTATTCCCATGCCCAATGCGCCGCCAAGTCTCCAATCGGAAGACCCCAGCGCGAACTGCGCACCGCCCGCCAATTCGTATGACTGGCTTTCGAAGCCGGTATAGTCACCGGAGCTGCTTTGCTGGTAATTGCGGTAGGTTCCGCGGCCCCAAACGCACTGCCCCTCGGCACCGAATTTGGCAACACCGCCGGCCACGCGGCAACTCAGCAAACTATCGGAAAACCCGAGTGAATCCTGTACCGCAGCCAACTGCTCGGACATATACATGTTCGGTGACAACTGATTGAGAGCATCATCAACCTCGGCAAGCGACTGAAGGTTCAACAAAGCCAGAGCAATCGGGTCGAGCCCGATAGAGCCGCCATCGATTGACTCCCCAATGTAGCCACCGATCGCAGATGCATTGCTGCTGATCCCCGTTGGCGAGAAATCGAAGCCGCTGATCGACAATTCAGCGTCATCGCCGCCATTTGTATAGAGGATATCACCCACCACGATTGGATTGAGCAGCGTCAGCGACTGATCCGTAATACCGTCAACAGTCGTGATGATCGTTTCCTGATAAGGATTGCCGTCAACGCTCATGAAGTTCAAGGCGATGCCACCATCAAGAGAGGCCTCCTCTGAGACATTGATGCGATCAACACCTGAGCCGACCATATCAACATCGAACAGCAACTTTCCAGTTTCTCCGTTGTTCAATGAACCGATCAACTCGGTCGTCAGCAGATTGCCCACGCCACCGGGCGAAACCGTACCGGCATTTTGCAACACGTTGCCAAAGCCACTATTCAGGTCAACCAACTCGCCCGTATTGAACAGTGCGCCCTCATAATTGTTGAATATATTGACCCAGGGCCCAAGCTTCACATTGCCGCTGATCGTACCGAAATTGCTGACATTGATATCATTGCCTTCTGCGAGAACCGCATAGTCGGAAAATCCGCCGGCATTGTCGATCATGCCGTAGTTCATCAGCGTGTTTTCAAGGCCAATGGAGAACAATACACCAGCTGACCCGGAAGCCCCCGTCACAGAACTGTTTTCGTTCACCGTCACCGAAAGGTCATTATAACCCTCGACGCTGATACCATCGGCAGCGGCAGTCACCACGCCATCGTTCAGTGTAACCGTGACCTCTCCATTGACCGATGACGCCACAATGCCGGCGCCCGTTACGGAATTGATGTTGCCGCTGTGTGTAACGGATACAGGGGCATCAGCTTCGCCCTGATTGATGGCAACGATCCCGCTACCCTCGGATTCGATGTTCCCTTCGGACACGACAGTCACCGCACCCATGGTCGAAAAACCATAGATGCCCATAGCACCGGAATCAATGTCGCCGAAGCTGCTTATGGAAACGCCGTATTCTCCGGTATCACTGTCATTTTGCGCAAAGATACCGTCAGACGAAGACAGGATATCGCCAGTGCTTTCAACGACCACACCCCCGCGTGTCGAGTAGCCATAAATGCCTTTCGTACCGGCTTCGATGTCGCCCATGCTGATAATGCGAATACCGTATCCACCGGCACTGCTGTCGTTTTGCGCAAAGATACCGTCAGACGAAGACAGGATGTCGCCGGTGCTTTCAATGGCAACAAATCCGCGTGTCGAGTAGCCGTAAATGCCTTTCGAGCCGGCATCGATGTTACCCATGTTGGTAATGCTGATACCGTATTCCCCGGTATTGCTGTCATTTTGCGCAAAGATACCATAAGATGAGGACGTGATGTCACCGGCACTATCGATCGTGATAAATCCGCGCGTAGAATAGCCGTAAATGCCATCGGAACCAGCATCGATCTCGCCCATGCTGGTAATGCTGATGCCATATTGCCCGGTATTGCTGTCATTTTGCGCAAAGATACCTTGATTGGACGACATGATATCACCCGTGCTTTCGATAGTGACAAATCCGCGAGTCGATTTGCCATAAATACCTTTCGCACCGGCATCAATGTCACCCATGCTGGTCACGAGAACGCCATCCTCGCCGTCACTGCTGTCATTTTGCGCAAAGATACCATCACTTGACGACAGGATATCGCCCGTAGTTTCAACCGTAACAAACCCGCGCAAGGATTCAGCGTATATGCCCTTTGATCCAGCATCAATGTTGCCGATGCTGGTGACAGTAACGCCTTCTGCTCCATCTCCGCTGTTGTTCTTGGCAAATATGCCAAAGCTGCTCGCGGAAATATTTCCGTCGCTGTCGACGGTGATAACCCCGCGCGGAGATTCGGCATAGATGCCTCTTCCACTGACATCAATATCACCCAGACTGCTGATGGAGATGTCTCCATCACCAATATTCATCGCGAAAAAACCGTCGGAAGAGGCATCAATCGAGCCCTCAGACATGATACTGATGGCACCATTGACCGACGCCGCATAAATACCTTTTCCTCCGGCATCAATATTCCCCTGGCTCTCGATATCGATGCCTTCGTTGCCGGAATTCTGTGCAAAAATCCCATCAGAATTGGAATCAATTGCCCCGTCGGAGAAAACATCAATCGCGCCATTGACAGACTCGGCGTAAATACCTCTGCCTCCAGCATCAATCATCCCTTGGCTATCGATCGTGATGCCTTCGTTGCCGCTGTTGAGAGCAAAAATCCCATCAGAACCAGCGTCAATCGGGCCGTTGGAAGTTATGTCGATAAAGCCGTTGGGCGTGTTGGCATAAATCCCCCTGCCTCCAACATAAAGCCCACCCGTCTGATCAATGGTGATCTGTTCATTACCCAGATTCTGGGTGAAAATTCCTTCCCCTGTCGAATAGATATCGCCATTTACGGTCACATCAATCGCACCGCGTGCAGCTGAAGCATCAATCCCGCGCGTGCTGGCGGTGATGTTGCCTGTCAAATTCACTGTAACACCGTCGACATCTGAATCGCTGTAGGCATATATTGCCGTTGACCCAGCGAAAATATCGCCGTCAGCCACCGTTACTGACACACCTTCCCGGGCTGAATAGGCATAGACGCCGCGATTACCGGCAACAATGCTACCCTGATGATCTACGGTGGCAGTCCCCTCTGATGTGCTCGTTGAAAAAATACCGTCATCAGAAGCTTCAATATCACCCTGCGTCATCACTGACGAAAGACCGCGGGCAGCATAACTGTATACGCCCCGGCCTGACTGAGAACTGATGTCTCCCGTCCATTCCACAGTTGAATCGCCAGGATCGCCGGTTGCTTCTGCAAAAATCCCGTCCCCTTCTGACCAGATCTGACCGCCGCCAACCAGACTGGCGCTGCCATCCGGCGCATGAACCTGGATGCCCCTGCCTGTCTGGGATGTAACATCACCCCAAAGCTCAACACTCGCGTCGGACGAAGAGGAAAGAACCTCAACACCGGTGCCACCCGCGTCAATGTCGCCATTTACCGTGATATCGGCTGATCCGCCATCTGCCTGCGCGAAGATGCCGCGCTCATTGCTTTCGATGTCGCCGGTATGATCAATCGACACGGAACCACCCGAGCTGATCGCGACAATACCGTCAGCATCAGTCGCAACGATTGCATTACTAATGTAGTCGAAGATGACAGTGGTGCCGTTAAAGACCTGGCGCATGCCGAGATCACTGATGATCGAGATCGGGCCATCTGCTTGAAAATCGATACCGGAAACACCTGAAGCCGGCTCAATATTGCCGTTCAGCGCGTTGACCTCAAGAACCTCGAACGGATTGCCGACCATAATCCCATCCGACTGGTCTCCAGCGCATATCAACGTCGTACCGCTTGTCACGCAAGCATCATCTGCGACGGCAACGCCCCCAAGTGCCATCCAGACCGCACCGACGGCGGCGCCACTCAATAAAAATGCCTGACGGCGCGCGCGACCATGAAGGGTCTTGCCATCGGCAGACCCACCAAAGGCGGCAAAGCGCTTTTCACCACCCTCACGATTAACCGTTGCAGCAGAAAAATCGAGCCGTTTTCCTGAATATTTCAACACTTTAGCCCCCAAAAGACGTCCCTTGAAACTTTACACAATTACCCGGATTCAAAATAGAATCACATAGGTAAACGCATTAACCAAAATTAATTAAACAGTTGATTGAAAAACGCAAGCCTCCCGCATAGGTTTTTCCAGGCAATGTGCCATGTGGTTAAGCATATAAGAACAAAATCCCACCTTCACAAAACATACCGGAATGACGCTATCTTGAATGACATTTTGTTTTTGTGTCGACATAAGAATATTGTCGCAAAACGGTATTTATCCGCAACAACTACAGAGACTTTATGTACAAGCGACCCAACACGATTTGTAAATCGGCGAATAGATGCTTCATCCAGGCTGCTGCGGAGGATTTGTTTTGCCGGATGCCGTTTGACATGCCGACTGAGAATCAAAGGTAGTGCAGGTGCAATTTGTAGCACTAGACCTGACCAGCTCCGGGGCCCGAGTACCTGGATTCGCCCGTCACACCCTGCTCGCTGTTTTTCGTAGCGTTTTTCAACAGGAAGCCGGGCAAGTCTTCGGCCGGCATCGGGCGGCTATAGAGAAAGCCCTGGAACTGATCACAGGACATTTCCGAAAGGATGTGTGCCTGCGCTTCATTTTCCACCCCTTCGGCGATGACAACCATATTGAGGCGATGACCAAGCACGATAATGGTCTCTAGAATTTCGCGCGCCCGCACGTCCCTTTCCTCAATCCCGATCACGAAGGAGCGATCGATCTTGAGCTTGTCAAAGCCGTATTTCCAAAGATAGCCAAGGCTGGAATAGCCGGTGCCGAAGTCATCCATGGCAATAGACACGCCGATATCCCGCAACGCCGAAAGCTGCGCATCAGCATCAATCGACGCATCCATCAACAGGCTTTCTGTGATTTCAAGCTCCAGCCGCTTGGGTTCAAGTCCGGTGGTCGCCAGAGTCTGTTTTACCGAGGCGGCAAGCTGTCCATCAGCAAATTGCCTGACGGAAAGGTTCACGGATACAGTTAAGGGGGCCGGCCAAGTGCAGGCCGCCTCCGCAGCCGTATTCAGCACCCACAGGCCGATCTGTCCAATCGCCCCGACGGATTCGGCCACTGGAATGAATTCCTCGGGCGGGATGGATTCTCCGTCTGTATCCACAAGGCGCAACAAAGCCTCAAAACCAAGGCACTTGAGAGAATCCTCACGCAACAGCGGCTGATAGGCCAGGCTGAACAGGCCCTGGTTCAAACCGTTCAGAACCGCAGCCTCCACTTTACGGCGACGCGCGATACCCAGCTCCAGTTCGTCGGTGAAGAACCGATGGGTATTACGGCCATCAGCCTTTGCCTGATACAGCGCCAGGTCTGCCTTGTGCATGCGCTGATCAAAGCTGAGGCTTTGGTTGTTTTCGAAGTGGATACCAATGCTGATGCTTGTCGAAATCGTTTCCCCATCGACGATGATCGGCGTCGATATCGCTGATTGAAGCTCCTCAGCCAGCCTGCCTGCTTCAGCCAGATCGTTTCGCTGGGCGACAATGACGAATTCATCGCCGCCGAAACGGCCGGCAAAATCGGTTGCTTGCAGGCATCTCGAAATCGTTTGCCCCACATGGTTCAAAAATCCGTCGCCGGCCTTGTGTCCGTAGGTGTCGTTGATGTGTTTGAAATGATCGATGTCCAAAAATATGACCACCATGCGGGCCGGGACCATTGCGCCGCTGGCGACATTTGCTTCCAGCTTTTCCTTGAACCCGGCACGGTTGTAAAGGTGGGAAAGCTGATCATATTTGGCCAGAAAATCCACATGCCGGCGGGATTTCCCCTCACGCTTGCGCGCCACCACAAACCCGATAAAGAGACCACCAAGCGCGGCTGTGAAAATGGAGGACAAAATGATCGACAGCGTGTTGGTTGCGGTTTGAAAAGCCGCGCGAATCTCGCTTTGATCGACATGCGCCAGCGCAACACCTGCGATGCTTCCATCGGCGCGGCGAATTGGCAGAATAACCTTGGCAATGAACGTCAGACCTGCAGCAGTGGTATCGGCAAGAGTATCAGCCAGCAATTGATCCGGCGACCCGACCGATGTGATTGCCTTGCCGCTGCGCAACACATTCTGAGCCAGCGCATCGCCAGCCGCATTTGGCGCCGGCGAACCGGAAGCTTGATCAACGACAAGCCTGCCGCTTGGGCCATAAAGTTGATAGTGAAAGATATCCCTGAATTCCGCCGTTTCCTGCAATCTGGCAAGATGTGCGGCGCTGAATTCCTTTGTCGAAAGCAAAATGACGTAATCAGGCGTTTTGCGAAAGAATTGCTGCACCCAATGGTCAGCTTTGCGCGCCGCCTCGACGCGAAGCCCGTATTCGACCACTTCGAACTGCCCATAATTGGCGCCAACCAACAACATCACCAGACCGATGGCGCCGGCAATAATTTTTGGTTTTCCAATATTCATTCCGCAGGCCTTGTTATTTCAACACCTGCCTATCTGTAAAACATTTCTTTTATGTAAATTGATGCATAGAACTATTTCCAAATTTACTTGTAAATACCGTGCCTGTGGAGAAGCTCGATGAGATAATCCGAGCCCGGCACGAATCCCTCGCGACCGGACAAACTTAACAAGTTCAAATTTTTCCGACTCAGAAAGGGGATTGATTGGGCCAGCTCAAATTTGATTGTTTTGGAGATTGAGAAGCCAAAACAGAGCATTTTCCCAAGACAGTGGTTTCTTCAAAACCGAAATCCGCTGAAAAGATTGGTGGGTGAGCACGGGCTCGAACCGTGGACCCGCTGATTAAGAGTCAGCTGCTCTACCAACTGAGCTACACACCCATCATCCTTCAGGAAGGCCGGATATAGCGGCGATTGCTCGGCCTGTCCAGTGTCTTTTTGAACTATTGCATGACAATGACAATACCCTGCCATGCATCAGGGGATCAACAAGGTGCCTTCCGCAAGCTTGACCGCATGTCCACCTATTCTGGCCTGATCAATTTTGCCGTCTTCCACGTCCAGATGGAGATGGATTCGCGACGGTCTGCCCATTTCGACACCCTGCTCGATCAGAAAAGCATGGTGACCATCCAGCAGGTCGTCATAAAGATGGATGGCGCCTGAAAAGGCTGCAACTGCAGAGCCCGTAGCCGGATCTTCGGCAATGCCCGCGTGCGGTGCAAACATGCGCGCATGAAACTGGGCATCATGGGCAACACCATCGCGGCAATAGACAAAGGCATCAGCCAATTGTCCATCGACGATAGGCGCCAATTGCTCCCACAGGGATGCGTCACAGCGCACTTTCGCTGCTGCCGAGAGGTCGTGAACTGGCACCATGACAAAAGGCACGCCACAGGGAGATACGGTGGTTCTCAAAGCCGATTTCATGGACATCAATCTGCAGCGCTGCCGCAATCATCTCCCGGCTGAGATCAGCGTCAACCTGGGTAGAAAACCGCGGCAGATCAAACTCGGCAAAACCGGGCTTGCCCGTCTGCAGTTTGGTGACCGTGCGCACCGATCCGACTTTTTCTTCCAATACATTCATCAGATCGATATTCGCATCGCCGGCGCCGGCCTTGCACTCGGCCAGCGCAATCGCCGCACCAACCGTCGGATGACCCGCAAAAGGCAGTTCTTGCCTCGGCGTAAAAATGCGCAAGCTTGCGCCATGAGCAGGTTTGGTCGGCGGCAGGATGAACACTGTTTCGGAAAGATTGAACTCGCCTGCAATCTTCTGCATGACGTCATCATCAAGGCCTTCGGCGTCAAAAACCACAGCCAGCGGATTTCCGCTTAGCCTGTCGGCGGTAAAAACGTCATAAATGGCATATTGACGCGACATCCTGGCACTCCATCTGATTGTTTACCTGGCCAGCATGGCACAGGGTCCATGCAGGGGACAGAAGAATTTTGATGTGCCTCGAAGGCGATTAACAGAACGTTGCACCTTGATCTTGCGGTTTTATGCCAATGGAGGATCAGGCAAATGCATCATCAATCCCCTTCAACCGAAAACCTGTGAAACAGTGCCTTCAGAGCAAGTCCAGGCTTATGGCAACGGGACAGTGATCCGACGCCTTGGGCCGGTCCCAACCCGTGCGCGGATAGCGGTCAACCTCCAACCCTGGGGGAAATATTGTCCTGTAGGGTTGGCCCGCACGAACAATATCCGGCACTTTTTTTGCATTATGGCTGGCCAGAGACGGTGACAGCAGCAGGTAATCGAGCTGGCACAGATGCCGCTCCTGCGGCCCGCGCGTGTGATACAATGTCCAGCGATCCAGTTCCGTCCGACGACGCACGACATTTTCAGAAAAACCGTCATTTGTCAGAACGTCAAGAGCGCTCATGTCTTCGCTGATCGGCTCGAAATCAAAACCGTTGGCGTAATCGCCAGTGATCAGAACTCTTTCCTGATAGTCGTTCATATCACCGCAAATCACCCAGCGTTTGGAAGCCGCGCTGTCCTTGCCAAATCGTTTTTCGATAATGTGGCGAACCGCTTTGGCCTCCGCAGCGCGAACAGGCATGGTGACAATACGCCCTTCCACGCCATCTCTCGCCGACCCCATGGATTTGAAATGGGTGATATAGATTGTCAGCGGTCGCCCGCCTACCTTGACATCGATCTCCAGGCAATCACGCCGGAATATCTTGTCGCCCGGCTGATTTGTCCTGGCGATGTCCTCATCATAGAGCTCAAGATCCGCATAGGTCAGATAGGCATGGCTTTCCATGCGCTGGAATTCGATCTTCTGGCCATCCCGGGTTTCCTCACGCATCATGATGGCCACATCGATACCACGCGAGTCGTTGGCCTCGATCATGTATTTGCGCATATAGCCCCGGCCGATCATCTTGAACAGATAGCCGTATTCAAACGCGTGGAGGGCGTCCAGATTGTCGACCTCCTGCATGCACAAGATATCGGCATCCGCCTGCGCAATGGCCAAAGCCGTCATCTGCCGGGAATCATCCGTCTGGGAAATGGCACGCGCCAGTTCAAGCTGACGGTATTGGGCTTCCGTCTTGATGTCGTAGAGCTTTAATGCCCTGTCCTGCCTCAACTCGTTGCGATAGCCGGAAAAATCAAACCGGTTCATCAGGTTTTCAACATTGAAGGTGGCTATGCGCAACGACATAAAACTCTCCTGGCCAACACGGTCGGTTTTGTTTAGTCCCTGCGGCTCTACTTGTCACGCCGATCGCCACAGAAGAGGCGTTCACAAAACAAATTATTGATATAAAACAGTATTTCAAAAACTTCAGAGGCAAATAACATAAAGTGATCAGCCAGATGCGCGCCAATACTTGCCATATAGCGGCTTTTGACAAATAGTTAACACTTGATGTTCACAGCCGGGAGGCAGAGATGTCCGGATTATTGAGGAACTTGACTTTGGCAATCGTCGGCCTGGTTCTCGT
This sequence comes from Rhizobiaceae bacterium, assembly GCA_029212415.1. GTDB lineage: Bacteria > Pseudomonadota > Alphaproteobacteria > Rhizobiales > Rhizobiaceae > Hoeflea_A. The sequence goes on along the minus strand of JARGOF010000049.1, from coordinate 11,035 downwards.
TGCCGCAACTGTCACAAGCGCAGAGGCAGGCAAACGATATCGGTCGAACAATGGTGCAAATTTTGCTGCAGGAATCGCAACAGGCCTGATTCTTGGCGGCATTGTTTCGCAAAACAGGCGGCCGCGATACTATGAATGTTACAATGGCTACTGCAATGGCCGCTACAATCGCAGACCCGCCTACTATCCCAATAGCGTCCATCCGCGGTACTACAGACGACCTCCGCCGGTCTATTATGCACCACGACCCCGACGCTACTACGCACCGGCTCCGCGCATTCAGGCCGGCTGGACGCGCGCCCATTATGCCTGGTGTGACGCCAGATACCGGTCCTACAGAGCCTATGACAATACGTTCCAACCCTATCACGGCCGACGTAAGCAGTGCCGCTCGCCCTACTGAAGAAGGAAATCACCTTGCTGATGTGGCGGGGCAGTTTCAAGCCGCAACGATGATTGCGGCTTGAGGTGTTTTATACCGGCAATGTTGCCCGGATAATCTTCACGATCCGATTTAGTTGCGCTCTTTGTCAACCAATGCGCCGGACTTGATCCACGGCATCATGGCGCGCAGCTTTTCTCCGACTTCTTCGATCTGATGGGCATCATTGTTGCGGCGAATGCTCTTGAACCGGGCTGCACCGGCACGGTATTCCTGCATCCATTCAGAGGTGAATTTTCCTGTCTGAATATCATTGAGAATACGCTTCATTTCAGCTTTCGTATCCGCTGTGATGATGCGTGGACCGGATACATATTCACCCCATTCTGCCGTATTGGAGATGGAGTAGTTCATGTTGGCGATGCCGCCTTCATAAATCAGGTCCACGATCAATTTGACTTCATGAAGGCACTCGAAATAGGCCATTTCCGGGGCGTAGCCACCTTCGACCAGGGTTTCAAATCCGGCACGGATCAACTCGACAAGACCACCGCACAGTACTGCTTGCTCGCCGAACAGATCGGTTTCGCACTCTTCCTTGAAAGTTGTTTCGATAATGCCCGAACGGCCACCACCAACACCGCAAGCATAGGAAAGACCAAGATCATGGGCATTGCCCGAAGCGTCCTGATCAACAGCGATCAGACAAGGCACGCCGCCGCCCTTCTGGTATTCACCGCGAACCGTATGGCCAGGGCCCTTTGGTGCGATCATCAGAACATCAACGGTTGATTTGGCTTCGATCAGGCCGAAGTGGACATTCAGGCCATGGGCAAAGGCAATCGCTGCGCCATCACGGATGTTTGCAGCAATATGGTCGCGGTAGATGTCGGCCTGCAACTCATCGGGCGCAGCCATCATCATCAGGTCGGCCCAGGCGGCAGCCTCGGCAACGGATTTGACTTCAAAACCGTCAGCTTCAGCCTTCTTTGCCGTCGCGGAACCTTCCCGCAATGCAATGGCGACGCTCTTTGCGCCTGAATCCTTCAGGTTCAGCGCGTGGGCGCGTCCCTGGCTGCCATAACCGATAATGGCAACGTTCTTTGACTTGATCAGATTGAGATCGGCGTCGCGATCATAATAAACACGCATGGTGGTATCCTTCCTTTGGTGTTGCTTTGGAATTGGTCGTGGTCAGGAACGGGCATTTGTTGCATGCGCTGCCGCGCCCGTTCCGTATAGTTTGAAGAACTGCCCGATCGCCACACGGGCGCGAGCCTTGAAGTCTTTTTCCTGAGAAGTGAGCTGATCGCCGAGCAATTGCCTCACATGGAAATCGCCAATGATAAGTCCGTAGAGCGCACGATAGGCTTCGTCGGCGTCATCATAGGCAAGAAAGCCCCGTCTGCGCCCCGTCTCCAGCAAAGCGCCGGCTCTCAGCTCAATCATCCGCCTGCCGCGTTCCAGAACCAGATGCCCGAGTTTCGCATCGGCGCGGCTTGCCTGTCCGATCGCCAGCCGATTGAGAGCAAGAGAGGCCTCGCCCGACAGAACAGCAAGAAGGTCGTCGGCAAAACGGGTCAGATGTTCGCGAAAACTGGACAATGATCCCGGCATCTCGCCGGGTCCAAGAACCCTGACCTTGCTTGCCTGATAGCCAACGACAGCGGCCAGAACCCCGTCGCGGTCGCCGAACCATTTGTAAAGGCTTTCCTTCGAGCAATTCGCTGCCCGGGCAATGCCAGCCGTCGTCAAGGCACGGTCGCCACCCTCAACAAGCAGATGCAGGGCCGATTCCAGCACAGCATTCTGGCGAGGCGTGAAAACCTCGAAAACCTCTGGGCCACTATCCCTTGCCGCTGCCTGTGCCAATGATCACTCTGCCTTTACATAGTACCGTACGGTACGGTTCGGCGATTTCTATGGCAAACCTGTCAAAGGGTCAAGCGATATATTCAGGTTGCCCCCCTGCTTCAGACCTTTGTCGAGGCATCAAATCGGCTCAAACGTCATGACCACAGACACGCAGATAGCGTTTGACGGTTTCAGTCATGCCGAATTGCAGCGCATCGGCGGTCAATCCATGACCAATCGAGACTTCACGCAAAAATGGAATGCGCTTTTTCAATGCCGGCAGATTATCCAGCGTCAGGTCATGGCCGGCATTGATTTCCAGTCCAAGAGCCCTTGCTGCATCTGCGGCCCCGCCCAGAAGTTCGAGCTCGGTGGTCTGTTGGCGCGGATCATCATAAGAGCCGCCATAGGGTCCGGTATAGAGCTCAACGCGGTCAGCACCCGTTTGCGCTGCCAGCGGCATATGCTCCGCATTCGCATCCGCAAACAGCGCCACACGCATGCCCTGTTTTTTCAGCCGTGCGACAATCGGTTTAAGTAAGCCGCCGTCGCGGTGAAAATCCCACCCATGATCAGAGGTTGCCTGCCTGGGATCATCCGGCACCAGCGTTGCCTGCTCGGGCTGCATGCGTTCAACCAATTGCAAAAAGGCCTCGCTCGGATAGCCTTCAATGTTGAACTCCGCATCAGGAAATCCGTCATCCATCAGGGCACGTATTTCCGGCAAATCTGAAAACCGGATATGGCGCTCATCCGGACGGGGGTGAACCGTCAGCCCATGCGCACCGGCCGCCAATGCCTGTTGGCCAATGCCGGTGACACTGGGCCATGGCAGATCACGGCGATTGCGCAACAGGGCAATGGCATTGAGATTGACAGACAATTTGGTGGCGATGGAGTCCGACATGGCAGCAGCTTTCCAATCAATGAACGGGTTGCACCTGGCGCCAACCGGACATCAGCACATTTCCGGCCAGCCTGAATTATTGCAACAGCAAAAAGGCGTACCTACATATGGCATGGAGATCAAGAAACTTTGGAGATCCCACATGACAGGCAAGCTGAGACATCCGGCCTTTTCAAGGATTGAAACCAAGCGCGACGACGTCTTTGCCTTCGAGATTGACGGTCATATTTCCATGTCGGAGATCGACGAAATTTACAAAACCCTTGATGAAGGTTACAGGAAATTCGACCGGATCGATCTTCTGGTCCGCATGGGCAGATATGACGGTTTTGAGTGGAACGCCCTGTTCTCGCAAACCACCTATCTTGGGAAACTGCACGCACTAAAACACTTGCGTCGCTATGCGCTGGTTGGCGGCCCGGCCTGGTTCGCAACGGCCATAAAGTTCTTCAATCCATTGTTTCGCGTGGATATCCGCCATTTCGAACTGGATGAGGAGGCAGACGCCTGGAACTGGATTTATGACAATCTGGCCGAGACTTCGGCGACCCGTTGATAGGCTTTCCAGCCTCTAGTCCAAGCGGCCTCTTGCGCGTGAAGCGCTCTAACGCACGATGGTCAAGCGTTCAGCAGCACGTGTAATCGCCGTGTAGAGCCAGCGCGCACGCGTTTCGCGGAAAGCATAGCTCTCGTCAAAAAGCACAACATTGTCCCATTGTGATCCCTGCGCCTTGTGCACCGTCAGCGCGTATCCATAATCGAAATCATCATAGCGTTTTTTCGTCTGCCAGGGGATTTCCGTATTGGGATCTTCAAAGGCGACTTTCAGCAATTTGATTTTTGCACTGCCGCGCCCCATGTCGTCATCTTCCGGTTTGATCAGCAGATTGATGCCGGGTTTGACCGTTTCGCGTGACGATGTCATCACCTGCCACAGGGAGCCGTTCAACAGGCCCTTGGCCGGATCATTGCGCAGGCATACGAGCTTGTCGCCCGCCTGAGGATGCATGGCCTCAAAGCCCTTCAATTGCCGCAGGCGCTGATTGTAGCGCCGACGGGTCCGGTTGACCCCTAACAGGACCTGATCGGCCTCCAGCACCAGATCGCTGTCGACCTCGTCCTTGCCGATGACCTTTGCCAGTCCCCAGTCGCCATAGCCGAATTCAATGCCCTCGCGGACCTTCATGGCCAGTTCGATGATCGGATTGTCCCGGGCCTGGCGATGGATATCGGTCAACAGGCAATCGGGTTCATGGTCGGTAAAAAAACCGCCGCCGCTGACCGGCGGCAACTGGCCCGGATCGCCCAGCACCAGAATGGGTGTGCCGAAACTCATCAGGTCCCGCCCGAGCTCCTCGTCAACCATTGAACATTCATCAACAATGACCAGAGCAGCCTTGGAAATGGGGCTTTGCCGGTTGATGGAGAACATCGGAGCAATTGATGTCTTCCCGGTTTCCTCGTCTTCAACGGCTTCTTCGCCTCTCGGGCGGTAGATCAGCGAATGGATGGTTTTGGCATTGCTCGCCCCCTTGGAGCGCAGCACCTGAGCGGCCTTGCCGGTGAAGGCGGCAAACTGCACGTCGCCGTCCACCTCTTCGGCAAAATGCCGCGCCAGCGTCGTCTTTCCCGTACCGGCATAGCCAAACAGCCGGAAAAGCGGGCTTTGCCCGCCTTTCAGCCATTTTGAAACAGCCTTGAGGGCTTCATCCTGTTGACTGGAAAATTCCATGGTTTGAACTGGCAGGATTCGGGTGCCGGGAGCAAGTCTGAATCGCCCTGTTGCAACCAAATATTATCATTTCACACCTTGCGGTCATACCAGACCATCTGCTGCGAGGCTGCCAGCAGCCGCCCATCGGCCGCATGGAAGTTGGAGTGTTGATCATAAAAACCGCCAACCGAGCGTTCACAGCGCGATTCCGCCAGAATATAGGCATCACCGATCTGACGCAGTTCGGCCATTGATGCGTGAAAATAGGTCGTCATGGTTATTGTCGAGATATTGGACGGGGTGCCTGTGGCCAGAAACAATCGTGGAAACGGACTGTCGCATATGGCGGTCAGGGACAGATGATCCAAAGGTCTGCGCTCCGCATCACGGATCCAGGCCTGCGAACGCGCCTCCGGGTTCGTTGCCCCCAGATGCCCTGAAACGACCCGTGTTTCATAAAGATGCGCCCATTTGATCGGCAACATGCGGGAATTGGAAAGCTCGAAAGATGTGGGATCCGATACATCCGCGTCCCGGCGTGCTGAAAACTCCAGGGTTTCCCGATAGGGTGCAAGCGTCAGCATGGCACGGGCGCACAGCTTGCCATCCGGCGTTTCCATATCAATGCGCCAGAAGGCTGCGGTCCTTCCCTGGCGGTCACAGGTGCGTCGAATGACCAGCGCGCCCTCGCCGGGCGCTTTCATGAAATCGACCGTCAGGGCAACCGGCTCAAAACCGCCTTCCTCAATGTCCTGCATGACGCTTTTGAGCATCAGTGCGGCAATCCACCCGCCAAAGGGACCAATCATGTTCCAGTAGCGCTGATCCGTGTGACCGACAAAGCAATTGTCGCCACGGCTTGTCAGCCCGAGAGTTTCGTCGAATGTAAATGTCATGATGTCTCTTGTTTCGAGCTGCCCGGGGCAGCGTTGCAAATGGAAGGCGGGTTGCACAATGCTGTGCTGTCAGACAGGTTCCGGATCATTTTCAAGACAGATCGGCTGACCGTGTGGTGTTGCATGGGCCGCCCTTGACCAGGAAGCGGCGAGTGCATCAAGGTTGTGGCCCGAAGCTATATTTTTTCCAATCAGCAGGCGTTCCAGCGCACGCAGCCAGCAATCGTAATAATCACTGCCATCCCTGGAAGCACCGGATGATTTCAGCTCGCCAGACAGGGCATCGGCCCACTCGTTCCAACTGAAGACATCCTTTTCATGCAAGCTGATCACCAGCGCAAAGGCCTGCGCCTGCCAGGGTTGGGCAAAAACGTTCGGCTCTGCAATTTCCAACGGCAGGCTCTGGTCGGACAAAGGTTTTTCAGGCGGGCTCAAGGTATCCCTCCCATGCGTCAATGGAGACCGTCAGCAGGGGATCGGCCTCGTCCCCCCAAAGCGCCCTGCCCTCCAGAACAACCCGATAGAGCCACTGCGGGTTTTCACCTTTGCCATGGGCATTGTCGTCGGGAAAGACAAAGGTACCGGCAATCTCTTCAATGACGCCGACATGGCCCTTTGCATAGCCGGGGATCCGCGTGTGTCCCGCCGGATGCACATTGCGAATGCGGACCCGCTGACCCACGCCATAACGTGCCGGCCCCTGGTCGGGCCTGTCACAGGGCGCCCCTTTGGCAAGGACCGCAGCAACATTCTGCGGTTTCAGGATCGGCCTGTCGCCAGAACCTGCGCTCTTCGCTTGCCCCGCAATCAGTTCCGCTGGGGATACACAGCCATGGCGCGCCAAAAGGGCTTCCAGTGCCTTGATCCAGATTTCGTAATAACTTGAAGAATAGTAATCTGCCGGATGCAGGCTTTCACGCGCATGGCGACTTTCATCGATGGTCCACAGTCCCAGCGCACCGCTGCACAGGGTCACCCCCAATGCCCGTTCTTCCCAATGCGCATGGAAAAGCGGTTCATTTGCCTGTGGCGCAACCGGACCGAAGCCCATGTGCCCACCCAGATCATGCGGGCCATTCATGTGCCGATGTCCACAAGACCGGTGCCGATCATGGAATCCCGCGTCACCAGAGCTGCCAGGGCCTCCTCGCTATAGTCCTCGGTCCCGGCCGGACGCATCGGCACCACAAGGTAGCGCAGTTCAGCCGTCGAATCCCATACGCGTATGCGCACATCTTCATTCAGGCTAACGCCAAATTCGCTCAGCACACCACGCGGATCAATGACTGCCCTGGAGCGATAGGGTGGTGATTTGTACCAGACGGGGGGCAGTCCCAGCACGCTCCACGGATAACAGGAGCACAGGGTGCACACCACCAGATTGTGTGTCTGCGGCCGATTGAAAACAGCCTTCATATGTTCGCCCTGACGCCCGGTAAACCCCAGCGAGGCGATGGCAGCCGTTGCGTCCCGTTTCAACCAGTCTGCAAAGGCCGGATCATGCCAGGCCTTTGCGACAACGCGGGCACCATTTTGCGGGCCGATCCTGTTTTGATAGGTATCAACGATCACGTCGATGGCAGCCGGATCAATCAGCCCCTTTTCGCAGAGAGTCGTCTCCAGCGCCCGGACCCGTGCGTCCATCGGGTCCAGATGGTTGTCATGATCATGGTCATCGCGATGCGTCATGGCAAAATCTTACCGCGTCTTACGTGCAAGTAAACAGAATTCGCACAGACACTACATGCCTTCAGAGCCGCGATTGAGAGCTGCAACGCCTGTGCGGCAGACCTCCACCAGACCCAGGGGACCCATGATGGCAATGAACTGCTCGATTTTTGATACCCGACCGGTAATCTCGAAAATGAAGTGTTCGGTATTGGCATCGATGACCCGGGCGCGAAATGCATCGGCAAGACGCAGCGCTTCCACACGATTGTCGCCAACACCCTTTACCTTGATCAAGGCCAGTTCCCGTTCCAACGGTTTGCCATTCCCCGCTTCGCGGGCACGGACGGACAGATCCACCACACGATGAACCGGAATGATTCGTTCCAGTTGATGCTTAATCTGCTCCAGCACGTGGGCGGTGCCGGTGGTCACGATGGTGATGCGCGAAAGATGCGCCTCGTGCTCGGTTTCCGAAACCGTCAGACTGTCGATATTGTAGCCACGGCCTGAAAAAAGGCCGATCACCCGGGCAAGAACACCCGGTTCATTGCTGACCAGGACCGATAGCGTTCTGGTTTCGCTCTGCTGCGTTTCCTTGGTCAGAAAATAGGCCGAACCCGTTGGCTGATGTTGTGCGTTCATGAGGTGCTTTCCCCGCTTGGCTGAAAAATGGGTTTGAGTCGCATGCGTGCAACAGCAACGCCCGACAGGATGATGGCAAGAGCGATGAATGCATTCAATGAAAGGCGTTCACCGAGAAAAACCGCGCCCCAAAGGACACCGGCAACGGGCACGAGCAGATTGATCTGCCCAAAAAAGCTCGCCCCCTGGCGGGCAATGATGCGAAACATCATCAGGGAGGCAATGGCGGTCGGAAATATGCCCAGCAGGACAATCGCCATCCAGACCTTCCCGGACGGGTTGATCGGCACAATTGGCTCCAGGATGAATGCAGCCACAGCAACGATCAGGAAAGACCAGGCAATGTTCACGGCAAACATCGGTCTGGGCTTGAGATGCAGCAAACGCCGGGTAACCAAAGCATTGACCGCATAGGAGACTGCGGCAGCCATGATGGCAATCTGGTGCCAGAATTCGCCGTCCCTACCATTGACGATATCCGACCAGAAAAGAACAAAAAGCCCCGCCAGACCGAATGATACTCCAAGCACTTTCGCCAGGTTCATTTTTTCGTCCTGCGTTACCATATGGGCAAGCACGATGGTCACCAGCGGCATCAGACCCATCAGAATTGACGCGAAACCCGCGCTGATTTCTTCAACACCCCAGGTGATCAAGGCGAAAGGCAGCGCCGTTCCGAAAAATGCCGATATGAAAATCATCACATGGTCCGACCAGTTGGCCTTCAACTGCTGCCTGGCGGCCAGAGCAACCGCGACAAGGATAATTGCCCCTATGCCCTGCCGCATGGCCGTCAGCGTTATCGGCGCCACCTCGACCACCGCCACCCGGGACAGCATGAAACTGCCTCCCCAGATGATGGCGAGCAATGACAGCAGACCATAATCCACCCAACCCGGCCGACCGGTCTGGCTCAAGCTCTTGACCATTGTACCATCAACGGTCCCTTTGCTGGCAGGACCAAAGATTGTCACACCAAAGCCTTGCCTTTTGAATCAATGGCGTTGGCAACAACCTCGTCTGTTGCCTCATCCGGCAGCAGCATCTCGTTATGCGCCTTGCCCGACGGGATCATCGGGAAACAATTGGCAAGATCGGCGACACGGCAATCAAACAGCACCGGCTTGTCGACATTGATCATTTCCTTGATGGCATCATCAAGATCACCCGGCTTGTTGGTCCTGATGCCGACACAGCCATAGGCTTCCGCCAGCTTGACGAAATCCGGCATCGCCTCCGTATAGGAGTGGGACAGACGGTTGCCGTGCAGCAATTGCTGCCACTGGCGCACCATGCCCATATGCTGATTGTTGAGAATGAAGATCTTGATCGGCGCCCCATATTGAACAGCCGTCGACATCTCCTGGATGGTCATTTGCACCGAGGCGTCGCCTGCGATGTCAATGACAAGGCTGTCCGGGTGGGCAATCTGGACACCCAGAGCCGCCGGCAGGCCATAGCCCATCGTGCCCAGTCCACCGGATGTCATCCAGCGATTTGGCGCTTCAAATCCATAGAATTGCGCCGCCCACATCTGATGCTGGCCGACCTCCGTGGTGATATAAGTGTCGCGGTCCTTGGTCAGTTCATACAAACGCTGAATGGCGTATTGCGGCATGATGACGTCCTTGTTGGGCGTATAGGCAAGCGAATTGCGTGACCGCCATCCGTTGATCTGCGACCACCATTGCGCCATTGCCTTGCTTTCGACTTTTGCCGAAGACGCCCGCCAAAGCCGAACCATATCTTCCAGAACATGCCCCACATCACCGACAATCGGCACATCGACATGCACGATCTTGTTGATCGACGAAGGATCAATATCAATGTGGATTTTTTTCGAATGGGGGGAAAACCCATCAAGACGACCGGTGATCCGATCGTCAAATCGTGCCCCGATACACACCATGAGATCACAATCATGCATGGTCATGTTGGCTTCATAGGTTCCATGCATGCCCAGCATGCCAAGCCAGTTTTCACCCGAAGCCGGATAGGCGCCAAGCCCCATCAGGGTTGATGTGATTGGAAAGCCCGTCAGTTGAACGAGCTCGCGCAACAGATGGCTGGCTTCCGGTCCCGCGTTGATAACGCCGCCGCCCGAATAGATGATCGGTTTGCGGGCATTCTTCATCATCTCAACCGCAGCACGGATTGCATCCAGATCACCATGGACCTTTGGCTGATAACTTTTCTGCTCGGTGATCGGCGAAGGCGGAACATAGTCACCCAGCGCGAACTGAACGTCTTTGGGGATATCGACAACAACCGGCCCCGGGCGCCCGGTCTGGGCGATGCGGAAGGCTTCATGCAGAACCCGCGGCAAGTCCTGAACGTCGCGCACAAGCCAATTGTGCTTTGTGCAGGGCCGGGTAATGCCAACAGTGTCACATTCCTGAAATGCATCCGATCCGATCAGGCTGGTCGGCACCTGGCCGGTGATGCAGACCATCGGGATTGAATCCATCAGCGCGTCCTGCAGGGCCGTCACGATGTTCGTGGCTCCCGGACCAGATGTCACCAGCGCAACACCAACCCGGTTTGTCGAGCGGGCATAGCCTTCTGCGGCATGGCCGGCACCCTGTTCATGGCGCACAAGAATGTGCACAATATCATCCTGTTGATAAAGTTCGTCGTAGATAGGCAGAACTGCCCCACCGGGATAACCGAATATATCCTTGACGCCGTTATCCTTCAGCGCCCGGATGACCATCTCCGCGCCAGTGATCTGTGTATTGCTGCCAGTCATAACTCTATCCCGTTTTGCGTATTTTCCATTTCCTGTACCGGATGGAAAGCCGATTACCTAACAAGCCCGTAAAAGCCATAAAAAAAGGCTCCTGTCGGAGCCTCGTGTCGCGCATGGGTGGCTAACGCCGGATGGTTACACCACCCTGCCCATGCGCGTTCCCACCACAATAAGTCCGATCTTGATCATGCGCCGAACGTTAGCGGCAAAGCGCTGATGC
>JARGOF010000048.1:7165-43631 GCA_029212415.1 Rhizobiaceae bacterium | reverse complement strand
CGAACCAACTTGATCCTGACCAAAAAACAACTGGCAGAGTGAATCAATGAAAGCAGGACAGGCTCTATGGTGCCGGATTGTACCTGGCGGGCTCAAACTTGCCATCCGACTGACACCCAAGGCAAACATTGATGCCATAGAGGGCGTTGAGACGGATGATGCGGGGCGTTGCTACATCAAGGCCCGGGTTCGGGCTGTGCCGGAAAAGGGCAAGGCCAACAAGGCCTTGATTGCGCTTGTGGCCAAACGCAGCGGCATTGCCAAAAGCCTGATCAGGATTGATTCAGGCGAGACCAGTCGCCTGAAGATGCTGTTTATTGGGGGTTCAAACGAGGACCTTGTTCAAAAAATCCTGCGGATAACCGAATAGGGACCAGTGGCAACTATTTTTTCGCCCGGTCGATGGCTTCCGTGATCAGTTTTCTGGCCCGGGCCGATCCTTCCCATTCACCGATCTTGACCCATTTGCCAGGTTCCAGATCCTTGTAGTGCTCAAAGAAATGCTGGATCTGCTGCACGGTGATGTCCGGCAGATCGGTGAATTCATTGACCCCTTCATAGCGTTTGGTCAGATGGGAAGAGGGCACCGCCAGGATCTTTTCATCCTGTCCGGCATTGTCTTCCATGATCAGCACGCCAACGGGGCGCACATTGATCACGCATCCGGGTATCAGCGGTCTTGTATTGCACACCAGAACGTCAATCGGATCACCGTCCTCGGACAATGTATGGGGAACAAATCCATAATTGCCCGGATAGGTCATGGGCGTATAGAGGAAACGATCAACAACCAGCGTGCCCGCATCCTTGTCCATTTCATACTTGATGGGCTGACCGCCCACTGGAACCTCGATGATAACATTGATATCATCGGGCGGTGTGTTGCCTATGGAGATGGCGTCAATACGCATGATCGATCCTGTCTTTGCCGGGCCAAATTCTGATGAGCTGTTGTCGGGGGAAATAGCGCTTTGTGCGCTGCAGCGCAACATATCTTTACCGCAGCTGTTGGATTATAATGAACAGATGCATCGCAAGCGAAGGGATGAACACGCATGCAGAAGACTTTTTATCAGTGCATCACAGCTGCGAAATTGGCAAGAACCAGCATGACGACAGCCTTCGCTATGTTGCTGCTCGGTGCATTTGCCGGCGCTGCACAGTCCAATGAAAGCAGCTATACAAAAATTGATTTCGATAAATGCGTCACTCTTTCCGCCGATTCGATGGGCGCCCGACTGGTCTGTCCGGGATTTGGCGGCTATGGCGTGTTTTTCAAGGAAGATGATCTGCGCCAGGCGGTACAGTTTGGTCATGTGGACCAGGGTGAGGTCTTTGAAAGCTTTGGGGCCTTCAACCGGATCAATGAAACGGTCGAGTGGCGGATAAACGTGTCCGGCGTACCGATTGCCACGATCCTGCGCTGGTTTCTGGAGAATCCCGATCCCGACAGCGGCATTTCCACCCCACAGTATCTGGGGCAGGTGCTGGTTATTTCGCGTGTTGGCCAACCGGGCGATGCGCGGGCATGTGTGGTGGGTTATGTTGATGCGCTGGGCAACAAGGATGCCAATGTTCTGGCCAGAGAGGTCGCCGACAATGTTGCGGCTGATTTTGCCTGTGGCGCAGAGGCGCCGGCCTTCTATGGGTTTCGCACGGAACTGGCGAGTGAACCAGCCCGATCAATCCCATGAGATTGTGAGGTTTACAGATCAAAGGGAAGGGCTCAAGGCCAGACAAAGGCCAGTTTCTTGAGCGGTCGCTCATCAAAAATTTCCGAGCCTTCGGCAAGGTCTACGCCACCCAGCGCGATGTAGAAATTCACTGCGCGCTCATTTTCCTCGAGAGTCCAAACAACCATGCCCTTGCATCCAAGGGATCTGAGCAGACGTCGCGCCTCGCCAAAAAGCTGGCTGCCAAGGCCAATGCCCTGATATTCAGGCTTGAGATAAAGCTCGTAGATCTCGCCTTCCTGCGGAAGGGATCTTGCCCTGTTCAGACCAAGTGTCGCGTAGCCCGCGATCACTTTATCCACTTCCAGTACCAATATGCTGGTTGACCCGCGAATGGCTTTTTGCCACCATGTATAACTGCGGCGCTCAACCATGGCCATCAGTGTGCGATAGGGTATCAAACCCGCATAAGCATGACGCCAGGCAACACGATGCGTCTCGGATATCGCCAGGGCGTCATCCGATTCGGCACGTCTCACATCTATTGTCAGCGTTGTCATGGGAGAATCCTAACTGCTTCGCTGCAATACGCGAAGAGCTAGATGCCCCTACCTGTGGTCTACCCACAGGTTAAATCATGTACCAGCACGCACAATTTAACGAATTGTTAAGGGTTCGAGCAAGTAGCAAAGGCGGGTCGTTTTCAAATTGATTCATTTGAAGACAACCCGCAGTTTATCAGGCGGTAAGGGACGCCTTGGTTTTGGAGTTCCGCTTGCGGTCAATCGGATCAAGGAAGATCTTGCGCAGGCGAATGGTCTTTGGTGTCACTTCGACAAGCTCATCATCCTGGATCCAGGACAGTGCCCGATCGAGCGTCATGCGGATCGGCGGTGTCAGCTTGATGGCGTCATCCTTGCCGGAGGCACGCATATTGGTAAGCTTCTTGCCCTTGAGAACATTGACCTCAAGGTCGTTGACCCTTGTATGGATGCCGATGATCATGCCCGCATAGACCTTTTCGCCGGCATCGATAATCATCGGACCGCGGTCTTCGAGGTTGAACATCGCATAGGCAACGGATTCACCGGATTCATTGGACAGCAGAACGCCTGTGACGCGGCCGCCAATATCACCCTTGTAGGGCTGGTAGTCATGGAACAGCCGGTTCATGATGGCCGTGCCGCGCGTATCGGTCAGCAGTTCGGACTGGTAGCCGATCAGGCCACGTGTCGGTGCATGGAAGACCAGACGCAGACGATTGCCACCTGATGGCCGCAATTCAACCATTTCGGCTTTACGTTCGGACATTTTCTGAACGACGATACCGGAATGCTCTTCATCAACGTCGATGACCACTTCTTCAATGGGCTCGAGCACTGTGCCGTCCTCGGCTTTCTTCATCACGACCCGTGGCCGTGACACAGCCAGTTCGAAGCCTTCCCGGCGCATGGTTTCAATCAGCACGGCAAGCTGCAACTCGCCGCGTCCGGAAACATAGAAGGAATCCTTGTCTTCGGCTTCCTCGATTTTCAGTGCGACATTGCCTTCGGCTTCTTTCATCAGGCGGTCGCGGATAACGCGGCTGGTCACCTTGTCGCCTTCGGTTCCCGCCAGCGGGGAATCATTGACGATGAAGGACATGGTGACAGTCGGCGGATCGATCGGCTGGGCTTCAAGCGGTTCAGTGACATCCGGCGCACAATAGGTATCGGCCACCGTGCCCTTTGTCAGGCCTGCAATGGCGACGATATCTCCGGCGCAGCCTTCGTCGATGGCTGTGCGCTCGATACCGCGGAAGGCGAGAATCTTGGAGACGCGGCCCTGCTCGATAAGCTTGCCGTTGGCATCCATGACCTTCATCGGCTGATTGGGCTTGATGCTGCCGGAATGAATACGCCCGGTGATGATGCGGCCGAGGAAGGGATTGGCTTCCAGGATTGTACCGATCATCCGGAATGAGCCTTCGCCGACAGTGGGTTCGGGCACATGGTCGAGAACAAGATCAAACAGGGGCGCCAGACCCTGGTCCATCGGACCGTCGGGGTTGACGTTCATCCAGCCATTGCGGCCCGAACCGTAAAGGATCGGGAAATCAAGCTGCTCGTCATTGGCATCCAGCGCTGCAAAAAGGTCGAAAACCTCATTGATGACTTCATCGGCACGTGCATCGGACCGGTCAATCTTGTTGATCGCTACAATCGGTTTGAGACCAACCTTGAGGGCTTTGCCGACAACAAATTTTGTCTGCGGCATGGGGCCTTCGGCAGCATCGACGAGGACGATGGCACCGTCCACCATATTGAGGATACGCTCAACCTCACCACCGAAATCGGCGTGGCCTGGTGTATCGACAATGTTGATGCGCACATCTTTCCAGACAACAGACGTTGCCTTGGCAAGAATCGTAATGCCGCGTTCAATTTCGATTTCGTTGGAATCCATGATGCGCTCTGCAACGCGCTGGTTGTCGCGGAACGCGCCAGACTGTTTCAACAATTCGTCAACGAGTGTGGTTTTCCCATGATCAACATGGGCGATGATCGCAATATTGCGCATAGACATAGTATTCTACCTGGAAGTTGGGGTGCGCGCGGGAAGGCGCCGCCTATATTCATTTGCCCGGCTCTTACAGGGTTTTATGAATATGTGAAAGGGATTTTACCGATTTGCGTCGTTCGCAGGCTGAAGCGGCCCGACAAAACTGGCCGGCAACAACGTCGCAGGGGCCTACTGGCAGCCAGCCAGGCCCTTCTTTTTCAGCATGGCGGCCGTATCAGGCATTTTCCCGCGAAACGCCCTGTAGGTGTCTTCCGGGTCGATGCTTCCGCCTGCCGAATAGATGTGGCGAAGCAGTTTATCGGCCGTTTCTTCATGAAATAGGTCACCGGTCTCCTCGAAAGCACTGAAGGCATCAGCATCAAGGACTTCAGACCACATATAGGAATAATATCCGGCAGAATAACCGTCTCCGGAAAAAACATGCAGGAAATGCGGCGTACGATGACGCATGACGATGGCGTCGGGCATGCCGATTTCCCTGAGCGTTTCGGTCTCAAAGGCCAATGGGTCATCGACCTCTTCCGCTGTATGGCAGGCCATGTCCACAAGCGCGCAGGCCGTATATTCCACCGCGGCAAAGCCGGCATTGAAATTTCGGGCGGCCAGAACCTTGTCGAGAAGATCCTGCGGAATGACCTCACCGGTTTCATGATGTAGGGCAAACTGTCGCAGTACGTCGGGCACGGTCAACCAGTGCTCAAACAGTTGCGAGGGCAATTCCACAAAGTCGCGTGAGACTGAGGTGCCTGAAACCGAGGGATGGCGTACCTTGGACAGAAGGCCATGCAGAGCGTGACCGAATTCATGAAACAAGGTCCGCGCGTCGTCAATCGACAGCAGGGCCGGACGGCCGGCGGGCGGTTTTGCAAAATTCATGACGTTGTAGATGATCGGAATTTGCCCGCCATCCAGCTGGTGCTGGTTCTGCAAGCTGCTCATCCAGGCACCGGATCGCTTGCTGGATCGGGCAAAATAGTCGCCCAGAAACATGCCGATCAGCGTGTCATTGCTGTCGCGAATTTCAAATATTCGCACATCCGGATGGTAGGCCTCAAGGTCGGCGCGCTCAGTTGCCTTCAGGCCAAAAAGCTGGTTGGCGACGGAAAAGCACGCAGCAATGATATTATCAAGCTGCAGGTAGGGTTTGAGTTCGGCTTCGGAGAAGTCGAATTTGCGGCTGCGCAGTTTTTCCGCATAGTGACGCCAGTCCCAGGGTGCGACGGGGTGGTTTTTGCCTTCCTCGGCAATCAGTGCGGCAATCTCGTCTTCTTCCCGGCGGGCGCGCAGCAGGGCCTTGTCCCACACGGACATCAGCAAATGGTTCACCGCGTCCGGTGTCTTGGCCATCGTGTCGTCAAGCTTGAAATGCGCAAATGTGTCAAAGCCCAGTTGGCGGGCCTTTTCGGCGCGCAATGCGAGGATGAGGGTAATATGCGCGGCGTTGTCGGTATCGCCGCCGTTTTCCCCCCGGGACGTCCAGGCGGTGAAGGCATGTTCACGCAACTCACGATTTTCGGAAAATGTCAGGAAGGGTTCGATGATCGAACGTGACAGCGTCACGGCGTAGGGCGCATCCAGACCGCGTTCGCGTGCCGCAGATGCCATGGCCTCGCGGAGGAATTCCGGCAGGCCTGCAAGGTCCTCCTCATCGGAAAGGCCCATGGACCAGGCTTTTTCGTCCGCCAGCACGTTCTGGCTGAATTGGGTACCAAGACCGGCAAGCTCTTCACTGATTTCCGCCAGGCGCTGTTGTTGTCCATCGTCCAGCAATGCGCCGGTGCGCACAAAGCCCTTCCAGTGTCTTTCAAGAACGCGCAATGCTTCACTGTCGAGACCAAGGCTTTCGCGATTCTGCCAAAGCGCGTCGACGCGTGCAAACAGTGCCTTGTTCATGGCAATCGCAGAGAAGTGACGCGATATTTTCGGGGCCATCTGCCGCTCAAGCGCCTGAATGACGTCATTGCTGTGCGCGCCCGCCCGGTTCCAGAAGAGTGCGGACACCCGGCTCAGCGCATCGCCTGACAATTCCAGTGCGATGATGGTATTTTCAAAATCAGATGGTGCCGGATTGTTGGCGATGTCGTTGATCTGTTTTTCATGACGCTTCAGCGCTTCGTCGAAAGCATGCACGTAATCATCGTCTTCGATACTGGAGAATTCGGGCAGTCCCTGGGGACCTTTCCAGTCGAAGATATGATTGTTGACAGGGCTCATCGTGCAATTCCCGGGGCTGTTGTCATCAAGATGCGATGTAAGCGGCGGCCCGGCGCGATACAAGGTCCAGCCTGTGAATTGATTGGATCTTGTGTCGCACTGGGCCGCCGGTTGGCTGCGAGATATTGGACGCAATCAGTCAGAAGTCCGATGGTCTGTGACAAAACCCCCGGTTTTTGCCGGGGGTTCTGATGGTCGATTCTCACCCGTCGTTGGGGTGGTTCATGATCGGTCTATCTGTTGTTTCTGGCTGCCAGCGTGCGCAACCGCAGGGCGTTCAGCTTGATGAAACCGGCGGCATCCTTCTGGTCGTAGGCGCCATGATCATCTTCAAAAGTGACAAGCTGGTCCGAATAGAGGGACTTGTCGGATTTGCGGCCGGTGACGATGACATTGCCCTTGTAGAGCTTGAGGCGCACCGTTCCGTCAACATCGCGCTGGCTGTGGTCGATGGCAGCCTGCAACATTTCGCGCTCAGGCGAGAACCAGAAGCCGTTGTAGATCAGTTCCGCATACCGCGGCATCAACTCGTCCTTGAGGTGAGCCGCGCCGCGATCAAGAGTAATGGATTCCATCGCCCGGTGTGCGGAAAGAAGGATCGTGCCGCCCGGTGTCTCATAAACGCCGCGTGATTTCATGCCGACAAAACGGTTTTCCACCAGGTCAAGACGACCGATGCCGTTGTCGCGGCCATAATCGTTCAGTCTTGCAAACAGGGTTGCAGGAGACAGCGGTTCGCCGTTGAGGGCGACGGCATCACCCTTTTCAAAACCGATTTCGATTTCGGTTGCCTTGTCAGGCGCCTCTTCCGGCGAGACCGTGCGCTGATAGACATAGGCTGGAGCCTCATCCCACGGATCCTCAAGCACCTTGCCTTCCGATGAAGAGTGCAACATGTTTGCGTCAACGGAAAAGGGCGCTTCTCCCCTTTTGTCCTTTGGAATTGGAATCTGGTGTTGTTCAGCAAAATCAATCAGGTCTGTGCGTGATTTCAATGTCCAGTCACGCCAGGGTGCAATGATCTTGATGTCCGGATTCAACGCATAGGCGGCCAATTCAAAGCGCACCTGATCATTGCCCTTGCCGGTCGCGCCATGGGCAATGGCATCGGCACCGGTATCGCGGGCAATTTCAATCAGTCGTTTTGAGATCAGCGGCCGGGCAATGGATGTGCCCAGCAGATAGACGCCCTCATAGACGGCATTGGCACGGAACATCGGGAATACGAAATCCGACATGAACTCTTCGCGCAGGTCCTCAATATAGATTTCCTTGATGCCAAGCAATTCAGCCTTTTTGCGGGCCGGCTCGAGTTCATCACCCTGACCCAGATCGGCGGTGAATGTCACGACCTCGGCATTGAGTTCCGATTGCAGCCATTTCAGGATGATGGAGGTGTCCAGTCCGCCGGAATAGGCAAGCACGACCTTTTTCACATCGTTCTTTGCGTTCATTGTATTATCCAATTTGTCCGTCTGCTCGGGTCTCTGCGCCCGATTTTGAAATCGGCGGCACTTTAGAGCGCATTGTCTGGAAATGAAACCATTTGATGCGGGAAAACCGGCTGACGCGGCAAGATGTGGCGTGCGGAGCGATTGGCCGCATCGTTGATGTCTTTGCGCGCGTCACGCATATCGTCCATATTCGCCGAAATCGATCCGCTGAAGGGCATATGATGATGTATTTTCTGCCTGAGTCGGCTGTTCTCCTGGCCTTTACAGCAGCCTCGCTTGTGTTGATCCTGACACCGGGTCCGGACATGACTCTGATGATGGGCCGCGCCTTGACGGGTGGCCGTGGGCAGGCCATTGCCTGCGTGGGCGGCACAATAACAGGCCTGCTGGTGCACACGGTTCTGGTGGCCATCGGCGTGGCGGCCCTGGTGGTTGCGTCACCAACGGGATTTGTGATCCTGAAGGTTGCCGGTTCGCTTTATCTTCTGTGGCTTGCGGTTCAGGCCGTGCGCCAAGGCTCGGCTTTCAATCCAGGTGCGTCGGCGTTGCATGAAAAGTCGCTATTTGCCAATTGGAGCAATGGGCTGGCGGTCAATCTTCTCAATCCGAAGATCATCATATTTTTCATGACCTTCCTGCCGCAATTCGTCTCGGTTGATGATCCCCATATCAAGGAAAAGCTGTTGTTTCTCGGCCTTGCCTATGCCGCCCTGTCCTTGCCGATTGCGCTGGCCATTGTGCTGGTCTCGGAAAGATTGGCTGTTGTGTTGAAAGATAACCCGCGCATCATGCGCATTGCCGACTATGGTTGCGCCGGCGTGTTTTCGCTGTTTGCCGTCAGGATCATCTTCACACAGGGCAGATAATGCTTCACGCCTTGCTGGAAGACGCCTGCTTCTGCGGCAACCAGTTGCCGGCGTTTCTGCCGGCGACCAGCCAATAGACGATCCCGGCAATCATTCCCGCCGCAACAGTCATGGCAAAGGTCTCGTAATCGGACTGGCGTTCACTGCCTTTGAAAAGCGTAATGATCAACGGAGTGAGAGCGGCGGTCACGCCGCCGCAGATCGCATAATAGAGCCAGCTGCGGCGTTGGCTGAGTTCACTGAAAATAATGATCAGCATGGCGGGAAAAAAGGCCACATAGCCTGCAATGCTGGCAAGCGCCACTGCCAAGATGATCAAACCGGCGTCAAATCCCGTATCGGAAAGCTGTCCGACCTCGCTGGGCGTGATCACTTTTGTCATGAAGGCAATCAGCACACCCGCTGTCATGGCGGCGGCGATGAAACCGATTGTAATCATCACGAGGCGAATGAGATAGGAAATGAAACGATCCACGCCTATTCCTCGCCGTGACCGGCAATCATCATGGCTTCCAGTGCCAGTCTTTCGGGCTTGCGCATGCGCTCGGATTCAGACTTCAGCTGTCCGCAGGCGGCCAGGATATCGGCGCCCCTGGGTGTGCGGATCGGCGAGGCATAACCGGCGTGATTGACAAAATCGGCAAAGACCTTGATGTGCTCCCAGTCGGAGCATTCGTATTGGCTGCCGGGCCAGGGGTTGAACGGGATCAGATTGATCTTGGCAGGCACACCCTTGAGCAGTTGGACAAGATCCCTGGCATCTTCCAGTGAATCATTGACGCCCTTGAGCATGACATATTCGAAAGTGATGCGCCGTGCATTGGACAGGCCCGGATAATCGCGACAGGCCTGAATGAGTTCGGCAATCGGGTATTTCTTGTTGATCGGCACCAGTTCGTTGCGCAGATCATCGCGCACCGCATGAAGCGAAATGGCAAGCATGACCCCGATTTCCTCGCCGGTGCGGTAGATCTCTGGCACGACACCGGAGGTCGACAGGGTGATGCGCCGTTTCGACAACGACAGGCCTTCATTGTCGGAGGCAATCAACAGGGCCGTTTTCACATTTTCGAAATTGTACAGCGGCTCGCCCATGCCCATCATGACGATATTGGTAATCTTGCGTCCCTCGGAGGGCACGATGGCGCCCTGCGGCGTGTCTTTCTTGGGAAAATCTCCAAGACGTTCGCGGGCCAAAAGCAGCTGTGAAAGGATTTCCTCTGCCGTGAGATTGCGCACCAGCATCTGCGTTCCGGTATGACAGAAGGAGCAGTTCAGGGTGCAACCCACCTGGCTGGATATGCAAAGTGTGCCGCGACCTTCTTCCGGAATATAGACAGTTTCAATCTCTACAGGCTTGCCTGCACCGCGCGAGGGAAATTGCAAAAGCCATTTTCTGGTGCCGTCTTCGGAAATCTGTTCGTCGACGATTGTTGGACGCGCAATGGTAAAGCGCTCACTCAACAGAGCGCGCAGTTCCCTTGAGACATTCAGCATCTCGGCAAAGTCGGAAACACCGCGCACATAAAGCCAGTGCCAAAGCTGCTGAACCCGCATCTTGACCTGGCGTTCGGGAATGCCTGCGTCGCTCAAAACGGCGCTCATTTCTTCGCGGGTCATGCCGATCAGCGATGGCTTTTGGCCATCTGTGTGTTGTGAAGCGGCTTTGACGCGCAAGGCCAGGGCATCGCGGGTGTCTGTGTTTTTCAAATCAATGGTCAGGGGCATCAGGCAGATCTTTCAGATCAGGTAAATCGTCTGCACATTCGTACAGGCAAAAGCGCGGTGATCTCTCATCTAGAGCGTTTTCCGATCAAATGGAACCATTTGATCAGGAAACGCTCGTTTGTCGGCGTCACCCTTTGCCGGGGTACCGGAATGACCTGAATATAGTGCACAGCAAAAGGCCGGCACAAGGCCGGCCAATATATTCCAGACAATCAGTGTGATTGCGGGTCTATCTGCAGTTCTTGATTTCGTCCAGCGCCGCTGTCACACCGGACAGCGAATAGGTGTAACTTGTCTTGGTACCGCGGCGCGATATGGCATTGACTGTCATGTTGGAGCCAGCCCGCATGGCAGCCACCAGCGATGGCTCTTCAGCAGCATTTTCGACCCAGGCTGAATCATTCTGGGTGAAAAGTGTGAAATTGCGGCCATCAACGGTCACTGTGACCTTGGAACCCTCCTGCAGCGTATAGCCCATCTTCGCCTGAGGCTCGTAACTGATATTCTGTCCCGGGCGCTGTGAAATCAGGAAAAAGATATCTCCATGATTGACGCCATCGGGTTGTTTGCGCGTCGGCAGTGAAAGGACATAACAAACCTTGCTGTTTGCCGCTGAATAGGAATAGGCACCCCAGGCGCTGAATTGCTTGATCAGCGATGGTGGCGACTGGGCCAATGCGGAGCCGATCATTGTGAACGACAGGACAATTGCGAGCACGAACTTCTTTAAAACCATAATAAACCTACCGGTTGTCTTCATTGCCTTCAAACAGGGGTCTTGCATTGAACATGCAGGTTTGGCAACAATTTGACTTAATTTGCGCAAACTTCGGTTACCAAACCGTCAACAAGGGCACAAAACCTGACGATTTCTCCTGATATCGGGGATTTGCAAGCAGTTACCATGCCGAATGACAGAAGA
Source organism: Rhizobiaceae bacterium (assembly GCA_029212415.1). Taxonomy (GTDB): domain Bacteria; phylum Pseudomonadota; class Alphaproteobacteria; order Rhizobiales; family Rhizobiaceae; genus Hoeflea_A. Next base: position 32,212 of record JARGOF010000048.1, on the reverse strand, counting down.
AAACAGACCAAAATATTTTGCGCAACGCCCTTTCATCAGGTTCAATGCCTGATGTGGTGAACAGAATCAGTCGGAAATGGTGCCAAGGGCGTTTCTGGCCGCTGCATAATGGCCAGGTTTGATGTGACCGCGCACCGCCGCCAGTGCGACGCCAAGAACCGCGACGTCATCTGAAAACCCGACAAGGGCGAAAAAATCCGGAATGCCATCCAGCGGCAGCACAAAATAGGCCAATGCCGCCAGCAATATTCCACGAACCCTGGTGGGCGTCTGGGAGTCCATCGCACAATAATAGGATGCGACAAGGTCTTCCATGAAGGGCACCTGCCGGGCGGCATTGCGGATGGTTTGCCAGAACTTGTTTTGAACTTTCTGTTCGCGTTCGCGGCGCGTGTCATCATCACCAGGTTCAAGTATCTCGCCAAATTTGATGTCGCTCATGAACTGCCCATCCGATGATAAGATGTTTCCCACTTCAGGTTTCCAATACAGGAATATGGATGTTGACGTGACAATGTTCAAGCATCAGCTATGCCTGCGGCTCGGTTCATGGCCTTGGCGAGACGGAAATCCAGATCGGTCAAACCGCCTGTATCATGGGTCGTCAGCACCACATCCACCCGTTTGTAGACATTGAACCATTCGGGATGATGGTTGAGTTTTTCGGCGGCAAGGGCGCATTGGGTCATGAACCCAAAGGCCTCGCGGAAGTTTTTGAAATCGAAAGAGCGCTCCAGCGCTTTAGTGTCCGCGCGCAAGGCCCAGCCAGGCAATTCTCCAAGCCGTCTTTCTGCTTCCTGCTTATCCATCGACGCCTTTCCGTGCTGTCAGTCTTTGCGGCCTTCCTGGGTCGGATGAAATTATGTCGTGTTTATGTCCACCTGCCGACTTCAGCGGCTGTTGCTGGATGACTTTGGCATCGCTTCGACGGGGTGGCGGGATGGCTTTGCCTGTGTCAGGGGATAGATTTCCTCAGTCACATAGGGCCCTCCGCCAACGGATTCGCGTGCCGACATTACGACGAACCTTGAAACCGTGAAGGGATCTGTACGAAAATTGCTGCGCGCACCAAGGTATTGCACCACATCATGGACCCGAGCGCCGCGCAATCTGGCAAGGGTGACATGGGGTGTGAATTTGCGTGGATCCGCTCTCAGATGAAGCCGCTGACAGATGCGCTCGATTTCGGCCTGCAGCGCCATGAGATCCGGGGATGCGGAAACACCGGCCCAGAGGGAATGGGGTTTTTTCGAGCCGAATGACCCAAGGCCGATCAAGGACAGATTGAAGGTGTGACGGCCGATGCGATCCAGCGCATGCACAAGTTCATCGGCTGTGGGTGCATCAATATCACCAATGAAACGCAGGGTGATGTGGTAATTTTCCACATCGATCCAGCGGGCACCGTGCAAACCGCCGCGAAGAAGCGAAAGGCTCAAGGCCGCTTCGCGAGGAATCTCGAGGGCGATAAACAAACGCGGCATGGCAGCCTCCCCGATTCGATAGGATGTTTTCAGCGAATCATGTGTGGTTGTCGAGAGCAAGACCTTGTGCATGTAAAAAGCATTTTTTCACGACAACTTGTCCACAATCATACCCTGACGTTTTGTCTCTATTGTGACGTTTGGCCATTGATCGAGGCTATCAGGTCCTCGGCATAGGGCAGAAATCTGGCAACCATGATGTCCACACCCTTGGGGTTGGGATGCATGCCGTCACCAATGTCCAGTCCGCTCTGGGCTGCCACACCGTCCAGAAAAAACGGATAGAGTGGAACCGCCCGGGCCTCTGCCAGTTCCGGATATATGGCGTTGAAGCGTTCGGCATAGTCGTCGCCCATATTGGGCGGCGCCAGCATGCCGACCAGCAGGACGGCAATGCCGCGCTTTTGCAATCCGGCAATCATGGCGTCCAGGTTCTGACGGGTGTTTTCAGGGCTCAGGCCGCGCAGTGCATCATTGGCGCCCAGTTGCAAAATCACCGCGTCTGTCCCTTCGGGTACCGACCAGTCGATCCGCGCCAGGCCACCGGTCGAGGTATCGCCGGATACGCCCGCGTTGCTGATCGCCACATCATGGCCCTCGGCCTTCAGAGCGGCTTCGAGTTTGGACGGAAATGCGTCGGATGGCGCCAGTTCATAACCCGCCATCAGACTGTCGCCAAATCCGACGATCTGGACCGTATCGGCCTGTGCAAAACTGCCTGCCGCAAAAGAAAAACAGCTAAAAAGGATGAAAATGCGACATGCGGCTTTAATTGTCATGGGATGGTTCCTAAATTCTCTGGCAGCAGCAAAGAGGATCGACACAATGATATCTGCCTATACATATAGTGAGCGGTCGCTTTGACAAAACCCATCATAGAGCTGAAAAAAGCCGATTTGACGCTGGGCAACGGCGCAACCTCCGTTCATGTCCTGAAAAATATGGATCTGAGTGTTGATCCGGGGGAATCCGTCGGCATTGTCGGTCCCTCAGGCTCGGGCAAATCCACGCTGTTGATGGTGCTGGCCGGTCTGGAAAGCATCGATTCGGGTGAAATCACCATATCAGGAAATCCCATCCACCAAATGAGTGAGGATGAGGTGGCCCATTTCCGCGGGCGCAATGTCGGTATTGTCTTTCAGTCTTTCCACCTCATTCCCAATATGACAGCACTGGAAAATGTCGCTGTGCCGCTGGAACTGGCAGGGCGATCGGATGCATTTGAAGTGGCGCGTCAGGAACTGGCCTCCGTCGGACTGGCGGAACGCATGACCCATTATCCGGGTGAATTGTCGGGCGGCGAGCAACAACGCGTCGCCATTGCGCGAGCCCTGGCGCCTTCGCCGGCGCTGCTGATTGCAGATGAGCCCACCGGCAATCTTGACGCCGAGACAGGCAGGCAGATCGCTGATCTGTTGTTTGCCAAACAGGCCGAGCGCGGCACAACGCTGCTGCTGGTGACCCACGACAGTGCCCTTGCCGAGCGATGCAGCCGTCAGGTGCGCGTTCGTTCCGGGCAGATCTTGAGTGAAACAGACTCTGAAGAAGTGGCTGTCGCGTGAACCAGACTGCAACAAAAAAATTGTCTGGCATGACGGATATGCGACTTGCCTTTCGTCTGGCCCTGCGTGAAATGCGCGGCGGCCTTTCGGGTTTTTACATATTTCTGGCCTGCATTGCGCTGGGGACTGCTGCCATTGCCGGGGTCAATTCGGTCTCGCGTTCCATAACCGGAGCGATCAATGAGGAAGGGCAGGCCATTCTCGGCGGCGATTTTCGCTTTGAATTGCAAAACCGGGCAGCCAGCACGCAGGAACTGGCGTTTCTGCGCGATCAGGGCCAAATGACCGTGACCACCGGCCTGCGCTCAATGACGCGTCTTGTCGATGGGTCGGACCAGGCACTGGTTGAGGCAAAGGCCGTGGATTCGGCCTATCCGCTGTTTGGTCAATTGGCGGTCTCGCCGCCCCTTGATTTTGACGCGCTCTATGGCGACGTCGACGGTCGGTTCGGTGTGGCAGTTGCGCCGCTTTTGCTGGAGAGGCTCAATGTTTCGCTCGGTGCAACGGTCTTGTTGGGCAATGCGCAGTTTGAAATCAGAGCCCTGATCGACAATGAACCCGATGCGCTTTCAGACGGATTTGGTTTTGCGCCACGTCTGTTACTGTCGCAGGACGGACTGGCGGCGGCCGGGCTGATCCAGACCGGCAGTCTTGTCGAATATGCCTACAAGATTCGGTTGCCGGACGTTGCCAGTGAAGCCGACGTGGTGCAATTGCGCGAAGCGGCCGAGCGCGATTTTCCAGCCGCAGGCTGGTCGATGCGCAGCCGCAGCAATGCAGCCCCGGCCCTCAGTGCCAATATCACACGATTTTCCCAGTTTCTGACGCTGGTTGGCCTGACGGCGCTGATTGTCGGCGGCGTGGGTGTGGCCAATGCGGTGCGTGCCTTTCTCGATTCCAAGCGGTCGGTCATCGCCACGTTCAAATGTCTGGGTGCTTCAGGCGGGTTTGTATTTGTGGTCTACCTGATGCAGATTCTGATTATCTGTACCATCGGAATCGCCATCGGGCTTTTCATCGGGGCTGCATTGCCGGTGATAGCTTCATCGGCTCTGGCCGAGATCATTCCGGTTTCTGCCGAGCCTTCGCTTTATCCGGGCGCCCTTCTGCTGGCCACGGTCTTTGGCTATCTGACGGCTCTTGCCTTCGCTGTTCTGCCACTCGGGCGATCCCGGGAAGTCCCGGCGACGGCGCTTTTTCGTGAACAGGGCTTCGATGCAGCAAGTCTGCCAAAATGGCCTTATGTTCTGGCAGCTACCGTGCTGATTGCCGTCTTCGCCGGTCTTGCCATATTCACCTCTTACGATCGGTTTATCGCCAGCGTGTTTCTGGGCGCCATTGCCTTTGCCTTTGTGGTTTTGCGGCTGGTATCGGTGCTGATTGAAATGCTGGCGCGTCGGGCCCCCAAAGTGCGGTCCACCGCCCTGCGCCTGGCAATCGGCAATATCCATCGCCCCGGCGCCCTGACGCCATCGGTTGTCCTGTCGCTGGGTCTGGGACTGGCATTGCTGGTGACTCTGGCGCTGATCGATGGCAATTTGCGACGGGAAATCAGTGGCAGCCTGCCGGAGCGGGCCCCGAATTTCTTTTTTGTCGATGTGCAAAGCAGTGAAGTCGACGGTTTCAAGGCGATCCTCGAAAAGCAGGCCCCTGACGGTGTCCTGCAGCTTGTCCCAATGCTTCGCGGGCGCATTCTGGCCTTCAATGATGTCGATATCCGCGAGATCGAAGTCCCGCCCGGCGGCCAATGGGTGCTGCGCGGCGATCGCGGTGTGACCTATTCTGTCGATCCTCCCGAGAATTCCACCATCATAGAAGGTGCCTGGTGGCCCGCTGACTATACGGGAGAACCTCTGGTTTCCTTTTCGGCAGAGGAAGCGGGTGAATTGGGACTGGTTCTTGGTGACACAGTGACGGTCAATGTACTGGGACGCAATGTAACGGCCAGAATAGCCAGCCTGCGCGAGGTTGAATGGGAATCACTGTCGATCAATTTTGTCATGGTGTTTTCGCCCAATACATTTGCCGGTGCGCCCCATGCCTGGCTTGCCACGTTGAGTGACCCTGCCGCCACGCCGGCCGAGGAGGGCAATGTGCTGCGGGCGGTGACCAATGAATTTCCGACCGTTACCAGCGTCCGGGTCAAGGATGCCCTGGATGTGGTCAATCGCATTGTCGGCCAATTGGCGACGGCCATTCGCGCGGCCGCTGCAGTTGCGCTGGTGGCTTCCATTCTCGTCCTCGCAGGCGCATTGGCTGCCGGTAACCGCGCCCGCGCCCATGATGCGATTGTTCTCAAAACGCTGGGCGCAACCCGTCGCACCTTGATCCGGGCCTTTTCCTACGAATATCTGATGCTTGGTCTGGCGACAGCAATTTTCGCTCTGTTTGCCGGGGGCGTGGCTGCATGGTTTGTGGTGGCACGCATCATGAATCTGCCGTCGCAATTTCTGCCCGACGTGGCGATCATCACGGTTGTCACGGCTTTGGTGCTCACGGTCGGCATCGGATTGGCCGGTACATGGCGGGTTCTGGGCCAGAAAGCGGCGCCTGTGTTGCGGAATCTCTAAGCGCGGTTGGCCGCCTTGAAATTAACCAGCTATTGGCAATAAGCTGATAGTGCAATAAAAGTGCAGGCTTGGGTCTTGCCGTTGACACAATGAATCCTCATATTCATACCATCTGCGTGTGATTTGTAAAAAATCGGGCGTGAAACTGTTTTAACAATCTTTTGAGAGGTGAAAATGGCAAATCCTCGTGATTTCCAGATGCGCGGCCAGCAGGCTGGAGTACAGTCTGGTGCCGTGATTGATGAAGGCCTGCGCTCTTACATGCTGCGGGTATACAACCTGATGGCCATGGGTTTGGCCATAACAGGCGTGGCAGCTTTTGCTACATCTCAAATGGCAATTTCCGGCGGCCAGCTGACAAGTTTCGGTCAGTTGATTTTCATGAGCCCGCTGAAATGGGTTGTCATGCTTGCTCCGCTCGCCATGGTGTTTTTCCTGAGCTTTCGCATCAATAAAATGAGCGTCAGTGCTGCCCAGACGACCTTCTGGATCTATTCCGCCATGGTCGGACTGTCGCTGGCATCGATTTTCCTGGTGTTTACCGGTCAAAGCATCGTGCAAACATTCTTCATCACGGCTGCATCCTTTGGTGCCCTGTCGTTGTGGGGCTATACGACGAAGCGCGACCTGACCGGAATGGGCTCATTCCTGTTCATGGGATTGATCGGTCTCATCATTGCGTCCGTGGTCAATATCTTCCTTGCATCCAGTGCGATGCAGTTTGCGATTTCGGCCATCGGTGTTCTGATATTTGCAGGACTGACTGCCTATGATACGCAGCAGATCAAGTCGATGTATTATGAAGGCGACGGTTCGGAAGTTGCTGGCCGCAAGGCGATCATGGGTGCCCTGCGCCTCTATCTCGACTTCCTCAACCTGTTCCTCTTCCTGTTGCAGTTCCTTGGCAACCGCAACTGATGCATGAGAACAAGATATTGAAAAAGGCGGTCTTCGGGCCGCCTTTTTTGTTGAAACAGCACCCACCATCCTCCATAGCAGTGGCATGACCCATAGACTGCGTGATGCACATTTTGACGATCTGGACGCCATCACCGGGATCTACCGTGAAGCGGTGGAGAACGGCGTGTCCTCCTATGAATTGACGCCACCGTCGCTGGCGGAAATGACCAGGCGTTTTGAGGATCTGACCGCGCAGAACTATCCCTATATCGTGGCCGAAGATCATGCGGGCCAAGTGCTGGGCTATGCCTATGCAGGCGCCTACCGTGCACGGCCAGCCTACCGCTGGACGGTTGAGGATTCTATTTATCTGGCGCCGCAGGCGCGCGGCATGGGGCTTGGCAAAAAACTGCTGTCAGAGCTCGTGCAGCGTTGCACAAGCCTTGAATTTCGCCAGCTGATCGCCGTGATTGGCGGGGCACATCCGGCCTCCGTCCAGGTGCATCGTGCATTGGGCTTTGAATTGACCGGCACCATGCGCGCCACCGGTTTCAAACATGGTCGCTGGCTGGATACCACCATCATGCAATTGTCACTGGGTGAAGGCAGCACGAGCGATCCGGAAGCTGATGCCTATCCCGGCACGCTCTATGAAAAAGCAGAGTAATCCTAGCGCCGCACCAGTTTTGGTGCCTTGTCGAAGACCTTGAGGACCTGTGCCAGGTCGTGGCCGCGTTTGAGGATCAGACCGCTGGCTGCAACCACGCTGAAGGCGCCCTGCCGTCGTGCCAGCTTGGGATCTTTCTCGATGCGAAACATCGGCACTTCGCTGCTTCTGCGGAAGACCGAAAAAATCGCCTTTTCCTTCAGGTGATCAATGGCATAGTCCCGCCATTCGCCTTCGGCAACCATGCGCGAGTACAGGCGCAGGATGGCATCAAGTTCGCGGCGTTGAAAAGTGACGGGCAATTGCTCTTTGGATTTTCGGAACGTCTTGAGATCGACAAGCACTGACGCAGATGTCTTGTCATTGTGTCCCGGATTTCCGGTCATGCGATAACCCTTGTGCCAATTGGTCCCTGTTCGTCAAAGACGCAGCAGGTTCAGTTTGTCAAAAGTCGCGGGAATTGCAAGTGCGGCATTTGGGAAAAAATATGTGACAATTCAGCCCTTGATGTCCTGAACCGTTGCAGCGCCGATTATTTCTCCGGGCACACCATTGGTTTTGACCCGCTGCAGCAAAATGGTGCAGCCGTCATAATTGTGGCCCTTCATCACCGATGACGGCAGATCCAGCGCCATGGCCTCGCCGTCCCACATGGCGATGGTCTGAATGTCCCGCACCGCATTCCAATAGTCAATCGTCTTGCCCTGGTTCTCACCGTGCTTGACCGCAACCGTGTTCAATTTGTCATAATAGACCACGATGACATTGGCCTTGCCTTGGCCCTCGCCAACCGTGATGCGGATCCGATCTGCATCCATCCTTGTTGTCAGCGCCACATTGAGACCTGATCCCTCACGGGCAAAAGCCTCGACTTTTGCATTGATGCCGCCCCTGTCGGCGCCGTTGATATGGTCGCGACCGTTGATCACGGCCTGCGGTGTGTAAACGCTCGAGCGCCCGAGCGTGTGGGCATAATCATACTGGCGGGCGGTATTGCGAGCCGAACCGAGCGTATCTTTCCAGCCCAGATTGTCCCAATAGTCGACATGGTAGGCAAGGGCGATCACATCGCCTTGCGCCACCAGTTCGGACAGGACCCGGTCGGCCGGGGGGCAGGAGGAGCAGCCCTGGCTGGTGAAAAGTTCGACAACGCCGCGCGGGCGCTTTTCCGCAGCGGATACAGGGGCAGCGGATACAGGGGATGCGACAAATACGGACAGAGCTGTGGCCACGACCAGAGTGCGAACCAGAGTAATGATGAATAATGCCATGAAATTGCCCGCCCGATTGAAGTCCCATTGCCCCGATGGGCCCCAATGTGCCCCAATGTGCCCCGGTGGCCCCCTATGGAGCCCGATAGACCCGGAGCAATTTGTACCCGCGACCAACTTCAATATAAAGTCACGTTCCGGTGAAAAACGCCAATCGGGCCGCCGCGCAAGGTGAATTGACCATCATTCGGCAATCGCGTACCAGTTCACATTGATGTGTCTGCCGATGGCGTCGGCAGGCAGTAAACATCGAAGACCCAAATCCTGTACGCCCGGATCACCCGACGGGCGATTCCATTTCATTCGCCCGTCTTGCAGATGGAGATGATGATGACAGGCATGACAAACACTCCCGAAAAGACTTCCAAGGCCGCAGGCCCGAACCCAAGGCCGGATTTTTTCAGCCGGCAGGACGGCGGCAAGGCGCCATTGCCCTTTTCTCCGGCAGAATATGGCCGCAGGTTGCATGCGTTGCGGGCTGAAATGGACCGGATGGATGTGCCTGCCGTGCTGTGCACAGCCATGCATAAGATCGCGTATTATTCCGGCTTTCTCTATTGCAGCTTTGGCAGGCCCTATGGCTGCGTGGTGACGGCTGACACCTGTGTAACCGTTTCCGCCAATATTGACGCAAGCCAGCCCTGGCGCCGTTCGATCGGTGAAAACATCATCTATACGGACTGGCAGCGCAACAATTACTGGCGGGCGGTGAAATCTGCACTGCCCGCCGTGGACCGGCTGGGCATTGAAGGTGATCACCTGACGCTGGCGGCGCGCAATCTCCTGTCGGAATTTCTGGGTGATGTGGATCTGGTTGACGTGGCCCCTGCCGCCATGCGCCAGCGCATGGTCAAATCGGCCGAAGAAATCCTGTTGATCCGCGAAGGCGCACGGGTGGCCGATATCGGCGGCGAAGCCATTCGTGACGCCATCCGTGCCGGCACCCGTGAAATCGATGTTGCGATGGCCGGACGGGACGCCATGGAAAGGGAAATCGCCCGTTCCCGTCCCGACAGCGAATTGCGGGACAATTGGGTGTGGTTCCAGTCGGGCATCAATACGGACGGGGCGCATAATCCCGTCACGACCCGACAGCTTGCAGCAGGCGATATTCTCAGTCTCAACTGTTTTCCGATGATCTCGGGCTATTATACGGCGCTGGAGCGTACCCTGTTTCTGGGGCAACCGGATGAAGCCTCACTGCGGCTTTGGGACATCAATGTGGGCGCCCATGAGCTGGGACTGTCACTGATCAAGCCCGGCGCGACCTGTTCCGGCATCTGTGCCGAGATCAACCGTTTTTTTGCCGACCACAATGTGCTCGACTATCGCTCCTTCGGCTATGGCCATTCCTTTGGCATCCTGTCGCATTATTACGGACGGGAAGCCGGGCTTGAACTGCGTGAGGATATCGACACGGAACTGGTCTCGGGAATGGTTGTCTCGATGGAGCCGATGATCTGGGTGCCGGAAGGCACACCCGGCGCCGGTGGTTACCGCGAGCATGATATTCTGGTGATTGGCGAGAAGGATGCTGACAATATCACCGGTTTTGCCTATGGGCCTGAACACAATATCATCGACCTTTGATCGCAGTCAGGCCATCGGTTGACCATTTCAGAACAAGCACCATTGACCTGCCTATTTCATGTGTTCAAATTGGCAGGTCAATCTGGCAGGCCAGATAGCTGACCAAATCGATAGGGAAAGATGCATGCGCAAGGTGGCACTGTTGTGTTTGGTTGGGTTGGTTGTTTCCGGTTGCGGCGAAGATGACAGCCGCACCGGCCAGATCGAACCGATTGTACGCGGCGTAAAAACCTGTCTGGTCGAGGATATCGAACAGACGACGGTGCGTCACTATCCAAGCGTACTGCAGCCCTCCTCCACGTCGACCTTGTCATTTGAAGTCTCGGGACGGCTGGAGCAATTCAAACTTGATGTCGGCCAGCGGGTCAAAGAGGGTGATGTGATCGCCACGATTGATCCCAAATCCTTGCAGATACAGGTCGACAATGCCAATGCGGCCCTGCGACAGGCCGAGTCGACAGCCCGCAACGCTGAAGAAGACTACCAGCGCAAAGCCAAACTGGTTGATCAGGGCGTCGTCACCAAGTCTGATGCAGACAAGTCGAAGACCAATATGGAGACCAGCGCGTCCCAGGTGGTTCAGGCGCGCAAACAGCTTGAAAATGCCCGCGAGGATCTGGGCAGAGCGGTTCTGACCGCACCGTTCAGCGGCATTGTGAATTCCGTCGATGTGGAATCCTTTGCCAATGTCACGGCGGGTACGCCGGTTGCGACGATTTACGCGGACGACAAGTTTGAATCGTCCTTTTCCGTCAGTTTCGATGTGGCCAACCGCATTGCAGTCGGCAAAAAGGCGATTATTCGGCTGGCCGATGATCCTGAGATCGCTTTGCCGGCACATGTCAGCGAACTGGGTTCGCGTGCGGACAGCGTTTCCGCCTTTCCCGTGGTTGTTGCGCTTGATGAAACAAATGATTTGCTGAAAGCCGGCATGGCGCTGGAAATAACGCTGGAATTTCCCATTCCCAGAGGCGTCGGCTACACATTGCCACTCACCGTTCTGCCGATGGGCGGCGGCATTGATGTGCCTGATGATCCTTCGCAACCGGGTCGTTCGGAACTCTATGTCTTCGACGAGGTGTCCGGCACAGTGAAGCTCAGAAGCGTTCTGGTCGGCGGCATCCGAAACAACAAGCTGATCGTCGTCGATGGGGTTTCGCCCGGTGACAGGGTCGCCTGTGCCGGCGTGCCCTTCCTGCGCGATGGCATGAAAGCCAAATTGCTGGCGGATGATAAATAGGGGCTGACCATGGATTTCCTGACCCGGTTCGGCATTGCCAAGTCCCGTCTGACCATATTGATCATGATTGTCCTGATCGTGCAGGGTCTGCTGGCCTATGGCGCCATGCCAAAGCGCGAAAATCCCGCCATTACCATTCGCAGCGCCGTTGTCACGGTTGATTTCGACGGTATGGCCCCGGATCGGATGGAAAACCTCATCGTCAAGCCGATTGAACGCAAACTGCGGGAAATCGGCGAGATAGAGGATATCAATTCGCTGATTTCGACGGGCCATGCGGTGGTGACGGTCACGGTTTATAATTATGTGACAGCCGTCGAACTCAACAGTGTCTTTGAAAACATCAGAAACAAGATGGACGACCTGAAGCCGAAACTGCCTTCAGGCACCGAAGGTCCGTTCGTCAATACTGATTACGGCGATGTGTCGATCGCCACCGTCGCGGTGACGGGAGAGGGATTCTCCGACGCGGAACTGCGCGACTCGGCCGATGATCTGCGTGAATATCTCTATGAAGTGCAGGGCATCTCGAAAATTGCGCTCTTCGGTGTTCAGGAGGAGCGGATCTGGCTTGAGCTCGACACCAGGAAACTGGCGGCCGTCGGTGTCCAGCTTGAGCAGGTGCTTGCCGACCTGCAGGCGCAAAATGTCATCTTGCCCGCCGGGCAGATCGATGCCGACGGGATGAACCTCATTCTGGAAGCCAATGGTGATCTGGGCTCCGTCGCGGAAATCGGCGATGTGCTGACCAAGGTCAAGGGCGTCTCCGGTTTCGTCCGGCTCAAGGATCTGATGAATGTGCGGCGGGGCTATCAGGATCCGGCCAAAAAGCCGGTCTATTTCAATGGCCAGCCGGCGGTGATCGTCAGCATTGAAATGAATGATGCCGAAGACATCCAGAAGATCGGCCTTGCCCTGCAAAAAAGCGTCGCGGCCTTTGAACAGACGCAGCCCATCGGCATTGAGTATCGATTCTCCACTTTCCAGGAAACCAATGTCACCACATCGATCAACAATGCGCTGAGCAATGTGTTTCAGACATTTGTTGTCGTCCTTCTGGTGATGTTGCTGTTTCTGGGCATACGCGGAGCCCTCATCATTGCCTGTATCGTGCCCTTTACCGTGGCCTTCGCGCTGATCGGCATGACGATGATGGGCGTTGATCTGCAACAGATATCGATTGCCGCAGTGATTATCTCACTTGGGCTGCTGGTTGATAACGGGCTTGTTGTCGTCGAGGATATTGAAAAACGGATAGCCAACGGAACTACGCCCGCGGTCGCGGCACTGGGTGCCGGGCGGCAATTTTTCATACCGCTTGCCGTCGCTTCCGTCACCACTGTTTCCGCCTTCATTCCGATGCTCATCCTGGATGGTACGGAAGGCGAGTTTGCCTTTTCGCTTGGTGCGGTGGTGGGCATCATGCTGGTCGGGTCTTGGCTGACATCCCTCTATATCCTGCCGCCCCTGTGTGTCTGGTTCGCCGGCCGAAAACAGGGTGCAAAGGCTGATGCCAGGCCGAGCCTGCTGGTGCGAACCTATGGATCGATTATTGGCAGAACATTGGTTTTCGGTCCCCTCATCATTCTTGGGTCCTATGTGGCCGTGGCGCTTTCCATCAGCCAGTTCTCCAATGTCAAGGCGGAGATGTTTCCGCTGGCCGAGCGGGCGGAATATCTGATCTATCTGGACATGCCGAAGGGCACAGCGATTTCCAGCACCCGCAGCGAAGCATTGAAAGTGGACCAATGGCTGCGTGATCCGGCCCAAAATCCCGAAATCGTCAATACAACCGTTTTCGTCGGCGATGGCGGCCCGCGGTTCTATCTGGCGCTCAACCCGGCGGATGCAAATCAGGCCAGCGCCTTTATCCTTGTCAATACCGATACCTTCACAGGCGCTGTGGCGGCGGCTGAACGGGCGCATGCCTATTTGCTGGAAAATCATCCTGCCGCCCGGTTCAAGATCAAGCGGCTGTCGATGGGGGGTGGCGAATCCGGCATTGTCGAAGTCAAGATTTCCGGACCGGATGCAGAAAAGCTGTTGCGGCTTGCCGATGCGGTTGAAGTGGCCTTTGGCGATGTTCCCGGGATTGCCCAGAATGAAAATGACTGGGGCAACAAGATCCTGAAAATCATCATCGATGTCGATCAGAGCAAGGCGCGTCAACTGGGTGTTTCGTCGAAGGAAATATCGGATCTGATGGATACGTTCTATTCCGGGACATCCTATTCGACCTATCGCGAAGGTGACCAGTCCATCCCGATTGAAGTGCGTGCAGCCGAGAGTTTCCGGCAAAGCCTGGAGGATCTGGCGGGTCTGGCCATTCCCGCCAACGGCCTGCTGGTTTCGCTGGATCAGCTGGCGACCTTTGATCCGAAGCTCGAATATTCGCAGATACGCCGGGAAAATCAGGTCCGCATGATCAAGATATCCGGCAAGAGCGAAACGCTGGCGGCCAACCACGTGCTTGATCGGATCCGACCGACCCTGGAAGCGCTTGATCTGGATGGCGGCTATCAATTGACCATTGACGGCGAAACCGAGAACAGCGCCGAGGTCAATGAGAAGCTGTCAGCCGGCATGCCGTTGGCGCTGATGGTGATGCTTGTGGCGCTGATGTTCCAGTTCAACTCGGCAAGACGGGTGATCCTGACCTTCATGACGGTTCCGCTGATCGTTATCGGTGCGCCCCTGGCGCTGCTGATCACCAATCAGCCGCTGTCGTTCTTTGCCATTCTCGGCATGATTTCCCTTGCCGGAATCATCATCAACAATGCCATTGTGCTGATCGACCAGATTGATATCGAGCGCGAAACCCGTGACCTGAAGGATGCGGTTGTCGAGGCCGCGAAAAAACGGGTGACGCCGATCCTGCTGACGTCGCTGACCACCATTTTCGGCCTGCTGCCCATGGCCATTGCCGGCGGCGCGCTGTTTGAGCCGATGGCCACATTGATGATCGGCGGGCTTTTGGTGGCCTCTGTCCTGAGCCTGTTCTTTGTGCCTGGCGGTTATTACCTGCTGTTCGGCGGATTGTGGCGATGGTCCGGTTCATGGCGCAAACCGGGACCTTCTGCAGATACGGCCTGATAACAGGTCTGGATACAAAAAACCGCCGGCCTTGTGGCCGACGGTTTGATCAAAGCGGAAACTGCTGGCGCCTGTCAGGCGACAAGATCGCGCAGGACGGTTTGAAGAATGCCGCCATTGTTGACATATTCAACCTCATCCAGCGTTTCGATGCGGCAGATGATCGGCACGTCTTTGACGGTTCCATCACCATAGGTCACCTTGGCGATCTTGGTTTCACGCGGCTTGATGTTGCTCAGGCCCTCGATGGTGACGGTCTCGTCACCCTTCAGGTTGAGGCTTTCCCAGCTCGTGCCGTCTTCCAGGACGAAAGGAATGACGCCCATTCCGACCAGATTTGAACGGTGGATGCGTTCATAGGACTGAGCAATCACGGCCCGTACGCCCAAAAGGTTGGTGCCCTTTGCAGCCCAGTCACGTGATGAACCATTGCCGTATTCGACGCCGGCGAAGATGACCAAAGGCACACCCTGCTGCTTGTAGAGCATGGCCGCGTCAAAGATCGACATTTCCTCTTTCGAGGGATAGTGGATCGTGTAGCCGCCTTCCTTGCCGTTCGGTCCAAGCATGTGGTTGCGAATGCGGATATTGGCAAATGTGCCGCGCATCATCACCTCATGGTTGCCACGCCGGGTGCCATACTGGTTGAAGTCGGTTACCGCCACATGATGATCCATCAGATAGCTGCCAGCCGGTGATTGTGCCTTGATCGAGCCGGCGGGTGAAATGTGGTCCGTGGTGATCTTGTCGCCGAACAGACCAAGCACACGGGCGCCGATAATATCACTGATGCCGGCCGGGTCCTTGCCCATGCCGACAAAATAGGGCGGGTTCTGCACATAGGTTGAATTGTCATCCCAGGCATAGGTCTGGCCATCGGGAATCTTGACGTTCTGCCAGTTCTCATCGCCCTTGAACACGTCCGCATATTTGCTGGAGAAGAGTGCACGGGTCACGTTCTTGGTGATGAATTCCTGTATTTCGTGGGAAGAAGGCCAGACATCCTTCAGGAAGACGGGATTGCCGTCCTGGTCTTCACCCAATGGTTCGGTGGTCAGGTCTTTCCTGACAGAACCGGCCAGCGCATAGGCAACGACCAGCGGCGGTGAAGCCAGATAGTTGGCCTGAACGTCCGGTGAGACACGGCCTTCAAAGTTTCTGTTGCCTGAAAGAACGCCTGCTGCAATCAGACCCTTGTCGTTGATGGTCTTGGAAACGGGCGCCGGCAGGGGACCGGAATTGCCGATACAGGTGGTGCAACCGAAACCGACCAGATTGAAGCCAAGCTGATCGAGATCTTCTTGCAGACCGGAGCGTGACAGATATTCCGCCACAACCTGCGAGCCGGGGGCCAGCGATGTCTTGACCCAGGGCTTGGTTTTCAGGCCCTTGGCCAAGGCGTTGCGGGCCAGCAGGCCGGCGCCGATCAGCACGGATGGGTTGGATGTATTGGTGCAGGAGGTGATGGCGGCAATGGCCACATCGCCATGGCCAAGATCGTAATCCTCGCCTTCCACCTCGTAGCGCCGGTCGTTGTCGACGGTCTTCTTGTATTCGCTGACCAGAGATTCGGTAAACCCTGCTGCGATGCCTTCCAGCGCAATACGGCCCTCAGGGCGTTTTGGTCCGGCCATGGATGGCACGACGTCACCCAGGTCAAGTTCCAACGTGTCGGTGAATACGGGTGGCGTGTCGCCCTCTTCACGCCACATGCCCTGGGCCTTCGAATAGGCTTCAACCAGAGCGATCCGGTCTTCGTCGCGACCGGTGACATTGAGGTATTTGAGCGTTTCGCTGTCGACCGGGAAAAAGCCGCAGGTTGCGCCATATTCCGGGCCCATATTGGCGATGGTTGCGCGGTCGGCAAGAGTCATATTGTTCAGGCCGGGGCCAAAAAACTCGACAAATTTGCTGACAACGCCCTTTTTGCGCAGCATCTGCACAACCGTCAGAACGATGTCGGTTGCAGTGATGCCTTCCTTCGGCTTGCCGGTCAGGCGAAAGCCAATGACTTCAGGCAGCAGCATGGAAATCGGCTGGCCGAGCATGGCGGCTTCGGCTTCGATGCCACCAACGCCCCAGCCCAGAACACCCAGACCATTGATCATTGTGGTGTGCGAATCAGTGCCGACGCAGGTATCCGGATAGGCGATGGTTTCGCCATCATCATCCCTGGTCCAGACCGTCTGGCCAAGATATTCCAGATTGACCTGATGGCAGATGCCGGTTCCGGGCGGCACAACACGAAAATTCTTGAAGGCCTGCTGGCCCCATTTGAGGAAGCGATAGCGCTCGCCATTGCGCTTGTATTCCAGTTCGACATTGTGGTCGAAAGCCTGCGGCGTGCCGAATTCGTCAACAATGACCGAATGGTCGATGACCAGATCGACCGGCACGAGCGGGTTGATCTTCTCGGGGTCGCCGCCGAGGTTTTTCATTGCATCGCGCATGGCTGCCAGATCGACAACGGCCGGTACGCCGGTGAAATCCTGCATCAGCACACGGGCCGGGCGATAGGCGATTTCCTTGCCGGCGGTGCCCTTGTCGGTCAGCCATTCAGCGATGTTCTGAATATCCTGTTTGGTCACCGAGCGACCATCTTCGTTGCGAAGAAGGTTTTCCAGAAGCACTTTCATGGAAAAAGGCAGGGCTGCAATACCATCAAGACCATTTTTCTCAGCCTCAGCCAGACTGAAATAGGTGTATTCCGCATCGCCCACTTTCAGGGTGCTACGGCATTTGAAGCTGTCGACAGATTTCGTCACAGGCGCTCTCATCTACGTTGGTTCACCGAAACTTTCGAACGAACGCTTATAGATATGCCATAAGCATATCAAAGCCTGCGGGTGCGGCCATTTCCGCTGTCCGCTCGTGGAAGATCAATCCGTGTGATTGACCCATAACCATGTTCGGCGCAAATATGGGGTTCACGCCGACCGCTGGCGTGGTTGCGAGCTTTATAGATAATTTTGTAGAATGGTTCTAGAGCACAATGCACGGAAATATGAGTTTTTCCGTGATGCAGCATTTCTGACAGGGAGAACGATGCCTCATGCGGCTACTTGCCGAGAATATATCGGTTGCGCGTGGTGGCCAGATCTTCTTTTCCGGAATCAGCTTTTCCCTGTCTTCAGGCGAGGCGCTTGTGGTGTCGGGTCCCAATGGTGTGGGCAAATCAACGCTTTTGCGGGTTCTGGCCGGATTGTTGCCGGATGCGCAGGGTGCGGTGACGCTGGAAGGCGGGCCCTATGAAACTGTGGCGGAAGCCTCGCATTATCTTGGGCATCACAATGGCATGAAGCCGGAGCTGACAGTCAGCGAAAATCTGGATTTCTGGCAAAAATTCATGATCAATGAGGCCAATGCGCAGGATCATCGGGTACTCAGCGTTCCGGACGCTGTTGCGGCGGTGGGGCTTGAAGGGGTGGCGCATCTGCCCTTCGGTTATCTTTCCGCCGGTCAGAAGCGGCGTATCGCCATGGCACGGTTGATGACGTCGTTCAGGCCGGTGTGGATCCTGGATGAGCCAACTGCGGCGCTTGATCTGGCGTCGCGGCACATGTTCGCCGATCTGGTTGAAGACCAGCTGGAGGCCGGTGGCATGGTGATTGCGGCTACCCACCAGCCTCTCGGCTTCGAGAAGGCACAAAATCTTGTCTTGATGCCGGATGAGGACGCGCGGTTGAGTCACGAAGACCCATTTGCCGACCCGGAGGCTGGCTGATGTGGGCGCTTTTCCTGCGTGACCTGCGGCTGTCCATGCGCGCCGGTGGTGGCGCGCTGATCGGTGTGCTGTTCTTTCTGGCCGTGGTCGCGGTGATTCCCTTTGGTGTCGGCCCCGATCTCAAGCTTTTGTCCCTCATCGGCCCGGCCATTCTCTGGATCGGCGCCCTTTTGGCGGCCTTGCTGGGTCTCGACCGGCTTTTCCAGCATGACCGTGAAGATGGCTCGCTGGACATCATGCTGATGCAGGAGACGCCGATGTTCCTGACGGTGCTTGTCAAATGCCTGGCCCATTGGGCCGGCACCGGGTTGCCGCTGATCATCGCCTCACCGGTTCTCGGTCTGCTGATGAACATCAAGGGGGTGGCCATGCTGGCGGTTGCGGCGACCCTGCTCGTCGGAACGCCGGCCATCACCTTTATTGGCGCGGTCGGTGCCGCTGTATCCGTCGCGCTGCCGCGCGGCGGCGTGCTGGTATCGGTGCTGGTGCTGCCGCTGGCCGTGCCTGTGCTGATCTTCGGTGTCAGCGCGGTCTATGGCGCCGTCGAGGATCCGGCGCCCTTTACGCCGCCGTTCCTGATCCTGTGTGCCATCACGTTGTTTTTTTCCGTGCTCGGGCCGCTGGCGGCAAGCGCCGCCCTGCGGGCTTCAGCCGATTGAGGATCGGATCGTTTTACAAATCGTAGAGCGCGCCGAATTTCGCTTCGAGATAGTGGATCAGCGGTGCGGCGCTGGGTGCCTCACCGGTTGCCTGCTCGATCAATTGCGGGGCTGAAAGAACCCGTCCCTTGTGGTGGATCCTTTCGCGCAGCCAGCCCAGAACCGGCGCGGTCTGCGCCGTGCGCACCATGTCATCGCGGCCCGGCAGGTCGGCGCGCATGGCCTTGTCGAGGCAGGCGGAATAGATATTGCCAAGACTATAGGTGGGGAAATAGCCGAAGAGGCCGATTGACCAGTGCACATCCTGCAGGACACCGAGGCTCGCATCGGGAACAGCCAGGCCGAAATCCCGTTCAAATCGGGTGTTCCAGGCCTCTTCCAGATCATCGACCTCCAGCGTTCCGGCAATCAGTTCGCGTTCCAGTTCAAAGCGCAGAAGAATGTGCAGGTTGTAATGCACCTCATCGGCTTCGGTGCGGATGAAGCCGGTCTCGACCCGGTTGACCGCCGCGTAAAGCTGATCAGGCCCATTCAGTGACATGGTGCCAAATGCCTTTTCCATGGCCGGAAACAGCCAGTCTGCAAAGGGGCGCGAGCGGCCAATCTGATTTTCCCAAAACCGTGACTGGCTTTCATGCACACCCATCGAGCAATAATCGGCGGCGGGCATGAATTCATCCGTTATGCCCTGCGCATAAAGCGCATGGCCGACTTCATGAACCGTGGAGTAAAGGCAATTGAGCGGGTCTTCCTCATCGGTTCGCGTGGTAATGCGCACATCGCCGCCGGTTCCCGAACAGAAAGGATGGACCACCGTATCGATGCGGCCGGCCTCGAGATCATAGCCCAGTTGTACCGCAATCTGCCGTGCCAGCATCAACTGGCCGGCGGCCGGGAAGTTTCCGGTCAGGGCCTTGGGCATCGGTTTCCCGGCGATCTTTTCGCGAAGCGCCACCAGACCGGGCCGAAGGCTTTCAAGCAATGGCTGCAGCTCGCAAGCGCGTGCGCCCGGCTCATAATCATCCAGCAGACAATCATAAAGATCGCTGCCTGGAGCCGAGAGACATTTGGCCTCCTCGCGCTTCAGATCGATATTCTTCTTCAAGGCAGGCGCGAAGGCGCTGAAATTCTTTTCGGCGCGGGCCGCGGCCCAGATCCGCTGACCCTGCGAGGCGGCACGGGCGCTTTCTTCGGCAAGCCGCGCCGGAATTCTGGTGGCCTTGTCGTAGCCGCGTTGCGCTTCGGCAATATTGCGCCGGTCAAAGGCAGAAAGCCTGTCCGGGTCTATGGCGGCAATCCATTCGGGAATATGCGGGTCGCCGTTGCGCGCGTGAATCACGCTTGCCAGAGCGCCGGCCTGTTCGGCGCGCTGCACAGCACCCTTGACCGGCATTATGGCTTCCTGATCCCAGGACAGAATGCCCGAGACCTGAGACAGCGCTGCGGTGTGTTTGAGATGATCGAGGAGCAGGTTCAAAGACATGAAATCGGCCTGACGGAAGGGGACAAGGATAAAGGCCTTATAGCAAAGCCGCCGGGAGGCGCAACATACCTCGGCAGGGGTTGCGACTTGCCAATGATGCGGCGGTCCCGTTACAACAAATGCAAACCTCCTGACGCAAGGGAACCGGCAGATCATGAGCATGGAATTTTTGCTGACATCAATCGTCGTGATCCTGTTGCCCGGAGCCGGTGTCCTATACACTTTGGCGTGGGGACTTGGTGGCGGCATGCGGGCAGGCATTGTTGCCGCATTTGGCTGCACAATGGGGATCGTTCCGCATATCGTGGCCAGTATCATTGGTCTGGCCGCTTTGCTGCATGCCAGCGCAATGGCTTTTCAGATCGTCAAATATGTGGGTGTTGTCTATCTGCTCTACATGGCCTGGAGTATCCTGCGGGACAAAGGTCCGCTGGAGATTTCGGAGCTCAAAAAACAGATACCGGCCATCAGGATCGTGACCAACGGTTTTCTCATCAACTCTGTGAACCCCAAACTCTCCTTCTTCTTTCTGGCCTTTCTGCCGCAATTCGTCCCCGCAAATGCCGCCCATGCCACGGCTGAGATGCTGTTTCTTGCGGCAATATTCATGCTGCTGACATTCGTGGTCTTTGTCGGCTACGGAACATGCGCCTCATTGACCCGTGCCTATATGGCGGGGCGCCCGCAGGTGATGACCTGGCTGAGGCGTTCCTTTGCCGGAGCCTTCGGTCTGCTCGGCCTCAGACTTGCCTTTGCGGACCGGTGATATCCCGGGGCAGGCATGGAACAGGCACTGGCGTCTTGAAGACAAGACAATTTGAAAATATCCGCCTGCGTCAAATGCGCCATTGTCGAGAACCGTTCCAATCGCTAGATAGGGAACCATGATCGCCAGCATTGCCGCCTTTTTGACAGGACTTGCAAACCCAACCCGCTTCCTGACGGTTGCGGGAAGACTGATGCCGTGGATGATCTGTGTGACGGTCTTGCTGTTTGCTGTCGGTCTTTATCTGAGCTTTCAGGCACCGGAGGATTACCAGCAGGGCATGACCGTGCGCATCATGTTCATCCATGTGCCATCGGCCTGGCTGGCGATGATGTGCTATACGGTCATGGCGATTGCTGCGATCGGCACGCTTGTCTGGCGTCATCCCCTGGCCGATGTGGCGGCCAAAGCCGCCGCGCCGATTGGTGCGGCTTTTACCTTTCTGGCGCTGCTGACCGGTTCCTTGTGGGGCAAACCCATGTGGGGGACCTGGTGGGTATGGGATGCGCGGCTGACATCCGTCTTTGTGCTTTTCCTGATGTATCTCGGCCTGATTGCACTCAATCGGGCGATGGATGATCCGGCCCGCTCGGCGCGGGTTTCGGCGATCATTATTCTGGTCGGCTATATCAATATTCCGATCATCAAATTTTCGGTTGAATGGTGGAACACTTTGCATCAGCCTGCCAGCGTCATGCGCCTTGACGGTCCAACCATCCATCCCTCGCTGCTTTATCCGCTGCTTGTCATGGCGCTGGCCTTTTCGATGCTGTTTTTCACCCTGCATTTTGCCGCCATGCGCAACGAAATCTGGCGCCGGCGGGTGGCGTCCATGCGCCGGCAGGCGGCCCGTTCGGCCCGAGGATAATCCCGTCATGAGCCATTTCGCCTATGTCCTGATCTCTTATGCGGCTTCGGCATTTGTCGTTCTGGCGCTTGTCGCCTGGGTCATAATCGACCAGCGTGCCCGCAAGGCCGAACTGGCCGCGCTGGAATCGCGCGGCGTCAGGCGCAGGTCGGACAGTGCTCCGGCAAAGGCTGATCATGGCTGACGAATCAGAACAGACGCCCGAAAAACGCGTGAAACGACGTCAGTGGATGGCCTTCCTGCCGCTGATTGCCTTTGTGGCGCTTGCCGCCGTATTCCTGAGCCAGCTGTTGTCCGACAAGGATATTTCAACGATCCCCTCCGTGCTGATCGGCACCGGGGCGCCAGCGCTGGATCTGCCGCCGCTTGAAGGTCTTGTCCGCAATGGTCAGCAGGTTCCGGCCTTGAGCACGGCGCTGGTTGAGGGCAAGGTGACGCTGGTCAATGTCTGGGCAAGCTGGTGCGTTCCCTGTCGCGCAGAGCATCCGCTGTTGATGGCTCTGGCCCGCGATGAGCGCATCAATCTGGTCGGCATCAACTACAAGGACCAGACGCCCAACGCGCTGCGGTTCCTCGGCGAACTTGGAAACCCCTATGCGGCTGTCGGTGTCGACCCGAAAGGCATTTCAGCCATTGACTGGGGTGTTTACGGCATTCCCGAGACCTATCTTCTCGATAGAAATGGCGTCATTATCTTCAAGCAGATCGGACCGTTCAGCCCCGAGACCATACGTGATGAACTGCTGCCGCAGATTGAGAAAGCGCTGAGCTCTCCGACCGGATAAAGAAGAGGGTACGGTACCACTGCGTTGCCGCGCGGAATACGGATGGCTTTGGTATTGTCTTCACGGCATTTATAATGTCTTCACGCCGAACGCGCCTTGCGGCGCTGGCTCCAGACGGGGCGGGGCATTGGCCCCGACGCGCGGTCGCGCTTGCCGCCTTCGGCGGGTGAGTGCCTGTCAGTAAGGCCGTGCTTGCTGCACCCGGTGTCTGCCAGCAAGGCACTCAACAGGCTGCGACCGCAGCCCGGCCAACAGTTTGGCCGCGCCCCGCGCAGGCAGGCGCTTCAGCGCCGCTCGCCGTGAGCGGAAAAGATCCCAGCCTCGCAGCGCAACTCCCGTGTTTTCCGTAACACTCTTCTGAGGTGCAGCACCCAGTTACTTCGCTCTGGGCCCCACTTGCAGCACCCCTTGCCTCGCTCCGGGCAGAGCCCGCAATTCCCCGCGCTACTCGGTTTTCTCTTCCACCGTATGCTTCATGATCAGCGGCATCTGGCTCATGGTGAACAGGATGGTGATGGGCATGGTGCCCCAGACCTTGAAGGCGACCCAGAAATCGGTGGAGAAGCTGCGCCAGATCACTTCATTGAGCACGGCGAGAAAGATGAAAAACAGCCCCCAGCGCAAGGTCAGTTTGCGCCAGCCTTCGGCATCCAGCTTGAATGCACTGTCAAAGACATAGCCCAGCAAGGCTTTTCCAAACAGCAGGCCGCCAAGCAGAATGCTGGCAAACAGGCCATTGACGATTGTCGGCTTCATCTTGATGAATGTCTCGTTCTGCAGCCAGAGCGTCAGTGCGCCGAATACAAAGACCACAATGCCGGATACAAGCGGCATGATCGGCAATGTCCGGGTCAGAATCCAGGACACGATCAGAGATGTGGCCGTGGCGATCATGAACAGACCGGTTGCCACGAAAATGGGGCCGCCAAAGGCTGCCAGGGCCGGAAAGGTTTCAGCCAGCCACGCGCCGCGTGAATTGGCAAAGAAGAAGACCATCAGCGGTCCGAGTTCCAGCACCAGCTTCAGCAATGGATTGATCGTCTTGCGGGCGGGATCGGTTGGGTCTTTTTCAAATACGGGCTGGTTCATTCCGGCCGTCTCCTTGGTTGTTGTTTTGGTTATTATTTTGCTGTCGGACTGCGGCCGACGATGGCCGTGGCAAAATCACTGGCCTCGAAAGGTTCAAGATCATCGACGCCTTCACCGATGCCGATGAAATAGACCGGCAATTTGTGTTTGGCGGAAATGGCCACCAGAATGCCGCCGCGTGCGGTTCCATCCAGCTTGGTCATGACCAGCCCGTTCACACCGGCGACATTGCGGAAGATCTCCACCTGATTGAGGGCATTCTGACCGGTTGTTGCATCGAGGGTCTGCAGCACCGTGTGCGGCGCATCGGGATCGTGTCTGCCAAGAACCCGGACGATTTTTTCCAGTTCCTGCATCAGTTCCGTCTTGTTTTGCAGCCGCCCGGCGGTGTCAATGATGAGCACATCGCTGCCGGCTTGTCTGGCCTGCTCAAAGGCATCCCAGGCAAGGCCGGCGGCATCAGCGCCGAGCTTGGAGGCGACAACCGGGGAATTGGTCCGCTCACCCCAGATTTTCAGTTGCTCGATGGCGGCGGCGCGAAATGTATCACCGGCGGCAAGCATGACACTCAGGCCACCTGCGGTCAGTTTTGCGGCCAGTTTGCCAATGGTGGTTGTCTTGCCGGTGCCATTGACCCCGACCACCAGGATCACATGCGGCTTGTGGCTCAGATCAAGCTCCAGCGGCACGGCAACGGGCTCCAGCACAGCCTTGATTTCATCGGCCATGATGGCCTGGACTTCCTCGGTTGAAATATTCTTGCCATAGCGGCCCGACGCCAGGGTGTCGGTGATGCGCATGGCCGTTTCAATGCCGAGATCGGACTGGATGAGAACATCTTCCAGATCCTGCAATGTGTCTTCATCAAGCTTGCGGCGGGTGAAGATACCGCTGATCTGATCGGTCAGCTGCGATGAGGTGCGGGCCAGGCCGAGGCGCAGGCGGGCGAACCATGACGAGCCGGAATCAGCGGGTGCAGAGGCGATGGGTTCCGGCATCGGCGCTGTTTCGACCGGGGACACGCGGTCGCTGACCGAAACCTTGCCGAGCGAAGGCTTTTCAGGCTGCAAATCATCTGTGGATGGTGTGATTTCCAGCTTGCTTTCCGGCGCCACCAAAACAGTTTTCTCAGGCTCAGGCTCAGGCTCAGGCTCAGGCTCAGGCTCAGGCTCAGGCTCAGGCTCAGGCTCAGGCTCAGGCTCAGGCTCAGGCTCAGGCTCAGGCTCAGGCTCAGGCTCAGGCTCAGGCTCAGGCTCAGGCTCAGGCTCAGGCTCAGGCTCAGGCTCAGGCTCAGGC